>NZ_CP075567.1:1419375-2838750 GCF_021018765.1 Pseudomonas fitomaticsae | reverse complement strand
TGCGGCGTGCGCTCGACCTGCGCTTCGAACAGACGGTGAACGGTCTGCTCCAGATCGAGATCGACTCGGCTGTCATTGAAGCCCACCAGCAATTGCTGCCGCTCGTGCGCCGGCAAAATCGGCAACTGGTTGATACGCGTCTCGGGCGACTGCTCAAGGGCATTGAGCAAAGCGTCGAGAGCGGTTTGCACGTAACCGCAAACCCGTTCGGCGCCAATGCCGCTCGGGGCGATGGCGGACAACCGGAAACCACTGCCCAGATCATCGACGCTCAGGGTCAGCGGATAGTTGGTCGGTTCCTTGCCACTCAGGACCTGGACGCCGGGGGCCAGATCGATCACCTCGGCAACGTCACCGACGGCACTGTGACGGTAATTGAGCATGGCGCTGAACAACGGTGTCTGCGCGCTCAACGCGCTGCAACGCTGGGCCAGTGCCAGCGACGCCTGTTCGTGGGCAAGCAAGGCGCTCAACCGTCGATGCGTGGCAAGCACGCCGTCGTAGACGCTTTGTGCGCCGACATCGACCCGCAGCGGCAAGGTGTTGATGAACATGCCCAGCGCCTGCTCGCCGCCGTCGCCCGCCTCCATCCGCCCGAGCAACACCGTGCCGAACACCACCGAGGTGCGCCCGGACAACTGGCCCAACACCCGCGCCAGCGCCAGGTGCATCAGGCTCGCCACGCTCACACCGAGTTGCCGCGCTTGCGTGCGCAGTCGCAGGTTCAGTGCGTCGCTGAGCGTCAGCTGCGCGTCTTCGAAGTCCTGTCCGCCGCCGTGAACATCCTGCAATCCCCACGGCAACGTCGGCTCGTCGATGTCACCAAGCATCTCGCGGAAGAACGCTTCATGGGCCTGCTCGTCGAGCGCCATGCGCGCCCGCGCCAGGTGATTGCGAAACGGCACCGCCGGCGCGACCTGTTCGGTCCGCCCTTGCAGCCAGGCCTGGATTTCCCGGCGAACCACGTCCAGCGCGACGTGGTCGATGATCATGTGATGGAACAGCAACAGCGCGACGATCCGTCCCTGCGCCGGATCCCGGGCGTACACCAGACGCAGCAGCGGTGCCTGTTGCAGATCGAGGCGCAGGTGACGGGCGTCGTAGCGCGCCTGCAACTGACTGAACACATCCGTGGAGGCGTCGAGCTGCACCTCTTCGCAGACCAGCGGTGCCTGACGCCAGACCACTTGCACCGGCTCGTCCAGACGCTCCCAGACAAACGAGGTGCGCAGGATGTCGTGACGGTCGATCACCCATTGCAAGGCCTGGGCAAATGCATCGAGGCGCGGGTGATTGTCGAAAGTGAACTGCGCCTGTTGCACATACAGATCGCCTTCGCCGGCCGCGAGGTGCAGATACAACATGCCCTCCTGCAACGGCGCCAGCGGATAGATATCCTGCACATTCGCCACGCCACCCGGCACGGTGGCGACGATGCGGTCGATGGCGGGCTGATCCAGTTGCACCAGCGGCAGCATGTCCGGGGTGATGCGCAGCGCCGGGCTCGACCAGTCGCCGCCGTGGCTCGCCACCAGCTCCAGCAACTGCGCCTTGTGCTTGGCGAGGCTGTCCCACAACGCGTCGTCCAGCGCGTCGTCGTTGCCCAGAATGACCAGGTCTTCATCGTCCTGTTGAAGGCGGATCGCATGGGTGGAAATAACGGCCATCAGCTCGCGAAATTGCATGGGGGTAACCTGCTGTAAATTCGGGAAAAAGGAGCGCGCAGCGGCGAGTCCGTGCGGCCACGCGCAGCCCGGAAAAGCTAAAACATCGGGGCCTGGGTGTCTGACATGGGAAGCGGGGACAAGACCCGTGACCGGACAGTCATGGCGTCGATCCACGGGAACCGCGAATCGACGCCGAGGTCGCCTCAGAGCCGACGTTTGCGGTTGAGCGTCGGTATGGTGGTTTGCGGGACTTCCACCTGTTTTGCCTGCGCCGAAGTCTGAACCGCCAGCGCGGCCAGGGTCGGCTGGCTGAACAGCGTCCGCGCATCGACGTGCAGCCCGGCCTGACGCATGCGCGCCACCAGACTGACCGCCAGCAACGAATGCCCGCCGAGTTCGAAGAAATGGTCGTTGCGCCCGACCTGCTCCAGTTGCAGCACTTCGGCCCAGATTTGCGCCAGCCGGATTTCGACTTCGCCCTCGGGCGCCTCGTAGCGGCGACTGAGCACCGCCTCCGCTCCCGGAGCCGGCAAGGCTTTGCGGTCGACCTTATCGTTGGGGGTCAGGGGCAGCGCGTCGAGTTTCACGTAAGCGCCCGGCGCCATGTACTCCGGCAAACGCTCCAGCACATGGGCACGCAAGGTTTCGATGGGGGGCGCGTCGAAGCCTTCGCGCACGGTGAAATACGCCACCAGCCGCTCGTCCCGCACCAGCACTACCGCTTCACGCACCGCCGGGTACTCGATCAGCCGCGCCTCGATTTCCCCCGGCTCCAGACGCAGGCCACGCAGCTTGATCTGGAAGTCGTTGCGGCCGAGGAATTCGAGGTTGCCGTCCGCCCGGTAGCGCACCAGATCGCCGGTGCGGTACAGGCGATCACCGGCCACGAACGGACTGTCGATGAAGCGCTCGGCCTGCATGTCCGGCAACCCCAGATAACCCCGCGCAACTCCGACCCCGCCGATGTGCAAGTGACCGCTGACACCGAACGGCACCGGTTGATCGTGGGCATCCAGCACGTAGAGCCGGGTGTTGCTCAGGGCCTTGCCGATCGGCACCACGGCCTCCGGCACCGGTTGATCCGGCTCCAGCGTCCAGCCGGTGCTGTCGACCGTGGTTTCGGTCGGGCCGTAGACGTTGTGCAGACGCACCCACGGCAGGCGCTCGCGAACGCGTCGGGCCAGTGCGGCGGTCAGTTCACCGCCACCGTTGAGCACGTCGGTCAGGCTGGTGCACTGGCTGACATCGTCCTGCTCGATGAACTGTTGCAGCAGCGCCGGCACGAACTTGACCACGGTGATCTGCCGTTCACGAATCACCTGAGTCACATAGGCCGAATCGCGGTTGCCGTCGGGCCGCGCCAGCACCAGCCGCAGGCCGGAACACAGCGGCCAGAAAATCTCCCACACCGAACTGTCGAAGCTGAACGGCGCCTTCTGCAACAGCGCGCCGTGCTCGGTCGGCGGGCTGATCTGCGAGCCCCAATGCACCATGTTGCAGGCGCTTCGGTGCTCGATCATCACGCCCTTCGGCGTGCCGGTGGAGCCCGAGGTGTAGATCATGTAAGCCAGGCTCGCAGCGTTCAGACCCGGTATTTTCAGGTTGTCGGCGGAAGCGCCCTGCCAGGTGCAACGGTCGAAATCGATGACCGGCACACCCGGGTCACCCAGCAGATTGCGGGTAGCCTCGTGCACCAGCACCGCCACCGGGGCGCTGTCCTGCAACATGTAATGCAGGCGATCCAGCGGATAGTCCGGATCCAGCGGCACGTAAGCACCGCCAGCCTTGAGAATGCCGAGCAGGCCGACTATCAGATCCGGGCTGCGTTCGACGCAGATCGCCAACCGCGAATCGGGCTGCACACCGTGCTCGCGTAGATGATGCGCCAGACGGTTGGCCTGTTCGTTCAGCTGGCGATAGGTCAGTTGTTGCTCACCAGCCTGCAAGGCGATGGCGTCGGGTCTGCACTGCACTTGCTGTTCGAACAACACCTGAAGCGGCTGATCGATCGGGCAATCGACTTCGCTGGCATTGAACTCGACCAGCAGTTGCTCAAGCTCCGCCGCCGGCAGGATCGGCAAGCGACTCAGCGGCTGTTGCGGGGTTTGCTCAAGGGCATCTACCAGTACCTGCAACGCGGTTTGCACGTAGTCGCCGATGCGCTGCGCACCGATGCTTGTCAGGGTGCGCGTGGTGATCTGCAAGGCGCTGCCCAGATCATCGACGCTCAGGGTCATCGGATAGTTGGTGCGCTCTTCATTTTCCAGAGTCTGGATACCCTGCCAGGCTTCGTCTGACGCCGACTCCTGCGCCTTAAGGTCGGTGTGTCGATAGTTGAGCAACGCACTGAACAGCGGCGCCGGTGACGAGACCCCGCTGCAACGCTGGGCCAGCGCCAGCGATGCGTGCTCATGCGCGAGCAAGTCGGTCAGTCGGGCGTGGGTGAGCAGCACGGCATCGCGAGCGCCCCGGTCCATGTCCACCCGCAATGGCAGGGTGTTGATGAACACCCCCAGCGCCCGGTCCGCGCCCTCGCCGCCTTGCATACGCCCCATAAACACTGTGCCGAACACCACGCGTTCCTGCCCGGAGGTCGCTGCCAGCACCTGCGCCCAGGCCAGGTGAATCAGGCTGGCCACGCTGACGCCCGCCTGCCGCGCCTGAAGGCGCAAACGCCGGTCCAGTTCCGGCGCAAGCGTGCGTACGGCTTCATCGATGCCGCGACCGTCGCCCTGCACGTCCTGCAAACCGAACGGCAAGGTCGGCTCGTCGATGTCGGCGAGCATCTCGCGGAAGAATGCTTCATGCTCCTGCTCGCTGACGCCCAGTCGGGTCTGGGCCACGTAATTGCGATACGGCACTGCCGGCGGCAACGGTTCACCCTGCCCCAACAGGTTGGCGCGCATTTCATGGCGCAGGACTTCCAGCGCGATGTGATCCAGCGCCAGGTGATGGAACAACAGAATCGCCACGATCCGCCCGTGGGCCGGATCGCGGGCATACATCAGCCGGATCAGCGGCGCCTGACTGACGTTGATGC
This sequence comes from Pseudomonas fitomaticsae, assembly GCF_021018765.1. Classification (GTDB taxonomy): domain Bacteria; phylum Pseudomonadota; class Gammaproteobacteria; order Pseudomonadales; family Pseudomonadaceae; genus Aquipseudomonas; species Aquipseudomonas fitomaticsae. Next base: position 2,834,043 of record NZ_CP075567.1, on the reverse strand, counting down.
GATAACGCCGAGCATCGAAGCGCGCATGCAGTTGCGTAAGGACATCGCCCTCGGCCGGGTTGAGGGTGATTTCCTGCACCGGCAGTCCGGCTTCGCGCCAGACCACCTGAACCGGAGTGGTCAAACCTTCCCAGACCACCGCAGTGCGCAGGATATCGTGGCGCGCCATGACCTGACGCAGCGCCGCCGCATAGGCCTCGACCCGCTCGACGCTGTCGAACGCCAGCTGCGATTGCAGCAGATACGGATCGCCCTGCGCGGCGGTGATGTGGTGATAAAGGATGCCTTCCTGCAACGGCGCCAGCGGATAAATGTCCTGCACGTTGGCCGCTCCGCCCGGCACGGTGGCGATGATCCGGTCGAGGGTGGCCTGATCCAGTTCTACCAACGGCAACAGGTCCGGGGTGATCTGCGTGCAACCTGGCGGAATGCGGTTGGCCGGCACTTCGACCTCGCGACCAGTGCCCACCGATGCGGCCAGTGCCGCCAGCGTCGGCTGGCCAAACAGCACGCGCACATCGCTGCTCATGCCGAGCTGGCGCATGCGCTCGATCAGGTTGACCGCCAGCAACGAGTGCCCACCCAGCTCGAAGAAGTGATCATGACGCCCGACCTTTTCGACTTGCAGCACCTCGGCCCAGATCTGCGCCAGGAGGATTTCGACGTCGCCTTGAGGGGCTTCGTACTCGCGGCGGATCAACGCCTCCGGCCCCGGCGCCGGCAACGCCTGGCGATCCAGTTTGCCGTTGGCCGTCAGCGGCAACGCCGTCAAACGCACGTAGGCCGACGGCAGCATTGCGCTGGGCAGACGGGTCTTGAGGTGAGCATGCAACTGCGTGATATCCAGCGGCTGGCGTTCGGTGAACCAGGCCAGCAACTGCCCGTCGCGCACCTGCACCACCGCATCGCGCACGAATTCGTGACTGCTCAACGCCGCTTCGATCTCGCCTGGCTCGATGCGCACGCCACGGATTTTCACCTGATCGTCGTTGCGGCCCAGGTATTCGATAGTGCCGTCGGGGCGCCAGCGTGCGAGGTCGCCGGTGCGGTACATACGCGCGTTAGGCTGGCGGCTGAATGGATCGTCGAGGAAACGTTCGGCGGTCAGATCAGGGCGATTGAAGTAACCCCGCGCTACACCGGCGCCACCGACGTACAACTCACCGGGAACGCCAATCGGCACCGGACGCTGTCGGTCATCCAGCAGATAAGTGGTGGCATTGCTCACGGGTTTGCCGATGTGCAGCGTCCGGCCCGGTTCGATTCGGCCCGAGGTGGCGACCACAGTGGCCTCGGTCGGGCCGTAGTTGTTGATCACCGCAAACGTCTGCTCGCGATTGAACTGGCGCAGACGATCACCGCCGATCAGCAGTGTGCCCAGGGTCGGGTGTTCGAGGTGGCGGCTGAAGGCGTATTCGGCAATCGGGGTCGGCAGGAAACTCACGTCCAGCGGCTGCGCGCGCCACCAATCGAGCAGTGCGTCGATGTCTTCGCCGCCGTCACGGGATGGCGCCAAGTGCAGGGTCGCACCGGCACACAATGCAGGCCAGACTTCCCAGGCCATGGCGTCGAAACCGAAACCGGCGAGGCTTGAAGTGTGGCGACCGGCACACAGATCGAACGCCGTACAATGCCAGTCGACCAGATTCGATAGCGTGTGATGCTCGACCATCACGCCTTTGGGCTGGCCGGTGGAGCCGGAGGTGTAGATCACGTAGGCCAGGTGCGCGGTGGTCAGCCCCGGGACGTCGGGGTTGAGATCGTTGATCGGCCAGCCGCGCGAATCGATTTCGATCAGCGGCACGTCCAGCACCGGCAAACGAACGCGCAGATCGCGTTGGGTCAGGACCACGACCGGAGCGCTGTCGCTCAATAGATAGCTCAAACGTTCCGCCGGATGGGCCGGATCGACCGGCACGTAACCTGCGCCGGACTTGAGGATCGCCAGCAGCGCGACCAGTGTGTCCAGCCCTCGGCGGGCGACCAGCGCCACGCGGTCGTCGGGTCGTACACCGAGCCCGATCAAATGATGGGCCAGGGCGTTGGCCTGTCGGTTCAGCTCGGCATAGGTCAGCCGCAAGCCCTGGAACTCTGCCGCCAGCGCATCCGGTCGCGTCGCCGCTTGCGCTTCGATGCGCTGGTGGATGGTCAGGTCTTGAGGATATTCCGCGCGGGTGTCATTCCACTGCTGCAACAGCGCCGTTTCGGCCGGCAGGCTCAGGCTGAAATCGCCCACCGCCAGCGCGGGTTCTTCAAGCCCCTGCTCCAGCACCCACAGCAAACGCCCGCTCAGCGCGGCGATTTCGTCGGCGTCAAAGTAGGCTTCGTTGTACACCATGTACAAGCTGTCCTCGTCCTCGCCCCGGCTACTCAGCAGGTGCACGGACAATGGCGTGCCCTCTTCGTGGTTCGACACTTTGACCACCCGCCCCTGCGCATCGCCGTAGCGGTACTCATGCGCGTCGCGCTCATAGGACACGGTCACTTCGAACAGCTGCGAGCGATCCTCGCGCAGCAGACCGAGTGCGCGGTTCATTTCGCTGAGGGGGAAACGCTGATGGCGGAAATCCTGTTTCAGTTCATCGCCAATCGCCTTGACCAGTGCCTTGAACGACAACTCGCGACCGAACCCCATGCGCACCGCGCTGACCTGAGTGAACAGCCCCAGGGTCGATTTGAACCGGGCGCCGGAACGGTTGAGCAGCGGCACGCCCACCACCCATTCGTCACGCTGGGCGCTGCGGCTGAAATACACATGGATCGCTGCCAGCAACACATGAAACGCCGATGCGCCGTATTCCCGGGCCACGTGTTTCATGCGTTCATGCAGGCGTGCCGGAAACACCTGCGAGAAAATCCGGGTCGGTGCCGCAGCGCCGGCAAAGCGCTCCTGATAGCGCGGCAACAACAGCGGTTCGGGACGGTGCTGGTATTTGTCCAGCCAGTACGCACGGTCACGGGCATAACGGGGGGACTGAAAATACCGCGCATCGTCACGGATGAAATCGACATAGGACGGCGCCGAATCGGGTGGCTGCTGCCCGAGCGCCAGCGCGTTGTAGATCTCGTCGAGGGATTTGAGCATCTCGCCGAAACCCCAGCCATCGACGATCAAGTGATGGGCCTGGAGTGACAGCCAATGGCAGTCGTCATCGAGCCAGATCAGGCGAAACCGGAACAACGGCCCGCCGTCCAGCATGAACTGCTGTTCGATGCATTCCTGAGTCAGTTGGCGCGCGGAGGAACCAGGGTCGGGATGGCTGCGAAAGTCGTGCACCGGCATCGGCACCGGCATCGATTGCGCGAAACGCTGCAACGGCAGCCCATGCTCGCCGGCCCCCGGCAGCAGGCTGGTGCGCATGGCGTCATGCCGGGCCACGAGCCCTTCAAGCGCTGCCTGCATCAACGCTGGATCCAGCGGCCCGGTCAGTTCGACATAACCACCGATGTTGTACATCGGCGAGTTTCCCTGACGCAGTTGATCGAGCCAGATGTCGCGCTGGGCGGCAGTCAGCGGAAAGGCCTCGGAAATCGCGGACAGACCGTCCGCCGCGTCGGCAGCAAATTGGTTCATAAGATCCATCTCACGTGATTTGGCGCGTATTCAAGCATCGGCCCCGAAACCCGCGTGACACGTGAAACCCGGACAACCCTGCCCACATCGCATCGTCCTGCGATCCAACAGGGCCGGACAGGTCAGCGATCCCCCTAAAAGTTCGGAAAGAAATGGCTGAAAATCCTGTAGGACAATCGCCACTCGCTGCTACCGACTAGCGCCTCGCGATGGTGGGACGCGTCGGTCCAAGCCCCGGATTTCGGGGGTCGCACTAGACCGTACAGTCACGGACTACATGACCTTACACATAGATCTGACAGAAACGTGACGCCATTTTTTCGGAAATGGTGGCACTTTGTGTCCCTGTTTTCCCCTACAGACGTAGGACAAATGCATAGGCTTAAATCCCGCTCCAGATCGATTTCAAGGAGAAAAGACTGGGTGGGCGGTTCACGGGTGCATGCACGGCAGACGATTCGGCAATGGCTCTAAATCAAGGATGACAAGGATATGAATCTGACCGGCAGTCTTCGCAACATGGAAAATCCACACTTCTATTGGCAACTGGGTGAACTGATCGCCAGCACCGGCAACGAGCGTTTTGCCACGAACATGTTCCAGCTGGTCGACAACCTCGTACCCGTCAATCGCGTCCATCTCAGTGAGTGGACCCTGGATGAACGGGAGTCCAGCGTGGTCGAGATCAAGGCGTTGGGCAGTGCCGGCTTGCCGGACACCTTCCCGCCCCCGGATCCGTTGCAGCAACCGGACGACCACCCGCTGCTGCAACAGATGATCGAGATGAACGACTCGCTACTGATTCAACTGAAAGCCTCGCTCCAGCATCGACACCCGCACCACAGCGTCCACCAATGCAATCTGGTGTCCCGCACGTCCAACCGCCGTTGCGTCATCTCGTTCTACCGTCCCCACACGCATCGAGTGTTTTCCTTGCCGGAGCTGTCGTTCCTCAAGCGCCTGTCCGACACCCTGTTGCCCTTGATCGAGCGCCACGCGCACATCAGCCGACAAGCCATCGCCCGCCAACCCCGGGCGCCACAAGCCGATCAACCCCAGACGCCGTTGCAACAAGTGTTCGATGAACGCCTGGCGTTGGGCGACATCACCTTGTCGGTACGCGAGAAAGAGGTCTGCCTGGGTCTGCTGACCGGCGGCACCGTGCCGCAGATGGCAGAAAAGCTGCGGGTCAAGAACAGCTCGATCGAGACCTACCTCAAGCGCGCAGCCGCCAAGCTTGGGGTCAGCGGCCGTCACGGTCTGGCGAAATGGATGGCCGGGGCCTGATCCGGCGTTTTCTCATTACGGGCGCCCGGCGTCCGCTCTCATTCGTGAACGAGGCTGTTTGATGTCCAGGTTGCCGATTTCCCTGCTGTCCGCCGCGCTGCTGCTGGGTGGTTGCTCATTGATTCCCGATTACCAGCGACCGGCATCGCCGAGCGCTGCGCAGTATCCGCAAGGTCCGGCGTATGCCGCGCAATCCCCGGTCACACCCCGGGTCGAGGACTGGCGCGCGCTGTTCAATGACCCGGCATTGCAGCAATTGATCGAAAGCGCGCTGGTCAACAACCGTGATCTGCGGGTGGCCGCGCTGAATGTCGAGGCGTTTCAGGCGCAGTACCGCATCCAGCGCGCCGATCTGCTGCCGGCGGTGTCGGCCAACGCCAACGAACTGCGTCAGCGGGTGCCGTCCAGCGTGACCCGCACCAAGGCGGCGATCACCTCGACCTATTCGGTGAACCTGGGCATCAGCGCCTATGAACTGGACTTCTTCGGCCGGGTGCGCAGCCTCAGCGAGCAGGCGCTGCTGAGCTGGCTGTCCACCGAAGAAGCCCGGCGCAGTGCGCAATTGAGTCTGGTGGCCAATGTCGCCAATGCCTACCTGACCTGGCGCGCGGATCAGGAGTTGTTGGCGCTGGCCCGGGAAACACTGGCCGCCGACGAGCGCAGCCTGCACCTGACCACCCGCAACCGCGAGGCCGGCAAGTCTTCGGCACTGGATCAGATTCAGGCGCAGACCAGCGTCGACAGCACCCGCGCGAGCCTGGCCCGTTATCAGCGCCAGGTCGCCCAGGACTTGAACAGCCTGACGCTGCTGGTGGGCGCGCCGGTGTCGGAAAACCTGCCGGCGCGTCCGCTGAACAGTGATCTGGTGGCAACCGTGCCGGCCGGGTTGCCGTCGGATCTGCTGCAACGCCGGCCGGACATTCTCCAGGCCGAATACAAGCTGCGCGCCGCCAATGCCAACATCGGCGCGGCGCGGGCGGCGTTTTTCCCGAGTGTCAGCCTGACCGCCAATGCCGGAACGTCCAGCCGCGATCTTTCCGGGCTGTTCAAGGGCGGCTCCGGGGCCTGGACGTTCCAGCCGCAGATCAACCTGCCGATCTTCAACGCCGGCAGTCTGCGCGCCAGCCTGGATTACGCGAAGCTGCAAAAAGACATCACCGTCGCCGAGTACGAAAAGACCATTCAGACGGCATTCCAGGAAGTGTCCGACGGCCTCGCGGCGCGCCAGACTTACGAACAACAGCTTCAGGCCCAACGCGATCTGGTGCAGGCGACCCAGGACTACTACGACATGGCGCAGCACCGCTATCGAAGCGGCGTCGACAGCAGCCTGACGTTCCTCGATGCCCAGCGTTCGCTGTTCAGTTCCCAGCAAGGACTGATTACCGACCGGCTGGCGCAACTGGTGGCGCAAGTGAACCTGTACACCGCGCTGGGCGGTGGCTGGAGCCGGGTCGAGCCACTTCCGCCATCACCCTGAGTCATTTTTTCTTACACCTTTTGTCGCCAGATCCCACAATGCCCGGCGATCGAAAACCGGCGCAGCGGATCATTTTGGTATCATGCGCCGCTTTTACGGTTAACCCGCCCGCCTGTCCTGCCGACTGGCGGGCTCCAAAGGGCGGTATGAAATGACGGCTTTGTTGACTCGCCGCAAGGTGCTTGCGGGAATGGGCGTACTCGGTCTCGGCCTGCTCGCCGGCTGCGACACCCGCGGCGAACTGTCGTACAAGTACGGCAAGGATCTGAGCGACAAGATCCTCGGACGCACCTTCAAGCTCAAGGACACCGAAGGCAACACCGTGACGCTGTCGAGCTTTCGCGGCCTGATGCCGATGATCTTCTTCGGTTTCACCCAGTGCCCGGCGATCTGCCCGACGACGCTGGCCCGCGCCGCGAAAATCAAGAAGCTGATGGGCAAGGACGGCGACATCCTGCAAGTGGTGTTCATCACCCTCGACCCGGAACGCGACACCCCGGAAATCCTCGACGCCTACGTCAAGACCTTCGATCCAAGCTTCGTCGCGCTGTACGGCACCCTCGAAGAAACCAAGGCCACCGCCAAGGAATTCGACGTGTTCTACGAAAAAGTCCCGGCCGGCGACACCTATACCCTCTCCCACACCGCCACCAGCTATGTCTACGACACCCGGGGCACGTTGCGTGTGGGCCTGTCTCAATCGCTTTCTGCACAAGAGTGCACGGAAGATTTGCTTACCGTCATGGAGGTCTGCTGATGAACCCTTTTCTGAACAACATCAAACGTGCCGCACTGGGCCTGTCCCTGCTGGGCCTGGCTTTCCAGGTATCGGCGCAGACCAAGGTCGACGACGCCTGGGTGCGCGCGACCGTGCCGAACCAGTCGGCCAGCGGCGCGTTCATGACCGTCACTGCCGACAGCGACAGCAAGCTGCTCAGCGTTGCCTCGCCAGCGGCCAAGGACGTGCAGATTCATGAGATGACCATGAAGAACGACGTGATGAGCATGGGCCCGGTGAAATCGGTCGACCTGCCCGCCGGCAAAGCCGTCAATTTCGACCCGAATGGCTACCACGTAATGCTGATGGGCCTGACCGCTCAGTTGAAGGAAGGCGACAGCGTGCCGCTGACCCTGACCGTGGAAAACGCCAAGGGCGAAAAGGAAACCGTTGAAGTCAAAGCGCCGGTCAAGGCGCTGACCATGGAAGGCCACGATCACAGCAAGATGCATTGATCGCTGACTGACCGATCGACGGCTTCAAAAAACAACAGGGGCGGCATGATCGATGATCATGCCGCCCCTTTTGCATCTAAATATCAAACCAGCTTCAATTCGACTTCGATATTGTTGCGCGTGGCCTTGGAGTACGGGCACACCTGATGCGCCGCATCCACCAGCTGCTGCGCCGCGCCGCGCTCCATGCCCGGCAGGCTGACATTCAGTCGCGCCTGCAGGAGATACCCTCCCGAATTGGTGCCCAGGTCCACTTCGGCATCCACCGCCAGGTCTGCCGGCAGGCTGATTTTCTGCTGCCCCGCCACCGCTTTCATCGCGCCGATGAAACATGCCGACCAGCCTGCGGCGAACAGTTGCTCCGGATTGGTCCCGCCGCCACTGGAGCCGGGTGAAGACAGTTTGACGTCGAGGATCCCGTCGGAACTGCGCGATGCGCCGTCACGTCCGCCGGTGGTGTGGGTTTTCGCGGTGTAGAGGACTTTTTCGATCTGACTCATGGCGATCTCCTGAATGAAAAACAGCGAATTGTTCACTCGGCGCCTCCCGTCGCAGCCTTGAGGTGCGCCACCCGTTTCACACAGCCCTCTCACTATAGACGCGGGTTTGTCGCTCACCCGGGCAACAGACGTGCGGGTTGTTCAGAAATGACGACTGCTCAGCTCCCCGCCCCGCCATGTGCCTCTTCAAAGAAATAATCCTTCCAGCTGTCCGCCTTGTTTTTCAGCACACCCAGCTCCTGCAATTTCTCTGCGTATATAAAGGTGCGTTGCGGCACCACGGTGAAATCGATTTCCGGGTCGGTGACAATTTTCTCTACCAGCGCCAGCGGCAACTTCGACTGCTCGACACGGATATAGGCCTGGGCCGCCGCAGGCTTGTCGGCCTTGATGATCTGCTCGGCCTCGGCCAGTGCTTCGTAGAACGCCTTGTAGGTTTTCGGGTTTTCGTCGTGGAATTTTTCCGTGGTGTAGAGCACGTTGAACGTGGCCTGGCCGCCGAGCACGTCGTAGGAGCTCAGCACTTTATGCACATTGGGATTCTGCAACGCCTGGTACTGAAACGGCGGGCTGGAGAAGTGCGCGTTGATTTCCGAGCCGCCAGCGATCAATGCGGCCGTGGCATCCGGGTGCGGTAGGCTGACGGAGATGTCGTCGAATTTCTTGTATTGGTCATTGCCGAATTCTTTCGCCGTTTCGATCTGCAGTGTGCGTGACTGGAATCCCACGCCCGCCGCCGGAACGGCGATGCGATCCTTGTCGCTGAAGTCCTTGAGGGTTTTCACGTTCGGGTTATTGGTCAGCAGGTAGTTGGGCATCGAGCCCAGCGAAGCGATGGCCTTGACGTTCTGCTTGCCCTTGGTGCGATCCCACACGGTGAGCATCGGCGGCACGCCGGCCGAGACCACGTCCAGCGATCCGGTGAGCAGCGCTTCGTTCATGGCAGTGGCGCCGGAAATGCTGTTCCAGTCGACCTTGATGTCCAGGCCCTGGGCCTTGCCGTGTTTCTCGATCAATTGCTGATCGCGCACCACATCCAGAATCAGATAACCGATGCCGAATTGCTGGGCGATGCTGATCTTGCCTTCGGCTTGAGCGGTGTTACCGAGCAGTGCGCCAGCGAGCGAAGCCGCCAGCAGCGTCAGTGCAGAACGTTTGAACGGTAGGGCCATGACAACCTCGCAGGAATTTACAGGAAAATCTGTGAGGCCGGACTCTATCGCTATAAAAAACGAAATTTAAATACCGTTATCGCATATTGATATCACCTGAACGTCAGCCTCCCAGAAACGCCTGCAAGTCCGCGCCCAAGCCATCGAACACCGCTGAAACCCGCTGCACCCGGCGCATGTCCTGATGCATGGCGATCCACACATCCACCGTGAAATCCACGTCTCCGGGCAGAACTCGTATCAGACCATGGCGCTGGGCCAGTTGCCGGGAACTCACGCCAATCCCCAGCCCCGCACGCAACGCCGCCCACTGCGCCAGATGATCGTCAGTGCGGATCGCCGTGTGCTCGGCGGAGCAATCGAAGCCGCGCTCGCGCAGGAACTCGATCTCCCCCGCATGACGATCCGGGCCGATCAGCGAAAAACGGCGCAAGTCCTCAGGCGTTTCAGGCTCTCCCTGCTCTGCCAGCAATTCCGGCGTGGCGTACAGGCCGACGTGCAGATCGCCGACCTTGCGCGCCACCACCGAAGCTTCGGTCGGGCGGCGGATGCGCACGGCGATGTCGGCCTCTTGCTGTGAGAGAGTTTGCAGCCGATTCGACACGTTCAACTCCAGTGCCAATTGCGGGTGTTGCTGACGCAGGCGGCGCAACATCGGCGGCAGGATCTCGACGCCCAACAACTTGCCGGCGGTCAGGCGCACGGTGCCGCCGGTTTGCGCCACGTCGGCGGAAGCGGCGCGGTTGAAGGCATTGGCGGCCAGGGCCATAGCTTCGACGTGGCCAATCAACTCCCTGGCGGTCTCGGTCGGCAACAGCCCCGAGGACGAGCGAATGAACAGGCTGACGCCGACATTTTGCTCCAGCGCCTCGATCCGCCGCCGCGCCGTGGCCTGGGCGATTCCCAACACACGCGCGGCGCCCGACAGACTGCCGGTGCGCAGTACCGCGAGAAAGGCGCGCTGGGTTTCCCATTGAAGTTGTGGAGCGTTCATACATTTCCTTTGAGCGGTTGGGCAGTTTTGGCCGATGTTCATTCACCGGGGTCTGCGGCATGCTGCGCGAGCATACCGCACGGGCCTTGCGCCCGGCATCGAACTCGCAGTTGAAGGAGCCTTGCCCATGACACTCACCGGCCAATGTCGCTGCAGTGCCGTCCGCTATCAGTTGAACACCGACGTGCCGCCGGCGATCTACGCCTGCCATTGCACGGATTGCCAGACCTGGAGCGGCAGCGCCTTTGCCCTGCATGCGCTGCTGCCCGCCGACGCCCTGACGCTGAGCGGACCGCTGACCACTTACGCCTACGAACTCAATGGCCAGCACGCCGAACATCAGGTGTGCAGCGTCTGCCACACACGTTTGTGCAACACCACGACGGCCGCGCCGGGAATGAAAGTGCTGCGCGCCGGCACGCTCGATGAAAGTCGCTCACTGCAACCGATGGCGCACATCTGGGTCAGTCACAAACAACCTTGGCTGACATTGCCCGAGGGGCTGCCGAGCTGGCCGCAGAGCCCGACCCCGCAGGCCTTCGGCGAAGCCCTCATGGCGTACGCTGGTTGAACCAGGTTCTGACCCCGCCAGCGTTCGACGACAAGCGCTTCGCGGTGTCCACGAACGGGGTAACGATCAGGCTGTACAGCGTCAGATAACGCGTGCGGTCCTGCTCACCCGTGCCGAAGCGCAACACTTCGGGCTTTGAAGTGGTGACATACAGCGTGCCGAACAACCAGTCCCACAGTGACAGATTGATCGCGAAGTTCTTGTTGAAATGTCGCGGGGCGTCGCTGTGATGGATCTGGTGCTGGGCCGGGCTGTTGAGCACATGCTCGACCGCCGGCCCGAACGACAGCCAGACATGGCTGTGCCGCAGATTGGAGCCCAGGCTGTTGATGATCAGCACCAGCCAGGTCACGCCGAACAACGTATAGCGGCTGACCTCGCCGCCGCAGGCGTACCAGACCACCCCGGCAAACGCGCCGAGCCCGGCGGTGATGACGATTCGCTCGACGATCGATTCGACAATATGAATCCGGCTGGCGGTGGCCGGCACCAGCACCGGCGCCGAATGGTGAACCTTGTGAAATTCCCACAGATAGCGGGAATGGAAGGCGCGGTGAATCCAGTAATGCAGAAAATCCCTGAACAGGAACACGCCCAGTCCGTAGAACAGCGCGATCAACGGATGATCCGGCACCTGTTCGCGCGCGCCCCACAGCTGAGTGAAAAACTGCGCGTAATCGCCCGAACGCAGAATGTGCGGATCGACGAGGCCGACAATCGGCAACACCAGCGTCACTCGCAGAATCGCCTTGATGAAGTAATAACGGTAATCCAGCCAGGCCGAACGATGGCCGTGGACACGACCGCCGCCGACAAATTGCCAGAAGGATCGGGCCTGCGTCAGGTGCCGGGATTTTCGGTGGCGATAAAGGCCGTATGCCACGGCGTAGGATGTGAGCAGAAACACCACACCCAGACGACCGTTCAGATCGAACAGGCCAAGGAACCGCTCGGTGACCGGATCGATCACCCAGCGGCTGAGCTGCGCAAAGAGTTGCGTGAGGACATCCACGGAGCTTGATCTCCATCAGAGGTCGCGCATTGTAAATCGCACTGGTTCGCAAATGCAGCACCAACGGATCAAAGGCCGCTTAAACAGCCTGAAACAATAAAACCGGCGCCTCGCTCAGGTCGGAAAACCGCCAGGACGTGCGCCGATCCAGGTCCCGCCCCTTGCGGATGGATCACAGCGCTCTTCGGGATCGGATCATCCAGCCGTTTAAAAAGGCGATCAGACTGCCGACGCTTGGTATCATCGCCCACACTTTTATGACGGTTTAATGGCTGGAAGGTCTTTTTTGTGAGCGCTCTTTTTCAACGGTTGCGGCGTCTGGATGCCCGCCTTCTCTCTCTGGTTTTTCTGGTACTGATCGTGCCGGTGTGCCTTCGTGCGGCGCTCGGCTGGTCGAGCCTGTTCGGTTATCTGTCGGATCTGGCCATCGGCAGTTTGCTGGTGGTTTTGTTGCATCGTCGTCCCTGGTGGTTGGCGCTGCCGGTGCTGCTGTTCTGGGGATTGCTGGCGGTGGCGACCGCTGAACTGGTCAGTGCGGTCGGGCGCCTGCCGACCGTGGCAGACCTGCATTACCTGATCGACCCGCAGTTCGTGGAAAACTCCACCGGCGGCGGCTTCGCCCACCCCGGCGTGGCGGTTGCGCTGCTTGTGGCCCTGGCCCTGTGGCTGCTCAGTCATTGGACTCGACGTGCGACACCGGTTCGCGCTCTGCCCCGCGCAACCTGGGCGACGCCGGTGCTGCTGTTCTCCGCGTACTGGGGCGCGCAGCAATTGAACCCAAGCGATGCCGACCCGTGGCGCCTGTACAACCTGCCCCACCAGTTGCTGGCCGCGCAGGTCGCCGACGTGCAGATGCAGGCTGAAGAATGGCTGGACGGCGATACCCAAGTCGCTCCCCCACCGATGGCCGGTCTTACCGATGTAGATCTGAACGGTCACCCGTTGCTGACCGCCAAGGGCCAGGCGCGCAACGTGCTGATCGTCGCCCTCGAAGGCATTCCCGGCGCCTACATCGGCGCCAATCGCCGGGCCATCGGCAGCCATTATCAGGAAGACCTGATGCCCAACCTCAGCCGCTGGGCCGAGCGCGGCATGAACACCCCGGATTACGTGCTGCACACCCACCAGACCATTCGCGGTCTGTACGCCATGCTCTGCGGCGATTACGACAAACTCGACAACGGCACGCCCAAAGGCGTGGAGATGCTGACCCAGCACGAGCGCAATCAGGCCTGCCTGCCAGCCCAGTTGCGTCAGCATGGTTTTGCCACGCACTACCTGCAAGGCGCAGGGCTGCGGTTCATGGCCAAAGACAAGATCATGCCGCACATCGGTTTCGATGCGACCCATGGCCTGGAATGGTTCACCAACGCCAACTACCTGGAATTCCCGTGGGGCAAGGATGACAAGGCGTTCTTCGAAGGCGCGCTGAAATACGTCGGCGACCTGAAAAAACAGAAACAGCCGTGGATGCTCACGCTGCTGACCGTAGGCACTCACCAGCCCTACTCCGCGCCCGAGGAATACCTGCAACGCTACGACACGCCGAAGCAGGCCGCCGTCGGTTATCTGGACGATGCGCTGGAGCAGTTTCTCAGCGGACTCGAACGCCAGGGCGTGCTGAAAGACACGCTGGTGGTGATCACCTCGGACGAATCCCACGGCATCGACGGCGTGCGCCTCGCGTCGTCCTGGGGCTTCAATCTGACCCTCGCGCCGGAGCAGGCGCAATTGCCGCGCCTGAACGCCGGGGTCTACGGTCACGTCGATCTGAGTGCGTCGATTCTGGATTACTTCGACTTTCCGGTGCCCTCCGCCCTCAGCGGTCGCTCGCTGTTTCGCGATTACGATTCGGGCCGGGAAATCATGTCATTCACCAACGGCAAGCTGCGCTATCACGACGGTCGCGGCCTCTTGACCGAGTGCGACATGCCGCGCCGTTGCCGCAATTACGCCAGCGATGGTTTCATCGCCGAAAGCGCCACGTTCAAGGGCAATGCCAGCGGCCAGAACGCCCGGGACATCGCCGCCCGCGCCTCGGCTCTGGACCTGTCGCTGCTGCGCACCCCGCTGAACCAGCGCTATCAGTTCGGCAGCGCCAACGTCATCCCGCTGCAAGCGCAGATCAAGGATGACTGGGCCGACAACCTGATCGGCGCGCAGTATCTGGAAATGCCCAAGGGCTCTCACACTCGCGTGCGCCTGACCGTGCGCTCGGTCGATCCGCAGCAGGCGGCGTACATTCAGCTCAAGGCCAAGGAGTTCGAACAGGACGTGCAACTGGGCCTGCCGACCGAGATGGTCGCCACGGCGGATCAGCCGCTGGAGATGGATTTCAGTTTCGACAACCCGCAACCGCGCAAGGCGTTCTCGTTTCACTTGTTGGGGTATGGGCTGGGCGCCGTGGAAGTCAGTGATTTCAGCGTGATCACCGAACTGCCGGGGCAACAGGATCTGCTGGACGAGATCCCGGAAGAAGACACCGCTCAATCGAGTTGAGGTCGACGCCAGCGTCGCAACGACGCTGGCGTCCGTCCGGCGTGAACGATCAGAACGTGGTGCGCAGACCGACCTGAATGCTGCGCCCTTCTGCCGGCGCAATATCGCGCAGGATCGAGCTGGCATAACGCACGGTCTGATTGGTCAGGTTCTCGGCATTGACGAAGGCCAGCCATTTGCTCTGGCCAACATCAAAGTGATAACCCACATTCGCCCCCAGCGTGGTGTAACCGTCGGTGCTGCTTTCATTGTCCGGCACCCGGTGCTGGGAACTGGCGTGTTCCACATCGATCCGCGCCTGCCAGCGATCCAACTCCCACAACAGACCGGTGTTCAACCGCAGCGGTGCGATGCGTGGCAGGTCCTGGCCGTTGTCGAGGTTCTTGGCTCGGGTGTAGTCGCCCGACAGTTCCAGCGCAAACTTGCCGTAGGCGTTTGCGCCGAGCGTCCAGCGATCCTGCGCTTCGATACCGCTGAAGCGCGCCCGAACGCCGGAGTAGGTGTATTCAGGAATGCCGTCGGCGTCCTCCTCCCCTTCGTCATTCAGCGTGCGTCCGGTGCTGAGCAAGCCGATGTAATTAGAGAAGTGGCTGTAGAACACGCCGACGCTGCCCTTGTGCGTGCCGTTGTCGAAACGCAGGGCCAGGTCGCTGGAGACGGCTTTCTCTTTCGAAAGCCCCGCATCCCCGACTTCATAGGTGCCGGTGGCGACGTGGGCACCGTTGGCGTAAAGCTCATAGAACGTCGGAGCGCGTTCGGTGTAGCCCAGCGTGGCGGCGACCGACCAGATCGGCGTCAGCGTGTACACCGCACCGGATGACAGGCTGCCGGCGGTGAAACTGCTGGAGCGATCGGCATTGGCGAAACGCTCGTTGCCTTTGGCGTCCGGGTCGACCGTGGTGTGTTCGAGGCGCCCGCCGAGGGTAAACAGCAGGCGATCCGTGGCTTGCAGCTCTTCGAGAATGAAAAGTGCACCGGCATCGGTATCGGTGTGCGGCACGAACGCTTCTTCGCCCAGCGCCGAGAATTCGTTGCGGCTGACTTGCGCGCCAATCACCCCGTTGAACGGCCCCAGCGGCTGATGCCGGGCTTCGACCCGCGCCTCGTAACCCTTGTTCTTGAACGTGGTGCCGACCTCGCCGCCCTCGATTTCGCGGTGCTGGTAATCGGTGTAGCCGGCGTCGAATTTGACCGAGCTGAACGGGCCGTCGAGGTTACGGATTTCCGAGGCGAATGCGTAGTGCTCCTGCTCCATGCGAATGCGCACATCGTCTTCGGCCGGCGAGCCGTAGTTCGAATCGTAATTGCTGTACGACAGCCCCGCGTAACCGTCATCCCAGGTGTACGACCCGCCCACCGCACCGCCGTCCTGACGACCATCACTGTTGGCCAGCCGATGCTTCTTCGAATCGCCATCGTCGTTCGCCCGTTCACGGCCGGTTTTGGCGTAGCCGGGGATTTTCAGGTCATTGAATTCGCGGGCGCTGGCGTCCAGATGCAAGGCGAACTGGCCGTTACCGGCTTCGAGTTTGCCGGCGCTGCTGCGGGTGGTGTCGGCGCCGCCGTAGCGCAACTCACCGGCACCGTGAATGCCTTCAATGGCTTCGGTCGGGATGCGGTTGTCGAAGGTGTTGACCACCCCGCCGATGGCGCTGCCGCCGTACAGCAGGGCTGCCGGGCCTCGGACGATTTCGATGCGTTCGACGTTGACCGGATCCAGCGGCACCGCGTGATCGTAGGACAGCGACGAAGCGTCCAGCGCGCCGACGCCGTTGCGCAGGATGCGAATGCGATCGCCGTCCTGCCCGCGAATGATCGGGCGACTGGCACCGGGGCCGAAGTAGGACGACGACACGCCCGGCTGCTTGTTCAGGGTTTCGCCGAGGCTGCCCTTTTGCTGCAGCGTCAGGCTGTCGCCGCTCAACACGGTCGAGGGCGAGGCCAGGGTCTGACTGCCCAGCGGATTACCGGTGATGACTTGCGGTTGCAGTTCCAGCGGGTCAGCGGCGAATGCGGGGGAAGCGATCAGCAGCGCCGAGGCCATGAGCGTCAGGCGGGGTTGGAAGGTGTGGAAACGGGAAGGCATTTCAGGAATCCGTCAGGCAGAAAAGTGAGGATCGATGCCAGCGCTACAGAAGGTGTTTTGCTGGCATCGATCAGATGAAATCATTTTTATGTTATACAATAACATTTCTAATGGCCATCACGTCTCTTCCACAAATTTGCAAACCATCGCTCAAGCACGGGCATTTCAGCGCCCTGCCCGGTGCCGGCGCCCGACACTTCGCGTAAGAGACTGCGCCTATCAGGCACCAATAGTCGGCCTATTAGCTGACTCGCCGAGTCGGGTCTAGCCTTACTACTCCGAAGTCGGCACGAGCCGGCCGCAGAAGACCTGATAAGGACCCGAACATGGCAAATGAATCGAAATGCCCGTTCAATCACGCCGCCGGCGGTGGCACGACGAACCGCGATTGGTGGCCGAATCAACTGAACCTGAAAATCCTGAGTCAGCACTCGCCCGCATCCGATCCGCTGGGCAAGGACTTCGACTACGCCAAGGCTTTCAAAAGCCTGGATTTCCAGGCCCTCAAACGCGATCTGACGGCGCTGATGACCGACTCTCAGGAGTGGTGGCCTGCGGACTTCGGCCACTACGGCCCGCTCTTCATCCGCATGGCCTGGCACAGCGCCGGCACCTATCGCACCGCTGATGGCCGTGGTGGCGCCGGCTCCGGCCAGCAACGCTTCGCCCCGCTCAACAGCTGGCCGGACAACGTCAGCCTCGACAAGGCCCGCCGCCTGCTGTGGCCGATCAAGCAGAAATACGGCCGCAACATTTCCTGGGCTGATCTGATCGTTCTCACCGGCAACGTCGCGCTGGAATCGATGGGCTTCAAGACCTTCGGCTTCTCCGGTGGCCGCGCGGACGTCTGGGAACCCGATGAAGACGTGTACTGGGGCTCGGAAAACAAATGGCTAGGCGGCGACAATCGCTACGGCAAGGACCCGGAATCCATGCAGCCGCCGGGCGAAGGCACACTGGTAGCCGAGCCCGCCGAACACGGCAATGAAGAAAGCCGCACCAACCAGGGCGAACGCAACCTCGAGAACCCGCTGGCCGCCGTGCAGATGGGCTTGATTTACGTGAACCCGGAAGGCCCCGAAGGCAATCCCGACCCGGTGGCCTCGGCCAAGGACATCCGCGAAACCTTCGGCCGCATGGCCATGAATGACGAGGAAACCGTCGCCCTGATCGCCGGCGGCCACGCCTTCGGCAAGACCCACGGCGCCGGCCCCGCCGATAACGTCGGCCCGGAACCGGAAGCCGCCGGCCTCGAAGAACAAGGCCTGGGCTGGAAAAGCACCTTCGGCACCGGCAAAGGCGCCGACACCATCACCAGCGGCCTGGAAGTGACCTGGACCACCACCCCGACCAAATGGAGCAATAACTATCTGGAAAACTTGTTCGGATTCGAATGGGAACTGACCAAGAGCCCGGCCGGTGCCCATCAGTGGAAACCGAAAAACGGCGCCGGGGCCGGCACCATTCCCCACGCCCACGATCCGAACAAACGCATCGACCCGACCATGCTCACCTCTGACCTGGCCCTGCGTTTCGACCCGGCCTACGAGAAGATTTCGCGGCGCTTCCTGGCTAATCCCGATCAACTGGCCGACGCCTTCGCCCGCGCCTGGTACAAACTGATCCACCGCGACATGGGCCCACTGTCACGCTACCTCGGCCCGGAACTGCCCCAGGAAGAACTGCTGTGGCAAGACCCGGTTCCCGAGGCCAACCATCCACTGGTGGACGACAGCGATATCAGGGCGCTCAAAGGCAAGGTACTGGCGTCGGGGTTGTCCGTTTCGGAACTGGTCTCCACCGCGTGGGCAGCCGCGTCAACCTTCCGGGGTTCGGACAAACGCGGCGGCGCCAATGGCGGGCGTCTGCGTCTGGCACCGCAAAAGTTCTGGCAGGCCAACCAGCCGGAGCAACTGGACAAAGTGCTGAAAGTCCTCGAAGGCATTCAGAACGAGTTCAACGCCGGGGCGGCAGGCAAGCAAGTCTCGCTGGCGGACCTGATCGTGCTGGCCGGGAATGCCGGGGTCGAACAAGCGGCGAAAAACGCCGGGCATACGGTGACCGTGCCGTTCAATCCGGGGCGCACCGACGCCACTCAGGAACAAACCGACGTCGAATCGTTCGGCTTCCTTGAACCGCACACCGACGGCTTCCGCAACTACGCTGCCAGCACCTATCGCGTGCCGGCCGAAGCGTTGCTGATCGACAAGGCGCAACTGCTGACCCTTTCGGCACCCGAACTGACTGTACTCATCGGCGGCCTGAGGGTGCTGGACACCAACGTCGGCAAGACGAAGCACGGGGTGTTTACCGACAAGCCCGGTTCACTGACCAACGATTTCTTCCGCAACCTGCTGGACATGGGCGTGGAATGGAAACCGACGTCGAAAACCGAGTTTGAAGGCCGCGACCGCAAGACCGGCAACGTGAAATGGACGGCGACCCGAGTCGATCTGGTGTTCGGTTCCAACGCGATACTGCGGGCGCTGGCCGAGGTGTATGCCAGTTCCGATGCGAAAGAGCAGTTCGTCACGGACTTCGTTGCTGCGTGGGCGAAGGTGATGGATCTGGATCGGTTTGATTTGCGCCAATAACCCTTTTTCATCCACCCACAAAAACGCCGCTCATTGAGCGGCGTTTTTTATTGCCCTGAAACAGCGTCAGGCAAGGCTTTTACTGACCACTTCGTACACATCACTGGACAGCTGACCGGACGCCAGAATCCGCTCCAGCTCCGCCTTCATCAACGCCTGACGAGCGCCGTCATACTTGCGCCACCGTGTCAGCGGCGCCAGTTGACGCGAAGCGATCTGCGGGTTGAAGCCGTTCAGCTCGATCACCAGATCCGCAAGGAAGCGATAACCCGAACCATCCGCCGCGTGGAAGTTGATCAGGTTCTGCCCGGCGAACGCACCGACCAGCGCACGCACCTTGTTCGGGTTCTTGATGTTGAACGCCGGGTGCTGCATCAGCGCCCTCACGCGTTCCAGACCGCCCGGCAAGGTGCTGCCGGCCTGCACGCTGAACCACTGATCCATGACCAGCGGATTGTCCTTGAAGTGCTCGGCGAAACTGGCCAGGGCCTTGGCTTTCTGCTCGTCGAACGGCGAGTTGACCAGCACCGCCAGCGCGGTCAGGCGCTCGGTCATGTTGTCGCAGCTGTCGAACTGTTCCAGCGTTGCCGCCAGCACTTGCGGCTTGCCGCTGAGCATCAGGTACGACAGCGCGATGTTCTGCAACGCGCGACGGGCGAAGTGCTCGGCCTCGGCCACATACGGGGTTTGCTTCGACAGGTCGCGGTTGGCCTGATAACGCAGCCACAGCGCCTCGAACAGGTTGTCTGCCAGTTGCTGACGGGCGAATTCGCGGGCGGTGTGGATCGCGTCCACGTCGGCGATTTCACTGATTTCGGTCAGGTACGCTTCGCTTGGCAGCGAGAGCATTTCCACGACCATCGCCTGATCCAGCGACTCGTCCGACAGCACGGTGCGCAGCGCGGAAACCAGACGTGGGTCGAGCACCAGGCTTTCACCCTTCTGCTGCTGGCCGATCAACTCTTGCAGCACCTGCACCGACAGCTGCTGGCCGGCATCCCAGCGGTTGAAACCGTCGGTGTCGTGCTGCATCAGGAACATCAACTGATCGCGGTTGTACGGGAAGCTCAGTTTCACCGGCGCCGAGAAACCACGCAGCAAGGATGGCAGCGGTTGTTCGGCGATATCGACGAAGGTGAAAGTCTGCTCGGCTTCAGTCACCGAGATCACTCGGCTAGTGCCTTGGGCCGAGGCTTCACCGGCCAGACGCAGGGCAATCTCGTTGCCCTGGCTGTCGAGCAGACCCAGCTCCACCGGGATCACGAACGGCAGTTTTTCAACCTTGTCCGGGGTTTCCGGGCAGCTCTGGCGGAAGGTCAGGCTGTAGGTTTTCGCGGCCGCGTCGTAGGACTCGCTCACCGCCAGACGCGGTGTGCCGGCCTGGCTGTACCAGCGCTTGAACTGGGTCAGGTCGACGCCGTTGGCATCTTCCATGGCCTTGATGAAGTCATCGCAGGTCACGGCCTGGCCGTCATGACGTTCAAAGTACAGATCGCTGCCTTTGCGGAAGCCTTCGGCGCCCAGCAGGGTGTGGATCATGCCGACCACTTCCGAACCCTTTTCGTACACGGTCAGGGTGTAGAAGTTGGAAATCTCGATGAAACTGTCCGGGCGCACGGCGTGGGCCATCGGACCGGCATCTTCGGCGAACTGGTGGGTACGCAGGTACGCCACGTCCTGAATGCGCTTGACCGTGGCCGAGTTCATGTCGGACGAGAAACCGGCATCACGGAATACGGTGAAGCCTTCTTTGAGCGACAGCTGGAACCAGTCGCGGCAGGTCACGCGGTTGCCCGACCAGTTGTGGAAGTATTCGTGGGCGACGATCGCCTCGACCCGCTGGTGCGCGGCGTCGGTGGCGGTTTCGGCGCGGGCCAGCACGGCGCTGGAGTTGAAGATGTTGAGGCCCTTGTTCTCCATCGCGCCCATGTTGAAGTCGTTCACGGCGACGATCATGAAGATGTCCAGATCGTACTCGCGACCGTAGACCTCTTCGTCCCAGCGCATCGACTTCTTCAGGCTGTTCATGGCGTGCTGGCACTTGTCGATGTTTTCCGGCTCGACGTAAATGCGCAGCGCCACGTTGCGATTGGTCATGGTGGTGAAGCTGTCTTCAACGCACCACAAGTCACCGGCCACCAGCGCGAACAGGTACGCCGGTTTCATGAACGGGTCTTCCCAGGTCGCCCAGTGCCGGCCGTCTTCGCCGGGGCCGCTGGCGATCGGGTTGCCGTTGGACAGCAGCACCGGATAGCTGTGCTGCTCGGCGACCACGGTGGTGGTGAACTTGCTCATCACGTCCGGGCGGTCGAGGTAATAGGTGATCTTGCGGAAACCTTCGGCCTCGCACTGGGTGCAGAACATCGTGCCGGACTTGTACAGGCCTTCCAGCGCGGTGTTGGTTTCCGGATGTATCTTGACGCTGGTGTCGACCGTGAAGGTTTCGCTGGCCGGTTGCAGGGTCAGGTGGTTCTCGGTCAGCTGGTAATCGTCGGCGCTCAGTTCCTGGTCTGCCAGGGTCACCGACAGCAGTTCCAGCTGCTGGCCATCGAGCACCAGCGGCGGCAGGCCCGGGCCACGGGCCGGGTTGCGGCGCATCACCAGTTGCGCGTGGACCAGACTGTGGTCCTCGAACAACTCGAAGGTCAGGTGTGTTTCATCGATCAGGTACTCGGGCGCCTGATAGTCCTTCAGGTAAATCATCTTCGGTTGTTCGGTGCGCATGCTGAAGTCCTTATTGATGCACGGCGAGCTGATAGGCCGTGTACTTGCGAATGTTGATCACGCCGGTGTCGAAGATCAGGTACTGGCCCTTGATCCCCAGCAGCGTGCCTTCGGCAATCGGGTTCTTGTCCAGGTTGAAGCTGACGATCTTGGCCGGGTACTGCTCGACCGGGTAACGGATTTCCAGCGGCTCGACGTCGGTGACCGGCTGAATCGCCTGTAGACCGAAACGCTCCTGCAAACCTTGCAGACCTTCGGCGCAGCTGTCGAACAACTGATCACGCACCTGCGCCAGATCCACCGCCGCCGCATCGCCCTTGAGCAAGGCGCGCCAGTTGGTCTTGTCCGCCACCTGGCTGCGGAACAGGTCTTCGACGAACCCCGACTGCTGCCGCGTGGAAACGCGCATGATCGGCAACGCCTGACTGGCGCCCTGATCGAGCCAGCGGGTCGGCAACTGGGTGGCGCGGGTGATGCCGACCTTGATCCCCGACGAATTGGCCAGGTAGACAACGTGGTCGGTCATGCAGAACTTCTCGCCCCACTCAGGCTCCCGGCAGGTGCCGGCCTCGAAGTGGCAGCGCTCCGGGCTCATGATGCAGATGTCGCACTGAGCCAGTCTGGTCATGCACGGGTAGCAGTAACCCTGACTGAAACTGGTCTTGGTCTTGCGCCCGCAATGGGTGCAGTGGATCGCCCCCAGGTATTCCAGACGCACCGTGCTGCCGATCAACGGGTTGACCGGCACCTCGACGTCATCCAGACGAAACGCGTACTGCACGTTCGGCCCGTCCAGGCGCGCCGACATTTTGCTGATTGCACCGCGGCCGATCTCGATCAATGGAGGGCGTCCGACTTGAACAGGATGTTCGGCACTTCGATCGACTTCGACGCACATTCCTGCGGGCCCATGTAACCGGTGCGCTCTTCCTCGGGCAGGTTCTGCATTTCCCAGGCGATCATCGCCTGCAACGACAGTTCACGCTGTTCGGCGGTGAGCTTGCCACCATCCGACCATTTGCCGATCTCTACGGCCAGCTTCAGGCTCTGGTAGATGTCCGGGGTGATGTTCTTGATCAAATCGTTAAAAGAGGACATCAGGGTCTCCGTGCTCTTCAATTCAAAAAATTCAGGCGGCCAGTTTACGGCGGTTGTACAAACCGCCCAACAAACCGGTGAAGCATCCGATGAGTAACCCGCCGACGTGGGCGGCGTTGGCGATTTCGCCGAAACCGATCATCGAGATCAGCCCCGACATGCACACCAGCAACCACACCAGCATCATCACCAGCACGCCGCGCGGCAGACGATAGGCCGGGTTCGGCGCCAGCAGCTGGAAGATCCAGCAGTGACCGAGCAGCCCGTAAAGGACACCGGACAGGCCGCCGAAAAGGCTCGGGCCGCCCCACGCGAACTGCGCATAGTTGGAAACGAGGCCGAACAGCAGCGTCAGGCCGATCAGGTTGATGCTGCCCTGGCGCGACTCGATGCGCCGCCCCAGCTCCCAGTACCACATGCCGTTCATGGCCAGGTGCAGAATGCCGAAGTGAATCAGCATCGGCGTGAACAGGCGCCACCACTGCCCCGCCGCCAGGCTGTCGGCCAGTGGAGTGAAGTGGATGTAGTCGCCGACTACGCGGAAATCGAGGAAGGTCAGCCAGCGCATCGTGTCGAGGTTATCGCCAAGGAAGGTCAACCCGCCGACGATCAGGCTCAGCAGCAGAATGAATCCGGTGGCCCTGGCGTGTTTCAGTTGCTCGGCGAAGCTCGGGCGTTTGAATGTCGGCGATGCCGGAATTTCCAGTTGCTGATCGGGGTCACCCGCCGGGAAACGCTCGTACAGCGAACGTACGTCGTCGCTGATTTCCGAGGGCACCCACAATACCTGCTCGCCCGCCTCTTCACTGACGCGATGGGGCACTTGCATGCGTTGCAGCAGTTTGACGAAACCACTCAGGTCCGCCGCCAACGGCACACGCAAGACAGCTATGGCACTCATCGCAGCACCTCCGGCCGCTCGACGTCGACCCAGACAAATTTATGCGGATCGAGGCGGGTTTCCTGATCCAGACGATAGGCCACCAGTTTGCCGTACAGCACCGCGCTGTAATCCAGGCACGCGAGGTTCGGCCGGATCGGCGCCGGTTTGCCGCTGCGCCAGTAATGGCCGACGAACAGCAATGGCTCATCGACGCCGTAGCGCAGCAGGGAGTTCTTTTCGCTCGAGGTCAACGGCTTCTGCGCCACCGGCTCGGGCAGTGCGTCGGGCTGGAACACGATGTCGCCGTAGGTCTGCGGGTCGTCTTCCCAGAACTTGGTGCGGAAGAACGAACGCACCAGGCCGTCACCGCTGGTCATGGTCAGGCCATCCGGCAGGCGCATGTCGGTGCCGCGCAGCAGGCGATCGAACACGGTGCAGGCGAAACTGCCCGGTACCGCCGATGCCTGAAGGAAGTGCTCATCAATGCAGCCATCGGGGAACAGCGCGCGCAGTGGCTCGATCAGGCCGGCATCCCAGCAGGCATGCACGACCCGGAAACGTCCGGCGTCGACGAACAACGGCAGTTGGTAGAACCACTGCTGAAAGTCGTGCCAGTCACCCGGATGGTCTTCGAACTGGGTCAGGGTTTCATGCAGCAGACGGGCATGGCGCGGCGTGTGTTCACGGACGAACTGCTTGCCGCTGCCAGGAGGCGCCGGAGTACTCCAGCCGAGCGCGTTGAATTCGTGGTTGCCCATGATGCACAACGCCTGACCGGCCTCGACCATGTCGTGGACGATGTGCAGCGCCTCGCGAATCCGCGGGCCGCGGTCGATGATGTCGCCGACAAACACGGCCATGCGCGATGGATGCCGCCAGACCCCGCCCTGCTTGTGGTAACCGAGGCGGTCCAGCAAGTGTTCCAGGGTCAGGGCGCATCCGTGCACGTCACCAATCAGGTCATAACTGCGCGCGGGATCGAGCATCAGTCGCCTCCACCACCCAACTTGCTGCCCCAGCCGAGCTTGGTGCGGCAGACTTCGTAGTAGTTGTGGTCGAGCGGATGGATCAGCCGCAGTTTCTGCGCTTTCTTGCTGACGGTGATGGTGTCGCCCGGCGCGCAGGTGAAGTGGTTCTGCCCGTCGCAGGAGACCTGCGGGTAGATCTGCATATCTTTGGACACGACGATTTTCAGCTCACTGTTGCCATCGACCACGATCGGTCTGCCCGACAAGGTATGGGGGTACATCGGCACAATCACAATAGCGTCAAGCTTGGGATGCATGATCGGGCCGCCGGCGGACAGTGCGTACGCGGTGGAACCGGTCGGGGTCGACACGATCAGGCCGTCGGCCTTCTGGCTGCAGACGAACTGGCCGTCGATGTACAGCTCGAACTCGATCATGCGCGTCGATTTGCCCGGGTGCAGCACCACGTCGTTCAGCGCATCGCCCTGGCCGATGGCCTCGGCGTGGCGACGGACTTCGGCTTGCAGCAGGAAGCGGTTTTCCACCAGATAATGGCCGTCGAGTACTTCGGCGACCTTGATTTCCAGCTCGTCCGGACGGATGTCGGTGAGAAAGCCGAGGCTGCCACGGTTGATCCCGAGCACCGGAATATTGTGTTTGGCCAGTGCCCGCGCCGCGCCGAGCAGGCTGCCGTCACCGCCAACGACGATGACCATGTCGCAGACTTCGCCGAGCATCTTGCGCGACGAGGTTTGCAGGCCATGGCCCGGCAGGACTTCGGCGATGGTGTCTTCGAGAATCACATGCAGGTGACGATCGAGCAGGAAGCGTTTCAGTCGGCGGACGGTATCCAGCACCTGGGAGCTGCCCAGGCGGCCGATGATGCCGATATTACGAAATTGCTCCATGGGACTCCTGCGGGGGACTGAGACGGCGAAAAGCACGATTATGGGCGAAAGCGCCGGATAGACAAAATCCTTTCAGCCCCGAGGATGCACCGGTGTTTGAGGCTATGCTCGCAAGATGATCCTATTTCCCGATTTGCTGCAGCTGCCCCACCAGTTACGCCACCCCGAGGTGCGTGATCTGGCGTGGGTGATCCTCGCCCCGCCGATGCTCGCCGCCACCCCGTGGCCACAGCGCCATCCGCTGGCGGGCAGCGACTGGGTCAGCGACCCCGAGCGTCTGGAACACTGGCTGCGCCAGCTCGACCGCGACAGTTACGGCCTGCTGCACTGGCTGTCCCAGGCCCGCACCCGGCGCCTGGGCCTGTATTACGAGCGGTTGTGGCAATTTGCGGTGGAACACGCGCCGGGCATCGAACTGATCGCCGCCAACCTGCCGATCCGCCGCGAAGGCCACACCCTCGGCGAGCTGGACATGCTGCTGCGCGATCGCGACGGCGTGCATCACCTGGAGCTGGCGATCAAGCTCTACCTCGGCCCGCAGAACGGCGACGGTCATGATCCGGCGTCGTGGCTGGGGCCGGGTTGTCATGATCGGCTGGATCGCAAACTGGCGCATCTGAGCGAACATCAGCTGCCGATCTCCGCGCGCCCGGAAAGCCGCGAAGTGCTGGCGGCGCTGGATGTCGGGTCGTTCAGTGCGCAACTGTGGCTGGGCGGATATCTGCTGTATCCGTGGCCCGGTCAGTCCGTGCCGCCCAGCGGCGCCCACCCGCAGCATTTGCGCGGCAGCTGGCTGCATCAGAAAGACTGGCCGGCGTTTGTCGCCCAACGCCCGGACGGACGCTGGCAACCCCTGCCCCGCCACGCCTGGCTGGCACCGGCGCACTACCCGGCGGACCAGACCTGGAGCAATGGGCACTTGCAGGCCTGGCTCGATGAACTCGAACCGCTGGCCCCGGCGCAACTGATGGTGCGCCTGACCGAAAATGCCCGGGGCGAGTGGGAAGAGGCCGAGCGGCTGTTTCTGGTGTCGGATCTGTGGCCGAACGTGCCGGGGCAGAATTAAACCGACAACCGCACCGCCAGTGCGGCCAGCGTCACCAGCAACACCGGCACCGTCAGCACGATCCCGACCTTGAAGTAATAACCCCAGCCAATCTTGATGTTCTTGCGCTCCAGCACATGCAGCCAGAGCAAGGTCGCGAGACTGCCGATCGGGGTGATTTTCGGCCCCAGATCACTGCCGATCACGTTGGCGTAGATCATCGCTTCCTTCACCACACCGCTGGCCTGGCTGGCATCGATCGACAGTAACCCGACCAGCACCGTCGGCAGGTTGTTCATGATCGATGACAACAACGCCGTCAACACCCCGGTGCCCATCGCCGCGCCCCACACCCCGTGACCGGCGAACACATCGAGCCACCCCGCCAGATAATCGGTGAGCCCGGCGTTGCGCAGTCCGTAGACCACCAGGTACATGCCCAGCGAGAAAATCACGATCTGCCACGGCGCCTCTTTCATGACTTTGCGCGTGGAAATCTTGTGCCCGCACGCGGCAATCGCCAGCAACAGCGCCGCGCACACCGCCGAGATCGCGCTGATCGGAATCCCCAGCGGTTCCAGCGCGAAACAACCGATCAACAGGATCAGCAGCACCACCCAACCGGCATAGAACGTGGCCTTGTCGTGAATGGCGGTTTCCGGGTGTTCAAGCTGTTCCGGGTCGTAGCTCTTGGGAATGTCACGGCGGAAAAACCACAGCAGCATGCCCAGGGTGGCCGCGACGCTGACGAAGTTGACCGGCACCATCACCGCGGCATAGCGGTTAAAACCGATGTGAAAGAAGTCGGCCGAGACGATGTTCACCAGGTTCGACACCACCAGCGGCAGGCTCGCGGTGTCGGCAATGAAGCCCGCGCCCATGACGAACGCCAGGGTCGCTGCCGGGGAAAAACGCAGGGCCAGCAGCATGGAAATCACGATCGGCGTGAGGATCAGCGCGGCACCGTCATTGGCGAACAGCGCCGACACCAGAGCGCCGAGCAGCACCATGAAGGCAAAAAGCTTGCGCCCGCTGCCCCGCCCCCAGCGCGCCACGTGCAACGCGGCCCAGGCGAAGAATCCCGCTTCGTCGAGCAGCAGACTGATGATGATCAGCGCCACGAACGTGCCGGTGGCGTTCCAGATGATCTGCCACACCAGCGGGATGTCGCTCAGGTGCACCACGCCGAAAATCAGCGCGATGATGGCGCCGAGCGTTGCACTCCAGCCGACCCCGAGGCCTTTGGGTTGCCAGATCACCAGGGTAATGGTCAGCAGGAAAATCAGTGACGCAGCGAGCATTCGCGACAGCCTTCAATAAAAGGGGAAAGAATCAGAGCACACAAAAAAAACCTGTGGGAGCCAGCTCCCACAGGTTCGTTATCGTGTCAGAAATATTGCCAGATCACTTCTTGTGCTGCGCCACCCACTCACCAAAGGCATTGATGAAACTTTGCAGAAACGGTTTCACCGACTCGTTCAGCTTGCCCGCCTCATCGAACGCCGTGCCCGCGCCGCCCAGATAGGCTTCCGGCTGCTGCATGCATGGCACGTTGAGGAACACAAAGGACTGACGCAGATGCTGGTTGGCGCCGAAACCGCCGATGGCACCCGGCGACACACTGATCACCGCCCCCGGTTTGCCGCTCCAGACGCTCTTGCCGTAAGGCCGGGAACCGACGTCGATGGCGTTCTTCAGCGGTGCCGGCACTGAACGGTTGTACTCCGGGGTGACAAACAGCAGAGCGTCGGATGAACCCACTTTTTGCCGGAAAGTGCTGTAGGCTGCCGGCGGTGAATCGCCGTCGATGTCTTCGTTGTAGAGTGGCAGATCGCCGATTTCGACAATGTTCAGCTTGAGATTGGCCGGTGCCAGTTCCGCCAGCGCCAGCGCGACCTTGCGGTTGATGGACGCCTTGCGCAGGCTGCCGACCACTACGGCGACGTTATAGACATTGCTCATTGGAAGACTCTCGACTGTCCGTGGGAGGAGCCAGTAGTTATAGATGATCCGGTGACGATTCCACCAGACGCCGAAGGTTATTTCCCGCGTCTGGAATATTTTTTTCCTGTAGGAAAACTTACCAAGCTCGATGACGGTCTACCAAGCCGCAAATCAAGCGTTTTATCTCCAGAGGTTCTAAGCAGATGGCAGCAGTACTCGTCGGTCAGTTCCATGCAAGAGATGCGGAAGGCCGCGTTTATTCCGTGCATGAGTTCCAGGAATCCAACCCGTCGGCAGACGGTTTCACCGGCACGGAGCCCGTTACCACCTACAAACTGGCGATTGGCGACCGCGTCAACAAGATCGACGACAACGAGTTTTTGCTGGTTCAGTCGGGCATCACCCTGATCCGCGAACCCGAGCCATCGGTCGCTTCATAACCGATCGTTATGAGCAGAAGTCATCCGCGCCGAGTTGGGGTAGGATTCAGCCACTGACCCCAACGGCCGGACATGGACTTCACGCATGCGTTTACGTCATATCGAAGTGATTCAGGCGCTTTTGCAGACCGGTCACGTGGGCACCGCCGCCGAATGGCTGCAACTACCGGCGCCCGAGGTCGAGGAGCGTTTGCGCGAAGCCGAGAGTCAGCTTGGCTTCATGCTGTTCGCCAGCGTACGCGGACGACTTCAGCCAACCCCGGAGGCCCGGGCGCTGCAAGTCGAGATCGGCCACATCTATGAAGCGCTGGAGCCGGTGCAACGGCTGGCCAGCAGCCTCAAGCAATACCTCGCCCCACCCCTGCGGATCATCGGCACCCCGCCGCTGGCCCAGCAACTGCTGCCGCAAAGTCTCGCCGCCCTGCGCCGGCGCCTGCCCGACGTGCCCTGCACCCTGCTCAGCGAACCGACCCGCGACATTGTCCGCCACCTGCTGCTGCGCGACAGCGATCTGGGTCTGAGCCTGCACGATCCACAACACCCCGACATTGATTGCCAGCCACTGGCCCAGGGCAAATTGCAGTTGCTCGCGCCCCACGGCTGGCTGCAGCCGAAGCAGAAGTACATTTCCCTGCAGGATCTGGCCGGTCAGGCGATGGTCGGCCTGGAAGGCCAGGACCCGCTGAGCCCGGCCCTGGAAAACAAGCTCCAGGCCCTGCGCCCGGCGCCGACCATCCAGACCCGGGTGCAGACCCACCAGATGATGCGCAGCATGGTCGAGGCCGGCGAAGGCCTGGCAATCGTCGACCCGTTCACCGCCCTCGGTGCACGGGCGGGCGGTCTCGATGTCTGCCCGTTGTCGCCGGCGGTGCCGATCAGCCTGTATGCCCTGACCTTCAAACACGCCACGCCGTCAGCGGCGATTCAGACGCTGCTCGGGATCGTCACGGAACAAGCCGAGGCGATGCTGGCGAACTGATCGGATGCTCCAGCGGGTTATCGAACAATCGATACCAGAACAACGCCACTTCGGCGGTGTTCGGATCGATGCCGCGATAACGCAGGTGGTCAATGCCGCCGATCACATACCCGCAACGCTCATACAGACGGCAGGCGCCGAGGTTGTTGTTCTGGGTTTCCAGCATGATTCCCGGCAGCTTTTTCTTGCGGCTCCAGAACTGCGCCACATCGAGCAAGGCCTTGGCCACCCCATGGCGCCGCGCCGGGGCGTGCACTGCCAGCTCATCGATATGGGCGAAACCGTTCCAGTTGGTACTGATCACCAGATGACCGACCGGTTCGTCCTCCAGATACGCCATGAAAATCGCGCTGTCAGCGGCGTCGCGAAAACTGCTGAACTCCTCCGGATCGATGCCGTAGCACTTGCGATACGGCACGATGGCCGTCACGCCCCACTGCGCCACGGGTTTGCCGATTTCGGCCGCGCCGTAGGCGGCCACCTCGAAACTGAAATCGCTGCCCCAGATATATTCGGCAAAACCCTCGTCGGCGACCCGCACCGACAGCCCCGGGTATTTCGGATTCATGACCGGTTGCATACTCGGAAAAGCCCTCATTCCTTGACGCAATCGACGGTGTAGTGCCGCCCATTGCCCTCATCTTCGTGTTGCAGACCGTGCACATCGACCACGAACCCCGGAAACGTTGCGTCGAACGTGCGGGCAAACCTGAGGTATTCGATGATCGAGCGCGTGGATTCGGTAAAACGTTCGCCGGGCATGATCAGCGGAATGCCCGGCGGGTACGGCACCAGCATCACCGCCGCCACCCGGCCTTCCAGCTCATCGATCGGCACCGCCTCGACCTCGCCGCGCACCAACTGGTCATAGGCGTGGGCCGGTTTCATGGCGATTTCCGGCAGCACGGTGTACATGCGCTTGAGGTGTTTGGCGGTGGCGTTGCTGCGGTAGCAGGCGTGGAGCTGATCGCACAGATCGCGCAGGCCCATACCGCGATAGCGCACAGGATCTTCCTGGGCGACACACTTGAGGCAGGTGTCGAGACTGACGTTGGCGTCGTAGCTGCGCTTGAACTCCAGCAGTTCGGTCAGCAGCGTGCTCCACTTGCCCTTGGTGATGCCCATGGAGAACAGCACCAGAAATGAATACAGGCCGGTTTTCTCCACCACCAGCCCGCGCTCCCAGAGGAAGCGGCTGACCACGGCCGCCGGAATACCCTTGTCGCTTAAAGCGCCGCCAGCGGTCAGGCCCGGCATGACCAGCGTGACCTTGATCGGGTCGAGCAGTACGTAGTCGTCGCTGACCTCGCCGAAACCATGCCAGTCCGCATCGGGTTGCAGCAGCCAGTCCTCGGTCTGCACCCGGTCGATACCCTCGACACCCGGCGGCTGCCAGATCGAGAACCACCAGTCGTCAGCGGCGATGTGCTGGCGCAGATTGGCCAGGGCCCGGCGAAAGCTCAGGGCTTCGTCGAAGGTTTCCTGCAACAGCGAGCGCCCGGCCGGCCCTTCCATCATCGCCGACGCCACGTCCAGCGAGGCGATGATGCTGTACTGCGGCGACGTCGAGATGTGCATCATGAACGCTTCGTTGAACCGGTCTCGATCAAGCTGCCGGGCGCCGCCGTCCTGCACATGAATCATTGACGCCTGGCTGAACGCCGCCAGCAGTTTGTGGGTGGAATGGGTAGTGAACACCAGCGGACTGTCCTCGCTGCGCGAGGTGGCCATACCGTAACGGCCGGCAAAGAATTCGTGAAACGCCGCATAGGCGTACCAGGCCTCATCGAAATGCAGGACTTCGACGCTGTTGCCCAGGCTCTGCTTGATCAGCTCGGCGTTGTAGCAGAGGCCGTCGTAGGTGGAGTTGGTGATCACCGCCAGTTTGACTTTCGGCTCGCGGCCCTTGGTCAGCGGGCTGGCGTCGATCTTGGCCTGGATCGATTCGCGACTGAATTCACTGAGCGGAATCGGGCCGATGATCCCCAGCTCATTGCGCTCCGGGCACAGATACAGCGGGATCGCGCCGGTCATGATGATCGCGTGCAACACCGACTTGTGGCAGTTGCGATCCACCAGCACCAGATCATCGCGCCCGACCATCGAGTGCCAGACGATCTTGTTGGCGGTCGAGGTGCCATTGATCACGAAAAAGGTGTGATCGGCGCCGAAATTGCGCGCGGCTCGTGCTTCCGCCTCGGCCAGCGGCCCGGTGTGGTCGAGCAACGACCCCAGCTCCGGCACCGACACCGACAAATCCGAGCGCAGGGTGTTTTCCCCGAAAAACTGGTGAAACGCCTGCCCCACCGGGCTCTTGTGATAAGCCACACCGCCGCCGTGACCGGGTGTGTGCCAGGAATAATTGGAGTCGGCGGTGTGCTGCACCAGCGCCTTGAAAAACGGCGGCAACAGGCCGTCCAGATACTTGCGCGCCGCCCGCGCCACTTGCCGGGCCAAAAACGGCACGGTGTCTTCGAACAGATAGAGAATGCCGCGCAACTGGTTGAGCTCGGCCATGGCATCGGCCGGGGCGTTTTCCAGAGTGACTTGCTCGCCGAGGGCAAAGATCGGCAGATCCGGCGCCCGCACCCGGGCCAGACCGATCAGTTCGGCCATGTTCTGCAACAGGTGGGAGTTGGTGCTGGCGTCTTCGGCGGCGATCAGCATGCACGCCAGACCGTGGTGGGTCGACGCCACCAGCCGGCCTTCGGTGTAGTCCGTGGCCGAAACGATACTGAAACCTTCGAGCTCCAGCTCTCGGGCGATTCCGCGGATGCGGTCACCGGCAACCGTGTCGGTCTTGATGTCGCGGTGGACGATCAATACCGGGAACTTCAGATCTTTGTACATGGGGCTCAGTGTCCTGAGGCGGCGGAGAGTGATCTGCCAATGTCCTCAGGGTAGAGGGTCGGAGCGGATGTGGCGAGGGTGGCCAGTTGTCAGTACTGCCAAAAACAAAGGATCGTCCGGACACGGCTGGGGTGTCCGGACGATCCTTTTTGCCTTACGCCTGAGCTTCGGCTTCCAACAGCTGAGTCCACAGCGCCGGGGCGCCGGCCGACTTGGCGATGATTTCCAGGCGCACCTGGTGTTCGGCCAGCTCGGCTTCGGTGGCGCGAATGATCCGCCCCGGCTGACGATCTGCCGGCAGACGGCGGATTTCGGTGGCGGAGTTGTCCGCGCCCTCGCCCGTGCCATTGCCGTCGGAGGCGTTGCCGGCCAGCGACAGGCTGGTCTGGCCGCCGGTCATGGTCAGGTAGACGTCGGCGAGAATCTCCGAGTCGAGCAATGCGCCGTGCAGCTCACGGCCGGAGTTGTCGACGCCGTAGCGTTTGCACAAGGCATCGAGGCTGTTGCGCTGACCCGGGTGACGTTCCCGGGCCATCATCAGGGTGTCGAGGATCGTGCAGTGCTGCGTGATGTCCGCGCGATCCTGCTGGCCCATCAGGGCGAATTCATTGTTGATGAAGCCAACGTCGAACGCCGCGTTATGGATGATCAGCTGCGCGCCGTTGATGAACTCGAAAAATTCGTCGGCCACTTCGGCGAAGCGCGGCTTGCCGACCAGGAATTCGTTGGTGATGCCGTGAACGGCGATCGCGCCTTCATCACTCTCGCGATCCGGTTGCAGATAAACGTGAAAGTGCCGGCCCGTCAGGCGTCGACCGATCAGCTCGACACAACCGATTTCGATAATCCGGTGGCCGTCGGTCACCGGCATGCCGGTGGTTTCGGTATCGAGTACAACGGATCTGGTGGCCATCAGTGTTCAGCTCTCAACGGGGTCAATCGTACAAAAGCGGCGATGTTAACACGCTCGCGGTACGCGTCGCGCGCCGTCAGGTGACCGGCGCTCATGCAGTTTTTAACAATCATTAGCAATGTTCATAAAGTCAGCGGCCAACCGCCTTGTTAGCGTGCGCGGCTTGTTTCCAGCGGATTTGAGCGCGTCATGAAGACTGCATACGTTTTATTGCTCGGCGGCTGCCTGCTGACGGCCGAGGCGCACGCCACCAGTTTTGTCATCAGCACCGACATCACCATGAGCCTTACGCTCAGCTCCAGCAAAGGCACCAGCGGTTCGTTCAAGGACGACAAGATCGTGCTGGCGGCCAAGGATGATGCAGCGGCATTCGTGGCCAGCAACGGGGACATTCGCGGTGCGCAAATGGAAGCGGCGCTGACGCGAATCCGCAGTCTGCTGCCAGGTCAGCCCTATACCGACCTGCAACTGGCCACGGCCATCTTGATGTTGTGATCAGTCCTGCTTGTAGCCGCGAATCTCATCCACCCCACGGTTGGCCAACTGGTCGGCGCGTTCGTTGCCGTGGTGGCCGATGTGGCCGCGGACCCATTTCCAGGTGACCTTGTGGCGATTGACCTGCTCGTCGAGCTCCTTCCACAGGTCGGCGTTTTTGACTGGCTCCTTGGCGGCGGTTTTCCAGCCGCGCTTCTTCCAGTTGGCCATCCACTCGTTGATGCCTTTCATCACGTATTGCGAGTCGGTCACCAGCAGCACTTCGCACGGACGCTTGAGGGCTTCCAGGCCGCGAATCGCGCCGAGCAGTTCCATGCGGTTGTTGGTGGTGTTGGCTTCGCCACCCCACAGTTCTTTTTCGACGCCCTTGCACACCAGCAAGGCGCCCCAGCCACCCGGGCCGGGGTTGCCCTTGCAGGCACCGTCAGTGAACAGTTCTACGCTATCGACGCTTTCGCTCATGCCAGTCTATCCAGAAAAATGCGTGGCCTCGCCGATCACGGATCGACAATGGCCGAGGCTGGGGATTGACCCGGCCATAAATAAAGAAGGTTTACGGTTCGATGCGCCGGCGGTTGACCTTGGCCATCGGCAGCGGAATCAGCTTGCCCATCGGCTCGCGGCGTTCCTGACGCACCGGACGCAGGCCGACCACGATCTTGCGCGCGACCAGCAAATAGAAGCCGCCGCCCGACAGTTGCCAGTCGCCAGCCTTGCGCTCCCAGCCGGCCAGACGGGCCTGCCACTTGGGTGACGCGAGCGGCGGACGATAGCACCCGAAGCGGCGTTTCTCCAGCGCGAAGCCCAGCAGGTTGAGCCAGTCGGCCACTCGTGACGGCGAGATGCAGCGCGCCTGGCGCAACGCATCATGGGCGAACACGTGGCGCAGCCCCCAGGTGCTCCAGGGATTGATGCCGACGATCAGCAGATGACCGCCGGGGCGCACGCTGCTGGCCGCTTCGCGCAGCAAGCCATGGGGCGACAGGCAGAAATCCAGGCCGTGCTGCAACACCACCACGTCGGCGGCGTGCTCGCTCAACGGCCAGGCCTGCTCTTCGCAGACAATCTCCACGCCCGGCAACGGCGCGCCGAGCCGCACATTGCGCTGCACTTGCGGCGCCGACGGCGGCGTTTCGGCGGACGGACCGTAATGCACCAGATAGCCGCCGAAGAACCGCCCCAGCTCGTCTTCGAGCATGCGCCGTTCTTCGTCCAGCAGAAATTGCCCGAGGGGGCCGGACAGCCATTCACGGGCTGCACCGATCAGCGCGAGCCAGTCAGGATCGGCCTGAGCGAACGCTTTATCGATCATTGCATTCTCCAACACGCCAGGAACCTCTAAGATGCGCCAATGTTACCCGCTTGGCGAATTCGACGATGATACAGATCAGTGCCCTGCCCGCCTTCACCGACAACTACATCTGGTTGTTACAGGATCATGCCACCCAGCGTTGCGCAGTGGTCGATCCGGGGGATGCCGCCCCCGTGCAGGCGTGGCTCGACGCGCATCCGGGCTGGGTGCTCGGCGATATCCTCATCACTCACCATCACCACGACCATGTCGGCGGCGTCGAAACGCTGAAAATGGCCACCGGCGCCACGGTCTACGGACCGGCCAGCGAAAGCATTCCGGGGCGGGACGTGGCCCTCAAGGACAACGACACGGTGCGCGTGCTCGGCTGGGACTTCGACGTCTATGCCGTGCCCGGCCACACCCTGGGACACATCGCCTACTATCATCACGGCCTGCTGTTCTGTGGCGACACGCTGTTTGCTGCCGGCTGCGGCCGCCTGTTCGAAGGCACGCCGCAACAGATGCACCAGTCGTTGAGCCGTCTGGCGGCGCTGCCGGA
The DNA here is from genome assembly GCF_021018765.1 of Pseudomonas fitomaticsae. Classification (GTDB taxonomy): domain Bacteria; phylum Pseudomonadota; class Gammaproteobacteria; order Pseudomonadales; family Pseudomonadaceae; genus Aquipseudomonas; species Aquipseudomonas fitomaticsae. Next base: position 2,797,941 of record NZ_CP075567.1, on the reverse strand, counting down.
AGACACCCTGGTCTACTGCACCCACGAATACACCCTGAGCAACCTGAAATTCGCCGCCGCCGTGGAGCCGGGCAACCGGGACATCGCCGCCCGTCTGGAAAAAGTCAGCCAGCAACGTGCCAGCGGCGTGATGACCCTGCCCTCGACCCTCGCGCTGGAAAAGCTCACAAACCCGTTTTTGCGCACCGGTGAAATATTAGTTACACAAAAAGTGGACGAACGGAGCGGCCCTCAAAACCGGGCGCCGAGTGAGGTTTTTGCGGCCCTGCGGGCATGGAAAGATACGTTCTAAGTGACTCACCGCTTGGTACAAAAATTCTGAATGGTTGACCGCAGGGGGTGCGCTTTCTAGAATCGCCCGACATTTTTGCCCGGAACTTACTTCCAGCCAATGTCGTCATCCATACGTAAGTCCGTCAATTCAGATGCATTGACCCGCCTGGCGCAAGCCATCGCGGTGGCTGTGTCCGCCACACTGGCGGGCTGTTCCAGCCATGCTCCGCAGACTGAAGCGACACATACGCCGAACATTGCTGCGCGAGCCAAGCAGAAGCCTATCTGGTTGTCGGAAAAGCCCAGCCCGCAGGTGCCTCAGGACATCTGGGAGCGCATGCGCGGCGGTTTCCAGCTACAGGAAGGTCTGGGCGTGAACCCGCGCATCGAGCAACAGCGCCTGTGGTTCGCCAGTAATCCTTCCTTCCTCGAGAACGCCGGCGAACGCGGCAGCCTCTACATTCATTACATCGTCGAGCGCCTCGAAGAACGCAACATGCCGCTGGAACTGGCACTGCTGCCGGTCATCGAAAGCGCCTACAACCCGATGGCCTATTCCCGGGCCGACGCGGTGGGCCTCTGGCAGTTCATCCCTTCCACCGGGCGCTACTTCAACCTGCGTCAGACCCGTTTCTACGATGGCCGTCGCGACATCACTGCTTCGACCACCGCAGCGATGGACTACTTGACCCGCCTGCACGACATGTTCAACGGTGACTGGCTGCTGGCCCTGGCCGCGTACAACGCCGGCGAAGGCACGGTCAGCCGCGCCATCGAGCGCAACGAAAAGCTTGGCCTGCCGACCGACTACTGGAACCTGCCGCTGCCGGCGGAAACCCAGGCTTACGTGCCGAAACTGCTGGCGCTCTCGCAAGTGGTGCTGACGCCTGAAGCCTATGGCGTGAACCTCAACCCGATCGCCAACGAACCGTATTTCCAGGTCGTCGAAATCAACCAGCGCATGGACCTGTCCAAGGTCGCAGCGGTGGCCAACATCGATGAAGACGAGCTGTTCCAGCTCAACCCTGCGTTCAAGCAGCGCACCACCATCGACGGCCCGCAGCACCTGCTGGTACCAACGTCGAAGGCGCAACTGCTGACCGCCAGCCTGCAGACCATGCGTCCTGAAGAGCTGATCAGCCCGCGTTCACTGAAACCGGTGTTCGAAGGCGCCGATCCAAGCGAAATCGCCCAGGCCAAGCGCGCCTATCGGGTCAAGCGTGGCGACAACCTCGGCTCCATTGCCAAGGCCAACAAGGTCGAGGTCAAGGACCTGCAACGCTGGAACAAGCTGACCGGCAAGAACCTCAAGGTCGGCCAGACCCTGGTCATGCAGGACACCACCAAACGCACCCCGGCGCGTAACAGTGGCGGTCGCATCAATACGGTCATCGCGGCCAACAGCAAAACCAGCAGCAAGACCAAAGACAAGGACGACGGTAAGCAGACCCAGTACAAGGTCAAACGCGGCGACACGCTGTACGTGGTCGCCAAGCGCTTCAATGTCGAGATGCAGCACCTCAAGCGCTGGAATCCGGGCGCCGGCAAGGCGCTCAAGCCTGGGCAGATGCTCACGGTCTACCAGCCGCACTGACAAGGAGCCCCTGAATTTCAGGGGCTTTTTTTTGCCTGTCATTTTTCACCTTCGGCGCAGGCGACTCCCACAATTAACCGCGCATTAAGCCCCTGTCTTTTTCCTGTCCATACAAGCTGTTACTGTACGGCCCACAAAGCCCAAGCCGCCTGGATCGGATCTGACTTGAAGCGTCCCCTCCTCCTGCTCCTGATCAGCCTGGCCTTGAGCTCCCCCGTCAGCGCGACGATCACCGAAAGCCACGGTTATGCGCAGTTCGGCACGCTCAAGTACCCGGCCAGATTTACCCACTTCGACTGGGTCAACCCGCAAGCGCCCAAGGGCGGCACCTTGCGGGTGATGGCGTTTGGCACCTTCGATACGCTCAACCCCTACACCTTCAAGGGCACCAGCCCGGTCACCACGGCGAATTTCCTGCAGTACGGCATCAACGAGCTGAACGAGCCGCTGATGGTCGGCACCGGGCAATACGCGCCGTCCGGAGACGAACCCTCCTCCAGTTATGGCCTCATCGCCCAATCGGTGGAGTACAGCGAAGATCGCAGCTGGGTGGTGTTCAATCTGCGCCCGCAAGCGCGCTTCCACGACGGCACGCCGATCACCGCGTACGACGTAGCGTTCTCCTACCGCCTGCTGCTCAAGGAAGGTCACCCGCTGTACCGCACCGCCCTTCAGGAAGTGCTCCGCGTCGATATCCTCAACCCGCAGCGCATCCGGTTTGTGCTCAAGCGCAGCGGCAATCCGTTGTTGATCCTGCGTCTGGGCGAGTTGCCGGTGCTGCCCCAGCATTACTGGAAGGGTCGCGATTTCAAGGCCACCACCTTCGAGCCGCCGCTGGGCAGCGGGCCGTACCGCATCACCTCGGTCACGCCGGGGCGGCAGTTGATTTTCGAGCGGGTCAAGGACTACTGGGGCAAGGATCTGCCGGTCAATCGCGGCAAATACAACGTCGACCGCATGGAAGTCGAGTTCTACCGCGACAGCGATGTGGCCTTTGAAGCGTTCAAGGCCGGCGAATTCGACATTTATATCGAGCATCAGGCCAAGAACTGGGCCAACGGCTACAACTTCCCGGCGATCCGTCGCGGCGACGTGATCAAGGCGCAAATCCCGCACCAGATCCCGACCCAGAGCCAGGGCCTGTTCATGAACACCCGGCGACCAGCCTTTGCCGATATCAAGGTGCGCGAAGCCCTGGGCCTGATGTTCGACTTCGAATGGACCAATCGCGCGCTGTTCAGCGACGCCTACAAACGCACTACCAGCTACTACCCCAACAGCGAATTCAGCGCCGTCGGCCTGCCGGTTGGTCATGAATGGCTGATGCTCAAGCCGTACAAGGATCAATTGCCGGCGCGCCTTTTCACCGAGCCGTTCACGCTGCCGCAGACCGATGGGCGCGGCATCCCCCGGGAAACCATGCGCAAGGCCCTGGCGCTGCTGGCCGAGGCCGGCTGGAAGCTCAACGGCCAGCGCCTGCAGAACGCCGCCGGCCAGCCGCTGCGTTTCGAGCTGCTGCTGGTCAATCCGAATCTTGAGCGGATCCTCCAGCCGTACATCGAGAACCTCAACAGCATCGGCATCGACGCGCGCCTGCGCACGGTGGATCGCGCCCAATACAAACAACGTCTGGATCAGTTCGATTTCGACATGATCCTGATGACCCTCAACCAGACTCTCAGCCCGGGGCTGGAACAGTGGCAGTACTTCCACTCCAGCCAGGTCGGGGTCAAGGGCAGCAAGAATTACGCGGGCATCGCCAACCCGGTGGTCGATCATCTGCTTGAGCAACTGCTCGCCGCCCACACCCGCGATGAACAGGTCGCCGCCGGCAAGGCGCTGGACCGCGTACTGCTCTGGCAGCACTACAGCATTCCCAACTGGTACCTCAATTATCACCGTCTGGCGTACCGCAACCGGTTCGCCTTCGTCACCACGCCGCCCTACACCCTGGGCCTGAGCGCGTGGTGGCTGAAATCTTCGGAGAAAGATCGATGAAGCCTATCCGCGCCCTGCTCGTGCAGGCCAGCGGTCTGCTGTTCGCCGGGCTGGCCTTGGCCGCCCCGCAACACGCCGTGACCCTGTACAACGAGCCGCCGAAATACCCCGCCGACTTCAAGCACTTCGATTACGTGAACCCCGACGCGCCCAAGGGCGGGATTTTCCGCCAGGCCGGCTTCGGCGGTTTCGACAGCCTCAACCCGTTCATCAGCAAAGGCGTGCCGGCGGACGATATCGGCCTGATCTACGACACCCTGGCCAAACAGGGTCTGGACGAGCCGTTCACCGAATACGGCCTGATCGCCGGCAAAATCGAAAAAGCCCCCGACAACAGCTGGGTACGCTTCTACCTGCGGCCCGAAGCGAAGTTTCATGACGGCCATCCGATCCGCGCCGAAGACGTGGTGTTCAGCTTCCAGACGCTGACCAAGGAAGGCGCACCGATGTATCGCGGCTACTACGCCGACGTTGAACAGGTAATCGCCGAAGATCCGCTCAAGGTGCTCTTCAAGTTCAAGCACACCAACAACCGTGAACTGCCGCTGATTCTCGGTCAATTGCCGGTGCTGCCGAAACACTGGTGGGCCGAGCGTGATTTCAACAAGGGCAACCTGGAAATCCCGCTGGGCAGCGGCCCGTACAAGGTCACCGAAGTTAAGGCCGGACGCTCGGTGCGTTATGAGCGGGTCAAGGATTACTGGGGCAAGGACCTGCCGGCCAACCGCGGTTTCTACAACTTCGACGTGATGACCACCGACTATTACCGTGACAACACCGTCGCACTGGAAGCGTTGAAGGCCGGGCAGTTCGATTACTGGCTGGAAATGGCCGCGAAAAACTGGGCCAACGCCTACAACGTGCCGGCAGTGACCGAAGGGCGGCTGATCAAGGAACAGATTGCCAACAGCAACCCGACCGGCATGCAGGGCTTCGTCTTCAATCTGCGCCGCCCGGTGTTTCAGGACGTGCGGGTACGCCAGGCTCTCGGCCTGCTGTTCGACTTCGAATGGACCAACAAACAACTGTTCAACGGCGCTTATGCGCGCACCCGCAGTTACTTCGAGAACTCGGAAATGGCCGCCACCGGCCTGCCTGATGCAGAGCAGGTGGCGATCCTCGATCCGTTCCGCAGCAAACTGCCGGCGCAGGTGTTCAGCGAAGCCTTCGAGAATCCGAAAACCGACGCCAGCGGCATGATCCGCGCGCAACAGCGCGAGGCGTATCAGTTGCTGCAAGAGGCTGGCTGGAAAATCGTCGACGACAAAATGGTCGACGCTACCGGCAAGCCGGTGGTCATCGAATTCCTCCTGGCGCAGACCGAATTCGAACGCGTGTTGTTGCCATTCAAGCGCAACCTCAGCGACCTCGGCATTGATCTGGTGATTCGCCGCGTCGACGTCTCTCAGTACATCAATCGCGTGCGCTCGCGGGACTTCGACATGATGGTCGGCAGCTTCCCGCAGTCCAACTCGCCGGGCAACGAGCAGCGCGAATTCTGGATGAGCGCCGCCGCCGACAAGTCCAGCAGCCGAAATTCGATCGGACTCAAGGACCCGGTGGTCGATCATCTGGTGGAAAACCTGATCAACGCCGATTCGCGCAAAAGCCTGGTGGCCCACGCCCGCGCCCTCGACCGTGTGCTGCAATGGGGTTACTACGTGATCCCGAACTGGCACATCAAGACTTGGCGCGTGGCGTACTGGAACCACATCGGCCACCCGAAAGTCTCCCCCAAATACGACATCGGCATTAACACCTGGTGGGTCAAACCCGATGCCAAACCGGCGGTAGAAGTCGAAACCCAACTGCAAGCCGACCCTGCGGGCACGGAGTAATCAGATGCTGGCGTACATTTTTCGGCGACTGCTGCTGATCATCCCGACCCTGTTCGGCATTCTGCTGATCAACTTCGTCATCATCCAGGCCGCGCCCGGCGGGCCGGTGGAGCAGATGATCGCCAAGCTCGAAGGCTTCGAAGGCGCCACCAGCCGCATCGCCGGCGGCGGGGCCGAGGTGTCGGTGGCCGGCTCCTCCTATCGCGGTGCACAGGGTCTGGACCCGGCGCTGATCAAGGAAATCGAGAAGATGTACGGGTTCGACAAGTCGGCCCCGGAGCGTCTGTGGATCATGGTCAAGAACTACGCCCGGCTGGATTTCGGCGACAGTTTTTTCCGCGACGCCAAGGTCATCGACCTGATCAAGGAAAAGATGCCGGTGTCGATCTCCCTCGGGCTGTGGAGCACGCTGTTCATGTACCTGGTGTCGATCCCGCTGGGGATTGCCAAGGCCACGCGGCACGGCAGCCATTTCGACGTCTGGACCAGTTCGGCGATCATCGTCGGTTATGCGATACCGGCGTTCCTGTTTGCGATTCTGCTGATCGTGGTGTTTGCCGGCGGCAGTTATCTGGACTGGTTTCCTTTACGCGGCCTGACCTCGAACAACTTCGATGAACTGAGCCTGGGCGGCAAGATTCTCGATTACTTCTGGCACCTCGCACTGCCGGTGACGGCGCTGGTGATCGGCAACTTCGCGACCATGACCCTGCTGACCAAGAACAGCTTCCTCGACGAAATCAACAAGCAGTACGTGGTCACCGCCAAGGCCAAGGGCCTGACCCGCCACCGCGTGCTCTACGGCCATGTATTCCGCAACGCGATGCTGCTGGTGATCGCCGGTTTCCCGTCAGCGTTCATCGGCATCTTCTTCACAGGTTCCCTGTTGGTGGAAGTGATCTTCTCCCTCGACGGCCTCGGCCTGATGAGCTTCGAAGCAGCGATCAACCGCGATTACCCGGTGGTGTTCGGCACCCTGTTCATCTTCACCCTGTTGGGGCTGGTGGTGAAACTGATCGGCGATCTCACCTACACCCTTGTCGATCCACGTATCGACTTTGCCAGCCGGGAGCATTGAGATGAACCTGTCCCCTCTCAACCGCCGGCGCTTCGAACTGTTCAAGGCCAACAAGCGTGGCTGGTGGTCGCTCTGGTTGTTTCTGATCCTGTTCGGCCTGAGCCTCGGCGCCGAACTGATCGCCAACGACAAGCCGCTGGTGGTGCACTACGACAACAACTGGTACTTCCCGGCGATCAAGCGTTACCCGGAAACCACCTTCGGCGGCGAATTCCCGCTGGAAGCCAACTACAAGAGCCCGTACATCCAGGAACTGCTCAAGGCCAAGGACGCGTGGGTGCTGTGGGCGCCGATTCCGTTCAGCTACCAGAGCATCAACTACGACCTGAAAGTTCCTGCCCCTGCCCCACCGTCCACGGTGAACCTGCTGGGCACCGACGATCAGGGCCGCGATGTGCTGGCGCGGGTGATCTACGGCTTCCGGGTGTCGGTGCTGTTTGCCCTGACCCTGACCGTGCTCAGCTCGATCATCGGCGTGATCGCCGGCGCCTTGCAGGGCTTCTATGGTGGCTGGGTCGATCTGGCCGGCCAGCGTTTTCTGGAGATCTGGTCGGGCCTGCCGGTGCTGTACCTGCTGATCATCCTCGCCAGTTTCGTCCAGCCGAATTTCTGGTGGCTGCTGGGGATCATGCTGCTGTTCTCGTGGATGAGTCTGGTGGATGTGGTGCGCGCCGAGTTCCTGCGCGGACGCAACCTCGAATACGTGCGCGCAGCCCGGGCGCTGGGCATGCAGAACGGCGCGATCATGTTCCGCCACATCCTGCCCAACGCGATGGTTTCGACCATGACCTTCATGCCGTTCATCCTGACCGGCGCCATCGGCACCCTCACCGCGCTGGACTTCCTCGGTTTCGGCTTGCCGGCCGGCAGTCCGTCGCTGGGTGAACTGGTGGCTCAGGGCAAATCCAACCTGCAGGCGCCGTGGCTGGGCATGAGCGCGTTTGCGGTGCTGGCGCTGATGTTGAGTTTGCTGGTGTTCATCGGCGAGTCCGCTCGCGATGCCTTCGACCCGAGGAAGTGACATGAATCAGGACAATCTGATCGAAATCCGCGACCTCGCCGTCGAATTCGGCATCGGCGATCGCGTGCAACGGGTGGTCGAAGGCGTGAGTTTCGACATCAAGCGCGGTGAAACCCTGGCGCTGGTGGGCGAGTCAGGCTCGGGCAAGTCGGTGACGGCGCATTCGATCCTGCGCCTGCTGCCCTACCCGCTGGCGCGGCATCCGGCCGGCAGCATCAACTATTCCGGGCAAAACCTGCTGGAGCTGGGCGAAAAGACCATCCGTCACATTCGTGGCAACCGGATCGCGATGATTTTTCAGGAGCCGATGACCTCGCTCAACCCGCTGCACTCGATCGAGAAGCAGATCAACGAAGTGCTGGGCATCCACAAGGGCCTGACCGGCAAGGTCGCGACCAAGCGCACGCTGGAGTTGCTGGAGATGGTCGGCATTCCCGAGCCGCACAAGCGCCTCAAGGCTCTGCCCCACGAATTGTCCGGCGGCCAGCGCCAGCGGGTGATGATTGCAATGGCGCTGGCCAACGAGCCGGAACTGCTGATCGCCGACGAACCGACCACCGCGCTGGACGTGACCGTTCAGCTGAAAATCCTCGACCTGCTCAAGCAATTGCAGGCCCGATTGGGCATGGCGCTGTTACTGATCAGTCACGATTTGAACCTCGTGCGAAGAATTGCGCATCGTGTATGTGTCATGCAGCGCGGTTGCATCGTCGAACAGGCATCGTGCGAAGAGCTGTTCCGTTCGCCGCAGCATCCGTACACTCGGGAACTGCTTGGCGCGGAGCCCAGCGGAGGCCCGGCGAGCAATAAAATCGGGGCGCCGCTGCTTGAAGTCGAGGATCTGAAAGTCTGGTTCCCGATCAAGAAAGGCCTGCTCAAGCGCACGGTGGATCACGTCAAGGCAGTGGACGGCATCAATTTCAGCCTGCCTCAGGGTCAGACCCTGGGGATTGTGGGGGAAAGCGGTTCCGGTAAATCCACCCTGGGTCTGGCGATCCTGCGGTTGATCGGCAGCAAAGGGGCGATCCGTTTTGAAGGCAAGCAGCTAGACTGCCTGACGCAAAGCGAAGTCCGGCCACTGCGCCGGGAGATGCAGGTGGTGTTTCAGGACCCGTTTGGCAGCCTGAGCCCGCGGATGTGCGTGAATGACATCGTTGGCGAAGGCCTGCGGATCCACAAGATGGGCACCGCCGCCGAGCAGGAAGCGGCGATTATTGCGGCATTGAAGGAGGTAGGTCTGGATCCGGAAACCCGGCACCGCTACCCCCACGAATTTTCCGGTGGGCAACGGCAGCGGATTGCCATAGCCCGGGCTTTGGTGCTCAAACCGGCGCTGATCCTTTTGGACGAGCCGACTTCGGCCCTCGACCGGACGGTGCAGCGGCAAGTGGTGGAGCTGTTGCGTTCACTGCAAGCCAAGTACAACCTGACGTATTTGTTCATCAGCCATGACCTGGCTGTCGTCAAAGCGCTGAGCCACCAGCTGATGGTGGTCAAGCATGGCCAAGTGGTCGAACAGGGAGACGCGCAAAGTATCTTTGCCGCCCCCCAACATCCGTATACACAGCAGTTGCTGGAAGCCGCTTTTCTGGCACCAGCCACTGCGCAATAACCTGAAAGAGGAGCAACACATGGGTTTTCTCGCCGGTAAGCGCGTACTGATCGTCGGTGTCGCCAGCAAGCTGTCCATCGCATCCGGCATCGCTGCCGCCATGCATCGCGAGGGCGCTGAGCTTGCCTTCACTTATCAGAACGAAAAACTGAAAGGTCGCGTTGAAGAGTTCGCACAGGGCTGGGGTTCTAGCCCTGAGCTGTGCTTCCCGTGCGACGTGGCCAGCGATGCAGAAATCGCCAAGGTCTTCGAAGAACTGAGCAAGAAGTGGGACGGCCTGGACTGCATCGTGCACTCCGTGGGCTTCGCACCGGGCGACCAACTGGACGGCGACTTCACCGAAGTCACCACCCGTGAAGGCTACCGCATCTCCCACGACATCAGCGCCTACAGCTTCGTGGCCCTGGCCAAGGCCGGTCGCGAAATGATGAAGGGCCGCAACGGCAGCCTGCTGACCCTGTCCTACCTGGGCGCCGAGCGCACCATGCCGAACTACAACGTCATGGGCATGGCCAAGGCTTCGCTGGAAGCCGGCGTCCGTTACCTGGCCGGCTCCCTGGGCCCGGAAGGCACCCGCGTCAACTGCGTATCGGCCGGCCCGATCCGCACCCTGGCCGCTTCCGGCATCAAGAGCTTCCGCAAGATGCTGGCCGCCAACGAAGCGCAGACCCCGCTGCGTCGCAACGTCACCATCGAAGAAGTCGGCAACGTCGGCGCCTTCCTGTGCTCCGACCTGGCGTCGGGCATCAGCGGTGAAATCATGTACGTGGACGGCGGCTTCAACACCACCGCCATGGGCAACATCGAAGAGTAATCTTCGCGCTGCCGATAAAAAGCCCGCCTGTTGGCGGGCTTTTTCATGCCTGCGTTTAACGATCTCTCAGCCAAGCACACCTATCACCTTGGGATGGGATTCCTGAAGGTTTGGCTCGACATCGGCAGCAAACAGGATTCGATTGCTGTTCGCCTGAAACAAGCCATCACTCATGTAGCCACCGCTGTACCAGACTTTTCCTTCTTCGCCGAAAGTCGGGTCCAGCTCACCTGCCTGGTTGATACGTAGCCAGCCAAGCGGCTGCGGCCGGCCCGGAGAGACGAACGTGTGGTAACCAATGACAACTTTCCGATCTGGCTGCACGGCAATGGCCGCTGGAAACACCGCCAGCACGCCAAGATCAATGAACAGCACCTTTCCATCGTTGAATGAAGGATCATCCTCGCCGTTCGGCAATACGCAATGTGCCGCAAGCCGGGAAACATCATCAACAGTGGCCGACGTTGCGAAGAATATCCGGTCTTCAGCAATCGACATTTTCCCCAGTGATCCAACATACGGCCACTCCCGAAAACCTTGGTCGCCAAACGTTTCGTCCAGTACTCCCTGAGGGGAATAGCACGCCAGCGCCGCCCGCTGGCTGGTTAAGCCATCCGAAGGGCGATCAAGCGTACCGAACACAACAATTCGCTGATCCGGAAGCACGGAAACGCTGTGGATCACCGACTTCTCACCCTTGAATCGAACTTCGACACAACCAAGCGTCCCGAACGTTGGATCAAGCTTTCCATCGTTGTCAAAACGCTGGAGAAGCCCTGCACGGGTATCTGAACCATCAGGTGCAGAAACGACGTATCCGAAGGCCACCAACAGTTGGTTATCGGGTGTCAAACAGGCGTCAGGTTCCTGGATACTCAGCTGATGATCCGGAGGAATGGGGACATCCGGAGGAATGGGGACATCCGGATACGGAATAATGACTGTCCCGTGGATCAGATCAGGCGTGCCGTTTTCATTGAAGCGCGTGAAAGCGATATGTTGCTTGAATGGTTCATTACCGGTCAGACCGAGAAGCAGAAGTTTGCCATCTGCCTTGGCCAGAAATTTCTTGGGTCGGGTATTTTCTGACAAGTTGAACCGCCATCTGACTTCCCCCTCCGGCATGCCGAACTCCGGATCGGCATCGCCGTCTTGCATTGCCCGACGCAAGACACACCACCCTTGCTCAAACACCCCATAGACAATTTTCAAATTGTCAGTCTCGGCGATACATCGCGTGCTTGCACGCTCGCTCGAAGGAATATTGATCAATCCTTCTTCCGCAAATCCCTTGTCCAGATATCCCGCCGTGTTTTTTGGGGTAACCGCACTCATGCTCTCGCCCTCGACAAATATGAATTTCTCCATACTGGGCAAGAACCGTCATAAAACCCGACAACGCAGGAGAGTCAATTGACGAAATACACTGGCATCAAAACAGGCGTGGCCGCTACTGACAGAAATGACAGTTGCGTTATTGCAAAATCAGAGCGCTGATGCCGATTGGCCGAATCTCTCTCCCACAATGTCATTCCCACTCAAGACAATTGGCGAACAACCTATGGATTGGCAAGCTGCGCTGGCTGTAACGCTGCAACACCACCATTTCCCGATAAAACGTCAGTTCTCCCAGTTCGATCACCCTCACCTTCAGCGGATGCTCCAGCCACAGCCCGGCCCTGGGCAACAACGAAACCCCGAGCCCGCATTCGACCATCTTCACGATCGCTTCCAGTTCATCCAGCTCCAGCGCTACGTGGACGTCTATCCGCTGCTCGCGCAGAAACTGCGTCACCAGCCGTCCACCAAACGAGTTGCGGTCATAACGCACGTGAGGATGCTCGGCCAGCAGTTGCAGCGGATCATCGCCCTCGACCGTTGTCGGCACGATCAGCACGAATGGCTCGCGCCGTATCACCTGCACCGACAGCTCCTTGGGCAATTCGAACGGTGGCTTGATCATGATCGCCAGATCGACCTCCCCGGCATCCACCTGGCTCAACAGGTTCAGCGACACGCCAGGCACCAGTTTCGGCTCCACGCCCGGCGCCTGTTGCCGCAAGCGCAACAACGCCTGAGGCAACAGCCCGGTCTGTGCGGTCGCCACGGCACCGATTCTCAGCTCACCGCGAAACTCGCCAACATCTTCGCTGATCGCCATGCGGCTGAAGGTGGCGAGCATTTCCTGCGCCATTGGCACCGCGCGCTGCCCTGCCGGATTAAGGATCGCCTGTCGCCCGGTGCGATCGAACAGGCGCACGCCCAAGGCCTGCTCCAGATTGCGAATCTGCGCGCTGACCGCCGATTGCGTCAGGCCGATATGCAGACCGGCGGCGGCAAACGTGCCATGCCGCGCCACTGCCAGAAAGGTCTTGAGTTCACGCAGCATGGACACCTCGATTGATCGAAATAATTTGAGCTCGGCGCAAAAACTATAGTCTTTCAATCGAAAAGCACAGCGCTAGACTCAGTTCACCCCAACCGTTGATAGAGACCGCGCCTATGTCACTCAGCCCTTTCCATCTGGCCATTCCGGTGTACGACCTCGCCGCCGCCCGGCATTTCTACCGTGAAGTGTTCGGACTCGAAGAGGGTCGCTCCAGCGATCACTGGGTCGACTTCAATTTCTTTGGCCACCAACTGGTGATTCACCTGGCGCCGAAGAACGCGTCGCAGGAAGCGGCGCACACCAACGCCGTGGACGGGCACGACGTGCCGGTGCCGCATTTTGGCGTGGTGCTGGGGATGGAGGAATGGCATGCGCTGGCCGAGCGCCTGAAATCACTGGGCACGCAGTTTGTAATCGAACCGGGGATTCGTTTTCAGGGATTGGTGGGCGAACAGGCGACGATGTTCCTGTTTGATCCGTGCGGCAATGCGCTGGAGTTCAAGGCGTTCAAGGATATCGGGCAGTTGTTTGCCAGATAATACGCGACGTCCGGACTGACGCCTTCGCGGGCAAGCCCGCTCCCACAGGGGTCGCGGTTTATAGAAAATATAAGCAACACCGAAGATCACTGTGGGAGCGAGCTTGCTCGCGATGAGGGCGGCACTAACAACGCTTCAAAGCCTGCTTATGCGCATACATCGCCCCGTCCGCATCTGCCAGCAGCTTGTCCACGGTGTCATGGCGCTGCGGGTTGTATTCGATCTGGCCGACGCTGAAGCGAATCGCGTACCCCCGGCGCAACGTGGCATTGCGCTCTTCGAGAATGTCCTTGAGCCGCGCCATGATCGCCGTGGTTTCGACATGGCTTGAGCCGGTCAGCAACGCCACGAATTCATCGCCGCCCAGGCGCCCGACCACATCGCTCTCGCGAAAGGCGATGCGCAGCACATCGGCGAAGTTCTTCAGCGCGCTGTCGCCCTCGGCGTGCCCATAAAGGTCGTTGATCTGCTTGAAGTCATTGAGGTCGAAAAACAGCAGCGTTGCCGGTTTTTCCAGTCGCGCGCAGGCATCCAGCGCGTGCTGGGCCAGCATCTTGAAGCCGCGACGGTTGGACAGCAGCGTCAGCTCGTCCATGCTCGCCATCTGCACGGCCATCAATTCCTGCTCGGCCATGCCGGCCAGATCACGCAGCAAGGCGCGCTCTTCGTCGTCGAGTTCGCGGGGTTTGGTGTCGATCAGGCACAGCGTGCCCATCTTGTTGCCGTTGGGCACGGTCAGCGGATAACCGGCGTAGAAGCGGATGTTCGGATCGCCAGTCACCAGCGGATTGTCGTGAAAGCGCTCGTCCTTTCGGGCGTCAGGTACCAGCAGGAGTTGGTCCTGGAGAATGGCGTGGCCACAGAATGAAACAGAGCGTGGCGTTTCGGTAGTGTCCAGCCCCACGCAGGACTTGAACCACTGCCGCTCCTTGTCCACCAGCGTGACCAGCGCGATCGGCACATTGAACAGACGCTTGGCCAGTCGCGTCAGCCGGTCGAAGCGCTCCTCCGGTGCGGTGTCGAGCAGTTTCAGATCCTGCAGCGCTTGAATACGCACAGCTTCATTGGCGGGTTTGCCGGGTACCAGCATCACACACTCCTTTGTCGTCGATGCAGTTGAGCGTAGACCGGATCAGCAATGACTCAACTGCTCATCCGCCGGCCACCGGACACGGCCCGCCTGCATCGGCCCACCGTTTGAACTGGGTCACGAAGATGTCGTGCGGCACCGGTACCGGCGCGCGCCCGGCCCCGGGATTCCAGCCCCAGAGCACCAGTTTGTCTTCGTTGACGTGTTTGATCAGCGCGGCGAAGTCCCGGTCGCCGTTGCTGGCGCGGTCCTTGATCATCGCGCACAAACGGTCCGGCGGCAGGCCGATCCAGGCCATCTTGTGGGCGGCTGGCGGCAGGCTCCAGTGCGGCGCGCCCGGTGGCGCGTGAGGGCCGTAGCTGGCCGGCGGATTGCTTTCGGCGTGACAGGTGGCGCACGGCAAACCGGCCGCGCCCTTGCCGTCCATGCCGCGCACCACGCTCATGGCGTGGGGGATGCCGGCGTCGAATTGCAACGGCGAATCGCCGGGAATGTGGCAGTTCTGGCAACGCGGGCTCTGGAAGACTTTCTGCACCGTGCCGAAGGCCTTCAAGGCTTCCTGATCGTCGGCAAACAGATCCGACGCGTAACCGCCCAGCCCGATCAGAATCACCGTGCCCAACAACAGATGTCGTTTCATCTCACACCCCCGACAATAGCAGCGGCAGTTCCCGCAGGCGCTGCCCGGTCAGGGCGAACACTGCGTTGGCCACCGCCGGTGCCGTGGGCGGCACGCCGGCCTCGCCGATGCCGCCGGGTTTGTCGGTGCTCGGCACAATGTGCACCTCGACCACCGGCATTTCATTGAGCCGCAACACCTGATAGTCGTGATAGTTGGACTGCACGACATGGCCGTCCTTGAGCGTCAGTTTGCTTTGCAGCGCCATGCCCAGGCCGAAGGTGATGCACGACTCCATCTGCGCCGCGATGCTCTGCGGGTTCACCGCAATCCCGCAGTCCACCGCGCAGACCACGCGATGCACGCGGATCGCCAGATTGTCCTGGGACACCTCGGCCACCTGCGCCACGTAACTGCCGAACGATTCGTGCACCGCAACGCCCAGCGCATGGCCGTCCGGCAACGGAGCTTTCCAGTTGGCCTTCTCCACCGCCAGGTTCAACACGCCCAGATGCCGGGCATGATCCTTGAGCAACGTTCGTCGGTACTCCACCGGGTCCTTGCCCGCCGCCGTGGCCATTTCATCGATCAGCGACTCCATGACAAACGCGGTGTGGCTATGCCCCACCGAACGCAGCCACAGCACGTTGATCCCGGTGGTCGGCGAATGCAGATCGACCTGATGATGGGCCAGTCCCTTGATGTACGGGCTGTCCGAAACGCCTTCGACCGACGTCTGGTCGACGCCGTTCTTGACCATGGTTTTCTCGAGCATGGTGCCGGCCATGATCGACTGCCCGACCAGCACATGCTGCCAGGCCAGCGGCATGCCGTCGGCGCCGAGGCCGATCTTCGCCTGATGCAGGAACATCGAGCGGTAGTAACCGCCGCGAATATCGTCTTCGCGCGACCACACGGTTTTCACCGGCATCGCGGCAGCCTTGGCCACTTGCACCGCTTCGGCGACAAAGTCCGAGGTCGGGTTGGCTCGCCGGCCGAAACCGCCGCCAAGGAATTCGGTGTGAATCTCCACCTGCTCCGGCTTGAGCCCGGTGATCTTGCCGGCGACCATCTGATCCAGCGTCTGGAACTGGGTGCCGGTCCAGATCTCGCACTTGTCGGCGCTGATCTTCACCGTACAGTTCAGCGGCTCCATCGGCGCATGGGCCAGGTACGGCACGCTGTATTCAACATCGATTTTCTTCGCTGCCTTGCCGAAGTTGCCCTTGGCATCGCCAGCCTGCGCCGCCGAAGTGCCCGGCGTGGCCGCCAGTTTGCGGAAACTCGCCAACAGCTTTTCACTGCTCAAATCAGCGTTAGGCCCCAGGTCCCAATCGACCTTCAGCGCATCACGACCGAGTTTCGCCGCCCAGTAATGCTCCGCGACTACCGCCACACCGGTCGGCACCTGCACCACTTTGTGCACGCCGGGGATCGCCAGGGCTTCTGCGCCTTCGAAGGATTTCACCGTGGCGCCAAACGCCGGCGCTCGGGCAACCATCGCGGTCATCAATCCCTCGAACTGAACGTCCATGCCGAACTTGGCGCGGCCAGTGATTTTCTCCGGGGTGTCGAGGCGTTTGGTGGGTTTGCCGATGACTTTCCAGTCCTTGGCTTCTTTAAAGGTGATCGACTTCGGATCCGGCACCGGCAGTTGCCCGGCGGCGTCCGCCAGTTCACCGTAGGTGGCGCGGTTGTCGCCGGCAATCACCACGCCGGACTCGGTGCGGATCGTCGACGGCGCCACATTGAAACGCTTGGCCCCCGCCTCGATCAGCATCTGCCGCGCCGTGGCGCCGGCGAGGCGGTAACGATCGAACTCCATCCAGGTTGAAGTGGAGCCGCCGGTAATCTGCATCCCGCCGAAACCGGGCATGCCGTAATCGGCCGCCGAGGCCGGCGAGTGCTCGACGCGGATCTTCGACCAGTCGGCGTCCAGTTCTTCGGCGATCAACATGGTCAGGCCGGTCCAGATGCCCTGGCCCATTTCCGAATGGCCGAGCAGCACGGTGACGCTGTTGTCTGCCGCAATCCGCAGGAACGCGTTCGGCGCAAACACCTTGCCTTCGTTCTCGGCCGCCATGGCAAAGCGGTTGCCGCCGGGCACCACGAACGCCACCACCAGACCACCGCCCAACACCGCACTGCCCTTGAGAAATCCGCGACGGGATACAGGACTGTTCATCACTCACCTCCCCTCGCTCAGCCGATGTCGGCGGCGCGTTTGACCGCCGCGCGGATTCTTGGATACGTGCCACAGCGGCAGATGTTGCCGGAGAGCGCCTGATCGATGTCGCTGTCGGTGGGTTTGGGAATCTTCGCCAGCAACGCGGCGGCGGACATGATCTGCCCGGACTGGCAGTAACCGCATTGCACCACGTCCAGTTCGGCCCAGGCCTGCTGCACCGGATGCGAACCGTCGCTCGACAGGCCTTCGATGGTGAGGATTTTCTGGCCATGGGCGACGGCCGTGGCCGGGGTGATGCAGGAGCGCAGCGGTGCGCCATCGACGTGCACGGTGCAGGCACCGCACTGGGCCATGCCGCAACCGAATTTGGTACCGGTCAGGTGCGCGACATCGCGCAGGACCCAGAGCAACGGCATGTCCGCGGGGACATCGAGCTCCTGATCCTTGCCATTGATGTTCAAGGTCAGCATCGGGGACTTCCTCAGACTCACGGTGTTCTGAAGGGCGCTGCTACAGCTCTTGAACGCTGTGCGCACCTCGGCTTATCCCTTTCAGCTAAGCGCATTTTGACCCGACAACCAGCCGCTGCGACCACCGGTCATGCCGCACCGTTCGGGAATTCTTCGACCAAAGTGCCGACTTTGCTCCTACAGTTGATCCGGTTGTCATCGCAAGACCTGCCCTTTCACACTGTCCAGGAGTCGCGAACATGGGATATGTCACAACGAAAGACGGCGTCGAGATCTTCTACAAGGACTGGGGCCCGAAAGACGCCCCGGTGATCCACTTCCACCACGGCTGGCCGCTGAGCGCGGATGACTGGGATGCGCAGATGCTGTTCTTCCTTGCCCAGGGCTTTCGGGTTGTGGCCCATGACCGACGGGGTCACGGGCGTTCGAGCCAGGTCTGGGACGGCCACGACATGGATCATTACGCCGACGACGTGGCGGCGGTGGTCAATCATCTGGGGACGCAGAAAGCCGTGCATGTCGGCCACTCCACCGGTGGCGGCGAAGTGATTCATTACATCGCCCGACATGGCGAGGATCGCGTATCCAAAGCCGCGATCATC
This sequence comes from Pseudomonas fitomaticsae, assembly GCF_021018765.1. GTDB lineage: Bacteria > Pseudomonadota > Gammaproteobacteria > Pseudomonadales > Pseudomonadaceae > Aquipseudomonas > Aquipseudomonas fitomaticsae. The sequence goes on along the minus strand of NZ_CP075567.1, from coordinate 2,779,816 downwards.
AGCGCCGTACCGCCGCTGATGGTGAAGACCGAAAGCAGCCCCGGCGGTTTGCCCAAATCGGTATTTGACGATCTTCAGGCGCAACTGGCGGCCAATCGTTCGCAGTTCTATCACGACGTGCCGGCCGGCCCGTTCTACGGCTACAACCGGCCCGGTGCCAAGCCTTCGGAAGCGGTGGTTCTGAACTGGTGGCGTCAGGGCATGATGGGCGGCGCCAAGGCGCACTACGACGGCATCGTCGCCTTCTCGCAGACCGACTTCACGGCCGATCTGAAAAGCATCTCGATCCCGGTGCTGGTCATGCACGGCGACGATGACCAGATCGTGCCCTATGAAAACGCCGGCGTGTTGTCGGCGAAGCTGCTGAAAAACAGCACGCTGAAGATCTATCCGGGCTTCCCCCACGGGATGCCGACCACCGAGGCGCCAACGATCAACGCGGATCTGCTGGCGTTCATTCGCGGCTGATAGTGGCCGGGGTCAGGCGCCCTGCCTGACCCCGGCTATTCTTCGGTTCGCCCCGTTCCCTCGCGATCACGCACGTAATGTCTGGCCAATGGAAAGGCCGGCAGCCACGACTCGCGACGCACCGTCCACAGCTCATAGGTGGGCTGGCATTGATCCGGTGCATCCAGCGCGCCGAGATTGACCTCGACTTCATCGCCACTGCGGCCGAACACCGACGAGCCACAGCGCGGACAGAAATGTCGCCCCGCATAGTCACGGGTTTCGCCGCTGATCGTCACTGCGTCCTCGGGAAAAATCGCCGACGCGGCAAACAGCGCGCCATGGTGTTTGCGGCAATCCAGACAATGGCAAACGCCAATCCTGTAGGGTCGCCCCGACGCCTCGATCCGCACTTCGCCGCACAGACAACCGCCGGTCAATCGGTCCATGGGACACCTCGTCTGAAAATGGAATATCCGGTGAGTGAAAATAGCAGCCCACTGGGGGAACGCTTACAATCGTGGCCCATTAACACTACTCAGGCAGAACCGTTCTTTCATGGCGCTCGATCCTCTCACGATGCTCACCATTTCCACCGCCCTGGCCGCGGCGGCCGCCCTGTATCTGGCGGTCGAATGGCGCAGCATCCGCGAACCTTCCCTGCTGTTCTGGAGCGCCGGTTTCGCCACCATCACCGTCGGTTCGAGCCTGGCCCTGTTGCGCGCCAATGGTTATCCGCTGATCGGCATCTGGTTCGCCAACGGCTTGCTGGTGGTCGCGCACTGGCTGTTTCTGCTGGGGGTCGCGCGGTTTACGCAGAAGCGGTTGTCGCGGGCCTGGTACTTGATGTTCCTCGTTTGGCTGGGGTTGCTGCTGTTACCGGAAGATCCGTCGTGGTCGAAGATCATGCTGGTGGCCAACTCGCTGCTAATTGCCGCGTTGATGCTGCGAGCCAGTCTGTTGCTGCGCCCGCACGGCAAGTCGCTGAGCATCGGCGCCGTGCAACTGCGTTATGTACTGCTGATCCACGGCGCGTTCTATTTCACCAAGGCGATCATCGCGGTGATTCCGGGCACGTTGATCGACCTGGCCTCGCTGCGCGGCGAGATCATTCAGATTTCCCTGGTCGAGGGTGCGATGGCGATCATGCTGATCGCGCTGTCGATGACCGGCACCGAGCGCTATCGCCGGGAAAAACAGATTGCCGAACTCGCCGCCCGTGACCCGCTGACCGCGCTGTACAACCGCCGCGCCCTCGAAGTCCGCGCGCCGCGCCTGCTCGATCAAGTATCCAGCACCCGCCCCGGCGCCCTGCTGCTGATCGACATCGACAACTTCAAACAGATCAACGATCTGTATGGCCACACGGCCGGCGACCGCCTGCTGATTTCGCTCAGCGAAATGATCCGCTCGCAGCTGCCCCAGAGCGCGCTGGCGGCAAGGTTGGGCGGTGACGAATTCGTCATGTTGCTAGGCGATGCTTCTCACGAACAGATCATGGTGCTGGGCAGCGAGCTGCGTGAGCAGTTTCAGCAGATGACTTCTCAGACCTTCGTCACCCCGGAAGCGGTAACGCTGAGCATCGGCGCCAAGGTGTTCGACCAGCCGCCGACCAGCCTCACTGTGTTGATCGAACAGGGCGACAGCGCGCTCTACGAATCCAAGCGCGGCGGTCGCAACCGGATTCGTCTGGCGGACTACACCTGACCTATCCTTGCCTGCACCCGCATCCTCGGAGTTCGCCATGTCCTCGCCTGAATCCATCCTTTTACAGAGCTGGAGCCAAAACGCTCAGGCCTGGACCGAAGCCATCCGCAGTGGCGCCATCGAAAGCCGCCAACAAGTCACCGATCAGGCGATTCTGTTGGCGTTGATGGGGCGCCAGCCTGAACGCGTGCTCGATCTGGGATGCGGCGAAGGCTGGCTGTTGCGGGCATTGGCCGAACGCGGGATCGAAGCGGTTGGCGTGGACGGTGATGCCACGCTGGTCGAGGCAGCACAAGCGGCAGGATCGTCTCCGGTGTACGTCGCCAGTTATGAAGAGCTGGTGGATGCGAAAGTCGACATCGGCTGCGACTACGACCTGATCTGCGCCAACTTTTCCCTGCTGCATCAGGACATCATTCCGTTGCTCGCGGCGATGAATGCCCTGCTCGTGCCCGGCGGCGCGCTGGTGATCCAGACGCTGCATCCGTGGTCGGTGGCCGCCGGTGATTATCAGGATGGCTGGAGGGAAGAAACCTTCGACGGCTTCCAGGGCGAGTGGTCGCCGATGCCGTGGTATTTCCGCACCCTGTCCAGTTGGCTGAATGCGCTGGACATGGCCGGCCTGCAGTTGACCGGCCTGCGCGAACCGCAGCATCCGCAAAGCCCGGTGCCGCAGTCGTTGCTGATGATTGCCGAGCGTCGCGGGTAAAAAGCCTAGAGCCTCGGCTTGAGCAGAATCCCGGTGTAATGCCGCAAAAACAGCGCGAACCCCGCACACCAGAGCACCACGGACAGCCCCAGCCCCAGACTGGAAAACGGCACCAGCAACACCCGACAACCCGCCGCGATCAGCACCAGCGCAAACCCAAGCACCATGCCTTTCGAAGGCTGTAACAACCGGCCTGTGTGCCCAAGGCTGACCCGCGCAATCATCGCCAGAATCAACCCGCCCACCCCGCCGACCGCCAGCGCATGAGTCGCCAGGCTTTGCTGACCGATCAAGCCCAGATGCCACAGCGCCATGGCCCAGGTTGCCAGCGCCATCCAGCCGTAAGCCAGGTACAAAGACCAGAGCAGCGGCACGCGCCACATTCCGCGATCATGCCAGCGGATCAGCCGCATCAACTGCAAGCTGCCGGTCAGCACGAACAGGCCCGCCAGCCACCACTGGGGCGAATCATTGAGGCCTGCTGCAAAAGTAACAGCGGTCAGCAGGCTACCGATCAACAGCAAGCGGGTTGGCAGTGGATTGGCGACGGGTGCCGGCGGACGGTTCAAGCCGCGCTGGATAAAGAACGGAATCACCCGCCCGCCAATCACGGTCATCAGCGCCGCCACCAGCCACAACGCGCCCAGCACACCCTGACGTTGCAGGCCGGTGTCGTCGTTGTACAGGCCGATCAACGTCAGCGCCTGACAACCGGCCATCAATCCCAGCACCAGCACAATCGGATAGTTATCGCGTTTGCGCGCGGCGACCAGATCCCGTCCCAGCATTACCGCCAGCAGCGGCAGAAAACCCCATTGCAGCGCCAGAATCAGCCCGGTCGGCAACGGCAGCCACCAGGCCAAACGGCCGAGCAGCCAGACCGACACCAGAGCGATCAACGCCCCGCCGCGCACGCCGGGAATGCCGGTCCAGTTGGGCACCGCCGTCAGCAGGAATCCGGCAACGATTGCCGCCGCGAATCCGAACGGCATTTCATGCCGATGCCAGGCGAGCATGCCGCCAGCCGGTTGCAGGTCGAACCAGTGGCCGTAAAGCCACAGGCCCCAGATCAAAATCGCCAGCGCGGCGAATCCGGCCCCGGCCAGAAACAGCGGCCGAAAACCCAGGCTGAACACCGGCGCAGCAGCGAGTCTGCGCATTTCAGGCCACCGCCAAGACAGGTAACCGGGCCAGTCGATACTGCGACAGCAACCGCATGACATAACCGATCTTGATCAGCGTCGGGCCGACGATGGTCATGGCGTGCGTCGCCACCAGCAGCGCAATGGGCATGTGACCCTGATACAGATAAGCGCCATAGATTCCGGCCAGTAACATGACCAGACCGACGACGAGCACTTTGCTCGACAGGTGCAGAATGTTCAGCGGACTCTCGAAGAAAGCGAACATGTTTTCGTACTCCTGAGCGGATCAGTTTGTACGCAAGACACTTCAACTTGCGTGCCAGATTATTCGCCCAGCAATATCAGTCAGTTGCGCAAACACGAGTCAATTTGACACAGACGCAAAATAGTCATTTTGACAAACAAAAAGGTTAATACGACTACATCCCACCTTCCTTGCATCCAACCATCGATCCGCGGCACCGCCAGCCGGGCACAGACTGGCTACGCTATTAATCCAGCGTGTCCAACCTGCCGAGGAAGACTGCCATGCAACGCTTTCAAAAACTCACGCCCTGCCTGTGGTTCGATGATCAGGCCGAGGCGGCGGCGAAGTTTTACTGCTCGATCTTCGATCACTCGAAAATCACCGCCCTGACCCACTACAGCAAGGTCGGCCAGGAATTCCACGGTCGCCCGGAAGGCTCGGTGATGACCGTCAGTTTCGAACTCGACGGGCACACCTTCACCGGGCTCAATGGCGGGCCGTTGTTCAAGTTCAATGAGGCGATTTCGTTTCAGATCAACTGCCAGAACCAGGAAGAGGTCGACCATTTCTGGGGCAATCTCAGCGCCGGCGGACCGGTTGAGGCGCAGCAATGTGGCTGGCTCAAGGACAAGTTCGGCGTGTCGTGGCAGATCGTGCCGGTGGCCTTCATGCACATGATGACCGACCCCGACCAGACCAAGGCCCAACGGGCGATGCAGGCCATGTTCGGGATGAAAAAACTCGACATCGCCGAACTCGAGCGAGCCTTCGCCGGCCAGAGCTAATACACTCGGGCACTGGCCTGCCGAGAACGACAACGATGAAACACGCTGCCGCCAAGAACCCCGAACAAGCCCCGCGCTTCTGGCGCGACGACGCCCTGCCCTTCATCGAGGCCCGGACCATCGCCGACGGGCGTGAGGTCTGCTATTCACGGCATTCCCACGCGCACTTCTCCATTGGCGCGATCACCGCCGGGCGCAGCACTTACGTGCATGAGCAATCCTCGTTCGAAGTGGCGGCCGGCACCGTGGTGCTGATGAACCCGGGGGACGTGCACGCGTGCAACCCGATCGACGATCAGCCGTGGTCGTATCTGATGCTGTATGTGGAAACGCCGTGGCTGACGGATCTGCAGCATCAGCTGGGGTTCAGTGCGGAACTTGAGTTTCGGCGGTTTTCCGATACCCATTTGAATGACGCTTGCCTGTTTCGCGACTTGAATGCGCTATACGGCGTGTTGGTCGACGAACAGCAAGACGTGCTGCGCAAACAGAGCGCCGCCGTGGAGTTTTTCAGCGATCTGCAACTGCGCCTGAACCCTATCGAACAACCGTTGCGTGAACCCAACTTCAAACTCGAACGCGCCGCCGACTTTATCCGTCAGCATTGCACTGACCTGCTCAGCCTCGACGACATCTGCGCCGCTGCCGAGCTGTCACCGTCCTACCTGATCCGCGCCTTCAAACAACACTTCGGCATGACGCCTCATGCGTTTTTGGTCAACCAGCGTATTCAGTTTGCCCGTGAGTGTTTGCGGCGCGGGCAGTTGATTGCAGATGTGGCGCTGGAGGCGGGGTTTGCCGATCAGGCCCACTTTCAGCGGGCGTTCAAGCAGCATCTGGCGGCGACGCCGGGACAGTATCGGGGATAACAACAAAAACGGCCCGCAATGGGCCGTTTCGGTTTCAGCACTCAGACACGAGGTTCTGCCGCCACATCCAGGTTATCCAGCACCCGATTCACCACCAGTTCCGCCAGCATGATCAGTTGCCCGATGCCCAGCAGCACATGCCGCTGCGGCGCATCGATCATTCCGGCGAAATCGCTGGCCATGGTTTTGGCCGAGGTCAGGGTTTCGCAGGCATCGGCCAGCAGTTCTTCATTCGGGATGCCGGGGGCGATGAGGTAGCGAGTGTTGGGTTTGAGCAGAGGTTTTCGGGGGAGCAGCGGATTGAGGTAGTGATCGAGGGCGCGGTCGGCGGCTTCGTGGAATTTCTTGGAATCGAGGGTTTCGTAGGGCGAGGTCGGGTCGGTTTCGGGTGGGTTTGGTGTTGGTTTGATCATGATTGAATCTCCAGAGTCATGGAGCCGCCACGATTCGCTGCGATACGAAGGGGTGGCAGCTATACGCGGGTCGCAGACCGGGACTCTAGAACCGGCAGACCCGAGGGTCTCCCACGTACAGCCGCCATAAAACTGGAGGATGTTGTGCGTCTAGAGATCGCGGGCTGCGAAACCCGATCGCTGATTCGTCAGCGACCCGGAAACGATAAGACCCGGCCCCAAGGCGCACAAGCCGGCGGATTCTGGCGGATGCGTAGGCAATGGCGCAAGGTGTTGTGGCTTGCCGGAAGTATTTTTAAACACCTTTAAACCGCCCCAACCATTCCGGCGTTTCGATACAACTGATCCTTCCTCACTCTTTTTCACGCCAATTCAAGTCTGCATATAAAGCAACCAACTGACTTTACCCGATCATTTTATAAAATCTACATACCCAGAAAGACATACATATTTATCAACAACAACGCTCCACGCCTTAAAAAACAGCCTCCCTCCTCGTTCCCGCCACCATCAAGAAACACTTGGAACATCAATCTACGCCAACTTCCACCCACAACTACCTACTATAAAAACCACCAACTTCACAAACACAACACCAAACAAACGACAAACAATTCCATTTATTTCGTCATTAGAGAATGGGTTCCGGATCATGAAACCAACAGACAACTACGCTTACGATTCCGCAAATACACTTCAGAAAAAGGCAGTAAGCCGGACAGTTACAAACTTTATCGACGACAAATACATCATTGAACGCCTTGGCTGGAAAATTCACGAAATACTTGTTCCGTGCGTGGAGGACAGCACGTTCGACCAAATCCACCGCAACGGCAAAGTCTCGCTTTCCATACTGCTGCGCCACGATGTTTTTCACTTTGTCCGCGCCCGCCGCAAGATTCCGGACAACGCAATTTTTCTAGTGGACGAACAGGGTCGGCTGTACTTCAGTTATCGAAACATGCTCTCCAGTAACAACCGGCCAGCGACCGGGTTTGTCTCGCCAAGAGATATCACGGCCGACGTCGCGGGTCTGGCGGATTTCGACGACCAGCTTCCGCTACTGGCCAAGGTTGCCGCTGCCAGTGGCGGCTGGATCATTACCGGAGACGAAATTACGGTAGGCCAGTGGTTGCGTTTCACCGGGTTGCAAGTACCGGACAACGAACAAGACACCCGCAACCTGCTTGATTTGTTGAACTTCTCTACATTGCCCGAGCCACCGAAGTACGGAAACCATTGGCAACTTCTTGACGCGCCCGACGAGTCGCCATTCAAACTTGAGGGAACTACCCGGGCAATCATTCTTGATCTGATACAAAGTCACACCCGGGATTTTCAAACCATTGTCAACGACCTCGGCAGGCGCACGCTGATCGAGGACACGCCGGGCAACGGTGCTACAACCAGCACGGACTATCGCCTGCAGCAACTGATCGAAAGTTTGGTGTCCCGGTACGGGCAATATTACCTGTCCAGGTTGGGCTGGCTTACTGAACAGGCAGCAACAAAACAATCGATTGAACTCACGGAGCAACTGGCGATTGCCGTGATACTGCTTGACCTGGACCCGGCACTCGATATTGCCAACACCCACTTCGCCGGTTTCGATCTGTATTCCAAACGCTACTTCAGACAGCATCCGACCCTGGTTCGAATGGAACTGGAAGCACATCTGATCAAGAACCTGTACGTAGCACCTGCACTCGCCCCGCCGGTATCGCAAATGATCCTGGCAGGCATGGCGCCGGAATATCTTTTTACCGACTGGCCGTCCAGCCTGCTGATGGGGACACCGGCCTGGGTGATCGCTACTCAGGCTGTGCATCTGGTTGAAGCGCTGGTTCCCGGCGCCAGTCGCAAGATGACCTATCAACATTTGATGGGGTTCAGCCAATCGACGAAGTCGCTCGCGCCACTGGCAGTATTGCAGGCCGAGGGCTCGGTGGATCCGGTGGTGACCTGGGCGTGGATGAATGGACTCATCAAGCGGGATGCGCAAGACAACATCAGCGCAAAACAGATCGAGCACGCCATACGCGAATACGATCAGTACATCGACATGATGCTGGAAGCCACTGAACGTTTTTCCAGGCCATTGCCTGATCGCAGACAGCTTGCACTGCAAGAACTGAAGTCCCGGGAACCGGATTGCGACCCCGATGAACGGCTGGTGAAACATCGCGGCAATGGCGGTGGTACCGGCAGGAAAGTGTCGGTGCTGGATCTCTACATAGGGGAAGAGCTTCACACTCAAGACTGGGACCGCATCAAAGGCACCAGTATCTACAAATCCTTCCCGGAGTTGCCCTATCTGTTTCCCGTTGCCGAACTTTATGAAACAGAAACATCCCGCAGCTTCAATGCCATTGTCGAAGGCCTGAGGCGCAATATCCAGATCGCCATTTCACAAGTGTTTCTGCTGGATTCGGAATTCTTCAAACAAGCTGCAATTGGCGTTTACTGTGTTCAGAAAATCGATGTCAAACCTGAAAGAACCAACGGTCGTGGTGGTGTCAGCCCTGCAACCTACACCCCTGGGGAAACGGGGCGTTACGGCATCATTCTGTGTGCGCATCACAACCACATCGTCAAATGCTTTGAGTTGTTTCCATTGCGCATGGAGTGTCGCCACAACCCGGACTTGAAAAGTTTCTTTTCGCCGCTGGTTTCCGGAGGCGACTTCAATGTCGGCACCCGATTCGTCGATCAAAAACAAATGATAAACGCCCCTATCGATCTGAATGCCTACTTACAGAACGTAGCCCCCTCAAGGGGCATCAAGTGGAGAATCAACGTGCGCAAGATCGGTGTGCTCGCCGCTGCCAGCACCTTCACCCGCGACTACGATCCGACGCCCTCTTTCAGCTCTGAGCGCATAGAGGCGCTTGCGAGCCTGATCGCCGAAAAGACCCCTTACATCACCGAAAGCGAGATCCATCAACTGGGCTTTAATCAAACCGTACGGGAAAAAGCAATTGAAAAGACCGATGCCATCTTCAACATGATTCTCAACCTGATCTTGCCCTTCAAGGGCTGCGTGGAAGGGCTGACTTCAGGGGATCCAAAGAAGCAAAATGGCGCCATTTTCGACTGCATCGTCGACGCAGCCGTACTGGCCATCACCCTTTTCGCGGCCCCGGTTGCAATTGCTGCCGCAGCCAGCAAAGTAGCGACCATCACCGGCAAACTGCTGTCGGCCTCTCGAGTATTGGCAAAAACGGTCCTCAGCCTGCTCAACCCGTTATCGGGCTTGCCGCAACTGATCAAGGCTGGAGGCAAGTTGCTCGGTCGAGGGATGGCGAAACTGGGCGGACATGCCCTCTCACTGGTACATCAAGCCAAACAGCAACTCAGGCTCTTGACCGGTGCAAACAGTTACGACCTGCTCAAGGTCATTGATCACACCAGTTCGGCTGCACACACGCGGATGTCGCTGGACACGATTTCACATGCTCGGGCGCTGCTGAAAAGCGATGCCATCGAAACCGCTCAACACATTGTCACGCGCTTGAGCGACAAGCACTTCAAGTTGCCTAAAGGGGCTACCGAAACAGAATTGCGCCATCTTGCGAACAACGCCGTGAAGGAAACGGCGTACCAGTCGAAACAGGCGGGCGATCTGGAGTCGCTGATCGGTCGCAAGGCTTTGGAAGAACTGACAGAAGCGTTCATCAAAGGGCACCCCGTACAACTCAACGATGCGCGCAGCACCGCCCAGGGTTACACCGAAACACTGGCAGTCCTGTACGAGCTTGAAAGCAAAAAAGCCCGATACATGACGGGCTACCAGCAAGACATTCTGAAACTGGATCTGGGCAAACCACCCTACAACGATGTCATGCCTGATTCACTGTTCAACCCGCAGGGCTTCACCGATCCTTCACAACGAGCAACCGCCTGGATGTTGAAAGGCTCGACGTCCAACGGAAACGACTTCGACAATGTCCTCGGGGTATTGCGCGATTACACCGCGAACAAGGTCTCCCTGACCGACCCGAACGTGATCCGGGACATCCATCGCAAACTTGTGCCGGAAGCTGTCGGACGGGTGCGCGATGCCGGCGCACCGACCAAATACGGCAGCAGCCCTACCGGATTCGCCTTGCTTGAACAGCATTTGAAGAAGCTGGACCCAAGCCATCCGCACTTTGATAAACAGGTGCTGGGGGCTGTAGTCGGTTTCCAGGGGTTCGGTGATGGCAACGGCCGTACCGCCAGTGCGCTGTACTCGATCAGTCAATTGCGCAATAACCAGTTCACGGCCATGCCACCCCACGTATTCAGGGAGCTCAATGGCATTTTCTGACGATGCACGATTGACCTGACGGTGCCACGTCCGTACTCCGCCTGCGGGAGTGCGGATCAGGGCAGCAGCAAGCACCCCGCACTCACCGCCAACAGCAACGCCATCACCCGGTTGAACAAGCGCATTCCCGCCGGATTGCCGAGATAGCCACGCAAAAACGTCCCGGCATACACCCAGCACCCGACCGACAGATAACAGATCACCAGATACACCGCCGCGAACTGCCACACCAGCCGCGCTTCGCCATCGGCGACAAACGCACCCATCCCCGCCACACAGGCCAGCCAGGCCTTGGGATTGAGCCACTGCATCACCGCGCCGTAAAGCATTGACGGCGCCCTGCCCGATTCTCCCGCATTCAACTGGCCGTCATCGGTAGCCAGTTTCCAGGCCATGAACAGCAGAAACGCCACCCCGGCCAGTTGCACCACGCGGGTCAGCGACGGCCACAGTTTCAGCACTTCGTGAAGACCCAGGCCCATCAACACCAGCAACAACACAAACCCCAGCGTCGCCCCGGCCACGTGCCGCTGACTGGCGCGAAAGCCGAACTGCGCCCCCGAACTCAACGCCACGATATTCACCGGCCCCGGGGTAATGGACGCGGCCAGGGCAAACGCCGCCATCGACACAATCAGACTCATCGCACACCTGCTTCAGATCGAGGAACAAGGCGCTCACAGTAGCCAACGCACAGCACGCGGTATTGAAGGAAATTACCCCCGCGCGCGCAGACCCACTACGCTCTGGCTATGCGACCACTTTTGACCAGGAAGTCTGCCCTCGATGATTCTGATTCTGTTGCCCAGCGCCGATTACGACCCCACCGAAAGCAGCGTGCCCTGGCAGGCCCTTTGCGACGCAGAAATCGAAGTGCGCTTTGCCACCCCGCAAGGCTTGCCCGCCCACGCCGATCCACGGTTGGTGGATATCGGTTTCGGCCTGTTGAGTTTGATGCTGATGACGCGAAAGGCCGATCTGGACAGTTACACGCGGATGATCGAGTCCGAAGCGTTCAAAAATCCGCTCGCGTATGCCGATGTCGACACGAACCGATTTGACGGTCTGCTGATTCCCGGCGGTCATGCCAAAGGGATGCGCACCTTGCTGGAATCCAAGCAGGCCCAGCAGATCGCCCTGCAATTCTTCAAGGCCGAAAAACCCGTGGCGGCGGTGTGTCATGGTGTGTTGTTGCTGGCCCGTACGCTCGATCCCGACACCGGGCGTTCGGTGCTGTTCGGGCGCAAGGTGACGGCGTTGCTCGCGGCAACCATGGAGATGCCGGCGTGGCTGATGACAGCTGCGTGGCTGGGGCGCTACTACCGCACCTACAAGCAGACCGTCGAAGCGGAGGTGAAAACCGCGCTGGCCCGCAAATCCGACTTCAAACGCGGATCGCTGATCGCCAAACGCGATTGTGCGAATAAAATTCAAACGGGATTTGTGGTGCGCGATGGCCAACTGCTGACAGCGCGCTGGCCCGGCGATTGCCATCGATTCGCCGCAGAATGGGTAGCCATGTTGCAGGCCACCCAACACTGATCCGTTGTTTCAGTCCTGCCGAGGCACGGTGAAACGGAACTCGCTGCCCTGCCCCGGCTCGCTCTCGGCAACGATCTGCCCGCCATGGGCCTCGATGATGCCTTGCGTGATGTACAGGCCCAGCCCGGTGCCGTTCGGGTTGCCTTCCTTCACCGTCCAGTAACGGTCGAATACATACGGCAAGTGATCCTTGGGGATGCCTTCGCCGCTGTCGCGCACCGTGAAGACGATGTCGTCACCGACCGATTTGGCATACACATCGACCGTGCCCAGGCGCGGGGTGAATTTGATCGCGTTGCCGACCAGATTCGACAGCACCTGGAACAGCCGCTCGGGGTCGGCATGGATGCTCAGATCCGGATCGGCCTCGAACGAGATGCTGATGTCCTTGTCCAGCGCCAGCGGCGCCAGCAGCGACTGCGCCTCTTCGAACATCTGCGCGACATCGAGTTTCTGCGGCGCGATGGTGTAGCGCCCGGCATCGATTTTCGAAGTGTCGAGCAAGTCTTCCAGCAGCGTGTTCATGCGCCCGGCGGCTTGTTGCATGGTGTCGATGGCGGTTGAGATGCGCCGCGAAGTGTGCGGCCCGTCTGAGCTGAAGGCCTTCTGCATCATGCCGCACAGCATCGAGATCACAGTCATCGGGTTGCGCAGATCGTGGGATACCACCGCCACCAGCTCATCGCGGGCGCGCACCGCTTCCTGCTCGCGGCGTACCTGACGGGCCAGGTCGTTTTCCAGCGCCGAGCGACGCAGGTCGTTGGCAGCAAACAGATCACCGTGGCTCCACTTGGTGGAGATCCCGGCCATCTCGACCTTCCAGATTTCGAACGAAGTACGCGGCCGCAGGCGCAGGCCGGCGTCGGAGTTTTCCAGGTCCAGCGGTTTGCGCGGATCACCACTCCAGTTGATGTTCTCTTTGACTTCGGGGCGGAACCACAGCACGCCGTTGTCCACCGGTTTGGGCAGGCTCATGGCGAGTACGCCGCTGGCGACCTGCTGATACTGCGCGGCCGGCGGATAGACGCTGGCCAGGTGATGACTGGCAAACACCGGCTCGCCGCGCTCCTGCAACCACTTGTGCAGAGCGCGAATGTCTTCCGGCTCCGGACAGTTGCCGTAACGGTGCAATTGCTTGTCTTCGATAATCGCGATGCCGCCGGCATTGGCCAGCGCCATCAGGACCTGCGGCTGGTTGGCCAGGCCATCGAAGACGTTCTGTGGCGAGTCGATCATCGCCTGATTGAGCAGTGCCAGCGCCTCGACCTTTTCCTCCCGTTGACGGCTGACCTCCAGCGCTTCCATCGCACTGATCTGCAACGACAGCACCTGGCCGATGGTCTGGCACGCCGTGCGCAATTCGTGCGGCACGTGCAGCGGCTGACGGTTGCCGCAACTGATCAGGCCCCAGAGCCGGTCGCCCTTGAGCAGGGAAATGCTCATCGAGGACAGCACGCCCATGTTCTTCATGTACTGGCAGTGGATCGGCGACACGCTGCGCAGCGTCGCAAAGCTCAGGTCCAGCGGGGTCTGGGTGTCCGGGCGCAACTTGGGCACCAGCGGCACCGGTTGGTAGTCGGCATTGGGGATGATCCGCAGCCAGTTGGTGCGATACAGCTCGCGGGCCTGCTCGGGGATGTCCGAGGCCGGGAAAAACAGACCGTTGAAGACTTCCATCGACGGGTCGGACGCTTCAGCGATGACCTGACCGTGGCCCTCCTCTTCGAAGCGATAGATCAGCACCCGGTCGTAACCGGTCATGGCCTGGATTTCCTTGACGCTGATGTCGTACAGCGCTTGCAGGCTCTGGGCCTTTTGCAGGCGCGCGAGCATCCGTCCCAGGTGGGTTTCGGTGCCGGCGACGTTGCGCGGCTGGAAGTTCTCGACGTGGATTTCCAGCTCCAGAATCAGTACATCCTGATGCCGGTGCAGCAAGCCTTCGAACGCCGTGCCGTTGAGGCGAAAGTGCAGCGGCGGCGCATCGGACAGGGTCGGCTGCTGCAAGGCCTCGCGAACCTGCGCGGCATGGGCATCGCCGATCAGGCTTTGCAGCGGCTGGCCGATCAGCTCTTGTGCCGGGCGCGCGAGCAAGGTCTCGACGTTGGCACTGATCTGGATGATCGAAAGGTCAGGCTCGCTCAGGGTCAGCAGCAGACCGTGGGGCTGGATCGCGCCGGGAAAGCGGATCGGCTCGTCGGCGCAGTTGGCCAGCAACTCTTCAAAGGCTTCTTTGTCTTGCGGGGTCATACCAGAACCTCCTGGCTTTCGAGCCAGCGCTCGAAACAGCTGAATGTAGTGTGGGCGGCTGCCACGACGGCTTCACGCTCGTCGGCGTCCATCGGGCGACTGCCCAGGTACTCGATGAAATCGCGCCAGCGCCGGCCGGTGGCAACGCCGTAGATGTCCAGAAACGCCGCGCCGTTGTCCGCGCCCAGACTCAGCCGCGTGGCGATTTCCCGGCGCAGGATCTGTCCGCCGAGGGTGGAGCCTTCCAGCACGTACAGTACGCCCAGGCAGGCGGCGGCGGAGTCGATGGAGGGCAACTGGCGGCAGAGCGAAAACTCTCCGCCGTTTGCGCCCAGCGCTCGCAGGTCGCGTTGCAGGGTCGGCGCCTTGAGGCGTGAAGCCAGATCGAAATCGGCCGGGATCTCGCCGCTGTCCTGCAATGCACTTTCCAGTGGCTGATAGAAGCCGTAATAGGCGCGCATCAGTCGCTCGAAAGCTTGCAGATCAAGGGTGTCGGAGAAAAAAGGAAGGCGTTTTTCCAGTGCAATGTGCAGTTCGGCCGTGCCGGCGCGCAGGTCCTGCAACACCGGTGGTACATGAACCTCGCGGGCCTTTGCTTGCATGTAGGTCGCTCGTACAGTGGGCCGCCTGCGGCCATGGGGGAATGGAAAAGCATTGCGCGAAAGCTTACACGGCAATTGTCCTTTCTGACCCGACAGATGGTTTTTTCTGGCGGATTCATCACCCTGTGACGTTTTCAGAGTTGACGGCGCGGAAGAAAGTTCGAACGGATTCATGGCCAGCTATCTCTGTACCGCGACTCCGCAGCCTGACTGTACGGTTCCGGCCTGCCGCCAGCGTGATAAAAATAGCCGTCCCGCCACCGGAGCCCGCACCATGGATCTCGCCACCCTCTCCCTGTTTCTGCCCGCCTGCTTTGCCTTGAACATGGCGCCGGGGCCGAACAACCTGCTGTCGGTCAGCAACGCCACCCGCTACGGCTATCGCCGCGCCTGCGTGGCCGGGATCGGGCGACTGCTGGCGTTCGCCGGGATGATCGCCCTCGCGGCGGCGGGGCTGGCGGTGGTGCTGCAAACGTCCGAGTTGCTGTTCTATGGGATCAAGATTGTCGGCGCGGGGTATCTGTTGTATCTCGCGTGGCAGTTGTGGCGGGCCAATCCTGCCGCCGAAGACGCCGTTGCGGCGCCAGCGAGCGGGCTTCTGGCCCTGGCACGTCAGGAGTTTTTGGTGGCGGCGGGCAATCCCAAGGCAATCCTGATCTTCACCGCCTTCCTGCCGCAATTCGTCGACCCGACCCGCGCCATCACCCCGCAGTTCATGCTGCTGGGCGTGCTGTTCCTGCTGCTGGAATGGATCGCCATCAGCGCCTACGCCTACATGGGCCTGCACATGCGCCGCTGGTTCGCCGAGCCGCGCGGCAAACGGATTTTCAACCGTTGCTGCGCGGGGCTGCTCTCGGCGGCGGCTTCGGTGTTGCTGATGGCCAAGCGGGCCTAAGCTTCGGACGGGCCTTTGAGTTCGACCTGATTGCCATCCGGATCGAAGCAGTACAGCGACAGGCCGTAGCCCTCGGCGCCGAAACGGGTGGCGGCTTTTTCGACGCTCAGGCCGCAGGCTTGCAGATGGCTGACCAGCGCCGCTTCATCGAACGGCTCGATGCGCAGGCAGAAGTGATCGACATTGCGCCGTTCGCTGCCGGCAGCGGCGCCGCCCTTGCGGCCGATTTCGCCTTCGAGGTCGACCAGATCGATCATCGACGTGCCGGCGCGCAGGTGCACCAGACCGAACTTTTCGTTGCGCTTGACCACTTCGGCACCGAAGACCCGGTCGTAGAAATCAATGCTGCGTTGCAGATCGGCGACGCGCAGCACGATGTGATCGATGTGTTGAATCGTGAACGGTGGCATACCTTCATTTCCCGAGTTGTAGCGACCCGATCACTGTAGTGCAGCGGCCCGAAAATTCATTGTCGATTTTTCGGTGGAGCCATCGAATAACTGGTTTTATCCTCGGCCCATGAACATACAGACCGCTGTCCTGCCCCCTCACGCCGAAATGGTTCGCGCCATGCTCGCAAGCGACACTGCCTATGAAGGCGTGTTCTTCACGGCCGTGAAAACCACCGGGATCTTTTGCCGCCCGACCTGCACGGCGCGCAAGCCGAAACCGGAAAACGTCGAGTTCTTCGCCCACGCTGACGACTGCCTGTCCGCCGGTTATCGCGCCTGCTTGCGCTGCAAACCGCTGGACGCCGCGGCCATCGCACCGGACTGGGTGCAGCGGCTGCTCAACGCCGTCGACGCCGATCCTGAGCTGCGCTGGAGCGATGCGCAGTTGCTCGCCGAAGGCATCGAACCGCTGAAGTTGCGGCGCTGGTTCAAACAGCATTTCGGCATGACCTTTCACGCGTGGCTGCGCACCCGCCGACTTGGCATGGCGTTGGGCGGGATCAAGCAAGGCACCTCCATCGACCACGCGGCGTTCGACTCTGGCTATGAATCCCTCAGCGGTTTTCGCGATGCGTTTCAGAAGTCCTTCCACATCACCCCGGGACGCGCGACCGCCAGCGAACCCCTACTGTTCACCCGCCTGACCACGCCGCTGGGGCCGATGATCGCCATGGCCGAGTGTCGCGGGCTGGTGCTGCTGGAGTTTCTTGATCGCCCGGCGCTGACTCGCGAAGTCGAAGAATTGCAAAACCGCTACGGCTACGTGGTTGCACCGGGGCACAACGCGCATTTGCAGCAGATCGAAAATGAGCTGGCGCTGTATTTCGCCGGCAAGCTGAGCGAATTCAGCGTGCCGCTGCACCTGCCCGGCAGCGAGTTTGCCCGCCAGGTCTGGAGCGAGCTGCGGCAAATCCCCTACGGCCACACCAGCACTTACGGCAGCATCGCGGCGCGGCTAGGTAAACCCGGCGCCAGTCGCGCGGTAGGGCTGGCCAACGGGCACAATCGCTTGTCGATCGTGGTGCCGTGCCATCGGGTGATCGGTGCGGACGGCTCGCTGACCGGCTATGGTGGTGGGCAACCGCGCAAGGCGTTTCTGCTCAGGCTGGAAAACGCTGCCGTGCAGCTGACGCAACAGCTGGCTTTCTGAACAACCGACAAGAAGGGATCTCGATGAACGCGCTCGACACTCAGTTTCACCAGTTGCATCACGATGACCTGCTGATCCTGACCAACGTCGCCGACGCCACAGGTGCGCGGCTGGTCGAGCAACTGGGTGGCAAAGCCGTCGCCACCAGCAGCGCCGCTGTCGCCTGGGCCCACGGTTACCCGGACGGCAACACCCTGCCGCTGGAGCGTTTGATCAGCACCGTGGAATCGATTGCCCGGGTCATCCAGGTGCCGTTGAGCGTGGACATCGAGGCCGGTTATTCCGATGACCTCGGCCGGGTCGCTGAAGTGATTGATGCCGTGATCGCAGCGGGTGCGGTCGGGATCAATATCGAAGACGGCAGCGGCACGCCGGAACTGCTGGTGCGCAAAATCGAAGTCGCGCGTCAGGTGGCCGAGAAGCGCAATGTGAAGCTGTTCATCAACGCCCGTACCGACGTTTACCTCAAAGGGCTGGTGCCGGCCGAGGATCGTGTCGCCGAAACCCTGCACCGCGCGGCGCTGTATCAGGCGGCTGGGGCCAATGGTTTGTTCGCTGCCGGGGTGACGTCGGCCTACGAAATCGAAGCGATCTGCAAGGGGACGACGTTGCCGGTCAACGTCCTGGGCTTCGCTTGCCTGCCCTCACCCGAAGAGTTGGTAGCTCTCGGCGTGCGCCGCTTGAGCGCCGGTTCCGGGATCGCCGAGTTCATGTATGGAGCCATGGGCTCGCTGGTGAAAAGCTTCCTCGCCAGCGGCAAGCTCGACACCCACGATCTCAAGGCCTTCACCTATGGCGAAGTCAACGGTCTGCTGAAGTAAGCCATGCCCGCCCCCTATCAACCGGCCAGTGAATTTCTGGCCAGCCTCGACGCCGACTGGCAGCGCCACATTGCTGCGGTCGGCCCTTGCCTGCATCAGCCGCACCCGGCGCGCGATCCCTATGAGTCGCTGGTGCGGGCGATTGCCTATCAGCAACTGCACGCCAAGGCGGGCGATGCGATTGTCGGGCGGCTGGTGGGGTTGTTTCCCGGGCAGACGTTTCCGCGTCCGGAGCAGATTCTGGCGACGGATTTCGATCAATTGCGCGGTTGTGGGTTTTCGGCGGGCAAGATTGCGACGATTCAGGGGATTGCTCAGGCGACTCTGGACGGTGTGGTGCCGGATTACTCGACCGCGCTGGCGATGGAGGATGAGGCGCTGATCGAGCGCTTGGTCAGCCTGCGCGGGGTTGGGCGCTGGACTGTAGAGATGTTGCTGATCTACAGCCTGGAGCGGCCGGATATTTTGCCGGCGGATGACTTTGGGGTGCGCGAGGGGTTTCGGCGGTTGAAGGGGCTGGAGGTGCAACCGACGCGCAAGCAGATGATTGACATCGGATTGGCGTGGAGCCCGTTTCGCACCGTGGCGGCATGGTATTTGTGGCGGGTAGCCAAGCCGTAGAACGCGTTATCGCTCATCGCGAGCAGCACACTCACCCCATCTCTTCTAGGCTGAACCGCATCGACAAAAACATCGGAGGCCACTCATGCACCTCGAAGGCTCCTGCCACTGCGGCGCGGTTTCATTCACCCTCGACAGCGCCCACCCCTACCCTTATCAGCGCTGCTACTGCTCGATCTGCCGCAAGACCCAGGGCGGTGGCGGCTTTGCGATCAACCTCGGCGGCGACGCGGCCAGCCTCAAGGTGCACGGGCGCAAACACATCACGATCTACCACGCGAAAATGAAAGACGAAGGCGATGCCCGCGCCCACAGCAGCACCGCCGAGCGACACTTCTGCTCGCTGTGCGGCAGCGGTCTGTGGCTGTTCAGCCCGGAGTGGCCGGAGCTGATCCACCCGTTCGCCTCGGCCATCGACACGCCGTTGCCGGTGCCACCGGAACACACCCACCTGATGCTTGGCTCCAAGGCTTCGTGGGTCGAAGTGCAGGCGAATGCCAAGGATCAGCAATTCGAGGTCTACCCCGAAGAATCCATCGCGCAATGGCACGAACGGCTGGGATTGACCCGATAGCCGCCTTCACAGTCTTTGACAGTTTCCCGACAAAGCTGCCAAAGATTGCCGGCCGCCACCTCACTAGCATGGGCGCATCCAACCTCCCCCTCGGGTGCCTCATGCCGGTTTCGCTACGCACATTTTCGCTGTCCCTGACCTCCCTCTGCCTGCTGCTGCCGGGCGATTCGCTGCGCGCCGAAGACTGGCACGCCACCCTGCGCGCCGGTGCGGCCAGTGCGCCGCGTTACAGCGGCAGTGATGAACGGGTGGTGGCGCCGTTGGTGGGGGTCGAAATCGTCTGCCCCTATGGTGTGTTTCTCGACAGCAGCCGAGGCCTCGGCTGGGGCTTCGACGAAGAGGACTTCGGCCTCAGCGTCTACGTCGGCGCCAGCGACGTGCGCAAGGATCGCAAGACCGGATTCAAAGGCTCGGACGAGCTCAACGGCATGGGCTCGATCAAGTCGCGCCCGGTGATCGGGCTCGACGGCACGTATCACATGGGCCCGATCATTCTCGGTGCGAGTTTCGAGCATGCGCTGGAGAAGGACGACGATGACCATGACACCGGCTCATCGTGGAACCGCCTCAAGCTGAGCATCAGCGCGCCGTTCTACGAAGGGCGTTACGGCAAGGTTACCGGCGGCCTCAACAGCCAGTTCGGCGACAGCAATTACATGCGCACCTGGTACGGTGTCAGCGATGCACAGGCCTCGCGCAGCCAGTTCCGGGCGTACAAGGCCCGGGCCGGGTTGGTCAGTCGCGGCGCAGACCTGACCTGGTCGTTGCCGCTGGATGAACAATGGAGCGTGTCGACCGTTCTGGCGGTGCAGTACCTGAGCCAAGAAGCGGCCGACAGCCCGATTGTCGAGCGTCGGTTGCAGACCTCACTCGCCGGGCAAGTGGTCTACACCTTTTGATCGCGCTCAGAACAGCTCGCTGAATGGGATGAAACGCAGCGGATCGCCCCTCAGCAAGGTGCTGTTCTCAGGGATTTCCACCAGCCCGTCGGCCCAGGTCGCGCCGAGCAGAACTCCGGAACTCTGGTTCGGGTACAGCGCCGCCTGCCCGCCCTCCAGACGCACCCGCAGGTATTCGCGACGGCTGCCGGGTTTCGGCCAGTCGAAGCCGGCGTTGACCGTGAAGCTCAGCGGCATCACCTCTTCCACGCCTTGAATACGCAGCAGGTACGGGCGCGCCAGCAGGCCGAAGGTCACCAGCGCCGAGGTCGGATTGCCCGGCAGGCCGATCACCGGCACCGTGCCGAAATGGCCGACCGTCAACGGTTTGCCGGGTTTGATCGCGAGTTTCCACAGCAGCGGTTTGCCGTTGTCGCGCAGCACATGGCCGAGGCAATCGGCATCACCGGCAGACACACCGCCGGTAGTCAGAATCAGGTCGGCCGCCACTTGCAGTTGCTCGAGTTTGAGCCGGGTCTGCGCCGGGCGATCGGGAAGAATCCCGGCGTCGATCACCTCGCAACCCAGTTCGCGCAACCAGTGGTCGAGCAAGGTGCGGTTGCTGTTGTAGATGCTGCCGGGGCGCAGCGGTTGCCCTGGTTCCACCAGCTCATCACCGGTCGACAGCAATGCCACGCGCGGACGACGTACCACCGGCAAATGGGTCATGCCCTGCCCTGCGGCGACAGCCAGTTCGAACGGGCCGAGGCGTTTGCCGGCGCGCAGCAAGGTGTCGCCGACGCGGTTCTCCTGGCCCTGGGCGCGGATGTTCTGGCCGACCTTCAGCGGTTGCAGGAAACGGACGCGGCCGTCCTCCAGCACTTCGACGTTTTCCTGCATTTCCACGCAATTGGCGCCGTTGGGCAACGGCGCGCCGGTGAAGATTCGTGCGCAGGTACCGGGCAGCAACGTATCCGGCGCCAGCCCGGCGTAGACCCGCTGCGACACGCTCAACGGCTGGCGAAGCAGGTCGGCGAGGTTCAAGGCGTAGCCGTCCATGGCGCTGTTCGGCCACGGCGGCAGATCGAGGGTGGCGACCAGATCGCTGGCCAGCACGCGTCCGCGCGCTTCATTGAGCGGCACCGATTCGCTGTCAGGCAGACGTTGTTCATCGGCCATCGCCAGCAGTTGGTCGAGGGCGTCCTCGACCGGCATCAACCCCGGCTTGCTCATCCGCGCGGCCCGCAGGCCTGCACCGGCTTGAGGTGCGGGACGAAGTTGCACGGGCGGTGACGGTTATCCAGTTGTTCGGCGAGGATACCTTCCCACGCCGTGCGGCAGGCGCCGGTGGAACCCGGCAGGCAGCACACCAGCGTGCCGTTGGACAGGCCGGCCAGCGCACGGCTTTGCACGGTCGAGGTGCCGATGTCGAGAATCGAGATGGCGCGGAACAGCTCGCCGAAACCGTCGATCTGCTTGTCCAGCAGGCAGGCCACGGCTTCCGGGGTGCTGTCGCGGCCAGTGAAACCGGTGCCGCCGGTGATCAGCACCACTTGAATGTTCTCGTCGGCGATCCACTGCGCGACCTGGGCGCGGATCTTGTACAGGTCGTCCTTGAGCAGATTGCGTTCGCTCAAGGTGTGGCCGGCCTCAAGCAAGCGGCTGACCAGCAACTGGCCGGAGGTGTCGCTGGCGTAATCGCGGGTATCGCTGACCGTCAGCACGGCAATATTCAGGGGAACGAACAAGGCATCCGATTTAACACTCATGGCACTCTCCGGCCGTCGTCAATTCAATGGATGACGAGCCTAAGTGCCGCTTGCGAGGACTGTCTAATCACTCTGGCCAACCACACTATCGACCTGCTCTATCGGTGATTTTTTTCAGCCCCTCGAGCGCTGTCCGGCTCAATGAAACCGGGGGTCATCGAAATCCTCGATAGGCTCTTAGACACTGCCGATTGGACGAAAAAAGCCCTCGGTGGGATCGTCGCTTGCAGCGCTTTCCGTGCGCCGTACGCATCTGCGTCAATACTCAATCAAAATTCCTTATCGAGCAGGTGCCGTCGTGGACATCAAACAACTCAAGTTCCTGATCGCGCTGGACGAAACCCGCCACTTCGGCCAGGCCGCCGCGCGCTGCCACATCACCCAGCCGACCCTGTCGATGCGCCTGCGCAATCTGGAAGACGAGCTGGATCTGGTGCTGGTCAATCGCGGCCAGCGCTTCGAAGGTTTCACCCAGGCCGGCGAGCGCGTACTGGCCTGGGCCCGCACACTGCTGGCGGCCCACGACGGGTTGTTCGCCGAAGCCGCAGCCTGCCGCGGGCAACTGGTCGGTAGCCTGCGGCTGGGGCTGGTGCCGCTGAGCAACTTCAATCCGGTCAATTACATTCAGGGTTTGTCCGGGACTTACCCGGAGCTGAAATACAGCCTGTCGTCGCTGAGTTCGGACGAGATCATCGAGGGCCTGGGCAACAATCAGCTGGACCTGGGCGTGTGTTATCTGGACCACGTCAACCCGAACTATTTCGAGTTTTTCGAGATCGGCGAAACCCGCGTCGGCCTGCTCTACGACACCCGCCACTTCCATTTCGAAGGCCCGGAAATGAGCTGGGAGGACGCCGCCGAACTGCCGCTGGGGATGATCACCACCGGCATGCACTACCGCAAATCCATCGACCTGAGTTTCCGCAGTCGCGGGCTCAATCCACAGCCGATCATGGAAAGCGACTCGACCTATCAACTGCTGCAAGCGATTCACCAGGGTTTCTGCTGCTCGATCATGCCGCTGGACAGCGGGCTGGAGGAGCCGATCGAGCACTTGGCTTTCATCAATTTGCCGGATGCCAGCGTGCTCGCGCCGCTGGGGCTGGTGATGCGCAAGACCGAACCGCGCTCGGCGATTGCCGAGAAGTGTTTTGCCGAGGCGCGCAAGATGTTCGGGATCGAGGCGCCTGCCGATTAACGCCTTCAGTGATCGACCAAGCCAATCACTGCATCGAAACAAGCGATTGGACGCACTTTTCCCTGCCCCGTAGCCTGACTCCACTTCAGCGCTTCGGGGATTTTCAAGATGCTGTGCCAAGTTGAACAACTCATCGAACCGGGCGACGCCAACGCCCCCGCGCCACAACCGGCGCAAGTGCCTTATCGCGAATACCTCGACGACGCGCCGGTGTCCCACGCGGTGCTGGCAGCCGAAATCGCGCTAGCCATCAGCTACAACGGCTTGAATCAAGCCGTGATGATGGTCTCGCCAGGCAACATCGAAGACTTCATTCGCGGCTTCAGCCTGAGCAACGCCATTGTCGACCGCCTCGACGATATCCACGACATCCGCCTGACCCATTTCGACCAGGCTTGCCAGGCCGACGTGCAGATTTCCAGCCGTGCGTTCTGGGCCCTGAAAGATCATCGCCGGCAGATGGCGGGCACCAGCGGTTGCGGCCTCTGCGGCGTGGAAGCCCTTGAGCAGGCGCTGCCACAACTGGAGATCCTGACCCCGACCCCGCTTCCACCGGCTGCGCATTTCGACGGTATCCGCCAACGCATCGAACAGGCCCAGCAACTGGCCCGCAGCAGCGGCGCCCTGCACGCGGCGTTGTACTTCGACGCCGACGGCGAAGCACTGCTGTGCCGCGAAGACATCGGCCGCCACAACGCCCTCGACAAGCTGATCGGCGCACTGCAGTTCGAAGGCCTCGATGCGCGTCAGGGCTTCGTCGTGGTCACCAGCCGTTGCAGCCTCGAACTGATCCACAAAGCCGTGCGCGCCCGCCTCGGCACCCTCGTCAGCCTGTCCGCCCCCACCGCGCTGACCGTGCGCTGGGCGCTCAAGCACCGCTTGAACCTGATCCACGTCCCGCACCGCAACGCCCCGCGAATCTACAGCCCGATCCAGGAGCCCACCGCATGAGCAACACCCTCACCCACCTCGACGATCAGGGCCGCGCCAACATGGTCGACGTCAGCGACAAAGCCGCGACGCGTCGTGAAGCCACCGCGCAAGCCTGGGTGCAGATGCGCCCGGAAACCCTGCAAATGATCCAGTCCAACGGCCACCCCAAGGGCGACGTGTTCGCCGTCGCGCGGATCGCCGGGATTCAGGCGGCCAAGCGCACCCATGAGTTGATTCCGCTGTGTCATGCACTGCTGCTCAGCTCGATCCACGTCGAGCTCAAGGCCTGCGAACCGGACCGCGTACAGATCACCAGCACCTGCCGCCTCACCGGCCAGACCGGCGTCGAACTCGAAGCCCTGACCGCCGCCAGCGTCGCCGCTTTGACGATCTATGACATGTGCAAAGCCGTGGACCGGGCGATGGTCATCGGCGACATCCGCCTGCTGAGCAAACAGGGCGGCCGCTCCGGCCACTTTCAATGGGAGAACCCGCAATGATTCTGATCAACTACTTCGCCAGCTACCGTGACCGGCTCAATCTGGGCGGTGAAAAGATCCCGGCCAGCGACGCCCTCGCTTGTGTCGAAGACGTGCGGCAGATGCTGATGCAGCGCGGCGATGTCTGGCGTGAAGTGCTCGGTGCCGGCAACCTGATGTGCGCGGTGAATCAGGAGCTGTGCCAACCGGATCAGGTGATCGAGGATTTCGACGAGATTGCGTTTTTCCCACCGGTCACGGGGGGTTGAGGTATGGGTGTTCGAGTCCAGCGTAAAGGCTTCGATGCCGGTCAGTTGATTGCCGACCTGCATGCGCGCAATCCACGGGTGGGCGCGGTGGTGAATTTCATTGGTTATGTGCGGGATCTGAACGTCGGGCAGTCGGTGACCGAGCTGTTTTTGGAGCACTATCCGGGCATGACCGAAAAGGCTCTGGAGCAGATAGCCGAACAGGCTCGCGAGCGTTGGCCGCTGATGGCGGTGGAGATTGTGCATCGGGTCGGCGCGCTGTCGGTGACCGAGCCGATCGTGTTCGTTGGCGTCAGCAGCAAGCATCGGCATGCGGCGTTCGAGGCCTGCGCGTTCATCATGGACGTGCTGAAGACCCGTGCGCCGTTCTGGAAGCGTGAAACTACGCAGGAGGGTTCGCATTGGGTCGAGGCGCGGGAGTGTGATCAGAATGCGGCGTTTCGCTGGAGTCTGGCGCATGCCTGACCGGGTACTGTCGAATGCAACAAAAGCCTGATTAGATAGCGACTCCCGCCGATTCGAACGTGGAGCCGCACTTGAGCAAAACGCCTCCTGAGGATTTGTCCCGTCCAGAGCCTGTCAGCCTGCGC
The DNA here is from genome assembly GCF_021018765.1 of Pseudomonas fitomaticsae. Classification (GTDB taxonomy): domain Bacteria; phylum Pseudomonadota; class Gammaproteobacteria; order Pseudomonadales; family Pseudomonadaceae; genus Aquipseudomonas; species Aquipseudomonas fitomaticsae. The sequence goes on along the minus strand of NZ_CP075567.1, from coordinate 2,754,165 downwards.
CAGGCCTGGCCCTTCTGGCTCAAACTCGGCTGCATCGGCTTCGGCGGCCCCGCCGGGCAGATCGCGATCATGCATCAGGAACTGGTGGAGCGCCGGCGCTGGATCTCCGAGCGGCGCTTCCTGCATGCGCTCAACTACTGCATGTTGCTCCCCGGCCCCGAGGCCCAGCAACTGGCGACCTACATCGGCTGGCTGCTGCACCGCACCCGTGGCGGCGTGCTGGCCGGTGCGCTGTTTGTGTTGCCGTCGCTGCTGATCCTGATCGCTCTTTCCTGGATTTATATTGCATTTGGCGACGTGCCGGCGGTAGCCGGTGTGTTTTACGGGATCAAACCGGCGGTAACCGCGATTGTGCTGCACGCGGCCCATCGCATCGGTTCGCGAGCGTTGAAGAACAGCTGGCTGTGGGCAATTGCCGGGGTGGCGTTCGTGGCGATTTTTGCATTCAACGTACCGTTCCCGCTGATCGTGCTCGGCGCGGCATTGATCGGCTATTTCGGTGGACGCTGGGCGCCGCAGCGCTTCAGCAATGGAGGCCATCGCGGCAGCGAAAAGTCCTTCGGCCCGGCCCTGATCGATGACGACACACCGCCACCCGAGCATGCGCGGTTCAGCCTGCCGAGGCTGCTGCGTCTGGTGCTGATCGGTGCGTTGCTGTGGAGTCTGCCGATGGCGCTGCTGACGGCGCTGTTCGGCTGGAACGGGACCTTCACGCAGATGGGCTGGTTCTTCACCAAAGCGGCGCTGCTCACCTTTGGCGGCGCTTACGCTGTGCTGCCTTACGTGTATCAAGGCGCGGTCGGGCATTACGGCTGGCTGACGCCAACGCAGATGATCGACGGCCTGGCGCTGGGCGAAACCACGCCGGGGCCGCTGATCATGGTGGTGGCGTTTGTCGGGTTCGTCGGCGCTTACATGCAACCGACATTCGGCCCGGAACACGCATTCGCCGCCGGTGCATTGGCCGCGACGCTGGTGACCTGGTTCACCTTCCTGCCCTCGTTCCTGTTCATCCTCGCCGGCGGGCCATTGGTGGAGTCGACGCACAACGAACTGAAGTTCACCGCACCGCTGACCGCGATCACCGCAGCCGTGGTCGGGGTGATCCTCAATCTGGCGTGTTTCTTTGCTTACCATGTGTTCTGGCCTAACGGTTTTACCGGGCAGCCCGATGTTTTCTCGATCGTGCTGGCCCTCATGGCCGCCCTCGCCCTGTTCTATTTCAAGCGCGGCGTGATCGAGGTGTTGATCGTTTGCGCCCTCGTCGGGCTGGGGTTTTACCTGCTGCGCTGAACCGGGGGGCACGCCACCGCTTGCGGAATCAGGCGTTTACTTATCCGGGGATTCCCCCTTACTATCCAGCCACACCGGCATGGCGGGACTCTCCCGCCGCCGACGTTTTCCGCCAACGGAAACACGCGTCATGAGCACGTCACTACAACAATCAGAATCGTTGAACGTCTCTGCACCGTGCGCCCTCCTTCACAGGGGTCGCGCATGAATCGCATCGTCAATCTCCCCATGGCCCTGAGCCGTTCCAAGCTGCGTCACTCCGCACGCCCGCCGGATATCTGCCTGCCTGTCTGATCGCGCCGGTAAAAATCGCGACAGCTCCCCCTCTTTTTTCGATATCCCTGCCAGGACGCCCGCGCCTTTTGCCGAGCTGCGTCCGGCCCGAATCTGCGCGCCTGTGCGGCGCCATCGTGAGTGATTGATTATGAAATTCGCAGCCATTGAAGACGCCCGTAGCTTTCTCGAACAGAACCCCGACATCGACATGATCGAGCTGTTCATCCTCGACGCCAACGGCGTGCCGCGCGGCAAGTTGTTGCACCGCGAGGAACTGCTCGCCGTATACGAAAGCGGCCGCCCGCTGCCGAGCACCATTCTCGGCCTGACCGTACATGGCGAAGACGTGGAAAACTCCGGTCTGGTGTGGGACGTCGGCGATATCGACTGCCGCGCCTATCCGCTGGAAGGCAGTCTGGTGCGCCTGCCGTGGCGGCAGATTCCGACGGCTGCGGTGCAGGTCAGCATGCACCCGGAACAAGGCATGCCGGCGAGCATTGCCGACCCGCGTCACCTGTTGATCAAGGTCATCGACCGCTTGAAAGCCGAGGGTTACCACCCGGTGATGGCCTGCGAGCTGGAGTTCTACCTGCTCGACGCCAAACGCGATCACAACGGTCGCCCGCAACCGGCACTGGATGCCGACGGCGGTCGACCGAGACACACGCAGGTCTACGGTTTGCGTGAGCTGGAGCAGATCGAACCGTTCCTCGCCGACCTGTACAGCGCCTGCAAACTGCACGGCATTCCGGCACGCACGGCGATCTCGGAATACGCGCCGGGCCAGGTGGAAATCACCCTCGAACACGGCGATGCGCTGGAGGCGATGGACCAGGCTGTGCGCTACAAACGGCTGGTCAAAGCCGTGGCGCACAAACACGGGATGCAGGCGACGTTCATGGCCAAGCCGTTCGATCACCTGGCCGGCACCGGCATGCACATGCACGTCAGCCTCGCCGATGCCGAGGGGCGCAATCTGTTTGCCTCCGAAGATCCGGCGGGCACCCCGCTGCTGCGCACGGCGATTGGCGGGATGCTCGCCTCGTTGCTCGATTCGCTGCTGCTGTTCTGCCCCAACGCCAACTCCTACCGTCGTTTCCAGGCCAACAGTTATGCGCCACTGGCGCCGACCTGGGGCGTCGACAACCGCACCGTCAGCCTGCGCGTACCCGGCGGCCCGGCCAACACCCGGCACATCGAACACCGCATCTGCGGCGCCGATGCCAACCCGTATCTGGCAGCGGCGGCGATCCTGGCGGGGATCCATCGCGGGATAAAAGAAGACATCGATCCGGGCGAACCGGTGGAAGGCAACGGTTATGCGCAGGCGAAAGAATTGCTGCCGACCGACTGGCTGACCTCGCTCACGGCGCTGGAAAATTCGGTGTGGGCGCGAGATGCGCTGGGGCGGGAATTTCTCGGGGTGTATCTGGCGGTGAAACGTGCGGAATACCGGCAGTTCATGGCCGAAGTGGGCGAACAGGACTGGCGCTGGTACCTGACCGAAGCCTGATTAATCACTCCGCCCCCTTGTGGGAGCGGGCTTGCCCGCGAAGGCGTCGTCACATTCAACACTTCAGGTGACTGACACATCGCTTTCGCGAGCAAGCCCGCTCCCACAGGGTCCGTGCACCGACTTCCGAATCTGGACACTGAAATGACTGAACGCAGCAATTCCTACTACACCGCAACCCTCAACCGCGACACCGACTACCCGACCCTGCAAGGCCGGCACAAGGTCGATGTGGTGATCATCGGCGGCGGTTTCACCGGCGTCGCCACAGCCGTCGAGCTGGCCGAGAAAGGCCTGAAAGTCGCCATCGTCGAAAGCCACAAGATCGGCTGGGGCGCCACCGGGCGCAATGGCGGGCAGGTCACCGGCAGCCTGTCCGGCGACGGCGCGATGCGCAAACAGATGCGCAACACCTTGGGTGATGAGGTCGACGACTTCATCTGGCACCTGCGCTGGCGCGGGCACGAAATCATCCAGCAACGGGTCGAGAAATACGCGATCGATTGCGACCTCAAGCACGGCCATTTGCACGCAGCGTACAAGCCGAGCCACATGGCCGGTTTGCGCAGCGACTACGACGAAGCCGTGCGTCGCGGCATGGGCGATGAAGTCAGCCTGCTCGACCGCAGCCAGGTGCGCGATCTGCTGCAAAGCGAGCTCTATCACGGCGCGATCAAGAACACCCGCAACATGCATTTGCATCCCCTCAACCTGTGCATCGGTGAAGCGCGGGCGGCGGAAAGCCTCGGCGCGCTGATCTTCGAAAACAGTGAAGTGCTGGAGATCATTCACGGCGACAGCCCCGGCGTGCGCACCGCCCACGGCCGGATCGACGCCAATCAGGTGCTGCTGGCCGGCGACGTCTACCACAAGCTCGAACCGGGCCAGCTCAAGGGCAAGATCTTCCCGGCCATGGGCGGCATCGTCACCACCGAACCATTGGGTGATCTGGCAAAGCAGATCAACCCTGAAGACCTCGCCGTTTACGACTGCCGCTTCGTCCTCGACTACTACCGCCTCACCGCCGACGGCCGCCTGCTGTTCGGCGGCGGCGCCAACTACAGCGGCAAGGACTCACGGGACATCGCCGGCGAACTGCGCCCGTGCATCGAACAGACCTTCCCGGCGCTCAAAGGGGTGAAGATCGATTACCAGTGGAGCTGCGCGATGGGCATCGTCATCAACCGCATCCCGCAACTGGGCAAGCTCTCGGACAACGTCTGGTATTGCCAGGGTTACTCGGGCCACGGCATCGCCACGACCCACATCATGGGCGAGATCATGAGCCGGGCGATCACCGGGCAGATGCAGCAGTTCGACACGTTTGCCGCGTGCTCGCACATTCGCGTGCCGATGGGGGATCTGCTGGGGAATCCGATGCTCGCGGCGGGCATGTGGTACTACCAGATGCTGGAAAAACTGCGCTGATTGATTCCTCGACCGCGTGCCAGTTTATGCATTGGATCGACTGGCCTCTTCGACTTGCCAGCGATGGGGCCATCAGCTTCACCACAACACCTCAGCCGGACAACTGCTCCACCTCAATCCCCAACCGCCGATAATCCTCGACACTCCCCGACGCCACATGCCGCTCGGTGATCAGCGTGTGCAGACGCTCGCACGGCGCCACCACAAATGGCTCCACCGCCCCGAGCTTGTCCGCCGTGGTCACGGCAATCACTCGCGCCGCACAGTCGAGCAACGCCTGCTTGACCGGCACTTCATCGAAATGCAGCGAGGTGATGCCCACCTCCGGATGAATCGCACAGACCCCGGTGATCGCCAGATCCGCCTTGATCCCCGACAACAGCCGCAGCGCCTCATGACCGCCAGCCGACAGGGTTTTCGGGTTCAACTGCCCGCCCGCCAGAATCACTTTGATGCCCGGGTATTCGGACAACGCGATCGCCGTCATCGGTGAGGCCGTGACGGCCGTGAGGCTGATGTCCCTGGGCAACGAGCGCGCCACCTGCAACGAGGTGGAACCGGAGTCGAACATCACTGTTTGCCCATTCCGTACCTGCTGCGCTGCCAGTTGCGCCAGACGAATCTTCACCTCGTCGATCTCGTCCAGCCGGGTGAAGTAATCCTTGCCGGTGTCCTTGGGCCTCGGCAGCGCGCCGCCGTGCACCCGCTGCACCAGCCCGGCGTTATCCAGCTCGGCCAGATCGCGGCGGATGGTGTCTTCCGACACCGCAAAATGCTGGCTCAACTCGGACGCCATGACCTTGCCGTCACGTTCGAGGATCAGAAGGATTTTCTGCCGGCGCAGGGAGGGAAGCTCGGAAGCGGAATGATCGTGCATGGTTTTGCCTGTTTGTGCTTTTAATTGCAGGTTTGCTCGAGCTTAACCAGGCAAACCTGCAAACACAACGCCGGTATCAATGGCTTCGATCATTGGAATCACGAAGCCGAATTTTTTCTTTTGACCCGACCCCGGCAGAATGGCCCCACTTTCAAAAGGACCAGGATGAACACCCCATGAACCTCAATTTCGCTTTCGCCTGCATGGTCGTCGTATCGTTTGCCATCGCGCTCGTGCACGCCTGATCAAAAGGCGATCATTCCGTCACCACCCGCGCCTTGCGCACGAACAACGCATGCACCTTGTCCCAGAAATTGCCGCCCAGCACGAAAAAGCTGCCGACGAACATCAAGTCGCCCAGCGCCTGCATCTGCCACAGGTTGGGCCGTACGCCCGGGAAGAAGTTGTCGAAATACGGTTCCAGGAAGGACGACAGCAGCGGCAGGCAGAACATCACCACGCCGATCTTGTGGCGCATCGGGCTGACTTCGGCCACCGGGGTCGGAATCACGCCGGAAATATAGTGACCGATCGTGCGCTTGAGTTCGGCGAAGCCGGCCTTGCCCATTACCGCGATCACCAGCAGCAACAGCACTTTATTGCTGATGAACAACACCCCGGTCAGCGCCGCGACTTTCGAGCCCGGCACATCGAGGGCGGCGGCAATCGGCACCATCAGCCACGAACCGAGCATCAGGCAGATGATTGCCACGCCGACCTTGAAACGCCAGCTGGCGCTGGTGGGGGCAAGTGGTTCTTGAGCAGTGTCCATGGCTTCCTACCTTTTTCGTCGGGGGCGGTTCAGGGGAGTTCGCCTGAAAAAGCGTAGCAGCTGATTGCTTCGATCAACCCGCAATCTGCGGTCTATGCTCCAGTGACATTTCCCGCTGGGGCCGTCCGGTATGCCCGCAACGCCAGTCCTGTTGATCCGACCCGGCCACCTGTTGCTGCTTGGTGTGCTGAGCCTTGGCGGCTGCCTGCGGCTGGGCCCGGATTTCCAGCCACCGGCGGAGGACTGGAGCAAGCAATGGCAAAGTCCGGCGCTGGAACAGGCCAGCGAACGCGGCACGCTGCCGGACCTGCGCCAGTGGTGGCAGGTGTTTGCCGATCCTATCCTCGACCGTTTGATCAGTGACGCCGAAGCCCGCAACAGCAGCCTGAAGATCGCCGGCCTGCGGGTCCTCGAAGCCCGGGCGCAACTGGGCATCGCCGACAGCGGTCGCTACCCGCAACTGCAACAGGCCAGCGCCGACAGCCTGTACATCGACCGTCATCAGTCAGGCGGCAACAACCCGCAGGACTTGCACTTCTGGCAGCACAGCGCCGCGTTCGATGTCGGCTGGGAGCTGGACTTCTGGGGTCGCTTCAGCCGCGCCATCGAATCCGCCGACGCCAGCTACTTCGCCGCCCAGGCCAACTACGAAGACGCCCTCGTGCTGCTGCGCGCTCAAGTGGCCGACACCTACTTTGCCCTGCGTACCACCGAAGCCCGACTGCGGGTCGCCCGGGAAAACGCCGCCCAGCAAAAACGCAATTTCGAGATCACCGAAAAACTCTTTCGCAGCGGCCAGACCGCCGAACTCGATTTGCAACAGGCCAGAACCCAATACCTCGGCACCCTGAGCAGCATTCCGGCGTTCGAAGACCAATTGCTGCGCACCCGCAACGCGCTGGCGGTGCTGGTCGGCCAGCCGCCCGGCGGCGCGGCGTTCCTGGCTGAACAACCGGGGCTGATTCCGCTGGTGGATCGCGCCGTGTTGCAGGATGTCCCGGCCAACCTGCTGCTGCGCCGTCCCGATGTGCGCGCGGCGGAACTGAATGTGGCCGCACAATCGGCGCTGGTTGGCGTGGCTGAAACGGATCTGTACCCCTCGCTGACCTTGCTCGGCAGCATCGTCTGGTCCAGCGACACCCTCGGCACCACCCCGCGCAGCCTCGACCTGATCGGCGGCCCGAGCCTGCGCTGGAACCTGTTCGACTACGGCCGCATCCACAACAACATCCGCGTGCAGGATGCGCGCTTGCAGCAACTGATCGAAGCCTATCGCGACAAAGTTCGCCAGGCTGCCCGCGAAGCCGACGACGCCGCCAGCGGCCTGACCAAAGCGCTGGAACGCGAGCGCATTCTCGGCGAGGCCGAAGGCGCGGCGCGGCGTTCGCTGGTGCTGGCCAACACCCAATATCGCGAAGGTTATTCAGACTTTCAGCGGGTGCTCGACGCCCAGCGCGCGTTGCTGGAGCTACAGGACAACTATCTGGTGAGCCGCAGCAACGCCGTGAGCAATCTGATCGCTTTGTACCGCGCCGTTGGCGGCGGCTGGCAAAGCGCCGGGCCGCAGATCGATCCAGCGACCCGGCAGCAGATGCAGCAACGCACCGACTGGGGCGAACTGCTGACCGCCCCGCCACCCCAACCGACCTATCCGATTCCCTCGCAGGTAGACCGCCATGAGTGATGAAGCGCCGCCGGATCCGGCGAAAAAAAGCATCCGCTGGGTGCTGCTGGTGATTGTGCTGAGCCTGGTCTGGTACCTGCTGGCCGACCGCTTTACGCCTTACACCCAGCAGGCGCGGGTCGGCGCATTCGTGATCCCGGTGGCGGCGGAAGTCGCGGGCCGGGTGATCAAGGTCAACGTTCGCAACAATCAGGACGTGCAGGCCGGCGACATCCTCTTCGAGCTCGATCCGCAGCCGCTGCAAATCGCAGTCGACCGGGCCCGCGCCGATCTGGAAAACACCCGGCGCACGGTCGGCGCCAGCACCGCCGGCATCGCGTCGGCCCAGGCGTCATTGCGGGCCGCGCAAGCCAACGAACTCAAGGCGCGCCAGGACAATCGAAGGCTTGAAGGCTTGTATAAAGAGGATCCGGGCACGGTGTCCGTACGGCTTCTGGAAGTGTCCCGGGCCAACCACGAAGCAGCGGTCAGCAAGGTCGCCGCCGCCAAGGCCGAAGTGCTGCGCGCGCAGGAGCAGGAAGGCGGCAACACCGACACCAACGCCAAACTGCTCAGCGCCGCCGCCACACTGGCCAAGGCCGAACTGGATCTGGCCAACACTCGCATCGGCGCGCGTTCGGCGGGCCTGATCACCGACCTGCGCACCGACGTCGGCCAGTTCGCCGCTGCCGGCAGTCCGGTGATGACGCTGATCACGATCCAGGACGTGTGGGTCAGCGCCGACCTCACCGAAAACAATCTCGGCCGAATCAAGCCCGGCACGCCGGTGTCGATCATCCTCGACGCCCTGCCCGGCGAAGTGCTCGACGGCCGGGTGCGCAGCATCGGTTATGGCGTCAGCGTCGGCCAGACGCCGCCGCCCGGCACCCTGCCGACGATCCAGAACAGCCGCGACTGGCTGCGTCCGGCGCAGCGTTTTCCGGTGATCATCGAGTTCAGCGAAGAGGCGAAAAAGCGCCTGTTCGAGAGCCGTTCGATTCGCGCCGGCGGGCAGGCGGAAGTCATGGCATTTCCCAGCGAAGGCAATCTGCTCAATCCACTCGGGCGGGTGTTTGTCTGGTTGATGAGCTGGCTGAGCTATGCCTACTGAGCGGCCTATTGAGCGCAGCGTCCCGGCGCAACGGGCCTTGCGCCTGGCCTGCGGCACGGCGTTGTGCACCGCCGCGAGTTACGGCCTCGCCTTGCCGCTGTCGTTTCTGTCGCCGGTGCTCGCGGTGTTGCTGTTGGCCAGCATGCCTCGACCGTTGCCAGTCAAAATGGCGCTGGTGCTGACATTGGTCGCCGCGTTTACCACCAGTCTCGGCCTATTGCTGGTGCCGCTGCTGCGCTATTACCCGGTGTGCGGCGTACTGCTGATCAGTGTCGGTCTGTTTCTGGTGTTCACCTACGGCTTGCGCGGCGGCAACGTGCTGATCATGACGTTTCTGGTGATCGGCATGACCATGATTTCCGCCGCCGGTTTTGCCTCATTCGAGCTGGCGATGGCGGTGATCGGCGCGCTGGTCAAAGGCCTGTTGCTGGCCGTCGTCATCGTCGGCCTGAGCCACCTCCTGTTCCCGGAACCGGCCAACAGCCCCGCGCCACCACCCGCCCCCGCCCTGCCCGCCGAAGACGTGCCCCGCGTAGCGATACGCGCAACGCTGATCGTGCTGCCGACCTTCCTGCTGGTGCTGATCGACCCGGCGAGCTACCTGCCGATCATCCTCAAAGCCGTCAGCCTCGGCCAGCAAAGCACCACCACTCGCACCCACCATGCTGGGCGCGAACTACTCGGTTCAACCTTGCTCGGCGGGTTGCTGGCGGTGCTGTTCTGGTGCGCGTTGAGCCTGTTCGTGCACCTGTGGATGTTCTTTCTGTGGATGCTGCTGTTCGCGTTGTTTGTAGCGCGCAAACTCTATCGGTTGCACCCGACGCAACTGACGCCGGGGTTCTGGCTCAACACCCTGATCACCATGATCATCCTGCTTGGCCAGTCCGTTGAGGACAGCGCGGCGGGCAAAGACGTCTACACCGCCTTCGCGGTGCGCATGGGGTTGTTCATTCTGGTGACGCTCTACAGCGGCGTGATGATGCACCTGCTCGTCGCGCACCGGGAAAACCGTCAGGGCGTGACCTGATAACCCCGCCCTTGCAGACAACCGGTGTAGGCGCTTGAACTGGCCGAAGCATCGGTCCGCCGCTGCTCGCGCCGATCCTGCCGCTGCCGCGCACCGCCAACCACCGCACCGGCGGCAGCCGTCTCTTTGGCTCGGTTCTGGCGGTAATCCTGCTTGCGGTCATCGTCCACAGCTTCGTAAAACTCGTCGTGCTGACGGCCGCGCACTTCAGCGGCGGTGGCACCGGCAGCGGCACCCACAGCAGCGCCCTTCAACCGACCGCCGGCCTGGGGTGTCGAGGTGGTTGAGGTGGACGCGATGGAGTGGCAGTCGTTGATGTCGATCTGGGTTTGCTGGGAAGTCTGGCCCTTGAGCGGGACGACCGATTCAGCGCTGGCCTGTGTGGCGCACAGGCACGCTGCGATGAACAGTGAATGGCGGAACATGATGACCTCCGACGCGGCGGGGTTGCCTGTGGGGCGGGGTAATCTTGGAGTGTAGTTCACGGGGCGCAATGCCCGTGTTCAAGCGTCCTCCCGCACCCGCCGCACCTGCACCAGCAACGCCGGCGCGAAGTGCAACACCACCATCCGCGCCAGATGGTGAGTGAGGATAAACACCACATTCAGCCCGCCGGCGAACGCCACGATTGCGATGGTTTCAATCGCCCCCGGCATGTAGGCAAGCCACAGCGACAACGCATCGCTGCCCAGCAATCGCGCAGCTGCCAATGCAAAAACCGCCGCGACCAGAATCATCAAACCGACCGACACCAATGCCGTGCGACCATGACGTCCAAGTTCCGCGAGGCCCAATCCCTGGAATCGCGAGCCGATCCGTACTCCGAGAATCAGCGCCGCCAGATTCAGACTCCAGTCCGGCATGTGAAAGCCCTTCAGCCACCCTGATTTCACAAACACGGCGGTGATGATGATTGCCGTCAACATGAACGGCGCCGGCACGCCAACGGCCAGCAGCAAACGCCCGACCACCACGCTCAAGCCGATCACCGACAGCACGGTCAATGCCATGCCCGTCGACAGCGGCTCGACCTCGGCCACGTCAACCGGTGCCGTTCCGGGAATCAGCAAACTCACCAGCACCGTGATCAGCAGCAGCCGCATCAAGTGCACGATGATCACCTTGCTCGACGCCTGATGCGATTCCAGCAAATCGAACACCGCCGCCAGCGCGCCCGGATACACCGCCAGCAAGGCATCCGTGCGATTCCACCCCGCCCCGCGCGACAGCCACCACGCGGCCAGCGCGACTTGCACTGCCAGGCACAGCAGCAACACGCCAAGGCTCGGCAACATCGTCGAAACGGTCGCGCTGTCCCACGCTTCGAACATCAGCCCGGTGGCAATGCCCAGCGTGACCTGGATGTAGCCCAGGCCATAGGGCGTCGCTGGCGCGAATTTGAATTTGGTGACGACCAGTGCCGTCACAAGAATCGAGCCCAAGAGCAAACCGTGGGGCACGCCTTCGAACTGCAACAGCGCGCCGAAGCCGGCAGCAATCAACAAACACAGAATGGATTTCATGGTCGCCTTCCTGGCTATTCAATGTGCTTTTCAGTTAGGTCAGGCGCGCAACCGTCCAATCGCCCGCCGATATTTTTCGATCCGCTCCAGATCCTCCCAGCTCGGCGAGGCAATCCGCGACAGGTCGCTGTTTTCTTCCAGATCCGCCAGTTTCACCACCCGCCCGATCGGGTTCTGCGCCGCGCGCTCGACGAAGTCCTCGTAGGATTCGCCGGGCACTTTGGTCACCGATTCGATGGCGGACAAAACGGCTTCGCTGAAGCCTTCCTTGCGCAAATCCTCCAGGCTGATGCCGCAGTCCTCGACCACATCGTGCAGCACCGCGACGATGCGCTCTTCCAGGCTGCTCATGCGCAACATGACCTTCAGCGGATGCAAAATATACGGCGCACCTCCCTTGTCCACCTGCCCCGCGTGGGCCGTGGCGGCAATCGCGATGGCGCGTTCCAGAGTCTGAGTCATGGGGGTTTCCTCGGGTCAGACGCCGTACCGGCCGCCAATATAGAAGTGACGCTTGAACCAGCGCCCAATCGCCTGCAAACGCCCGGTTGGCTGCGCCGGCTCGGCGTACCGCTGGAGGATCAGCGAGACCAGATCAGCCTGGCTCTCCCTCGGATGAGCATCCAGCAACTCGGCCACCCAGGCACATCCGGCCTTCTTCAAATGCTCACGCCATTCACCGGGCCAGCCATCCAGCTCATCCAGCGCCAACCACCGCGCACCGCCCTGCTCGACATGCCCGCCGCCAATCGATTGCTCGAAGCAGAACGGCGTCGCCGGGCGGGACAGGTCGATGCTGAAGAGGTAGATGTCCTGGGTTTTATGCTGTGGCGTGGGGGCGTTGTTGCGGCTGCCGATGTGAATCATGCGCGGTTCCGTCCGTGGGAGAGGCGTTACAACTTGTTTCGCAGTCTACGACGTGGTGCTGATGGGGGGAACCTTTGGTGATGAGACGGGTTGTGACAAGTGAAAAGATTGACTGGGTGGTCCGGGAATTCCGTTTCAGTCGGCCACAAAAAAGGGACACCGCTGGGTGTCCCTTTTTGCGTTTGGCGTTGGCCGATGGATCAACGTTTCATGGCCTCACACCGCGCGCGCAAATCATGGTTGTCGATATTCCCGCAACTGCTGCCGCCCGTGGTGGCATTGCAGTAGGCACGCTGGTCGTGGTCATCGATGTTGCCGCAGGAACTGCCACCCTGCTCCGCGTTGCACCGCGCACGCAGGTCATGATCATCGATGTTGCCGCAACTGCTGCCGCTCTTTTTGGCATTGCAATAGGCGCGCTGGTCATGGTCGTCAATGTTGCCGCAGGAACTGCCGCCCTGCTCCGCGTTACACGCCGCCCGCAAATCGTGATTATCGATGTTGCCGCAACTGCTGCCGCTCTCCCTTGCATTGCAATAGGCACGCTGATCGTGGTCATCAATGTTGCCGCAACTGGCAAAGCTGTAGCCGCTGAACATCAACAACATTGCGAGTAATAGTCTCATCACACACCTCCTTGGTTGACCAGGAACCAGCCTGGCACTGCTTGAGCCGATGAATGAGCGTCGCGACACGCCATCAAATTGACATCGGTTTTGGGGAAAGTTCCGGGGGTGGAATGTGTGAGGGATTTTTTGATCTGAAAACGCCGTAGGAAATTGCTCCGCGTGGTGAGGGGGCTTGTTCTTGTGGGGCTGCGAAGCGGGTCGAAACCTGGCGAGTCATTTTTCCCTGACACGCTGTAGCCCTTGATTTACGCCAGTCGTACCGCCGAACGGGACTGAACTCTCTGGCCACGAGTGGTGATTTCACGTCCTACAGGCTGATTGCGGCAGTTGGGAGCGGTGCCTAGAGTGGGTCTGTCGCTGAACGAATTTGGCGATAGGGTTTCGCAGCCCTGGCGAGCTAGGTACACACCCGGCACAATGCGGCCCGGCAACTTGCCTGTGCTTCATTTTCATGGCGGTTGTGCGTGGGAGACCTTCGGGTCTGCCGAGTTTTAGCTCCTCGGTCTGCGAACCCACGCATAACTGCCACCCAACTCGTTTCGCAGCGAACGGCAGTAATCAATTTTCTGAGCTAAGGATTTTTACCCATGACAAGTAAGTCAACGCTGTGCAACTACGTCCCAATGTCCCACCCCGCCACCGACCACCCTGTCCTGTTCATCGACGCCGATGCCACACTGAGCGATCTTCACGCCTGCGTCAGCGAACGCCTCAACGCAGTCCTCAAATACCTTGACCTCATGGCCTGCATTCGACTTCAAGACCATGCCGAGCACGACATCAACACCGTCACCACCCTCGCAAGAATCATGGTGCAAGACGTGAAGGATGTTTTTGGGATTATTGAGCGACGGCGGGATTGACATTTAACTCACAACGCTTCAAGTAAGTTCTCTATTGAAACAGCTCTCCTGAAATACAAGCGCATGTCACAACGTCAATTAACATCTTAAAAATTATTCTGCAATTATAAAAAACTCTAAAAACCTGTCAGATCCGACAGGTGCCATGCCTGCCAACTTCATTGACTCTATCTTCGCGAATAAAAAGTTTACTTCGCAAAGATGCAGGATAATTTTAATTGAGGAAAAATTATGAAAATCAATAAAAAATCCATCATCCTTCCCTCACTTTTCTTCGCAATGAGTGGTATCGGCTACGCAGGCACAGCATTGGCCAGCCTTGCAAGCACCGAATTGTCTGTGAAAGAGCAAAAAGTGATTTATGCAGAGCAATGCGCAGAAAACGACAAAATCGACGGAAAATGTACTCAAAAATAACGATAGACGAAAAAGAGAAACCGCACTTTTGCGGTTTCTCTTGAGTACTTATTACATGCACTACCGACTGATAAAATCAGAACTCAAAAATTCGCCGGCGTATTCGCACTAATAATCTCCGCCTCATCCGCCCCGATATTCCGGAACTTGTGCGGCAGCGTCGTCGGAAAGTAATACCCATCCCCCGCACTCAACACGCTCACCTGCCCGTCCACCGTCAACTCGACCGTACCGCGCGTCACCAACCCGCACTCCTCGCCTTCCGCGTGAACAATCGGCTCTTCCCCGGAACTCGCGCCCGGCGCGTATTGCTCGCGCAGCAAGCGCATCTGGCGGCTGGGGACCGAGGCGCCGATCAGCAGCAGGCGCAGGCCGTGGCGGCCGAGGTCGGGTTGTTCGTTGGCGCGGAAGACGTATTGGTGTTCGCGGGGGGGCTGGTCGAAGGTGAAGAAGTCGGCCAGGGACATCGGGATGCCTTCGAGCAGCTTTTTCAATGAGCTGACGGAAGGACTGACGCGATTCTGTTCGATCAGGGAGATGGTGGCATTGGTCACGCCGCTACGCCGGGCCAGCTCGCGCTGGGAGAGTTTGTAGCTTTCGCGTACTAGTTTGAGTCGAGAACCCGTATCCATGACAGCCTTATGTGAGAACGACTTAAGGGTAATGGGGGTGGGTGGCGGGTGCCGCGCAGGTCGCGCGGATCACGTTGCTCCCGTGTCCCGGAACCGTGAAAGGCGGCTATTAAATCACGTTTGTCGGTGTTGCTCAGCAGGTTCGATGGACGGTGGGTGAAAAGTCCTTCTTGCCTTGGTAATACGGTAACTGTGGGAGCGGGCTTGCTCGCGAAAGCGGTGTGTCAGCCGACATGAGTATTGGCTGATATGGCCTCTTCGCGAGCAAGCCCGCTCCCACAGTTTGAGCTTGGGTGTCAGAAAAAACCGGCGGCGCCTGTGCAGGGCCTCCGCCGGCGAGGTTAATCAAATGCCGAAACGGTCGCGCAGCGAGTAGTACACGGCGCCAAGGGCAGTCAGTGGCGCGGAGAAGGTGCGGCCGCCGATCATCGGCATGTGTGGCAGGGAGGCGAAAGCGTCGAAGCGTTCGGCGTCGCCGCGGATCATTTCCGAGATCAGTTTGCCGGCCAGGTGCGAGCACGTGACGCCGTGGCCGCTGTAGCCCTGCATGTAGTAGGCGTTTTTCTCGATGCGGCCGAATTGCGGCATGCGTGACATGGTCAGCAGGAAGTTGCCGGTCCAACGGTAGTCGATTTTCACGTCCTTGAGCTGCGGGAAGGTCTTGAGGATCTTCGGGCGGATCAGGGTTTCGATGTCGTCCGGTTCACGGGCGCCGTAGACCACGCCGCCGCCGTAGAGCAGACGGTTGTCGGCGGTGAGGCGGTAGTAGTCGAGCAGGTAGTTGCAGTCCTCGACGCAGTAGTTGTTGGTGATCAGGCTGCGGGCCTGTTTCTCGGTCAACGGTTCGGTGACGCAGATCTGCGAACCGCACGGCATGCTCTTGGCCGTCACGCGGTTGTCGAGGCCTTGCGGCAAGTAGGCGTTGCCGGCGATCAACAGGTACTTGGCGCGGACCTGGCCTTTGGCAGTGCGCACGACGTTGGGCTCGCCGTACTTGATTTCCACCGCAGCGGACTGCTCGTAGATCTTGCCGCCCAGACGCACGATGGCCGCGGCTTCACCGAGGGCCAGGTTCAGCGGGTGAATGTGGCCGCCCTGCATGTCCAGCAGGCCGCCGACGTAGGCATCGGAACCGACTTCGCGGCGGATGTCCGCAGCGTCGAGCATCTTCAGGTTTTTATTGCCGTAACGTTCCCAGCTACGTTTTTGTTCGGCGAGGCCCTTGAGCTGTTTGTTGTTCATCGCTGCGAAAATGCCGCCCGGGCGGTAGTCGCACTTGATGTCGTATTCCTTGATGCGCGAACGGATGATGTCGGCGCCTTCGAAGATCATGCTGCCGAGGATTTCGGCGGTCTTGTCGCCGTAGCGCTCTTCGATCACGTCGACGTCGCGGCTGTAGGAGTTGACCAGTTGACCGCCGTTGCGACCGCTGGCGCCGTAGCCGACTTTTGCCGCTTCGAGCACCGTCACCTTGTAGCCGGCTTCGCTCAGGAACAGTGCCGAGGACAGGCCGGTGTAGCCGGCGCCGATGATGCAGACATCGCACTCCACCGACTCTTCGAGGACTGGAAAATCGATCACTTCGTTGCGGGTGGCGGCGTAGTAGCTGTTCACGTGTTGTTGTTTCATTTTTTTATTCTCCGAGGGTCGCCGGTTGCAGGCGACCACCGCTGTAAAAGAGTCAGAGCTTGATCCAGGTCGCTTTCAGCTCGGTGTACTTGTCGAACGCGTGCAGCGATTTGTCGCGACCGTTGCCCGACTGCTTGAAGCCACCGAACGGCGCGGTCATGTCGCCGCCGTCGTACTGGTTGACCCACACGCTGCCGGCGCGCAGGCCACGGGCGAAGGTGTGGGCCTTGCTCAGGTTGCTGGTCCAGACGCCGGCGGCGAGGCCGAAGATGCTGTCGTTGGCGATGTGCAGCGCTTCCTCAACGGTGTCAAAGGTGATCAGCGACAGCACCGGGCCGAAGATTTCTTCCTTGGCGATGGTCATCGCGTTGGTCACGCCGTCGAAAATCGTCGGCTCGATGTAGGTGCCGCCGGTTTCTTCGAGGGTGCGCTGACCGCCGGCGATCAGCTCGGCGCCCTGCTCGCGGCCGATGCTGATGTAGCGCAGCACGTTGTCCAGTTGACGCTGATCGACCACGGCGCCGACGGTGGTCGCCGGATCCAGGGCGTGCCCCGGCTTCCACGCTTGCAGCGCTTCCACCAGCAGCGGGATGAATTGCTCGCGGATCGAACGCTCCACCAGCAGGCGCGAGCCGGCGGTGCAGACTTCGCCCTGGTTGAACGCAATGGCGCCGGCCGCCGCTTGTGCTGCCGCGCGCAAGTCCGGTGCGTCGGCAAACACCACGTTCGGGCTCTTGCCCCCTGCTTCGAGCCAGACGCGTTTCATGTTGCTTTGGCCTGCATAAATCATCAGTTGCTTGGCAATCGCGGTGGAGCCGGTGAAGGCCAGCACGTCGACGTCCATGTGCAGCGCCAGCGCCTTGCCGACGGTGTGGCCGAAGCCTGGCAGGACGTTGAACACGCCTTTCGGAATGCCCGCATCCAGCGCCAGTTGGGCGATGCGGATCGCGGTCAGCGGGGATTTTTCCGAAGGTTTGAGGATGAACGAGTTGCCTGCCGCCAGCGCCGGGGCGAATTTCCAGCTGGCCATGATCAGAGGGAAGTTCCACGGCACGATCGCAGCAACAACGCCGGACGGCTCGCGGGTTACCAGACCGAGCTGGTCGTGCGGGGTGGCGGCGACTTCGTCGTAGATCTTGTCGATCGCTTCAGCGCTCCAGCGGATCGCGTTGGCGGTCGCCGGGATGTCGATGCTCATCGAGTCGCTGATCGGTTTGCCCATGTCGAGGGTTTCGAGCAGCGCCAGTTCTTCCTGGTGTTGCAGGATCAGGTCGGCGAAGCGGATCAGGATGCGCTTGCGCTCGGCCGGGGCCTTGTTGGCCCACACGCCGGAATTGAAGGATTGGCGCGCGACTTCGACGGCGAGGTTGGCGTCGGCTTCATCGGTGCTGGCGACGGAGGCCAGGAAACGGCCGTCGACGGGGCTCAGGCATTCGAAGGTGTCGCCGCTGATGGCCGGGCGGTATTCGCCGTTGATGAAGGCGCGGGATTCGAGGGTCAGGGACTGGAAGCGTTGTTCCCAGTCGTTGCGGGTCGTTGTCATGGTGGTGGCTCGACGCGGGGGAATTTGGGGGTGTCTGGTGTGTGTGTTCGGCTTGAGATGGCTGCCCTCACCCTAGCCCTCTCCCAGAGGTAGAGGGGACCGACCGAAGTGTCTCGGAAGATGCACCGACGTGAACGACCGAGTCGAATATGGATTCGGTAAAAATCGTTCAGGTCGGCGTATTTCCCGAGCATCCCCGAATCAGTCCCCTCTCCCTTTGGGCGGTCCGACGTATCGGGAGGGTTAGGGTGAGGGGCTTTTGAAGGCCTCACACGGTATGCAGATACCAGTTGTACTCAAGGTCAGAGATCGAGTTTTCGAACTCGGCCAGCTCGCTTTCCTTGCACGCGACGAATACGTCGATGTACATCGGGTCGATGTAGCGGGCCATGACTTCGCTGTCGTCCAGCTCACGCAGGGCGTCGCGCAGGTTGTTCGGCAGGCTCTGTTCGTTCTGCTCGTAGCTGTTGCCTTCGACCGGGGCGCCCGGCTCGATTTCGTTGGTCAGGCCGTGGTGGATACCGGCCAGCACGGAAGCCATCAGCAGGTACGGGTTGGCGTCGGCACCGGCGACACGGTGTTCAATGCGCACGGCGTCAGGCGAACCGGTCGGCACGCGGACGGCCACGGTACGGTTGTCGATGCCCCAGCTCGGCGAGTTCGGCACGTAGAACTGTGCGCCGAAGCGGCGGTACGAGTTGACGTTCGGGCACAGGAAAGCCATTTGCGCAGGCAGGGTCTCCAGCACACCGCCGATCGCGTGGCGTAGCGCGGCGTTCTGCTCGGGATCCTCGCTGGCGAAGATGTTGTTGCCTTCTTTATCCAGAATCGAAATGTGCACGTGCAGACCGTTGCCCGCCTGGCCCGGATACGGCTTGGCCATGAAGGTGGTGTCCATCTCGTGGTCGTAGGCGATGTTCTTCACCAGACGCTTGAGCAGGACGGCGTAGTCGCACGCCTTGATCGGGTCGGACACGTGGTGCAGGTTGACTTCGAATTGCGCCGGGGCGCTTTCCTTGACGATGGCGTCGGCAGGAATGCCCTGCTCTTTCGCGCCTTCGAGGATGTCTTGCAGGCAGTCGACGTATTCGTCGAGGTCGTCGATCAGGTAAACCTGGGTCGACACCGGACGTTTGCCCGAAACCGGCGAACGCGGCGATTGCGGACGGCCGTTCACGTTGTCCTGGTCGATCAGGTAGAACTCGAGTTCGAACGCGGCGCAGATGGTCAGGCCCAGTTCGTCGAACTTGCGCACCACGTTGGCCAGCACTTCACGCGGGTCGGCGAAGAACGGCTCGCCTTCCAGTTCGTGCATGGTCATCAGCAGTTGTGCGGTCGGGCGCTTCTGCCAGGGCTCGATGCTCAGGGTGCCTGGGATCGGGTAGCAGATACGGTCGGAGTCGCCGATGTCCAGGCCCAGACCGGTGCTTTCCACCGTGGAGCCATTGATGTCGAGGGCGAAAAGCGAGGCCGGCAGATTGATGCCTTTCTCGTAAACCTTATGAAGACTGGTGCGCTCGATGCGCTTGCCGCGCACCACACCGTTCATGTCTGCAATCAGAAGGTCGACGTACAAAACCTCAGGATGTTTCTTAAGGAATGCGTTTGCTTCGTTGAGTTGAACGGCACGCAGAGGGACCGACATGATGCACCTATTTAGCTGTTAATTATTATGTTCACTGCTGTTTCGCCGAGCCAGTCAACCCGAACGGCAAAGTGAAGTCAATAGCGAACACAGGGCCGCTCAGCGTTTTTTTTCGGGCTTTTTTTAACACTCTCGTGCCAATGCAGGCGCCAGAGCCCCGGTCTTGATGAAGATTTGATGAACGGCGTTTAGAATTTTTTACATGGGAGTTGTTAATTAAAATCAACGAGGCTAAGCTCCGGAAAAGCTCGTTCAAGTGTCAAACTTCGAGGTGAATAAAAATGGCATTCAAGCCATTGATCGGCGTTACTGCGTGCGTCAAACAGATTGGCCTGCACCCCTATCACATCAGCGGCGACAAGTACGTTCGCGCTGTCAGCGTTGCGGCGCTGGGGTTGCCCGTCGTCATTCCTTCCCTTGGCAAACTGACTGAAATCGAAGACCTGCTGGGTCAGCTCGACGGTCTGTTGCTGACCGGCTCGCCGTCCAACGTGGAACCCTTCCACTATCAGGGCCCGGACAGCGCTCCCGGCACGGATCACGATCCGGCGCGGGATGCCACTACCCTTCCTCTATTGCGTGCAGCCATCGCGGCGGACGTTCCGGTACTCGGCATCTGCCGGGGTTTCCAGGAAATGAACGTGGCGTTCGGCGGCAGCCTGCACCAGAAGGTGCATGAGCTGCCGGGCATGCTCGATCACCGCGAAGCCGACAGCCCGGATGTCGCCGTGCAATACGCCCCGGCCCATGCCGTGTCGGTACTGCCCGGTGGAGTGTTCGAAGCGCTGGAGCTGCCGGGTGAATTCCAGGTCAACTCGATTCACAGTCAGGGCATCGACCGCCTCGCTCCCGGCCTGCGCGCCGAAGCTGTGGCGCCGGATGGCCTGATCGAAGCGGTCTCGGTGGAGCACAGCCCGACCTTTGCCCTCGGCGTGCAATGGCACCCCGAATGGCAAGTGCTGGACAACCCGAACTACCTGCGGATTTTCCAGGCGTTCGGCGAGGCCTGCCGCCAGCGTGCGGCGCGACGCAACCAGCGCTGACGCCACCCAACGATTGCAAAACCATTTACTGCCCCCGCGGGGTCGGCGGCTGTGCGTTTGCGCATCCGTCATCCGCGATCAGCAACACACCGCGAAAACAAAAAGCACCACCCGGCAGCCAGGACGGCGGCGCCGAACAACCCGCACGGTGCGGGTCTGCAATCCACTCTTAAGCCAGGCCGCGTTGGCCCGGCGACTGAAACCTGTTGGGAGTTTCACATGGCAAACGCCTCCAGCACTTACAGGAAGGCTCTTGAAGGTCATCAGCAACCGAAAAAGGTTCTGGTGAAGGTCGATCGAGTCACCAAGAAGTTCGACGAAACCACCGCTGTGGACGACGTGTCCCTGGAGATCCATCAGGGCGAAATCTTCGCCCTGCTCGGCGGCTCCGGCTCGGGCAAATCGACCCTGCTGCGCATGCTCGCCGGTTTCGAACGGCCGACTGAAGGACGCATTCTGCTCGACGGTGTCGACATCACCGACATGCCGCCGTACGAGCGGCCGATCAACATGATGTTCCAGTCCTACGCCCTGTTCCCGCACATGACGGTTGCGCAGAACATCGCCTTCGGCCTCAAGCAGGACCGTTTGCCGGCCAGCGAAATCGACGCCCGCGTCGAAGAAATGCTGCGCCTCGTCCACATGACCCAATACGCCAAGCGCCGCCCGCATCAACTGTCCGGCGGCCAGCGTCAGCGCGTGGCCCTCGCCCGCTCGCTGGCCAAGCGTCCGAAGCTGTTGCTGCTCGACGAACCGATGGGCGCGCTGGATAAAAAGCTGCGCTCGCAGATGCAGCTGGAACTGGTGGAGATCATCGAACGCGTCGGCGTGACCTGCGTGATGGTGACCCACGACCAGGAAGAGGCCATGACCATGGCCGAGCGCATCGCGATCATGCACCTGGGCTGGATCGCCCAGATCGGCAGCCCGGTCGACATCTATGAAGCGCCGGTCAGCCGCATGGTCTGCGAATTCATCGGCAACGTGAACGCCTTCGACGGCACCGTGGTCGAGGACCTTGAAGGTCATGCGATCATTCACAGCCCGGACTTGCAGCAAAAGATCTACGTCGGTCATGGCGTCAGCACTTCGGTGCAGGACAAGTCGATCACCTACGCGATCCGCCCGGAAAAAATGCTCGTCAGCACGATCAAGCCGGAGACCCGCTACAACTGGTCCGAAGGCAAGGTGCATGACATCGCCTACCTCGGCGGCCACTCGGTGTTCTACGTCGAATTGCCGAGCGGCAAGATCGTCCAGTCGTTCATGGCCAACGCCGAACGCCGTGGCGCGCGTCCGACCTGGGACGACAAGGTCTACGTCTGGTGGGAAGACGACAGCGGCGTGGTACTGCGCTCATGAGAACCTTCAATCAGCAATTCCTGCGCCTGGTGCCCAGCGGGCGAAAATTCGTCATCGGCATCCCGTTCATCTGGCTGTTCCTGTTCTTCATGCTGCCGTTCTTCCTGGTGATGAAGATCAGCTTCTCGGAAGCCGCGCTGTCGATCCCGCCGTACTCGGAGATCTACACCTACGCCGAACAGAAATTCCAGCTGTTCCTGAACATCGGCAACTACACCATGCTCGGCGAAGACGAGCTGTACCTGTCGGCCTACCTCGGTTCGCTGAAGGTCGCGGCACTGAGTACGATGATGTGCCTGGTGATCGGTTTCCCGATGGCTTACGCGATCACCAAGGCCAGCAAGGAAGCGCAAAACGTTTTGCTGCTGTTGATCATGATGCCGACCTGGACCGCGATCCTGATCCGCGTTTACGCGTGGATGGGCATCCTCAGCAACAACGGTTTGCTCAACGCATTTTTGATGTGGACCGGGCTCACCGATCACCCGATCGAGATCCTCAACACCAACACGGCCGTCTACATTGGAGTCGTGTATGCCTACTTGCCATTCATGGTGCTGCCGCTTTACGCCAACCTGGTGAAGCACGACGGCAGCCTGCTGGAAGCCGCGCAGGATCTGGGTTCGAGCAACTTCAACAACTTCTGGAAAATCACCGTACCGCTGGCCAAGAACGGCATCATCGCCGGCTGCATGCTGGTGTTCATTCCGGTGGTGGGCGAGTTCGTGATTCCGGAACTGCTGGGCGGCCCGGAGACCCTGATGATCGGTCGCGTGCTGTGGCAAGAGTTCTTCAATAACCGCGACTGGCCGGTGGCATCTGCTCTGGCGGTGGTGATGCTGTTGATCCTGATTGTGCCGATTCTGCTGTTCAACCGCAGCCAGGCCAAAGAGATGGAGGCACGGGGATGAAACGCTTCGGTTTTGCAAAATTCATGTTGATCTTCGGCCTGACGTTCATTTATCTGCCGATGCTGATTCTGGTGATCTACTCGTTCAACGCCTCGAAACTGGTGACAGTCTGGGGCGGCTGGTCGGTGAAGTGGTACGTCGGCCTGCTCGACAACACCCAACTGATGGGCTCGGTGGTGCGCTCGCTGGAAATCGCCTGCTACACCGCGATCGCCGCCGTGGCGCTGGGCACCCTCGCCGCGTTCGTGCTGACCCGCGTGACGCGCTTCAAGGGTCGTACGCTGTTCGGTGGTCTGGTGACCGCGCCGCTGGTGATGCCTGAGGTGATCACCGGTCTGTCGCTGTTGCTGCTGTTTGTGGCGATGGCGCAACTGATCGGCTGGCCGCAGGAGCGTGGGATCGTCACGATCTGGATCGCCCACACCACGTTTTGTGCCGCTTATGTGGCGGTGGTAGTCTCCGCCCGCTTGCGCGAGCTGGACCTGTCGATCGAAGAAGCGGCTATGGATCTGGGCGCAAAACCGTTCAAGGTGTTTTTCCTGATCACCATCCCGATGATCGCGCCGTCGCTGGCGGCAGGCGGCATGATGTCGTTCGCCCTGTCGCTGGACGATCTGGTGCTGGCGAGCTTCGTCTCGGGCCCGGGTTCCACCACCCTGCCGATGGAAGTGTTCTCGGCCGTGCGTCTGGGTGTGAAGCCCGAGATCAACGCCGTGGCCAGCCTGATTCTGCTGGCAGTATCGCTGGTGACCTTCCTGGTCTGGTACTTCGGCCGCAAGGCAGAAGCCAACCGCAAGCGTGCGATTCAGGAAGCGATGGATCAGACCGCCAACGAATCGTGGCAGCAACCGCAACCTCAACGAGTGGCAGCGACGGCCTAGGGCCGTCGCGTTTTACGGCTTTGCGCTTTTGCTTAAAAGCTTTTGAATAAAAAGAATGGAGTTTCACCGATGAAAATGTTTGGCAGGACTCTGCTGACACTGTCCTTATTGGGCGCAATCGCCACGGGCGCCCAGGCCAACGACAAGGTACTGCGCGTTTACAACTGGTCGGATTACATCGCCCCGGACACCGTCAAGAAGTTCGAGGACGAGACCGGCATCCGCGTGACCTACGATGTGTTCGACAGCAATGAAACCCTCGAGGCGCGTCTGCTCGCGGGTAAATCCGGCTACGACATCGTGGTGCCGTCCAACAGTTTCCTGGCCAAGCAGATCAAGGCCGGGGTCTATCAGACCCTGGACAAATCGAAGCTGCCAAACTGGAAAAACCTCAACCCGGTGCTGCTGAAAAACGCCTCCGCCAGTGATCCGGAAAACGCCCACGCGTTCCCGTACATGTGGGGCTCGATCGGCATCGGCTTCAACCCGGACAAGGTCCGCGAAGTGCTCGGCAAGAATGCGCCGACCAACTCCTGGGACCTGCTGTTCAAACCGGAGAACGCCGAGAAGCTGAAAGCCTGTGGCATCAGCTTCCTCGATTCGCCGACCGAAATGATCCCGGCCGCGCTGCACTACCTGGGCTATCCGGTGAACGACAAGGACACCGCGCACATCAAGGAAGCCGAGGCGCTGTTCATGAAGATTCGCCCGAACGTGGCGTACTTCCACTCTTCGAAATACATCTCGGACCTGGCCAATGGCAACATCTGCGTGGCGGTCGGTTACTCCGGTGACGTGCTGCAGGCCAAGGCCCGCGCGGTGGAATCGGGCAACAACGTAGTGATCGACTACAGCATTCCCAAGGAAGGTGCCGGCAGCTTCTACGACATGGTCGCCATCCCGCGCGATGCGGCGAACGTCGAGAACGCTTACCTGTTCATGGACTTCCTGATGCGTCCGGACATCATCGCCGAGATCACCAACAGCAACGGCTACAGCAACGCCAACGCAGCGGCGACACCGCTGGTGGACGAAGCGATCCGCAACGATCCGGGCTCGTACCCGTCGCAGGAAGTGATGGCCACGCTGTATGCGGTGCCGGATCAGCCGATTGCCACGCAACGGATCATGACCCGGGGCTGGACCCGCGTGAAACTCGGCAAGTAAACACACATCGATTTCCGTTCACGCAGCGCCTTACCACCGCTGCCCCCTGCTCTGAACGGCCTCACCTGGCTTTCCTCGGTTCAGGTGAATTCAGGCGCCCTCGGGCGCCTTTTTTTGTGGGTTCAGATCAGTGGCCAGTCGGCCAGCGAGCGATAACGGCCCTTGTGGGATTCGAACAATGCAAAGCGCTCGGCACGCAGGAAGAACTCCGGCGGCGTGGCGGATTCCGGCTCCGGCGCCCGATAGTCCCGGGCCAGCGTCAGGTGCGGACGATACTCGCGCGTCGCCTCTTCAAAACGAAACGGCAACATCGCCTGCTCCAGCGCATACACCAGTCGCAACAATGCCTGCGGCGCCTGCTGCGGCGCCAGCGACAGCACCCCGGCACGGCGCCAGACCTGCAACCGATCCAGCGAAATCCTCAGCGCCTCCCCCGGTGTTCGCACCTTCGCCGCCGCCTCGCAGACTTCGCCAATCTGCGCCAACGGCACCGCGCCGAGAAACAGCAGCGTCAGATGAAAATTGTCGGCCGGCACCGGTTTGCCGGTACGCAAACCCAGCTCGCTGCGCCACTGGGCAATCGCCTTGCGCTGTGCCGGCGGGCAGTCCAGAGCGAAGAACAGCCGCTTGAGCGGTTGATCCCCGCGCGTTTCGTCCGTCATGGCCCCGCTCCTTCGTTCGTCGAGATCCCTGGATTCTACACGCCCGTTTCTGGCGACTCTCGGCATGGGGTTTATAGTTCTACGATTGCCATCAACCGGAGGACGTCATGCGCGAGATCCTCAGCAAAGAACCCTGGTGGGCCCGACCGCCGAATCCCGGGCAGGATGAGAGTGAACTGGAATGGGGCTGGCTGGTGCATTACAGCGAGGGTGAGCCGCGTTTCGAATTCGTCCGCGAGCGGCCGACGGACGAACAGATCCGCAACCGCAAAGGTTGCCGGATCACCCCGTCGGCGGAGTGACCCGGCAACGCGGCATCAAGGTTCGAGAATGTCCTTGAAGCCACCGAAGATCATCCGCTGCCCATCGAACGGCATCGGATTGACGTCCGGCTGCATGCGCGGGTCTTCCATCATTTTCGCCATGCCGGCGTCGCGAGTGGCCTTGTCCGGCCAGATCAGCCAGCCGGCCGATACGGTTTCGCCTTCCTTGAGTTTCACCGCCATCGGGAATGAGGTGACCTTGCCGTCCGGCACGTCATCGCCCCAGCCCTGAATCACCTCCAGAGCGCCGTATTCCTTGAACAGCTTCGCGGCGATTTCGCAGTGTTTCTTGTACTGTTCGCGATTGGCATTCGGCACGGGCGCCACGAACACATCGATGTAAGCCATGATCATTCTCCTTGCAGGGTGGGTTCGATCTGCTGAGTAGTCGACTCGGGCGGCCGCCATTCGACACGGTTGACGCCCAACCCGACCGACGGCTCGTCCCGCCCGCCCAGATTGCCCTCGACCTGCGCCGCCATGTGCAGCGTGCCGGCCATCACGCCGGTGGTCGGGTTCTGCACCAGTTTCAGCCAGGCCTTGTCGAACGTGTTGCCGAGACTGCTGCGAATCAGGGCTTCGCTGTCGGGGCGGTCGTTGGCCTGAATGATCGCGCGGATACCCGCCACACCGACCGAAATCAGCGCCCCGGCCAGTTTGCCTGCCGCTGCCGCCACCGCGCTGGCAGCGCCGCGCGGGGCCATTTCCGCCTCCATGCGCTGGCTGGCGCGCTTGGCCACCGGCGCCATGGCCGTGTCGGTCGAGGCCACGCCTTTCGAGCCGCCATCGGTGTGGATCTTGTCGATCAGCGCAGCGTAGGCCGGCAGCGTGTTCAAAGGTTCAGTGCTGACGATCTGGTACAGCGAAGCATCGCGGGCCAGCGGCGGGCCAAGGGCGATGGCGGGGATTTTCTGCAACCGCCCATTGAGCTGGGCGATGGGCACGCCGTGGCGCTGGGCGATGACCGGCATCTGCTGCGCCATCAGCTGCGCGTAGAACGCGGTGGACTGGCCGAGGATCGCGTCCGGATCGATCTCCACCGCCACCGGCGCCAGCACCCGTTCCTGATATTGCTCCAGCAGATAGGCCGCCAGGCGCTTGGCCGACGCATCTTGCTCGCCGCTGGCACTGATCGTGTACCAGCTGACCTTCATCGACAGCCATTCCTGGGTCCAGTAACTGCTGAACCACGGGATGAAATTTTCTTCAGTTTGCTCATAGACCCGAATGCGCCAATGTTCCATCGAGCCACGGGCGAACAGCTTGACCTGCTCGGTGGCCTGCTTCGAGGCGCTGACGATTTCCCGGTCGATCTGCTGCCAGGTGGCCGGCGAGACCACCACTGCCGGCGCGCTCACCGGGGCCCGCGCCGTGGTGGCGCAGCCGGCCAGCAACACCAGTGCGGCGAGGAGCAGCGCACGCAGGTTCACGGTGGCGGTCCTTATCTGTTCTTCGGTCGGGCGATGAAGAATCCGGAGGAGATGAAATGAGTATAGGTGCGTGCGGTGCGCCGTTTATCCGCTGGTCAGGGCTGCGTCAGTCCAACCATCAATGGCGTCGATATTCACCATTGCGACGATTGCCTTCCGCCGACCGCTCGCCGAAGGCACGATTTACCCATCCGAAACACACAGCACGAGGAGTTCACATCATGATCAGCAACGTCACCCTCGCCGTGAGTTTCCCGGTCTTCGGCAGCAACTACTATGATCAGCACGCCGTGTCGCGCAAGACCCGGGCGCTGGTGTTCGACGAAGTCTTCGAAGATCTGTTGATGCCCGCCGCCAGCAATCATTTCAGCAATGAAGTGGTCGGCCTCAACGATCAGTTCCGTTTTCTGAGCGACATTCTCGCCACCCATTTGCTGGACATCGAGGCCTCTGTGCCTGCGCGATCCAGCGTCCGGGCGAGCGCTCATTTTTAATGCCAGAGGGCGTTCCCGTCGGGGAACGCCCTCTTCGTTTCAATCAGTCATCATCCCGGTCGCGGTGATAACGACGCCCGTCGCGGCGGTCGTCATCGCGATCATCCCAGCGCCGGTCATGATCGTAGTAACGGCCATGATCGCGGTCGTAGTGCCGGCCATGGCGATGGTCATCATCGAAATCCGCCACACAGCCGCCCAGCAATACGGCGGCGGAAACAGTCAGCAGCAGGCTTGTTGCACGCATCATTCAGATTTTCCCTAAAACCAAGGTCTTGACGACGGAAACAGTCAGCGCTGCCCACGTCGATAAGGCGCGGTGCGCGCTGCCGCAGATACGACCGGGGAAAAAGGCTTTGATTCAGTGGCCATCAACGACCGTTCATCGCCCTGCTTGCCGTGCCCCTCCTGTCGATCCAGTGGCTGTTTGATGGCTTTGACTGGGGCAAAATCCGACAAAACCTTTTCCTCCCCCCTGCGGTCACTCCTAGAACAGACCAAGACTGGCTACCACGCCGGCGTGCCCTGGCGGGTCATTTGCAACCTGCCGACCTGATCAGAGGAAGCCCAGCCATGAACGACCATCCGCCGTTGGCGATTTCCCGACGCCGTTTCCTGATTCTCGGGGCCGTGACCGCGACTGCGTTCGCGATGCCGCCCTTCATCAGCCTCAAGGCCTACGCGGCCGCTCTGGAGCAACCGGCCATGGCCAAAGTGACCCTTGAAGTCAACAGTAAGCCGCAGACGCTGGAGATCGACACCCGCACCAGCCTGCTCGACGCCCTGCGCGAACACCTGCACCTGACCGGCAGCAAAAAGGGCTGCGACCACGGCCAGTGCGGCGCCTGCACGGTGATCGTCGATGGCCGGCGAATCAATTCCTGCCTGACCCTGGCAGTGATGCAGGACGGCGCCAAAGTCACCACCATCGAAGGCCTCGGCATGCCGGACCACCTGCATCCAATGCAGGCAGCGTTCATCAAGCATGACGGTTACCAGTGCGGCTACTGCACGCCGGGGCAGATCTGTTCAGCGGTGGCGGTGCTTCAGGAAATCCGCGACGGCATCCCCAGTCACGCCAGCGCCAGCCTCACCGCACCGCCGCAACTGATCGCCAGCGAATTGCAGGAACGCATGAGCGGCAACATCTGCCGCTGCGGCGCCTACTCGAACATCATCGAAGCCATCAGCGAAGTCGCGGAGGTGCCAGCATGAGAGCGTTCAATTACAGCCGCGCCGACTCCCCTGCCGCAGCCGCTGCCCAAGCCGCACAAATCGAGGGCGCCCGCTTTATCGCCGGCGGCACCAACCTGCTGGACTTGATGAAGCTCGACATCGAAACGCCGCAGCAGCTGATTGACGTCAATCACCTGGGGCTCGACCAGATCGAAGCCACCGACGACGGCGGCTTGCGCATCGGCGCACTGGTGCGCAACACCGATCTGGCCGCCGACAGCCGCGTCCGGAAAGACTATGCGCTACTCGCTCGCGCCCTGCTTGCCGGCGCATCGGGCCAGTTACGCAACATGGCGACCACCGCCGGCAATCTGCTCCAGCGCACGCGCTGCCCGTATTTCTACGACACCAATCAGGCCTGTAATAAACGCAAACCCGGCAGTGGCTGCGCGGCGATTGGCGGTGTCAGTCGACAACTCGGGATCATCGGCGTCAGCGACGCCTGCATCGCGACCCATCCGAGTGACATGGCGATTGCGATGCGTGCGCTGGATGCCCGGATCGAAACGATCAAGGCCGATGGCAGCACCCGGCGCATCGCCATCGCGGATTTCCATCAATTGCCCGGCACCACGCCAAATGTTGAAACCATCCTGACACCGGGCGAACTGATCACCGCTGTCACCCTGCCCGCCCCGGTGGGCGGCACCCATGTCTATCACAAGGTGCGCGACCGCTCGTCGTACGCCTTCGCCCTGGTGTCCGTCGGTCTGATCCTGCAGAAGGATGGCAGCGGTCGCATCGCGGTCGGCGGCATCGCGCCGAAACCCTGGCGGGTCGAAGCGGCGGAAGCGCTGTTGCCGCAAGGCGCGAAAGCCGTCAGCGCGCGCCTGCTCGACGGCGCCACGCCCACCCCGGACAACCAATTCAAAGTGACGCTGGTCGAGCGCACGATTGCCTCGGTGCTGGCCCAAGCGAGGGACGAAGCATGAAATTCGACACGCCCGCCACGACCAATCCGATTGATCAGTTGAACGTCATCGGCAAACCCACCGACCGTATCGAAGGCCCGTTGAAGACCAGCGGCCAGGCGCCTTACGCCTACGAGCAGCATGAAGCGGTCAAAAATCAGGCCTATGGCGTGATGGTCGGCTCGGCCATTGCCAAGGGTCGCATCACCCACATTGATCTGGAGGCCGCCCGGGCCGCGCCGGGGGTGCTGACCATCGTCACCGCCGCCAACGCCGGCAAGCTCCGCAAAGGCAAATACAACGCCGCGCCACTGCTGGCCGGGCCGCAAGTGCAGCACTATCACCAGGCCGTGGCGCTGGTGGTCGCCGAAACCTTCGAACAGGCGCGGGCCGCCGCGCAATTGGTCAACGTCGAATACGCGGCCGACAAAGGTCAATTTGATCTGGCCAGCGTGCGCGATCAGGGCGTGGAGCCGAAAGACGAATTGCCGGACGTCACGCACGGCGATTTCGCCAGCGCTTTTGCCGCCGCGCCCGTGCAGTTCGACCAGACCTACACCACGCCGGATCAGTCCCACGCGATGATGGAACCCCACGCGACACTTGCCGCCTGGAAAGGCGATCACGTGACGCTCTGGACTTCCAACCAGATGATCGCCTGGAGCGTCGGCGACATCGCCACCACCCTCGGCCTGCCCAAGGAAAACGTGCGGTTGATCTCGCCGTACATTGGCGGCGGATTCGGCGGCAAGCTATTCATTCGCGCCGACGCGATCCTCGCCGCCCTTGGCGCACGTCTGGCGAACCGGCCAGTGAAGGTCGCTCTCGCCCGCCCGCAGATCGCCAACAACACCACCCACCGCCCCGCCACCATCCAGCGCATCCGCATGGGCGCCACGGCGGACGGCAAACTCACTGCCATCGCCCATGAAGGCTGGTCAGGCAACCTCGCCGACGGCAAGGTCGAAGTCGCGGCGCAGCCGAGCCAGTTGCTCTACGCCGCAGAAAATCGCCTGGTGACCATGCGCCTGGCGCCGCTGGATCTGCCGGAAGGCAATGCCATGCGTGCCCCCGGTGAAACGCCGGGGTTGATGGCACTGGAGATCGCCATGGACGAGATGGCAGAACAGCTCAAACTCGATCCGATCCAGTTCCGCATCCTCAACGACACCCAGGTCGACCCGGTGAAAACCGAGCGGCCGTTCTCCCAGCGGCGACTGATCGAATGCCTGCAAACCGGCGCCGAACGCTTCGGCTGGGATAAACGCAATGCAACGCCCGGCAGCCGTCGCGAAGGTCGCTGGCTGATCGGCATGGGCGTCGCGGCGGCGATTCGCAACAACCTGCTGGTGAAGTCCGGCGCACGCGTACGGCTGGAGCGCGACGGCAAGATCACCGTCGAAACCGACATGACGGACATCGGCACCGGCAGCTACACGATCATTGCCCAGACCGCCGCCGAAGTGATGGGCGTGCGTCTCGACGATGTGGCTGTGCATTTGGGCGATTCGAATTTTCCGGTGTCGTCCGGCTCCGGCGGCCAGTTCGGCGCCAATTGCTCGACCGCCGGGGTCTACGCGGCGTGCATGAAACTGCGCGAAGCGGTCACGGCCAAACTGGGCATGAATTCAGGTGAAGCGCAGTTTGCCGATGGTCACGTGCGCCTGGGCAGCAAAAACGTGCCGTTACGTGAGGCCGCGCAACACGCCGCAATCGAAGTCGAGGACAGCATCGAATTCGCCGACCTCGCCAAGCAGTACCAGCAATCGACCTTCGGCGCGCACTTCGTCGAAGTCGCCGTCGATGCCGCCACCGGAGAAGTCCGCGTGCGGCGCATGCTCGCGGTCTGCGCCGCCGGGCGGATTCTCAATCCGAAATCGGCCCGCAGCCAGGTGATCGGCGCCATGACCATGGGCGTCGGCGCGGCATTGATGGAAGAACTCGCGGTGGATAAGCGCCAGGGCTTTTTCGTCAACCATGACCTAGGGGGCTATGAGGTGCCGGTGCACGCCGACATTCCGCATCAGGAGGTGGTCTTCCTCGATGAAACCGACCCTATTTCCTCGCCGATGAAAGCCAAGGGGGTTGGTGAACTGGGGATTTGCGGAGTCAGCGCGGCGGTGGCGAATGCGATCTACAACGCCACGGGCGCTCGGGTGCGGGAGTACCCGATTACCCTCGACAAGGTTCTGGATGCGTTGCCTGAGATGATCTGAAACCGAATGAAAAACGCCCGGCGTGAGCCGGGCGTTTTTGTGCCTGAGGCGGCATGGCACCTGCGGTTGCTGTATCCGATTCGTCTACCTGGCGGCCACGCGCTCAAGGCCTGGGCGCAGAGATTCGCTGGCGTGGAGAGTGATCTCGGCTTCCGGCACCTGCGCACTCCGTTCCTCGGCCTCGCCATTGAGCGCCCTGTGCATTTTTTCGCTATCGAGCGCCCCTACCCATTTGGCGATGGCCATGGTGCCCACGCCGTTGCCAATGGTGTTGGTGATCGCCCGGGCTTCCGACATGAAGCGATCGACACCCAGCAACAACACCATGCCCGCCACCGGAATCGTCCCGAGTGATGCCAGTGTCGCCGCGAGAATGATGAAACCCGAGCCTGTCACACCTGCCGAGCCTTTGGAGGTGAACATCAACACCGCCAGCACAATCAATTGGTCGGTCAGCGTCAGCGGTGTGTTCGTCGCCTGAGCGATGAAGATCGCCGCGATGGTGTAGTAGATGGCCTGGCCGTCCGGGTTGAAGGTCAGGCCCGAGGGGATGATCATCCCGGCCACCGGTTTCGATACGCCGGCCTTTTCCATCTTCGAGATCATCTGCGGCAGAACTGACTCCGAGGAGCTGGTGCCGAGCACCGTAAACAACTCTTCCTTGATGAATTTGAGGAATTTCCACAGGCTGAATCCGCTGTAGCGACAGATCGGACCAAGCACGAAAATCACGAATACCGCACAGGTCAGGTAAACGCACGCCATCAGTTTTCCCAACGAAAACAGCGAACCGAAACCGTACTTGCCGATAGTGAACGCAATTGCACCGAACGCACCGATCGGCGCCAGGCGCATGACCATGTTGACGATGCGGAACATGCCCTGCATCAGGCTTTCCAGCGCATCGACGAACACCTTGCCACGCGGCCCGACATGGGCCAAGGCGATACCCAGCAGGATTGAAAACAGCAGGATCTGCAGGACATTGCCCTTGGCGAATGCATCGACGATCGTGTCGGGGATGATGCCCATCACAAAATCCATGAACGACGCATGTTTTGCTGCTGTCGTGTAAGTCGTCAGACTGCTGGTGTCGAGGCTGGCGACATCGACATTCATGCCCGCGCCGGGTTTGAAAACGTCCACCACGATCAAGCCGATGACCAGCGCCAGCGTCGACACCACCTCGAAATAAATCAATGCACGAAAGCCGACCCGACCCAGCTCCTTCATGTTTTCCATGCGGGCGATGCCGGTCACCACCGTGAGAAAGATCACCGGCGCGAGCAGCATCTTGATCAGTTTGATGAAGGCGTCGCCCAAAGGTTTGAGCGCAGTACCGGTTTCGGGCACCAACACGCCGATAAGTGCGCCGAGAATCACGGCGAGGAGGACTTGCACGTAGAGTTTGCCGAATATTCTTTTCATGACAGGGCCCTGATTTTTTATTGTTGTCAGGAAATGCCGAGGGGACACGCCCCTCGGCGGTGTGCCGCAGTACTGATTTGAAATTGCCGGGATCAGCGGTTGATCAGTGCGATCACCGCGTCGGTGACCTGGCGCGTGGTGGCGGTGCCGCCCAGGTCCGGGGTGTGCAGGCCGCTTTCGGTGACCGCTTCGATGGCCGACATCAGGTGTTTGGCGGCCGCTTTTTCGCCCAGATGTTCAAGCATCATCGCGGCAGTCCAGAAGGTAGCAATCGGATTGGCCACGCCTTTGCCGGTGATATCAAATGCCGAGCCGTGGATCGGTTCGAACATCGACGGGAAATCGCGCCGTGGATTGAGGTTGGCAGTGGGTGCAATGCCGAGGCTGCCGGACAGTGCAGCGGCCAGGTCCGACAGAATGTCGGCGTGCAGGTTGGTCGCGACGATTACGTCCAGTGTCGCCGGCTTGAGCACCATGCGCGTGGTCACGGCGTCGACCAGTTCCTTGTCGATCTTCACGTCCGGGAAATCTTTGGCGACTTCGTAGAAAATTTCGTCCCACAGCACCATGCCGTGCCGCTGGGCGTTGGACTTGGTGACCATGGTCAAATGTTTGCATGGACGGCTTTGCGCCAGTTCGAAGGCGAAGCGATGAATGCGCTCGACCCCGGCACGGGTGAACACCGAAACCTCTGTCGCCACTTCTTCCGGCAAGCCTCGATGCACGCGGCCGCCGTTGCCGGAGTATTCACCCTCGGAGTTTTCCCGGACCACCACCCAGTCGATCTGCTCGCCGTTGTGCAGCGGACTTTTCACCCCCGGCAGCACCCGCGCCGGGCGCACGTTGGCGTATTGGTCGAAACCCTGACAGATCGGCAGACGCAGGCCCCACAGTGAAATGTGATCCGGCACATTGAGTGCGCCGACCGCGCCGAAAAAAATCGCGTCGAAGGTTTTCAGCTCTTGCAGGCCGCCTTCGGGAATGTAATGACCGTTTTTCAGGTAGTTGTCGGAGTTCCAGTCGAAATGTTTGAAGTCCAGTTCGAAACCGGATTTTTTCGACAGGGCTTGCAGCACTTCGACGCCGGCGGCGATCACTTCCACACCGATGCCATCACCCGGAACCGCAGCAATCTTGTATGCACTCATGGTCAACTCCACTCTCTTCACGTTTTTGTTTTGCCTGCCGGACAGGACTGTCAGGCGGGGTGTGATCGGAGTATATGTAGTGACCAGAAAGCAGTGAGTTACACAAAATCACTACATCCATAACTTTGAGTTACCAATGAGTCAAACCCTCGATCTGTCGTTTTTTCATCTTCTCGCCAACAAGGGCAGCCTGGCCGCTACGGCTCGCGAGCTTGGTGTGACGCCTCCGGCAGTCAGTAAACGCCTGAGTGCGCTGGAGGCTCGTCTCGGCGTGCGGTTGGTCAATCGCACTACACGCTCAATGAGTCTTACGGCAGAAGGCGAACTGTATTTTTCCCACGCGGCGAGGATCCTCACGCAGATCGACGAGGTCGAGCAGTTGATCGGCGCCAGCCGCGCAACCCCCAAGGGTCTGATCCGGGTCAATGCCTCGCTGGGCTTTGGTCGTCGTTACATCGGTCCGGCCCTGGCAGCGTTTTTTGCCCAATACCCGGAGGTGGAAATCCAGTTGGAAATCAGCGACCACCCACTGGATCTGACGACCCACGGATTTGATCTGGGGATTCGTTTCGGCACCCTGCCTGACGCGGCATTTCATGCCCGGAAGATTGCCTCAAACCGCCGTTTGCTCTGTGCCTCGCCGCTGTATCTGGAGAAACACGGTGTGCCACAAAAACTGTCGGACTTGCCGCAACACAACTGCATATTCCTGCGGCAGAACGAAACGCCCTATGGCGTCTGGAGCTTCACTGACGGCGGACGTACGCAGAACGTCAAAGTGCGTGGTGCCCTGGGATGCAACGATGGTGAAGTGGCCCTGAACTGGGCCCTGGAAGGCTATGGCATTCTGCTGCGCGCCGAATGGGACATAGCCCGCTACGTGCGCAGCGGCCGTTTGCGCCTGGTACTGGAAGACCAGACCCCGACCCGCGCCGATGTGTACGCGGTGTACCCGCAGCAGCTGCATCTCTCGGCACGGGTTCGCAGCCTGATCGACTTTCTGGTGGACCGCTTCAGGCACATCGACAATCTGGATGATCCGGGCGACTAACTGACCAGCGCAATCAACTGCTGACGCTGCGCATCGGTCAGCATCAGCCCGAACCCGGCGCCGGCGTTGTCGGCCATGTACAGCGGATTGCGGGTGCCGGGAATCACGCAGGTCACCGCCGGGTGCGCCAGCAGAAATTTCAGCGCCAGTTGCGGCCAGCTCCTGGCCCCGACTTGCGCCGCCCAGCCCGGCAGCGGTTTGCCCTTGAGCCGTGCGAGCAGGTCGCCGCCACCGAACGGCCGGTTGCAGATCACTGCCACCCCGCGTTCGCGGCACAGCGGCAGGATGCGCTTCTCGACCCCGCGATCATCCAGGGCGTAGTTGATTTGCAGGAAGTCCAGCGGCTCGGCCTTGAGCACCGCTTCGACTTCGTCATAGGCCGACGGCGTGTAGTGGGTGATGCCGATGTAGCGGATGCGGCCCTGCTCTTTCCAGTCGCGCAGGGTCGGCAGATGGGTTTGCCAGTCGAGCAGGTTGTGGATCTGCATCAGGTCGATGCGCTCGGTGCGCAGCAGGCTGAACGACTGCTCCATCTGCGCGATGCCCTCCTCGCGACCCCGGGTCCAGACCTTGGTCGCCAGAAACGCCGGTGAGCGTGGTTCGTGGATCGACAGCAATTCACCGGTGGTTTCTTCGGCGCGGCCGTACATGGGCGAGCTGTCGATCACCGTGCCGCCCTTTTTGAACAGCTCGCCGAGCACCGCCGGTAATTGCTTGTAGACCGGATCGCCGGGGGCGACGTCGAAACCGCGATAAGTGCCCAACCCCACCAGCGGCAGTGGTTCGGAGCTCGAAGGGATGGCGCGGGTCTGCATGGTCTGGGCTCCTGTGGCGTTGGGCGACGTAATGGCGGCCAGCGCCCGGTCAAAGGTGAAAACCGCTGACACCCCGGCTGCCAGCGTCAGCAACCGGCGGCGGGAATATCCCTCAGTGTGGTTCATGCTGGCGCCCTTGCCCTGTGGATCTGTTGCACCTTGTGTTTTGACGCAGCCCGCAAAACCGTTGGACTACACTGCGACAGCCAATCTGCGCGCCCGGTTAAAGTTAGTCGAATGTCCAGAACCCTGTTGTCACTCGTCGCATTGATCGTCGCCGTGTACCTGATCCTGTGCGCGGCGCTGTTCGTGTTTCAGCGGGCACTGATCTATTTTCCCCAGCCCGCCAGCCTCGATTCTCCAGAGTCACGGTTGACGCTGGCCATGCCCGACGCCGAGATCCGCGTGACGGTGCGCGAGCGCGCCGGAGCCAGAGCGCTGATCTATTTCGGTGGCAATGCCGAGGACGTTTCGCGCAATCTGCCGGAGTTTTCCGAGGCGTTTCCTGACTATTCGTTGTATCTGCTGCATTACCGAGGGTTTGGCGGCAGCGGCGGCTCGCCGTCCGAAGAGGCGATCGCCGAGGATGCGCTGGCGCTGTTCGATCAGGTGTATGCCAGTCATCCGCAAGTCGCGCTGCTGGGGCGCAGCCTCGGTTCCGGGGTCGCGGTGCGGCTGGCCAGCCAACGGCCGGTGGAGCGGCTGATTCTGGTCACGCCCTACAACAGCCTTGAAGAAATCGCCGCTCGCCAATATCCGTGGGTGCCGGTGCAGTGGTTGCTCAAGGATCGTTTCCGGTCCGGCCAGTACGCGGCGCACATCCGCGTGCCGACGCTGCTGCTGGCGGCGAGCGATGACGAGGTGATTCCACGGGCCAGCACCGAACGCTTGTTGCGCAGTTTTCCCGATGGTGTGGCCACGCTCAAAGTGGTGGCGGACGCGACGCACAATTCGATATCCGAACGACCGCAATATCTGCAATGGATCGAGGATGTGTTGAATCGCTGAGCACTTCGTCGGCAGCCGTTAAAACTCGGCGCGGCTTCGTGAACCAAGTGCGAAAAGACCAGTCCTACCCGCGCCGCGTTCTGCGGTTCACTCCCCTTCAGTGTTGTCCTTTTCAGAGCTTTGCGTCCCATGCGCCACGCCGTTCGTTCGTCTCGCTTCGTTTCGCTGTGCCTGTTGATCCTTTCTCCCCTGCTTTCTCCCTCTGCCCACGCCGGCGCCGAGCGGCAACTGGTGGCCGCCATCAACGACTACCGCGCCCATCCGCAACGTTGTGACCGACGCCCGGCCCAACGGCTGGCGCCGCTGACGCTGAGGTCGAACCTGGCGTTGCCGGTCGGCTATGGCTACGGCGGTGGGTTGCGCGAACGACTGAAGGATTCCGGCTACGCGGCCGTGGCGGTGCGCAGCATCCGGATCGTCGGTGCGCAGGACGCCGAAGAGGCCTTCGATCTGCTGCAAAGCGATTACTGCGGCGCGCTGCTCGACGGTCAATACGCCGACATCGGCATCAGCCGCGCCCGCAGCGAATGGCAAGTGGTGCTGGCCCGGCCGGTGCTCGACAACCGCGTCGGCGACAACCGCAGCGTCGGCAAAGCCTTGCTGGCCGAGGTCAACGCCGCCCGCGCCCGACCGCGTATGTGCGGTCGCCAGCGCTTCGCCGCCGCGCGGCCCTTGAGCTGGAACCCGGCGCTCGGCGCCGCCGCCCAGGGCCACAGCAAGGCCATGGCCTACGGCAACTACTTCGCCCACCGCGACCCGGACGGCGACGGCCCGGCAGATCGCGCCCGGGCGGCCGGCTATCGTGGCCGGCAGATCGGCGAAAACATCGCCGCCGGGCAAAGCTCACCGGGCAAGGCCATGGCCGGCTGGCTGGCCAGCCCCGGACACTGCGCCAACCTGATGAACCCGATGTTCACCCAGGTCGGCGCCGGATTTGCCAGTGAGGCGCGCAGTGACGAAGGGGTTTACTGGACGATGCTGTTCGGAGCACCTTGAGCACTCACTTCGGCCGACGCACTGCCCGCACCCTGCCACTGTTCCCGCCGCCACAATAGAAGCGCTCGGCGCCATCGGCCTCCAGGCCGGAGACGCCGATTCCGCTGGGCAACGTCAGGCTTTCCAGAACCTCGCCGCTCCCCGGGTCGACTCGCCGGATCTCGCTTTCATCGCCTTCCCAGGTGCCATGCCACAGCGCGCCGTCGACCCAGGTGACGCCGGTGACAAAACGATTGGATTCGAGAGTGCGGAGGATTTTCCCGGTGTCCGGATCGATCTGGTGGATCTTGCGGTCGCGATATTGCCCCACCCACAACGAACCCTCGGCCCAGGCCATGCCCGAGTCGCCACCGTCGCCCGGTGCCGCAATGGTATGGAGCACACGCCCGGTGGCCGGGTCGATCTTGTGAATTCGCCGGTCGGCGATCTGGTACAGGTGCTGGCCGTCGAACGCGGTTCCGCCATCGGCGCCGACCTTGATCGTGCGCACGGTTTCGCCGCTGGCCGGGTCGAGTGCATTGAGCTGACCATCGCTGGCGAACCAGACTTGTCGGCCATCGAAGGTCACGCCGTGGACTCCGTCGACACCTTCGAACGGGCCGTATTCACGAAGGATTTCTGCGTTTGCCTGTTTCATGCTGGTTTCCTCGTTGAGTGGGTGAGTCCAGCCTAGCCATTGCCCAGCGACACCGGGAGTAACAAGATCGTCGCGAAACCCGGCACCGGCGGCATCAGCCAGCGTCGTGCACGACCAACGCCGAACGCCTGGACCTTGCCTTGTGCCGCCAGCGTTTCCAGCGCTCGCTGCACTTGCCGCTGGCTGTTGCCCGACGCAAGCGCCAGCGCTGAGCTCGACCACGCCTCGCCGTCGGCGAGCAGGGCCAGCAGCGCGGCGTTTCTGTCCTCGATCGGCAACGTGAGCAGCGCTACGTCATGTGCGACCAGCGCATAGCCGCGCGGGGTCGCGGTGATTCCGGCCAGTGGGCGCAACGCCGCACGCAACCGGCCGATCTCGACCCGCAATCGGACGCGGTGGGATTCATCATCGAGTTTCAAACGAAAGGCTTTGGCGATCAGCGTCTCTCTGGACACTTCTGCCGGCCAGGCTTCGGCAAGCCGCCGAAGGAGGTTGAACAACACCGGTCGCGTGGCCAGCGCCACGGTCATTCCGGCACCACGCACGCTGTAGCGACAGGCATCAACCACCAGCGTCGGTGAGGCAAACAACGCTTCCACCTGTGCGAGCGTGACCGCTTTCTCCTGACCCGCGACGATCATTCGGGCTGCCGGCGCCTCAAGAAATCGCAGGGCGTGAGCGACCTCCGCCGACAGCGCCGCAATGGCGGCCTGCTGCGCCGCCCGTTGTGCTCGCTCCAACGCCATTTTCGCCTTGTGAGCCTGCACCCGGCGCAAGGCGATTGCGGCGGTCATCAGTTCATGGATAGTGCGCAGGGTCGGAGGTAACGGTGCAGGATCGAGTTCACCGAGCAGCTTTTCAGCCGCTTCCAGCTGGCCGATCAGCAGTAACCGGCGAATCTGCAAACAGCGTGCGTGCGCGGCATTCACCCCGTCGTCATGATCCTGCAAGACTTGTCGCGCCGCTTCCAGCGCCTCGACCGGCCAGCCCAGATCCCGCGCCGCCAGCGCCACCTCGGCCTCGGCTACCACACAACGCGCCCGGGACAGCGACTCATTGGCGCCAAACGCTTTCACCGCTCGTTGCAGCAATGCCTTGGCCCGCGTCATGTCGCCAAGTTGTGCCATGGCGATCCCGCGTAGGGCCAGGGCTGGAGGGTCATCGCGCAGGGCGACGACATTCAGCGCCGCCAACGGATCACCCGCCGCCAGTGCGCGGCCGGCGGCGTTGATCAGCGAGTCCATGGTCTATCCATCTTTACACGCCCCTGCGCCACTGCGTCGTGAAATAGAGTCTACGCTCGACATTTAAACGTGTTTAATACCCTTGATGGCACTTTGACGATCCTGCACTATCGGCAAAGCTTTCCACGGAAGGAAAATCGCATGCTGGACGCGAACGCTACCCACATCATCCTCGCTCTTGAGGGGGTTTCAACCGACTTGCAAGTCGTGAACTTTGTCGGTCGCGAAGCCCTCAACGAACCGTTCCGTTTCGACATCGAACTGGTCAGTGCCCGCCCCGACCTCAAACTTGAAGAACTCCTGCACAAGCCTGGCTGCCTGACATTCGGCGCCACTGGCGAGGGCAAGATTCACGGTCTGGTGTACCGCATCGAGCAAGGCGATTCCGGCAAGACCCTGACCCGTTACAGCCTGAGCCTGGTGCCGCAACTGGCCTACCTGCGGCACAACCATGACCAGCAGATCTTCCAGCAACTGACGGTGCCGAAGATCATTGCCCAGGTGCTGGAGGATCGCGGCATTCTGGCCGACGCCTACAGCTTTCAGCTCAGCGCCGAATACCCGGAACGCGATTATTGCGTGCAGTACGACGAGTCCGACCTGCATTTCATCCAGCGCCTGTGCGAAGAGGAAGGCATTCACTTCCACTTCCAGCACAGCAGCAGCGGCCACAAACTGGTGTTCGGCGACGACCAGACCGTGTTCCGCAAACTGAAACCGGTCAACTACCAGCAAGACTCCGGCATGACCGCCGACAAACCGGTGATCAAGCGCTTCAACCTGCGCCTGGAAACCCGTACCAGTCGCGTCAGCCGCCGCGATTACGATTTCGAGAAACCGAAGATCCTGCCTGAAGGCGCGGCCAAATCCGCGTTCATGCCGGATCTTGAGGACTACGACTACCCCGGCCGCTTCACCACGCGTGAACGCGGCAAGTTCCTCGCGACCCGAGCACTGGAACGCCACCGCAGCGACTACAAACTCGCCGAAGGCAAAGGTGACGAGCCGACCCTGACCACCGGCCATTTCATGACCCTGGCCGAACACCCGCGCGCCGAATGGAATGACCTGTGGCTGTTGCTGGAAATCTTCCACGAAGGCAAACAGCCGCAAGTGCTGGGCGAAAACGTCACCAGCGACGTGACCGACAACAAGAGCGATTTCCACCAGGGCTACCGCAACAGCTTCGTGGCCACTCCGTGGGACGCCCACTTCCGCCCTGCCCTCGAGCACCCGAAACCGAAAGTCCTCGGCAGCCAGACCGCCATCGTCACCGGCCCCGCCGGCGAAGAAATCCACTGCGACCAATACGGCCGCGTGAAAGTGCAATTCCACTGGGACCGTGAAGGCCAGGCCGACGACAAGACCACCTGCTGGCTACGTGTCGCCAGCGGCTGGGCCGGAGCAGCCTACGGCGGCATCGCCATTCCGCGCATCGGCATGGAAGTGCTGGTGACCTTCCTTGAAGGCGACCCCGACCAGCCGCTGGTCACCGGATGCCTGTACCACAAGGAAAACGTCGTCCCCTACGATCTGCCGGCGAACAAGACCCGCAGCACCTTCAAGACCCTCAGTTCCCCGGGCGGCAAGGGCTACAACGAGTTCCGCATCGAAGACAAGAAAGGCGTGGAGCAGATCTACATCCACGCCCAGCGCGACTGGGACGAGAACATCGAGCACGACCAGAAGATCCGCGTCGGCAACGAGCGGCATGACACTGTCGAGGCCAATGTTTTAAGTGAATTCAAGGTCGAGGAACACCGCATCACCCACCTGGACCGCAAGAGCGAAATGCGCGCCAACGATCACCTGACTGTGGGCGTGACCCAACACGTGAAAGTCGGCACCGGGCAGTTTGTCGAAGCGGGGACGGAGATTCACTACCACGCTGGCGAGAAAGTGGTGATCGAAGGCGGCATGGAACTGACGGCCAAGGCTGGCGGCAGTTTCGTCAAGGTGGATGTCGGTGGCGTCACCATCAGCGGCGCACAGGTCAAAGCGAATTCCGGTGGCGCTCCGGGAACCGGAACCGGGATCGCCATCAAACTGCCGACAGCCCTGACACCGGCTGACACAGACACCGCCGGCAAAACCCTCGGCACTGCACCGGTCAACACCCCGCCCCCTGCAACATCCGTCAACACAGCCACATCAGCTCCGCCGACAAAAGCAGAAACCCGCCTTGCGCAACAGAACATGCAGGCACAAACCCTCGTGAATGCCGCGAAAAGCGGCGTCCCGTTCTGCGAGATCTGCAATAAATGACTCAATTGCGCCTGAACCTGTACGAATGGCTGAGCATTGAACTCTGGCCCCTAGGCAGCAGAAGCAACGCCCCCAAGGTCTATGCCCTGCTGGACGGTGCTCGCGACCCACGCATCGAGCCGCTGGTTCGCACGAGTTACGCTGAATTTTCCTGCCTTTACTCCGGAGAACTCTCGCCTGATCTGTCCGCTGCCGCGCCGTATCTGCTGCACCTCGATCCCCAGCAGCCGTACACCCGGCAATTGCTGGAAAAGAGCTGGGGCCAGAGTTGGGGCTGTATTGCGGTCGTTCCTGCGCGGGTCACGCTGGAGGATTTACGCAATCACTTGCGAACCCTGTTACGGGTGAAAGACCCGGATGGCAACTGGCTTGTGTTTCGCTTCTACGATCCCAGAGTGTTACGCGTCTATCTACCGACCTGCACAACAGAAGAACGCCACACCCTGTTCGGTCCGGTCGTGAAATTCATCGCCGAAACCGGTACGGGGCATTCGCTGATCAGCTATATGATCGATCCAGCTGGTGGCCCGGCGACACAAGTCAGCACGTGGCCATCGGCGGACGTCGTTGAATAAAGGGCCTGCTCACTCAAGGCGTCCGGCATTCACCAGCAATTCATGCAACCCCTTTGGCACCAGCGGCGAATCGTCGTTGAAGCTTGAGCTTGCGTGCCACTTCGCTACGAATGGCGAACCATTACTTTCCTGACCGTCGACATGCGATTGTTCATACACGCTCGCGTCTTCAAATATTGCGTCGTACACCTGAACAATCTCGTGCCCCGGTTTGCCGTCGTAGATAAAGATGCTTTCAAGTGTGCCGAGCAGGCGCAGATCCTTCATTGAAAGACCCAACTCCTCCCGTACCTCCCGCACGATCGCTTCGGCGCTGGTTTCACCAAACTCGATACCGCCCCCGATGGGACGGTAGAGGACTTGCTGTTTGATCGGGTCGTAAAACTGGTTAACCAGAATCTTGCCCTTGTGGTGGAAGATGCAAAGTGCGAGTGCGCGGATACGCTGTTCGGCCATGGGGTGAAATCCGTTTGCTGGAAAAAAGGCCGGCGATTAGATCACACCCCACAGGGATCGCACTGCAGTTGATCTCAGACCGGAGAAATCGTGGCAAGGACGCCAATCATGATGGTCAACACAAGAAAGCCGCCGAGGAAAATCGCCATCTTAGCCATGAAGGCCTCCTGAATACTGAAT
Organism: Pseudomonas fitomaticsae; assembly: GCF_021018765.1. Classification (GTDB taxonomy): domain Bacteria; phylum Pseudomonadota; class Gammaproteobacteria; order Pseudomonadales; family Pseudomonadaceae; genus Aquipseudomonas; species Aquipseudomonas fitomaticsae. The sequence continues at coordinate 2,710,018 of NZ_CP075567.1, read as the reverse complement.
GTCCGGCGCACCGGGCGCTCCGGAATGAAGCGCGTCGCGTGTGGCCGGACGGCAGGGCTATTTTGGGCGCATGGCTGAGATGGTTACAGATGCAGATTCGACAGGAAAAAGCGGATCAGATGGATCGGACTGGCGCATGGGTCGACATTCAGATCGGTACAGATGGTTTCCATTGCGCCGCTTTGATCTAGAGTCATGGGCACCGCGCCAAGAACAACAAAAAATACAGGAGTGAAACCATGTCCGACCTGAACCTGCACCCCAACGCCGCCGAATCCCTGAACCGCTGGCACGAGATGATCCGCACCGGCAACCTCAAGGCCCTGCCCGAGCTGCTCGATCCCAAAGCGGTGTTCCGCTCGCCCATGGCCCACACGCCTTATCCAGGCGCACCGGTGGTCTCGATGATCCTCAACACCGTGTTCGAAGTGTTTGAGGACTTCAAATACCACCGTGAACTGGCGACAGCGGATGGCTTGAATGTGGTGCTGGAGTTCAGCGCCAAAGTGGGGACGAAAGAGCTCAAGGGCATCGACATGATCCGTTTCGATGAACAGGGCAAGATCGTCGAGTTCGAGGTGATGGTGCGGCCGTTGAGCGGGTTGCAGGCGCTGGGCGAGGAAATGGGCCGGCGGCTGGGGGCTTATCTGGCTGCCGCCAAGGCCTGAAGTCCGGACACAAAAAAGCCCACTGACCGTCGCCGGGTCAGTGGGCTTCGTGTGTCAGGCGTCTGGATTACAGAGCCATGTCACGTGCAGCGCTTTCTTTTGGAGCCGGGGCTTTTTCAGCCGAGGCGTCCGCCGCTGGAGCTGCAGCCTGGCCAATCACCGGAGGGGTTGGCAGTTGCAGGATCTTGGCGGTGTAAGCCCATTCTTCAGCCACTTTGGCTGGATCGTTGTTCAGCTGGGTGCCGTAGCTTGGAACGATCTGGTGCAGCTTGGCTTGCCACTCAGGGCTGGCGACCTTGTCCTTGAAGACTTTCTGCAGCACGCTCAGCATGATCGGTGCAGCGGTCGACGCGCCTGGGGATGCGCCCAGCAGACCGGCGATGGAGCCGTCCTTGGAAGCAACGATTTCGGTGCCCAGTTTCAGCACGCCGCCAGCGGCTTCATCACGCTTGATGATCTGCACGCGCTGGCCGGCTTGCCACAGGCGCCAGTCTTCAGCCTTGGCGTTCGGGAAGTATTCCTTCAGCGCGTTCAGACGGTCTTCATCCGACAGCATCAGTTGACCGGCCAGGTACTCGACCAGCGGGTATTCCTTGATGCCGACCTTGGTCATAGGCCAGATGTTGTGGGTGGTGGTGCTGGTCAGCAGGTCCAGGTACGAACCTTCTTTCAGGAACTTGGTGCTGAAAGTCGCGAACGGGCCAAACAGGATGACGCGCTTGCCGTCCAGGACACGGGTGTCCAGGTGCGGAACGGACATCGGAGGCGCACCAACCGAAGCTTTACCGTAGGCCTTGGCCAGGTGCTGTTCGGCGATGGCCGGGTTATCGGTCACCAGGAACGAGCCGCCTACCGGGAAGCCAGCGTATTCCTTGGCTTCTTCGATACCGGACTTCTGCAGCAGGTGCAGGGCACCGCCGCCGGCGCCGATGAACACGAACTTGGCGTCGGTTTCAGTCTTGGTGCCGTCTTTCAGGTTCTTGTAGCTGACGCGCCAGGTGCCATCGGCATTCTTGGTGATGTCTTGCACTTCGCTCGACAGCTTCAAGTTGAAGTTGGACTTGGTCTGCAGGTGAGCGGCGAACTGGCGGGTGATTTCGCCGAAGTTCATGTCCGTACCCAGCGGGCTCCAGGTGGCCGCGATTTTCTGGTTCGGGTCACGCCCTTCCATCATCAGCGGAACCCACTTCTTGATCACAGCCGGGTCTTCGGAGTACTGCATGCCGGCGAACAGCGGGCTCGCTTTCAGGGCTTCGTAGCGCTTTTTCAGGAACTTGATGTTGTCATCGCCCCACACGAAGCTCATGTGCGGAGTGGTGTTGATGAACGAACGAGGGTCCTTCAGGACGCCCTGACGAACCTGCCAGGCCCAGAACTGACGGGAAACCTGGAACGCTTCGTTGATCTCGACCGCTTTCGGGATCGTGACGTTGCCCTTGTCGTCTTCCGGGGTGTAGTTCAGCTCGGCCAGGGCGGAGTGACCGGTACCGGCGTTGTTCCAGCCGTTGGAGCTTTCCAGGGCGACGCCGTCGAGGCGCTCGACCATTTCCATCGACCAGGTCGGTTCCAGCTCGTTGATCCACACACCCAGGGTGGTGCTCATGATGCCGCCGCCGATCAGCAGGACGTCGACTTTCTTTGCTTCTTCGGCATTGGCAGACGACATCCCCATCGCCAAAGCCAGCCCCAGCAAGGCTGTGTTCACTTTTTTAAACATCTGTTGCACCTATGATAAAACGCCTTCCGCCCGCCGCTGTTGTGCGTATGCGTTCCCCTTTTTTCGCGACACTCAGGCCAGCGTCGCGGGTTCCGGCACACTTCAATTTTGACGGGTGGGCACACAAGGCCGACAGGCTGCGTCGACCTCAGTTATATGTCCCTTCTGAACTGACTTCTTATCATTATTGGCTTCAGCTACTTGAGCGACAGGGGTTCTGTCTGGCCCGCCGAATAGCGCGCCAGACTGAATTGGGTCAAAACAAGTGGCGCGAAGAATATCACGTCATGGCAAACCCGCGCGTCTGTTCGCGACCGGATAGTTTTCAACAAGCGCTTCAAACGCTTTCTAACGCCGACGCATTCCTGCTAAGTTGTACGACGACTGACAAATAACCAGTCGATTTCATCACCTACAACAACAAGGAATACCCATGAAAAAATCCGGATTGCTGCTCGGTCTCGTCTGCCTCTTCAGCGGTTACGTCGCCGCCGCCCCGGCGGAACAGGACGTCGCCCAGGCCGTCGATCACCTGACCCAGGCGATGCTGCACAAGGACATCGCCGAACTGAATGCCCTGACCGCCGACAACCTCACCTACGGCCACTCCAGCGGCAAGATCCAGGACAAGAAAGCCTTCATTGCCGATATCGAAACCGGTAAGAGCGCATTCAAGACCCTGGAAATGCGGAACCAGACCATCACCCTGTCCGGAGACACTGCGCTGGTCCGCCATCACTTTTCGGCGCAGGCCCTCAAAGGCACCGAAGTGGTGCCGACGGAAATCGAGAACTTCCAGATCTGGCAAAAGCAGGCTGGCAAGTGGTTGCTGGTGGGGCGTCAGGCGTACAAGTTCTGATGCATGAGCTCTGCCGCCGTTGCGGTGGCAGAGCCCGCTCTCACAACCGAAACCGATCCACCGACTGCGCCAGTCTCCCCGCCAGACTCGACAGCTCATCCGTGGTATTGGCCGTCTCGCCAATCACCTTGCTGTTGCCCTCCGACATGCCCGCGATCATCTCCACCTGATGGGCAATTTCGTTGCTGGCCTGGCTCTGTTCGCCGATGGTGCGGGTGATGTCGTTGACCAGTTGTGTGGTGCTGAGGGTGGCGTCGAGGATTTCGCGGATGGCGCGTTCGACGTCGGCGGTGACCGCCATGCCCTTGTCGACCTGGGCGACACCGGCCTCCATGCTGCTGACGGCCTCGCGGGTGCTGTTCTGGATGCGCGCGACCATCGCGGCGATTTCCTGGGTCGAGGCGCTGGTGCGCGCCGCCAGGCTGCGCACCTCATCGGCCACCACCGCAAAGCCCCTGCCCTGCTCGCCTGCCCGGGCTGCCTCGATGGCCGCGTTGAGCGCCAGCAGGTTGGTCTGGTCGGCGATGCTCTTGATCACCTGAATGATGTTGAAGATGCCCTCGGATTCCTGATCCAGGGTGCGGATCACCTGCGCCGACTGCTGGGAGGAACGGGCGATGTCGTCCATGTCGCTGACCACTTGATGGATCACCTGACCGCCGTTTTTCGCCAGTGACTCGGCCTGGCTGGCCATGTTCAGGGCGCGCTCGGCGTGACGGGTGATTTCCTCGATGCTCGCGGTCATCTGGCTCGCGGCGGCAGCCATGGTCCCGGCGGCGGTGCTTTGTTGCTGACTGCTGTCGGCCACCTGATGGCAGCCGTGGCTCAGTTGTTCACTCATGCCGCTGACGCCGTGGGCGTTGCGTCGCACTACGTCGATCATGTCCCGCAGGTCGTGCTGCATGGTGGCCAGCGTGCGGATCAGCGCACTGGCTTCGTCCTTGCCGGACGGTTCGGCGATCGGTTCGCTGAGGTTGCCGTGGGCGATGCTTTCGGCGATGCGGCTGGCGGATTTCAGCGGACCCATGATGCTCAGGATCACCCAGCGACCCTGGGCCAAAAGCAACAACAGGCTGGCAATCAGGACGACAGCGAGCGCGACATTGGCGTTGTGGATCGCCGCCTCGGTGCCCTCGCTGGTCTGCCGGGTATTGGTTTCGATCAGTTCGCTGAGGGCGGCCATCTGTTCTTCGAGCTGGCTGAACGCCGTGCTGAAGGTTCCGAGATGCTGCTGAGCGCTGTCCGGGTTTTCCAGTGCAAGACCGACGATCTGCTCACCGGCGCTGATGTAAGTGTCGAGGCTGGGCTTGATCTGCTCCAGCGCGGACCTGATCGTCGGGTTCACCGGCAGCTTGAGGTTTTCACCCAGCACCTCGCGAAAATGCGCCGCATGTTCTTCCACCGAGCTGCGCACTTCGTCCGCCGTACTCGTGCTTTTGCCCAGCCCCACCAGCATTGCCGAATACACGTCGGCACGCAGGGCGTCGTGCATCATGTCGGCTTCCATGTGGTTGCGCAGCGCGCTCATGCTGACCGCGTTGTCACCGACCGCCGAAGCCATCCGCTGATTGCCGACGTAACTGACCAGGCTCACGATCAGCGCCGTCAGCAGGCTGGTCGCAATCAGCAACACCAAACGCAGTTTGATCGACACCGTGATTTCCTCCCTGGTCGCGCCATACGGCGCCTTTCAACGCTTCAGTTAAGCCTATTTGGGTGAATCCGCCGCTTTAGAGCGTCGCAGGGTGTGTCGTTACATCCGGTAAAAATGAGGACTGTGCGGCGGTTCTCGTTCTATGCCCGCTACCGCCCGGCCCGGCGCATGGAACTCCCGCGCTCTCCGGCACCTCTCACATTATGTGGTACTTCCTTTTCGCTTTACGCTGCTGGAGGAACACCGTCATGCGCCGCTTATTACTTGTTTCGTCTCTCATGCTGTGCCTGCCGTTCGGCTCGGCCCTTGCCCGCGTGGACGCAGGGGATGTTGCCACTTCGGCGGGGGTTTCGGCTTCGCTGTACTCGACCTTCAAGGATCACAAAATGGTGATTCCGGCCCGTGACGACTTGTCCGCATTCGTCGCCAGCGGCGGTACGATCCGTGGCGTGTACCTGGAATCGGTGCTGCAACAGGTGCGTCAGGAAAATCCCGGCCTGAACGCCAGCGATGAAGAGCTGGCCAATGCCATCCTGGTTCACTACGAAGGTCTGTCGCAGTAAACACGGCACGTTCGATGATGGTGGCTGACGGACTCGCCACCGTTGTGCCTGCCGATGGACGGCTGGCGAACGACCATGGGCAAAACCGTCGAACGGCCTCTATGATGGAGGCCATGACGATTTCCGCCTCCCTTCGCTCCCCTTGCCCGCCGGGTCTGTGCATCTGCGGGCGTGATCCGCTGCTGGATACACCCGGCTCGGACGTGCGCATCCTGCTGCTGACCCGCGAGGAAGAAAAGCGTCTGCTTGAACGTCTGGAAAACCTGAAAGACCTCGCCGACCTCGAGCGTCTGCAAGGCAAGATGTTCGATCAGCTAGGGATTCGCGTGCTGATCGCACCGAAGTTCGGTGAGGTGCGGACCGTGCGCGGAGGCATCGAGATCGAGGTCCAGGACCTGCCGGGACTTTGCCGCAAAACCCGCAAAACCATCCCCGCCGCCATCCGCCGTGGTCTGGAAAACAACCCGCAAGTCGCCTTCGACCTGCTCAACGCCCACGACTTGCTGCGCGGCACCTGATCATTTCTTCATGCCCACCCGCTTGCGCATCTCGGCCGTGATGCTTTGCCGGGTTTTCTTCATGTCCTTCCAGGGCTCATCGCCCACTTCCGCCAGCCGTTCGTGGACATTGCCCACGTTCCATTGATCGGCGCCCTTGATCTCACTGACTTCTTCCCGAAACAGCGGCACCGACACCGGCAACCCTTCGCGGGTACGCGCTGCATAGGCACAAATGGTGGTGGCGCCCAGACCGTTGCGCAGGTAATCGATGAAGATCCGCCCCACCCGATTTTTCGGCCCGGACACCGCAGAAAAGCGCTCCGGCAACAACTTCGCCATGTGAGTGACGATGGCGTGGCTGAAATCCTTGACCTCGTCCCAGCCATGTTTGCGGGTCAGCGGCACCACCAGATGAATGCCCTTGCCGCCGCTGGTCTTGAGAAACGCCTTGAGGCCCAGCTCATCGAGCACGGTCAGAGTCAGCGCCGTGGCTTCGACCATGCTTTTCCAGGGCAGCGCCGGATCCGGGTCAAGGTCGAGAACGAAGCGGTCGGGCTTGTCCAGATCTGTCGTGGTGGCGTTCCAGGTGTGCAGTTCGACCGTGCTCATCTGCACCGCGCCGATCAAGGCTTCGGCGTTGTTGATCAGCATCACCGGCTGGCCGGTCAGGTCTTTGTCGAGTGTGCGGATGCCGGGGATCGCCAGGTGTTCGGCGTTCTTCTGAAAGAACAGATCACCGGCGATGCCGTCCGGCGCACGCACCAGCGCCACCGGGCGATCCTTGAGCTGCGGCAGAATCCATTCGGCGACACTGGCGTAATACTCGGCCAGTTGCATCTTGGTGGTGCCACTGCTGGCGTCGATCACCCGGTCGGGATGAGTAATCCGCACCTTGCCGTCGGCCAGGCCGGCTTGGGACGGCGCGGTAGATTCGGTCTTTGAAGTCTTCATGGGGCTGGCGCGCTCCTCGGTGATGTCCTTGGCCGGTTTGTCCCCGCGCAGGCCATGGAACACGGCGTGGCGCACCGAGCCGTCCTGGGTCATTTCGGCAAACGCCACTTCCGCCAGCAGACTCGGCTTGAGCCAGTGCACACCCTTGGCCTCGAACCCGGTGGGCGGGTTGACCACCGCCGGTTTCTTCACCCGCAACGGTTTGAGCTGCGCGAGGATGCTCTTGAGGGTGGTTTCATTGAACCCGGTGCCGACCTTGCCGGCGTAGCGCAACTCGCCGCTGTCACGATCATGCAGACCCAGCAGCAACGCGCCGAACGAACTGCGCGCGCCTTTCGGATCGGTGTAGCCGACGATCACGAATTCCTGGCGATGCTTGCACTTGAGCTTGATCCAGTCGCTGCTGCGGCGCGACACATACGGCGAACCGAGGCGTTTACCGATCAGCCCTTCCATGCGCATCTGACAGGCGCTGTTAAGCAACGCCTGCGGGGTTTCGTCGAACGCTTCGGAAAAACGCAACAGCGGATCTTCATGGGCTTTAAGCACCGTGGCCAGCGCTGCGCGCCGCTCCTGCACCGGTACTTCACGCAGATCGACACCGTTCAGATACGGCAGATCGAACAGGTAATAGAGGATGTTTTCGCTGCGCCCGGAATCGAACGCATTTTGCAGGGCCTGAAAGTCCGGCACGCCGTCCGCGTCGGCGACAACCATCTCACCGTCAAGCCACGCCGACTCCAGGCCAAGTGCCGCGAGGGCTTGCGCCTGTTTCGGCAACTTGTGCGTCCAGTCGTGGCCATTGCGGGTGAACAACTGCACTTCGTCCTTATCGATGCGCGCCATGATCCGATAGCCGTCGAACTTGATCTCGTATTGCCAATCGCCTTCCGGCGCACTCTCCACCAGGGTGGCCAGTTGCGGTTTGAGTTGCGCGGGAATCCTGGCCTTGTGCGCCCCGGCAAGTTTGCCCGAGGCCGGCTTGCGCGGTGCTTTCGGCGAGGCTTTCAGCGGCTTGACCTGCTTCGCGCTGAGGCTGGGTTTGTCGACGATCGTGCGCTCGCTGAGCACGCTGTCGGGCTCGGCGACCAGCACGTCGTAATCGCTTTGCGGGCGCGCGGCGCTGTCCTGATGCTTGATCAGAAACCACTGCTCTTTCTTGCCCGGCATGTGGGTGCGCACCAGATTCCACACCCCGGCGAGCTTCTCGCCTTGCAGTTCGAATTTGAGCTTGCCCTTGGCATAGGCCTTCTCCGGGTCTTCCAGCGGAATCCACACGCCGCGATCCCAGACAATCACATCGCCGGCGCCGTAATGCCCTTCGGGAATACTGCCTTCGAACGTCGCGTAATCCAGCGGATGATCCTCGACGTGCACCGCCAGCCGCTTGACCTTGGGATCCAGCGACGGGCCCTTGGGCACCGCCCAGCTCTTGAGCGCGCCGTCGAGCTCCAGGCGAAAGTCGTAATGCAGGTGAGAGGCATCGTGCTTCTGGATGCAGAACTGCAGGGCGTGGTCACCGGCGGATTTCTTGCCCGGACGTTTGCCCGCCGCCGGTTCCGAGGTTGCGCAGAAGTCGCGCATTCGGTTGTAGTCGTCGAGATTCCTGTTCATGGCGGCTCCGGGTGCAGACGAGTCCTGTTATGCAGAAGAGCCGCGCCCCCCGAGAAAAATTCAATCGGCATAAAAAAGCCCCGGACGGATGGATCCCGCCCGGGGCTTTTCCAAGCCATATTTCAGGCCGTGCCCTTGGCCTGCTGCTCCAGGTGAACCTGCAACTCGGGGTCGATCTGCAACGCCGCCGCCAGTTCATCCAGATAATTGCGTTCGGCGTCCTGCTGATCGTCCACCAGCATCACGCTGGCCAGGTACATTTCAGCGGCCATGGCCGGATCGTTTTGTGCCGCCTGGGCCACTTCGGTGGGGTCCAGCGGTTTGGCGACTTCATCGTCGAGCCATTGCTGCAGGTTCGGGTCATCGGTGTGCTTGCCGATTTCGCTGCTGATGAGGTGTTTTTCCGACTCGTCGATCCGCCCGTCAGCCTTGGCCGCCGCGATCAATGCACGCAGGACGGCGTGGCTGTGTTCTTCGACTTGCGGGCCGGACAGCAGATCCGCGGTTTGCGGGGTTTGCTGTGGCGCAGCGGACGCCTGGCTGCGTTGCCAGGCCTGATACGCCTGGAAAGCCATCATGCCGAGCGAGGCCAGCGCTGCGTAATTGGTACCGCCGGAACGACTCTGAGTCCCGCCGCCCAGCGCTCCGCCACCGCCGAGCAGTCCACCGAGCAGCCCGCCCAGACCACCGAGCCCACCAGCGGGAGAACCGCCACCGCTGGTGCCGCCACCGCCGAGCAAACCACCCAGCCCGCCCAGTCCCCCGCCGGCCGACGCGCCACCTTGTTGTCCCGCCGAGGCCTGGCCTCGCAGCAGTTGTTCGAGCAGATCACTGGTGTTCATGACGTCGTCCTCAGGCAAAGGGGTATGACTGCGTCAGGCAACGATAGTCCTCTTGATGCGATGTGCCAGCACCGTTGGGCTGACATGGCGATGGGCGAGCGATTCTCCAGAGAAATTTTTTCGCGGCCAGCTAATCTTCAGGAATGGGTGAACCTTGACCCGGCCCGACCGGTCGATAGCTGCAACCCCGACCCGGTTAGTCGCTTCCCTTGCTGCCCAAGGGCTTACGCGGCTTGCTGCACTTTCTGGAGAACGCCTTCGTGATATCGACCGTCCACATCGCCAGGCTCAAGGCCTGGGGCGCCCATGGTTTCACCGCGACCGGCGTGGTCACCGCTTTTCTAGCCACCCTTGCCCTGCTGGAAAACCAGCCGACCCATTGCCTGATGTGGCTGGGCGTGGCGCTGATCGTCGACGGCCTCGACGGGGCGCTGGCGCGCAAGGTCAACGTGCAGTCGGTGCTGCCGAGTTTCGACGGATCGATCCTCGATCTGGTGATCGATTACCTGACCTACGTGTTCATCCCGGCGCTGTTCATCTATCGCTACATTCCTCTGCCCGACTACACCTTGCTGCTGACCGTGTCGCTGATTCTGGTGTCGTCGCTGTTCTGCTTCTGCAACGTCAACATGAAGAGCAAGGACAACTACTTCGTCGGTTTCCCCGCTGCGTGGAACGTGGTTGCGTTGTGTCTGTACATCATCGATCCGGGGCCGTGGATCACCTTCCTGACGGTGATTGGCCTGGCGCTGTTGACCGTGACCCGGATGAAATTCTTGCACCCGTTCCGGGTTCGCCGGTTCATGCCGATCAACATTGCGGTGACGGCGATCTGGCTGCTGTGCAGTCTGTCGCTGGTGCTGAACCACCCGGTGATCAACCCGCTGGTGATGGGCCTTTGGCTGCTGGCGTCGGCGTACTTCCTCGGTATCTGCATCTGGCGCACAGCCTTGGAATGGTTTGACAGTGCGCATCTGAAATAGAAAAACCTGTGGGAGCGAGCCGGCTCGCTCCCACAATGGCTTCAGCGCTTGGTGATCACCACCTCCAGATACTCACTCGGCAGCACCATCGATTCCGCCCCCGCCCGGTTCAGCCCGTCGATCAATAGCGTCAGATCGCTTTCCAGCGCCAGCCCGCTCTCCGGCGGCAACGCCGCGAACGCCTTGTGCACCGGGCCGTACCAGTGGCGAAACACATCGATGAAATGCGCCGCCGAGCGATAGCGGAAGTTGAAGTGGCGGCGAGTCACCTGCACCTGGAACTGGCGATCGTCGAAGTGCGAATGCAGCCAGGCTTCCGCGCCCCAGTTCGAGGGCGGTTGCGCACCGGGTGGCGGTGGCAGGTGCCGGCCGAGGGTCTTGAACATCTGGCCGACGAAGCCTTCCGGCGTCCAGTTGGCCAGGCCGATCCGCCCGCCACGGCGACAGACCCGCGCCAGCTCCCTGGCAGCCGTCGCCTGATCCGGGGCGAACATCACGCCGAAGGTCGACAGCACCGCGTCGAAACTGGAGTCGGCAAACGGCAGCGCTTCGGCATCGGCGACCTGAAAGGTCACGTCCAGATGCTCGGCACGCGCCCGGTCCTGGCCGCGCTCCAGCAGCGCCGCGACATAGTCGGTGGACGTCACCAGACAACCCCGCCGCGCCGCCGCCAGCGTGGCATTGCCGTTGCCGGCCGCAACGTCCAGCACTTCTTCATCGCAGCGCAGATCGCAGGCTTCGGCGAGGGTTTCGCCGACGATCTGCAAGGTGGTGCCGATCACGGCGTAGTCGCCACTGGCCCAGGCGACTTTCTGGCGTTCCTTCAGGGCAGTGAGATCAATGGGGGTACTCATGAATGGGTGCTCCACGGCAGAGGGGTCAATCGGCGGTCGTCGGGTCGATGATGCTCGTCACCCGGGACACGCTGTTGGCCGGAAATCCCCCACGCTTGGCGTGTTCGCGCACCAGTTCCTCGTTGGGTGCGATGTACACGCAATAGATCTTGTCGGCCGTCACATAACTCTGCAGCCACTGCACCTCTGGCCCGAGCTCACGCAGCACGTTGCAGGACGTTTGCGATACGGCCTTGAGTTCTTGCTCCGATAGCTTTCCGGCTCCTGGAATCTCGCGTTCAATCACGAATTTCGGCATGGCAACCTCGCTTTCTTTTTATGGGTGTCAGAGCCGTGGCGGCCCTGCTCGCCCACTATCGCGCGGGCGCTGTGCGGCGTCCCTGCCAATCGTCCGGAGAACCCGTAAAACCGGGCGCTGGCCGATGAATGGCGGGATTTTGTAAAGGCCCCGAAACACTGTCGGGGGTTGCCAACGCGCCGGCTGATCGGCTCTCATGCAGGCCCTCTCCCGGAACGGAATTCGATCATGTCCTTGCGCTTCGAATGGCTCGCCGATCACATGCAGCACAGCGACACTTACGCTGCATGGATCCACCGCCAGTTTCACTACGAATATGCCGAGCAGCCACTGGCCGAATGGCAGCGCGAATTTGCCGAGGGCCAGACCAATGGCGACTGGCGTTGCCTGATTGCGCTGGACGGGGATCGACTGCTGGGCGGTGCGGCACTGGCCCGTGCGGACCTTGCCCTTCGACCGGATCTGGGGCCGTGGCTGGCCTGTGTGCTGGTCAGCCCTGGGTCACGCGGCCAGGGTCTGGCAGAAAGGCTGATAGAGGGAATCGCTGAAGAAGCGAAGCTCCGGGGCCTGCCGCGTTTCTACCTGCACACCCAAAGCAAACAGGACTATTACGCCAAACGCGGCTGGACGATGCTGGAGCGTTTTCACGCCTGGGGCAACGAACAATGGCTCATGGTGCGCGACCTGTGAGCCATTGAGTTTTGCGGTTTACGCAGCAGGCGCCCTGGCCTCTTTGAGCAGCTGTTGAATCATCTGCTCCTGCGCCTGATAACTGCCCTCGCCGAAGTGGGTGTAACGCACCTGACCCTTGGCGTCGACCAGGTAATGCGCCGGCCAGTACTGGTTATCGAAGTTGCGCCAGATCGCGTAGTTGTTGTCGATGGCCACCGGGTAGGTGATGCCGAGCTTCTTCACCTGATCCTTGACGTTGTCGATGATCCGCTCGTAGCCGTATTCCGGGGTGTGTACGCCGATCACCACCAGGCCGTCCTTGCCGTACTTTTTCTCCCACTCCTTCACATACGGCAGGGTGTGCTGGCAGTTGATGCAGTCGTAGGTCCAGAAGTCCACCAGCACCACTTTGCCGCGCAGGGACTCAGCCGTCAGTTCCGGTGAGTTCAGCCACTGCACCGCGCCGGACAGCGACGGCATCGCGCCCTTGCCGGCCTCGTCTTCGGTCGAGTCCGCACGGACTTTGCTGACGAAGTAGTCCACCACCTTCGGCACGTTTTCCAGCACGCTTTTCTCGACCGACGCCACGCCTTGGGAGGAGGTGTTGGCCAGCAGCAGGTTGTCGGCACCGGTAGCGATTACCGCCGCCGTCGCCAGCACCGCGACACCCGCACCGCGACGGAACCAGCCGGTAAACGGAATCGACGGTTTCAGCCGGTTGACCAGGCCGCGACCGGCGAAGATCAGCGTCCCCAGCGACAGCGCACTGCCCGCACCGTAGGCCAGCAGCAACAGGCTGGTCTGGGCATTGGCGCCTTGCAGCATGGCGCCGGTGAGGATCACGCCCAGAATCGGGCCGGCGCACGGCGCCCACAACAGACCGGTGGCCACGCCGATCATGATCGACGCCATCGGGCCGGCCTTTTTCCGGCTGTCAGGGTCGAGGCGATTGCCCAGCAGCACGAAGGGCCGGGCCAGCCAGTCACCGATGCGCGCGGAAATCAGCGACAGCGCAAACAGCACCATCACCGCCAGTGCGATGTGGCGACCGGTGTTGCTGGCCTGAATCACCCACTCGCTGCTGACCACCGCCAGGCTGGAGATCAGGGCAAAGGTCAGGGCCATGCCGCCGAGGGTCAGCAGGATCGAAGAACGGGTGCGGTCGGCACCGGCGAACAGAAACGGCACTACCGGCAAAATGCACGGACTGAGGACAGTCAACAGACCGCCCAGGAAAGCGATGAGAAACATGAGGTTCACCTTTTGAATGAGGGCTGGTCTGTCGACTGGATCGGGGGCCGCCCGTTACGGGCAGCCCCCTTCAATCCTCAAGCCGTCTGGTTTTCCAGCCAATGGCTTTGCGGCGTACGGCTGGCACCGTTTTCAGCCACCATCTGGCCTTGCGGTGTATGGCTGGAACCGTCGGCGGCGACCATCTGCCCGTGCGGTGTTCGGCTGGCGCCGTCGGCGGCGATCAGGCCGTCGCTGCCCTGTTTGGCCACCGGGGCCAGTTGGAAGCAGGTACTGCTGCCACAGCTATTCTGTTCGACGGCAGCGTTGGCATGGGCCGCGACGCCGGCGAGGGAGAAGGCAACAGCGGTCAGATAGCGCGATACGTTGTTCATGGCGGTGTTCCTTTGATAGAGGTGGGTAATCAGTTGTCTTCGTTGCAGCCGTCGGCGAATTTGCGGTAGTCGAGCACCTGGGTCTTGCCGGCCGAATCGAGGTAAGTCAGGCGGGCGTCGACGATGCCGCAGGTCATCGAGTTGTCCTGTTTCAGCGACACCACTTTCTGGATGTCCAGGTGGCTGCCGTAGGAGTAGGTTTGCGGGGTGACATCGGCTTCGGCGCGGGCCGACAGGGTGCAGATGTTCAAAGCGGCAAACAGGCAAGCGGCGGCGATCGATTTGGTCTTGGTGTTCATGGCGTTTTCCTCGGGGCTTCAATGGTTGAATCGTTGATTGGGCCGAGGCGTTCTGTGTGTGCCTCGATGGAGCTCATTTAAAGCTCGCGAGGTATCGCGCATGTGTCGGCAAATGCCGTGTATAAATCGCTACGTATCCGCGCGCGCCCGGGATACACAGCGATACAAAACCCTGCAAAAATCCGCTTTTTGCGTCGGCGTGTATCCGTCACAGCGCTGGATACACTGCAATACAAAGGCAGGCAGGCGGCCTCGCGCAGGCTCGATAGACTGCCCGGCAATCCCCTTTGATTGAGGTTTGGCCCCATGGAACATGTCGATCACATCCTGATCGTCGACGACGACCGCGAGATTCGCGAACTGGTCGGCAATTACCTTAAGAAGAACGGCCTGCGCACCACAGTGGTTGCCGATGGCCGACAGATGCGCAGTTTTCTGGAAGCCAACACCGTCGACCTGATCGTGCTCGACATCATGATGCCCGGCGACGATGGCCTGCTGCTGTGCCGTGAATTACGCTCGGGCAAACACAAGGCCACGCCGATCCTGATGCTCACCGCGCGCAATGATGAAACCGACCGCATCCTCGGCCTGGAAATGGGCGCCGACGACTACCTGACCAAACCCTTCGCCGCCCGCGAGCTGCTGGCGCGAATCAATGCCGTGCTGCGCCGCACACGGATGCTGCCGCCGAATCTGGTGGTGACTGAAAGTGGTCGGCTGCTGGCATTCGGTCGCTGGCAGCTCGACACCTCGGCCCGACATCTGCTGGACACCGACGGCACCATGGTCGCGCTCAGTGGCGCGGAATACCGTTTGCTGCGGGTGTTCCTCGACCATCCGCAACGGGTGCTGAGCCGCGATCAATTGCTCAACCTGACTCAGGGCCGCGACGCCGATCTGTTCGACCGTTCCATCGATCTGCTGGTCAGCCGTCTGCGCCAGCGCCTGCTGGATGACGCCCGCGAACCGGCCTATATCAAGACCGTGCGCAGCGAAGGTTATGTGTTCTCGCTGCCGGTCGAAGTCCTCGGAGCCCCCGCATGAATGTCGCCCTGCGCTGGCCGCGCACCCTCGCCTCCCGCTTGTCGCTGATTTTCCTGATCGGCCTGATCCTCGCTCAGGCGCTGTCGTTCGGTGCGCAATATTACGAACGCTACGAAAGCGCGAAGAACACCATGCTCGGCAACCTCGAAACCGACGTCTCGACCTCGATTGCCATCCTCGACCGCCTGCCCGCCGAAGAGCGCCCGATGTGGCTCAAGCGCCTGGCCCGCAAGAATTACGGCTATCTGCTGAGCGAGGGTGAACCGGGCACACCGCTGGATCCGCGGGACGTGCCGATTGCCGTCACCTCGATCACCGATGCGATCGGCGAAGCGTACCCGCTGACCTTCACCGACATTCCCGGCCCGAAAAAACACTTTCAGGGCCACCTGCGCCTGAGCGACGGCAGCCCGGTGACCATCGATGTACGTCCGTCGATGGTGCCGCTGTCGCCGTGGTTGCCGGTGGTGTTGCTCGGGCAACTGGCGCTGATGCTCGCCTGCACCTGGCTGGCGGTGCGCATCGCCATCCGCCCCCTCACCCGCCTCGCCAACGCGGTGGAAACCCTCGACCCCAACGCCCACCCGATCAACCTCGATGAAAAGGGCCCGAACGAAGTGGCCTACGCCGCCCGCGCCTTCAACTCGATGCAGGCGCGTATCGCCGCGTACCTGAAAGAGCGCATGCAACTGCTGGCGGCGATTTCCCACGACCTGCAAACCCCGATCACCCGCATGAAACTGCGAGCGGAGTTCATGGACGATTCGGCCGAGAAAGACAAACTGTGGAACGACCTCGGCGAGATGGAACATCTGGTGCGCGAGGGCGTGGCCTACGCCCGCAGCATCCACGGCTCGACTGAAGAAAGTCGGCGCACCAATCTGGACTCGTTCCTCGACAGCCTGGTGTTCGACTATCAGGACATGGGCAAGGAAGTGCAATTGAGCGGTAAAAGCGAGGCGGTCATCGACACCCGCCCCCACGCGTTGCGCCGGGTTCTGGTCAACCTGACCGACAACGCGCTGAAGTTCGCCGGCGCAGCCGAGTTGCTGATTCAGCGCGACAAGGCCGGCCTGTCGATCAAGGTCATGGATCGCGGCCCGGGCATCGCCGAAGAAGAACTGGCCCAGGTGATGGAGCCGTTCTACCGCGTGGAAAACTCGCGCAACCGAAGCACCGGCGGCACCGGGCTGGGGCTGGCGATTGCCCAGCAACTGGCGATGGCGCTGGGTGGTTCGCTGACGCTGAGCAATCGCGACGGTGGCGGATTGTGTGCGGAGCTGAAACTGCCGCTACAGGCCTGAACCAACAAAAAGCCCTGTGGGAGCCAATGCTCTCACAGGGCTTTTTGTTGTCGGTGAGATCAGTTGATGCCGATCACTCCGTCCTCATGCAGTTGCTGCAACAACGCCAGACCGCTGTCCATGAATGACACCGTTGCCGGCAACCCCGTCTCCAATCCCAAGCCTTGCAGTTGCTCACGACCGCTCAGCAACGGGAATTCCTCGATCCGCTGCAACAACCGCCACGCCAGCGGGCTCAACTCGGAAAACTTCACACTCCAGTCCGTCGTGCGCCGTACCAGCAAAAGCGTCGGCTGGGCCGGTGGCGTGACCGGTTGATGGTCCGGCCCGAGCATCTGCACCGGCCAGGTGTACGCCAATGGCCAGGCCAGTGCCGAAACCTGCAACGGCCGCTCCAGCAATCGCACCGGATCACTCGCGGGCAAAGGTTCTGCGTCGGACTGCTGCAACACCATTTCCACCCACTCGTAATGCGCCAGCTCCACCAGAAACGCCGGCCAGTCGCCTTCGCTCAACACGGCAGGTTCCGAGGCGAGGTAACCGACAAACTCCTCGGCGATCTCACCGAATTTCGGCGTCTGCGCGCGGTAGTCCCGCAGGAAGCCACGAATCAATGTGCGCCAGCGTTCCTGGCCGATGATCCGGATCAGCACCGGAAATGTGCTGCCCAGCAGTTGCGAGACGTTGTTGAACACCAGGTCGCGATAGACATTGACCCGTGCCGCGTTCATGTCGGCGGGTGGCGCTTCATGCTCTGGATCGCGCAAATAGCGGGTCAGGGCCTGTTGTTGCAGCAGAAGATTATCCACGCGAGGCTCCTTCGGTTTGCAGGCGGCGGATGGTTTGCAACTCGGCCACCAGTTCAGAAAACGCCGGAAAATTGAAATCCCGCTCCAGCAAGGTCGGCTGCGCGCCGAATCGGGCATAAGCGTCGGCCAGCAACGCCCAGACCACCGGTTTGACCGAGGCGCCGTGGGTATCGATTTTCAGCGTGTCGGACTCATCAAAGTGCCCCGCCACATGCATGCCGACCACCCGGCCCGGCTCGATGGCGGCCAGAAATGTCTGCGGATCGAAACCGTGGTTGATCGAGTTGACGTAGACGTTGTTCACATCCAGCAGCAGGTCGCAATCGGCCTCGCGCAGCACGGCGTTGGTGAAGGTCACTTCGTCCATGTCCTGCCGGGGTGCGGCGTAGTAGGAAACGTTTTCCACCGCCAGGCGCCGACAGAGAATGTCCTGGGCCTGGCGGATCCGTGCCGCGACGTGGTGCACCGCCTCTTCGGTGAACGGCAGCGGCAACAGGTCGTAGAGGTGACCGTCGTCGCTGCAATAACTCAGGTGTTCGCTGTACAGCGGCACTTGGTGATGATCGAGAAAGGTCCGCACTTCCCGGAGAAAACCGACGTCCAGCGGCGCCGGGCCACCGAGCGACAACGACAGTCCGTGACAGGACAATGGATAACGCTCGGCCAACTCGCGCAGCGCGGCGCCATGGGCACCGCCGACGCCGATCCAGTTTTCCGGGGCGACTTCCAGAAAGTCGAAATCGCCGGTGCGGGCGGCTTGCAGGTCTTTCATCAGGCCGCGACGCAGGCCGAGCCCGACGCTGGCCTGCAAGGTGGGGTGGGGAGTCTGCATGGTCCTGGCCTCTGCTGAGCAATCACCGGAGATGGCGATTCGGGAGACCAGTTGAACCCGGCGCTGTATCACGGTTGTGTTGGCAACGTCGCAAACATCGTCGGGATTGTATCGGTGACGGGGTCATACACACTGGGATACACAGCGTCATTCTGCAAAAACGGAATAAAAACCTGATTCTTATACCTGTCAACTTTGACAGTATCGCCCGGCAACACCGCTCCTTAAACTGGGTTTCGCCAATAGCGCAAACCTTCATCCGATACCGGGAGCCACGCCATGGGTACGTTCGCGGGACAGACATCAGGCACGTTGACCGCCAGGATCAACGACCAACCCGACTTCACTGCCGACAACTTCACCCTGTCCAAAGGACCGCGCTGGGAGATCAAGGCCACTCATGTCGCGCCGACTGGCAATCCGGCGGATCATCGCGAATTGAAATTCTATGTGCCCGCCTGTTCGTCGGATGTGAGCTTTGAAATCACCTATCCGTTACACATCAGCAATGCCGAGAACAAGGCCATGGCGACTTTCTGCACCCCACCGTCCATCGCGCTATCCCGAGAAGGTACGCTGACGCTTCAATACTGTGCATCCGAAGGGACAATGACCGGCTCATTTTCCTTCATGTGCGTGTCCGCCCCCTGCAACGAGCGTTATCAAGTCACCGAAGGACATTTCAAGTGTGACGTAAGTAAATAAGGCTTCCAAAGACAGCGCCGGATGAAGTATTTCGGCCTCGTGCGACTAGACTCAATCCTACCCAGTCGAGGGGGACGCAGGACTGTCGTAACGCCCTGCCCGTTTCCACGACCACCGCCCGGTGGTGAATGCCTCGACCCCCAACGCCACCGGACTGTGATCCTGTCAAAGGAGCACATGAAATGGACGAGGCCAGACTCAACGAATTCATGGGCAAACTGGTCAACGACATGGGCGGCGCAGCGATGCTGGCCAATGTCATTGTCGGCGAAGAACTTGGCCTGTATCGGGCAATGGCCGACAGCCAGCCGATCAGCCCCGAATCCCTCGCAGCAAAAACCACCTGCAACCCGCGACTGGTGCGTGAATGGCTGAGTGCCCACGCGGCGTCCGGCTACATGGAACACCACGACGGCAAATTCCGTCTGCCGGAAGAACAGGCGCTGGCCCTGGCCAAGGAGGATTCGCCGGTGTACGTGGCCGGTGGCCTCGGCGTGGTGGCGTCGTTTTTCCATGACAAGGACAAACTGGTCAAAGCCATGCGCGGCAACGGTGCCCTGCCCTGGGGCGATCACCATCCGTGCATGTTCACCGGCACCGAGCGGTTCTTCCGCCCGGGCTACAAGGGGCATCTGATCGCCGAATGGCTGCCGGCGCTGGACGGTGTGGTGGCCAAACTCGAAGAAGGCGCCAAGGTTGCCGACATCGGCTGCGGCCACGGCGCTTCCACGGTAATCATGGCCCAGGCGTATCCCAACTCGCGGTTCGTCGGCTTCGACTATCACGCGCCTTCGATCACCGTCGCCACCCAGCGGGCCGAAGAAGGCGGCGTCAGCAATCGCGCGCGGTTCTTCCAGGGCACGGCGAAAAGCTATCCGGGCGATGACTATGACCTGATCTGCTATTTCGATTGCCTGCACGACATGGGCGACCCGGTCGGCGCGGCGAAACATGCCTTTGAATCCCTGAAAGACGACGGCACGGTGCTGCTGGTCGAGCCGTTCGCCAACGACACCCTGGACGAAAACATCACACCGGTCGGGCGCTTGTTCTATGCCGCGTCGACATTCATCTGCACGCCAAATTCGCTGTCCCAGGAAGTGGGGCTCGGCCTCGGTGCGCAGGCCGGCGAGTCGCGCTTGCGCAAGGTATTCACGGAAGCGGGCTTCAAACACTTCCGGCGGGCGACGCAGACGCCGTTCAACCTGATTCTGGAGGCACGCAAGTAACCGTCGGGCAGCGGACGCCTCTGAAAAGAGGCGTCCGTCAGTGCTAACCTGCAAGGCACTTACAGCCTGCGGAGTGCTGATCATGCTCGACCGTCCCCTCCCGGACCCGCTCGACTTTCTGCAACAGGTCATGGCCGACGGCGACTTCATTGTGCTGACCGGCGCCGGCATCAGCACGCCGTCAGGCATCCCGGACTACCGCGACACCGACGGTGTTCGCCGTGGCCGGCAGCCGATGATGTACCAGGAATTCCTCGCCGCCCCGGAATCGCGCCGCCGCTATTGGGCGCGGGCCATGCTTGGCTGGCCACGGGTGCGTCAGGCACGGCCGAACGCCGCCCATGAAGCGCTGGCCAGTCTGCAAAGACACGGGCGGATCGGCGGCCTGATTACCCAGAATGTCGACACCCTGCACGATCAGGCCGGCAGTCACGATGTCATTGAACTGCACGGCAGCCTGCACCGGGTGCTGTGCCTGGATTGCGGCCAGCGCAGCGAGCGGGACTCGATTCAGCACTTGATGGAAACGCAGAACCCCTATCTGGCCGGCGTCGATGCCGTACAGGCACCGGACGGCGACACTCAGCTCGATCCGGCTTTCGAGGCACGCTTCCAAGTGCCGCATTGCCCGCATTGCGCAGGCGAACGGATGAAACCGGACGTGGTGTTTTTTGGAGAAAACGTAGCGCAGCCGACGGCAGCGCGGGCCATGGCACTGGCGGAAAATGCCGCCGGGATGCTGGTGGTGGGTTCGTCGCTGATGGCGTATTCGGCGTTTCGCCTGTGCCGGGTAATTGCGGATCGGGGCAAGCCGCTGATTGCGATCAATCTGGGGAAGACACGGGCGGATGAGTTGCTGGATTTGAAAATTGAAGCGTCGTGCGAACAGCTGCTGCCGCTGCTCACAGAACGCCTGACTTAGCGACCGCCCAAGGTCAGTGCTCAGCCTTGAGAATGTCAAAAAGCGCCTGCGCCGCCGCCGACAGTTCATTCCCCGGATCGGTCAGCACGCCAATCGCCCGCTCCACCACCGGCTCATGCAATGTCAGACATCGCGCCCCCAGTTCGCGCATCTGTCCGGCACATAAGGCCGGCACCGCACTGACGCCCAGCCCGCTCGCCACCATCCGCCCGACGGTCGCCAGTTGATGGCTTTCAAATTCCACCGGCAGTTTCATTCCTCGGCCCTGCAAGTGTTCCTCCAGCATCACCCGCACCGTGGACGGTCGTTGCAGGGTGATGAACGGTTCCTGCAGCAAAGTCTGCCAATCAATGTCGCTACGGTCGGCCAGCGGCGAATCCTGCGGCACCACAGCGACGAAGCGATCCCGGTAAAGCGGCGTGAAGGTCAGCGAGGTGTTCTGCATCGGCTCGAACGCCACGCCGAGTTCAACCTGACGATCGCGGACCATTTCCAGCACTTGCTCGTTGATCACGTCGTTGACCGTGACGTTGACGTTCGGATAACGCGCGCGGAAGGTCTTGAGGATCGGCGGCAGCCGGTTGCCGGCAAAGGACGGCATCGCCGCCAGCGTCACCCGCCCGCGTTGCAGACTGAAGCGCTGGCGCATTTCGTCTTCGGCGTTGTCCCAGTCGGCGATCAGGCGCCGGGCCAGCGGCAGCAGCGATTCGCCCTCCGGGGTCAGCGCCACGTTGCGCGTGTTGCGGCTGAACAGGCGCCCGCCCAGCCCTTCCTCCAGCGCCTTGATGGTCAGGCTCAACGCCGATTGCGACAGGTGCAGGCGCTCGCAGGCGACGGCAAAGCTCAGGCTCTGGGCTACGGCGAGAAAGGCGCGGATCTGCTTGATGGTCATGCTCGTGTCACTTGAAGGGCTAAGCTGAATATCCGCCCGACAGCCATGGCGGGCATTTAATGAACTTTATCAATCAATCAACCTTAAAAATCAACTTAACAAATATATCCTTCAGCGCGACACTCCAGTCATTCGGCTAGCCAGCCGCCCGACAAACAATAAAAGAGGTGCATATGGCAGGTTTCGACAAGCGCGTGTATTCCTACGAGGAAGCCATGGCAGGTCTTGAAGACGGCATGACCGTGATCGCCGGCGGCTTCGGCCTGTGCGGCATTCCGGAAAACCTGATCGCCGAGATCAAGCGCAAGGGCACCCGCGACCTCACCGTCGTCTCCAACAACTGCGGCGTCGATGGCTTCGGCCTCGGCGTGCTGCTGACCGACCGCCAGATCAGCAAGGTGATCGCCTCCTACGTCGGCGAAAACAAACTGTTCGAAGAGCAACTGCTCAAAGGCGACATCAAAGTCGTCCTGACCCCGCAAGGCACCCTCGCCGAAAAAATGCGCGCAGGCGGTGCTGGCATCCCGGCCTTTTTCACCGCGACCGGCGTCGGCACCCCGGTCGCCGAAGGCAAGGAAGTGCGTGAATTCCACGGTCGCAAGTACCTGATGGAAGAGTCCATCACCGGTGACTTCGCCATCGTCAAAGGCTGGAAGGCCGACCACTTCGGCAACGTCATCTACCGCCACACCGCCCAGAACTTCAACCCGCTGGCCGCCACCGCCGGCAAGATCACCGTGGTCGAAGTCGAAGAAATCGTCGAACCCGGCGAGCTGGATCCGGCACACATCCACACGCCCGGCATCTACGTCGACCGGGTCATTTGCGGCACGTTCGAAAAACGCATCGAACAACGCACCATCCGCAAATAATCCAGGCTGACGGAGAACAAGAACATGGCACTTACCCGCGAACAAATGGCTCAACGCGTCGCCCGCGAAATGCAGGACGGCTACTACGTGAACCTCGGCATCGGCATCCCGACCCTGGTCGCCAACTACATCCCCGAAGGCATGGAAGTCATGCTGCAATCGGAAAACGGCCTGCTCGGCATGGGTCCTTTCCCGACAGAAGAAACCATCGATGCCGACATGATCAACGCCGGCAAGCAGACCGTGACCGCGCGGATCGGCGCTTCGATCTTCAGCTCTGCCGAATCCTTCGCGATGATCCGCGGCGGCCACGTCGACCTGACCGTGCTCGGCGCGTTCGAAGTGGACGTACAAGGCAACATCGCCTCGTGGATGATCCCCGGCAAACTGGTCAAGGGCATGGGCGGCGCGATGGACCTGGTGGCCGGCGCCGACAACATCATCGTCATCATGACCCACGCGTCCAAGGATGGTGAGTCCAAGTTGCTGAGCCAGTGCAGCCTGCCGCTGACCGGCGCCGGTTGCATCAAGCGCGTCCTGACCGACCTCGCCTACCTGGAAATCGAAAATGGCGCTTTTGTCCTCAAGGAACGCGCACCTGGCGTCAGCGTCGAGGAAATCGTCGCCAAAACCGCTGGTAAACTGATCGTCCCGGATCACGTACCGGAAATGCAGTTCGCTGCCGAGTGAGGAATTCGAAAATGCAAGACGTCGTCATTGTTGCCGCCACGCGTACCGCGATCGGCAGTTTCCAGGGTTCGCTGGCCACCGTCTCCGCCGTGGATCTGGGCGCAGCGGTCATCCGCCAGTTGCTTGAGCAGACCGGCCTGGACGGTGCCCAGGTCGATGAAGTGATCATGGGCCAGGTGCTGACCGCCGGCGCCGGCCAGAACCCGGCGCGCCAGTCGGCGATCAAGGCCGGCCTGCCTCACGCCGTACCGGCCATGACCCTGAACAAGGTTTGCGGCTCGGGCCTCAAGGCCCTGCACCTCGGTGCCCAGGCGATCCGTTGCGGCGACGCAGACGTGATCATCGCCGGCGGCCAGGAAAACATGAGCCTGGCCAACTACGTCATGCCGGGCGCACGCACCGGTCTGCGCATGGGTCACGCACAGATCGTCGACACCATGATCAGCGATGGCCTGTGGGATGCGTTCAACGACTACCACATGGGCATCACCGCCGAGAACCTGGTCGAGAAGTACGAGATCAGCCGCGAGCAGCAGGACGCCTTTGCTGCCGCGTCGCAACAGAAAGCCGCCGCTGCCATCGAGGCCGGTCGTTTTGTCGATGAGATCACCCCGATCCTGATCCCGCAGCGCAAAGGCGATCCGGTGGCGTTCAAGGTCGACGAGCAGCCACGCGGCGACACCACCGCCGAATCCCTGGCCAAACTGCGTCCGGCCTTCAAGAAAGACGGCAGCGTCACCGCTGGCAACGCTTCGTCGCTGAACGACGGCGCAGCTGCCGTGATCCTGATGAGCGCCGAAAAAGCCAAGGCCCTGGGCCTGCCGGTACTGGCGAAGATCGCCGCGTACGCCAACGCCGGTGTCGACCCGGCAATCATGGGCATAGGCCCGGTTTCCGCCACTCGCCGCTGCCTGGACAAGGCTGGCTGGAGCATCGGCCAACTGGACCTGATCGAAGCCAACGAAGCTTTCGCCGCACAATCGCTGGCGGTGGCCAAGGATCTGCAATGGGATCTGGACAAGGTCAACGTCAACGGCGGCGCCATCGCCCTCGGTCACCCGATCGGTGCATCGGGCTGCCGCGTACTGGTGACCCTGCTGCACGAAATGATCAAGCGTGATGCGAAAAAGGGTCTGGCGACCCTGTGCATCGGCGGCGGTCAAGGCGTGGCCCTGGCGCTGGAACGCGCGTAAGCGCAAAAGAGGTTCAACAGCGGGCGGCGGATCCACGACATCCACTGCCCGTTGGCAACAAACCCGGTACGACTCACGTCGCACCGGGTATTTTTTTGCTCGGTCGTCAGCCAAATTTCACCAGATTCAGCACCGGCAACGGCCCGCCCGGGAACTGCACCAGTCGCGCACCCACGCTCAACTCGCCCAGATCGATACCGAAGAAGCCGAGCTGATCGATCAGCGCTGCCACTTCAGCCTTGGCCTGCGCATCATCGCCGGACAGGAACAGCACACGCTTGCCCCCCTCCGACGCCGGATCCGCTTCCAGCAAACGCGCCAGCAAGTGGTTGAACGCCTTGACCACCCGCGCGCCCGGCACCCATTCGGCGAACACTTCGCTGGACGGCCGCCCCTGCAAATCCACCGGTTTGAACGATGGCGCTTCAATCGAATTGTTGGCGTCGATAACGATCCGTCCACCGAAGTCCGGGAGCCCGGCCAGTGCGGTCGGCAGTTTCGACCAGTTCACCGCGACCAGCACGATGTCCTGAGCCGCTGCTTCTTCACGGCTAACGGCACGGGCAGTCGGGCCGAGTTCCGCGACCAGCTCGGCCAGGGTCTCCGGCCCGCGACTGTTGGCGATGACCAACGGGATGCCCTGACGCGACAAGGCTTTGGCAAACGCTGTACCGATGGCGCCAGCGCCGATGATTCCGATAGTGCTCATGGTGTTCTCCTCAAAGTGGGGGTAAGACTCGAAACGAATCTTGCGCTTGCCATTCCCACTTGATTAGCCGGTAATGTCTTGAATGATCTTCAAGCATCGCTATCAGGTCGAACCTATGGAAACCCTTGCCAATCTGGAATCTTTCGTCCGCAGCGCCGAGACCGGCAGCTTCTCCGCCGCCGCACGGTTGCTGGCGCTAACCCCGGCGGCGGTCAGTCGCAACGTGGCGATTCTTGAACGCAACCTCGGCGTGCGGCTGTTTCAGCGCTCGACCCGCAAGCTGTCGTTGACCGAGGCAGGTGAAGGTTTTCTGGCGAGCATCGGCGGCAACCTCGACGCCTTGCAGGCAGCGATTGCGACGGTGGCGACCGAGCGCGGCGAGCCGGCGGGCGTGCTCAAGATCAGCCTGCCGCCGACGTTCGGCATCGATCACATGCTGCCGCTGCTGCCGGAGTTTCTGGCGCGCTATCCGCTGATTCGCCCGGAATGGCACTTCGAGAATCGTCAGGTGGATCTGATCGCCGAGGGCTACGACGTGGCGATTGGTGGCGGCTTCGAACTGACGCCCGGCGTGGTCGCCCGGCCATTGTCGTCCGCCGAAGTGCTGGCGGTGGCGTCGCCGACGTATCTGGCCGGCCGCACACTGCCGCGACATCCGACTGATCTCGCCGATCACCACGGCATCGTCATGCGCGGCCTGCGCACCGGGCGCCTGCGCCAATGGCAGATGCACAACGAAGCCGGCGAACAGGCCAGCGCCCTGCTCAACCCGAACATCGTGCTGAATGACCCGATGGCCATGCGCACCGCGGCGTTGTTGGGTCTGGGCGTGACGATGCTGGTGCTGCCCGATGTCAGTGCGCAGATCGAACGCGGTGAACTGGTGCGACTGTTGCCCGACTGGCAATGCGATGCCGGCGCGATTTCGCTGTACTACCCCAGCCGCACTTTGCTGCCGGCCAAGACCCGGGTGTTCATTGATTTTGTGGTGGAAGCGTTTGGCCGTTAGGCCGCCAGCTGCAGAATCAGCCAGGCATTCGCCCCGCTGATCACCACAAACAATCCCCACGCGAGAACCTTGGTCGGCAACCGGTTCACAAACGGCCCCATCAATTGTTTGTCGTTGGTCATGCGAATCAGCGGATACAGTGCAAACGGCAATTGCAGGCTCAACACCACCTGGCTCAACACCAGTAATTTGCCCACCGCGCCGTCGCCCATCAGCCACACGCCGATGAACGCCGGAATCAGCGCCAGCCCACGGGTAATCAGGCGCCGCTGCCAGCAAGGGATCCGCAGGTTCAGATAGCCTTCCATGATCACCTGCCCGGCGATGGTGCCGGTGAAGGTCGAACTCTGCCCCGAGGCCAGCAGCGCCACGCCAAACAACACACTGGCCAGCGCGCCGCCCACCAGGGGGTCGAGCAAGTGATAGGCGTCCTGGATGTCGACCACGTCGGTGTGTCCGGACTGATGAAAGGCCGCCGCCGCGAGAATCAGGATCGCCGCGTTGACCAGCAATGCCAGCGCCAACGAGCCGATGGTGTCGATGCGCGCCAGTTTCACCGCGTCCTGCTTGCTGGCCAGATCCTTGCCGATCAGCCGTGTCTGCACGATCGACGTGTGCAGGTACAGGTTGTGCGGCATGACGGTGGCGCCGAGGATGCCGATGGCCAGGTACAACGGCGCGGCATCGCCAATCGCTGACAGCGACGGTTTGAAGCCCTGGGCGACGTCTGGCCAGTACGGTTTGATCAACAGCAATTCAACGAAAAAACACGCGCCGATGGTACCCACCAGCACCAGCATGATCGCTTCCAGTCGGCGGAAGCCACGGTTTTGCAGGGCCAATACCAGCAACGTATCGAACGCCGTCAGGGCGATGCCGAATGTCAGCGAACACCCCAGCAGCAAGTGAAACGCCAGCGCGCAGCCGAGTACTTCTGCGAGGTCGGTCGCGATGATCGAGATTTCCGCCAGCACCCATTGCAGCCGCGCCGTCGGAGTGCTGTAGCGCTCGCGGGACAGCTGCGCCAGATCGCGCCCGGTGGCGATGCCCAACCGCGAGCACAGGCATTGCACGACCATGCCCGCCAGACTCGCCAGCAACACCACGAACAACAGGCTGTAACCGAAACGCGAACCGGCCTCGATGGCGGTGGCCCAGTTGCCCGGATCCATGTAGCCGATCGACACCAGCAAACCGGGGCCGGCAAAGCGCAGCACGCGTTTGAAGAACGAGGCATTGGGATCGACCGGGACACTGCCGGCCACTTCCGGCGGGCAGAACGGCGCCGTGGCGATTTTGGGCAAGCTGAATTTCACGCACACATCCAGAAACAAGACGAAAGACGCAGCTTAGACGTTTCAGTCAGCGCGCCCAAGCACAGATGTGCTGCGCTCAGGGTTTGGCGTTACCCAGCAATTGCTGGCGCAGCTCGGGACTGCGCGTGCGCGGGTCGAGCCAGATGTCGAAAAACGCCCGGGCAAACTGCGGATCATCGATTTCATGCTGCAACTGCTGGCCGACAAAGAACCGCGCGCCCTGCCCCGGCAAGTACACCCCGGTAATCCGCGTGCCGGCCTGGACGTCGACGAAGGATTGCTGCATCTGTGCCTGCCACAGCGCAAGTTGGCCTGGACTGATCGAGGAACCGGCCAAGCGTTTGATCTCATCGACGCTGGCCTTCACCAGATCATCGCGGGAGACATTGCGTCGGTAGATCAATTCCAGCGCAAAGGGCTGACCCTCGGCCAGCGGTCGCGCCGCGCTCCACAGTCGGGCGTTGTAGACATCGAAACCGAACACACTGAAATCGCCAGTGCCGATGATCTGTGCGCCGGGCACTGCGTCCTGCCAACTGGCCCAGGTGGGTGTCAGCAACAAGGCCCACAAGCCGATCCCGCAGCATCCACGCAACACCTTCGGTGTACTGCTCATCGCGGCATCGACTCCGGTAACCCCTGATACTCAGAGCATAGTCCGCTATCGCGCTGGTCATTTTGTATACATGTTTTGCATACATATGCAGCAATCCGTTCATGACGATGCTAACGTGGCCCTCATTGACCTGACGGAGACACCTGCGTGCTGATCCTCAAACTGCTGCTGATTCCCGGTTTCCTGCTGCTGATTTCCCTCGCGGGCAAGCGTTGGGGCCCGAGTGTCGCCGGGTGGCTGTCGGGGTTGCCGGTGGTGGTCGGGCCGATTCTGTTTTTCCTCGCCATTGAGCAGGGCCCGGCGTTTGCCGCGCAATCGGCGGTGGCGGCGCTGTCGGCCATGTTTGCGATGATCGCGTTTTGCATCACTTATGCGCAGGTGGCGCAGCGGGCGAACTGGCCGTTGGCGCTGGTGGTTTCCTTATCGGTCTGGGCCGTGCTGGCGCTGATTCTGTCGCTGATTCCGGCCTCGTTGCCTTTCTCGATTGCCGCCGCTGCAACTGCCCTTCTTGCCGCGCCATACCTGTTTCCCAAGGTGCAACCGGTGGTCAGCGGCCCGGCGCCGAAGTCGGACAAACTGGTCTGGCGGATGATCGCCGGGGCCGCGTTGACGCTGGTGGTGACCATGCTGGCCAGCACTGTCGGCGAGCGCTGGAGCGGATTGCTCGCGGTGTTCCCGGTGCTCGGCAGCGTGATGGCGGTGTTTTCCCAGCAGACCCGTGGCCCGGCGTTCACCGCCGCGTTGTTGCGGGCGACGGCGACGGGGATGTATTCGTTTTCGGCGTTTTGTCTGGTGCTGGCACTGACAGTCCCAAGTCTGGGTTTCGGCGGTTTCGTGGTGGCTGTGGCCGTTTCAGTGGCGATGCTGGGCGTCACCCGGCAGTTGCTGGCCAAACCCGCGCCGGCACCGTCGCCGAACTGAACCCGCCCGGACAAACCGCTCTGGAGTGCCGGGTGTGCTCCGTGGGATGATCGCCGCCCAAGCGCCACCATCCCTCGGAGATTCGAATGTCATTGCTTAGCAAGAAAGCCGTCGTCCTGTTGTTGGCGGCGGTGGCCGGTTTCGGCGCCATCAATGCTCAGGCAGCCAAGGCCAAAGAAAAGGTTGTCACCGAGAAAGTCTCGATGCTCGATGGCAAATTCAGTTTTGTCCTGCCCAAGGGCTTTGTCGGCGACCCGCTGCCGGCCGGCCCGACCGGTGCCAAGGGCACCATGTACAGCAACGATGCCACCAAGACTGTGGTCATCGTCGCCGAAAACCAGATTCCCGAAGGCAACAACGTCAAGGACAACGACAGTGCGTTCCTCGACGGCACCGTCTCCGATTTCATCGACGCCCAGCGCAAGGCACTGCCAGACTTCAACAAGCTCAGCGAAAAGAGCCTGACCCAGAAAGGCAATGGCCTGGGCCTGCGTCAGGTCGACAGCACCGCCACCCAGGGCGGCGGCCAGACCCTCAACACCACGTTGCTGGCCGGTTCCGGCACGCGCATGGCGCTGGTCCAGGTGATTTCCCGGGCCAGCGACAAGAGCGGTCACGAGGCATTGGTGAAAACCATCCTCAAGGAAAAGTGATTTTCAGGGATTGAGTTGCTGCAACCAGTCGTTCAAATCCCGAAGCTCGGCCGCGCTGATGCTGTGGCCGACGCCGGGATAGGCATGGAACGCTGGTTTGTAATCCAGCTTCTCGAGCAGCTCTTTGGCCGCGGTGGCGCCACTGTAGGGGACCCGGTCATCCGCCGTGCCATGGCCGATGAAGATTTCAAGCGGCGGATGTTGTTGCGTTGACTTCAGCTCACCCTTGAGCACCGGCAACACCCGCCCGCTCAACGCCGCAATGCCACCCACCGCCGCCGGCTGCCGCAGCCCGACCTCGTAGGTCATCATCGCGCCCTGGCTGAAACCGATCAGGTACACCTTGTCCGGTTGCGCGTGATACTTCTGCGCCGCAGCGGCGATAAAGGCCCGCAGTTTCTGGCTGCTGGCCTTCAGATCATCAGTCTCGCCGTTGTAAGCACCTTCGCCTTTCTTGCGAAACCACTGGAAACGCCCTTCCCCCAACGCCATCGGCGCCTGCACCGACAGGTAGTTGTATTGCTTGGGCAGCTGAAACTTCATACCGATCAAGTCTGCTTCGTTGCTGCCATAGCCATGCAGGAAAATCACCAGCGGACGCTGTTCGGCGTCCGGGTGCACCTGGGCCAGGTAGTTGAGTGGCAGATCGTTTTGCAGCGAGGTCTGAGCCTGAACGGCAGTGGACGCGAGCAGCGTCAACAGCGCAAACACCTTCAACATAAGCCTTCCTTCACACAGTGCAGGGTTCGGGGCAGAGCCTAACACTGTGATCCGGAGGATGGGGTGTCAGTCGTTGATCAGCTTGCCCGCCCGGATCGGCTCGCGCCCCGCCACCTTCGCCTGCCAGATGCCCGGCTGGGTGTAGCGTCCGCGATCGATGGCGAACAACACGCCGCTGGTGCCGGCGCGCACGGTGGTCACGTGGTCGTTCAGCGGATCGACCACTTCGAACAGCGCATCGCCGCGCTCGACCCACTCACCGGCATCGCGCAGGAAACTCACCACGCCATGGTGCGGGGCGAACAGGTATTCGGTGCCTTCGAACGGCATGCCTTCGCAGCATTCCTCCGGTGCTTTCGGCCATTCACCGCTGATGAAGCCCTGCTCGGCCAAAAAGCCCAGAATCGCCTCGCAATTGGCCTGAGCCTGATCGACGCGGGTGTCGCCCATGCTGCCCAGTTCCAGTGTGGTAGCGAGGTTGGCCGGTGGAATCGCAGCCTCCGGGAACATCCGCGCCAGGCGCAACCACGGCGAGGAGCAGGATTCATCGAACGAACTGCCACCGGAATCTTCACACAACAGCGCCACGCCAGCCTTCAGGCGTGCGGCGAGGGATCGCCACTGCGGCCAGTGCTGCGGCAGTGCGTAAATATGAATCGCGGCGTCGAAATCGCAATGCAGATCGAGGGTGATGTCGGCCTCACAGGCGTGGCGCAACAACAGTCGGTGCAGCGCTTCCAGTTGCGAGGCCGGGGCCGGCAACTCATCGAGCACCTGGCCCATGGTCTGGCGGATCAGCGCGATGTTGGCTTGGGCATCACCGCCCAACTGACTCCCGATGCGCTCGGCCACCGGCGCACTGAGCTCGACGAAGGAGCGATTGAAATTCTTGCCGCTGCCCAGCTCGAAGCGCCCCATGTGGCTGCCTTGCAGGTGCTGATCGAGGCCGATCGGGTTGGCCACCGGCACCAGTTCGATCACGCCTTGCAACTGACCGTTGCTTTCCAGCTCGGCCAGGCGTTTTTTCAGCTCCCACGCGGTACGCATGCCCGGCAGTTCATCGGCGTGCAGGCTGGCCTGAATGTAGACCTTGCGCGGGCCGGCGCCGTAACGGAACACGCTCAGGGAACGTTCGCTGCCCAGGTGGCTCCAGGGCAGAAGATGGTCGATGCGTTGCATGGGGAACTCCGGAAATTCTGTGGTCGCTGCCGAGGCAATGACTGCATTGAAAATGTGCTGACAGGATAAAACACGGGCGAAAAAAAAGTGGCCACCGCGTCAACGGGGCCACTTTTTTCTACGGCGTATTAATGGCCGTACACGTCAAAGTCGAAGTACTTGTCCTGCACTTGCTTGTACTTGCCGTTGGCGCGGATTTCGTTGATGGCGGTGTTGAATTTCTCCGCCAGCTCGGTATCGCCTTTACGCACTGCGATACCGGCGCCGCCGCCGAAGTACTTGGCGTCTTCGTAAGTTGGGCCGACGAATTCGAAGCCTTTGCCGGCGTCGGTTTTCAGGAAGCCGTCGCTCAGGTTGACCGAGTCGGCCAGCATCGCGTCGATACGACCGGACACCATGTCCAGGTTGGCTTCCTGCTGCGAGCCGTAACGCACCAGCTCGATGCCTGCCGGCACCAGCACTTCGGTGGCGTAACGGTCGTGGGTACTGGCGCGCAGCACGCCGACTTTCTTGCCTTTGAGCTCGGTCAGCGGGTCTTTCACGCCGGAGCCTGCCTTCATCACGAAGCGCGCCGGGGTGTGGTAGTACTTGATGGTGAAATCGACGTTTTTCTTGCGGTCGTCAGTGATGGTCATCGAGGAAAGGATCGCGTCGATCTTCTTCACTTTCAGCGCCGGGATCAGGCCGTCGAACTCTTGCTCGACCCAGGTGCATTTGACTTTCATCTGCTCACACAGCGCATCGCCGATGTCCACGTCGAAACCGGCCAGTTTGCCGTCAGGGGTTTTCATCGAGAATGGCGGGTAACCGGCTTCGATACCGATACGGATCGGTTTGGCGTCTTCGGCCACGGCGGTCAGGGACAACATCGACAGTGCCAGGGCACCGAACATAACCAGCTTTTTCATTTATTACTCCCGTGTGCGGAGGCTTTTATTGGCAGCTTTCGATTGTCAGGTTCGGCCTTGGGCTGTGTAGCGCAAAGAAACCGAAGTGGCCGGCAGTCTATGGCGGCGCGCACGGGGCAAATTGTGTTTAAGCGACAAATACTTACAGAAAATCGGCGAGTGCCATCACGTGGGAAAAGTGTGCGCCAGAGCGGTGCAAGGGTTGTAGGACAAAGCCGACAAAAGGTGCCGCCGAAGCGGCAACTCTCTGGCTATCAACAATCGCAAGCGATCGGCGCGGTGGCGACGCGCGGTGTCGCAACACTCAACTGAAAGCCTTCATCCAGCCAGCCCGTCACCCCGCCGATCATTTCCTTGACCGGATAACCCAGCGCCGCCAGCTTCACCGCGGCCTTGTTGGCGCCATTGCAATGAGGGCCGGCGCAATAAACCACGAACAGTGTGTTTTTCGAGTAGTCCACCAACCCCTCCGCCGTCAGCAAACGCCCCGGAATATTGATCGCCCCGGGGACATGCCCACGCTCGAAGGCCAGCGGCCCACGCACGTCCACCAGTACAAAATCGACTTCGCCGGCTTCCTGACTGCTGAAGACGTCGGAACAATCGGTTTCGAAGGTCAGACGGTTACTGAAATGCATCAGGGCAATGGCCGAAGGGGCGGCAGGAATTTCACGAACCAGGCTGGGCATGTTGAATCACTCCTTTGTCTGTGGGGTGAACAGACTTTATCGAGCCGCTGCTTGCCGCTACAGTGGCGCACAAGACACTCACCGGGAATTTTCCGCCAAATGCATGATTCACCTGGATTGGTCGCGATTCTGGCCTACGACGGCCTCTGCACATTCGAGTTCGGCATTGCCGTGGAGATCTTCGGCCTGGCCCGGCCGGAGTTCGATTTTCCGTGGTACAAGCACTGCATTGCGGCGGTCGATCAAGGCCCGATGCGCGCCATGGGCGGAATTCAGGTGCTGGCCGATGGCGGTCTTGAGCTGTTGGCGGATGCGCGCACCATCATCATTCCCGGCTGGCGCGACCGTAGTGCGCCGGTGCCGGAAGCCTTGCTGGAAGCATTGCGTGCAGCCCATTCGCGCGGTGCCCGGTTGCTGTCGATCTGCTCGGGCGTGTTTGTGCTGGCGGCCAGCGGCCTGCTCGACGGGCACGGCGCCACCACTCACTGGCGCTACACCTCGGAGCTGGCCGAGCGCTTCCCGGCCATCGATGTCGACCCGGACGTGCTTTACGTCGATTCCGGCCAATTGATTACTTCGGCCGGCAGCGCGGCCGGAATCGACGCCTGCCTGCATCTGGTGGCGCGGGACTTCGGCACCCAGATCGCCAACTCGGTGGCGAGACGGCTGGTGATGTCGCCGCAGCGCACCGGCGGTCAGGCGCAATTCATTCCGACACCGGTCAGCCCGACGCCGCGCAGCGACCTGTCGCGCGTGATGCAGTGGGCCCGCGAGCGCCTGCACGAACCGCTGGAAGTGCGCGATCTGGCCAGCGAAGCGGCGATGAGCCAACGCACCTTCCTGCGAAAATTCAGCGAAGCCAGCGGCCAGTCACCCAAGGCCTGGCTGCAACACGAACGCCTGGCCCGGGCCCGGGAATTGCTGGAAAGCACGCCGCAGAACACCGAACAGATTGCCCTGCGCTGTGGCTATCGGTCGGTGGAGAGCTTTCGTGTGGCGTTTCGCAGCGTGGTCGGGGTGCCGCCGTCGGTGTATCGCGAACGCTTTGGTCGCGAGATCAAGGCTTGCGCAGAAGATAGGTGTCCATGATCCAGCCATGCTCGGCCCGGGCAGCCTTGCGCACCCGTTCGATCTCATCGGCAACATCGCCAAGCTTGCCATGGATGAGGATTTCATCCGGCGTGCCGAGGTAGGCACCCCAGTAAATCTCGGTCTCCTGATCCGCCACCCGATGGTAGGAATCTTCCGCGTCGAGCATCACCACCAGACTGTCCGTATCGCTCACCTGCCCCGCCGCCAGGCGTCGGCCGGTGGTGATTTCAATCGAGCGGCCGATGGTGTTCAACGGCACCTTGTGTTGTGCCGCCAGGGCCTGAACGCTGGTGATGCCGGGAATGACTTCAAATTCAAACGCGCATCGCCCCGAATCCAGAATCGCCTGCAGGATACGAATGGTGCTGTCGTACAGCGCTGGATCGCCCCACACCAGAAAACCGCCGCACTGCCCGTCAGACAATTCGTCATTGATCAGGCGTTCGAAGGTTTGCTGCTTGGCACGGTTCAGATCATCGACGCTGGCGCTGTAGTCCACATCGCCGCGCTCGCGCTCCGGGCTGTGGGCTTCGGCGAAACGGTACGTACGATCGGAGATGTAGCGTTCGCAGATTTCTCGCCGCAGGTCGATCAGCTTGTCCTTGCTCTGACCCTTGTCCATCAGGAAAAACACGTCCACCCGGTTCAGCGCCTTCACCGCCTGCATCGTGATGTAGTCCGGGTTGCCGGCACCGATGCCGATCACCAGCAATCGCTTCATCACTCTGCTCCTTCCAGATTCATGCCGGACAAGCGTAGCCGCCAGCGCCCGGTAAACCGCAGATCGACCGCCGCCAGCGGCTCGACATCAAGGCTGTGAAACGCCTCGCCCTGCACGACCTGCATCAATGCAGCACGAATCACGAACGGATGGGTGACCGCCACCACGTGTCCCGGGATGGCTTGCAGTGAAACCAGCCACGCGGCCACCCGTTCACGCAATTGCGCCACCGACTCGCCGCCATGGGGTGCGGCGTGCGGATCTTCGAGCCAGGCTTGCAATGCGTCGGGTTCGTTCCGTTGCAAGTCCTTGATCGACTGACCTTGCCACCGCCCCCAATCGCAATCACGCAGTGCTTCAACAACCTGAGCATCATGACCGAACCATGCGGCAGTCTGGCACGTGCGCAATTCCGGGCCGCAGATCAAACGCCGCGCAGTAGCGAATCGACCGGCCAGCGAGTCAGACGCCACAGCGCTTTCTTCAACAGCTTCGTTCGTAGGAAAACGCGCCAATTTTTGTGCGACGGTTCTGGCGTGACACATCAAGGTCAAACGGGTGGCTTGCACAATGAGTCACTCGGTCAGAAGGTAAAAAACACCCGGCAAAGTGCCGGCAGGACGGCAATTGTGCCGTAAACCGGGCGGTTCCGGGGAAGCCCTTGAATCGCTCTGTCAAAACAAAGCGGCAATGTCTGACAAAGTAATGGGCAATGGACTACAAGAATGATCGACAGACGTGTAGCCCTTGTTACACGGGCATCTCGCCCCATTTTGGGGCCTGGTTTAAACGCGGAAAAATTCGCTAGACATGTAGCGTCAGTTACATAAATACTGTTTTAACGGATTGTGAAGCGAATTCAACACCCCATCCAGCAGGAGCCCGGATGCCCCCTTTAAGAGACCTGATCACCGACCCCGGCCTTGACCTGACGCCGTCGGAGCGCAAAGTCGTTCGCGCCTTGCTCGATCAGTATCCACGCAACGGGCTTGGCCCGATGGCGCGCCTGGCCGAACATGCCGGTGTCAGCGATCCGACCATCGTGCGGCTGGTGAAAAAGCTCGGCTTCGGTGGTTACGCCGAATTCCAGGACGCCCTGCTCAGCGACATGGACCATCGCCTGCGCTCGCCGCGCACCCTGTTGCAGCCGCGCTCGCACCAGAACAAGGACGATGCCTGGAGCCATTATCTGGCTCACAGCCATAACCTGCTGGCCGAAACCCAGGCCCTGACCCAACCGGAAGACGTGCGGATCCTCGCTGACTGGCTGCTAGACACCCGGCATCAGGTCTACTGCTTCGGCGGACGCTTCAGCAGCCTGATGGCGACTTACCTGCTCAATCATTTACGCCTGCTGCGCCCCGGTTGCTTTGCGTTGGAAGACAACGCGCAATTGCCGGACCGCCTGTTCGACCTGCAACGCCAGGACGTGGTGCTGGTGTTCGACTATCGCCGCTACCAGACCCAGGCCCTGCGCGTGGCGAGCGCGGCGAAGAATAACAACGCCCGCGTCGTGCTGTTCACCGACATCTACGCCTCGCCGCTGCGCGAACTGGCCGACATGATCATCAGCGCTCCGGTGGAGTCGGCCTCGCCGTTCGACACCATGGTCCCGGCGCTGGCCCAGGTCGAGGCATTGATTGCCTGCCTGACCCTGCGCAGCCCGGATCTGGCCGATCGCCTGGAAGGCATCGATGCCCTGCGCAACGACTTCGACACCCACTTGCTGGAGGACAAATAAGGATGTTCAGCCTTCCCCATCGCTCGCCACGGGACTTGCCGTTTGTCATCGACCACACCGCCCTGTTGCTGGTGGACATGCAGCGCGCCTGGCTCGAGCCGCAGTTCGACTCGCACCTCGAAGGCCCGGACGCCGCGTATTTCCTCAACCGCACGCGCTCGCAAGTGGTACCCAATCAGGTTCGCCTGCTCAACGCCTTTCGCGATGCACGGCAGAACGTGCTGCACACCCTGATCGAAAGCCTGACCGCCGACGGCCGCGATCGCTCGCTGGATCACAAACTGTCGGACATGCACCTGCCCAAGGGCAGCCCCCAGGCACAGGTCATCGCCGAACTGACCCCGGCGGAAAACGAAATCGTGCTGTCGAAGACCTCGTCCGGGGTCTTCAACTCGACCAACATCGACTACGTGCTGCGCAATCTCGAAACCCGTCACCTGATCATCGCCGGCATCGTCACCGACCAATGCGTGGACATGGCCGTGCGCGACGCCGCCGACCGTGGCTACCTCGTCACTCTGGTGGCGGACGCCTGCGCGACCTACACCGAAGCACGCCACGACGCCTGTCTGAACGCGATCAAGGGCTATTGCTGGATCACCGACACCGACACCGTGCTCAGCCGGTTGCAGGAGATGCAGCCATGAGCGAACGCCTGTCGCCGTTGCCGATGACCACCATCGTCACCACCGACCTGATCGGCGTCACCCGTGGCCGTTCGTTTCCCACCGATGAGCTGGAACATTATCAGGCCGTCGGTTGTGGCTGGGTGCCGGCCAACAGCGCGCTGACGCCGCAGGACATCATCGCTTCGACCAGTCCGTGGGGCGCTTATGGCGATCTGCGGCTGATTCCCGATCTGGACAGCCGCGTCACGGTCGGCAACGGCCCGGACGCCGCAGCGCCAGCGCTGGACTTCATCCACGGCGACATCCGCGAGACCGATGGCCGGCCATGGGCCGCCTGTCCGCGCACCCTGTTGCGCAACGAGGTCGAGCGCTATCGCGATGAGCTCGGCTTGCAGGTCAACGCCGCGTTCGAACACGAATTCAATCTGCACGCCGGGTTTGCCGAACACCTGGCGTTCTCGCTGGAAGCCCAGCGCCAGGGCGCCGAATTCGGTGGCTGGCTGCTCAGTGCGTTGCGCGCCGGGGGCGTCGAGCCGGAAATGTTCCTGCCCGAATACGGCAAGCACCAATACGAAATCACCTGCCGCCCGACCCTTGGCGTGGCGGCGGCGGATCGCGCGGTCAACGTGCGCGAGATCACCCGCGAAGTCGCCCGGCAGATGGGCCTGGATCTGAGCTTTGCGCCGAAGACTGCCGCCGATGCGGTGTGCAACGGCGTACACCTGCACGTCAGCCTGCTCGATCTGACGGGTCAGCCAATGCTTTACGACGCCGGCACCAGCAATGGTCTGTCGACCCTCGGCCAGCACTGGGCGGCGGGTGTGCTGCATTACTTGCCGGCGCTGTGTGCGTTCACCGCACCGACGCCGGTGTCGTATGAGCGTTTGCAGCCGCACCACTGGAGCGCGTCCTACGCCTGCCTCGGCCAGCAGAACCGCGAAGCGGCGCTGCGCATCTGCCCGACCGTGAGCCTGGGCAACAAACCCGTGGCGAAGCAATACAACCTGGAATTCCGCGCCATGGACGCCACCGCCTCGCCGCATCTGGCAATGGCCGCGCTGTTGATCGCCGGACGCCTGGGCATCGAGCAGCGTCTGGCGCTGAACGCGATCACCGATGAAATCCCTGATTCACTCAACGACGAACAACGCAAGGCCCGGGGCATCGTTGCTCTGCCCGCCTCCCTGGCCCAGGCACTGGATTGCCTGCGTCGCAGTGAAGCGCTGGTCGAAGCGCTGCCAAGCGCGTTGCTCGAAACCTTTTTCGCCCTTAAAACCGAGGAACTGGC
This sequence comes from Pseudomonas fitomaticsae, assembly GCF_021018765.1. Classification (GTDB taxonomy): domain Bacteria; phylum Pseudomonadota; class Gammaproteobacteria; order Pseudomonadales; family Pseudomonadaceae; genus Aquipseudomonas; species Aquipseudomonas fitomaticsae. Next base: position 2,671,233 of record NZ_CP075567.1, on the reverse strand, counting down.
GCTGACGGAACAGCTCTCGCCCGCTGATCTATGTGAGCACTATGCACGCCTGTACTGAATCCGTTGAGCTTGGGTTGTACACCCGACCGGTCTACAACCTGAGCCGTGAAGATTCGACGCACCCGCTGATTCTGGTGTGCGAACACGCCAGCCGTTACATCCCCGAGGCCCTGAACAATCTGGGCCTGGATGACACGGCCGCGCGCGAACATATTGCCTGGGACATCGGTGCCCTGGCGCTGGCCGAGCAACTGTCGGAGCAGTTGGGCGCGACGCTGTTGAGCGCCAATTACTCGCGCCTGCTGATCGACCTCAACCGCCCCCGGCATGCGCCCGACAGCATCCCGGCGCAGAGCGAGATCTATCAGGTGCCGGGCAACCGCGAGCTCGACGAAGCTACCCGCGAATACCGTCGCCAGTGCCTGTTCAAGCCGTTTCACACGCGGCTGCAGCAACTGATCGATGCCCGTCTGGCCGAAGGTCGGCCGGTGCGGGTGATAGGGATCCACAGTTTCACCCCGGTGTACTACGGCCAGCCGCGTGAGCTGGAAGTCGGCGTGCTGTTCGGTCAGGCCAAGGGCTATGCCCAGCGGATGCTCGAGGGTCTGGAACGACATCCGCTGAAAGTCGCCGGCAACCAGCCGTACAGGATCGACCCGCTGGGCGACATGACCGTGCCGGTGCACGGCGATGCCCGAGGCCTGGATTCGGTGTTGATCGAGGTGCGCAACGACCTGCTGCGCAGCCCGGAAGCGGTGAACCGCTGGGCGAATTATCTGGCGCCATTGCTGTAAGGATTGTTGTAACCACTGCTGACGCTGTAAACGACGGACCGATATAACAACTAAAACGACCGATTGGCTGACAAGGAGTTGCGCTTCATGGAAATAGAAGAGTTCGGCTACAAACAGGAGTTGAAACGTAGCCTGACACTGACCGACCTGGTGGTGTACGGGATGATCTTCATGATCCCCATCGCCCCGTTCGGCGTGTATGGCTACGTCAACGCCGAGGCACCGGGGATGGTGCCTCTGGCGTACATCATCGGCATGGTGGCGATGGTCTTCACCGCGCTGAGTTACGGCAGCATGGCCCGGGCCTTTCCGATTGCCGGCTCGGTGTATTCCTACGCGCAACGGGGCCTGAATCAACACGTCGGTTTCATCGCCGGCTGGCTGATGCTGCTCGACTATCTGCTGATTCCACCGCTGCTTTACGTCTACGCAGCGATGGCACTCAACCACTTGTACCCGGACATCCCGAAAGTCGGTTTCATTCTGGCGTTCCTGGTCAGTGCGACTTTCGTCAACCTGCGCGGCATCACCTTCACCGCTCGCATGAACATTGTGTTCCTGCTGGCGCAACTCGTGGTGCTGGGGATTTTCCTGTTCTACGCCTGGAATGCCCTGCACAACGGTGGCGGCAACGGTCAGTTGACCCTCGCGCCGCTGTATCACCCGGAAACCTTCAACTTCGCCCTGCTGATGCAAGCGGTGTCGATTGCGGTGCTGTCGTTCCTCGGCTTCGATGCAATCTCCACCCTCGCCGAAGAAATCAAGGGCGATCCGGGCCGCAGCGTCGGCAAAGCGGCGTTGATCACGCTGGTAGTGATGGGTGTGATTTTCGTCGCGCAAACCTGGATCGCCACCGATCTGGCAGCCGGCATGGGCTTCAAGTCCGCCGACACCGCGTTCTATGAAATCGCCGAAATCGCCGCTGGCAGCTGGCTGGCGACCCTGACCGGCGTGGCCACGGCCCTGGCCTGGGGCGTGGCGGTGGCGATCACTTCGCAAGCCGCGGTCTCGCGCCTGCTGTTCGGCATGGCCCGCGACGGCAAGCTGCCGAAAGTGCTGGCCAAGGTGCATCCGAAACACAACACGCCGTACCTGAGCATTTATCTGGTGGCCGTGCTGTCGCTGGTGATCTGCTACCTGTTCATCAATTCGGTCGACACCCTGACCTCGCTGGTTAACTTCGGCGCCCTGAGCGGCTTCATGCTGCTGCATCTGACGGTGATCAACTATTACTGGCGCCGGCAGAAATCCGGCCAGGTGATCCGTCACCTGATCTGCCCGGTGATCGGTTTCATCATCGTCGCGGCCATCATGTACAACATGGGCGTCGATGCACAGAAACTCGGCCTGATCTGGATCGCACTGGGTCTGGTGTACCTGTTCTTCCTGAACAAGCTCGGCGCCAGTACCGCGCTGCCTGACCCGAGCAATGGCTGACAAGAAAAAGAGCGGCGTCTGACAACAAATCAGGCGACCGCCGCTTTAACGCGTGGAAACCGACAGTGATAGTCAGGTTCGGCGAATGGGCCGAACCTTTTGATACAGGAGTGCATCCATGCTGGTCTTACGTCCAGTCGAGCCAACCGACCTGCCTCAATTGCAACAACTGGCGCGCGACAGCCTGGTGGGCGTCACCTCCCTGCCGGACGACAGCGAGCGCCTGGGCGAAAAAATCGCCGCGTCCTGCGCCTCGTTCGACAGCGATGCGGCCGCTCAGGGTCCGGAGAACTACTTCTTCGTGCTGGAAGACATCGACAGCCATCGACTGGTCGGCTGTTCGGAAATCCTCGCCACCGCAGGTTTCAACGAGCCGTTCTACAGCCTGCGCAACCGCCACTTCACCAGCGCTTCGCGGGAGCTGAACATCGAACACGGCGTGCCGGCACTGTCGCTGTGCCACGACCTGAGCGGGCATACGCTGCTGCGCGGTTTTCACATCGATGAAGCGCTGGTGCGCACGCCGTTTTCCGAACTGCTGTCGCGGGCACGGTTGCTGTTCATCGCTGCCCACGCGCCGCGATTTGCCGAAGCGGTGATCACCGAAATCGTCGGTTATAGCGATGCTCAAGGCCATTCACCGTTCTGGGATGCGCTGGGCAAACATTTCTTCGACCTGCCCTATGTCGAGGCCGAACGCCTGTGCGGCTTGCAAAGCCGCACGTTCCTGGCCGAACTGATGCCGCAATACCCGATCTACGTGCCGATGCTGCCCCAGGCCGCGCAGGACTGCATCGGCCGCATCCACCCGGACGGCCAGGAAGCCTTCGACATCCTTGAGCGCGAGGGCTTTGAAACCAACAGCTACATCGATTTGTTCGATGCCGGCCCGACCTTGTATGCACGCACCGCCAACATCCGTTCGATCGCGCAGAGCCAGACAGTCACGGTTCAGGAGGAACCCCTGATCGATGCTCGCGGTCGCTATCTGGTGAGCAACGATGCTCTGCATGGCTTTCGGGCAGTGGTCGCCGAGCTGGATTTCCAGCCCGGTCAGCCCCTGGCGCTCGACCCGGCCCTTTGCGCGGCGCTCAACGTCCGCGCGGGCGGCACGATCCGGGTGATCGCCCTGTGAACCGCGCCCCTACCCAACGACAGTGCCCGAGCAGGCGCGCAAAAGGAGTTGCAGCATGATTGTTCGTCCGGTTCAAGTCAGCGACCTGCCAGCGTTGATGACGCTGGTGCAACAGGCCGGGCCGGGGTTCACCACCCTGCCCGCCAATGAAGATCGCCTGGCCCACCGGGTACGCTGGGCACAGCGCGCCTTCGCCGAGCAGGTCGAGCGGGCCGATGCCGATTACCTGTTCGTGCTTGAAGACGACGAGCAGCGAGTGGTCGGCGTCAGCGCTCTGGCCGGGGCCGTCGGTCTGCGTGAGCCCTGGTACAACTACCGGGTCGGGCTGACCGTCAGCTCGGCGCCGGACCTGGGCATTCAGCGGCAGATCCCGACGCTGTTCCTTAACAACGAACTGACCGGCCAATCGGAACTGTGCTCGCTGTTCCTGCGCCACGACCAGCGCCATGGCAGCAATGGACGCTTGCTGTCGCTGGGGCGTTTGCTGTTTGTTGCCGAATTCCCACACCTGTTCGGCGAGAAAATGATCGCCGAACTGCGCGGCAGTGCCGACGAGCAAGGCTGTTCGCCGTTCTGGGACAGCCTGGGCCGGCACTTCTTCCAGATGGATTTCAGCCACGCCGATCATTTGTCCGGGCTGGGCAACAAGGCCTTCATCGCCGAACTGATGCCGCGTCAGCCGCTGTACACCTGCCTGCTCACCGAACAGGCCCAGGCGGTGATCGGCCAGGCCCACCCCAACACCGAACCGGCACTGAAAATCCTTCAGTCCGAGGGCTTCGCCCACAAAGGCTACATCGACATTTTCGACGGCGGCCCGGTGATCGAAGCACCGATCCGCAGCATCCGCACCGTGCGCGACAGCCTGGAACTGACCCTGAGCATCGGCACCCCGGACGATCAGGCGCCGCTGTGGTTGATCCACAACCGCCGCCTGGAAAACTGCCGCATCACCGTCGCTCCGGGCCGTCGGGTCGGCAGCAGTCTGGTGATCGACCGCCTCACCGCCAAACGCCTGCAATTGCAGCCGGGCAACTCGGTACGGGCGGTGCCGCTGCCCAATCAACAGCAGCAGGCGGTGGCGGCCTGAGCGCCTCTGCCTGCAGCAAGAAAGCCTGAACAGGATTTTCCTGGTTAACGTCCTCGTTAATTCGTCATGATCCTTGACCCATTGGCGTGATAGCCTTTTCACCTTCGGCGTTGACACCTTTGCTCAAGCCTTTCCATTCCTTTGTATTGGTGGAACTCGTATGACCAGGCTTTCTCATCAAGATTTGCGCCGTAACTTCCGTCAGCTGCTGGCTTCCGACACCTGCTATCACACCGCCTCGGTGTTCGATCCGATGTCCGCCCGCATCGCCGCTGACCTGGGTTTTGAGGTAGGGATTCTCGGCGGCTCGGTCGCCTCGTTGCAGGTCCTGGGCGCTCCGGACTTTGCCCTGATCACCCTCAGCGAATTCGCTGAGCAGGCCACCCGCATCGGCCGCGTCGCCCAATTGCCGGTGATCGCCGACGCCGACCACGGCTATGGCAACGCGCTGAACGTAATGCGCACCATCGTCGAACTGGAACGCGCCGGCGTCGCTGCGCTGACCATCGAAGACACCCTGCTGCCAGCACAATTCGGCCGTAAATCCACCGACCTGATCACCGTCGCCGAAGGCGTCGGCAAGATCCGCGCGGCACTGGAAGCCCGGGTCGATTCGGAAATGGCAATCATCGCCCGGACCAACGCCGGCATCCTGCCGAACCAGGAAATCATCAGCCGCACCAAGCAGTATCAAGCTGCTGGCGCTGACGGTATCTGCATGGTGGGTATTCAGGACTTCGATCAGCTCGAGCAAATCGCCGAACACCTGACCGTCCCGCTGATGCTGGTGACCTACGGCAACCCGGCGCTGCGCGACGACAAGCGCCTGGCCGAACTGGGTGTGCGCGTGACCATCGACGGCCACGGTGCCTACTTCGCGGCGATCAAGGCCACTTACGACAGCCTGCGCGAACAACGCCAGATCTTCACCCAGGCCTCGGACCTGAGCGCCACCGAACTGACCCACACCTACACCCAGCCTGAGGAATACATCCTCTGGGCCAAGGAATACATGAGCGTCAAAGAGTAACCGCGCACCACGCTAAAAAGAGGCAGAGCGGCCCGACGCCATCACGAGTCCACTCGCATGGCGCCCGCCGCGAAACCGCTAGACCGCTGTTTTGAAGCCTTCCTCCCGCTGTAATGCCCGCGTCTGAATCACGTTCAGAATGGCGCAGCCCTCCCGCATCAGCAGATGCACCGCGCTGGTAATGCGCGTCAGATCACAATCGGAAATGCCCTTGAGGTCGAGACTGGAAAAGGTGTCTGCCAGATCGCGCACGACCACAAAACGGTGCATCGCACACGCGGCCATGTCGCTGAGTTCTTTTTGAGTATTGATGAAGAGCACCGGGGATTCGGCGTCGTAGGTGTCGATGGGGAGGTAACGGGGGATTACTTGATCCGACATTGGTGTAACTCCAGGTAAGACAACCACCGTTCGCGGCCAAGCGAATAAAGGTGGCAGCTGTGAGCGGGTTGGCCGACCAGATACCTGAAAGATCCGGCACACCCTAAGGTGTCCCGCGCACAGCCGCCATAACACGTTGCCCAGAAACTGCTCTGAGCGATGGCGCTGTTACGTTTCAGGTTACCGACCGGCCAAGATCGTTCGCGGAGTTTTTCCGCGAGCCAAGACTATAGGGGTCGGCACCGAAACGCGGCAACAGGGTACGTTGTAGGAAAGGTCTTGGAAAGTTGTGCGCCGCTCACGCTTTCCTCATTTCCCACAAAAGCCCCCTCACCCCGCAGGATCAACTACACCCACTCACCGCCCCTTCGCCAACTCCATAATCATCCGCGACAACAGGTAAATCCGCGGCGCCACGCTCTCCACCTCCGCGTATTCCTCCGGCGTATGAATATTGCCGCCAACAATCCCGAACCCGTCCAGCGTCGGCGTCCCCACCCCGGCCGACAAACTGGCATCCGCCGCCCCGCCGCTACCTTCTTCGGTCAACTTGCGGCCAATCTCACCGTAAATCCCCTGGGCCATCGCCATCAAACGATCCGACTCCGCCGTCTGCGGCATCGGTGGCAAGCCGCGTTGCAGCGAGGTCTTCACTTCGGTGTCAGGAATCAACTTGTCCTGCGACACCCGCGCCAGATCCTTCTCGATCCGGTCGAACTCTTCCGGCACCGCCGCCCTTACGTCAGCCTTGGCCGTGGCCTGATCCGGGATCACGTTGGTGCGGTCGCCCGCCTTGAGCACGGTGAAGTTGATGGTGGTTTTCTTCGCTTCGTCGCCGAGTTTGCCCAGTTGCAGAATCTGATGCGCCGCTTCCATCGCCGCATTGCGCCCCAGTTCCGGCGCGACACCGGCGTGGGCAGCCTTGCCCTTGACCTCGACCAGCGCAGTGGCGCTGCCCTTGCGCCACACCACCAGACCATCGGCCGGACGGCCAGGCTCGAGATTGAGGGTGACGTCGTGGAGTTTGGCGGTTTTCTTGATCAGGTCGGTGGCGACGTCCGAGCCGGTTTCCTCGCTGGCATCAAGCAGGAAGGTGATTTGCGCGTAGTCCTTGAAATCGAGGTTCTTCAGAATTTTCAGCGCGTAGATGCCGGCGACGATCCCGCCCTTGTTGTCCATCACGCCCGGCCCGTAGGCGCGGCCGTCCTTGATGTGGAACGGTCGCTCGGCGGCGGAGCCTTCCTTGAACACCGTGTCCATGTGCGCCATCAGCAGGATTTTCGCCTTGCCGGTGCCTTTGAGCGTAGCGAGAACGTGGTTGGTTTTTTCCGGAGTGTTGGGCACCAGCTCGATGGTGGCGCCGAGCTTTTTCAGTTCTTCGATGGCGATGTCGCTGACTTGCTTGAGCCCCGGTTCATAGCCGGAACCGGAGTCGATATTGACCAGGCGTTCGAGCAGCTTCAGGGCTTCGGGTTTGTATTGCTCGGCGTCGGCCAGCACCTGTTTGTGCGGTTCGGCGAAGGCGCCAGTGGTGGCGAAAGAAAGGGTCAGGCCGAGACCGGCGGCCAGCAGGGAACGAGGGAATTTGAACGTCATGAATCAATCCTTGTTTCGTGTCGGGTACTGAACCGTACCTGACATCGCGCCAAGGCTCTATCCCGGATGCGACACCCGATCCGTTCAAACCGAATCAAATACCTCGCGCCGCGGCTTGTCGTCGCTGCAACAGATCACCCGATTCCGCCCGCCGGCCTTGGCTTCGTAAAGCGCCTGATCGGCATCATTCAGCCAACGTGTCGCGTCGCCGTGAGCCGGATCGAGCGCCGCCAGACCAATACTCAGGCTGACTTTCAGAGCCGGGTTCTGTTCGTACACCAAAAAGGAAAAACGCTCACGCAACGCTTCCATCGCCTGCGCCGCGTTGAACAGCGGCAAGTCCGGCAGGATCACGCAAAACTCGTCGCCGCCGTAGCGCCCCGCCACATCGGCCATGCGCAGGTTCTGCTTGAGCATCTTGCTCAGCTGACGCAGGACGATATCGCCGGCCACGTGGCCGTAGGTGTCGTTGATCGCCTTGAAGTGGTCGATGTCGATCAGAGCAATCGCAGCGCCTGTCTGCTGGCGTTTGCAACGCTCGAATTCGATTTCCAGTTGATCCTTCCAAGCGCCGTGATTGAGCAGACCGGTCAGGCTGTCGGTGCGGCTCAGGGCCAACAGTTCACGTTTATGCAGGCCAAGGGTGTAGGCCTGGCGAAAGCAGATCCAGCCCAGCGCCAGCGGATACAGCATCAACAGCGGCAGACAGGCATAGAGTTGCGCTGGCGTAGTCATCGGGACGAACGCGGGGGCAAACACCACCAGTCCAACGCCGACGCCAAGCAACTGCGCCGCCGCCCCGGCCAGCAGAAAACGCAGGCCGCCGATGGCGACGTTGTTCATCGCCATCATCGAAATGGTCGTGGCGCTGGGCAAGGGATTGAAGTGCATGGCGGCGACCCAGAAGCCGCCGAGAAAAGCATCGATCAACAGGTTGCGGTGTTCGGCGTGGTAAGGAACCCTCGCCCGGCGGGCCCATTGATACGCGAGGTGCGGCCAGACCAGGCCGTTGAACAGCATCAGCGCCCAGACCCAGGCCGGTGGGTCGAGTGGGTACATCGCGACGCTCACGCACAATAGCCCCAGGACCAGCCCGAGGGTTCGCGATGTATAGAGCCTCCTGGCCAGTGAAAGTCCCTTTCCTCCCGTTCTTCCCATAAGGGCCTCGAGTACACCGCAAAAGGATGTGCTGGGAGTCTATCAGGGCAACGTTAAATAGCCATCACCGGCCAGCGGGCCGAATAGCCCGTCATCAGCACCACACGGCGGGCAAATGTTTGGCTATACATGAAAGGTGGAAAATGGAAAAAAGACTCTAAGAAGGAGGCTCATGCAGACCTATCGAGTGTTGATCATCGGCAGCGGTTTTGGCGGCCAGTGCGCGGCGGTCAATCTGCTCAAGGCCGGTATCGACGACTTTCGCTTGCTGGAACGCCGGGACTTTTTCGGCGGCACCTGGTGCCAGAACACCTACCCCGGCGCAGCGGTGGATGTGCCGTCGCCGCTGTACTCACTGTCGTTCGCGCCGTACCGCTGGACGCAGATGTTCGCCGAACAGGCCGAACTGCACCGCTACACCGACCATGTGGTCGAACGCTTCGGCCTGCGTGACCGTGTCGAACTGGATGCCAACGTCGAACGTGTCGAATGGGACGACACCGAAAAACGCTGGGCCGTACATACCGGCACCAAAGGCATTTTTTATGCGCAGTTCCTGATCAATGCCACGGGGCCGCTGAGCCAGCCTGTCGTCCCACACTTCCCCGGTCAGGATCGCTTTCAGGGCAAGACCTTTCATACAAACAATTGGGACCACAGCTACGACTATCACGGTAAACGGGTAGCGATTGTCGGCAGCGGCGCCAGTGCGGCTCAGGTGATTCCGGCGATAGCACCGAAAGTCGCCCGATTGCACGTGTTTCAGCGCACTGCGCACTGGGTGCTGCCCCGGGCCGACCGGACGTTCGGGCGATTCCAGCGTTGGCTCCTGGGTCTGAAACCCGCCTACAAACTGCTGCGCTGGATGATTTACTGGCAGTTCGAAACCCGGGTCATCGCCTTCAAGTATTCGAAACCGGCGATTCACATGGTGCAGGGCCAGGCCCTGAAGTTTCTCAAACGCCAGGTGACTGACCCCGAGTTGCGAAAAAAACTGACACCGGACTTCACCATCGGCTGCAAACGGGTGTTGCTCTCCAGCACCTATTACCCGGCGCTGACCCGGCCCAACGTCACGCTGCACAGCCGCGAACAGGGCATCGCCAGCCTCGACGAAACCGGTATCGTCACCAAGGAAGGCCAGCACATCGACGTCGATCTGATCGTCTGGTCGACCGGTTACGACGCCACCGACGACGTGATTTCCTACCCGGTCAGCGGAAAAAACGCCGTGCAACTGCGCGACGTCTGGGCGCAATATCCGCGCGCCTACCTCGGCACCAGCCTGCCGGACTTCCCCAATCTGTTTATCGTCACCGGGCCGAACACCGGCATCGGTCACACCTCGGCGCTGTTCATCATCGAATCGCAGATGAACTACATCCTCGACTGCATCCGCACCTTGCAGAACAAAGGTCTGCGCAGCATCGAAGTTCGCCCCGAAGCAGAACGTACCTACACTCAGATGATTCACCGCGAGATGGAGCGCACGGTCTGGAAAACCGGCGGCTGCCACAGTTGGTATCAAAGCAGGAGCGGTCATGTGATCGCGATGTTCCCCGGCTTCAGTTTCAGCTACCACCGGTTGACCCGGGCGCTGAAACCGGCCGACCACATTCTGTCTTGAACAAGGAAGACCCACGATGCTTTTGCTGTTTGTCGCCCTCGCGGTTTTCGTGGCCTGGAGCTGGTTGAGTTACCCGGCGGTCGGCCACTGGCTCTACGATCTGAGTGCGGCCCTGGAGGCCAAGCTGTACCGGCTGCACAAGATTGAAGTGCCGATTGCCGAAATGACCGTGTCGACCTGGCAAGGCGGGCCTTATGAAGCGTCGAGCAGCATTTTGATGCTGCACGGCTACAGTGCCGAAAAGAATCTGTGGCTGCGCTTCGCCCGGCATTTCGTCGGCCAGTACCGGGTGATCATCCCGGATCTGGCCGGCCACGGCGAAACCGGCTTCAAGGCCGGCGGTGGCTACGACATTCCGGTGCAGGCCAAACGCATGATCCAGTTGCTTGATGTCTGCGGCGTCGAGAAAGTCCACGTGATCGGCAACTCCATGGGCGGCTACATCGCCGCGTGGCTGGCGGCGACCTACCCGGATCGCATCGCTTCGGTGGCGCTGATCGACCCGGCCGGCGTCACTGCGCCCGAGGCCAGCGACATGGAGCGCCACCTGGCCCGTGGGCACAATCCGTTCCTGATCAATTCCCGGGAAGAATTCCGACGCTTCTACGCCATGACCATGGCCTCGCCACCGTGGGTGCCCGGTCTGGTGCTGGATGCCATCGCCCAGCGCTACGAACAATGTCGCGATGAACTGGAAGAGATCTTCCGGGATTTTCGCGCCAGCCCGCCGATGGAGCCGAAACTGCCGGACATCAAATGCCCGGCGCTGTTGCTCTGGGGCCGCAAGGACCGGTTGATCGACGTCAGCAGCGTGCCGGTCTGGAGCAAAGGCATCAGCAATTTGCGGGTCGATGTCTGGGACGGCGTCGGCCATATGCCGATGGTCGAACAACCGTCGAACACCGCACGTCTGTATCGAGAGTTTCTGGGGGAAAATTTGCGTCAGGACAGGTAAACGGTCAGTCGTTGGCAGAATGAAGTTCGTAGGATTCTTCGTTTGCCCGCGTCGGCGAAGGCTGCGATCTTTTCCGACATCCTTTACGTGACCGTGCCAGGAATTTTTTTCATGACCGTGCAGCCTTTCGTCAGCCCCGACCTGATCCGCCAACGCTTCTCCAAAGCGATGTCCGACATGTACCGCGAAGAAGTGCCGCTGTACGGCGCATTGATGGAACTGGTGGAACAGACCAACCGCGACGTGCTGGCACGCGAGCCGCAAATCGCCAGTCAATTGCACAGTACTGGCGAGATCCAACGGCTGGACATGGAGCGCCACGGCGCAATCCGCGTCGGCACCGCCACCGAACTGGCCACCCTCGCCCGCCTGTTTGCGGTGATGGGCATGCAGCCCGTGGGTTATTACGACCTGACCCCAGCCGGGGTGCCGGTGCATTCCACAGCGTTTCGCGCGGTGCATGAAGATGCGCTGCAGGTCAGCCCGTTCCGGGTGTTCACTTCATTGCTGCGACTGGAATTGATTGAAGACCCTGAACTGCGAGCCTTTGCTGCATCGGTGCTGGATAAGCGTTCGATCTTTACGCCATCGGCGCTAAGGCTAATCGAACAGGCCGAGTCCGCTGGCGGGCTGAATGAATCCGACGCCGGGGAATTTGTCCTGCAAGCGCTGGAGACATTTCGCTGGCACCACAGCGCCACGGTCACCGCCGCGCAGTACCAGACCCTCAGCGCCCAGCATCGTCTGATTGCCGATGTCGTGGCGTTCAAAGGCCCGCACATCAACCACCTGACACCGCGTACGCTGGACATCGACATTGTTCAGGCGCAGATGCCGCTGCATGGCATCACCCCCAAAGCGGTGATCGAAGGCCCGCCGCGCCGGCAGCATCCGATCCTGTTGCGTCAAACCAGTTTCAAGGCGCTGGACGAGCCAATCGCCTTCACCGACCAGACGCAAACCCGCGGCAGCCACAGCGCCCGCTTCGGCGAAATTGAACAACGCGGCGCGGCGCTGACACCCAAGGGCCGGGCGTTGTACGACCGACTGCTGAATGCGGCGCGAGATGAGTTGGGCGACTTCCCCAACGAAGGCAATGCCTCACGCTACAACGCGCTGATGACTCAGCACTTCAGCGAATTTCCTGACAGCCTCGAAGGCATGCGCAAGCAGGAATTGGCGTACTTCCGTTATTTCGTGACAGACAAAGGGCTTGCGGCGAGTCGTCCCGCTGAGGTTTCGCTGCAAGCTTTGTTGCGCGACGGCTATGTGAAAGCCGAACCGCTGGTGTACGAAGATTTCCTGCCGGTGAGTGCGGCGGGGATTTTTCAGTCGAACCTGGGGGATGCGGCGCAGGCGCACTATGGCGAGCACTCCAACCGACAGGCATTCGAGCAGGCGCTGGGGCGTTCGACCATTGATGAATTGAGGTTGTACGCCGAGACGCAGCAACGCTCGATTGAAGACTGCCTTGCGGTGTTGACTCGATAACGCGGCGATTAGCCATACTGCGCAAGAAGTTGCGCAGTTCCCCGTAATAAACCCCCTATAAATCTTCTGAAACCCTTGTGCCACGTGGCCTCCAGCCAAGTGCGCAAGAAGTTGCGCAGTACTGCGCAACTTCTTGCGCACTTTTCGCCTGAATCCCCGCCCGTTTTCGTTAAAACCAGGGTCGCTCAGCGCCAACCTGTTGGTTTATAAGGCTTCGAAAAAACTGGCACGCTCCTTGATAACAGTCAGGCACCCACCGGGCGATTTCGCCTCCCGGGCACCCTAACTTTATCCGCAAGGAGCACCTCCCATGGCAACACCAGCGTACATGTCGGTTACCGGCGAAAAACAAGGCCTGATCACTGCCGGCGCCTTCACTGCCGACTCCGTTGGCAACACCTACCAGGAAGGCCACGAAGACCAGGTCATGGTTCAGGCTTTCACCCACGACGTGATCATCCCGCGTGACCCGCAATCCGGTCAGCCAACCGGTCAGCGCGTGCACAAGCCAGTTGTGATCACCAAGGTCTACGACAAGGCTTCGCCACTGCTGCAAGCAGCTCTGACTTCCGGCGAGCGCATGAGCGAAATCGTTATCCAGTGGTACCGCACTTCGGCTCAAGGTACCCAAGAGCACTACTACACCACCAAACTGGAAGACGCGATCATCGTCGCCATCAACAACAAAATGCACAACTGCCAGGATCCAGGCAACGCGCACTTCACCCACCTGGAAGAAGTGCAGTTCACCTACCGCAAAATCACCTGGACCCACGAAGTATCCGGTACTTCGGGTTCCGATGACTGGCGTGCTCCAGTCGTTTAATTACGGCTGATCGTTTCAAGCATCGGCCAGCTCTGCTGGTCGATGTTGTTTACGCCCCTCCAGAATTTCGCGTGCGTTGATCGTCTAGCGGTCGACGAACGCCGCTGTACTGCACGAGGAACAAGGGATGTTCGCGCCGGCCAATGAAACCCACTTTGCCCTGACCATCGAAGGTCTTTCCGCCGATTTCCAGGTGTTTACCCTCACCGGTCGGGAAGCCGTCAGCCAGCCTTTCGTATTCGAGGTGGAGCTGGTCAGTGAGCAGCCGTCGCTGGACCTCGAAACCCTGCTGCACAAACCGGCCTTCCTGCAACTGTCGCCCGACGGCAGCGGCATCCACGGCCTGATCTACCGCGCCGCGCAAGGCGATTCCGGCAAGCGCCTGACGCGTTACTCCGTGACCCTGCGCCCGCAACTCGCGTACCTCGCGCACCGGGTCAACCAGCGGATCTTCCAGAACCTCAGCGTGCCGAAAATCATCGGCAAGGTCCTTGAAGAACACGGTATCCAGGGCAACGCCTATGAATTCCAGACCGGTTCGATCTACCCCGATCGCCTCTACTGCGTGCAGTACGACGAATCGGACCTGCATTTCATCCAGCGCCTGTGCGAAGAAGAAGGCATTCACTACCACTTCCAGCACAGCGCCACGGCGCACAAACTGGTGTTCGGCGATGACCAGACGGTGTTCCACAAACTGGCGCCGGTGGCCTATCAGCAGGACTCCGGCATGGTCGCCAGCGACCCGGTGATCAAGCGCTTCGACCTGCGCCTGGAAACCCGCACCAGCCGCACCACCCGCCGCGACTACGACTTCGAAAAACCGCGCATCACCCTCGAAAGCGAAAACCGCGGCGACGCCCTGCCCGACCTCGAGGACTACGACTACCCGGGCCGTTTCGTCGACCGCGAACGCGGCAAACACCTGGCCAAACGCGCCCTTGAGCGCCACCGCAGCGACTTCCAGCTCGCCGAGGGTCGCAGCGACCAGCCGTTGCTGGTCAGCGGCCATTTCCTCGCGCTGAAAGAACACCCGAAAGCCAAGTGGAACGACCTCTGGCTGCTGACCGAAGTCCATCACGAAGGCAAGCAGCCGCAGGTGTTGGAAGAGTCGGTCACCAGTGACACCACCGCGCTGAAAGACGATTTCCACCAGGGCTACCGCAACCGCTTTCAGGCCACCCCATGGGACGTGCCGAACCGCCCGCCCCTGCGCCACCCGAAACCGCGCATCCTCGGCAGCCAGAGCGCCGTGGTCACCGGGCCCAAGGGTGAAGAAATCCACTGCGACGAATACGGCCGCGTCAAAGTCCAGTTCCATTGGGACCGCGACGGCCTCGCCGACGACAAGACCAGCTGCTGGCTGCGCGTCTCCAGCGCCTGGGCCGGCGCCCAGTACGGCGGCATCGCCATCCCGCGCATCGGCATGGAAGTGCTGGTGACCTTCCTTGAAGGCGACCCCGACCAGCCGCTGATCAGCGGCTGCCTGTACCACAAGGAAAACACCGTCCCCTACGCGCTGCCGGCGAACAAGACGCGCACCACCTTCAAGACCCTGACTTCGATGGGTGGCGGCGGCTTCAACGAACTGCGCATCGAAGACAAGAAAGGCCAGGAGCAGATCTTCCTGCACGCCCAGCGCGACTGGGACGAGAACATCGAACACGACCAGAAAATCCGCGTCGGCAACGAACGCCACGACGTCGTGGAAAAGAACAGCTACACGGAATTCAAGGCCGAAGAACACCACACGGTTTATGAAGACCGCAAAGTCGAAGCACGGGCCAACGACCACCTGACCGTGGGCGTGAACCAGCACATCAAGATCGGCACCGGGCAATTCATCGACGCGGGGCAGGAAATTCACCTGAGCAGCGGGATGAAGGTGGTGCTGGAGGCTGGGGCTGAACTGACGCTGGTCGGTGGCGGCAGCTTCATCAAGATCGATGGCGGCGGCGTGACCATGAGCGGGCCGGCGATCAACATCAACTCGGGTGGTGGACCGGGGAGTGGCACGGGGGCGGCGCCGTTGATGCCGGGTGTGCTGAAGCAGGCGGATGCCGACAAGGCTGGCGCCGTGCTGACACCGGCGCAAATCAATACCCTCAAACGTAATGCGCCGTTTTGTGAAGAGTGTGAGAAGTGTAAGGCAGGTGCCTGTGCCATCTAATCGAATGACACCCAAGGATTGGCTGGCACAACAGCCGCTGCAGAAAGACGAACGTCTGTATCTGGTCATCAGCGCCGCCAGTGATGCCGACGCGCTCAAGACCCTGTATCAGAGCGAACCGTCCGTCCAGGCCATTCCCGTCTGGGGCGGAACGCCCTACTCCACCTGGCAACCGGTGATGCCATACGTCGCCGAACTCAAGGCCAACTCGGCCTTCCTGCCCTGGATCACCGAAACCGACGCCCTCGACTGGGGCTGGCTGGCGGTCTCCCGCTCGGAGCCCAACGAAGTCTTCGAACATTTGCGCAGTTTGACCCAGGTGAAGATGCCGGACGGGACCGAGGTGTTTTTCCGGTTCTGGGATGGGCGGCATATCTATCCGATTCTTGAAGGGCTGGGTGAGACGGCTGGGGAAGTGCTGCCGGTGTTTGAGCGGTATCTGATCAATGGGCGGAGCCTGGAAGTCGGGCCGAGAGTGGTGCCGAAGGCGAGGGATTGGCCTTGGTGGAAGGTGCCGAAGAAGCTGCTGGATCAGTTGGCGAAAGAGGATCACACGACGCTGATCGGCAACTTGATGCAATGGCTCGAAGAAGTACGCCCGGACCTCTACAGCGCGTGGCCCGAAAACAACCTGAAACTGAAAATCACCCGTTTCGTGCGTCGCCCGGATGCTCCGGACAACCTTAAAGAAGCACTGTTAAACCACCTGATTCTGGAGCAAGGCTGATGGATCGCGTTGCCTTTGTTGACAACCAACTGAACACCTTCAAGGACAGTCTGAAGCTGTATCAGGAACAGACCAAAACCTGGTACGCCAACGTCGCGGACAAAGCCAGCCGAGCGGCTGACCTCCCTTCCCTGCTGGGCATGGAGCGAGTCATCAAGGTTGGCAACACCAGCAAATCGGTGAGCATGACCGACGGCGACTTCACTTCGAACGTGGCTCAGTGCCCGTTGAAGGGACCGCTGCTGATCGAGAGCAAGTTCGAGTCGGTTTATGACATCCCTGTAGGCGATATCGAAGTCGAGATCGTCGCGGTGGAAGGTGGTGCAGTCAGCAAGGTCAAACTCGATCAACAAGGCAAAGCCAGCTGGACCGGTGGGATTCCCGGCAAGTTCTACAAAATCCGTGTTCACAACGAAGTGACACCCGCGCAGATCGACGCTCTGTTCAGCTCCTACAGCGGCGTGACAGCGGACCTCGAAGGTTTCCTGCGCAAGGAGTGGGCCGGCTTCAAGCCGCAATGGTCGAATCTGTCGGCCTCGGGCACAGCGATGGCGATCGGCAACGGCATTCTTGAAGGTGGCTGGGAGGCCATCAAAGGCGTGTGGGATGGCATCAGTCTGGTGCTCGACATTCTGCAAGACCCCAAGAAGTTTGCAAAAGATCTCGGTGCCGGCGTCCAGGACCTGATCAAAGTCGCCGAAAGTTCGCCAGACATCATGAAAAAAGCCATGTTGCTGGCCAGCGACGAAGCCGCTTTGTTCCTGCTGGTACGCAGTGCCGTGATCTGGCTGGCAGGCTTGCCGCCAATGAAAATGGCCGGCGACGTTGCGAAAATGACCACGGCCATTGTCGTCGGCATCGCGATCGACATCGTGATTGGCGTGGTACTGACCATTGCGGCTGAAGGCACAGGGGTTATCTACCTCGCCGCCAGACTGAAGAAGTACGGTGAGCTTGTCATCAATGCTGTCACCAGCTTCGTGAAGTCGCTGTTCAAAATCATCAATGGCTTTATGGAGTACGTCGCCAAATACACTGCCGTTGCGGCACGTGGGGTGACGGCGAAGGTGAGAAACGGCGTCTCTCAGCTGCGATTCGACGGGAAAAAGAACGCAAGGCTGGGTAAAGGCGAAGTTGGTGATGACGCTTCAAAACAGGCAAAGACGCCTGCGGAAAAGAGCGCCGAACCGGCCTCCAAGACCTGCACCGACAAATGTCCTGTTTCCATGGTCACTGGCGAAGAGCTGCTCACACTGAGCGACGGACGACTCGACGGTCTGCTGCCGTTTGAATGGACACGCCTGTACAGAACCAGCGCCGTGGAAATCGACTGTGGCTTGGGATACGGATGGAGTCACGCCCTTGCTCACCGCATTGAAATCGTGGGCGATGAAGTCATCTGGACCGACCACGAAAACCGTTCCACACCGTTCCCGCTTCCAAGCGAACAGCGCCCGGCGATCACCAACAGCCTCTCGCGTGCAGCCATTTTCCTCGGCGATGACCCGTCAGAACTGGTACTGGCCCAAGCCGGCAAACGCCCATCGTTCTACCACTTCCGATTCAACAGCAAAGGCGCAACTCTGATCGCCATCAGCGACAGCTATGGCAATCGCCTGCACATCACACGGGACATCCACGGGCGGATTAAACGCCTCGACAACGGCGCAGGTCGTGCCCTGCTTTTACGCTACGACCGCAAACACATTGTCGCGGTCGACTATCAGCAGTTTCTTCCAGCGGACAATCTTGAGGACGCCTGGAACACCGTCCAGACGCTGGTCACCTACACCTATGACGCGCAGCATCGGCTGATTGAGGCGAAGAACGCTGCCGGGGAAGCCGAGCGTTATCGCTACAACGATGAACATGTGATTCTGGAACGGCAACTGGCCGGTGGCGCGAGCTTCTTCTGGGAGTGGGAGAACGAAGGCAAACTGGCTCGTTGCGTCCACCACTGGGCAAACTTCTCGCAGATGGACGCGCGCTACGCCTGGGATGACAAAGGCAGCGTGACCGTTACCAATGCCGATGGCAGCGAAGAGGTTTACACCCACGACGATCAGGCGCGATTGATCAGCAAGATCGATCCGGATGGTGCCGAGCACCTCAAGGCCTATAACGACAAAGGCCAATTGGTCGCGGAAAAGGATCCTCTCGGCGCCGTGACCGAATACCGGTACGACGACAATGGATTGATGATCGCCGTTATCCCTCCTGAAGATGAGGCCATCACCTACGAATACAGCAACGGTTTCGTCAGCGATGTTCATCGCGGCAAAGCCAGCTGGAAGTATCAACGCAACAGACAGGGCGATGTTACCCAGCAGATCGACCCGGACGGAAATTCGACGTTTTACAGCTACGACCGTCAAGGACGTTTGCTGGAGATCCGTCACCCGGATGGCAGCCGCCACCTACTGGGCTGGAACAACCTCGGTCAATTGCTTGAAGAACGCCTGCCCGACGGCGGTCAACGCAAATATCGCTACGACGCGCTGGGGCGGCAGATTACTCGGCAAGAAGAGTCCGGGACCATCACCCAGTACCAATGGGATACCGCCAACCGCCTTGCACAAATTACCCTGCCGGGCGGCGCAACACGCGCGTTTACCTACAACGCCTACGGCAATGTCACGGCCGAACGCGACGAACTCGGCCGCGTCACCCGTTACGAATATGCCGACAACCTGCACCTTGTCAGCCGTCGCATCAATCCTGACGGCAGTCAGCTGCGCTACCGCTACGACAACTCGCGCCTGCTGCTGACGCAAATCGAAAACGAGCGCGGCGAACACTACAACCTCGACTACTTCCCGAATGGCCTGATCCAACAGGAAACCGGCTTCGACGGTCGTCGCACCGCATACGAATACGATCTCAACGGCCAATTGCTGAAGAAAACCGAATTCGGCGATGACGGCAGCGAGTTGGTGACTGAATACCAACGCGATGCTGCTGGCAGGCTTCTGGTGAAGACCCTTCCCGACGGCGAAGAAATCCATTACAGCTACGACGCCCTCGGCCGCCTGGTCAACGTCGACGACGGACACTGGCCACTCGCCTACGAATACGACCTGCAAGATCGCCTTGTCACCGAACACCAGGGCTGGGGCACCTTGCGCTATGAGTACGACAGCGTTGGCCAGCTCAAGCACTGTCGCTTGCCCGATGGCAGCAAACTCGACTACCGCCACCAACCCGGCGGTACGCTCAGCGGCATCGACCTCAACGGCTCACGCCTGACGTCTCACCAGTTCAGCGGTGGTCGCGAACAGCAACGGCAGCAAGGCCTGTTGCTCAGCCAATATCAATATGACGAACAGGGCCGCTTGCAGGCCCACAGCGTCAGCCAGCGCGAGAAAAACCTGTTCCAGCGCCGCTACAACTACGACGCAAACGGCAACCTCGCCGGAATCGACGACAGCCGCAAAGGCAGCCGCAGCTACCACTACGACCCGCTCGATCGCTTGATCAGCGTTCGTGGCTCGACACCGGAAAGCTTTGCTCATGATCCGGCCGGTAACCTGCTCGGCCAGAACAACGAAGGCACAGCCAACCTCGCCAACGTCAAAGGCAACCGCCTGCTGATGCAGGGTGATCGCCATTACGACTACGACGCCTTTGGCAACCTGATTCGCGAACGCCGTGGCGCTGGCCAGAAACTCGTCACTGAATACCGCTACGACTGTCAGCATCGACTGATCGGCGCGAGCCTGCCGGGTGGCAGCACCGCGTCCTACAAGTACGACGCTTTCGGTCGCCGCATCGAGAAAACCGTCGACGGCCACACAACCGAATTCTTGTGGCAAGGCGAACGCCTGATCGCTGAAAGCGCTGACAATCGTTACCGCAGCTATATCTATGAACCGGGCACATTCCGCCCTCTTGCCATGCTCGATGGTGAAGGGCCTCGCAAGGCGACCCCGTTCTATTACCAGCTCGATCATCTGGGCACGCCGCAGGAACTCACTGACTACAGTGGCGAGATCATGTGGTCCGCGAAGTACCGCGCCTACGGCAACCTCGCGGCGCTGGATGTCAGCGAAATCGATAATCCGTTGCGCTTCCAGGGTCAGTATTTCGACGCAGAGACGGGCCTACACTACAACCGTCATCGCTACTACAATCCGGGGACTGGGCGTTTTCTGACTCCGGATCCGATCAAGCTTGCGGGTGGGTTGAATAACTACCAGTACGTGCCCAACCCTACGGGGTGGGTGGATCCGCTGGGTTTGAATGGATGCCCACCAGATGGAGATGGTCAAGGAAACCCAACTGCACCAACAGAGAAGGCGCGAGTCGATACGAAAGAACCTTCGGCACCCGATATCCCGTGGTCGAATGGTTCTGTAAAAAGGGCATCAGACGCACTTGATCGAGGTGCTACCTCCGTCACCGTGAACAGCAGAGCTGAAGCTGAAGAGCTATTTTTAGGGAAATATGTAGGCCAAGGATATAGAAACGCCGAAGAATTCAACTCTGCGACTGCCAAAACGCATTTTAGAAAAACAAAAGAACCCGAAAAATACTATCACTGGGATGACACACCGGTTTCAGACATTAAGACAAGAAAGGTCACAATGGCGAATCACGACCCGAGCGACCCACATGGTGATCATCCACATTTGCAGCTTCACCCTGTGAAAGGGGAAGTTATAAGAATCTATTGGCCAAACCAATTTGAAGGACAAAAATGAGCACCCAGAAGACTATCCCTAGAAAAGTTTGGTGGGGTTTGGAGGCAAAATCATATACAGAGATTGCGCAGGAACTACCTTCGCAGGATGAGTCACTTAGAAAGTGGATCGCAATCTACGCTATTTATCATTTAAACTTTGAAAACAGATACCCTGGAGAGAGTTACTACAAGTTTATAGAGGATGCAAAAAATTCTAAATACGTCATTATAGAATTCACTCTCCCAATCCACCTTCTCGAAACAAGAGACAGCATTGGCGCCAACGACACAACAATCACAAAGTGCAAAACCATGGAAACAGAGGAAGAAATAAACTCTTTCCTTTATGAAAATAATATAAACCCCGAGCTATTTACGCCCCCATGGACCTGCGAGTACCCGCTAGACTGAACTCAATAAAAATTGACAAATCTGTCACTTTTTCAAAGCAAAGAAGGGGACACAAAAATTAATGGGGACACAAATTAAAGGGGACAGATTTATTTTTCGTTAAAGAAAATAAATCTGTCCCGAATGGCACGAATGGCACTTACTTAACAGCTAACCGATTGAGCTGAAAGCAAAAAATGAAGAAGGGCTGGCCTTGGTCTACGGTGATAGTTGCGAACACACACCAGAAAACCAAGGACACAGCCCACATGGATCGTAGACGCCAAATTCTCCAGCATCAACAGCAACGTTTTCGCCGCCACGCTTCGAATTGTGATGCCTATGCTTTTTTCAACCTGCTCACGGCTCCCGAGTTGCTGCAGCGCGTTGAGTCAGCACTGCCAGAGCATCGGGAGCGCTTGTATCCGCCAACGGAAACTCTGTCGATGTTCCTGGCTCAAGCGATGAGTGCCGATCGCTCCTGCCAGAATGCCGTCAACGATTTCTCCATCAAGCGATCCTGTAGCGGCATGAAACCCAATAGCGCTCGCACGGGCGCCTTCTGTAAAGCCCGACAACGCTTGCCGGTAGAAATGGTATCCACGTTGGTTCGACATTCCGGTTCGTCTATCAGTGATCAGGCGCCGCCTTCGTGGCGATGGATGGGGCGACCTGTACGCCTTGTCGACGGGACAACCGTCTCGATGCCCGATACGGCTGCGAATCAGGGGGCCTATCCGCAATCTCGCGGGCAGAAAGTTGGCCTTGGTTTTCCGTTGTGTCGAGTGGTGGGCCTCGTTTGCCTCTCCAGTGGCGTCAAACACATTACGAACAGGCCCCTGAAAGGCTGATAGTGCGAGAGTTGAAGACTGGCGGAAAAACGTTGGTGACCACCTTGCATTGCCCGAAGCAGACACCCAAAACAGCTCTCAAATCGCTGTACAAGGGGCGATGGCATGTCGAGTTGGACTTGCGAAATCTCAAGGCCACACTGGGCCTTGGAAGGTTGAGCTGCAAAACCCCGGGCATGGCGGTCAAGGAGTTATGGGTCTATCTGTTGGCCCACAATCTGATCCGAATGCTCATGACCCAATCGGCTCTGTTAGCGGACTGCTTGCCTCGCGAACTGAGCTTCAAACACAGCCTTCAGCTATGGCTGGCGCTACGACAATATGGGAGTCCTGAAGACGAGGATGGTCTGGCGAACTTACTGATGCTGATAGCGCAAAGACGCGTTGGAAATCGACCTGGTCGTATCGAACCGCGAGCCATAAAACGAAGACCTCAGGCCTACCCCTTGCTGACCAAGTCACGTCGGTCAGCAAGGGCTGAGGTCAGGAAAAACGGGCATGCTAAACATGTTAAGTAAGTGCCATTCAAATCTGTCCCCTTTTCCCTTCACCAGTTCAGCGGTGGTCGCGAACAGCAACGGCAGCAAGGCCTGTTGCTCAGCCAATATCAATATGACGAACAGGGCCGCTTGCAGGCCCACAGCGTCAGCCAGCGCGAGAAAAACCTCTTCCAGCGCCGCTACAACTACGACGCAAACGGCAACCTCGCTGGAATCGACGACAGCCGCAAAGGCAGCCGCAGCTACCACTACGACCCGCTCGATCGCTTGATCAGCGTTCGTGGCGCTACGCCGGAAACCTTTGCTCACGATCCGGCCGGTAACCTGCTCGGCCAGAACAACGAAGGCACAGCCAACCTCGCCAACGTCAAAGGCAACCGTCTGCTGATGCAGGGCGACCGCCATTACGACTACGACGCCTTTGGCAACCTGATTCGCGAACGCCGTGGCGCTGGCCAGAAACTCGTCACTGAATACCGCTACGACTCCCAGCATCGACTGATCGGCGCGAGCCTGCCGGGTGGCAGCACCGCATCCTACAAATACGACGCCTTCGGTCGTCGCATCGAGAAAACCGTCAATGGCCAAACCACCGAGTTCCTGTGGCAAGGCGAACGCCTGATCGCCGAAAGCGGTGACAATCGTTACCGCACCTACATCTACGAACCCGGCAGCTTCCGCCCGCTGGCCATGCTCGACGGCGAAGGCCCGCGTAAGGCAACGCCGTTCTACTACCAGCTCGATCATCTGGGCACACCGCAGGAACTCACTGATTACAGTGGCGAGATCATGTGGTCGGCGAAGTACCGCGCCTACGGCAACCTCGCGGCGCTGGACGTCAGCGAAATCGATAATCCGTTGCGCTTCCAGGGTCAGTATTTCGACGCAGAGACGGGCCTACACTACAACCGTCATCGCTACTACAATCCGGGGACTGGGCGTTTTCTGACTCCGGATCCGATCAAGCTTGCGGGTGGGTTGAATAACTACCAGTACGTGCCTAACCCTACGGGGTGGGTGGATCCGCTGGGGTTGAGTGGAAAATGTCCAGACTCAGAAAAATGTAAAATCCCTAAGGAAGATCCAAGTAATTCATCAGGCGCAAGTGTCGACTCTGGAGAGAGTCACGCGCCAGATGCTTTTGGAAGAAAATATAAAGCCGGACCGAGTACGGCAAATCCGAAGGACATTAACTTCACACAACCTGGTGTGAATAAAAATGGGCAGGGATATGAACAAGACATGCGTAACGGATCTTGGGATTGGCAGCGGTCAGGACCTATTCGCGTAATGGAAGTCGACGGACAATTAGTGTCCTATGATAATCGGAGACTAAGAGCAGCCCAGCTAGCAGAATTAGAAGAAATACCAATCGAAATAGTCTTGGCCGAGGATATAATGCCCGGATCCAAAAAAACATGGGAGAAGGCTTTCAACCAGCGAAGAAATGAAAAACGAAACTGGGTAGATGGAAAGCCAGTACCACCAACAGGTTTGAAAGACCAGCCAAAGATAAACGAATAGGTAAGTAAAAATGTTCACTACCGACAAACATAAAATCCAAGAACATTGGCTTGAAGAAGCATACCCTCGACAAAATTCAATTACTTTAAATAATGGCTTCTACTGTTTCTTTGATTGTTCAGAAAAAGAAGAAAAGCTAACAAAAAAAACATGGGTCCCGGCAAATGATTTCTTACTAGACCACACTGACATATGCGAAGGCCTCTCTACCACATATACAGCAGAAGACTCTAACAACAATTTTTTCACTTGCGGCGAATGTTTAGCATCGGGAGATGACGGTTTCATTGCACTTTCCAACAAAGACACCGACGAACTAGTTTGGCTGATCGTATTGAGCGGAACCAACCCATTTGAAAAAATCACTTTTCACAACAGCAACATCCATGTTCAATCTTCAAGCGGCACAGTGGTCATAGTACCCATTGATCGCCCAGACAATCTATCCATAGCATGGACTTAACTCTAAAAACATAATTAAAAGGACAATCAAATTCAAAGTGAAGGATGCTCTTGGACAGTCAAGAGTCAAAGGGGAAATATATCTTTTCGTTAAAGAAAATAAGAATAAAGAAAATGAATCTATCCCCTTTTCAATTAAAATTGAGTCACAATCATGGATAGCAAGGCTTTCGATGAATACAACTACTGGCTGGGACAAAGCGAGGATTCCAATTGGAATGAATACATTACAGAGCAGGTAGCCAAAGGAGTTCTAGGAAAGTTCAGCGCTGAAGACTGGAACCGGCTTAACGACACGATTCTATCAAAGGAAGAGTATTGGCAGGAGCGAAGTGCTGCGGCACTTGGAGAGAATCGCTCCGCCCAGGCAATTTAAATTCTAAAGAAACTTTTGGACTCTCCATTTACCGAAGTATTAATAGTCTCTGCCTCAGAACTGGATTGGAGTGAAGTCCCAATCGAGAATAAATACGCAAAGAAAATACAAGCTATTATTAACTCCCTAAACCACGAAGAACTCGAATCCTATCCTGAACTTGAAAACCTTCTAAAAAAAGCCAGCAGCGCGTAAATTTAAATAAACTAAATCAAAGGGAGCAGATTTGAATGGCACTTACTTAACATGTTTAGCATGCCCGTTTTTCCTGACCTCAGCCCTTGCTGACCGACGTGACTTGGTCAGCAAGGGGTAGGCCTGAGGTCTTCGTTTTATGGCTCGCGGTTCGATACGACCAGGTCGATTTCCAACGCGTCTTTGCGCTATCAGCATCAGTAAGTTCGCCAGACCATCCTCGTCTTCAGGACTCCCATATTGTCGTAGCGCCAGCCATAGCTGAAGGCTGTGTTTGAAGCTCAGTTCGCGAGGCAAGCAGTCCGCTAACAGAGCCGATTGGGTCATGAGCATTCGGATCAGATTGTGGGCCAACAGATAGACCCATAACTCCTTGACCGCCATGCCCGGGGTTTTGCAGCTCAACCTTCCAAGGCCCAGTGTGGCCTTGAGATTTCGCAAGTCCAACTCGACATGCCATCGCCCCTTGTACAGCGATTTGAGAGCTGTTTTGGGTGTCTGCTTCGGGCAATGCAAGGTGGTCACCAACGTTTTTCCGCCAGTCTTCAACTCTCGCACTATCAGCCTTTCAGGGGCCTGTTCGTAATGTGTTTGACTCATCCAGGGCGGCCTTCTTTCGGGCTTTTTCAATTCGATCAAGTGGTCTTCCGAACCGAGACTTTGGCCCAGACGAAAGTCCGTGCTGCGCCGTCGAGCGCCATATTGTTCGAACACGCCATCGATACCTCGTCGCTGCAACTCGCACAGCAGAAAATAGGTCGCGTAGTAAGCGTCGCCCAACAAGATGTCGCCTGTTTTCAACGTGCCGAGCATTGATCTGAGCAGCGTCTGTTCGTCGCCGCCCTTACCTCGGAAACGTCCAAGTGCGGCATCTAAAACGGCGCCACTGGAGAGGCAAACGAGGCCCACCACTCGACACAACGGAAAACCAAGGCCAACTTTCTGCCCGCGAGATTGCGGATAGGCCCCCTGATTCGCAGCCGTATCGGGCATCGAGACGGTTGTCCCGTCGACAAGGCGTACAGGTCGCCCCATCCATCGCCACGAAGGCGGCGCCTGATCACTGATAGACGAACCGGAATGTCGAACCAACGTGGATACCATTTCTACCGGCAAGCGTTGTCGGGCTTTACAGAAGGCGCCCGTGCGAGCGCTATTGGGTTTCATGCCGCTACAGGATCGCTTGATGGAGAAATCGTTGACGGCATTCTGGCAGGAGCGATCGGCACTCATCGCTTGAGCCAGGAACATCGACAGAGTTTCCGTTGGCGGATACAAGCGCTCCCGATGCTCTGGCAGTGCTGACTCAACGCGCTGCAGCAACTCGGGAGCCGTGAGCAGGTTGAAAAAAGCATAGGCATCACAATTCGAAGCGTGGCGGCGAAAACGTTGCTGTTGATGCTGGAGAATTTGGCGTCTACGATCCATGTGGGCTGTGTCCTTGGTTTTCTGGTGTGTGTTCGCAACTATCACCGTAGACCAAGGCCAGCCCTTCTTCATTTTTTGCTTTCAGCTCAATCGGTTAGCTGTTAAGTAAGTGCCATTCGGAGCAGATTTCTTATTCGTTAAATAAAATAAATCCACCCCTTTTCAGAATCCGTTCGAGGGGCAAAAATGACAGCACATAAATGTATCCCAAGAAGTGTATGGAACGGGCTCGACGGAACAGGCTATAACAACATTGCGCAAGAGCTAGAGTCCGAAAACCATTCACTAAGAAAATGGATTTCATTATATGCCACCTACAAATACCCCTTTACCAATGACCCATATCAATATTACGACTTCATCCACCAATCAAAAAATTTCCGATATGCATTAGTAATATTTACAATCCCCACCAAAACACTTGAAACAAGCGATGGCGTGGACGCCCGAGACATTTGTATCGCAAAAATAGAAACCATGAACTCTGAAGCGGAAATCAATGCCCTTCTTGAAAAACTCAACATAGACCCAGAACTGTTCACCACGCCATGGCGCTGTGAATACCCGCTCTAGGTGCCAAACTGCAATCGGAGGGGTTCGAATTTGCTTTCGTTGAAGAAAATAATTTCTTCCCCTTTTCAGTCCTTTTCAGTCCTTTTCAAATAGGCAAAATGAAAATTTTTCTCAACATTGAACACCTGAAAAACTACAACTTCCCCAGTGCATTCATAGAATTCGCGACTACGGAACCTGAACCGGACATTGAACCTTGGTGGTTACTAATATATCAAGATGGAAAAATAAATTACTGGCACAACACGCTAAAAAAACTTTACCCAAACCGCACTCTAGTTCCTTTCGCCAAATTCAATGCGAATGATGATATTGCTTGCTTTGACGGCGATGATTTATCCGGCAATCCAAAAGTGCTAATAATACATGCATATGCTTCAGAGGGATGGGAGCTTCACGGAGAACATCCTGACTTCAGCGCGTGGCTAAAAATAGCCATTGAGACCCATGCGGAATGGAATGAAGAAGATTAAAAACATCCACATCCAACATCTTATCCAACCAAAGAAGGGGACACCCATTAGCCGGTCTCAAGTCAAGGTTAAAAGCCACCGCGCCCTGCAGTTCTCAACTGCAGGGTTTGCTCTTCAACTCAACCTGATCGGTTGAACCCGTCGAACCCGTTTCCTCTTCATTGGCTACGAACGAGTCGTGCCAGACACCCATTTGGATCAAGCGGTAGCGATACAACCGCTCCCTCTCCACCAACGCCCCCACCTGCCCCTTTTCCCTCACCTCCCGCCAAATCTCATTCTCCCGATACACCCGCTCCCCCTCCCGCACAAACCGATGCCCCACTTCAAACACGTGATACCGATAAGCCCGCTCCCGATCACACAACAATTCCCCCTCCAACTGCGTCTCCCCTACTTTCAACTTCAGCTGAAAGCTGCGATCCGTCGGGTTGTGCAGTACCAGGTCGATGTAGTTGTAGAAGATCGCCGCGCCGGAGCCGAATGGCAGGACGCGGCCGTCGTCCGGGAAGGGGTCGAACCTGTGGTTGGCGCGTTCGATGACGACCAGGGGTGAGTGAATGGCCATCCAGTGGATGAGGTTGCTGAGTTGGCAGATGCCGCCGCCAATGCCGGTGCGGGCTTCGCCGAATGAGAGTTCCATGCCTTCGACGTAGCCGCGTTGGCGGGTCGGGCGGCCGACGAGGCGGCAGAAGGAGAAATATTCGCCGGGGGCGATGGTGACGCCATCGATGGCGGCGACGGCGAGTTTGAGGTTGATGACTTTGTTGTGTTGCAGCGCGAGGTCGGAGTCGCCGAGTTTGCGGATCAGTATCGCCAAACGCCTCGCCGGTGTCGCAAGCCGTAACAAGTCGCCCGGCCCGGGCGCTCGAAAATTAAGCTTGAACTAAGGTTGCCTCCCTACCATCCGGGCCACAAAGCAGCGGTTCTGTGTGCTGATTGCCGTCAGCAGAACCCTTCAACTTGAAGTGAGCCCGGACCATGAGTGCAATCGATTCCACCACAAAACAACTGCCCGCCTTCAGTCTTGTATTGGTCAATTACAAGACGCCGGAAATAACCCGGATGTGCCTGGAGTTTCTCCAGCAATACGTCAAGGAGCATCAAATTCCGGTGTGGGTGGTGGACAACGATTCCGCCGATGAAAGCCTGATCTACTTGCGGTCTCTGGACTGGATCAACTTGATCGAGCGCCCTTCACCCGGCAAGGAAGCGGGACATATTGCTCATGGCAAGGCACTTGATCTGGCACTTGCGAAAGTTGAAACCGATTACCTGTTTTTGCTGCACACCGACACTTTCGTTTTTGACAGCACTGTCTTTTCGATGATGATGAATGAGTGCATGCAATCTTTGGATACAGCGGCGGTAGGTTGCGTCGAGCAATTGGATCGCGGCGTCCTTAGAGACACCTGGCGTTTGTCTTCGCGTTACTTCAAACACTATTTCCGCCGCGCAAAACAGCAATTGGGGTTGCCGTCCCGAGATCCAAAACCCTACCGGGAAACCCACCTGAAAAGCTTCTGCACCTTGTGGAATGCACGCTTGATCAAGGCTCACGGGCTGCATTTTTCGATGGACGACCGGGTCCCGGGATACACGCTGCAGGATCGTTTAAGCAGCCTTGGCTACGGCATCAAATGCCTCTCGCCACGGACGATTTTCCGCTACCTCGATCACATCCAGGCCGGCACGGTGGCCGCCACCGGTGTTTACGGCGCAAATCACCGCCGCACCACCATGTATCAGGAAACGCTCAAGCGCCTGCAGTTACAACGGGGCATGCGACCTGCCAAATCGTAAGACAATTAAAAAGGGCGACTTCAAAGTCGCCCTTTTTGCATCTGAATTCTTTGGCCTCCACTCCGGGGAGGTGTTCGCCCAGTGTAATGGCCTGGCAATCCATGCACCGGTAAAGAGCCCTGACACTGGGCGAACGGGAGGGATTTTAATGGAAGTTGGCGGATATGTCGTGCTAATTGAAGATGAAATTTATGTACTAAAAAGTTAAAGACTATTGTTCACCGATATTTCCCGACAAACTTTCTGAATTCACCACCTCGAACACTTCATATGACTGTTCTCATACAATTATTTGTACAAGAACAGTCATTCTGTAGAGTCAATACTCAACTTTCATGCTGACTGGTCACTTTTAATACATCGGTGTAAGTGACCACGACACTCTGTCCGACTTTCAGGTTTTTCAGTTTGGCCTGAATCTCGGGCTTTTCGACGTTGAGGGTTTTCGACTGGCCCGACGGGTTTTCCAGGGTCACCTGGTTTTTCGCTAAATCAATTTTGGTGATTTTCAGTTGCACCTGAACCTGGCGGAAGGCCTCGCCACCGGGGTTGCTGCTGCCCACGGCGTTGCGCAGTTCACCCGTGCGCTCGGTAGAGCCTGGCAGACCTTTATCCACGTCGGTGTCCAGATAAGCGGCCACAGAGCGGGTCACTTCGATCTGTACCAGATCGCCCACTTTCAAATTACCGAGGTTTTTCGCCTTGTCGCTGAGCTGAATGTGCACCTGGCGACCTTCCGCGCCTTCCAGGACCACTTGATGATTGGCCGGGTCAACCGCCAGCACTTTGGTGGTGACCCGGTCGGCCTCGACAGCGGCCGAAAGCGGTATATCGGCGGCCACCGCCGAAAAGCTGGCAGTAGAAAGGACAGTGGCAAGTGCAATGGCGTGCGTCAGTGCTTGGAGCTTCATAAGCGGTACTTTCCCTGTGATGGATGGCAGCACCCGGCGCCGAATCGGTCTCGGCACCGGGCGTGCCAAGGAGCATAGACGCTGATCGGCGGTTGCTCCTCGATCCGGGTCAATCAGTACCCGGTCATCTCCAGATAACCTTGCCCGCCCCGGTTGCCGCTCAAGCGCACCGGCCCTTCCCAATACGGAATGCGCAGGTTCATCCAGGCGTCGGGGTTGATTGCATCGAGGGTGATCTGCAGATTTTTTTCCGCAATGCCGATCGACCAGCGCACCGGCATCGAACGGCCGGCAACGTTCGCAGTGTCTTGCGGGGTCAGCTTGATCTGCTCGGCGTGCAGGGTTTCGGTCTGGCCATCGGCGGCAATCCACGTGCCGGTGAGATACGGCGCCCCTTCCTTCTGGCGCATGCGGTACAGCATGACGTGTTCGCCGCTGTCCAGATGCAGGGAGAACCAGTCCCAGCCCGTCTGATTGGCGGTCAGCGGCTGGCTGCTCCATTCGCGATCGAGCCAGGCAGGGCCGTTGACGGTGTAGGTCTGGCCGTCGATCTGCAGTGTGCCGCTGGCCTGGAAAAACGGCTGGCTGTAGTAATACGACGCCTGGCCCTGCTCGGATTTCTGGCTGAAACCCTTGTCGCCCTGCAGCACCAGTGGGCGACTGGAGGTCAGGCGCAACTGGTAGCTGAAGTTCTTGTCCCGGGCGCTCAGTTGCAGGTCGGCCAGCGGATCGCTCGCCTGACTGACGAAACGCCAGTCGTCGATCCACGCCTCGAACGGCGCTGCACGCACGCCTGCCTGCCCGACGCCGCCACGGGCGTAACGCTCGGCGGCGTGGTGGACGCTGGCCGAGGTCACCGCTGCATGCCCGAGCCAGATCGTCTGGTTGGCCCAGCCCGGCTGCTGCGGCGAGGCATTCAGGGCGCTGCGAAACAACGTCCACTGCACGCCGAAATCGTTGCCCTGCGCATCCTTCAGATTGGCCGTCACATACCACCATTCAATGCGAAAACCGTCATGGGCGCCGTGATCCGCCGGGAAGCTAAACACCCGCCCCGGCACCACTGGTGTAAACGCCTGCGCCTGAGCACCCATCCCGGCAAAACCCTTCTGCTCCGAAGCCGGGTTGTCGCAACCACTGAGCAACAACGTCAGAAACACCGCCGCCAACCTAATCCTCATGGGCAAACGTCCTCAGCAAGTCCGCCGGTTGCGTGCGGTACAGCGAATACAGCGGCCACGCCGAGGCCAGCAACGTCGCCAGCAGCGCCAGCCCCATCAGTTGCAGCAACTGCAATGGAAACACCCGCAACGGCAGACGCCAGCCAAAGGCCTGAACGTTGATCACCGCGTCCAGGCACCACGCCAGGCCGATGCCCAACGGTAAGGCCAGCACCAGCGTCAGCAGCGCCAGCAGCCACGTTTGCCCGAGATTGAGCAGCATCAACTGCCGTCGCGTCACACCCAGGGCCCATAACGGAGCGAGCTGGCCGAGACGGCTCTGGCTCTGGGTCAGCAGGCTGATGAACAGCGCCACACCGGCGACGGCCAACGTCAGGCTATTCAGCGCGGCGGTCGCGGCGAAGGTGCGTTCGAAGACTTGCACCGACCAACCCTTGAGCCGCGCCTGATCGACGATGCGGCTGTCGTCGAGCTGGAAGCGTGCCTGCAAGGCCGTGAGCAGCGCCGGGATGTTCGGCGGGTCGATGCGCAGGTTGAAACGGTTCGGCGTCAGCTGCGGCCAGCCGCGCAACAGATGATTGCTGTTGACCAGCACATGGCCCTTGGGATTGCCGTAGTCGGCGTAGATGCCGACGATGCGCGGTGACCACGACCCGCCCGGCGTGGGAATCGTCAGGTGATCGCCCGGCGTCACTTTCAAGCGACGCGCCAGTTGTTCGCTGAGCATCACCGCATCGTCCTTGGCCAGCGCCGCCCACGGGTCGTCTCCTCGAGATTCGAGCAACGGCCAGTGCTGGCGATAGTGTGGATGATCGATGATCCCGAACACGTCCGCCGGCCAGCCTTGCAGCGTCACCGAAACCTGCCAGTTGGGCATGATCGCGGTGACGTTCGGTTGCTGTTTGAGCCAGGTGTACAGCTCTCGCGCCTGAGCCGGGTTGCTCGGGTTCAGATAGAGCTCGGCGGTGAGCCGTTGTTCGAGCCAGTCGTTGAAGGTCTGGCGGAAACCGGCGGTCATGCTGCCGGCGCCGATGTTCGCCGCCATCGCCAGCAGCAGCGCCATCAAGGCCAGGCTCAGCGCCGGCAATTGCTGGCGGCAATCGGCGAGAAACCATTGCCCGAGCACCGAGCGGCTACGCCCGAGCAAACCGTTGAGCAGCGCACTGAGCAACACCGGCAACGCCAGCGCGGCGCCGAGCAACAACCCCGCCATCAACACAAACCCGCTGGCCAGGCTGTTGCCCCACACCAGCGCCGCCAGCGCAATCGCTGCACAGATACCCGCGACCCAACCCTGACGCCGCAACCAGCGCGCATGTTGTTGATGCCAGGCCTGCGGATCCGCCACCGCCAGCAACGGCAGACGCGCCGCCCGCAGCAAACTGTTGGCCCCCGCCAGCAACGCGCCGAGCAGGCTCAAACCGATGCCGCTGAACCACCACCAAGGACTCAGGCGCAACTGCCCCGCCACTTCCGCGCCGTACAGACCGCGCAGGCTGGCCGCGACGTCCGGCAACAGCACACTCGCCAGCCAGTAACCGCTGACCACGCCAAACAACCCGCCGATCAACGCCAGTGCGCCGAGTTCGACGATCAGGCAAGCGATCAGCATCCGCGCGCTGACCCCGCAGGCTCGCAAGGTGCGCAGCAATCCCCGGCGCTGTTCCAGCGCCAGACCGATAGCCGCGTGGACAATGAACAATCCAACGATGAACGAAAGAAAACCAAGGGCATCGAGGTTGAGGTGGAAGCTTTCGGTCAGTCGCGCCAGGTTGTTTTCCTCACCACTGCTTTTGAGCTGTAACTGGCCTTTGAACGCGGCCGGGACGTCGGCGTGAAAATCCTTCGGCAGCAGCAGACGCGACAGTTGATCGGGTTGTTCGAGCACGCGCTGAGCGGCGCCAATGTCCACCAGCAGCACGCCGGGAGCCATGTCGGTTTGCGCGTGCAGCGGCGGCAATGTCTGGCCGGTTTCGGTGGCTGGCGTCGCGCCCTCGGCGAGATTCAGCGCTCGCAAGGTTTCGGGAGAAACCCAGGTGCTGCCCGGCGGGCTGAAGAACTCGACGATGCGCTCGATCGGCATCGCCTGCCCGGCCACCGCGCTGTCGCCGGGCAAGGACACAGGCTCGATGCCCATCAATTGCAGACGCTGGTTTTCGTGACCTTTGAGAATCAGGCGCCCTTGCAGCACCGGCGACACCGGCCAGCCCAGACGCCGCAGATCAACGAACCATTGTTGCGGGAACGTCGCGCCGTTCGGCGTGCTGAGGCTGGCCTGGGGTTCGCCGCCAATCAACTGGCTGGCCCGGGCGTAACTGTCTCGCGCCTGACTGTTGAGTGCTTCCACGCCGGTCAACAGGCTGGTGGCCAGCCACAACCCGGTCAGCACACTGAAAAACTGCACCGGATGGCGCCGCCAGTGACTGAGCAGCGCCATCAGCGCGTGGCGGAAAACCTTCACGTCAATCGACCGCTGGTTAGCACCACGCGCTCCGCGAGCCGTGCTGCCACGCGCTGACTGTGGGTGACCATCAGCAGCGTGGTCGGGGTGTCGTCGAGCAATTCCAGCAACAGCCGCAGCACTTCGTCGCTGGTGGCTTCGTCGAGGCTGCCGGTGGGCTCGTCGGCCAGCAGCAGTTTAGGTTGCGCCGCCAGCGCCCGGCCGAGCGCGACCCGCTGTTGCTGGCCGCCGGAGAGTTGTTCGGGATAGCGCTTGAGCAATTCGCCCAGCCCCAGACGCTGCACCAGATGATGCTGCCAGCGCGGATCATGCCGCCCGGCCAGCCGCGCCTGAAACGCCAGGTTGTCCTCGATCCGCAGGCTGCCGATCAGGTTGTACTGCTGGAACACCAGACCGATTTCAGTGCGCCGCCAGTTGGCCAGTTGCGCCTCGTTCATCCGGTCCAGCCGATGCTCGCCGCTGCTGATGCTGCCGCTGTCGACTTTGTCGAGCCCGGCGATCAGGTGCAGCAGCGTGCTCTTGCCGCTACCCGATTCGCCCATCAGCGCCAGGCTGCTGCCGGGCTTGAGCGTCAGGTCGATGCCCTGCAGCACAGGCAACGGGCCTTGCGGGGTGAGGTAGCTTTTGAAGACGTTTTGAACCTGGAGCATGCCGCCATCCGATCGATCCGTGTCGGCCAAGGATAGCGGATACCGACGCGTTACTGCCCCACCGCCACACTCGTCGGGGCTTCACCCGGCGTGACGATGCTGTTCAGGTCGATGTGCTTCCACTCGGGCTTGGCCCCCAGCCGCGCGTTGAAGCGGTAGTTGAAGGTGAATTCGTCCGCCGTCGCCACGCTCAGCGGTTTGCCGTACACCGCTTCGATTCCCGGCAGGTCGTAACCCATCAACTGCAAGAGTGTCGGGAAAATGTTGTAGTGACTGGAGCGATCCTTGTTCGCCGCCAGTTGCGCCGACCAGTCGAGCGTCTGCAACTGATCGCCCTGGATCACCACCAGCGGCACCAGCCCTTCTTCTTCCACCGGATCGCCGCCGCAGTGGGTGTTCAGTCCCGGATTGCCGCGTTCGTGCAAATCCTGACCGTGGTCGGAGGTGTAGATCAGCAGCGCGTTGTTCAGATTGGCCTGGGCAAACACCCGCGAGAAGAACTCGCCGACATTCCAAAGCACCGTGTTCTTGTAGGCGTTGCGATACAGCACCCAGTCATCCGGCTGACCGTTGAAACCGGTGCGTTCACCGGTGTCGGCGACTTCCGTGAACTGCCCGCGGGGCAAGGTCGGGCGGTAAGCCATGAAGGCGTCCGGGTATTTGTCGTGTACCGGAAAATGTGCGCCGACCTTGTTGATCAGCACCAGCTCCGGCGTGTCGTCGTTGAGCAGTTCGATCAGCTTGGCGGCGGCGGCCATGTCGCGGTCGCGCACGCTGGTCTGGTCGAATTGCACGAATTCGTCGATGTCCTTTTTCTCGGCGTCGTTCATCAGGTTCTGCAGATTGCCGCCGGTGCGTTGAGCGTCGATGTAGACCGTGCGCATGCCGGCCTTTTTCGCGTACTGCCAGATCGACGGCAGCGTGCTGTTGATCCGCATGTAGTCGGCGCGGGTGCCGCCGTAGCGCAGGGTGATGTTGGTGTCGGCGCTGCAATTGGCGATGGACGCCGCGTAGCCGTAATTGAAGATCTCGACACCCGGACGAGCCTGCTTGAGGTTGCTGTGCACGCCGAACGGCGCGTTGATGTCCAGGTAATTGCCGGAAATGCTCTCGTCGATGATCAGCACGATGTCATGGCCGACCGCCAGGCCATTGCGCGCCAGGGTCACCGGCTCACGCGGGCCGACGGTGTTGTGCAGCGCTTCGTAGCCAAACAGGTTCAGATAGGCCAGCGGCGTGTACATGATCGGCAACCCGCGTGCGCCCTCACCGGCGCGCACGAACAACACGGCGCTGAGCAGCAACACACCGCACAGCGGCGCGGCGATCCGCAAGACATTGGGTACCGCAATCGCGTGTCGTGGCTTGAGACCGATCCCGAACAACAGCAACAACCCGTTGAGCAGCCCGTGGATGATCGCCCCCCGATACTGATACGCCGCTTCCTGGATGAAGCCGCCGGAGTACACCAGCGAGACGAAACTGCTGTAGGTCAGGTAATCGGCGGTCACCCTCGTATAAACATCGAAGAACACCGCCGAAACAAACATTGTCAATGCGAACAAATGCCGAATGAAAGTCTGACGTATATAGGCCGTTAGTAATAACGCAAACGTTAGCGTCAAAAACATCGCGCCAAAAAGAAGTACTGCCAGCCCCATACCCATCGCATTTAAGCGGTCAAGGTAATATTCGAAATAAAGCAGCAGATAAATAATTAAAAGCAGTTCTTTCAGATATCGAAACATGGCGATTCCGGGGCGCGTCCGACGAGACATTGTCAAGGGTTTGTCGGTCAAAACCTGACACTAGCACCGGGCCATTAAAGCGCAAGAAATGTCGGACATAATCAAAAAGCGTCAAAAAACTGTTGACTCAAATCTGACACACCCAAGTCGTTAAAACCCTTGAATTTCGCGGCCTACGACCGTTTATCGTTTTCTTCGAATTGTGAAAAACATGTCAAGGACGGGACAAATCCATCTACAGCAAGCACTTGATGGCCATTCGCCCCCAAAACTGGGGGTGTTATACACCTGCAACATGTCATTTTGCTGACACGCTTTTCCCACGCTGCGCTATACCCCTTTTGACAGTTCAATTTCGATCTTCCATCACCGTCTTACGAGGCACGCCAATATGGACGTGAGCGTATTTGGTACGGGCTATGTTGGCCTGATACAAGCAGCCGCACTTGCCGATGTCGGACATCGCGTATTGTGCGTCGATATTGACCCGAACAAGATTAAACAACTGCAACAGGCAGTACCGCCTATTAGCGAACCGGGTCTTTCGGCAACTTTGGAAGAAAACATCAAGGCCGGGCGTTTGTTGTTCAGCACCCAGGCCAGCGATGCGGTGGAACATGCCGCACTGATCTTCATCGCCGTGGGCACGCCGGCCGACGAAGACGGCTCCGCCGACCTCAGCCATGTGCTCAACGTGGCGCGGCAGATCGCAAGCTTCATGGAGGACGATCGCACGCTGATCATCAAATCCACGGTGCCGGTCGGCACGGCGGATCAGGTGCTGCACACCGCTGAAGAAGAATTGCAACGGCGCGGCAAAAGCGCCCTGGCGGTGCGGGTGGTGTCCAACCCCGAGTTTCTCAAGGAGGGCAGCGCCCTCGCCGACTGCATGCGCCCGGACCGGATCATCGTCGGCACCCACGACGACCTGGCCCGCGAGCAGATGAGCGAGCTGTACGCGCCGTTCTGCCGCAACCACGAAAAACTGATGTTCATGGACAACCGCAGCGCCGAGCTGACCAAGTACGCAGCCAACGCGATGCTCGCCACCCGCATCAGTTTCATGAACGAGCTGGCCAACCTTACCGAACTGCTTGGCGCCGACATCGAAGCGGTGCGCAAGGGCATCGGCTCCGACCCGCGCATCGGCTATCACTTCATCTACCCGGGCTGCGGTTTTGGCGGCTCGTGCTTTCCCAAGGACCTGCGCGCCCTGCTGCACACTGCCGAACACAACGGCATGCCGCTGAAACTGCTGCGCAGCGTCACCGACGTCAACGACAGCCAGCGGCACATCCTGTTCAGCAAGCTGAAGGCGCAATTCCCTCAAGGCCTGGCCGGCAAGTCGATCGCGATCTGGGGCCTGGCGTTCAAGCCGAACACCGATGACATGCGCGAAGCCCCCAGCCGTTATCTGATGGATGCGCTGTGGGCCGAAGGCGCCAGCGTGCAGGCCTACGATCCGGAAGCGATGTCCGAGTGCCGGCGCCTTTACGGTTACCGCAATGACCTGCACCTGTGCGCCACCCGCGACGACACCCTGGAAGACGCCGACGCCCTGGTGATCTGCACCGAGTGGAAGAATTTCCGCGTGGTGGATTTCGAGCTGCTGGCCAGCAAGCTGCGCTCCAAAGTCATCATCGACGGCCGCAACCTCTACAACCCGGAACAAGTCGCAGCCGCCGGTCTGCACTACAGCGGCATCGGTCTGCGCCACATCGCACCTGACGGGTTGCGGCCATGAAAGTCCTCGTCACCGGTGCGGCCGGGTTCATTGGTGCTCATGGCGTGCTGCGGCTGGTGCGCGACGGGCATCAGGTGATCGGCCTGGACAACTTCAACGGCTACTACGACCCGCAGCTCAAGCATGATCGGGTGGACTGGGTGCGCGAACAGGTCGGTGATTTCCAGCTCGCCACGATTGATCTGGCGGATGCGTCGGCCCTGGAAGCATTGTTCGTCCGCGAACGGCCACAAGTCGTAGTGCACCTCGCGGCGCAGGCCGGGGTGCGCTATTCGCTGGAGAATCCACGGGCTTATCTGGACAGCAACCTCGACGGTTTCCTCAACATTCTGGAGTGCTGCCGCCGGCACCCGGTCGAGCACCTGATCTACGCCTCTTCAAGCTCGGTGTACGGCGCCAACCAGCACACGCCCTACTCGGTGCAGGACGGCGTCAATCACCCGCTGTCGCTGTACGCCGCGACCAAGAAAGCCAATGAATTGATGGCCCACTGTTACAGCCATCTGTTCGGCATTGCCTGCACCGGACTGCGGTTTTTCACGGTGTACGGACCCTGGGGCCGGCCGGACATGTCGCCGATCCAGTTCGCCAAGGCGATCAGCGAAGGCTCGCCGTTGAAGCTGTTCAACTACGGCGAGCATCAGCGCGACTTCACCTACATCGACGACATCATCGAAAGCATCGCCCGTCTGATCGAGCGGGCGCCCCAGGCCAATCCCGAGTGGAATCGCGAACAACCCGACCCGGCCAGCAGCATGGCCCCGTGGCGCCTGTTCAACATCGGCGGCCAGCACCCGGTCGAGCTGAAAACCTACCTGGCCCTGCTGGAAAAACACCTCGGCCAGAAAGCCGTGGTCGAGCTGCTGCCGCTGCAACCGGGCGACGTGCTCAACACCTGCGCCGAGGCCAGCGACCTGGCCCAGGCCACCGGGTTCCAGCCCCAGATCGGGCTGGATGAGGGACTGGGGCGGTTCATCGCCTGGTTCCGCGATTACTACCCCACTGCCTATCGCCCACGCGCCGCACGCGGCTGACCATCAGCGGAGGACTCCATGACTGGACATGAGAAAGGTGTACCGATCCAACAATTGGTGCGGGACAAACGCATGGATCCGGAACAGCGAATGCGCCTTGACGCGGCGATCCATCGCCAGGGCCAGGGCTGGGTGACCGGGCGCGAAGGTGGCCGGCCGTGGCAACTGTCGCGCACCAACCGCGTGGTGGCCTGCCTCGGTGCGCTGGTGATTCTGCTGCTGATCTCGCCCGTACTGATCGGTCTGGCGCTGGCCATCAAGTTCACCAGCAAAGGCCCGGTGATGTTCGTGCAGAAACGCACCGGTTATCGCGGCCGCAAGTTCGGCATGTACAAGTTCCGGACCATGGTCGCCAACGCCGAAGAACTCAAGGAGTCGTTGCGCCACCTGAACAAGCACGGGGCCGACGCCATCGATTTCAAGATCGACCAGGACCCGCGCATCACCGGGATCGGCGGTTTCCTGCGGCGCACCAGCCTCGACGAACTGCCCAACCTGATCAACGTAGTGACCGGCGACATGCGCCTGGTCGGCCCTCGCCCGACCTCGTTCAACGCCTACCGCTACAAGGACAGTCACCTCGCCCGCCTGGCGATCTACCCCGGCATGACCGGCCTGTGGCAGATCTCCGGACGCAGCAATATCGACTTCGACCAGCGCGTTGAGTTGGACCTCAGCTACATCGCCGAGCAGAGCCTTTTGCTTGATCTGAAGATTCTGTTGAAAACCCCCTTCAAAGTATTCAGCGGCCACGGAGCAAGCTAATGGACGGTTCAACCAACAAAAGCCTGAGCATTGCCAGCCCCAGCGAGTCGAACCTGACCTCGACCGTGCTGGACCTGGATCTGCGGATCCTGTTTCTGACCGCCGCCAACCCCGGCGCCGGCACCACCACCAGCGCGCTGGCACTGGCCAGTCAACTGGCGCAGATGAGCAGCGGCCAGGTGCTGTACGTCGACGCCAGCCAGTCGGCGAGCAACCTCACCCAGCAACTGAACCTGAGCAAGGAGCGCGGCCTGCGCGATCTGCTGTTCAATCCGGACAATCCGCCGCTGTTGCAGGACTGCGTGGTGCAGGTGTCGAGCCTGCCATTTCACGTGCTGCCCAACGGCCGGCCGATCCGCACCATGGAACACCTGACCGCCGAGCGTCTGAGCCCGCTGCTCGATCAACTGGGCGCCCAGTACCGCTTTGTGGTGATCGATGGCGATGCGGTGTATTCGGCCGCCGACACGCTGGTCATCAGCACTCAGGTCGACGGCGTGGTGTTCGTGGTACGCGCCGAAGACACCCGCTGGGAAGTCGCGCAAGCGGCTGTGCAGCGCTTGACCCAGGCCGGGGCGAAAGTGGTCGGCAGCGTGTTCAACCGACGCAAGTACTACATGCCCAAATGGCTCTACAAAAACCTGTAAGCAACCGCGAAGGATGTCGCCATGAACGCCAAAATGCTCGTGCTGCTGTTGCTGCCGCTCGCAGGTTGCTCCAGCACTTCCGAAACCCAGAACATGCCGGTGAACATTCTCACCGCCACCCCGGCCAACGCCCAGGCCACCGACATGCCGAAGATCGAGCAGACCCTGCGTCCGCAGGATGTGCTGGACGTGATCTTCCACATCAGCACCAGCGGCTCGGACGCTTACCGCGTGCAGTCGGGTGACCAGATCGGCCTGAACTTCACTGCTGCCAGCCAGCTCAACGGCAACCAGTTGGTGTTGCCGGACGGCACCATCGAACTGCCGGGTGCCAACACCTCGGTGAAAATCGCCGGGCTGACCAGTGAAGAAGCGCGCCAGGAAATCCAGCGCGCCTATCAGCGCAAACAGCTGTTTCAGCCCAACCGCAATCAGTTGACGGTGCAGATCATCAGCCCGCTGACCAACGAGCAGAACCTGAAAAACGCCCTCAACCACCCGGCCACCGGCATGAGCCGCGAAATCACCGTCGGCACCGACGGCTACGCGAGCTTCCCGGAAATCGGCGCCGTGCCGCTGCAAGGCATGACCGTCAACCAGCTCGAAACCTTCCTCAACAAGAAGTACGCGCAACTGCCGGGCCGGATGACCGTGGACGTGCTGCTCAAGTCCACCGCCGGCAACGAAATCTACGTGCTCGGCGAAGTCGGTCAGCCGGGTTCCTACCCGATCCGCCGGCCGGTGTCGGTGCTTGAAGCGCTGACCCTGGCGCGCGGCACCAACGTCAAGGCGCGGCTCGATTCGGTGGTGATCATGCGGCGCAACGGCAATCAGGTGCAGGCCGTGCGTTATGACGTCGAGAAAGCGTTGTCGGGCGAGGCGCCGCAAATCGCCTACCTGCAACCGGACGACATGCTGTACGTGCCGAAAACCAAACTGGCCAGCGCCGGCGAGCTCGCCCGGCAACTGGCCGACGTGGTGCTGTTCCAAGGCGTGGGCTTCAGCTTCGGCTACCGCGTTGACAACAAAGACAGCAACAACAACTGACTCTCAGGTGACCGACCATGAATCCAAAGGAAAACTACCTGCATGAGTTCTTCAGGATCTTCTTCGCCAACAAGCAACTGGTGAAACGGGTCTTCCTGATCTTTGCAGTGATCGCGCTGGTGCTGCCGCTGTTGCTCAAACAGAGCTTCGATATCACCGCCCAGGTGATCGTGCAGTCGAAAAAACTTTCACAGGGCGACGCCACCACGTCGCTGACCGTGGACAACGCCACCTTCATCCCGCCGTCGCTGGCGGACATGGAAACCGAGAGCAATATCCTGCGCTCGCCGGCGCTGATCCGTCAGACCATCAGCGAACTGCGCGACAAGGGCGAATACACCCCGTCGCCCGGGATGTTCAACAAGCTGGTGAGCGAGCCGTTCAAGCGCTACATCAGCTCGCCGCTGCGCCAGTACGTGATCAACCCGGTGCGCAACACCCTCGGGCTTGAAACCGATCCGGTGCGCGACACCGCGCTCGATGCGCTGACCCAGCAAGCCATCGACAGCCTGAAAATCGAGACCCTGCCCGGCTCCAACGTGATCTCGATCGTCTACAGCTTCCCCGACCCGCATCAGGGCACGAACTTCGTCTCGGCCTTGCTGCAAAACTATCTGGTGAGCCGTCAGGCGCTGCAATCGATCGACCTGCCGCAATCGTTCTACGAGACCAAGAAGCATCTGTATCAGGTGCGTCTCGATGGTCTGGAGGGCAATCGTCAGGCGCTGCTGGAAAGCGTCGGCGCGTCGGATCCGAAGGAGGAAATCACCTTCCGCCTCAACGCGATCAACACCGAAGAGCAAGCGCTGAACCTGTACCGTGACCGCCTGCTGCAAAGCCAGCGCTGGCTCGAGTACCTGAAAACCAGCCTGGCGGCCGCCAGCAACAACAAACTCAACGACTACACCTTCCCCTACACCTTCACCACCACCGTGGACAACGTGGCGTTCGAAGACCGGGAAATCAAACAGCTCGGCGAGCAACTGACCACCCAGGTCAGCCGCTACATGAACGATCTGGCGGTGTTCCAGCCCGGCAGCGAGCCAATGCTGCTGACCCGCGAGCAGATTGCCCGCACCCGTCAGCAGTTCCTCAAAGTGGTGAGCAACCGCATCCAGGAGCGCACCAACGACCTGGCGGTGGTGCAGCAGGTGATCGATCAGAAAACCGCGCGCATCGCCGACTTCAAGGCGCGTATCCATGAGTTGCAGCAGACCCAGAGCAAGCTGCGGCAGATGGACACCGAAATCGATGCCCTGCACGCCGCGTTCTCGACCTACGCCCAGCGCTTTGCCGAAAGCAGCACCACCCGCTCGCTGAGCGACGACTTGTCCAACGCCCGGGTCTTGAGCCCGCCGTTCGAGCCGACCGAAGCGGCGTTCCCCAAACCGATGCTGATCATTCCGTTCGGGTTGTTCACCGGTCTGTTGCTGGCGATTGCACTGGTCTACGTGCGTGAGTTCTTCGATCACCGCTTCAAACACCCGGCGCAAATCAGTCACGAACTGGGCCTGCCGGTGCTGCTGGTGATCAACGACCAGAACGCGCAACCGAGCAATCCGCACAAGAACTGGACCGTGCCAAGCTTCGTGCACTGGGTGCGCAATTGAACACGCCCGCCACCCGGAACGCCGCCCTGCCGATCATGCATTTGCTCAGCAGCGGCGGGTTCTACGGGGCCGAGCGGATGTTGCTCGATCATTGCCTGGCGACGCCGGGGCAGCATCAGGTGCTGTTCCTCGATGCGCCGCCGGAACTGATCGCACGCTTTCGCGAGGCCGGCGTCGATGCACAAGGCTGCGCAGGGCTCGCTGCCCTGCTGCGGCACTTGCGTCAGCGGCGCGGTAAGCGTCCGTTGATCAACACCCACAATTTCAAAGGCCTGTTGTTCGGCTGGGTCGGCGCCACGCTGTTGCGCCTGCCGCTGGTGATCACTCAACACGGTTTCACCCCGCGCAGCCGCAAGCAGAAGTTCTACACCTGGCTGAGCCTGCAACTGTGCCGCACGGCGTCGGTGGATCGGGTGGTGTGCGTCGCCGAAAGCATCGCGGTGTTGCACCGTCAGGCCAGCGTCCGCGCGGAGAAATTGCAGGTGATCCCCAACGGAT
Organism: Pseudomonas fitomaticsae; assembly: GCF_021018765.1. Taxonomy (GTDB): domain Bacteria; phylum Pseudomonadota; class Gammaproteobacteria; order Pseudomonadales; family Pseudomonadaceae; genus Aquipseudomonas; species Aquipseudomonas fitomaticsae. The sequence goes on along the minus strand of NZ_CP075567.1, from coordinate 2,627,264 downwards.
TGCCGGCAGCCGCCACGTTGCTTTCCGATGCGCCCCGGCAACGCTGGCTCGCCGGTTATGTCGGGCGCTTGAGCAGTGAGAAAGGCCCGGATCTGTTTCTCGATGCGCTGATCCCGCTGTGTCACCAGCACCCGCAACTCGACGCGGTAATGCTCGGTGACGGCCCGGAACGCGAAGACTTGCAGGCGCGAATCGACGCCGCCGGTTTGCAGCAGCGCATCCGCTTGCCGGGTTATCAGACCGACATGCGGCACTGGTGGCAACAGCTCGATGCACTGGTGATCAGCTCGCGCACCGAAGGCACGCCGATGATTCTGCTGGAAGCGATGCAGGCCGGGGTGCCGGTGGTGGCATTCGGCGTCGGCGGAATTCCCGATGTGCTGGAACACCGCCACAACGGCTTGCTCGCGGCGCCGACCGACAGCGCCGCCCTCGCCCGCCAGCTCGACACGTTGCTGTCCGAGCCAGGCCTGGCGCGACAACTGCGCGACAACGCAAAACGCACGCAACAGGACCGCTACGACCTCAAGGCCTTGGCCGAACGCTGGTCGCAGTTGTACATCCGCACGGCACGGGAGGCACGCGCATGATTTTCCCGCTCTCGATCGTCAGTCTGCTGGGCCTGGTCTGCATCGCTCTGCTGGCCAGTCCCTGGCCCTACCTCGCGCCGGGCGCAGTGCTCGGTCTGGTGGGGTTCGCGGTGTTGTACCGCAAACCGACCTGGGGCCTGCTCGGCATTGCCGCGCTGGTGCCGTTCGAGGGCTTCTTCAAGGACAGCTCGTTGTCCGGCAGCAAACTGATCGGCGCTTCGCTGGCGGTGATCCTGATGCTGCAACTGGCGATGCACCAGATTCCCTCGGATCGCCTGCGCAGCAATATCTGGCGCTTTCTGATCGCCTTCATGACCCTGTACTTTCTCAGCCTGCTTAACACCGATGACATGGGCATGTCGCTCGGTCACCTGCGGGAAATCAGCGTCGGCCTGATTCTGTTTGTCATCACCCTGCTGATCGGCCGCGAGCTGAACCTCGACCTGTTCGCCCGGCTGGTGACGCTGGCTGTCAGCACGACCTGCGCCATGGCCATGGTCTCCACCAGATTCCAGGATCAGGGCCGCGCCGCCGGCCTGCTCGAAGACCCCAACGCCTTCGCCCTGCTGATCGCCTTCGCCATTCCGCTGGGCCTGCTGCTGGTGATCCGCAGCCCGAACCTGTTGCATCGGCTGTTCTGGGGCGGTTGCTGCCTGCTGTTGCTCGGCGGCATGACCAAGACCGAATCGCGCTCCGGGCTGGTGGTGCTGGCCTTGAGTCTGGTGATCGGTTGCTGGCACTACCGCACGCAACTGGCGCGGATTCGTCCGCGTCACCTGGGCTTTGCCATGCTCGGCGCGGCGATCGTGATTCCGCTGGCGATCTACGCGATGCCTGCCGGTTACATCGCCCGTATCCAGTCGCTCAGCGTCTTGAGTGCCGGGGCCAAGGGGCACAACGATGAATCCCTCGGCCGCCGCGCCTCGTACATCGTGGTCGGCAGCCAGATGATCCGCGAGAACCCGCTGCTCGGCTCCGGTCCTGGCACCTTCCCGCTGCACTACGCCACCACCGGTTATGCCAAGGCGTTTTCCGCCAACCGCAAGATCGGCGACCTGTACCGCCGGGCGCACAACACTTACCTGGAAATTTTCAGCGAACTGGGGGTTCCCGCTGGTTTGATGTTCGTCGGCATGCTCGCGCTGGGCCTGTACAACCTGATGCGTGCGCGCAAGGAATGGATGCGGCGGCGCAACTGGCAACAGGCGGATCTGATGACCCATCTGGGCGTGAGCTTCCTGTCGCTGACGTTGTTCTTGATGTTCCTCAGCGCACCGAACCAGAAATACCTGTGGATCATGCTCGCGCTGACCAGCGTCCTGCGCCTGAAAGCCGAGCAGGCTCCGATGACGGAGGCCAAAGCATGAGCCGGATCAGCATCATCATCCCGATGTACAACGAGGCCAGGCACATTGGCCGCACCCTGCTGGCCGCGCAGAAAGCCGCCCACGCGGCGAATGTCGAATGCGAGCTGATCGTGGTCGACAATGGCTCCAGCGACGACGGCCCGCAGATCGCCCGCCAGTTCGGCGCCCAGGTGCTGGTGATGCCGGGCCTGCTGATCGGCGCGTTGCGCAATCGCGGCACGGCAATCGCCACCGGCGAATGGCTGGCGTTCATCGACGCCGACATCGAAATGCCCGAAGACTGGCTCACCCAACTGTTCGCTCTGGAAGCCGAAGGCCAGGCCGATGTGTTCGGGCTCGATCTGCACACCCCCGCCGCCGCGCCGTGGTACGCCACCGCGTGGCAGCGCCGTACTTTGCGCCCGACGAATCACGCTGCCCATGTCGTCGACTGGCTGCCCAGCGCCAATCTGCTGCTGCGTCGGCGCTGGTTCGACAAGGTTGGCGGTTTCAATGAAACCCTGCGCACCGGCGAAGACAAGGAATTCACCCTGCGTCTGAGCGAACAGGGCGCGCGCTTGCTCGCGGTCAACGAAAGCGTGGCCCTGCACTGGGGCTATGAAATGAACTGGCGCGAATGGATGGGCAAGGAGATGTGGCGCCAGGGTAGTCATCTGCAATTGCTGCGCAGCCACGGTTTCAGCCTGCGCCTGCTGCGGTTTCCGATGTTGTCGATCTTCGTCTGGATTCTCGATTTCCTGGCGATTTCCGCCCTGCTCGACGGCTTTCCCCATCACGCCGCGATCATGGTGATGCTCACGCTGGTGCCGGGGCTGGTGCTCAGCGTGCGTCAGAGCGCCAAGCACCACAACGTCTGCCTGACCCTGCAACTGTGGGGTCTGCACTGGGTGCGCCTGCACCTGGCGGGCGCCGCGTTCATTCTCAGTCTGTGTCATTGGAACGCCAGGAGGCCTGCCCGTGGCTGAATTCATTTTCTGGATGTGCCTGCTGCTGCCGGTGTACGCCTATGTCGGCTACCCGCTGCTGCTGACGCTGCTCGCGCCGCTGTTCCCGGCGTGGCGCCACAGCCCGGCACCGCCGCTGAACATCAGCATCGTGATCGCCGCTCACAACGAGGCGCGGCACATCGAACACAAGCTGCGCTCGCTGCTGTCCCAGGATTATCAGCCGGCGACCCTGCAAATCATTCTGGCCAGCGACGGTTCCACCGACGACACCGTGGCCTGCGCACACAAGGTGGTCGACCCGCGCATCACCGTGCTCGACCTGCCCCGTCAGGGCAAGGCCGCCACGCTGAACGCCGGCGCGGCTTTGGCCACGGGCGACATTCTGGTGTTCACCGATGCCGATAACCAATGGTCGCGGGAAACCCTCGGCTACCTGCTGGCACCGCTGAGCGATCCACAGGTCGGCGCCTGCGCCGGGCACATGGTGATTCCGGTTACCGGTGGTGGCTTGAGCGTCGGCGACAGCCTTTACCGGCATTACGAAGGATGGCTGCGCCGGGTCGAGAATCGCACCGGTTGCATGGTCTCCGCCGACGGCGCCCTGCTCGCCCTGCGCCGGGAACTGTTCGAGGACGTACCGGCCGAGGTCAACGACGATTTCTTCATCAGCACCTGTGCGCCAGTGAAGTTCAAACGCATCGTCTACGTGCCCGAAGCGCAAGTGATCGACCACGGCGTGGACGAAGCCAACAAGCAATTTCGCCGTCGCCAACGGGTCACCGTCGGCGGGCTGCAAAGCCTGGCGCAACGCAGCGAACTGCTCAATCCGTTCAAGCATGGGCTGTATTCGATTGCGTTGATCAGCCACAAGTTAATCCGCCGCCTGGCGCCGATCCTGTTGCTGCCGCTGCTGCTGAGCAATTTCTGGCTGTGGGAAGAGCACGGTTTCTATCGCCTCTGCCTGATCGCGCAACTGCTCGGCTACGCCATCGCGATTGCCGGCCTGCTGGATTCGCAACACCGCTTACCCAAACCGTTCCGCCTTGCGGCATTCCTGCTGGTGACACTGGCGGGCATGAGCATCGGCCTGTGGCAGTTTTTGCGCGGCCAGCGTTACGCCCAGTGGAACCCTGACCAAAACCGTTGAGAGGGACAGAGCCATGGCGATCAAACAACTGATTAAACGCACCAGCGGCTGGCTCTATCTCAACTCGTCCGTGGGACGAAACCAGTTGCACGGCGCCGGGGTGATCCTGATGTTGCACCGGGTGCTGTCCAACGACCGCGCCGCCGATCTTCCGCACCGCAACGAACTGTGCGTCGGGCCCAAGGCCTTCGAGCACTTGCTGGTGTGGCTGCGCAAGCATTTCGATTGCGTGCCGCTGATGGAGATCCTGCAACCCAACGCCTTGCGCACCGAGCGTCCGCAAGTGGCGCTGACCTTCGACGACGGCTGGCGCGACAATGCCGCCAATGCCTTTCCGCTGCTGCAGAAACATCAGGTGCCGGCGAGCATTTTTCTCTCCACCGATTTCATCGGCAGCCGTCAGCGTTTCTGGTGGGAAAGCATCGGCGAAACCCTGTGGGGCAGCCACGGCGAAAAGCCGCGCATGCACCTGATCGAATATTTGCAGTCGATCCACCATCCCGTACCGGTTTTGCTGGACGACATCGACGTGGACCGGCGCAGCCTGACCCTGTTGCATTACCTGCAAGGGCTTAAAGCGCTTGACCCGATGATGCTCGAACGCCTGACCGACGAATGTCCGCAAGAGTCGCAACCTCAGGCTCTCGACTGGCACCAGGTGCGTTCGATGGAGTCTTCCGGTCTGGTGCGGTTCGGCCCCCACGGCGCCAGTCACGCCATCCTCACCGGCCTTGACGATGTGCACCTGGGCGAAGAAATCAGCCGCAGCCGCGATGCCCTGCTCAACGGCTGCAACCGGCCGCTGCCGGTGTATTGCTACCCCAACGGCGACAACGATGAGCGGGTGCGCGAACAGATCGCCAATCACGATTACCCCTTCGCGCTCGGCACCGGCAGCGGCATCTATCGCGGCACCGGTGATCCGCTGAACCTGCCGCGCTTCGGTGTCAGCCAGCGCACCGCGCGCAATCCGGAACTGCTGTCGTGGCGGATCTATCGCGGGACGCGGCCATGAGTCGAGGCAGTTACCTCAAGCATCTGGCGCTGAGTATGGGCACCAAACTGGCGATGATCGCCCTGCGCCTGCTGAGGAATGTGCTGCTGGCGCGGATCCTCGGGCCCAGTGAGCGCGGGCTGTTCGCCCTGCTCAGCACTTTGCCGGACCTGATCAGCGCGGCCACCAGCGGCGGCCTGAATTCGGCGGTCGGTTATCAGGCGGCCAAGCAGCGGCCGATGGGGTTGCTGCTGGCTCAGGTGCTGGTATTCGGCTGCCTGCTGGCGGGTCTGCTGACCTTGCTGGTGGTGGCGCTGGTGCGCGAGTTCGGCAGTGAGCTGGACGTGACGATGCAGCTGGGTCTGCTGGCGTGGCTGTTGCTGCTGGCGGTGCCGTTGACCGTGCTCAAAAGCGGTCTGCTGACCTTGCACAATGCGTCCGGTGGTGTGGTCGCGTTCAACGCCTTGCGGCTGGTGGAATCCCTGGCGCCGCTGCTGCTGTTTCTCGCGCTGTTCTGGATGTGGAAAGAAGCGGCCCTTGAAGCGGCGCTGATCAGCTGGCTGGCCGGCATCAGCCTGGTGGTGCTGGTCGGCTGGCTGTGGCTCAAGCGCGCGCAGCCGTTGCAGCTGCAATGGGATCGCGCCAGCCAGAACGAACTGCTGCGCTTCAGTGCGCGCAGCCACCCGGATCTGCTGTTCCAGCAGGTGATCCTGCGTTCCGATTACCTGTTCATCGGCGCCCTGCTCGGCAGCACCGCCCTGGGGCATTACGCGATGGCCAGCGCCGCCGCCGAGTTGCTGCTGATCGTCCCGGAAGCGGTGACCACGCCGCTGATGAAACGCCTGCTGCAACAGGACGAAGGCATGGACAAGGTCACGCCGCTGGCCCTGCGCCTGACCGCCACGGTGATGCTCGGCGCCTGCCTGACCATGGCCGTGATCGGCGAATGGCTGATCGTCACTTTGTTCGGCGTCGCCTACCAGCCGGCGTATCCGGCGCTGCTCGCATTGCTGCCGGGGCTGCTGGGGCTGTGCTACGCGAGCATCCTGCGCCTGGACCTGATCGGCAAGAATCGCCCCGGCACGGTATCGCTGCTGATGGGGATTGGCGCGCTGCTCAATCTTGCGCTGAACCTGTTGCTGATTCCGGCCTACGGCATCGTCGGCGCGGCGGCGGCCTCGTCGATTGCCTATCTGGCGGTGACCGTGGCGATGCTGGTGTTGTACTGCCGGTTGAGCGGTGTGGCGTTCTGGCAAACCCTGATCATTCTGCCCAGCGACCTCACGCCGATGTGGCTGATGTTGCAGCGTCGGAAGGCAGCATGAAAGGCCTGGCCCTGCTGTTCGGTCTCGGCCTGTCGCTGGACGCCTTCGCGGCGTCGATGCGCTGGGGCGACATTCGCGACGGCAGCCTGTACCTGCAAGCGGATCGCCCCGACACGGTGACCGTGCGCTGGGTGCCGGCGTGGCAGGCAGAGGCCAACGAAGAGCACATTTACCTGCTCGACGGCCGGGGCCGATTGCAGGGCGAGCGCTTCATCAAGGCCAGTGAAACCCGTGGCAGTCAGAGCTGGCCATTGGCGCCGGGGGCCACGAGTTATCAGCTGGAAATCCCCGGCTACAGCTTCCGCAGTTACCGGGTCGAACACGACGAAAACACCGTCGCGCTGTTCGCTCCGGCCAAGGTGCATTTCAGTGCGCAAACCCGAAATGGCGATGAGCTGTATTTCAAGGTCGCCGCCGGTGAGCACGCAATATTGGCGGGCAAGTTTCACGGCGGGGTCAGCGCCCTGCAAGCACAGCGGGTCGGCGATGGACAACAGCTGTCCTTGGCGCTGAAACCCTATCGCGCCTATTGGCAGTTCGATCAGGTGGCGTTGCCGGTCAGCGAACGCGAACAGGTCTGGCGCCTGCGTCTGCAAGGCAGCGGCAAAGCGGCGTTCTGGCTCGACGGCACGGCCAATCTGTTCGCACAGACCCCGCAACAGCTCAAACCGCTGCGCGAAGACGACGGCCAGACGCGCCTGACCCTGCACGACAAAGTCCTTGGCCGCACCCCGGATCTGGGCATCGCCCTGCCCTACGTGATGCCGCCGCCCGCCAGTCATCCGGTGCTCGATGCGCTGAAACCGACGGCCGCCAGTTACTACAGTTTTGTCGACGTGACGGCGAAGAATCCGCACTTCGAAGATGCGTTTCGCCAGGTCTATCAGGACCGATTCGGCATTCGTCAGGACATCACCTTGCTCGCCGGCAGCCAGCGTCAGGCCGATCTGCGCGCCGACGTGCAAAGCAACAGCGGCCTCGACGCCTGGCTCGCCGGCACCCGCGCGTTGGGTGGCAAAGGCACGCACTACATCGGCTTCGCCGATGAACCCAACCTGAACTATTCGAGCTACGAGCAATACCGTTCGATCTTCACCAGCATGGCCCGGCAAGTGCGCAGCGATCCGGCCAATGCCAAGGCCGGCGTGCGCATTGCGATGCCGGCCAGTTCACGATTGCTCAACGGGCCGTTCGCCGACAACGCAGCGAACAAGCGTGGCATCGACTGGGCCCGACGCCTGCTGAATGAATCCGCCGATCAGGTCGATGCGCTGGCCTGGCACGAATGGATGATTCGCGACCTGCTCGCCACCCGCGTGTACCGCGACAGCGTGCGCCGCGCGGCGGATCTGGTCGGCCTCGACGCCAAGGGCCAGCCGCGCAAGGCCTTGCTGCTTGACCAGACCAACCTCTCCAGCGGCTCGAGCCTGAGCCCCTACGATCAGGAAACCCACTTCACTTCGCTGTGGTGGGCCTCGGTGGTGATCAACGCCTCCCAGGACGGCTTGCTGACCATGCTCAACTGGTTCCAGGCCGCTGATGAGTCGCAGTACCCCAAAGGTATGTTGCGGGTGCTGGGCGATGACCGCTTCGAGTTGAAACCGGTGGGCCTGGCCCAGCAGTTCATCCAGCAACACTGGTTGCATCAAGTGCTGTGGCTGGAGAACGACGCGTTCGAAGTCGATGTGCTGGCGATGGCCGGCGACGATCAGCGCGGGTTGCTCGGCGTGAACAAGGGCACGCGTTTGCAGCGTGTCGACCTGGCGGGCGCCAAATGCCCGTTGAGCAACGGTGCGTTGCGCTACTTCGGCGCCGACAACCGCAGCCGCGACGCACCTTTTCGCTGTCAGGACGGTCGCGTGCGCTTCGAACTGCCGGGACAGACCCTGTTCGCCCTGCGCTGGAGCGCCTCATGACCGCCCTGTTGATGTCCGGCCGCGCTGGCCTCTGGCCGCGCGATGACTCGTCATCAGGAGCAACGACCATGAATGTTCTGCAAAAAATCAGCGAGCACATCAAACACAAAGGCCTGCGGGCCACCGTGGCCAAGGTGTGGAAGCACTACGTCTTTTCTCATCAGGAACTGCTGTGGATGGAGCGCGATCTGGTCAGTCCCGTGCCACCCCACAGCCTCAAACCCTACCCGCCGCTGCGGGTGGTGAAGATTACCCCGGACAATGTCAGCGCCTTCGCCCGCCACTTCGGTGACCGCGTCGGCACCATGGCGGAACTGGCACAGGAAAATCACACCGGACATATGCACCTGGACGATCAGGGCCATGCGGTGGCGTTCATCTGGGGCAGCGCCCGGGACTACTTCGACCGACACTACTACGGCTGCATGTTCCCGGTGAAACCCGGCGAGTTCTTCGAGTTCGGCGGCGAACTGACCCGCTCGTACTGGGGCACCGAACTGTCGGTGGATCTGCAACTGGAACTGTGGAAAGCCATGGCGGCCCAGGGCTGCGACAAGGTCGTGGACGTCTGCGAATTCCACAACATCCCGGCGCTCAAGCTGCACCTGCGCATGGGCTATACCGAACAGGGCCGGATCATGAATGTGTATGAGTTGTTCGGTCGCTGGCGCTTCTACCGCGAAACCCGCTACAGCGGCTCGCGTCTGGATGCGTTGCGCAAACCTTCCCGTCCACCTGTCACAGCAACGGCGACCTGAGCCTATGGCGCAATTCGAATGGCGCACCTCGTTGTGCGCACCTGATTTCCCGGCAGCGGCCTATGAAGCGCTGCGCCTGCGGGTGACGGATCACACGCCGTTCAACAGCCTCGACTGGCTGTGTGCGGCAGAGCAGGCGCTCGATGCGCACGAGCGGCTGCATGTATTGCTGGGTTGGGAAGCAGACGAATTGCGCCTGTGCCTGCCACTGGTGGCGAGCCGTGAACGGTTCTTCGGCTTGCCGTTTCGGGTGGTGCATCACTTGGGTTATCCGCTGGCCGATCGCCTGGCGTTGCTATCACGGCTGAACGCCGACGACATGCGTCAGGCCCTGCGGCTGATTCGCCAGCAAGTGCCCCACGCTCTGCTGCAACTCAACGAAATCGCCGAGCCGGTCGGCGACGAAAGCGTGCTCACCGAATGGATGGCCCACAGCTCCACCGGCGAACGTCGCTTGAGCTGTCGGGTGCCGGTGCACCTGATCAGCGACGCCGACCGCCAGGAAGTCTCGGGCGATCCGCGCTACAAACTGCGTCGGGCGCGCAAACGGATTGCCGCGTGCGGCGCTGAAGTGCGGCGGATCACGCCCGACGCGACCAGCATGGGCCCGTTGCTGCAGGTCATCAGCGAAGTCGAAGCGGTGAGCTGGAAAGGCGACGAAGGCGTCGGGATCTTTGCCAGCGAGCGCAGCCGCCGTTGCATGGAAAACGCTTTCACCGCCCTCGCCGCTTCGGATCGGGTGCGCGTGGTGATGCTGGAGCTGGACGGACGTTGCATCAGCTATCGGCTCGGCCTGTTCGAGCAGGGCCGGCTCTACGATTACAACCTCGCCTTCCTGCCGCCATACGCCGACCTGGGCAGCGGCCGGGTGTTGCTGGAGGAATGGATTCGCTGGGGGCTGGATGACAACTGGCGCTGGATCGATGCCTCGCGGGTCAGCCTGGAAAACTCCAGTCATCAACTGCACGAACGCATGACCGGGCAACTGGAGCACTGGCGCTGGAGCTTCTACTCGTGGCGCCCCAGCGGCCTGTTGCTGGGGCTCGGGCTGCGCGTCTGGCACCGGCTCAAGCCTGCGTTGCAACAATGGCGGGCGAAGCGTGCGGCGGCCAAAGCGGCAGTCATTGCGACACCTGTGATCAACCCCACCAAGGAGGGCGAACATGCCTCGCCAAGTCATAGTCAACGCTGACGATTTCGGCCTGAGCCCGAACGAAAACGCGGTGATCCTCGGTGCGTTCCAGGCCGGGGTCATCAGTTCCGCCACCGCCATGGCCAACATGCCGGCGTTCGAAGCGGCCTGCGCCATGGCCCGGCTGCCGCTGCTGGAAGGCCGGATCGGCCTGCATTTCAACCTGACCTACGGTCGACCCCTGAGCCGGGCCATTCTCGAGCGTCGCACCTTCTGCGACAGCCACGGCGTGTTCGACCTCAACCTGCCTCGCCACAGCCTGTGGCTGGGCCGGGAAGATCGCGAGGCGGTGCAGGAAGAATTGCAGGCGCAGTGGCAACGCTGCGTCGATCACGGCGTGCGTCCCAGCCACCTTGATTCGCATCAGCACGTGCACAACATCTGGCCGATCGGCGAGATCGTCGCGCGCTTCGCTGCCCATCAAGGTGTACCGGTGCGCCTGGCGCGCAACCTGGGGCAAAACCTCAGCCTGCCCAAACGCGTGTTCAAGGGTTTGCTCAACCGTCGGTTGCAAGGTCTGGCCGGGGCCACGGCGGATTATGTCTGCACACCGGTGGACCTGCGCAACGCCCCCGCGCCGACCGACGGCGTGCTGGAAATCGTCGCTCATCCGAACCAGCTCGGGGCGGATTTCGGTGACGCCTATCTGCAACCCGGAGAGTCCCTGAGCCGCGTGCTAGAGCAGCGGCTGGCGGGGGTTCCACGGGTTTCCTATGCCGATCTGAACAAGGAATTTCTACGCGGTGCCGAGGCACTCTGAACCGTTACACAACTTGCAATACATTCAAAGCTGGCGCTTTGACATGAACTTGCAGGGCTGATCTATACCCACAAAAGCGTCATCCACAACACCCGGGCTCCGGCCTCGGAGGGCATCATGAGCGTCATTGAAAAGCTGCGTGAACGTATCAAGCAAAAAGGCCTGGGCCGCACCTTCGGCACGTTGTGGAAACGCTACGTGTTCTTCCATTGGGAACTGTTGTGGATGGAGCGCGACCTGGTCAGCCCGGTACCGCCGCACAAGCTGCGCCCTTACGACGGCCTGCGCAAAGTCGATATCACCGCCGAGAATGCCGGCGCGTTCGCCAGACACTTCGGTGACCGCGTTGAGACCATGGCCGAACTGGCCCGCGAGGGCCACACCGGGCACATGTACCTGGACGCCGACGGCCATGCGGTCGGATTTATCTGGGGCAGCACTCGTGACTACCACGACCGCCACTATTACGGCTGCACCTTCCCGGTCAAACCCGGCGAGTTCTTCGAGTTCGGCGGTGAAATGATTCGCGCCTACTTCGGCAGCAGCCTGTCGGTGGACGTGCAGGTCGCCCTCTGGGAAGCCATGGCCGCCCAGGGTTGCAACAAGGTGGTGGACGTCTGCGAGACCCACAACATCCCGGCGCTGAAACTGCACATCCGCATGGGCTATCACGAACAGGGCCGCGTCACCCACGTCTATTGCCTGTTCGGCAAATGGCGCTTCTTCCGCGAAACCCGCTACGAAGGCTCACGCCTGGACCCGCTGCGCAAACCGGGACGGCCGGTGGTGACGGCGGCTGCGCAGGCTTGAGATTTGTGGCGGCTTTACCGCCGCCTTCGCGGGCAAGCCCGCTCCCACAGTGTTTGCGGCGTACACAAATATGTAGTTCACCGAGAATTACTGTGGGAGCGAGCTTGCTCGCGAAGGGGCCCGTAAGTTCAACACACCTCTTCGCTAGTACTTCAGCTTTTAATGACTACCAACGTAAAACACATCGGCATCTGCGCCTCGCGGTTCTGGTACTGGTCATACACTTCTTCCCGGTTCGAGTGCGGGTATTCCTTGAAGTGCGTGATGTTCAGGCCGGCCTCGAGGGCGGCAGTGAAGATCGCGCCGAGGGTGTGCACGAACCAGTAGGACTTGGCCGCCGGCTGTTCGACCTTGCCGACGTAGACGATCGGCTCCTCCTGCACGAACGGTTCTTCGCGGAAATACGAGCTGGCAAGACGAAACGGGTCTTCGGCCTCGGGGTCGACCATTTCCAGGAACGGGTGGGTTTCGTAGATCACCAGCCGTCCGCCCGGTTTGAGGGTGGAAGCGACGTGGCGGAAGAATTCGCCGATGTCGGGCATCCAGCCAAAGACGCCGATGGTGATCAGCGCGACGTCGAATCGGGCGCGCAGCGATTCAGGCAAATGATGAATATCGGCCTCGATGAAGTCGGCCTTGTGCGGCGAACGCTTGTTCAATTCGCGGGCCTGTTCGAGAAACGCGCTCGACTGATCGACACCGACCACGCTCCGCGCGCCAAGGGCGAACAATGACAGGCTTTCGCGGCCGTTGTTGCAACACAGCTGCACGACGTCTTTGCCATCGACACCGACCTGCTCGAGCAAGCCGCGAAGGGTGTCGTCGAGGCAGGAAAAATCAGCCTGCGCGACTTCGGTCAGCAAGGCCTGCCAGTCGGGGGAGTCCTGGTGATGACGGGCCGAATCGTTCCACGCCTGACGATTGCTCTCGACGGCGTTTTTATTGTTTGGCACTTCCATGGCGCACTCCGGGCGATGCTCTTGATTGAGCGGCCCGAGTCTAGTTCAGCCTCGCGCAACAGGTTGTTGCGAACTTGTAAGCCGACAACACTCGCACCAGCGCCTGCAACAACGCCTGCACGGCTGGCAGCTATAGTTAATAGCCTTGGGGAAATCCGCTTCCACAGGTGCTGCCATGGGAATGTTCAATCGACTGCTGTTGTCCGCCTGTCTGCTCGCCGCCGCCCAGGCCCAGGCGCTGGACAGCAACTTCAACTACTACGGGTCGGACCAGCCTTTTGCCCACCCCGCTCCGCCGTCGCTGTCCGCCGAGCCACCCCGGCCGTTCGATGACGCGTCGCCGCAGGATTTCATCGTCATCCCGGATCGCCATGTGTTCCATGACTCGCAGCTGCCCACCGTGGCCGATGCAACGGTGCGGGTGTTTATCCGCACCTACGATGCCGAGCGCGGCATTTACGTCAACGACGAAGTGCTGGACCCGACGTGCGTGCTCGAATGCCTGAGCCCGCCGAATCCACGCAGCAACGCCGTTTACCACTGACGCTTGTCCGGGCGCGCCAGGCCGAGTTTTTCGATGCGGTAGCGCAGCATGTCGCGGCTCAGGCCCAGCAGGCGCGCCGATTTGGTGACGTTCCAGTCGGTCTTGTCGAGCATCTTGCGCACCATGTCGCGCTCGACCTCCGGCAGGTTCATCGATTCGGTGTTGCTCGCCGGGCGCGGTTCGAAGTGCGTGTGCGGCACCTCGTGCTGATGTTGCGGTGGCAGGTCATCGCACAGGCTCATGCACACGTTCAGTTGATGCGCGGCGATGGTGTCGCTCGGCGCCAGCAACACGGTCTGTTCGAGCATGTTGCGCAGTTCGCGCACATTGCCCGGCCAGGTGTAACTGAGCAGCAGCTCCTCGGCCTGATCGCTGAAATGCAGGTTCGGTTTGCCATAGCGTTTGCCGTGGCTGGCGAGGAAGTGCCGGGCCAGCAGCAGGATGTCTTCGCCACGGGCGTACAGGCGCGGCACCTTGATCGAGATGATTCGCAGGCGGAAAAACAGATCACGGCGGAACTTGCCCTGCTGAACCATCTGCTCAAGGTTGCAATTGGTCGCACTGATCACCCGCAGGTTGACCTTGCGCTCCTTCACCGAGCCGACCCGGCGAATGGTGCGATCTTCCAATAGCTTGAGCAGTTTGGCCTGCAACAGCAGGTCCATTTCGCCGATCTCGTCGAGAAACAGCGTGCCGCCGTCCGCCGCTTCCACCAGTCCGACCCGGCGATCCTTGGCATCGGTGAACGCGCCTTTTTCATGCCCGAACAATTCCGACTCCACCAGGTTGGACGGAATCGACGCACAGTTGAATTCAACGAACGGGCCTTTGCTGCGCGGGCCGTCGAAGTGCAGCGCGCGAGCCACCAGTTCCTTGCCGGTACCGGTTTCGCCTTCCACCAGCACCGGCGGCAGGTCGGTGTTGGCCATGCGCCGCTCGGCGTCGAGCAACTGGCCGATGGTGTTTTTCAGATACTGCATCGGTGCGGACTCGCCGATCAACGCCTGCACCCCGGATTTCTGCGCCTCGCGATCCTGATAAAACGACAGCGTGCGTTCCATCCGTTCAGTGGCCAGGGCCTTGTCCAGCAGCAGTTTGAGCTCCGGCAGCGCGACCGGTTTGGTGACGTAATGAAAGGCGCCCTCCTTCATTGCGACCACCGCGTCTTCGACGTTGCCGTAACCGGTCATCATGATCACTTTCAGTTCCGGCGCGCTGATGCGCAGCTTCTGGATCAGATCGTGACCACTCATGCCCGGCAGCGAGTTGTCGGTCAGGACGATGTCCGGCATGAAGCTTTCCAGTTGCCCCAGCGCGTCCTCGGCCGAGTGGCAGACCGTCACCTCGAAGTCTTTGCGCTCCAGGTAGGTCTGAATATTCTCGGCCAGCAGTTCGTCATCCTCGACCAGCAGAATGCTGTGTTCCATATTCCCCTCCCGATGCCACTCTAAAGTTGAGACTGACGCGGGTTCCTTCCTGCTCCCGGCTGGTCAGGACGACCGAACCCTGAAACCGCTCCATGATTCTTTTGACCAGCGCGAGGCCGACCCCGAGGCCGCCCTGCTTGGTGGTGAAAAACGGTTTGAACACCAGTTGTTGCTGCTGCGCGCTCATGCCTTTGCCGGTGTCGCTCAGGGTCATGCGTACCTGACCGGATTGCGGTGTCTCAATCTCGACGCCCAGCACGCCTCCCTTGGGCATCGCTTCCAGGGCGTTGGCGAACAGGCTATTGAGAATTTGCGTCAACAGCACCTTCTGGCTGACAACCGGCGGGCAATCTTGTGGCGTGAATCGCACTTCGACGCCATTGCGCCGGATCAGCGCGTCAAACGCCCCCAGGGTGTCTTCGACCGCCGCCAGCAATTCCACCGCCTCGCCGTCGTCACTCATCGGGCGCAACGACACCAGCAGCTCGCGCACCCAGCGCGACATGCGGTCGACCTGGCTGATGATGTCGCCGATGTTGCGCTGCGCGCCCGGGCTGGCGATTTCCTGGGCCAGTTCGGCGCTGGAGCGAATGGTCGCCAGCGGATTGCGCAGGCTGTGGGCCACCGCCGAAGACATCTCGCCCAATGCAACAAAGGTTTCATTGCTGATCAGTTGCTGTTGCTGGCTCTGCAACAGGGTCGAGGCGCGCCGCACGATCCAGAACAAGCCGAGATAAATCGCCGCGCCGCCGAGGATCGTCGCGGCCCAGATCGAGGCGAACCCACGGTCGATACGGTCCACCAGATCCGCCGGTTCCTTGTAGATCTCGACCATGGCGACGACTTTGCTTTTGTCGGCGTTGAACATCGGGATGTAGTTCTCGATGAACAGGTATTTGGGTTCGCGGGACAGCCGCTGCTCGGGCTTTTCGTCGTCGATCTTGTGGTAGCTGGAAGACACCGGCACCTTCATCTCGAACGACTCGTCCAGCTCCTCGTCATCTTCGATCCTGACGTTGATCAGCTCGGGGTTGGTCGACCAGATGATCGTACGGTCCAGCGCATAGACCGTTGCCAGCAAAACGTCCGGCAAGTGTTCGACATGATCGAGAAACTCGGCGCGGGCCGACGCATGGGACAGCGGGTCGACGTCGGGGTAGTTCCCGTCCTGGCGCGGGTCGAGCATCTCGCCCATGGTCCGTTGCGGCGTGATGTTGGCGTGACGCATTTCCGCATCGCCGATGGCCTGCACGAATTGCGCGGTGAGCAGCGCATCGCGCTCCACGCTTTCAGTGACCACGAAGCGCGTGGAGATATAACCCAGCCCCAGCGCCACGGCGGCGATGATGAAAAAACTGGCCAGCGAGAACCAGCGCAGCAGATTGAACTGCCCGCCCCAACTCTTGATGGCTGCCAACGCTACGTTCGGCGCTGTTGTTTTGTGTTCTTCCAGTCGCTGCATGGGAATGCCCTGGCGTTTTTGTGTCGAGCCCGTTACAGCCGCCTTCTCGAATGAGTGTAGGTGGCAATGACCGTGACACACGGTTCAATAATGCTATTTAGCCGCTACTGCATACGACTCACCGCTTCGCTTGCAGAGCCCGGTTTTACTGGCGTCAACGCCCCGTCGGCCAAGGGTTGCACGGACGGATGCTGACGCTCGGTTTCGGCACTCAGAAAGTCGATGACCGATTGCGCTGAAGCTTCATCCAGACGCAGATTCGGCATCGGGATACGCTCGTATTGCTCGAATAGTTGCAGTGCGATCGGGTCTTTCTCCGCCAGCACACGATCCGGTTCGCGGATCCAGCGATTGAGCCAGGCCGGGTCACGCTGACGGGTCACGCCGATCAGGTCCGGGCCTATGTTGCGCATGCCGATGCCTTCGCCGTCCTGCGGGCCGAGGCTGTGACACGAAGCGCAGCGGGTGCGGAACAGTTCTTCGCCATTGCTCGGCGGACGAATCTGCGGGGCGTCGGCGTAGCTTTCTTCGGTGCTGGCCTGTTTCCAGTTCTGCAGCGTGTTGGCGAGCTGGTCGGCGAGGATCCACGGGTTCTCGAACGGCGAGGCTTTCATCCAGCGCCCGGTGCTCTGGTTGCCGACGATCAGGCTCAGGTTGTGATCCTTGGTGCGGCCGTTGTCGACGCCTTCGATAAACAGCCCGAGCTTCTTGCGCAGTTCGGTGACGTCTTCGAACTCGCCAGTAAGGAATTTCCAGCCGGGGCCGACCTTGAAGCGTTGCGAATAGGCCTTGAGCACTTCGGGGGTGTCGCTCAGCGGATCGATGGTGATCGAGTAGAAAAAGATGTCTTTCCCGACCCGGTCCCCCAGCAGTTTCTGCACCTGGCGCAGGCGCGCGGTTTCCAGTGGGCAGGAGTCGCTGCACGAAGTGAAGATGAAGTTGATCACCACCACCTTGTCTTTGATCAGGTCATCGAAAAAACGCACCTGCTGGCCGTCCTGATCGGTCAGCAGGGTGTTGGGGAAATAGTCGCCACCCCAGGGGGTGGCGGACTCGCGGGCGCCTTCGGGCTGCGCCTGATGGGCGATGAGCACCTGACTGCCGAGCAGGCAGGTCACCAGCACCAGAATCAGGTGCATGCCCAGGGCGCGGGAGCGCGGCGTTGGCTGGGTCATGTCGGCTCCCTCCCTGCTCATGGTTTCACGGTCACTTGCGGGCCGAAGCCGTCGCCAGTGCGGAAGGTTGGCAGTGCGGCGGAGTTGACGTAGCGCACGCCATCCCAGCTCGGCAACGGTGTCGGCATCAACTGCAGTTGCCCGGGTTTTTCCAGGTCCCAACGCAGCAGCATCGAGTTGTCCTCATGCTGGGTGTTGTGACAGTGCTCCATGTAGGTCCCGGCAAACTCGCGGAAGTTGATCGCCATCTCGACGTTGTCCAGCCCGTCGGCTTCCGAACCGATCCGGTAGACGTCCTTGCGCGCCCATTTTTCCCACTCAGGCGGCGCCTTGCCGCCACGGCTGAGGATGATCCCCTCCTCGAAGTGCACGTGTACCGGGTGGCTCCAGCCCGTGCCGCCGGCCTTGATGTTCCACACCTCCAGGGTGCCGATGCCGCTGACCCCGGCGTCGGTCGGGCCGCTGGCCAGTTTGGTCGAGGCATTCAACCGGCGCGGGTCCATGTGGAAGCCGAAGCCGCCATCGGTCTTGATCGTCCACGGCGCTTCATCGGTACCGTCGGCGCGGCCGAAGGTGAAGGTCCGGTGCAGCGCCTTGGCGAGCAAGGCCTTGTCGGCAGCGTTGTCGCGGTGGATCTTCAGCGGAATCATCACCATGCCTTCCGCCTTGCCCGGTCTGGCGGGCTCGTAGGCGGCCGGGTTCATCGACAGATCCTGGCCGGTATAAGCCTTGACGTTCAGTTGCAGGACCTTGCCCACCACCGGGTCGCCCCGGTCCCATTGCGGGCCTTTGCTGGTCTGCTTGATGACCGCCAGGTATTTCTCCGACAGCACGTCGGCCAGCGGGATCACTTCTTTCGGGCCCTTGCCGTCGTCCTGGGCTTGCAGGTTGACAAAGAACAGCTTGTCGCCCGGTTTGATGCCGTTTTTCGCGAAGTTGACGATGATGTCGAACCGCTCGGCGATGCCCTGGGTCGGCAGGATCGCGTTGTGGTTCTGCTTGTCGCCGTCGGCATCCAGGTCCATCGAGCCGTCGAACGGCACGCTGTGTTCCATGATGTTGCCGTCGTTGGCGATCATGTGGAACGGCACGCGGCTGTAAGACACGCCGGAGTTTCTCGGTCCCTGGAACTCACCACTGGTGCCTTTGACTTCACGCACCAGCGCGAGCTTGAAGTAGCGCGACACCGAACCATTGAGGAGGCGGAAGCGATAACTGCGCGCCCGCACGTCGAGGGTCGGTTTCCATTGCCAGTTGACCAGCACCTGATCGCCAATGAAGCCGTCGGTGTTGAACGGGTTGAACCACAGCTGGCCCTGTTGATCCCAGGCCTTGTCGGCGAACACCAGGTTGACGTCGTAGTCGCGGTTGCCCCACGGCAAGGCGCTGCCGCTGGGGAAACGCAGGTTGACGCCGTCGTTCACCGATTCGTTGCCACGGTCGAGGGCGCTGTAGTAGTTCATCATCGCCGCGTTGCCCTTGTAGACGTTCTGCGCGGTGAAATCGAGCATGTGGTCGTGGAACCAGTGGGTGCTCATGGTTTCGCGCCAGTCACCGCGAATCTTGATGGTGCCGTGGTCGCAGGTCTTTTTCGCAGGCTGCAGGTCGTTGACCCACAGGGTTTCCCCCGGTGCGCACGGGAACGCCGCGCGTGGGTCTTCAGCCTTGGTGTTGATGCTGTCGTAACCGGCGAGCTGGATCGGCCAGCGATAGTCGTAGTACTGGCCGGGGAAGAAGAATGCGTTGGCATAACCGTCGCTTTCCGCCGGTGCGTGGCCATTGTGCTCGTGGGTGGTGATGGTGTGCAGACCGAAACCACGGTTGGCGGAAGGGTCGATCGGCAAGCCGTTGTAGTGACGCATCAGCACCGGCTGGCCGTAGCGCACCATCAACAGTTTCGGCGGCAGCGTACCGTCGAAGGTCCACACCGAGTTGTGGTCCTGCACCGGCATCGCCGGGTGGAACCGCGCATCGACGCCCTTGGCTGTGCCATCGGTCGCCGGTACACCCGCGACGTTGTGGTACAGACCGCCGGGGCCGAACTCGCCCACTGCGTACCCGTGCATCTGCCGACTGTCACGCAGGCCACCGTTCAGACGCGCGCCGGTCTGCACGGTCTTGTAGGCGACTTGCGGGTAGAACTCGTTCCAGCGCTGGTGGGCCCAGCCTTTTCCTGGTGGCCGACCTTCGGCGGACGAACCGATATGACGGTTGAGGAACAGTTCGATCTGCGCCTGCCACGGATTGCGGTCAACCGTGTTGGCGAACTGACTCGGAAACGGCGTGAGCCCCGGCTGACGCAGGAATGCATCCAGCGCCGTGCCGGGTGGCGCGCTGCGGGCGATGTTGTTCGGGTCTTGCGCCGGTGCCGGGCCAATGGCGGCCGGCGGGAAGCTCAAAGGCGCGGCCGGTGTGGTCGGGTCGAGTTTTTCCGGGCCGAACTCTTCGAACAGCACCAGTTGCTGAGTGAACGGCTGGGCACCGTACAGCGGGCTCGGCTTGCCGTTGGTGGGGTAATTGAAACTGGTCTGGACGGTGGGCGGCAGGATGTTTTCCATGCGCGTCGTGTTGCGCGTGCCTTTGACCCCGTCAGGCAGATCGAAGGAGTCTAAGTTGGCCTCGGGCATCGTCAGGATTGCATTGAGCGCGCCAGCGCGGTCTTCGGGCTCGTCGTAATAGGCCGACGGGTCGGACGCTTCCGGCTGATTCTCGTCGTCGATCGGGCTCGCTCGGACCGCGGTCATCTGGCCAAGGGCCAACATCAGGAAGACGCTCAGTGGCGTCAACAGGAACAGCTTTTTGGGGTCACGCATTGCTCTGTCCATCACCATCCGCCTCATCTAAGGAAGGGGTGATGGTGTTTTGCAATTACCTCGCCAAAAAATCATTTCCAGTTGTAACAGGGACTTGGGCGCGCTGTTGCATTCCCCACTCCCCGGTGACCGGGGCCTGACACCCACTGCTGGGGGGAAGTTCACCCCAATTTACTGGATGAGCTGAAACGCCAGACGAACGGTGGTGCCCTCGCCTTCGCGGCTGTCCAGACTTACTCCGCCGCCGAAGCGTTCCATGATCCTCTTGACCAGCACCAGCCCCACGCCGAGGCCGCCCTGCTTGGTGGTGAAGAACGGCCGGAACGCCATGCTGCGCTGTTCCTCGTTCATGCCTTTACCGGTGTCGCTGAGCATGACGCTCACGCCACGGCTGTCGCTCGGTTCGAGGGTGATGGTCAGCGTGCCGCCCTTGTCCATCGCCTCCAGCGCATTGGCCAGCAGGCTGTTGAGGATTTGCGTGAGTTGTACCGGCTGGCTCAGCACCATCGGCGTCTGCTGAGGTTGAAACACCACCTGCACGCCGGCCCTGGCGATCTGCTGCTCGAACGCCGTCAGGCTGTCGTGCAGCGCCGCCACCAGGTTCACCGGTTCCGGGTCGTCATTGAGCGGTCGCAACGATTGCAGCAGTTCGCGCACCCACTTCGACATGCGGTCGACCTGGCCGATGATGTCTTTGATGTTCTTCTGCGCCGGCCCCGCGTCGAATTCCAGCGCCAGCTCGGCGCTGGAACGGATGGTCGCCAGCGGGTTGCGCAGGCTGTGAGCCACCGCCGAAGACATCTCGCCCAATGCGACAAAGGTTTCGTTGGCGATCAGTTGTTTTTGCTGGGCCGCCAGCAGGATCGCCGCCCGCCGCACGATCCAGTACAGCCCCAGGTAAATCAGCCCGCCGCCCAGCGCGGTGGCCAGCCAGATCAGCGTCAGCCCTCGCTCCATGCGGGCAATCAGGTCTTTGGGCTCTTTATAGATCTCGACCATCGCCGTGACGTTCTTGCCCTCGGCGTCGAACAGCGGAATGTAGTTTTCGATGAAGATGTATTCCGGCGGCACCACGAACTTCTGTTCTTCACGGCCCTTGTCCACATCGTGATAACTCGCCGACACCGGAATCTTTTCATCGAACGCCCGGTCGAGGTCTTCGTCGGCATGAATACGGGTGTTGACTAGCGCGGGGTTGGTCGACCAGATCACGGTACGATCCGGCGCATAAATGTTGGCGAGGATCACATCCGGCAAATGCTCGATGTGATCAAGAAACTCGCCTCTGGCGCTGGCTCGGGCCTGCGGGTCGACATCGGGAAAATCGTTGTCCTGACGCGGGTCGAGCAACTCGCCCATGGTGCGGATATTGGGAATCGAGACGTGGCGCACTTCCGCCGACGCGATGGCCTGAATGAATTGCGCAGTCAGCAAGGCATCGCGCTGCACGCTTTCTTCGATCACGAAGCGCGTCGACACCGCCCCGAGCGCCACCGCCACGGTGCCGATCACTGCCATGCTGATCAATGAAAACCAGCGCAACAGATTGAACGGCTGCTTGCGCGAGTTCAGCCGCTGGCTGCCCTCCTCGATCGGTAGCGATTTTGACTGCATGTTCATGGCGGCGACTTCCAGATACGTCCCTATAGGGTTATAGCCCACGGTTGGGTGTTTGCCCGGATGCGGGTGCCCCACAAGCCCCCCGGATAACCACAAAACCCTGTGGGAGCTGGCTTGCCAGCGATGGCGTCGTGTCAGTCACTACTTTGGGCACTGGAAGTCCGCTATCGCTGGCAAGCCAGCTCCCACAAGGTCAGGTGTAGCACCCGCCCCCCACAACCCCCAATGCTGGGGACAGTCGCCCTATCCGGGCGTGTGTCCTTTTCCCCACGCCAAGCCGCGAGCCCTTGCGCCACGGGCCTTTGCGGCCGGTTGGCGCATCGTTGGTATGGAAGTTGTAAAGCCCTCTGCAACTGACCCATCCCCAAGGGGCAGGTACTTTGATAGAGGGATTAACTCATGCACCCTTTACTGTCCAAAACCGCGACCGTCCTGGTCGTGAGCGCCTTGGCCCAGGGCATTGCCCAGGCCGCTCTGTTCGCCGTCGACCCGGGTCCCTACACACCGGCCAATGGCGGTTTCGCCAGCTGGTATCAGGACACCCACGGTCGCACCCTGGATCTGTGCCTGTCCAAAGCACTCAGCTCCCGCGTGCCGAGCACCCCGGGCGCCCCGTCATACATGTGCTCGCTGCTGCCGACCCCGGGCGTGTTCGATGACGCGCAGCCGATCGTGTTCCCCACCAATTTCCCCGATGAAGCGTTCTGGTTCACCGGCGAAACCACCATCGTCGATGCGGCACGCGGGATCGATCTGGGTTACGTCAGCGCCGTCGAAGCCGCCTTCGCTGCCGAAGAACCGGTGGAAGGCGATCAGGTCAGCTTTGCGCGAATCCGCATCCGGGTTGATGTGCCCACCGCTGGCACCTACGTCATCACCCACCCCTACGGTGTCGACGTGTTCACCGTCGACACCCCCGGTCGCCGCGCCATCAACATGACCCGCGACATCGGCATCGGTACCCCGCAAACCTACGACGGCGCCCTCAAGGGTGACATCGGTCCGTTCCTGCGCAGCGTCAACGGGCCGTACACCGAGACCAACCCGGTGACCGGCGCAGCCGAGCAGTTTGTTGGCGATCCGAACCTCAACGAAGCCGTAACCGGCAGCCCGTTCAACACCAACTACGTGCGCATCGAAGGCCCGGGCGGCATCGACCTGCGCAGCACGACTTTCGCCGTGTCCGGCAAGTTGTCGACAGTTGTGCGGCCAACGCCTCTGATCACCGAGCGCAGCACCTACTCGCGCAAGCCCGGCGAAAGCGCACCAGTGGCCCAACAAGACGTGTTCGTCAAAGCCCCGCCCGCGCCGGGCACCGCCGCCATCACCAGCAGCACGCCCGTGGTGAACATGACAGAAGCCGACAGCACCGGCAGCTGGTATGCGCAATCGGCGGTCAACCCGACCTTGCCGACCGTGCTGCAAGTGACCGCCGACAACCACCTGGCGATCGCCACCAGCTCGCCGACCACCCTGCCCATGACCCTGACCGACCTGGTGGTGATCCAGCGCGCCGAGTACAGCCTCAGTTCCGGGCAATTGACCGTGGTGGCCTCGACCAGTGACGAAACTTCGCCACCGGTGCTCACCGCCACCTCCGACACCGGCGCCGCTATCGGTGCGCTGGGTGGCGACGGTGCGGAGAAAACCCTGGCCACCGGGATCACGCCGATACCACCGGCCAAGGTTCGAGTGACGTCGTCCAACGGCGGCAGCGATACCGAAGAAGTGGTCATCGTGCAATGAACGCTCACATGCCCAGATCCGCATCAGGAGGCATCATGAACAAGTGGCCACGCTTCGCGCTCAACGCGCTCGGGCTGACAATCTCGCTGACCGGCAGTGCGTTCGCGCAACTGGCCGCCGTCGATCCCGGCCCTTACACCTTCGCCACCGGGAAATTCCCGATGTGGTACCAGGACAACAACCAGCTGTCGATGGAACTCTGCCAGTCCCGCGCCGCCAGTTCGCGGGTGCCGGCCAGCACCCCGCCGGCCTACATGTGCACCCTGCTGCCGGAGCCGGGCGTCTTCGATGACAGCCTGCCGATGGTGTTCCCGGACAACTGGCCGCCGGAAGCCTTCTGGTTCCTGGCTGAAACCGCGATCCCCAACAACGGCGCCGGTTTCGGTGTCGACGCCTACGTCGCAGGCATCGAAGCGGCGTTCGCCTCGGAAAATCCGGTCGATGGCGATCAGCAAAGCTTCGCGCGGATCCGTATCCGGGTGAACGTCCCGGTGGCCGGTACCTACACCATCACCCACCCGTACGGCGTTGAAACCGTCAACGTCACCACACCGGGTCGACGAGCAATCAATATCACCAAGGACGTCGGCATCGGCGCGCCGGGCAACTTCAGCGGTGCGCTCGACGGCGCCATCGGCCCGTTCCTGCGCAGCATCAACGGCCCGTACACCGAAGTGAACCCGGACACCGGCGGCATCGAAACCTTCGTCGGCGACCCGAACCTCACCGAAGCGGTGACCGGCAGCCCGTTCAATACCAACTTCCTGCGGATCGATGGTCCGTCGGGCGCCGGCTCGATTCAGACCAACCTGTTCACGGTCGCCGGCAAGGTCCTCGACAACCGGCAACAGACCCATGTCGCCGTCGACCGCGCCACCTATCGCCGGACCTCGGCCGGTGTGCGCGCCGAGGTGTTCGCCAAGGCTGACAGCAGCTCAACCCTGTGCTTCCGTGAAACCCTGGCGCTGCTGCCCGGCCCGCCGCCGACGCCGTGCCAGACCAGCCTGCTGGGTGACAACAACGGGCTGTTCTTCGGCCAGCGCCTGGGCACCGGCACCCTGCCATCGGTGGTGGTCGTGACCGCCACCAATCCGGCCGGCACTACCCGTCCGACCGCTGTCTCGGCCAAGCTTACCGACGTGGTGAAAATCCAGACTGCCCGCTACAGCTGGGCCAACCACAGCCTGCTGATCGAAGCCACCTCGACCGATGAAGTCGCGGTGCCGGACATGGTTGCCCAGGGCTACGGACGCCTGTCGAAAACCGGGACCCTGCAAAAGATCACCGTCGCCGACCTGACCCAGCCTCCAGCCACCGTCACAGTCAAATCCGCCGCCGGCGGCAGCGACACCGAGCCAGTCGTGGTGGTCGGTGCAGCACCGGACACCGGTGAAAACCAGGCACCGCTGGCCAACGCCGACACCGGCAGCACCAGCTTCGGCGTGCCGATCACCCTCAGCCTGTTGACCAACGACAGCGACCCCGACGGCAATGTGCCGCTGAGCATCACTGCCCTCACTCAACCGGCGGCCGGCCAAGGCACCGTAGCCCTGAACGGCACCACGTCGGTGGTCTACACCCCGCCAGCCGTGGTCAATACTCCTCTGACCACCACCTTCACCTACAAGGCCCAGGACAACAAAGGCCTGGCCTCGGCCAATCCGGCGACCGTGACGGTGACCGTCGCGCCCAACCGGCCACCGACCGCCGTCGCCGACAGCGTCGCCACGCTGGGTGTCGCCATCCCGATCAACGTGCTGGCCAACGACACCGATCCAGAAGGCAACACGCCGCTGGGTGTCGCCAGCCTGACCCAACCGGCCGTGGGCCGGGGCACGGTCAGCACCGACGGCACGGTAATCACCTACACCCCACCGGCCACCGTGACCACGGCCTTCACCACGACCTTCACCTACATCGCCCGGGACAGCTTCGGCGCCCAGTCGACGCCGGCGACTGTCACGGTGCAAGTGTCGCCACGGCCAGCGGCGGAAACCTTCACGATCACCACTTCGACCGTGCAGGCCCGTTCCGGCGGCCGCTTCAACTGGGACTTCGCCGGCACCTCGTCGGTGACCACCGGCAACACCATCACCGTGCAGGTCACCACCCCGAGCGGATTGGTGACGCTGGGTACAACCACGGTGCCGGTGACCGGACGCTGGCGGCTGACGCTGAACAACACGCTGGTCGTGCCATCGGCTAACCCGACCGCCACCATCCGTTCGTCCCAAGGCACCGTGCGCACGGTGTCGGTAACCACCCTCTGAGCCCACGCCCCACCCACCCCACACCGTTCAATGCGGAGTGGGTGGGGCCCGCTCAGCCCGGATTTCAGCTTCAGGACAACACAGGACAACGCCATGAACACGCCGACCGCCGCCCTGCTTTGCCTGCTCGCCCTGTGCGTCAGTGCGGGCGTGCGCGCCGACGACCTGATGGAAAACGAGGACCTGGCGCCCAACAGCGCCGATCTCGGCGAACTGCCGCCCCCCGTGGGCCAGCAAGCCCTGATCGACCAGAACGGCCAGGTCAACCTGGCGCTGCTCTCGCAGAACGGTCAGTCGCTGCTGGGCAAGATCGTGCAGTCGGGCAGCAATCAGGAGGCGTACATCCTGCAACAAGGCAGCGACCTGATGGCCTTGATCACGCAAAACGGCTCCGGCAACGCCGCGTCCATCACGCAAACCGGCAGCCACAACCGTGCGCAGATTTCGCAAAACGGCAACAACAACGACGCCAGCATCGAGCAGGCCGGCACGGGGCTGCAAAGCGCCGTGACCCAGTCGGGCAACGGCATGAGCGTTTCGGTCAAGCAATATCGCTAAGCACTGCAATCATCGGAGAGTTCATCATGTTCAAACTGACGCCCCTCACCGCCGCCATCCTGGTCATGATCAGTGCCCAGGCCATGGCCGACGACAGCCTTTCCACCCAGAGCCAGTTCGGTACGGCCAACATCGCTGATGTGAAGCAGACCCAGGCCCCGTTCAGCACCGCGACCCAGACCCAACTCGGCCAAGGCAACAACGCCGCCGCCGTGCAAGACACCGCCACCAGCGTCATCACCCAAGACGCGGTCGGCGACTACAACGCCGGTTACGCCGAACAGCTTTACGAAGACAACAGCACCATCACCCAACAACAGACCGGTGCCTTCAACACCGCCCACGCCA
The DNA here is from genome assembly GCF_021018765.1 of Pseudomonas fitomaticsae. Classification (GTDB taxonomy): domain Bacteria; phylum Pseudomonadota; class Gammaproteobacteria; order Pseudomonadales; family Pseudomonadaceae; genus Aquipseudomonas; species Aquipseudomonas fitomaticsae. The sequence continues at coordinate 2,600,536 of NZ_CP075567.1, read as the reverse complement.
GCCAGTCCCTCGGCTTCGGCGCCGGCAACCAGGCCCTGCAACAACAGCAAGGCACCGGCAACTTCTCGTTCGTCTATCAAGACTCGCAGAACGGCAGCGAAGGCAAGACCTTCCAGTTCGGCGACAGCAACGAAGCCAACATCGAGCAACTGTACGAAGGCACCGGCAACAGCTCGGTGATCACCCAGTACGGCACCGCCAACTACGGCACCGCCGAACAAGTGCTGCACAACGGCGGCCAGATCGGCATCAACCAGGCCGGAGAAACCAACTACGCCTACGGCGACCAGCGCAACGGCACCGGCGGCAACATCACCATCAACCAGTTCGGCAACCTCAACGGCACCGAAATCTGGCAAGACTCGCAACTGGCAAGCCAGGCCACCGTCAACCAGTACGGCGACAGCAACGAAACCGTGGTCGACCAGAGCTTCGGCGAAAACAACACCGCCGCCGTCACCCAGGTCGGCAACACCAACGCCATCTACGCCGACCAGTTCGAGTCGGTCAACTCGACCCTGGCGCTCTATCAAGTCGGCAACGGCAACGTACACTTCACCTACCAGAACGGCGACAGCCACACCCTCAACGCCACCTCGGTGGGCAACGACAACAAGGTCTACGCCAGCAACTGGAAAGGCCCGCAACACGGCGGCCAGTTCGGCAGCAACCAGCGTGCGACGGTCAATCAGGCCGGCAACGGCAACATCGCCAGCTTCACCCAGGACGGCGTCGGCCACATCATGACCACCAACCAGACCGGGACCGGCAACAAAACCACGGTCAGCCAGGCGGACTCCTACAACGAGCTGTACTTCGACCAGAACGGCAGCGACAACATCCTCATCGCCGACCAGCGCGGCACCACCAACCTGGTTCAGGGCTCGTCGAACGGCTCAGGCAACAGCGCCGAATTCGATCAATCCGGCACCGGCAACCAGGCCTACACCGCGCAACTGTATGGCAGTGACAACATGATCACCGTGAAACAGGCTGACACCATGAACGTGGCGTACGTGACCCAGGGCGGGACGGGGAACATTGCCAATGTGGATCAGAGCGGGATGACGCAGACCGCGACCATTCAACAGTTCGGGTCGGCTAACCAGGCGACGGTTTTGCAGCAGTAAGTGTTGGGTGTTGGAAAACCGCGACCTGTTGAGGGTCGCGGTTTTTTTTGTGCTGACGCTTGAGTGGCGTCCTACGGAAAACGGAACGTTTTCAGAAATTCGCGGAGTTTTCTGACGAATTCTGGCGGTTGGCCGTCGGAAGTGCAGGCTCTAGGATTTGCCGGGACAACTTGATCCCCATGGAGCTTGGCCTACATGCAATTCATCCAGACAGCGACGACAGCGATACCGTTACCGAATAGACTTCCAGGCACCAAACCCGGAGGTTCCATGATCGACCCGTCTTTGATCGACCCACTATGCCCGGTTGTTTCGGATCTTGATCCTGAGGAACAGGCTGCGAGTTATGACCGTTGGTTTCGGGCCGAAGTACAGGCCTCTCTCGATGATCCGCGTCCGAATATTTCGCATGACCAGGTGATGGCTGAGATACATGCCTTGCTCAAGGCAAAAGACAATGGTTTCGAGGTCGATTGAGTGGAGGCCCGAAGCACGGGCCAAGCTGATGCTAATTATCGACTTCATAACAGAAAGACATCCCAGAGCAGCCAGAGAGCTCGTCAGGGCGATTGGAAAAGCTGCATCCAACCTTCTGCCTCTATCGAACCGGTCGGATCCCCGGCACTCGAGAAGCTGTTGTACATTCGAGTTATCTGATCATCTATCGGGTAACTGATCGAATAGAAATCGTGAACGTACTGCACACGCGTCAGGAGTACCCGCGACGTCGTTTTTTCTAGTACGTTGCTCGCTCCGTTCCAAACAAAAACCGCGCTCCTGTCAGGGATCGCGGTTTTTTCGTATTACCGCTGCGTGAGCCTCACCCCGCCTCATGCTTTCTTCGTTTGTCCTCCATCAGGGCCGACATTTCAGCCATCACCTTTTCATTCGGAATGCTGGGTCGTGGGTCATCGATTGAAGCCTGTATTTTGGCAATCAACCAGCGGTCGTAGCTGGCGGCCTGCTCTTCGCTTTCGAAGTCTGAAACGATTGTGGAAATCAGGGGATCCATGGTGGCTCCGGATTGAAAGTGAAAAACGCGACCCGTTGCTGGGTCGCGTTTTTTATTGGGGATGTGCTGGATCAGTCCTTCAGCTCGACGTGATCCAAGGCCTGATTTACGGCCAGTTCACCTAGCATGAGGATCTGTGCGATGCCCAAGGCAGTCTTACGGTGGGCCGGGTCGAGGGTGGCGGCGAAGTTGTTGAGCATTTCGCTGGCCGAGCCCAGGGACTCGCTGGCGTTGGCGAGCAGGGATTCGGTGTTGTAGGCCGGGTTGGCGAGGTACATCGGGGCGGGTTCGTTGACGCTGCCCATGATGTGGGCGCCGGGGCAGAGGTAATGATCGAGGGCGCGTTCGGCGGCTTCGTGCAGTTTTCTGGAAGTGGTGGAGGTGTATGGGGAGGTTGGGTCGGTTTCGGGGTTGGCTTGGGTTTCGGGTGGGTTGGGTGTTGGTTTCTTCATGATTTTTTACCCTGTATGACGGTTATAGCTGGCCCTATTCGGTTTCCAAGCGAATAGGTGGCAGCTGTACGCAGGCTGGAAACCCGGGACAGAGCAACCCGGCAGACACGAGGTCTCCTACGCACAGCCGCCATAACAAAGTGCACACCATGAGGGTGCGCAGGATACGTTATGAATGGCGCTTGTGCGCTCTGTTGTTATGCGGGTTTCCATGCCCGATCGCTGAATTGGCAGCGACCGAAACAGGCTAGAGCCCGCGCTTCCGACGGACAACCTGAAAACCTTGTGGGAAGGTTCGATGTATTCAGACACGTTTTTAAACAGAACTTCAGGACGCTGGCCCTCACCCCAGCCCTCTCCCGGGGGGAGAGGGAGCCGACCGAGTTGTTCATTCGAGTTACATCGACCTGAACCATCGAGTTGAACTCAAGCTTTCAAAACAAAAAAATCAAAACCAAGCTCATCTACACAGTCTTGCACCCTCACCCAACCAAACGATGAGCGTTAGCTCGAGTACCGCTTTTGATCTTCGGGCGACGTCGGAAGGCTGAGTGGAGGGATTCATCCGGGGTGGGAGCGCAGCGACCGTTTGGCGAAGCCAAACACATCGAGAGGAGGTGCAGCGAAGCAAACCGTAGGCGATGCCCCCCGGATGAATCCCGGAGCGAAGGAACCCCGAGCTTTAGCGAGCGGGCCGGACGTAGGAGCAAGCGTTTTTGGTTACTTTTGACTGGGCCGGCATTCCGGGCGTTTGTAAAAAGTGACCCGCCGTAAGGGCGGAACCCTAGGTGGTCGCTACCGCAGAAATGGATATGTACCCAGCCAGAAAGCCCCCCATCGACTGACCGGACGCCATCGCTGGCAAGCCAGCTCCCACAGCGTTCCGGGTACATTCGCAATAACGCCCGCCTGTGAAAAATAGCTATCGCCAGCAGGCTGGCTCCCACAATTTGAACCGGATACATCAGCCAGAACCTGGTCGGCCCGAAGGCCGCCACGTTCACTCCGCATCCGGATCAACCTTGTTCTGAGTCAGGTACCGATTCAAAACATCATCCTGCGAAGGCGTAGAAGCATCCCCCGCCACCTGCCACAACCGCCGCTCAATCCCCTGCGCCACCATATGCCCCACCGCCGCCTCGATCGCCGACAACACACACAACTGCGCCGGCTCATTAGTCGTATACCCCACCTCAGCCTCAAGCAACTTCTTGAACTCGATAAACTTGAAAATCCCCGCACTGCGCGCCACCGAATAAATCGTCTTGCTGGTCATCACATTCGCCAACACCTGCCCGCTACGCACATCCACCGCCCGCAAATTCACCGTCACCTGATCCACCCGGTACTCACGGGACAGATCAATCCCCAGATACCGCGCCCCTTCCCCACCGCTGCGCACGTTGGTGTCATAAGCGATGATCCCGCCCTCGAGCATCATGTTCGCCGCCTGCAACGGTGGCAGCTCACCCTGAATGTTCACCGGCGTATTCGGTTTTTTCTGCGAAGCCCGAATGATCTTGCGTTCAGTCAGCAGGTTCTGCAGCCCCTCACGTTCGAGCACCACAAACCAGCCGCTGGCCTGCATCGCGTCCATCAACATCGACGCCGCGCCCTGGGTGACGCTGGTGGAAAAGGAACTGGCCGGCGTCGGTTTGTACTGCCCGGTCTGGTCACGGAAGCCGTACACCACCGCCATCAACCGGCCCTTGGGTCGCGGCATTTTCAGCAAGTCGTAGTAGGTCGAGGCCCTGGGGGTCAGGGTCGGGGTATCGGTGTCCTGCTCGGCCGGCATCGGCTCGCGCAGACTGCACCCTTGTAATGCTGCCAACATCAGCCCTAGCGCTATTATTTTTTTCATGTCCATCACTCCCCGGAACCGTCATCCCGTCATGGGTTGAGGCCGTTCACCTGAATTTCGGAAACTTCGCCGCTCGCTCGGTCGGTCACCTCAATCGTGAGAGCCCCCGAGTCATCAACGACGTTGACGATAAAAGCGTCGGTGGACAGGCTCCCCGTGTTGCCGGTGGAGATGTTGTCCAGCAGTTGCCCCAGCAACCGCGACTGCAATTGACTGGTGAAACGTTCGAGTGCCGACGTGCCGGCCACCGTCGAGCGTTTCTTGAGATCAGGATCGTCGTGGTCGTTTTGCGCCTGGGCGTTGTTGAGCAACCAGGTGCCGTTGAGCGGGTTGCCGCCGAACGACGGGTTGACCGGCGTGTAAACCAGTTCGGTGGCCTGGACGGCAGCGGCGCTGGCAAGCCCGATCAACAACCCCGAGATCCAGAATCCGCTGCGCCGTGAGAACGTTGTCGTGTTCATAGTTCGTCCTTCTCAAGGTCGGTGGTGTCCTGCAACAGGGCTTCCAGCTTGCGCCGGACGACCTCCAGTCGAACCGAGTCGGCGGCCTCGTAGGCCTCGTCCTTCAGTTCCACGGTGTTCGGCGGCAGGAAGCGCCGATACACCAGGCGTTGTTGATACTCGACAGTCACCAGGCTCCCCCAGCGCGCGTCGGGGCGCTCGCGCACCACCAGGTTGAAATCCATGCGGCTGGTATCGCGCAGGCGCTCACTGAACGAGTAGTAAAAGTCGTGGCCGATGTGCGAGATCGTGTCGTCGACGATGAAGCCCATCATTTCGTCTTCTTCGCTGGCGCTGGCCAAAGACGCCACGGCCGCGAGGATCAACGCGCACCACACGTGGCGGCTCATGGCTGCAACGCCTGCGGCAATGCCGACTGGCCCTTCGCCGGGCCGTTGGTGCCATCGAGGAAGGCTTTCTCGGCCACGAACTGCCAGTCCGAATAACGCTGCATGCCTTCGAAATCCGACCACTGCGACGGGAAATCCGCCTGCTTCAACGGCACCTCGGTGGAGGCACTGTTGATGCCGGTGATGCGCCCGTCGAAACCCCGTTGCAGTGCCCATTCGCCGCCGCCGATCGGGTCCGGATAGAGTTGGCGCAGATGGTGCCGGGCTTCCGGAAAACGCTCGTCCTGCAGCAGGTCGACCAGTTCTTTCGGGTACTGCGCCAACCCTGGCGAGCTGCGGTAGTAGCTGCGCAGCGCCTGGGCGTACTGGGTGCCGACCCACAGCAGTTGCTTCTCGCGATCGCGGCGCGACACGGTCGACCACAACTCGCCGGCACTGGCCAGGCCCATGCCCATGATCACGATCAGGAACAGCACGCCCAGGTAGGTGAACCCACCCTGCTCCACGTGCTTACCACTCGGAATACTGGCTGCCATCACGCGCCCTCCCGGTAGCTCCGCTCTTGATGTCGGCGACGCCGCCCGCCACGCCGTCCGGCGGCGCGATCAGCACCCATTGATCATTGCGTTCGGTGATCGGGTCCAGCGGCGCATTGCGCAGGTAACGGGTTTCCACCAGTTGTTCGATGGAATCGGGATAGCGCCCGGTGTCGCCGTAGTAGTGATCCAGCGCCTCGCGCATGGCCGACAGGCTCTGGTGCAACGTGGTCTCTTTCGAGGCCTCGAGGCTGTTGAAGTAGCGTGGCAAGGCGATGGTCATCAGGGTCGCGATGATCGCCATCACCACCATCAGCTCGAGCAAGGTAAAACCCTTTTCCCGGCGCATGAGAATCACCACTCGCGGTACGCGATGCCGTTGAGGCCCTTGCCCCGGGCGTGGGAGTAGACGTCGAACACGTCCTCGCCATCGCGCGGGTTCTGGGCCGAACTGTTGTAGGCCCGCAGGCCCCAACCACCGTTGTCGTCACGTTTGGCCGGCACCAGCGGATCCCGCGGTATCCGGCGCAGAAAGTAGAACTTCGCACCCTTGGCACTGCGCACGTCGCGCACGCCTTCGACCAGCACTTTCAGGTTCGGCGGATAGCCGCTGCTGTTCAGGGATTTCTCGATGTAGCCGGCATCGAAGGCACGCTTGTAGGCGTCGATGCCATCGCGAATCTGATACAGCGCGGTGCGCAGTTCCTGCTCCTTGCCACGCCGTACCAGGGTCTCGGTCAGCGGCGCGGCCATGCCGGCCAGCAGGCCGATCAGGGCCAGCGTCACCACGACTTCGATCAAGGTAAAACCGCGCTGGGAGGCGTTCATGATCAAGGCTTCTCGACGGTGACGTGAGTGGTTGCCACGGCCGCTTCACCCACTGCACGAGGCTGCGCGGCAGGCGCTGGCATCGAGTAGGTCTGCGAGCGGTCCGGCGCCTGGATGTGCATGCTGGTTTCGGTGCCGGTCGGGAATTCCATGTCCGAAGGGCTCTGGTACGGCAGGTTGCGCACGATCCGTGGGGTGATCGAGAGCACCAGTTCCGATTTGCCGATGGTGTCCTTGTTGCTGCCGAACAGCCGGCCCAGACCCGGAATGTCGCCGAGGCCGGGAATCTTGTTGCCGGTGGCGCCATGGTCGTTGCGCATCAGGCCGGCGAGGATCTGGGTTTCGCCGTCATGCAGGCGCAGCGAGGTCTGGGCGTTGCGGGTATCGACCTGCACCGGGATCGTCCCCTGGCGGGTCGGCTCCAGCGGCGTGGCGTTACTCACCTCCAGAGCGATCTTGATCGCCACTTCGTTGTTCAGGTGCACGGTCGGTTGCACTTCGAGCTTCAGACCGACGTCGAGGTAGGTGACGCTTTCGGTGATCACCGGGCCTTGAGTGGACGGCACCGACGTGGCGCTGATGATCGGCACCCGCTGACCGATGTGGATGCGCGCCTGTTCGCGGTTGCTGACACGGATCACCGGGCTGGCCAGGGTGTTGATGTCGTTGTCCTGGGCATTGATCTTGGCTTGCGGCGACGGCGAGATCGAAATCCGGCTGGAGTTGATGCCCTTCAGTTGATCGAGAATGGTCACCGCCGAACCGTCGCTGTTGACCACACCGAAGGTGTTCGGCCATTGCAGGCCGAGGTCGAGAATGCGCTGGGTGGCGACTTCCATCACTTCCACTTCCAGCACCACTTCGGGGTTGGACTGGTCTTGCGATTGCAGGAGTTTTTCGGCCATGCGCACGGCGTCTTCGGTGTCGCGCATGGTCAGGGTGTTCAGGCGTTCGTCGACGAACACGTCGCGGGTCTTGAGCATGGTCTTGATCATGTTCAGCGCGGTGTTGGCGTCGATGCTGGTCAGGTAGAAGGTGCGCATCACCAGCTCTTGATAGTCCTTCAGCTTCTGCGGCGAGTCCGGAAAGATCAGCAAGGTGTTTTCGTTCACCACTTTCTGGTGCAACTGGTTCTGTTGCAGCAGCAGTTGCACGGCGTCCTCGATGCGCACGTCACGCACGAAGATCGTGGCTTTCATGTCCGGGCGCAGGTCCTTGTCGAAGATGAAATTGAGGCCGGCGACCTGCGACAGCACTTCGAAAATGGTCTTGAGGTTGGCGTCGCGAAACTCCAGGGTCACCGGGCGGTCGAGCCGGGTGCGCAGTTGCGGGTACTGAACCACGTTGCGGCTCTGCACCAGCCGGATGTTGCCTTGCAGCTCCAGCGCGCCGTCGTTTTTCGGGTCGAGTTCGAGGATCTGTTTGACTTGACGGTCGGCGCCATAAATGTCGCCCCGGCGCAGGTCGCCACGGGCCAGCTCCAGCTTCTCGTCCATGCTGCGCAAGTAGTCGAGCTGGCGCAGGGCATCCTGGGCGCGGCGGTTGTTCGGCTCGATGGTCAGCACCCGGCTGTAGGCGGTGCGGGCCGAGGCGAAATCGCGGCGGGCGCGGTCGGTGTCGCCGGAGGTCAGCAGCGCGGTGATTGCCTTGGCCCGGCCGCTGTTGAGCAGCAGGTGCAGCTCGGTGTCGCGCGGATTTTCCCGCAAGCCTTCCTCGATCCGGGCCAGGCCCGCCTCGTACTGCCCCTGATCGATCAGGTCGGAAGCCTCCTTGTTGGCGACCTGCGCGGAACTGCACGCGGCCAGCCCGGCACACAGGCCGAGGCTCATCAGCAAACGGGATCTGTTCATTGCGTACTCCCCACAGACAAGGTCTGCGACAAATGCAAAGGCAGGTAGACCAGGCTCAGTTCCACATCGGAAATCGCCGCAATCTTCCAGGTGTCGTCGATCACATCCCCGCTGCGCACGACGTAGATTTTCTCGCCGTCCTGCAAGAACACCTGCAGGTCGCTGCGGTCATGCAGCCTGCCGACGAACTGAAACGGCACCGGTGGCAGGCTCGGGGCTTGCACCACCGGGGTCGGGTTGATCGCTTGTTCGGTGACCGTCGCCAGAGTTGGCGCAGCCTTCCAGGATTTGCTCGCAAACAGGTCGCCGGCCGGGCTCAGGTCCTTGATCGGCGCCGCATTCGCCTTGGCGCTGCTGGCGGGCAAGGCGCCACGGGCATTGGCTTTCGCCGGGCTGGCCACGGTGACTTCGGTCGAATCCACCTCGTCGCTCGGCGAGAAATATTCCGGCAACCAGGCCAGCGCCGCCGCCACGCCGAAGAACGCCACCCAGCCGGTTATGCGTTTGGTGTCCATCACGACCTCGACAGGTAGAGGGTCATACGGATCCGGCCGCTGAGGTCGGTGTCGGCAATCTTCTTGCGTTGAAACTCGACGTCTTCCACCACCACCGCCGGCAACTGGCCGAGCAAGGCGTGCAGGAAGCGGCGCAGCTGCGGGTAGCTGCCGCGCACCGGCAACAGGATCTGGTAGCGCGCCAGATGGGTCTTGGGATCGACGCCGAGGGCGTATTCGCCGCGCGCCAGGGTGATGTGCTCCTGCGCAGCCAACGCGTAGATGCGATCGATGGCGACGGTGGCTTGCGGCTGGGCCGGCAGCTTGTTGCGAAAATCGTCCAGCTGACGCTGCGGTACCACGGGCGGCGCGATGCTGCCGTCCTCGACCTTGGCCAGGTATTCGGTGGCTTCCTGGGTTTGCTGGCTGAGCTGTTGCAGCGATTGCCAGCCCGGCAGCAAACCGCCGAGTGCCCAGGCAAGCGTGACCAGCAGCAGTGCCAGACCGGCCAGGCCCGGAACACCGAGGCCTTGCAGGTATTCGTGAACGATCAGTCTAGGGATTCGCATCGCCTATCTCCCAGGTCGCCGACAGGTTGAATTGCACCGGTTGCTCCGGCGATTTGACGACGATTTCGTGGCTCAGCAGCGACACGTCGGACAGCTCGTCACTGGCCTCCAGCCGTTTGTGGAAATCCAGCATCGCTTGCAGATCCCGCGCCTCGGCGCTGATCCGCACCTGGCCCTTGCGTGCATCAGGGGTCAGGGTCAGCAAGGCGATGTCATCGCGCGGCATGGCTTCGAGCATGGCGAACAGGCGTTCCCAGGGGCGGCGCAGTTGCTGCGAGACCTTGCGCATTTCGGCGAGGTTCTGCGCCTGCTCGCGGGTTTCCGCCGGGCTCAGCGTTGTCTTGGCGCCGCTGTCGCCGGTGAGCTGGCGCTGGGTGTGCTGCAAGTGACCCTGCTGTTGTTCGGCCTGATCGCCGAGGTGCTGCTGCACGCCGAAGCACACCAGCGCGAGTAACACACCACCGCCGAGCAGGCTCCAGCCCATCGGGCCGGAACGCGGACGAGGCTGAAAGTCGAGGTTCAAGGCGCGCATGTCAGGCCACCGCCCGGGACATGACGTACAAGGCGTCACGCACGGTCATCGAGTCGTCTTCGAGGGTGCGCAGGTGCACCCCCGCCACATCCGGTTGCGCATCGAGGCGTGCCGGGGCGTGCAGATAAACGTTGAAGGCGCGTTCGCTGGTGGAGGCTTGCAGCTGCCGTTCGCGACCGATCAGTGCACTGAGTGCCGCGTCGCTGTCGCTGCCGCCCACCGAACGCACCGACGACCAGCGCCCTTCCCTTGCCAACAACAACACGCTGCGTTGCGGTTCGGCGACGATGAACAGGAAGTCGCCGGCGTCGAGGCTTTTGTCGAAGCGATTGAACGCGGTCATCAGGTACGGTTGCACCGAGCGCAGGCGCAGGCCGCGACCGCTGACAAGCGTACGCAGGCGTTCCAGCAAGTCCTGCGGCAAGGCGCTGGCGATCCGGTCATGCCCGGCGGGTTCGGCCGACAGCACCAGGCTCCACGGTTGGGTCGGTGCGCCGAACAGGTCTTCAAAGCACAGTTGGGCGAAGCCGCGCAGTTCTTCAGGGCTGCTGATCTGCTCGCTCCAGGGTACCAGGCAGAAGCGGCTGAAGTGACCGGAGATCACCACGCTCAGCTCGGCGCCGGCGCGGGTGTGTTCGCCGAGCAGACGGTCGAGGGTGTCCAGCGCCACCGCGTAGCTCTGGAAGCTTTCGTCGATGTAGCCGACGCTGCCCAGCCACAGGGTGTCGCTGCCCCGGCGCTGGCCGAGGCCGACACCGCTGGCGCCGAGCACGGCGATAAATTGATCACGCGATAAAAGTGACACGATTGATCTCCTCCAGCGTGGTCCGACCGTGCTCCACCAGCTCCAGCGCCGATTCGCGCAACAGGCGCAAACCACGGGCGCAGGCCAGGGCTTTGATCTGGGTGATGGGTTGGCGCTCGACGATCATCTGCCGCAGTTCGTCGTCCAGGTGCAGCAGCTCGGCAATTGCCGTGCGGCCGCGATAGCCGCTGCCCCGGCAGTGGCCGCAGCCCTTGCCGTGGACGAAGTGGTAGTGATCGACTTTCTGTGGGTCGAGGCCCGAAGCGCGCAGCTCTTCATCGCTAGGGTTGACCGGCGTGCTGCAACTGCTGCACACCAGCCGGATCAGGCGCTGGGCGAGAATCGCGTTGAGCGCCGAGACCAGGCTGTAGGGGTCGATTTCCATTTGGGTGAAGCGGCCGATCACGTCGAACACGTTGTTGGCGTGAATGGTGGTGAACACCAGGTGACCGGTGAGCGCCGATTGCACGGCGATCTGCGCGGTGTCCGGGTCGCGGATCTCGCCGACCATGATCTTGTCCGGGTCGTGGCGCAGGATCGAGCGCAGGCCACGGGCGAAGGTCAGGCCCTTCTTCTCGTTGACCGGGATTTGCAGCACTCCCGGAAGCTGATATTCCACCGGGTCTTCGATGGTGATGATCTTGTCCACGCCGTGGTTGATCTCGGTGATCATCGCGTACAGCGTGGTGGTCTTGCCGCTGCCGGTGGGGCCGGTCACCAGCACCATGCCGTAGGGTTCGGCGGCCAGGCGGCGCAACTGGCGCAGGGTTTCGTCTTCAAAGCCCAGCGCTTGCAGTTGCACGCCGCAGACCTTGTCGGCCAGGTCCTGTTTGTCCAGCACCCGCAGCACCGCGTCTTCGCCGAAGATGCTTGGCATGATCGAAACACGGAAGTCGATCTGCCGGCCGCTGATGCCGATCTTGAAGCGACCGTCCTGGGGCACGCGTTTTTCGCCGATGTCCAGTTCGGCCATGACCTTGACCCGCGAGATCACCTGCTCGGCGAACTCGCTGCCCTGGATCTTGCCGATGTTGTTCAGCACGCCGTCGATCCGGTATTTGATCACCAGGCCCTGGCCGGTGGTGCCGAGGTGGATGTCGCTGGCGTGCATTTTCAGCGCGTCGTACAAGGTCGAGTTGACCAGTTTCACCACCACGCTCGAGTCTTCGCTGATGCTGGTCAGCGACAGGCTTTGCAGGGTGTCGGTCTCGCTGCCGGCATCAGCCTGGGCGTTGAGCGATTCGACGGCGTGGAAGCTTTCTTCGTGGCGGGCCAGATAGGCTTTCAGGTCGTCGGCGTGCACCAGATACAGCGGCGCGCCATGCAGGCATTCGTCGATCCAGGCCAGACGCGACGTGTCGAAGGGGTCGGCGAACACACCGATGACTTCGTCGTTGTGCCGTAGCAGGATGAATTCACGTTTGAGGCATTGTGCGAGGGTGACCCGGTCGAACACCGGGGTCGCCAGAAACAGGGCGTCGGTGTCGAGCACCGGGTAATGCAGGGTGGCGCCGAGGCTGGCAATGAACGGCATCGGCGCCAGCTCACAAAGCACGGCCAGCGCATCGAGCACCCGTTCCCCGGACGTGGTGGCCCGTGCCCGGGCCTGGGCCAATTGCTCACTGGAAAAGCGTGGCGGGGTCTGTGCCTCCTGTGGAGGGTTGACCGACAGCGGTTCGACGACAACGGACAGACGATCCATGGCTTGCTCTCCAACACCCGGGGCTTGAGGCCCTGACGGCGCGGGAGGCGAGTTCGGCGAGTGCCGGAACGTCTATCGCGCCATTACTCCCCGGTGAGCATTTGATCGTCGTCCGGTGCCATGGCCTCCGACCTGTTTCGTCGGCGGTCCGCCAGCACCCAACTGCCATCGTACAACTGCAACGGGAAGCTCTCGGTCCTGCTCTGGCGTCGTTCGACGAAGCCTTCGGATGGGCTCGCACCGGGTTTCGCTTCGCGCTGGATCCCCAGAAGGTCGCAGACAGCTCGGGCCAGTTCCGCCAGTGGAAACGGTTTGAACAGGATGTGACTGACCCCCAGTTGCCGCGCCCGCTCACAGACTTCAGCGGTCGGGTGACCCGTTATCAGCACGAAATGACACGTCCTGTTCTGGCGGACCGCGTCGAGCACCTCGAACCCTTCCATATCGGGCAAGCGGTAATCGAACACCAGCACGTCGGGGGCGAAAGTCTCGGCCTGGCCGATCCCGTCTGCGCCGTCATGTGCAATCCGGACTTCCAGCCCTTGCGCCGACAGATAATCCTGAAGGTTCTGTGCAAGCAGCTGTTCGTCTTCGACAACCAGTACTTTGTTAACCAAGGTGGACTCCCTGAAACCTCAAGTGCCGGCAATTGAAATTCAATGACCCGAACCTGCTGGAGTGCGCCTCACAAGAGGTAACGCACACTTCATGCCAGGCTGAGTGCCGGTAAATTTTTGTCTTCATGTCCTTGAATTGAATGGAAATGCCCGCTCGTCCCGGTACCCCGTTCCCCAGAAACGGGGAAGCACCTGAATGGGCATCGAAGCCATTCCCCACTATTGGGGGGGAACCTTCAATCGTCGTCAATTCGTTCGATCCTGTTCTCTGCCCGTAACTGCGCGAGCACCTGACGACGAGCCTGGGTCTGTTGCTGTCGGGCGAGGTACGCCCTGACTGTTTCCAGCCCTTGCTCCTCTGGGACATCGGCCGCCTCCTTGTGGTTCTCGACAAAAATCAAATGCCAGCCGAACGGTGTGCGCACCGCCGTACTGACTTCGCCAGGCTTGAGGGCAAACGCCGCCGCTTCAAACGCCGGCACCATTTGCCCACGGGCGAAATACCCCAGGTCCCCGCCCTGGCTGGCGGTGACATCTTCCGATCCCGATTGAGCGACGCTAGCAAAGGTTTGCCCCCCTGCGATAGCGGCATGCATCTGCATCAAGCGTAGTCGTGCCGCTTCAACCGTGGCGGCATCGGCATCGTCGGCAACCTTGATCAGAATGTGCCGGGCCTGCACCTGCTCCGGCGCGCCCATTTCAGCGCGGTGTTCTGCAAAAAACGCCCGCACCGTTTGCTCGTCCGGGGCCTGGACCTGGGTCAGCTCGGCAAACATCCGCTGCGCCGCCAGTTCGCGGTGGGTGTACTCGGTGAACGAGGCTTCGTCGAAACCGGCGTCCTGCAAACGCTGGAGGAATTTGTCGGTGCCGCCGATGGCGGTGCGGGTCTGCTCAACCTGTTCGCGCACGGCTTGCTCATCAATTTTCACCCCGCGCTTGCGCGATTCCTGCCAGAGCAGTTCCTTGTCGATCAGCGTGTCCAGCGCGGCCTGACGCAGTTGTTTATAGGCCTTGGGGTTGCGGATGCTCGCCACGGCGCGGCCCTGATCTTCCAAGTACTCGGCGAAAAAGCGTTCCAGGCGAAACTCGGAAATCGCCTCGCCATTGACCCGGGCGGCCACCGGCTCATTGTTCGCCAGCGCCACCGACAACCAGCCTGTCAGCAGCCAACACAGGGTTTTGAGCTTCATGATCAGGGCCTCCGGTCAGGGCGTGGCAATAATCGGTTTGTAGGGAGCGACCAGATAAAAACGCTGGTCGGGCAAATCAACGGTCACCACATGCGCCCCGCTCAGGCCTGATCGTCGGCCGGGGCCGAAACTCAGGCGCGGGGTCAGGCCGGTGTCGAAGTCGTGCAGGCCTTCGAGGGCCGCCACCAGTTTTTCGCGGCTGGCGTCGCGGCCGGCCTGCTTCATGCCTTCGCTGAACAACAGCATCGAGGCGTAGGCGCCAACTTGCAGCACCGCGTGCTGGGCGCCGAGGCCTTGATGCTCGCGCAACAGCGTCAGCGCCATACGCCCGGCCTGGGTCCAGTCGCTGGGCACGAACGGATACGCCAGAAACACCCGCCGGGAAAAAACCTCCGGCACTTGCAGCAGATCCCCCGCCACCTGGCTCGATGCGGCAAACAGGTACGGCACCTGCCCTGCATTCTGCAACCCGGTCGCCAGCCGGCTGAAACCACCGCCGCTGCCCAGGTAGAACACCGAGCGCGAGCCCAGCGGCAAGCTGTCCGCCGTCGGGTCGTAGGCCTGCAAATGGACTTTTTGCCAGCCGTGGTCCTGCAGATAGCGGCCGAGGGTCTGCGCCGCCAGCACCTGGGCCGGGTCATCGGGATAGGCAATCAGCGTCGGCCCTTGCAGCACTCGCAAACTGGCGGTGGCGTACTCGGCCAGGGCGATCAGTTGCTCGCGCAGGCCCGGCAGCGGTTCGAAAATCTGCGGACTGGCCTGCACCGGGCCGAGCAGCGACATCGCCCCAATCAGCGGCACGCCGGACTGTTCCAGACGCGGCGCCAGTTCGCTGTCCAGCGCCGGAGCCAGCGGCGCGATCAGGGCGAAGACTTTCTCCTCCTCGATCAGCCGTTGCAGGGCCTGTTCGGCGCTGGCGCGATCCGGACCGGGATCGGCCACGGTCAGGCGCAACTGCCGACCGTGAATGCCGCCGGCCTGATTGATCCGCGCGACGCTGCCGTTGAGCACCGCCGCGATGGTGGCGCCCTCCTCGGCCAGCGGTCCCTGGCTGGGCAGCAAGGTGCCCAAATGCAAGGTCTGGTCATCGAGCCCCGGATCGCGGTCATCGGCCAGGCGCTTGAGGTACGCCGTGAGGTTGCGCTGATCCTTCATCGACAGCAGGAAGCGCGGCATGCTCGGGTCGAGGCGATTGTTGCCGGGGTCGCGGCCCTGCTGGATCACCCGCGCCAGACTGCTGTCGGTGTAGGCCGGATAGTTGCGGCCATTGATCTGTTGCTGACCGTGGATGCTGGTCAGCCGCGACCAGTTGAGCTCCGGCGGACGCACCCCGCCTTCGGGCCGGCCCAGACCGTCGGCGCCGTGGCAGTTGGCGCACGGCAGGCTGGTGGCCGGCAGCAATACGTCCGCCGCGCCGACCCGCGCCATGATCGGCTCGCCGCTGGCGGACAGGCCTTCGCGGTACAGGCGCTTGCCGGCGCTTTCTTCATCGGTCAGCGGCAACGCGGCCGCGCCGAGGCTGACGCCAGCGAGCAGGATCAGGGCGAGGACGCGGCCGAGGTTCATGGCGCGGACTCAGCGGCCGGCCACGGGCATTGTCAGCAGCTGCAAGCGCTGGGCAATGGCGGCGGCCGGAGCGTCGGGACGGATTTTGCTCCAGCGTTTGTTGGCCACATCGCCGACGATCAACTGAGTCGAGTGCTGCTCGGGCGTCGGCACGATCTGCCCGATGCGGCCCAGCACCAGGTCCATCTGCGCCTTGTCGCCGGTGAGGAAAAGCCAGTGAGGGTCATCGGCACCCTGCTTCAAGGTGTAAGCCTTGAGCACCGCCGGCGTGTCGCGCAGCGGATCACTGGTAAGGGAAATGAAGGTGATGCCGTCGGCCTTGTCGCCCAGCAGCTCGCGGACTTCCTTGAGCTTGCGGGTGATCAGCGGGCAGGCGTCATTGCAGCTGGTGAAAATCACGTTGAGCAGCACCACGCGGTTGTGCAGCGCATCGCTGTAGAAACGCTGGACGTCGCCGTGCTGGTCGAGCAACGGGGTATCGGTGAACCAGGTTTTCGCATCGTGAGTGCCTTTGGCCGGTGCGGGCGCAGCGCTGGTCGTTGTCGTTGTCGTTGCTGGTGCCGGTTGTTCGTGGCCTTCGTGAGCCAGGGCCATCGCGCTGAAAATCCAGAAACAAACCGTCAGGGTGATCCAGTCCAGGGTTCTCATGGTTGTTGCTCCATGGCAATCGCGGTGTGTTTGGCGTGGGTGCGCAGGCCGCTGAGTTTCTCGACTTCCTTGGCCAGCAGGGCCGGGTCGGTGAAGCCGTAATAGCGCGTCCAGTGGCGACTGTTGCCGTCACCGACGAGGATCAGCGGCTGGTGATTCTTGAAGTCGCCGCTGAAACTGCCGAGGCCCTTGAGGGTGGCGGTGATCGATTGCGGTGAACCGGTGAGCCAGCTCCAGCCCGGGCCTTTCTGGAAGGTGCGGGCGTAATCCTGCAGACGTTTCGGGTCGTCACGCTGCGGATCGATGCTGATCGACACCAGTTGCACTTCCGCGCCGACCCGGGCACCGAGCTGTTTCTGCACCTTGCCCATGATCGACGAGACCACCGGGCACACCGTGGTGCAACTCGTGTAGATGAAACTCATGACGACGATCTTGTTGTGCACCAGATCCTGCTCCAGGTGCACGGTCTTGCCGTTCTGGTCGAGCAGCGGCACGTCGGCGAACTTGACCTGGGCGTGCTCCTGGCTGTTGGCGGCCGATGCCGTGTGCCCGGCATGCTCGTCCGCCGAGTGGGCGCTGGCTTGCTGGATACCGACGGCCAACAGGCACAGGGTCAGCAGGCCACGGGATGCGAATCGGTTCATGGTCTTTTCCTCGTCACTGAGTCTGGCCGGGCAGCACCCGGACACTGGCAAATGTCTTGTCGTCGAAACCGGCACCCAGCGAGGCCGCGCGCACATGCAGGTACCAGGCGCCGCTGCGGTCGAGAGTCACCGGTGCTTCGTACACGCCGTCGGCGACTTCCCGTGCGGCCACTTCACGGGGCCGGGAAGTCGGCGCGAGGAAGTAGCGCAACTGCACGTCGGTCACGCCGCTGCGCTGGATCTTCTGTTTGCCCTGGACGATGCGAAAGCGCACCACGTAGGGGTCGTTGAGGGCCACGGCGGTCTTGTCCAGCAGGAACTCGACTTTTGCCGCCCCCAGGTGTTTTTCCGGCGCGCCGTCGGACGCCACCTGGGCGGTGAAGCAATGAATGATGTTCGGCTGGTTGAGCAGGAAAGCCACGTCGAAGCGCCCCGCCGCCGGCAGCTTGACCCGGGCGCTGTACAGCCCCGGCGAGACTTCGCGCAGGCTGCGGTCGATCACCAGCGCGGCGCGGGCGATCTGCCCCCGGTTGGGGTAACCGGACATCGGTGCGTTCATGCCTTCGGCGTAGAAATAGGTGGTGTTGTCCACCGGGTTGACCACGAACACCGCGTTGTCATCGCGCGATACGGCGAGGCTCGACGCCAGCGGCAGATCCCCGGCCAGCCGTGGCGGCTGCGGCCCGGCTTCAAAACCTTGAGTAATCGGCTGACGCCCTTCGCCCAGCGAAGACAGGTTGATCATGGTGACTTTCGGCGAGGCCAGTCCGCGCACGTAGGCATAGGCCTGGGTGAACACCACTTGATAGGGTTCGGCTGAAACCTCCAGATCATGGATCGCCGAATCGTTGGCCGCGTCGATGACTGTGGCGCGGTTTTCCACCGTGTTCAGCACCACGCCAAAACGACCGTCGGCGCTGAAGCCCATCGGGCCGAGGCCCTGTTGCAGCTTGATCACCCGGCGGACGGCGCGGCTGTTGCTGTCGATCACCGTGACGGTGCCGTCCTTGCCATCGGCCACGTACACCGCGCCGGACAGCGGCGAGTACGCCACCGACAACGGGCTGGAGCCGGTCTTGACCTGTTGCACCAGGCTCAGGCTGGCGATGTCGATAACGCTGAGGGTGCCGTCGTCGCGGTTGCTGACGAAGGCGAAACGGCTGTCCTTGCTGAAGGTGATTTCGTGGTGGCCGCGCCCGGTCGCCAGGTGTTTCAGCGGTTTGAGGCTTTGGGTGTCTATCACCGTGACTCCGGACTCTTCAGCCTTGCTCGCGTTGTTGCCGACCCACAGCAGGCGCTCGTCCGGTTGCAGCGCGACCCGCACCGGTTGGCTGCCGGCGGCCACCGAGTCGATCACCTTGAATTGCTCGCTGTCGATCACCGCCACTTCCCCCGCCGTCGGCATCGACACGAAGACCTTTTTGTTGTCCTTGGGCGTGACCCAGTCCATCGGCGATTGCTTGAGTTCGATCCGCGCCAGGGTGCTGGTGATGCCGCCCACCGACACGGAAGGATCAACCACCGAAACGCTGGCATCGCGGTTCATCACCAGCAGGAAATAGCTGTTGAGGTCGAGCAGTGGCCGCGCGCCGATATTGGACTTGAGGAACGTACCGACCCGCGACTTGCAGCTCTGGTCACGGCCCTGGGCCTGATCGGCGGCAAGGGCTTGCGGATCGATCCACGCCCCCGGTGCCACGCCGGACAGCGGCTGGCCGGACGCGCCGTCGGTGACGCGAAACTGCACGTCGGCGAACTCCCCTTCACGCAGCTGACCGTCGCTGGCCAGCGGCTTCAGATCGAAGGCGACCGACACACCGTCGCGGGTCAGCACCTGGCCTGCGCCGGTTTGCGCCAGGGCAATCTCGCTCAGCGTGAGCAGCGCGCCGGCCATCGCCAGCAGGCAGACGCCGATGATGTTGATGATCCTGTTCATGTCGCTCTCCCCTACAAATCCTGTCCCCACCTGTGGGAGCGGGTTCACCGGTTCCCACAGGTCGCGCATTGGCACCTACTGAGCAGGCGGCGCCGGCTCCGGCTCATTGGTCACCCGCAGCAATCCCCACAGCCCCGAGGTGTTGCCATAGGCGGCGTAATCGCGGAACAGGTAGTCCCCCGGTATCGCGTTGCTGCCCCCGGCGCTCGGGATCATGAAGCTGAAGTGCGCCGCCGGCAGGATGCTTTCGTGAGCGCCGATGTACATCGACATCGGGTTGTAGCCGAAGCGCACCGAACCCACGCCCGGCGTGCCCATCGGGTAGCCGCCGGTGTCGCTCTTCTCGGCCTGGAACGGGTTGAGCGACCAGACGTGCCCGTCGAGCTGGAACGTCGTGCCGCGACTGCCGCCGCTCGGCATCAGGATGTGCGTACGGAACGGCTGACCCGGTTTGGCATACAGCACCGGCGTCTGCGGATCGCCCCCCACCAGCGCATTGCTGTAAGCCATGTGGGCGTTGCTCATGTCGCCGTAACCCGCGCCATCGGCATGGCCGAACGGCGCATCCGGGGCGAGGCCGAAGCGATACCACAGCGGTTCGGTCTTGTAGTTGATCGCCATGCTCGAGTTGTCCTGCGGATCGGTCGGCACACCGAAGCCCTCGGCAGCGATGCCTTCGACCGGCCGGCCATTGGCCCAGCGGGTGTTCAGCGCCTTGTGCCAGACCATCGCGAAGTCGCGGTAAGTCGTCTGCCCCGGTGCGGTGACCGTGGCGTTGACCTTGCGCGCATCGTCGACCCAGGTCGCGCCGATCGGCAGGATGCTCATCGCGCCACCCAGACCTTTCTGCGGTTGCTTGATCACATCCGCCGGGGTGAAGTTCAGGCCACCGAACTCCACGGCCGTGGCGTTGATGTTGTCGACACTGCGGCCCAGTTGCGTCACCGGTTTGCCTTCACGCTCCAGGTGCCCGGCGTAGTACTGATAGGTACGGGTCGGGTAGGCGCCGCTGCTGCCAACCCGTGGCGGTACGGTCTGGGTCGGGTTGGCGCCGACGTTGGTGCCGTCGGATTTGGTGATGTCGTAGGCCAGCAGTTGGGCGTGCAGGCCCACGTGGCTGGACGGCCGCATCAGGTTGTTGCTGAAGGTGGTCGAGCCCAGGCCGCTGTTGCGGTCGCGCTTGACCATGCCTTGCATCACCGCGGTCTGGGTCAGGTCCGGCATCACGCTCGGCAGACGGTTTTCCAGGGTGATGTTGATGCAGTCCCCGGCCGCTGCGCGCAGCACCAGCGGTTCGACCGGAATGCCGGGTTTGAGCTTGCCGCTGACCGGATCGAGGTCGGATTTGCGCACGTACAGGATCGCCGTCGGATCATGCAGCGGTCCGCTCTGGCCACCAATGGTGATGGTCTCGCCGTCCTCCGGATCAGTGACCGTGACCTGCGGGATGCTCACCGTGCGCGAGTTCAGCACCAGGGTGCCGCCCGCCGGATTCAGCGGCCCGCCGACATGCTGACCGAGCCCGGCCGAATCGCCGATGCTCAGGCCCAGCGGATTGCCGAGGATGTCGTTGGCCAGCGCCGCCACCACTTCATAATTGCGCTGCACCGTCGGCCGGGTGCCGATGCCGTTGGGGTTGGCGCTGATCCGTGGGCAACTGCCTTCGAACGCCACGGTGTTGCGCATGCCGGCCGGACTCGGGTTGTTGGGGATGGCGAACAGGTCATTGCGTTTGGCCGTGTAGTTGCGCATCACGCCCCAGATCCCGCTCCAGTAGCCTTCGATCGAAGCGTCCATCGAGTACAGATAGT
This sequence comes from Pseudomonas fitomaticsae, assembly GCF_021018765.1. Lineage (GTDB taxonomy): Bacteria > Pseudomonadota > Gammaproteobacteria > Pseudomonadales > Pseudomonadaceae > Aquipseudomonas > Aquipseudomonas fitomaticsae. The sequence continues at coordinate 2,579,500 of NZ_CP075567.1, read as the reverse complement.
CACCGGTGGTCGCCGCAGAACTGGACAGCATCGACACAGGCGCGATGAAGCCCATCTGTTCGGAGATGCCGATCATCTGCGAGGCGCGCCAGCCCGAGTTGGAGCTGTTGCCGAAACCGGAACCGCTCTGCAGCCATTTCACGCCGTGCAGGGTGACGTTGTGCTCTTCCTCGTGGCCGCCGGCATGTACCCGCAGACGCACGTTGTCGCCGGTGTAGGTACGCAGCATCGGGGTGAACGGATCGCCCGGCTCGCTGCCGCCCTTGTTGATGTGCGGCGGGAACAGCGTGGTGCCGCCAGTCGGGCCGGTGGCAGCCGTCACCAGATTCGGCGCCAGGTTCATCGCCGGGATCGCGCGGTCGGTACGGCTTTGCATGGCGTACGCCAGATCGCCGCCGAGGCCGTCGGCCTGCATGCCGCGCTTGCCGTCCGGGCCGACCTTGTTCGGGTCGTAGACCCGCAGGGCCAGCGGCTCGTTGCGATAGTTGACGACGAACATGCCCGGATCATCCACGGAGATCGCTTGCGGGCAAGGCCGGCTCGGGCAGCCCGGCACCTGACCGCCCTGCACTTCCAGCACGCCTTCGAGCAGGGTGCTGGCGTTGTTGCGCACCGGCGGGTTGATCGCGTAGCGGAAGCTGTCGGCGGTGGCCGGGAACGCCTGCGGATTCGGCACGCCGTTGGGGCCGGCGCCCACGTACACACCGGCTTCATAGGCGTGCTGGAAGTCGCTGTATTCGAGGAAGAACTCACGGAAGCTGTCGTTCTTGCCGTCGCCGTCGAGGTCGCCGGTGTTGATCACTGCCTGCCATGAAGTTGGCCCGCCGTCCTGCCGCGCACCGCTGTACAGAGGCTCGCCGGTTTCGGCGTGGAACCAGGTGGAACCGGCCGGTTCCGCCAGCACCGTGGCGTACAGCCCGATCTGCTGGTGAGTCGATGGGCCGAGGTGGTCGTGGGTGAAGATGGTGCCCAGCCCCCGATCCACGCCCTTGGCGTTGACCACCGGGTCGACGAACCAGCGTTGCATGGCCGTGCGCGCGCCCATCCAGTCACTGCGCCCGAACTGGCCAAAGAACGGATGCGCCTTGGCTTTCGGGCACGCCTGGGTGCCGTCGCGCGGATCGGTGCCCTCGCACTGGTTGAATTCGCGGATCGCGTGAATGCGTTCCTGAACAGCGCCAGGGGAAAGCACGCCGTCCTCGTAGTTCCAGCCGTTGGAAGAACCGTCGGCGGACGTCAGGTCCCACTTCGGCAGGTGAATGTGCTGGCCGATCACATCGGTCGGGGTGCGCACCTGATAGTCGTCCATCTCGTAGGTGGCAGGCACCAGGTTGGTTTGCTGGTATTGCACGCAGTCGAAGGTGTTCATGCGCATCACCAGCGGCTCTGGCGGACGCTGCTTGGTGATCACCGGCCACGCGTCTTCCCACAACGCCAGAATCCGGGCTTGCGGGAAGTGATAACCGACCTTGTTGTAAACCGCGTCGAACTGAATGTTGGCGGCCTTGTAGACACGCGGACGGTCGGCGGTGAAGGTCGAGGCGCCGACGAAGGACATGCCGTCCAACCGGTCGCCGCTGGCGAATTCACCGGTGCCGGCGCTGCTGGTCAGACGTTTTTGCCGGTCGTCCATGCACGGTTCGTAGTACGGCGCGCCGGCAATCGGCAAGGCGCCGTTGGTGCGGAAGGCCTTGGCCACGATCTGATTGCCGGGCAGCAAGGCAAAGCTTGGGTGATCCTTTTTTGCGTGGAACGCCATCGCGGCCTGTTCCACTTCCGTGCCCTCTTCGGGCAGGTAAATCGGTTTGGCCCGGGTGACTTCCTTGGAGAAGTCCAGCGAGGTGGTCACGGTGTGCGCCTCGCCTCCGGCCGCCACCCCGTCGAGGGCGTGACGCTGCAAGCCGCCGTCCCAGCCGCCTGACTGATTCGGGTCAAGATTGGCCCACAGCGCTTTGCCGCTGGCTTTCAACGATTGCGCGGTGGCCGCGTCGAGCATGTCCAGCGGTGGGGTTGGCGGACGCTGGCCGACCGAACTTTCCATGCCGCCGATCCAGAACGGATAGCCAGGGTTTTTCAGGCTGCCGTCGGCGTTGCGGTTGGCTTCGCTGCGATCGACCAGTGCCAGGGAACCAATGGCTTGCGATCCGCCGTTGCCGCCATGGTGTTCGCCCTCGTCATCGCCCTCTTCTTCCTCATCGTCGTCATCGTTACCGGCGACCAGGGTTTCGCCGATTTTCGGCACCACCACTACTTTGCCCGGCATCGGGGCCATGGCTTTGCCGGGCAGCGGCACCACGGCAGGAATCGGCGTGCCGGCAATGATCTCGCCATCCGGCAAGGCGCGGGCACCGGCGGCCGGTTTACCGCTGCGCAGAGCGTAAGGCTCGCTGTGATAACCATCGGCGCCCTGTTGCGAGACTTCCAGCCGGGTGCCTTCTTCGAACACATCGTGCACCCGCCACATCGACCACATGCCTTGGGCGAAATGCGGGTAGAAGTGGCAGTGATAAATCGCATCACCGGCCACCCGGTTGCGGTTGCCGGAGCCGCCGTTGGCGATTTCGTAGGTATAGCCGGCGCCTGGGCCGATGCCCTGGGCATCGACGTAATCGGAGTTGTCGTCATTGGGGTTGAACAGCCACTGATGGCCGTGCAGGTGGAAGATGTGCTGCTCGTGGCCGTTGTGGGTGTTGCGGAATTTGACGAAGTCACCGATGTAGCTGTGATTGACGTTCGACGGCTCCGACGGATACAGGGCCATGGTGGCCTTGACGCCGACCTGATCGGCGCTCGGTGTCTGGCCGGGAGCGATGTTCTCAAGCCCGGTGTTGGCCGGCACGTCCACCAGCATCGCCACGTCGCCGACGGTGTGCGAGCTGAGGAAAAATTCTTCGTAGGCACACGACAGGCAGTCGTGCATCGGGCCTACGCCGAGGCGGTTGGCGACCACTTCAGCGCCCATGCCGCCGGAACCGTAGTTGATCATGAACGAGTCCCGGGTCGGTTCCAGCACATGGGCCATGACCGGGTCGGCCCAGTAGGCGGGGAATGCTTGGGTAGCGGCGGTTTCGTCCTGGAACTGCGAGGCGAAATCGCGAAACGGCTCGAGGCGGTTGGGGATCGCCGGGTTGCGTTTGCCCACCGATTCCAGCGGATAGGTGCTGGGCGCAAAACTGCCATCGGCGTTGCTGCCCATGACGATGGCGTCGCTTTCGCTGGAGATGATTTCGTTGCCGTCGACCATGCTGATGATCGGCGTGCCGGCCTTGCCTTCACGCAACCACGGTTCGCGCTGCGGGTAGCGGGCCTGATAATCGACGATCGGGTGACCGGCCGGTGTGCGGCCGGTGGTTGCCAGACGCATTTCTTCTTCGGTGAGGGTATTGCGATAGGTGCGCCCCGACTTCGGCACCACCACGACCTGGCCGAACAGGCCATTGGCGACGTTGCCGGCCGCGCCTTCCCCGCCGAATGTCGCGCCACGGCTGCTGACGGCAAACGCCCCTTCGCGCTCGGCGTAGAGGACGTACGAACGGCTCGCCCCCGGCGGCACCAGGGTGTTGGCGTTACGCCCGGTGTAGGAGGAAATGTCGTCGATGCTGTTCACCGCTTGCAGGCCGTTGACCTGGAAACCGACATGGCGGTCGGCGACCTGTTCGTCGACCTTGAAGTCTTCCGCACCGCCGGCGTTCTCGATGCCCTCTTCGCCTTCTTCGCCCTCAGGCCCTTCGAAGTGCTTGTTGGGATTGGCCTGGTAATCGAGCAGGTTCTGCAGATTGATCGTCAGGCAATCACCGGCAGCCACCCGCAGCACCAGTGGCCGTGGACGCTTGTCCGCACGCAGCGACACCTTGCCCGGCACCGCGCTGCCGCCATAGGCCAGCGAGACGTCATGGTCATCGACCACATCGCGGCGCAGCGCGTACATCATACCGTTGACGTTCTGCGCACCGAGACGGTTGAACATCAGCGGTTGATCGAAGGCGACCACATTGGCCACCAGATTGCGCTCGCAGCGCACGGTGGCGCTGGCCAGTTCGACACTGAGCATCGAGACCAGCAACAGCAGCCAGTTCAACAGGGACGGTGCGTGGTGAATGCCAACCATGATCGGAAACCTCGTAGTGGGTGCTCACAGGGAACGATTCTCGTTAAAGCCCTGAGAGCAATCCGCATGCCACAAAAAATTGCCTTCCATCTCAATCAGTTACACAGGTCACTTGAGAATGCGGGGGATATTCCCCACCCGTTTCCCCACTTTTTTCGGGGCCATCGGTTTGCCCCGATAGTGGGGAAACCGGGGACATCCTTTACAACGGTGCATCCACCGCCAGCCCCTGCAAGCGCCGGTACTGACGCAAAACGCTCGGGACGTAACGCTGGGTTTCGGCGAACGGCGGAATCACCCGGCCCCGGCTGAGCACCGCGTCAGGCCCGGCGTTGTAGGCCGCTACGGCCAGGGCGATGTCGTTGTCGAACAGGGTCATCAGGCGCTTGAGGTATTTGGCCCCGCCCTGGATGTTGGCCTTGGGGTCGTAGACATCTTTCACCCCCAGCTCGCGGGCGGTGTCGGGCATCAATTGCATCAGTCCGCCGGCGCCCTTGGGCGAGGTGGCGCCGGGGTTGTAGTTGGATTCGGACTTGATCACCGCGTGCAGCAAGGCTTCGGGCAGGTGATTGGCGCTGGCCGCCGCTGACACCAGCTCCGCGTAGGGCTGGTTGGCGATCAATTGCGGTTGCCGGTCAAGGCTGACCAGTGGCGCATCGGCGTCGCGGATCACCCGCTCGTAAGTGCGTCCGGGACGGTGGACGTTCGACAGCACGTAGCTGCCCTTGGCGTCCATGGAAACGAAGACATCGGCTTGCGCGACACCGACCGACAACACGCAGCCGAGCAGTCCTGCAGTGAATGAATGGATCATTGGGCCTCCCCTGACAGGCCCCGAAAAATTGGGGGAAATGCCCCACTGACCCGTCGTCATCCAGCCCTACGCAAGCACTGTGCCGACTCTTGAAAAGCCCGTAATACAAGGGCTTCAGCCCAACAGCCGAATGTATCGGGGGCTGAGCATGGCAATTGCATAAGCCCTTGTGGCGACACGGCTGCCACTCACGGGAGGTCATCATGAAGCTGCATTTTCGTCCGCGTGCCCAACGCGGTTTCACCCTGCTCGAATTGCTCGTGGTGCTGGTGGTGCTCGGCCTGTTGGCCGGGATCGTCGCGCCCAAATATTTCGCCCAGCTGGGGCGTTCCGAAGTGAAGGTCGCCAAGGCGCAGATCGAAGGCCTGAGCAAGGCGCTGGATCTGTATCGGCTGGAGGTCGGCCACTACCCGTCCACCGAACAGGGCTTGCAGGCGCTGGTGACCGCACCGAGCGACGAAGCGAAATGGACCGGCCCGTACTTGCAGAAAAAACTGCCGCAGGATCCGTGGGGGCGTAATTACACCTACCGCTATCCCGGCGAAAACAGCGAGTACGACCTGCTCTCGATGGGCAAGGACGGCCAGCCCGGCGGCGATGGCGAAAACGCCGAAGTCACCAACTGGCAATAAGCGGAGCACACGGCATGCGATTTCAACTCAAAGCAGTGGGCAAGGCCGGGGTGGTGTCGCTGAGCGTCGAGGCGCCGGGTCAGAGCGAGGCGCGGCGTATCGCCGAGGATCAGGGCTTGCGCGTGGTCAGCCTGCACGCCGAGCGCCACTGGCGTTCGTTGCGCCTGAGCAAGCGTGAAACCTTCAACCTGGTGCTGTTCAGCCAGGAGTTGACCACCCTGCTCAACGCCGGCTTGCCACTGATCGATGCGCTGGAAAGCCTGGCCGAAAAAGAAACCGCCCCCGCCGCCCGCAAAACCTTGAGCGAACTGGTGCGGCTGCTGTACGAGGGCAAATCGTTCTCCCAGGCGTTGGGCCAGTTGTCGGCGGTGTTCCCGCCTTTGTACGTTGCGCTGGTACAGTCCAGCGAGAAGACCGGCGCGGTCGGCGATGCGCTGGGCCGTTACGTCAGCTATCGCCAGCGCATGGACGAGGTGCGGCAGAAGATCGTCAGCGCCTCGATTTACCCGCTGCTGTTGTTGGTGGTTGGCGGTGGCGTGGTGCTGTTCTTGATGGGCTACGTGGTGCCGCGCTTCAGCCTGGTCTTCGAAGGACTGGGCTCGAACCTGCCGTGGCTGTCGCAGATCCTGATGAGCAGCGGCATGTTTTTGCATGCCCATCAGGGTGAGTTTTTCGGCCTGTTGGCGACGATCGTCATCGCCCTCGCCGTGCTGCAGAAACAACCGGCGTTTCGTCGTGGGCTGGATCGGCTGGTGGAGAAACTGCCCGCCGTGCACCAGCGAATTTTCATGTATGAGCTGGCGCGGTTTTACCGGTCGCTGGGGATTCTGCTGCAAGGCGGGATTCCGCTGGTGACGGCCATGGGCATGGTGCGCGGCCTGCTCACCGTGGCCTCGCGAGCACGCCTGGATCAGGCCTGCGAGCGAGTGCGCGAGGGGCAGTCGTTGTCCACCGCCCTTGAGCTCAACCGTCTGGTGACGCCCGTGTCCCTGCGCCTGCTGCGCGCTGGCGAGCAGTCCGGCAACCTGGGGCAAATGATGGAACGCAGCGCCGATTTCTACGACGAGGAAATCAGCCGCTGGATCGAGTGGTTCGTGCGGCTGTTCGAGCCGCTGCTCATGACCTTCATCGGCCTGTTGATCGGGGTGATCGTGATCCTGATGTACATCCCGATCTTCGAACTGGCTTCGAGTATCCACTGACCTCGGGAACGGGTCGGATCACACGCAAACAAGGCACATCCACGTTCCCAATCAAGACAACAAAGACGGAGAACGATATGCACATTCAAAAGCTCGTGCTCGCAATGGCCATCGGCGCAGTCCTCTCGGCGTCTACCGTACTGATTCCGGACAGCCTGTCCGGGGTGTCGAGTGTTCAGGCCAAGGATGGGGGAAGTGGTGGTGGAGGTAGTGGCGGAGGCGGCGGTGGACACGGAGGCGGTGGCAATGGAGGCGGCAGCGGAGGCGGTGGTGGCGGCAATGGAGGCGGCGGAAGCGGAGGCGGAGGTGGCAATGGAGGTGGCGGTGGCGGCGGTAATGGCGGAGGTCACGGCGGCAGCGGCAGTGGTGGCAACAGTGGCAGTGGCGGCGGTGGCAACAGTGGCAGTGGCGGCGGTGGCAACAGTGGCCACAGCGGCAGTGACCACGGTTCGGGCCATTCCGGCAACACGGCGTCATCGGGCCGTAGCGGCACGCATTCAGAACCCGGCGACGACCATGGTGTGCATCGGGCCGGTGAAGTCGGTGATGACCATGGCGTGCATCGCGCTGGTGAAATCGGCGATGACCATGGCGTACATCGCGCTGGTGAAATCGGTGATGACCGTGGCGTACATCGCGCTGGCGAGATCGGTGATGACCGTGGCGTACACGTTGGCGGCGAGCCTGGCGATGACAAGCGCGCCAACTGACCCGAACTGAAAGCACCGCAATCCCTGTGGGAGCTGGCTTGCCAGCGATGAGGCCTGGTCGGTTAAAGCATCACTAACTGACCCACCGCTATCGCGGGCAAGCACGACTCCCACACGGCTCATCAGTGCCCACAAGGTTGCCGCAAAACCTAGAGAGCGACGTGGTTTTGATCCAGCCGCTCCCGCAAAAACTCGATCAACGCCTGCACCGGCCTCGATGCCTGACGATGCTGCGGGTACACCGCCGACAGCGTCAGCGGTTCCGGTCGAAAGTCATCCAGCACCGGCACCAGCCGTCCATCCTTCAGCGCCGCGCCGACAATGAACGTCGGCAGATAGGTGATCCCCATCCCCGCCACCGCCGCATCCCGCAGCAACTCACCGTTGTTGACGCGCATCCGCCCGGTGACATTCACCAGCAGCGGCTTGCCCTGCCCCGCGTTGAACCGCCACTGCACCGAACGCCCGTGGCCATAAGGCAGGCAGTCGTGGCCAAGCAGGTCTTCCGGTTTGAGCGGCGTGCCGCGCTCGGCCAGATACCCTGGGCTGGCGCAGTACACCCGCTCGATTGACGCGATGCGTCGGGCGATCAGGGTCGAGTCTTCCAGCACACCAATGCGCAGCGCCAGGTCGTAACCCTCGCCCAGCAGATCCACCGGCCGATCACTCAGGTCCACTTCCACCGTGACCTCGCGATAGCGCTGCAGAAACGGCGGCAGCAGACAGCCCAGATGCGCCAGCGCAAACGACAGCGGCGCACTCACGCGAATCGCCCCGCGCGGCTCGGCGGTTTGCCCGGCGATGCCCTGCTCCACCGATTCCACTTCGCCGAGCAAACGCAGCGCCGATTCGTAATAGCTCTGGCCCAGTGGGGTCACGTCCAGGCGCCGGGTCGAGCGGTTGAGCAATCGCACGCCGAGGCGCTCTTCCAGTTGCATCAACCGACGGCTGACGAACTGCTTGGACAGGCCCAATTGATCGGCCGCCGCCGTGAAGCTGCCGGAGTCCATCACCTGGCAAAAAATACGCATGTCTTCGAACGGGTTCATTGTCACTCTCTGGTTGACAGTTAAACGCTTTATAGCCGCTTTTTCACTTTCCGGCACCTCATTAATCTGTGCTCACGGTGTTGCTGAGGCCTGAAGCCCAGCGCCACAGCAGCCCGATCCCAAGGCATACAAAAACTCAAACGACTTAAAAAGGAATTACACATGAACATCAAGCAAACCCTCGCCGCTTCCCTCCTCGCCCTGTCGATCGGCAACGCCTTCGCCGCCGAAAGCACCGGCGTCGAACACAACACTCAGGCCTTCCTCGACGCCCTCGCCGCCGGCGGTGGCAAACCGCTGGAGCAACTGAGCCCGAAAGACGCCCGTGCGGTGCTGGCCGGCGCCCAGGCTTCGGTGAAGGTTGACCTGTCCGGCGTTGAAGTCAGCGACAAGGCGATCAAGGTCGACGGCCAGACCATCAACCTGAAAGTGGTCCGTCCGGCCAAGGTCAAGGGCGAGCTGCCGGTGTTCATGTTCTTCCACGGTGGCGGCTGGGTGCTGGGTGACTTCCCGACACACCAACGGCTGATTCGTGATCTGGTGGTGGGTTCTGGCGCAGTTGCGGTGTACGTCGATTACACGCCGTCGCCGGAAGCGCAGTACCCGACCGCGATCAATCAGGCTTACGCCGCGACGAAATGGGTGGCCGAGCACGGCAAGCAAATCGGTGTCGACGGCAAGCGTCTGGCGGTGGCCGGCAACAGCGTCGGCGGCAACATGGCGGCGGTCGTGGCGTTGATGGCCAAGGAACAGAAAACCCCGGCCCTGCGCTTCCAGTTGCTGATGTGGCCGGTGACCAACGCCGGGTTCGATAATGGCTCGTACCAGCAGTTCGCCGAGGGCCACTTCCTGACCAAAGGCATGATGCAGTGGTTCTGGGACAACTACACCACCAACCCGGCCGAGCGTGCGCAGATCCATGCCTCGCCGCTCAACGCCAGCGCTGAACAGCTCAAGGGCCTGCCCGCCGCGCTGGTGCAGACCGCCGAGTTCGACGTGCTGCGTGACGAAGGCGAAGGCTACGCCCGCCACCTCGACGCGGCCGGTGTACCGGTGACCTCGGTGCGCTACAACGGGATGATTCACGACTTCGGCCTGCTCAACCCGCTGAACGGAATCCCGGAAGTGAAAGCTGCCGTGCGCCAGGCCGCAGCGGAACTCAAGACCCACCTGAACTGAGTGCAACCCCTCGCCACACCTTCGGGTGTGGCGTTTTCTTTTGTGCCCGCCGGAGTTCACCTCATGAGCCTTTTTTCTGCCCACCTGCTGTCCTGGAGTGCCCTGCTGCTGGTGCTCGATACCCTGCTCTGGCACCTCGCGCCGTTCAAGCATCGCGCGCAACGGGTCGCTGTGCGACTGGTGCTGTTTCTGGCCTTCAACGCACTGGCCATCAACGCCGGTGTCAGCCCGTTGCAGGCGCCGTTGTTCGCCGATGACCCGGTGGCGCAACTCGGGGCGACGGCGCTGGGGATTCTCTGGTGGCTGTACGCCGCGCGGGTACTGACCGAAGTCATCGGCCTGATCCTGATGCGCCGCATCGGTCACAGCGGCCGGCTGTTGCAGGACGTGATCGGGGCGCTGGTGTTTCTGGCGGCCATCGTCGCGGCCGCCGGTTACGTGCTGGATCTGCCGGTCAAAGGCCTGCTCGCGACTTCCGGGGTGGTGGCGATCGTCATCGGTCTCGCGCTGCAAAGCACCCTGGCCGACGTGTTTTCCGGCATCGTGCTCAACACCACCAAGCCGTACCAGGTGGATGATCTGGTGGTCATCGACGGCGTCGAAGGCAAGGTGCTCGACATCAACTGGCGCGCCACGCACCTGCTGACCAGCACCGGCACCCTGGCCGTGGTGCCGAACTCGGTGGCGGCCAAGGCCAAGATCGTCAACCTCAGCCGCCCGAACAACCTGCACGGCGTGTCGATCAGCATCAAGGTGCCGAACCACATCCGCCCGCGCCGGGTACTCGACGCCCTCGACCGTACGCTGCAAGGCAGCAGCAGTCTGTTGCTGACGCCTGCGCCGAAAGCGGTGCTGAAGGAGGCTGGCGAAGAAATGTCGGAATACGTGGCCAGCGGTTTCATCGCCGAACTGGGCAAGAAAAGCGACGTGCGCAATCAACTGTTCGACCTCGCCCACCGCCACCTCGAAGCCGCCGGCATTTCGCGGCATCCGGACGGCGTGATCGAACCTTCGACCCGAGCTCGCGCGTTGCTCGATGAAGTGAAAATCTTCCGCTCGCTGAGCCATGAGGAACGCGATCGCCTCGCCGAATCGATGGTCGCGCAGCAGTACAGCGCCGGGCAGGTGGTGCTCGATCTGGAGGAAGTTCCGGACAGCCTGTTCGTGATCGCCACCGGCGTGGTCAGCGCCAGCGTGCCGGACGGCAACGGATTCACCGAGGCCGGACGGATGGGGCCGAGTGAGGTCATGGGCGAACAAAGCATTCTGGCGGATACGCCTTCCCAGGCGACATTTACCGCACTGACGTCTTCGATCATTTATCGCCTCGACAAGAACCTGACTCGCCAATGCATGGAACAGCGCAGTGAAGTGGGTCGGGCGTTGAATAAATTGCAGGCGGTAAGGCAGCAGAACAGTCGGCTGGCGTTGATGGCCAAGCCTGTGCCGGTTCGCAAGGGTGGGTTTTTGGGGTGGTTGCAAAAGCGCTGAGCCCTTTGCGACAGACGAAAAAATGCCCGCTTTTCAGCGGGCATTTTTCTTCAGCCAATTACTTGGCAGTGAACTTGGTATAGCTGTTGATCAGGTTGCGATAGTTAGGCAGACGCTGGGACAGCAGATTCGCCAAACCTTCCATGTCGTTGCGCCAGTCGCCTTGCAGCTCGCAAGCCACGGCGAACCAGTTCAACAGATGCGCGCCAGCCGCCGACATGCGCGCCCAAGCAGCCTGTTGCACGGTGGTGTTGAAGGTGCCGGAAGCGTCGGTCACCACGAACACTTCAAACCCTTCAGCGATGGCCGACAGAGTCGGGAACGCCACGCACACGTCAGTCACCACACCGGCGATGATCAGTTGCTTGCGGCCGGTGGCCTTGATGGCCTTGACGAAGTCTTCGTTGTCCCAGGCGTTGATCTGGCCAGGGCGGGCAATGAACGGTGCGTCCGGGAACTGCTCTTTCAGCTCAGGCACGATCGGGCCGTTCGGACCGCTGTCGAAGCTGGTGGTGAGGATAGTCGGCAGGTTGAAGAACTTGGCGATGTCACCCAGCGCCAGCACGTTGTTCTTGAACTCGTTCGGCGAGAAATCCTGCACCAGCGAGATCAGACCGGTCTGGTGGTCGACCAGCAGGACCACGGCGTCGTCTTTGTTCAAGCGTTTGTAAGGAACGTTGCTCATGTGAAACTCCTCGGGGATGGGTGATGCGGCAAGCGCCGGCCACGAAGGCCGGCGCCGTTTACGGGATCAGAAAGCGAAGCAGGAGCAACCGAACGCGCCCCAGAAACCGGCGAAATCGCTGACCGGCGCATTCGACATCCGCGCTTTTTCATGGCTGTGGGTATGCACCGCGCACGGACCGCTGCACTGGTGAACCTGAGCCTGCAAGGGCGAATTCGGGCGCCAGTGGCCCGGGACTTTCACCACTGGCGACCAGTCCGGCAGCACCGGCAATGCACGTGGGCCGAGGTCTTCGAAGTCACCTGCGGAATAAACGATCTTGCCGCCGACCACGGTCAGCACCGACTCGATCCACTTGATCGCTTCTTCCTCGACATGGAAGAAGTCCGCGCTCAGCGCTGCGAGGTCCGCCAGTTGCCCGACCTTGATCTGGCCCTTCTTGCCCTGCTCGGACGAGAACCAGGCGCTGCCGTGGGTGAACAGTTCCAGCGCGGTGGTGCGCGGCAAACCTTCTTCGTACAGCGCCAGACCGCCGACGGTGCGACCGCTGACCATCCAGTACAGCGAAGTCCACGGGTTGTAGCTCGATACCCGGGTGGCATCGGTGCCCGCGCCGACCGGCACGCCTTCGGCGAGCATGCGCTTGATCGGTGGCGTGGCTTCGGCGGCCTGCTTGCCGTAGCGGTCGACGAAATATTCGCCCTGGAACGCCATGCGATCCTGAATCGCGATACCGCCGCCCAACGCTTTCACGCGCTCGATGTTCTGCGGGGTGATGGTTTCGGCGTGGTCGAAGAACCATGGCAAACCGTTGAACGGAATGTCACGGTTGACCTTCTCAAACACGTCGAGCATGCGACTGATCGATTCGTTGTAGGTGGCGTGCAAACGGAATGGCCAGCGCTGCTCGACCAGGTGGCGCACCACCGGCTCCAGTTCCTGTTCCATGGTTTGCGGCAGGTCCGGGCGCGGTTCGAGGAAGTCTTCGAAGTCCGCCGCCGAGAACACCAGCATCTCGCCGGCGCCGTTGTGGCGCAGGAAGTCGTCGCCCTGATGCAACTTGACGCTGCCGGTCCAGTTCTGGAAATCGGTCAGTTCTTCTTTCGGCTTCTGGGTGAACAGGTTGTAGGCGATGCGCACGGTCAACTGGTCGTCTTTGGCCAGTTGCTCGATCACCTGATAATCGTCCGGGTAGTTCTGGAAACCGCCGCCGGCATCGATGGCGCTGGTCAAGCCGAGGCGATTGAGTTCGCGCATGAACTGACGGGTCGAGTTGACCTGATATTCCAGCGGCAGCTTCGGCCCCTTGGCCAGCGTCGAGTACAGAATCATCGCGTTCGGCCGCGCCACCAGCATGCCGGTCGGGTTGCCGTTGGCATCGCGCACGATCTCGCCGCCCGGCGGGTTCGGCGTGTCGCGGGTGTAGCCGGCGACGCGCAAGGCGGCGCGGTTGAGCAGCGCGCGGTCATACAGGTGCAGGATGAACACCGGGGTGTCCGGCGCCGCCTGGTTGATTTCTTCGAGGGTCGGCATGCGTTTTTCGGCGAACTGGAATTCGTTCCAGCCACCCACCACGCGCACCCATTGCGGGGTCGGTGTGCGGTCAGCCTGATCCTTGAGCATGCGCAGCGCATCGGCCAGCGACGGCACGCCTTCCCAGCGCAGTTCGAGGTTGTAGTTCAAGCCACCACGGATCAGGTGCAAGTGCGAGTCATTGAGGCCGGGAATCACGCAGCGGCCCTTGAGGTCGACCACTTGCGTACCGGCGCCGCGCAGGGCCATCGCTTGCGTATCGTTGCCGACGACGACAAAGCGGCCGTCCTTGATCGCCACGGCGCTGGCGAGAGGTTTTTCGCGGTCTACCGTATGAAATTGGCCATTGAACAGAATCAGATCGGCGTTCATCGCAGTTCCTTCGAGATAAGTGAAACGGAGCCCGGACCCGCCGCTTCAGCGCGGCGGATTGGCATTGGATTCGGTTTTTTTGTGTGACTGACCGGCTTCCAGCCACGGCGCGAACAGACGGGTCACGGGCGGCATGAACACGTAGACCACCGACACCACGATGGTCAGGGTGATCAGGAACGTGGCGACCACGTAGTTGGAGAGAAAGGCATTGAGTTGCAGCAGCGGCCCCCAGATCAGCGGCACCAGCAAGGTGTGCGGCAGGATCACCAGCAGCGTGACCACGGCCTGCTTCCAGCGCGGTGGCGGCGAACCGGCCTCGGCCGTTGGTGTGAACCAGAATTCATTGGCCGCATTGACCTCGGTCTGGTCGCCGTCGGCGAGCATCGGCGCGGCTTCATCGATCAGCTTCTGACGCTGCGGCGAATCGAGCCAGCGCTGCATCGCCTCGGTCGAGCAATAACGCAGCACGCAGGTGAACAACGCGAGACCGCCCTGCTGGCTGCGCATCACGTCCACACCCAGATGCCCTTCTTCGCGCCCCGCCACGCTGACGATATTGCGCAGCCAGGCTTCGTAAGGCTGCTCAAAACCGGCCTTGACCCGGTGCTTGACGATCAGCGTCACGGTTTCTTCGGGTCCCGGTTTTTTCAGGGTCTGGGCATCAGGCATAACGGAGCACTCCGGGCAAACGAACATTGAGCGCCAGCCGTCCGGGCCCGGCGATCAGAACAGTGGTGAAGAGGATCAACAGCAACCAGCCGAACTGCCCTTCGGCCACACTCCATTGCGGATGCACGAGCAGCAGCGCCACCAGCAGCACAAAGAGAATAGGCAAGCACGCCAGACGCGCCAGCACCCCGGCGACGATCAGCAGCGGACAGAGGACTTCAGCGAAGATCGCCAGAATCAAAGTGAGGTGGGCACCGAGGTGGAACGGGTCTTCGATCTGTTGCAGCTGCGCGGTGAAGTCCAGCAGCTTGGGCAAGCCGTGGACGAACAGCAGGAACAGCCCGCCGGTCACCCGCAGGAACAGCAGGCCGAGGTTTTGCGCCTGGTCATCGCGTTGTGCAGCGTTCATGGGCCCACCCTTGATCAATCATTGCAGGCAATAGTGCAATGATTGATCGGGGGGAAATTGGATGGGTGTGCTCTCTTTGCTCTTGATCGATTGTTCTCACGTTCCGCGTGGGAATGCAGCCCGGGACGCTCCGCGTCCCAACCGTCCAATGCCGAAGAACTTACTCCCTCCTCCGGTCACCGCGTATCCACGATGGTGTACCGACGCGGTTCGAAAACCGTGACGGCCGTCGAGCTCGCGACTTGGTCTGTTCTCACTGAGAACACGATGCTCAACAATGTCCCGACCTCGAGCGACAGCAGATAGTCGAGCGGGAGTCTGAACGTGTAGCCTGGATTCAAGACCCAGGCCTGATGAACCGCATTGCGATCGGGGGTCCAGATACTTCGATTGTTCACGGCGCCATTGGCCGAAAAGCCCATCAGGGTGAGTTCCAGTCGTTGGCCTCTCGCTATGTGTATCCAGTTGCCGAACGTCAGATTCGCTCCGGCCACGATGTCCTTCTTGTCCAGTTCAAGAGTGCCTTTGGCCTCGTCGATCACGGGGGATATGAGCAAGTTACTCGGGATCGGCAGCACAGATAGCGCCAAGGGTTGCAATTGCACCGCCGGTGCACCGCCGCGTACGTAGGAGGCGGTGACTTCAACGGGTTTACCGATGCTGAAGGCCACCAGAGAGACAGGCGCCGATAGTTCTCTGGGCGTGGCACCCACAGCGACCGGCAGCGAGGTATACGAACCCGCCGCTGGCGTGCCCGGCGCCGCGGTCCAGCCTACGCTGACCTGATCGTCAGGCTGGCTCGGATAATCAAGGACATATGTCAGCGCCGTAGTCGCTGCAGCCGGATTCAAATCGGTGTTGCCGGTTGATTCCTTGATCCGCACCTCGCGGTTTTCCAGAACGTTGATCGTCCAGGATCTGGATACCCCTCCAGCGGCGTACCGACCTGTGAAGACGTGAGGGCCCGTGGTCAATCCTCTGACCGAGTATTCCCACGCCCCCGTAATCACCGGGGCCGTACCAAGCCGTGTTTCCCCATCAAAAACAATCACTGGCTCTGTGGCTACGCCGGACAAGGTGACACTGGTGGACAGCGTTTCACCTTGATCGCCGACATCCCGACCGTCCGGATCAACGATCCGCTCGATCCTTGGCGCGCTCGTGGGGTCCGTCAGGACGATGTAGTTTCGGTGGGCAAAGGGTTGGGCAAGTGCGAGCTCCTGACTGCCTTGCAACCCGACCATCAATATCAGGCTCAGTACACTGCCGTGCTTGAGACTCCGCAGATCCGTGGTGGAGTGAAACGTTTCGTAGTAGCCAAAACGGTTGAATTCATCCGCGATCACATTGCCCGGCGGCCCCCAATATGACCGGTCAAAAACGCTGTTGTCGGCATTGACGCCAAGTAGCCGCAGCCAGAGAAATTGACCCCGAGTACTTAGCGTCCATGCGTTGATCCGCAGAGTGAAAAGACTCAAGCCATCAAGGTTCAAAAAACGACCCTCGCCCATCTGATCAGCCTCGGTGATCGAAGCCCTGGGCAAATCGCGTTGCGCCAGCGTCAAGACATACAGCACCAGCGGATCGGAAGTCACCGGGGCAGCGCTGCCGCGGATGATCGTGTAAGTCACGGTTACCGTCTGGCCCAGATTGAAGGTTGTCAGTGTGAACGGCAGTCGAATCAGCATTGGCCGAACGGTGCCGGCGCTGACCGCAGAGGTGGTATGCGAGCCATTGCTTCCGGTGGCCGGGTCGCCGGTAAACGTCACACTCACGCTGTCGCCGGATTGCAGCGATGGGTCCGTTATCTCGACCGTCAGTGTGTTGCGCACATTCTGCGGGTCCAGCAGGAATGTGCTCGGGTTTCCCTGAATGGTCGGAGGCGGTGGAGCGGCGGCATTTGCGTTGGGGCTGTTGGCGATCATCGTTCTGTCCCGGTGCGCGTGTGACATGGCCCTCGAAAGGCATTGGATCAATCACACACCCACACACGGGCCAGCGCTACTGTCAGAACTTACAGGTGGAGCGATATTCCGGACAAACGGCGCGCTTACACTGCCGGAATATCCAGCGTCACCGACATGAACTGACTGATCCGCGACCGCAGCCACTTCTCCGCCGGATCGTTGTCATGCACACCACTCCAGGCCATCGACAGTTGCGCCGCATCAATCGGAAACGGTGGGTCTTCGGCCCGTAACGCACAGCCTTCGACCAACGCACATGCGGCATAATCCGGCACGGTCGCGATCATCTCGGTGCCCGCCAGCAGCGCGCGCAGGCCGCTGAACTGAGGTACACCGAGCACCACCCGGCGACTGCGGCCGACCTTGGCCAGGTCCACGTCGATGTTGCCGCTCAAGTCACCCGAGAACGACACCATCGCATGGGGCCGCTCGCAGTATTCGTCGAGGGTCAGCGGACCCGGACGGTTATCACCGCGCAAGACCTTGCAGGGAATGTCGCGCAGTTTCTTGCGCTTGGCGTTGGCCGGCAGATCGGTGGTGTAGCTCACGCCGACGGAAATTTCCCCGGAGGCCAAAAGCGTCGGCATCAGCAGGTAGTTGGCGCGGCGCACCACAACCACGATCCCCGGCGCCTCTTCCTGCAACTGACGCAGCAATGGCGGGAACAGACCGAACTCGGCGTCATCCGACAGGCCGATGCGGAACACGTCGCAACTGGTGGCCGGATCGAATTCCTTGGCCCGGCTGACCGCGCCGGAAATCACGTCCATCGCCGGTTGCAGTTCCCGAAGAATCGCCAGCGCCCGCGCGGTCGGTTCCATGCCGCGACCGTTGCGCAGCAACAGCGGATCGTCGAACAGATCGCGCAAACGGCCCAGCGCCGCGCTCACTGCCGGCTGGCCCATGAACAGTTTTTCGGCGACGCGGGTCAGGTTCTTTTCGAACATCAGTGCTTCGAAAATCACCAGCAGGTTCATGTCGACGCGGCGCAGATCGTTTCGGTTCATGGGGCACGTTTCCTTGTTTGAGCCTGACGTGAAAGGTGGGCACTTTACTCGATGAGCGGCACTTTGGCCGCGCGTTTGTAGGGACCGTATTCGACCGGCACCCACTGGAAGTGCTTGTCGACCGCCGTGATGTGGCCGATGCCCGGGAACGGCAAGTGCGCAGCCGTGACCCAGGTCTTGCTGGCCGCCGCTGCACTGAACACCGCGTTACGGCTTTTGATCGCTTGCTGGCTGTTGACGTCGAAGCTGATCGCCACCTCAGGATGATCGAACTGCACCGCGAGGTTGTGCACCAGATCCCCCATGAACACGATGCTCTGATTCTGCGAAGCAAAACGGTAGGTGGTACTGCCCGGCGTGTGCCCGGCTTCCAGCGTGGCATCGACCACGCCCGGCAATGGCGACTGGCCCGCCTCGAATGTCTTGAAGCGCCCGGCGGCGACGTATGGCGCGGTGGAGTCCTGAGCGATCTTGAAGAACTCCCGCGCGCCGGCTGGTGCCTTGGCGAGGGCTTGCGGGTCGAGCCAGTAATCGGCTTCTGCCTTGGCGGCGTAAACCGTGGCATTGGCGAAGATCGGTTGCTGCTGGCCGTCGACCAGTCCACAGACGTGATCCAGGTGCAGATGGGTCAGCAGGATCGTATCGACTTGTTCCGGCTTGTAACCCGCCGCCTGCATGTTCGCCGAGAGCTGGCCGGCGGTGGCACCGATGCACTGACCCGCGCCGGTATCCACCAGAATCAGTTGTTTGCCGGTGTTGACCAGGAACGCATTGAACGCAGTCTGCACGCCCGGCGTTTCAATCGAGCGACGGGCCAGCAATGCGCGAATCTGGCTCTGGCTCATGCCCTGCAGCAGCTTCGGCGACAAGTCGTTGTAGCCGTCGAACAACGCTGTCACTTCGTAATCGCCCAGCGCCAGTCGGAAATAACCTGGCGCCTGTGTGCCGACCTGCGGTGCCTGCGCCATGGCGGTCGACATCACACCGACCAACGCCACGCCGATTACGCCATTGAACAAACCTTTCATATGCATCCCCTCGAACGAGCCCGATTCTGCGGTCCTTATGTGGCCCGCCCCCATCGTCGCCATCCTGCCCGCTTCCCGTCATGGGGACTTGCAGCGGTGTGCTGAGTTGAAGCTGACAGTGGAATTAACAACGTTTAACTCGTCAGCCCTCGCCCCTCGCCAAACAATGAATCCCTCTGCGCAGCGTTGTTTTATTGACCTGAGGGAAAGCGCTGACCGTGCGTTCCCCACCGACACGGACCTTGGCCATGGCTCACTTACAGCAAACCGTCGCCCGCGCCCCTGCCAGCGAACCCCGCAAAACCAGCACCGGCGGCCTCAGCCCACAGCGTGAGCGGCTGGTGAAACAGCTGATCCTCGAACGCCTCGGCGACAGCCTTGAAGTCACCGAACTGGCCAGCGCCTGCTCACTCTCACGCAGCCATTTTTCCCGGGCGTTCAAGTGCAGCACCGGGTACTCGCCGCAAGACTGGATCCGCACCCAACGCATTGCCCGAGCCAAGCTATTGATCCAGCACACCAACCACAGCCTCACGCAGATCAGCCTCGAATGCGGCTTCTGCGATCAGGCGCACTTCTGCCACATATTCACCCGCAGCGAAGGGATCAATCCGTTTGCCTGGCGGTGTCAGGTCATGAAAAACCGCTGAGGCGGTTTCACTTCCGAGCCATGCGCTGAGCCAGTCGCGCCACCCGCTCGCCCAGGTGCGCGGCGGTTTGTTGGTCTTCCACAGGAGGTGCCTGTTCGGGCGGTTGCTCGACGCAGGATTGGGACATGGCGCCGAGGGAGCTGCCGAGGCGATTCAACTGGCCGTCGAAAACACCTTCGCACGCGCGCGCCGGCAGCAGATCGAGCCCGACCCAGATCATCGAATGCTGGGCGGCGAACACCGCCATTTGCAGCAGGGTATTGAGCTTGTCGCCACACAGGCTGCCGGAATTGGTGAAGCCCGCCGCCAGTTTGTCGCGCCACGGCCGGGCGAGATAGAACGAGGCTGTGGCCTCCATGAATTGCTTGAACGCCGCCGAAGCGCTGCCCATGTAGGTCGGCGCGCCGAAGATGATGGCGTCGGCGCGGTGCAGATCATCCCAATGGGCTTCCACGTCTTCCACCGCCAGCAACAGGCAGGTGCTGCCCAAATGGCGCTCCACACCTTGGGCCACTGCCTGCGCAATGACGCGGGTGTGCCCGTAGCCACTGTGATAGACCACCACTACCTTGCTCATCGCAGCGTCCTCCGGACGTATGCATTCCATTGCCCCGCAGTTTTGGCTCTGAAGCGGGCGCGGACGAGTTAATCGTTGTTAATTTTTCCCGGCTGTCGGGTGAGCCGGCACAGGTTCCGTCCTTTAAATACAGTGGTGACGGCACTGGATGCCGACCGATGCCGGGGCGCGTGTATTGCGCGCACGTTGCACTGGCGACAAATCCTGAGGAATATGCCTGGATACTGCGGATCAGACGGCTTGCGTGACCCTCGAGTCGCTCTGCGCCCTGCCCGTCACGGATTCTTCACCGAGGCGGACCAGGATCATAAAAAACGTCGAAGGAGTGAGCGGTTGAGTCTTTCCCCGAATCAGGCCATCGGTTTCGGCCCCTATCGGATCCACCCCGGCCAGCGGCTGGTGCTTGAAGGCGACCAGCCTTTGCGCCTGGGCCGCCGCGCCATGGACATTCTGCTGATCCTGCTGGCCCACGCCGGCGAGATCGTGAGCAAGCAGCAGCTGATCGCCGGGGTCTGGCCGGACAGCGTGGTGGAAGACATCAACCTGCGAGTCCACATGGCCGCCCTGCGCAAGGCCCTCGGCGACGGTCAGGCCGGGCAGCGCTACATCGTCACGGTGGCGCAGCGCGGTTACAGTTTCGTCGCGCCGGTCGTGCTGCAATCCATCGAACAACGCCCCGCCGCCGCCAGCCTCGGCCGGCATAACCTGCCATTGCGTCGCACGCGGATGATCGGTCGCCAGCCGGTGGTCGACAGCCTGATGACACAATTGCCACGTCAACGCTGCATCACCCTGGTCGGCCCCGGCGGCATCGGCAAGACCACCGTGGCCCTGCGCGTCGCCGAGCAACTGATCGGCCGTTATCGCGACGGGATTCGTCTGCTGGATCTGGCACCGCTCAACGATCCGGGTTCGATCTGCTCGCATCTCGCCGCCCTGCTGGATCTTTCGCTGCATGACAGTGAACCGATGGCCTGCCTGATCAACAGCCTGCGCGAGCGGCAGATGCTACTGGTGATCGATAACTGCGAGCACTTGATCGACGCCGTGGCGTTGCTCAGCGAAAGCATTCTGCGGGGTGCGCCGCAGGTGCATATTCTGGCCACCAGCCGCGAAAGCCTGCGCGCCGAGGGCGAGTATGTGCAGCGGCTGGAATCTCTTGATTGTCCGCCACCGATTGCAGTGCTCGACCGCGATCAGGCGATGGGATTTTCCGCGCTGCAACTGTTCGTCGAACGGGCGATGGCGGCGCACGAACACTTTGAGCCGGGCAACGCTGATCTGCCCTTGATCATCGACATCTGTCGACGGCTGGACGGCATCCCGCTGGCACTGGAACTGGCGGCCGCGCAGGTGGCAGGCCTTGGGCTGGACGGTTTGCTGAGTCAGCTTCAGGGGCGCTTGCCGGCGGGCAATCAGACTCGCCTCGGTCGACATGAAACCCTGCGCGCTACGCTGGACTGGAGCTTCAACCTGCTCAACGCCTGCGAACAGACCAGCCTGCGCCGACTGGGCGTGTTCCGTGGCGCGTTCACGCTGGAGTCTGCGGCGGCGGTTATCGTCGGTCAGCACATCGAGTCGAACGAAGTGTTCGCCTCGATCACGCAACTGGTCGCCAAGTCGCTGCTCAACGTCGAGGTCGGTGATGAAGAGGTGTTCTATCGCCTGCTCGACACCACCCGCCGCTATGCGCTGGAAAAACTCGACCAGGCCGCCGAACTCGGCGAGACCCGCGAACGCCATGCCGAACGCAGCCTGGCGCTGATGCATCAGGCCCAGGCCGATTGGGAGAACACGGCGACCGAGGTCTGGATCGAGCGTTACGCCCGTGGCCTCGAGGACCTGCGGACGGCGCTTGAGTGGACGCTGAATGACCAAGGCTCGCGCGCGCTCGGCGTGCGCCTGACGGCAACCTCGGCGCCGTTGTGGCAGGAGCTGTCCCTGCTCAAGGAGTACGGCGTTCATGTGCGCCGGGCACTCGCGTTGCTGGCGTCATCCGACGAGCCCTGCCCACGCCTGGAAATCGCCTTGAAACTGGCCCTCGGCAGCGCCTGCTACCACACCTGGGGTGGTACACCGGAAACCATCGAAGCCTTTGCCAGTGCCCGCCTGTTGGCGCAACAGTACGACGACAAGGCCGGGCAATTGCGCGCCGTGTCGGGACACATGGCGGTCAATCTCAGTTGCGGGCATTACCAGATGGCGCTCGAGCAGAGCGAGCAATTCGAAAGCCTCGGAGTGCACGGCGATGCGCAGTTGTCCCTGAGCACCCACCGCTTGCGGGTGCTCGCGCTGCATTACGCCGGCGATCAGCATCAGGCACGAATCCATGCCGAGCAGGTCATTCAGCGCATGGCCCACAGCGGCCATCTAAACCGCTTCACTCACGGTTTCGGCGTGCAATACGATCAGAGCGTCGCCTCGCTGACCGTCCTCGCCCGGGTGCTGTGGTTGCAAGGTTTTCCCGAGCAGGCCTGGCGCACGGCGCGGCAGGCGCTGGACATCGCGGTGCAGATCAACCACGGCACGTCGATCTGCTACACCCTGGCACTGGCCTCGTGCCTGATCGCCCATTACAACGGCGACGTACAGAACGCCCGCGCGCTGCTGCAACTGCTGCTCGAACAGGCGCAGAAGCATTCGGTGCTGCTGTTCTATACGTGGGCGCGACACTATGCGCAGGTGATCGACGCCGACAAGGCTCTCGCCATCCCCCCAGCCGATAGCGGTCTGGTCAGGGAAATCATGGTCACGCTGGATCCGGGTTTCGTTGATGATGCTTTGCTGGAGCGGGCGCAAAGTGGCGCGGCCGGATGGAGCACGGCAGAGATCTTGCGAGCCCGGGCCGAGCGGTTGCTGGCGGCTGAATCGCCCTGTCATCACACGGCGCAAAGTGCCTTGCAGCAATCGCTTGAGATTGCGCGGACACAAGGCGCCCTGGCTTGGGAGCTGCGCAGCGCAACGTCGCTGGCGCAGTTGTGGCAGCGCCAGTCGCGCTTTCGTGAGGCACTCGAATTGCTGACCCCGATCTACCAGCGCTTCACCGAAGGCTATGCCACCCCGGACTTGCGCAAGGTGCGTTTACTGCTCGACGAGTTGCGCGGTCAGTCGGCCGCTTGAGGCTGGTCGCGAGCGACCCAGGTAGCGCGCGTGCCGACGCTCGACATCATTCAGTTCGCCTCCCCGCTCCAGTTGTTCGCGGGCATACCGGCGCGTGGTGTTGAGCATTCGATAGCGCAGCGTCCCGCTGGATCGATCTGTGGTCAGCAACGACTTGGCCGCCAGCTGTTCGACCACTTCCACCAGTGTCGAGGGTGGTAATTGCGCGCAACTGATCACGCCGATGGCGGCATCCAGGGTGAATGCCATCTTGAACACCGACAAGCGTTGCAGCACGCGTTGTTCCTGCTCGCTCAAGCGCTGATAGCTCCAGTCCAGCGCAGCCTTCATCGACTGGTGGCGTGGCACGGCGGTGCGGCGACCGTGACTCAGGACTTGCAGGCCTTGGTCCAGCTGGGTCTGAAGGCCGACCAGCGCCAGCGCATCGATCTGCGCCGCCGCCAGTTCGATCGCCAATGGCAGACCGTCGAGCCGCCGACAGATATCGCGCACCGTTTCCAGATCCTGCTCACGCAGACTGAAGCCGTGTTGACGTGTACGGGCACGACTGACAAACAGCTGCACCGCTGAAAAACCCATGACTTCATCGACACTGTTGAGGGCAGAAGATTTGGGAAGGGTAAGGGGCGGCAGCGGCTGGAGGACTTCCAGAGCGAGACGCAACGGTTCGCGGCTGGTGGCCAGGATCGATAGACGGGGCGCCGCGTCGAGGAGTGTTTGCAGCAGGTTCCGGCAGGCTTCGTGCTGGTGCTCGCAGTTGTCCAGCACCAGCAAGGCGTGGCGCACGGCCAGTGTGGGGAAATCGATGTCGAGGGTTTTCAGCAGGTGATCGAGGAGCGGAATGTCTTCGTCGATCAGCGACAGATCCACCTGCCACACGCCGTCACGAAAATGCTGCAGCAGCAGTTCCGCTGCACGCAGTGCCACGGTGCTCTTGCCGACACCGGCAGGTCCCGTCACCGTCAGGAGCCGGAACAACGGCAGTTGCCGCACCAGACCGCCGACCAGCGAATCGCGTCCGGTGACCGGCGTCAGCCGTGCGGGCAAGTTGTGTTGGGGTGCTTGCAGGCTTTCGAACACCACTTGGGCGACGCTGTCGCCCTGCACCGGCGCCACGAAACTGTATCCGCATTGCGGCACATTGACGATGTAGCGCTGACCGTTTTCACCATCACCGAGGGCCCGGCGCAACGCGGCAATGTGCACCCGCAGGTTGATCTCCTCGACCACCGACGTCGGCCACACCAGCGAAATCAGTTGCTCTTTACTGACCACCCGTCCGGCGCGCTCGACCAGCACTTGCAGAATGTCCAGCGCACGACCGCCCATGCGCAATTGCCGATCCCCTTCGAGGATCAGTCGCTGGCGCAAATGGAACGCGTACGGTCCGAAACGCAGGACCGACGCCGAGTTCAATTCGTTGAGGCTGTTCATGTCCGTTATCTTCGCAGGCCTCGATGACGGTACAACCACTACGCGGGGTCCGTTACGGACATCCGAATGCCCGTAACGGACAGAACCGCTCTAGCTGAACTGTTCGCGATATTGCGTCGGGGTCAGCCCGAGCTTTTCGCCGAACAGAAAACGCATGTGCCGCACACTGCCAAACCCGCTTTTGTAGGCCACGGTTTTCAGCGGCAGATCGCTGGTTTCCAGCAGATTACGCGCACAATCGATGCGCGCACTTTGCAGGAATTCCATGGGCGTCATGTTGACCTCGCGAGCGAACACCCGGGCGAAGTGCCGCGCACTCATGTTCGCAAGCCCCGCCATGCGCTCCACAGTGAAGGCTTCCTCCAGATGCTCCAGCACATGATTCTGCACCCGGGTGATCGGGGTTTCCTGGGGCGCCACTGCCGCCATCAACGGGCTGAACTGCGCTTGCCCGCCCTGACGTTTCATCACCACCAACAGCACCTTGGCCACGTCCTGAGCAATCTTTTTGCCATGATCGCGGGCGACCACCGCCAACGCCATATCGATGCCGGCCGTGACGCCTCCGGAGGTGATCAGGTTGCGATCCTCGACAAAAATCTGGTCGGTGGCGACTTTTGCCTTCGGAAAGCCCTTGATCAGGCGTTCGGTGTAATTCCAGTGAGTGGTCACACGATAGCCGTCGAGCAATCCGGCGTGACCCAGCACGAAGGCGCCTGTACAGATTGAGCCATATTGCCCGGCGCGCGTCACCGCGCCCTGCAGCCAGTCGAGCAACGGCGGGTGTTTTTCGTTGTAGGCGCCAGGGCCTCCCGGCACCAGC
Source organism: Pseudomonas fitomaticsae (assembly GCF_021018765.1). Lineage (GTDB taxonomy): Bacteria > Pseudomonadota > Gammaproteobacteria > Pseudomonadales > Pseudomonadaceae > Aquipseudomonas > Aquipseudomonas fitomaticsae. Next base: position 2,554,038 of record NZ_CP075567.1, on the reverse strand, counting down.
AGCAAGTCGTAGCGCTCATCGGCTTCGTCGATATGCCGATCGGTGTGCACGAGGACACCATTGGACGCACGCAACGGCCCACGCTCGGTGCCCAGGGTGGTCAGGTGATAGTGGGCGTGCGGTTTCAGGTAGCGATTGGCGACCGAAAAGACCTCCAGCGGCCCGGCCATGTCGAGCAGCAGAAAATCAGGAAACAGCACCATTGCCACGGTCTTCATGGAGGTATCACCAAAATCTATGCAGAGTCATAAGTGTGAGCATTATGGCCAGATACGATGGAACCGTTGGAAAAGAATGCGTGATCCAGTGCACACAACTGTCAACCATAAAGAGACAGTATTTCAATTTTCATCTACTTATTGCTTCGCAGGGTAACCAGTAACCTTCTCCTCACTCGGACGAATCAACGTCCTGAAAGGAGATTTCATCATGCTGACCCTTCGTAAAGCTTCCGACCGTGGTCTGGCCAATCATGGCTGGTTGAAGTCGTTCCACACCTTTTCCTTTGCCAGCTACCGTGACCCGCGTGAACAGGGTTTTTCCGACCTGCTGGTGATCAACGATGACCGCGTCGCCGCCGGCAAGGGCTTCGGCCAGCACCCGCACCGCGACATGGAGATTTTCTCCTATGTGCTCGAAGGCGCCCTGGAACACAAGGACACCCTCGGCACCGGTTCGGTGATCCGCCCCGGCGATGTGCAACTGATGAGCGCCGGCAGCGGCGTGGCCCACAGTGAGTTCAACCATTCGGCGACCAAGCCTGTGCACTTCCTGCAGATCTGGATCGTACCGGACGTCAGCGGCGCGAAACCGCGTTACCAGCAAGAGCACTTCAGCGAACAGAAAAAACGCGGTCGCCTGCAACTGATCATTTCGCCCGAAGGCAGCCACGGCTCGCTGAAAGTACGCCAGGATGCACGCGTGTATGCCGGGCTGTTCGATGGCGAGGAAAGTGCCACACTCAAGCTGCCTGCCAACCGCTACGCCTATGTACACGTTGCTCGCGGCAGCATTGAACTGAACGGCGTGCAGTTGAAAGAGGGCGATGGCGTACGGGTTCGTGAAGAACAGGCACTGACCCTGAACAATGGCCAGGATGCCGAAGTCCTGGTGTTTGATCTGCGCCCGCAGGAACTGCCGGAAATGCCATGAGGCAGCGATTTCAATGCTCACAAAAAACGGCCTTCAGTGAAGGCCGTTTTTTTTGGCAGAACAACTATTCGTTTTCCAGCGCAAACGCTTCGACAATCTGCTCGATCACCGCCCTGACCCGCGCGGTATGGCGCAAATCCGCATGGGTCACCAGCCACACTTCATAAGGCAACGGCCGCGTACGCTCCGGCCACAGCCTGACCAGACCATCGCGCTCGCCCATGTAGACCGGGATTTCTCCTGCACCCAGCCCGGCGGCAATCGAGCGGCGTACCAACAGGCTGGAGCTCAGACCGGCGACGATCCGCCCGCGAGTCACGGGTTCAGTCACCAGGGTCAGGTCCTTGTTGCCTTGCAGATACGGCTGGTACACCACCAGATCATGGCCCTCGAACGCACTGCCTGGCGCCGGCACGCCATGACTGTCGACATAGGCCTGCGAGGCGAACAATCCCACCGGCCATCGCGCGATGCGCCGGGCGATCAGGTCCGGGTTGTCCGGGCGGGTATTGCGCACGGCAATGTCTGCTTCGCGTTTGGCCAGGCTGAGGATTTGCGTGGAGGCGTCCAGTTGCACGCGCACGTCAGGATGCTGTTGGTGCAACTGCGCGATGGCCGGGATCAGAAAATCGATGGCCAGCGAATCGGTGGTGCTGACCCGCACACTGCCGGTCAGGCGGTCGTCGAGGCCCTGGATACGCCGCTCCAGCTCCAGCGCCGAATGCTCCATTTTTTCCACCGACTTGAGCGCCGCTTCGCCGACGGCCGTCAGTGCATAGCCTTCGGAGGTGCGCAGGAACAAGGTCGCGCCCAGCGACTTTTCCAGTGCGGTGATGCGTCGTCCGACCGTCGCCTGGTCCACGCCCAGCACACGCGCGGCGCCGCGCAATGTCGACTCGCGGCAGACCGCAAGAAACACCCGTGCGTCATCCCAATTCATACTGTTCTCCATTGATGCATTAACGCATCACAACCAAGCAATCTCGCTGCATTAACGCAGCAACGATAGCCGATATGCTGGGCGCCATAAACCTTTCACGGGATTGCCGTCATGCGCACTTCAACTGCTTCGCCCGAACGCCCGGACACGAGTGTCTGGCTGGCGATCTTCGCCGGACTCTGCGCCAGCCTGGTCAGCATCGGTCTGGCGCGTTTCGCCTACACGCCGCTGATCCCTTCGCTGATTCAGGCGCAGTGGTTTTCCGCCCATGATGTGGTCTATCTCGGCGCGGCCAACCTGGTCGGTTACCTGATCGGCGCCCTCCTCGGCCGACCGCTGGCACGCCGGCTCACCCAGAGAAACGCTCTGCGACTGATGATGCTGGCGGTGACCGTGGCGTTTTTCGCCTGTGCGTACCCGGTGTCGGTGAGCTGGTATTTCGGCTGGCGTCTGCTGTCCGGCATCGCGGGCGGCGCGATCATGGTGCTGGTGGCCGCGACCGTGCTGCCACACGTACCGGCCGCGCGCAAAGGACTGGCCAGCGGGGCGATTTTCCTCGGCATCGGTCTGGGCATCGCAGGTTCGGGCACGATTGTTCCGCTGTTGTTGAGTCTGGGTTTGCAAGCGACGTGGCTGGGATTGGGCGTTTTGTCGCTGGCACTGACGGCATTGAGCTGGTTCGGCTGGCCCTCGGAGCTGCCCCATGCAACCACTGCAAGGGCTCAGGTGGATCCGGTCGAGGCGACACCGCCTGCTGTTTATCTGCTGTTTGCCCAGTACGCGTTCATGGCCGCCGGGCTGGTGCCGGCCATGGTCTTTCTGGTGGATTACGTCGCCCGTGGCCTGGGCGCCGGGGCGCACGTCGGCGCGCTGGTCTGGATCATGTACGGTCTGGGCGCCATCGTCGGCCCGGTGAGTTATGGCTTTCTCGCCGATCATCTCGGCGCGCGGACCGGCATTCGTCTGGTGCTGGTGGTGCAGGCGATCACCCTTGGCTTGCTGGCGGTTTCGCATTCATTCCTGGCGTTGGCGCTGCTGGCGGTGGTGCTCGGCTCATTTCCACCGGGCATCGTCCCGCTGGCGTTGGCCCGAGTGCATGAGCTGGTGCCGGATCATCATCGCCAACAGGTGGCGTGGAGCCAGGCCACGGTGTCGTTCGCCACGTTTCAGGCGCTGGCCGGCTTCGCCTATTCGGCGCTGTTCAACGCCACAGGCGGACAGCATGTACTGCTTTTCGTGATTGCCTGCGGTGCCATCGTGATTGCGCTGATACTTGAGCAGGTCATGAAACTACTGCCCTCCTCCGTCGAGCATCGCTGCTGTGCCCAATGACGGGAATCATTGGGCCCTGACTGTGCTCCCATCTACTGATCACTTGTTTCAAGAGGAATCGAAAATGACGTTGCCCACTGAAATGACTCGAATCGAAATCACCGAACCGGGCGGGCCCGAGGTTCTGCAATCCCGGCGCGTTCCGCTGCCGGTCGCCGCAGAAGGCGAAATACTGATCCGCGTGCACGCCGCCGGCATCAACCGCCCCGACGCTCTGCAACGCGCCGGCAAATACCCGATGAAGCCCGGCATGAACCCGATTCCGGGCCTTGAAGTGGCCGGCGAGGTCATGGCGATTGGCAGCGGAGTCAGCACATTCGCGGTCGGTGACCGGGTCTGCGCGCTGACCAATGGCGGAGGCTACGCCGAATACTGCACGGTTCCGGCCGGCCAGGCCCTGCCGATTCCCGATGGACTGGACTGGACTCAGGCGGCGGCAATTCCGGAAACCTTTTTCACCGTGTGGGCCAACCTGTTCGGCCTCGGCGGTGCAAGCCGTGGTCAGCGCGCCTTGATCCACGGCGGCACCAGCGGCATCGGCACCACCGCGCTGATGCTGTGCCGCGAGTTTGGCATCCAAGCCTTCGCCACCGCCGGCAGCGCCGACAAATGCGCAGCGATCCACAACCTGGGCGGCGAAGCGATCAACTATCGGGAGCAGGATTTCGCGGCTGTCATCGCCGAGAAGACCGCTGGCCAGGGCGTGAATGTGATCCTCGACATCATGGGCGGCTCGTACCTCAACGGAAACATCAGCGCCTTGGGGATGGATGGGCGATTGGTGATGCTCGGTTTCCTCGGCGGCGCGCGGGCCAATGACATCGATCTGCTGGCGATCCTCGGCAAGCGTGCGGTGGTCACCGGTTCCCTCCTGCGCGCCCGTACCTCGGCGGAAAAAGCCGCCATCGCCGATCAATTGCGCGAACACGTCTGGCCGGTGCTGGCCGCCGGGCGCTGCCTGCCGATCATCGACAAGGTCTATCCGCTGGCCGACGCAGCCAAGGCCCATGCGCACATGGAAGCGGGCGACCACATCGGCAAGATCGTGCTGAAGATCGACTGAGTCGTCGCAGCATTTTGTAATCGTTGCAGGCGTGCGGTGGTCGAAAATGTCACGCGCGGGTCAAGGCATCTGGTAAAAAGCGTTCTTTGTCCGCGCTGTGGTGAAACGTTTAATGTTCCTTGCCTTCATGACCCGACTTCGACGCCGCCGTCTGGCGTTCGCCTGCATGGCCGCCCTGATCATCGGCGTGCCGGCGAGTTGTGCCGTGCTGGAACACACCGAACGCAAGCTGTTGTTTCGCATCGAACCGGGCACCGCCGGCTGGTATCACGGTTTGCCCGGCAGCGTGCAGGAACTCGACCTGCAACCGAAAAGCTTCAAGGCCGGGCAAAACATTCACGCCTGGTGGTGGCCGGCGGAACGCGCCGATGCTCCGGCCATCCTTTATCTGCATGGCGTGCGCTGGAACCTCACCGGGCAATTGTTCCGTATCGAACAATTGCGCGCAGCAGGTTATTCGGTACTGGCCATCGACTATCGCGGCTTCGGCCAGAGCCATGGCGACCTGCCGTCGGAGAGAACGGTGTACGAGGATGCGCGAGTGGCCTGGGAGCGCTTCCAGCTGTTGCAACCGGACCCGAACAAACGCCTGATCTACGGGCATTCGCTGGGGGGCGCGGTCGCCATCGATCTGGCTGCCGAACTCGGCCGCGATGCCGCCAGCCATCACACCCCATTGCCGGTGCGCGGACTGGTCATCGAATCCACGTTTACCTCATTGGCGGATGTGGCGGCAGCCGTGGCCAACACCTCTCTTCCGGTGCGTTGGTTGCTGTCGCAGAAATTCGATTCCATCGACAAGATCGCCGAGATCCACATGCCGTTGCTGGTGGTGCACGGCCTGGCCGACGCATTCGTGCCGTCACGCTTCAGCGAGCAACTGTTCGCCGCCGCCCGGCAACCGAAACGCCTGCTGCTGGTGCCCGGCGCAACACACAACAACAGCATGGCGCTGGGCGGGCAGAACTATCGCAAGGCGATCGATGCACTGATGCAAACCCGACCTGCCGCCCGGGTGGCGGGCGCTGCGGTGCAGAAGTACCCGCGCGACTCCTGACGCCCCTCCCCGCAGACCATCGGTCACCCCGAAAGGAAATTGTTGCAGCATCGGCTGGCAATCCGGCGTTCTAACGCTTTGCTGGATGGAGTCAATCCATGATGCTGCTTCGGCACACCCGGCCGCGCGGCGTTCCACTGTCCATTCGGGAGCACCACCATGAAAATCAACCCGTACCTGATCTTCAACGGCGACTGCCGCGCAGCCTTCACGTTTTACGAGCAATGCCTGCAAGGCAAGCTCGAAGCGATGATGACCTTCGGCGAAACGCCAGCCGCCGAACATGTCCCCAAAGAGCATCACGACCTGATCATCCACACTTGCCTGAAAGTCGGCGATCAAATGCTGATGGCTTCGGACACCACGCCTGACCGACCAACCCAGGGCATGAGTGGTTGCTCGATTTCCCTGAATGTCGACAGCATTGCCGAGGCCGAGCGGGTGTTTAACGCCCTGGCCAGGGACGGTCGCGTCGACATGCCGCTGGAAGCCACCTTCTGGGCTGCGCGCTTCGGCATGCTGGTGGATCGTTTTGGCGTGTCGTGGATGGTCAATTGCGAAAGTGACAAGTGACGCTGTCATTGCACCTGACATGAAAAAGCCCGACCTCTTCAGGTCGGGCTTTTCGTTCAACGCTGGGCCAGTTCATGCCGAACGCACTGTTCGTAGTAGGTCTGCTTGACGGCCGCCGGCTTGAGCCGCGACGCGCTGTCATAGGTCTGCTCGGTGATGCCCATCGCAGTCATGCGCATCCACGGTTGCTGAAACTTGCGCGCCTGCAAGCGCTTGCGCGCGCCATACAGGGAAATCCCTGACAGCTTCGATTGTTGTGCACCCGCGGCGATGTCCGAACCCCAGGTACACGCAAAACGATGGCTCTTGCTCAGTTCCCTGGCTTGGGCCTCCACTGCGAACAGAGCGAGGGAAAGCGTTGCTACGGTGATGACAATCGTCCGCATATGGCCCACCTAACCTTTTGAAAAAAGGCGAGTTTGCCGGGACTTGAAACATTCGGGGGCCAGCAATTTGCCGCTTTTTGAATACATGCCTGGTCGAAAACTCTCCACAAAGCTGCACGGCTGTACAGCCACCCGTCAGCCGCCCGGCACTTTGCTTCGAGTCTGATTTTCCAACGTCTATTCACCTGACGCGGAAGCCCCGACGATGAACAGAACCATTGCAGCCCTCATGCTTGGAAGTCTTTTATCTGCCACCGCACCGCTGGCGATGGCGGGAAGCACGGTTCCGCCTTCTGCCATTCCCGGAGTCAACCAGGGAGGCACCGAATCCAAGGAAGACAAGGCCGACAAGAAGGGTGAAGAAGCCTCGGGGTCGAACTCCGGTGCAGAGTCCCACGAGACAGAGAAGGATGCGCAAACATCCAGCAGCTCAAAGGATGGGATGAAAGAAAAGAAACCCTGAACGACTTTGCCGCCTCGGCAGTTTTCGCAGGCATAAAAAAGCCGATCTTTCCGATCGGCTTTAGTGTGTGACGTTCATCCCGCTTTACCAAGCCAGGACGATGAACTTCAGCGCTTGAGCTTGCGCTTGTTGCGGTATTGGTCGATCACCACCGCAACCACGATGATCAGCCCCTTGATGATGTCCTGGATGTACGCATCGACCCCGACAAAGGTGAAACCGCTGGCCATCACCCCCAGGATCAGTGCGCCGATCACCGTGCCGGTGATGCGCCCCACTCCGCCCGCCAGACTGGTGCCGCCGATGACCGCGGCAGCAATCGCATCCAGTTCATAGGACATGCCCATCCCGGCCTGCCCGGTAGCCGCGCGGGCCGAAGCCACCACGCCTGCCAGCCCCGCCAGCAACCCGGCGATACTGTAAACGATGACCAGATGGCGTTTGACGTTGATACCGGACGTGCGCGCCGCCTGCATGTTGCCGCCGATGGCGTAGGTGTATTTGCCGTATTTGGTGTAACGCAGCGCGATGTGAAAGATCACCGCCACCACCAGAAAAATGATCACCGGCATCGCGCCATGGCCGATGGCCGTGTAGGAATCCGAGAGCATGCTCACCGGCTGGCCTTCGGTGTAGTAACGCGCCAGGCCACGGGCCGAAACCATCATGCCCAGCGTGGCAATGAACGGCGGAATCCCGGTGATGGCGATGATGCTGCCGTTGATCGCCCCCGCCAGCAGCCCGACACCGAGCCCGGCAATCACGGGAATCCAGACCGGCAAATCGGTCAGTGACGGGAACACCGCCCGAGCGAAATCCGAAGTCTGCGCCAGACTGGCCGCGATCATCGCCGACAACGCGAGCACCGAGCCCGACGACAGGTCGATACCCGTGGTGATGATCACCTGGGTCACGCCAATCGCGAGCAGGCCGATGATCGACACTTGCAGGATCATCAGCACCAGCCGCTGGGAGTTCATCAGGAAGCTCTGGTCGCGCACGATCCAGCCGAACAGTTCGAACACCAGGCCAATGCCGATCAGCACCAGGAAAATGCTCAGCTCCGTCGGAAAGCGCCGGCGACTCTTGACCGGTGCCGTGGCCGGTTTGTTTTCCAGTATCGCGTTCATAACCACTCACCTTTCTATCGCATCATCGACGGCGGCCGCGGCCACCAGCGGTATCCATTAATGAACCGAGGACAGGCCCGAAGCCAATTGCATCACCCGCTCCTGAGTCGCCTCGCTGCGGTCGAGGGTGCCCATCAGGTCGCCCTCGTGCATGACCATCACCCGGTCACTCATTCCGAGCACTTCCGGCAGTTCCGAAGAAATCATGATCACCGCCATGCCTTCGCTGGCGAGGTAGGCGATAAGCCGGTAAATCTCGGCCTTGGCGCCGACATCGATGCCGCGGGTCGGCTCGTCGAGAATCAGGATTCGCGGGTTGGTCATCAGCCAGCGGGCCAGCAAGGCTTTCTGCTGATTGCCACCCGACAGGGTGTCGATGCACTGCTCCAGCGACGGGGTTTTCACCCGCAGCTTCTTGCACATGTCTTCGCACAAGGCGCGCAAGGCTTTTTGCTGGATGAAGCCGTGGCCGGCGTAGTGCGGCAGGACGGCCATTTCCATGTTTTCCAGCACCGAGAGGCACGGGAACAGACCGCTGAGCTTGCGATCCTCGGTCAACAGGGCGAAGCCTTTCTCGATCGCCATGTGCGGATCGCTGATGCGCACCACCTCGCCATCGAGACGGATCTCGCCACCGTCGCTGGGCGTGATGCCGAAGATCGCTTCGGCCACGTTGGTCCGGCCGGAGCCCATCAACCCGGCGATGCCAAGGATTTCCCCGGCATGCAGGTCGAAGGAAACACCCTTGAAGATGCCATCGAGCTTGAGGTCGCGCACCGACAGCAGCAGATCGCCGATCGGTTTTTCACGCACCGGAAACAACTGGCTCAACTCGCGACCGACCATCATCGAGATCAGGCTGTCGCTGTCCATGGAATCGGCCCGCTGCAGGCCGATGTAGGCCCCGTCGCGAAACACCGCCACTTCATCGGCGATCGCGAACACTTCGTTCATTTTGTGGGTGATGTAGATGATGCCTTTGCCCTGACTTTTCAGGTCGGCAATGATCGAGAACAGATGGGCGACTTCCTTGTCGGTGATGGCCGACGTCGGTTCGTCCATGATCAGGATATCGGAGTCGTAGGACACGGCTTTGGCGATCTCGACCATCTGCCGCTCGGCGATACTCAGGTTGCCGACCAGCTCTTCGGGGTCGAGGTTGATCCGCAGGCGCTCCAGCAGTTTCGCCGTGCAGCGGTGCATTTCCCGATGGTCGATCATGTGAAAGCCGTTGAGCTGCTCGCGACCGATCCAGATGTTTTCGGCGATGCTCATGTGCGGCATCAGGTTGAGTTCCTGGTGGATCATCGCGATCCCGGCCTGAAGCGCTGCCAGCGGCGTTTCGAACACCACCGGTTTGCCCCGCAGGCGCAGCTCGCCGGCGTCTGGCTGGTAAATGCCGGCGATGATTTTCATCAGGGTGGATTTGCCCGCGCCATTTTCGCCCATCAGCGCCAGCACGGAACCGGGGCGTACCCGCAGTTGCACATCGGACAACGCCACCACACCGGGGAAACCCTTGCTGACGTTGACGATCTCCAGCAGGTACGGCTCTTCGACAGGTAGTGCAGTGGGCGGGCTCCCCGTCAAAGGGGTGCTCGAAGCAGTCGCTGAAGCGAACATGATCAGGTACTCCATCAGCAAGGTCGCGATCGCCACCTTGCGGGCTTATTGTTGTTATTGAACGGACGGACTATTTGAACTGGTCAACGTTTTGCGGCGTGATCAAGCGGAACGGCACCCAGACTGCCGGCTCGACCGGCTCGTTCTTCGCCATTCTCACCGCCGTATCGATGGAACCGTCAGCCTGGCCCTTGGCATCCTGGAACACGGAAGCGGCCAGCGAGCCTTTCTTCACGGCGTTCAAGCCGTCCGGCGTGCCGTCGACACCCGCGATCAACACGCTGCCTTTGGCGACGCCGGCCTGTTGCAGGGCCATGGCGGCACCGATGGCCATTTCGTCGTTGTTGGAGACGACCGCGTCGAACTTGCGGCCCTGGGTCAGCCAGTCGTTGACCAGGGTCATGCCCTTGTCCCGCAGCCAGACGCCGCTCTGTTCCTGCTCGACCTTGATGTCCGGGTATTTGGCCAGCACCTCTTTGACGCCCTTGGTGCGGTTGGTGGTGGAGTTGTTCGCCAGGTCGCCCAGCAGAATCACGATGTCGCCCTTGCCGCCCATCTTGTCGGCCAGGTACTGCATCTGCATCTCGCCGGCCTCCAGGTCGTTTGAAGCAACGGTTACCACGCCTTTGGGCAGGTTCAGGTCATCGGGGCGGCGGTTGACGTAGACCAGCGGAATGCCGGCCTTCACTGCCGCCTCAGTAATCTTTTTGGTGGCGGCGGTATCCACCGGATTGACCACGATGGCGTCGACCTTCTGGCTGATGAAGCTTTCGACCTGGCTCAGTTGCTTGACCACGTCGCTGCGGGCGTCTTCGAACTGCAGCTTGACGCCGTCGGGATAGGACTTGGCTTTCTTGTCCATGGATTCGCGCAGGTAGGTCAGCCAGGTGTCATCGAACTGGGACATGCTGACGCCGATCTTCATATCGGCCAGCACAGCGCCGCTGGCGAACATCAGGGACAAGGCCAGTGAGGCAAAACGGGTCTTGGTCTTCATGAAAAGTCTTTCTCCACATTCTTGTTGGTTTTATGGATGAGGCATGACGATTTCAGTAAGCGGACAAGCAGTCGAAGCGTTGGAACGTATCCCGAGACAGTGAATCTGGAATCGACTTTATTGGAAAATATTTTCCATATCAACCTGTTTTAGAATTTTATTATGATTTTATTCCATGACTTGCAAACTCACTCAGTTCCACTACCTGATGACGTTTGAAACTCAGGCGCGCAGCGTCTAGCACGCGGGTTGTCGCCAGTGCATCACGGGCGTCCACGGGCAGTGGGCCACCGTTTTGCAACGCGATTTGTAGCTGCAAATAGAACTGACTCCAGCAGCCGCGTTCAGACGGAACCCGTTCACGTTCGTCTCCGTGCTCGAACCAGCCCCAGCGGCGATGCTCCTCGACGCCCCAGCGCTCGCCTTCGGTTTTCGGCGAGAGCCCGGCCAGCGCCTGGGCCTCCTGCCCGTCCAGCCCTTCGACGCTGTAACAACCCTGCGTACCGCTCACCCGAAAACGCGGGCCGGGGCTGTTTTGCAGGCAACTGCCACCCAGATGCGAGGTCACGCCGTTGGCGTGGGTCAGGGACATAAAGAAACCGTGATCGAATGCCTGGTCTTTTTCCAGGTAGTCCAGTTCGGCGTAAACCCGTGTCACCGGGCCGAACAACAACAGCGCCTGATCGACCAGATGACTGCCCAGATCGCGCAGGAAGCCACCGCCGCTGCCGTTGTGAACCGATGACGGCGAGTAACGCTCGATCCGCGACTCGAACCGGCTGACCTGGCCCAGCGCGCCGGATTCGATGAGTTTGCGCACGGTTAAAAAGTCCGAATCCCAGCGCCGGTTCTGATAGACGCTGAGCGGTACATTCTGGCGCTCGGCCATGGTGATCAGGGTTTGCGCCTGCTGCCAGTCGGCGGCGAACGGCTTGTCGCTGACCACCGCCACACCATGTTCGATGCCGTCCAGCACCAATGCCGGCCGGCCCTTGAGGGGCGTCGATACCACCAGCACATCGATCCCGGCTTCCACCAACTGGCCGATGCTGTCGAAGGCCGGCACACCCGGATGTTCCGCCGCCAGCAACTGTCGGCGCTCCGCTGAACGGGTGACCACGCCGACGAACGTCGCCGCCGGCAGGCTGCTGATCAGCGGAGCATGAAAAAACCGGCCGCCATGGCCGTAACCGACAAGTCCGATGCGCATGAAAGTATTCTCCTTAAAGAACGCGCCCCCCTGTGGGAGCGGGCTTGCCCGCGATGACGGCGGAACATTTAACATTGATGTCGCCTGATACACCGCTATCGCGGGCAACCCCGCTCCCACAGGTATCGCGGTTAGCCGTAGAAGCGGGGGCGGTCTGGCAGTGCGACTTTGACGATCGCCCCGCTGTTCTGCGCTTCGATGCACGCATCGGCAGCAACCGCTGCGGCAAAGCCATCCCACGCCGAAGGCCCACCCACCTGCCCTGCCCGCACGCCATCGATGAACGCCTGCAACTCGACGTCATAGGCCGCGATAAAGCGATCCTTCCAGTCCATCAGAATCGCGTTGGACAGCTTGGCCCCGCTGCGCAATTGCACCTGGGACGGCTCCGGCAATTTGGCGATGCCGGTCTCCCCCACCACTTCGCACTGGATGTCGTAGCCGTACTGGCAATTAACGAAGACTTCCACGTCGATGCGCGTGCCCTTGGCGGTTTCCAGCAGCACGATCTGCGGATCTTTCAGATGCGCGAGGGCCTTGCTGCTCTTGCGCGGGAACACCACCTGCACCGAGACGTAATCGTCGTCGAGCAACCAGCGCAGTACGTCCAGTTCATGGATCAGTGTGTCGGTGATCGCCATGTCGGTCTTGTAGTTTTCACCCACGCTCGGGTTGCGGTGGGCGCAATGCAGCATCAACGGCTCGCCGATCTGGCCACTGTCGATCACCGACTTCAACGCGCGATAGCCTTCATCGTACGGACGCATGAAACCGACCTGCACCAGCCGTTTGCCGTGGGCGACTTCGGCCTCGACGATCTTGCGGCAGCCTTCGGCGGTGACCGCCAGTGGTTTCTCGCAGAACACCGGTTTGCCCGCCGCAATCGCGGCCAGCACGAACGCTTCGTGGCTCGGGCCCCAGGAGGTCACGAGGATCGCCTCGACATCCGGCGCCTGGATCAGCGCGTGGCCGTCGGGATAGACCTCGGCGGTCAGTTTCAGGTCAGCGACGACCTTGGCCGCCTGCTGCAGATTGATGTCGGTAACCGCCACGACCTGACTGTTGAGCAAGGTCTGGCTGCAACGACGAATGTGGTCCTGGCCGATGGCCCCGGTGCCGATGACGCCTAGCCGCAACGCTTGGGAAAGCAATGACATGAAAGGATTCCTTGTGGTTGTTCGATTCAGGGCAATCAGTACTGACGGGCCTTGGCCAGTCGTTCGTTCAGGGTTTTGGCTACCGAGTCGGTGCGGGCGCTGGTGGAGACTTGCGCCACGCCGACCCGCCACCACGACAGATAACCGTGAATCATGGTCTTGGGCAGAACCTTGATGTCGATCAGGGTCGAGACCGTCTGCAAGCGCGCATCGGCCAGCGCCGCCTGCAGCTCTTCAACAGTACTCACCTTGTAGGTCTTGCAGCCGTAGGCCGCCGCGCTCATGGCGAAATCCACCGGCACGAAAGCACCGTCGAGCTTGCCGCTCTGCGGGTTGCGGTAACGGAACTCGGTGGCAAAGCTGTCCATGCCGTTGCCCATCTGCAGGTTGTTGATGCAACCGAAGGTCATGTTGTCGAACAGCACCACGTTGATCTTGCGCCGCTCCTGGATCGAGGTGGCGAGTTCGGAGTGCAGCATCATGTAAGAGCCGTCGCCCACCAGCGCATAGACCTCGCGCTCGGGCTCGGCGAGCTTCACGCCGAGTGCGGCATTCACCTCATAGCCCATGCACGAATATCCGTACTCGACGTGATAGGTGTTCATCCCCTTGCTACGCCAACTGCGCTGCAAATCGCCGGGCAGACTGCCGGCGGCAGCGACGATCACTGCATCATCGGCGAGGGTTTCATTGAGCACGCCGAGCACGCGGCTCTGGGTCAGGCAGGAACCGGTCAGCTCGATGAATTCGCGCAACACCGCCGGATCGAGGTGGTCGTTGATTTCCGGGATGAAGTCCCGGGACTGATAGTCGATCTGATACAGGCGATCCACTTCCTCATCCAGTTGCGCCCGGGCCTGACGGGGTTGATCGCCCCAGCCGGAACGGTAGTCACCCAGCGCCTCGGCCAGCGCCGACAAACCTGTCCGGGCATCCGCCAGCAGTTGCACACCGTCGAGTTTCAGGGCATCGCACGGGCTGATATTGAGGTTGAGAAATTGCACGTCAGGGTGCTGGAACAAGGATTTCGACGCGGTGGTGAAATCGCTGTAGCGGGTGCCGACACCGATGATCAGATCCGCGTCCCTGGCCAGCAGGTTCGCCGCCAGGCAACCGGTTTCGCCGATGCCGCCGACGTTCAGCGGATGGCTGGACACCAGCGCGCTCTTGCCGGCCTGGGTTTCGGCGAAAGGAATATCGAAGCGCTCGGCAAACGCCTGCAACGCCGCGTTGGCGCCCGAGTATTTGACGCCGCCGCCACAGATGATCAGCGGTTTGCGCTTGCCTTTGAACAGCGCCACGGCATCGCCGAGCATCGCTTCAGTGGCCGGACGACGCTCGATGCGGTGCACGCGTTTTTTCAGGAAATAATCGGGATAATCGTAGGCCTCGGCCTGCACGTCCTGCGGCAGGGCCAGGGTCACGGCGCCGGTTTCGGCGGGATCGGTGAGCACACGCATGGCGTGGATTGCCGCCGTCATCAATTGTTCGGGACGGTTGATGCGATCCCAGTATTTGCTCACGGCCTTGAACGCATCATTGGTGCTGATGCTCAGGTCGTGGAACTGCTCGATCTGTTGCAACACCGGGTCCGGTTGACGGCAGGCATACACGTCACCCGGCAACAGCAGCAAGGGAATCCGGTTGGCGGTCGCGGTGGCCGCAGCGGTCAGCATGTTCGCCGCGCCCGGCCCCACCGACGAGGTGCAGGCGTAGATCTTGCGTCGCAGATGCTGTTTGGCAAAACCGATTGCCGCATGGGCCATGCCTTGTTCATTGCGGCCCTGATGAACGATCAGGTCACCGCTGTCCTGTTCCAGCGCCTGCCCCAGACCCAGCACGTTGCCGTGGCCGAAAATGGTAAAGATCCCGGCGACGAATTTGCTCTGAACGCCATCGACCTCGATGTACTGGTTGTCGAGGAATTTCACCAGGGCCTGGGCCATGGTCAGTCTTGTTGTGGTCATAACCGCACCTTTCAAATTCAGATCCGATCCCTGCGAGGGCACTGTCAACTCAGGGATTTGCTCAGGTGGTCCATGCTCGCGCCGATCGCCGTCTGGATATCCGCCAGGCCATGGACGCTGTCGGCGAACGGTTCAAACGACAGGTAACCGCTGTAGCCGCCAGCGAGCAGGCTGTTGATTTGTGCCGCGTTGCCGAGAATGTCGTCCGCGCCCACCAGCACCCGGTGACCATCGCAAAGGTTCGCCAGCGGCGCCTCGGTTTCCTCGACACCGGAGATGTGCACCAGCCCCGTCAGCTCGGGGAAAAACTCTTGTTCACCGGCCAGGTGGTGATGAAAGGTGTCATGCACCAGGCGGAGCACATCCAGCCCGCCGACCGCCTTGATCGCCTCTACCGCCGTGCGTTTGCGGCGCAGCGAGCAGGCTTTGAAACCCAGCGGCTCGATGAATCCCAGCAGACCGTGATCGCGCAGGATCGGCGCCAGCTCACTCAACGCGGTGCGCAGGCCCGACGCACGTTCGGCGACGCTGCGCGGATCGGCGCGATCGTTCAACGGGCACATCACCAACCCCCGCGCACCACAATCGCGGGCATAGGCCGCCAGCTTCAAGGCCTGCGCGCGACGCTCGTCATTCCACACATCAAACGGATACAACGCGTTGATCGACAGCACGCTGATGCCGTGGGTCGCGCACAATTCGCGCACGTGTTCTGGCGCGGTGCCGTCCTCGATCTCGATGCCTTTGAGATCGTTGCGGATCTCGATGGCGTCGGCCTTGAGGGTCACCGCCAATTCGATGAACGCCGGCAGGGACAAACGTGGAGCGACCATTCGGTTCAGGGCAAAACGCAGGGGAGTACTCATTCTTGTTGTTCTCCGCGCAGATGATTTATTTGGCCGTCGGCATGCTGAATTCCGGGCCCTTGGCAATGCTGTCGGGCCAGCGCTGCATTACGCTTTTGTAGCGACTGTAAAAACGAATGCCTTCTTCCCCGTAGGCGTGGTGATCGCCGAACAGCGAGCGCTTCCAGCCACCGAACGAATGCCAGGCCATGGGCACCGGAATCGGCACGTTGATGCCGACCATGCCGACCTTGATGCTGCGGGCGAAGGCGCGGGCGATCCCGCCATCACTGGTAAAGCACGACACGCCATTGCCGAATTCATGGGCGTTGATCAACGCCACGGCACTGGCGAAGTCCGGCACGCGAACGATGCCCAGCACCGGGCCGAAGATTTCCTGCTGATAGATACTCATGTCGGTGGTGACGTGATCGAACAGCGTCGCGCCGACGAAAAAGCCCGCCTCGGCCCCCGGCACCTTGAAGTGACGGCCGTCGACGATCAGCTGCGCGCCCTGGGCCACGCCCTGATCGATAAAGCCTTCCACCCTGGCCTTGTGTTCGGCGGTGACCAGCGGGCCCATGTCGTTGTCGCCTTGCAGTCCGTTGCCGACTTTCAACTGATCGATGCGCGGCAGCAGTTTGGCGATCAGTTGATCGCCGACTTCGCCGACCGCGACCGCAATCGAAATCGCCATGCAGCGCTCACCGGCTGATCCGTAAGCGGCGCCAATCAAGGCATCCGCTGCTTGTTCCAGATCCGCGTCGGGCATGACGATCATGTGATTCTTCGCGCCGCCCAGCGCCTGCACCCGCTTGCCGCGCGCGGTGGCCTGCTGGTGAATGTATTCGGCAATCGGCGTCGAACCGACAAACGAAATCGCCTCGATATCCGGGTGCTGCAGCAAGGCGTCGACCGCCGTCTTGTCGCCCTGAACCACGTTGAACACGCCGTCCGGCAAACCGGCTTCGGACAACAGGCGAGCCATCAGCAAACTGGCGGACGGATCGCGCTCCGACGGTTTGAGGATGAAGCAGTTGCCGGTGACCAGCGCCAGCGGAATCATCCACAGCGGCACCATCACCGGGAAGTTGAACGGCGTGACCCCGGCGCAGACGCCGAGTGGCTGACGCAGATTCCAGTTGTCGATGCCGCCGCCGATGTTGTCGCTGAACTCGGTCTTCAACAGGTTCGGCGCACCGCAGGCGTATTCAACGATTTCAATGCCTCGGGTGACTTCGCCCTTGGCGTCGGAAAACACCTTGCCGTGTTCGCGGCTTATGATTTCGGCCAGTTCGTCGTGGTGACGATCGAGCAATTCCTTGAACTTGAACATCACCCGCGAACGGCGCAGAGACGATTGCTCGGACCAGGTCGGGAATGCCTTGAATGCCGAAGCGACAGCAGCGTCCACAGTCTTCTGGCTGGCCAAGCCGACCCGCGCCTGAACAGCGCCAGTAGCCGGATTGAAGACATCGCTGAATCGTTCGCTACCGCTGTCCTGCACCTGACCGTCGAGGTAATGGCCTATGACCGGGGCGTCGCTCATTGTTCTTGTTCTCCGTGCGAATGTTGGAATTCAGAGGTCCAGCAGCCAGCTGTGCTGCGGGTCGTTATGGAACTGCCAGACGCGTTTCGGCCCGGCCATCACGTTCAGGTAATAAGACTCGTAGCCATACGGCACGCTGACCGGGTGATAGCCCTTGGGCACAACGACAAGGTCGTTGTTTTCCACGGCCATGGCCTGATCAATGCTGCGGTCGTCGGTGTAGACCCGCTGGAACACGAAACCCTGGGGCGGGTTGATCTGGTGGTAGTAGGTTTCTTCGAGAAAGCTCTGGTGCGGCAGGTCGTCGGTGTCGTGCTTGTGTGGCGGGTAGCTCGAGGAATGCCCCGACGGCGTGCGCACTTCCACCACCAGCAGCGAATGCGCCGGCTCGCTGTCCGGCAGGATGTCGCAGACATAGCGGGTGTTGGCGCCCTTGCCGCGCACGCTGCGCTTCATGGTTTCAGGCCTGATCAGACGTGGGCCGAGGTCCGTGATGGTCGAACCAGGAGCGGCGCAGACCGCCACTTGCGCATCACTCAATGCCACCACCTGCGCCTGACTGCCGGGGGGCAGGTACGCGGCGAACGGGGATTTGTCTTCAAACACCGACTGGCGATCGCCGAGGTTGTCCCAGTTGAAGGCGCCCTGCCCCGGTGCTTCGCCGTGGATGCCGACCCGACCGCTGAGCAGCACCAGGCACAGCTCTTTGTCGCCCGCTGCGACAGGCAAGGTTTCACCCAGGCTCAAGCGATAGGCGGCGAATCCCACGTATTGCAGCTCACCTTCAGCCAGCTCGACCATGGTCCGGCCACGGGCATTGCTTTTGACCAGCAGGCTCATCGTGCGGTCCTCTCGTCGAGCAGCGCGCGCAAGGTGTCGAAGCCTTTCTTCGCGTAGACGTAACTCGGCGCCACTGCCGGATCCTGCTCGGCCTCGACCACCAGCCAGCCGTGGTAATCGGCCGCCAGCAGTACGTCCAGCAGTTCGGCGAAGTCGATATCACCATCCCCCGGCACAGTGAATGTGCCGTTGATGATGCAGTCGGGGAAGCTCCACAGGTTGTTGCGCGCCAGTTGCACCACCGGTTTGCGCACGTCCTTGAAATGCACGTGGCAGATGCGCGACAGGTGTTTGCGCAACACCTGCAAGGGCTCGCCGCCGCCCATGTAGCAATGGCCCGAATCGAACAGCAGCCCGACTTCATTGCCGGTCAGCGCCATCAGGGTATCGATGTCCGACGGGGATTCGACGTAGGCGCCCATATGGTGGTGATACGCCAGACGCACGCCTTGTGACAGGGTGAAGCGCGCCAGTTCGGTCAGCTTGTCGGCGTATTGCTGCCACGCCTGCTCGGTGTGAAAACGCGGGCGCTCGACCAGCGGAATTCGCTGGCCCTGAATGGAGTCGGCCACTTCACCGTAAACCAGCACGTTCGCGCCGTTCTTTGCCAGCAGCTCGACATGGCTGGCAATCGCGTCGATTTCCTCGGCCACCGAACGCCGCGCCAGACGACTGGAATACCAGCCGGACACCAGCGCCAGGTCATACGGGCGCAGTACATCACCAACGCCTTTGGCGTCCTTGGGAAACTTGCCGTTGAGTTCAAAGCCTTCATAACCGATGGCCTTGCCTTCGCTGAGGGCGGTGCTCAGCGGCGTTTCACCGCCGAGGGACGGCAGGTCGTCGTTGCTCCAGGAAATCGGGTTGATGCCAATTCGGATAGCGGGCATGGCTGCACCTTTTATTGTTATTTCTAGAATGTTCAACCGCGGCTCAGGCCCGGGCCCTACGCCAGGCATCGATCAGTTCGACGAAGGTGCCCTGTACCTGACGGATCAGCGTCTCGTCATCGATCTCCCCGGCCAGCCAGGCGCGGCTCGGTTCCTGAAAAATCGTCCGTCCCACGGCGAACCCGCGGCAGGTCTGGCTCTGACTGGCCTGCTGAAACCCTTCGGCCAACGCTGACGCCGGGGCATTGAGGCCCAGCAGCACCACGCCCCGGCAATAGGGATCGCGCGCCTGGATCAGTGCGTCGAGCTGTTGCCATTCCTCGGCGCTTTGCGCTTCGATCTTCCACCACGCCGGGTAAATGCCCAGGTTGTAGAGGCGTTTGAGCGCGCGATACAACACGTCGGGATGCGGTGAGGGGTGATCCTTGGGCGGGATGATTTCCAGCAGCAGTTCATGACCGCTGACTTGCGAGGCCTGATACAGCGCCTTGATCTGCGCTTCCTGTTCCAGCCGCAGCATCGGTTCGTCGTCCGGGTGGAATTGCACCAGGCATTTGATGATTTGCTCTTGCGGCCAGGCGATCAGGTTGCTGCCGATCGAACGCCCGTGCTCGAAGGCCAGCGGCCGCGAACCCTGCACCTCGACCGGCCGCGCCACCCACCAGCCACGACCGGTGGCCGCGTTCAGTGAGTCCTGACCGAAACGCTGATCCGCCAGCAGCCCGACATCGGCCTCGATGCCCTGCTCGCGCAAATCGCTTTCGACCCGTTCCACGGCCTTGATGAACAGTTGCTTGAGTTCACCGATGGCGCCGAGGTCGCGTCCGCCCTTCTGGGCCAGTTCCACCAGTTGCCCGCGATGGTCGAAGGCAAAGATGAACAGTTGCTTCCACTGTTTGCGCGGCACACTGACCTGATGCAGGCGTTGCAGGGTGACGTCCTGATCCGGACGGGTAATCGGCACCGGGCTGCTGAACAGGTAATCGAGCTCGGCCCGGGTCGGCATCGCCGGCGCGCAGGCATGACGCGACACCACCAGACCACCGCAGGCATTGGCCAACTGGCAGCAACGCTCGTCGCTGGCGTCCTCCAGCCAACCGCTGAGGAAACCCGACATGAACGCATCGCCGGCGCCCAGTACGTTCAGCACCTCGACTCGCACGCCGGGATAAATCGTGCCGTCTTCAAGACGCGCCGGAATATCCCCGTGAATCACCGTGCAACCTTGCGGACCGAGTTTGACCACCAGGGTTGCCGCGCTCAGTCGCCGGACATTGCGCAGGGCGCTGAGCAAATCCTCTGAACCGCCGGCCATCAGGAACTCTTCTTCCGTCCCGACCACAAGATCGAAACGCGGGAGGATGTTCTGCACATGCTGGGTGACATTCTGATCGGCAACGAAACGGGTTTCGCCGTCCGCCTTGCCGGCGAGCCCCCACAGGACCGGGCGGTAGTCGATGTCCAGCACCCGTTTGACGTTGTGCTTTTCGGCGTACTCCAGCGCCTGGATGCTCGCCTTGTAGACGCCGTCGGTGGAGAAATGGGTGCCGGTGATCAGCAACGCTTTGCTGGAGGCGATAAAGGCTTCGCTGATGTCTTCGGCCCGCAACGCCATGTCGGCGCAATTTTCACGGTAGAAGACCAGGGGAAAGGTTTCCCGATCCTTGAGACCGAGCAGCACCATGGCGGTCAGTCGCTGCGGATCGACCTTGATGCCGCTGACATCGCAGCCTTCACGGGCCAGTGACTCGATCAGGAAACGCCCCATGTGATCGTCGCCGGTCCGGCTCAGCATCGCCGACCTGAGCCCCAACCGGGCGGTGCCGAACGCGATGTTGGCGGAGGAGCCGCCGAGGTATTTGGCGAAGCTGCTCACATCCTCCAGCCGTGCCCCGACTTGCTGCGCATAGAGGTCGACGCCGAGGCGTCCGAGGCAAATCAGATCCAATTGACGTCCACTGGCAAAACGAGTCTGGCCCATGCTGGCTCCTGTTATTTTTATCAGCCTGTGCCCTACGCGGTGACCGCGCCGGACACTCTTGGTGGATGCAGACTAAAACGAGCCGGATCGAACAATCAATAAATATTCCAATTATTTTTCACGTGGAATATTTTTTCCAATAAACTTCAGTGCGGGCGCTCCAGAGGCAGTGCATCGTTTCAGCAGGCATCGCACTGGCGCAAGCCCAAGATTTTGTCCGGGCCGAGCCTGTAGACTGCGCACAGCCAACCTATTGTCAGGGGACGAAACGTAAAACCGTCCCTATAAGAACAAGCCAGAAGGATTATTTATGTCCAGCACCGATCAGCCGGGTACCGCCGAGAACACGCCCGAGAGCGATCTTGCCAGCCCCCCGATCAATGCCGAGCGCCTGCTGCAGCTCATCACCCGTGAATACGAAAGCCTGCCGCGCCAGCTCAAACGCATCGCCAGTTACATGAGCCAGCAAAGCGACCGGATCATGGTCGACCGTATCAGCGACATCGCCCGCGAGTGCGAAGTGCATCCGTCGGCCATCGTGCGGTTTTCCCAGCGATTCGGTTTCAGCGGGTTCAGTGAAATGCAGGCGCTGTTCCGCGAGGCGTATACCCACAAAGCCACGCCGGTGCAGAACTACCAGCAGCGCATTCGCAGCATGATCGCCAACAAGTCGCAGAAAGCCAGCGGCGGCGATCTGGCCCGCGAATGCATCGACGCCACCCTGTCGGGCATCGAACGCCTGGGGCAGGAGCTCGATGACCAGGCCTTCGAAAAGGCTGTGGACCTGGTGGTCAATGCCGACAATATCTATGTGGTCGGCGTGCGACGCTCGTTCGCGGTGGCCGACTATCTGGTCTACAACCTGCAACACACCAACAAGCGCATCCACCTGGTCTCGGGCCTCGGCGGCAGCTATCGCGAGCAGATGCGCAGCGTGCGCGCCAATGACCTGGTGATCGCCATCAGCTTCACGCCGTACGGCAAGGAAACCCAGCACTGCCTGCGCATCGCCCAGCACCATCAGGCGAAAACCCTGATCATCACTGACAGCAATCTTTCGCCGCTGGCAAAGCGTGCCAACACCCTGCTACTGGTCAATGAAGGCAGTTCGTTTGCGTTCCGCTCCTTGAGTGCGACCTTGTGCCTGTGCCAGGCGCTGTTTATCGCCGTTGCCTATCGACTGGAGTTGAAGGTGGACGAGATTCACGAGCAGGTCGGGTTTGAAGACTGACTGTCGTTTCGACACTCAGGCGGCCAGCGCAACAACTCAAAATATTTATTCCATTATTTGAATGAAAGGAATATTTATTCTATAAACAGGATCTCTGAAAACAAGAACTCAAAGGATCCTGTCATGCGTGAACTCGGAA
The DNA here is from genome assembly GCF_021018765.1 of Pseudomonas fitomaticsae. Classification (GTDB taxonomy): domain Bacteria; phylum Pseudomonadota; class Gammaproteobacteria; order Pseudomonadales; family Pseudomonadaceae; genus Aquipseudomonas; species Aquipseudomonas fitomaticsae. Next base: position 2,531,513 of record NZ_CP075567.1, on the reverse strand, counting down.
TCGGCCTTATCGGCACGGGCTTCATGGGGCGCGCCCACGCCCTGGCGTTTCGTAATGTCAGCGGGGCATTCGAATTGCCCTTCACCCTTCGCCTGGCCGCCCTGGCTGACGCCGATCCCGCACGCGCACAAGCCTGCACCACCGCCTGGGGCTTCGAGCAGGCCCATGGCGATTGGCAGCGATTGATCGATGACCCCAAGGTCAACCTGATCGCCATCACCACTCCCAACCACCTGCACTACCCGATGGCCATGGCCGCGCTTGCTGCTGGCAAACCGGTGTACTGCGAAAAGCCGCTGGCGGTGAATCTCGAACAAGCTCATGCCATGCACGTGGCGGCGAAGCATGCCGGCGTCGTCACTCGGGTCGGCTACAACTACCAGCACAACCCGATCATCGGCCTGGCACGCGAGCTGATCCTGAGTGACGAGCTCGGCGAGATCATCAGTTTTCAAGGTGAGTTCAGCGAAGACTTCATGGCTGATCCAGCCTCCCCCTGGTCATGGCGCTGCGAACCCGAACATGCCGGTGGGGCACTGGCGGATCTGGGCAGTCACTTGCTCGCCATGGCGCGCTACCTGCTGGGTGATGTCGAAGCGGTGTGCGCCGATTCCCAGACCGTCCATGGCCAGCGCCCGACTACAAACGGCAGCCAGGAACAACGCTGCATTGCGGTCGACGATCAGACCCATGCTCTGCTGCGCTTTGCCAGCGGCGCGCGCGGCACCTTCAGCAGCAGCTGGCTCAAGCACGGCTACAAGAATCATCTGAGCTTCGAGATCAGCGGCACCCGAGGCACCCTGGCGTTCGACCAGGAGCGCCTGAACGAGCTACACCTGTGTCGCGCCGGCCAGGGCGGCTTCCAGCGTTTACTGGCCGGACCGGACTTGCCAGGTTACGCCGCGTTCAGCCCGGCGCCGGGGCATCAGTTGGGTTACAACGAGCTGAAGACGCTGGAAGTGCATGAGCTGATCATGGCGCTGGCCGGGGATGGGCAAACCGGGACTGATTTCGAGGAAGCGTTTGAAGTGGAGCGGCTGGCGACGGCGATTCGGGTCGCGGCTGAGGAGCGGCGCTGGGTGTCTGTCAGTGAGATCAGCGGGTAGTTTTGTGCGGGCACAAAAAAGCCGATCTGGATGATCGGCTTGAGTGCCTGACCTTATTGAAGAGGAAACTGGTCTCCCTGCAAAAGTCACTGCGCATGAAAAAGCCCAACTCGCTAGAGTTGGGCTAAGTCATTGAATTATATGGTCGGGACGGAGTGATTCGAACACTCGACCCCTAGCACCCCATGCACGCATCACCATCGTAAGACTTTGTTAAAAGGCCGCTTTTACTGGAGCTCGCTGCAACCGAATGTCCACAAGCGCCTATAAGTGCGTGACAGAGTCACGCAAAAGTCACGCAACCCTCCTCCGGCGTTCTGCCGACCGAACACCAATCCAAAATCCTACAGCTCGTCGCCTCACCCTCGCCCGCCTGTCGCGCCTCGATTACTGTATATCCAAACAGTACAGCGCAAGGCACTCCCGTGGATCCCTCCGAAATCGAAAACACCGACGACTGGCTAGGCTGCCCGACGCCGCTCGAAACTTGCCAGCAACAACTCAGGCTCTACGAAAATGAATTCGAGGAATTGAACCGACAGCTCCGGGAAGAGCGGGAGCGGATCTTCAAGCTGGTCGAGATGAATACCGAGGCCAGCCAAGACCGTGACGCACTGCGGAAGCAACTACTGGCAGCCCGTTCCGATGTGGTTCGCCTTCAGTCTCAAACTACCGAGCTTTCAAGCCAGCTTCGCGCGCTGAATGACATCAAGCACCAGAACACGCACCTCTTCCAGGAAAACCAGCGCCTTCTCAGGGAGGCGCGGGACCGCGAGAGCTGACCTCCTTCACGTACGCCTGACACGCCTGCAAAGCGATCAATCCCCGGTCACCTTCATCGGTGATGGCGACAATTCGTTGAGCATGCGCTGGGTCAAGTTCGGCTCGTACGGGGCCATGAACCACGCCGACGGCGCCGGTGGTGGCAGGCACCGAGCAGCCACCGGTTGAACCTGCGTCGAGGAGGACTGACAGCCGCAAATCAGAAGTGGCAAGGCGATCGCGCAGAAGAGCCTGGGCTTTTTGAGCATTGGTCATTTTCTCGGTGTGGGTTTTGTCACTGGTCGCCAGCCGCTGCTCGAGCGCGAGCCGCTTATCCTGCTCGGCCTGCTGCGCGGTGGCAGCGGCCATGGTCAGCTGATTGAGCGTTTCGGTGTGCAGCCGGGCCTGATCCGCCAGCTGTTTGCCGTAGCGCCAGTCCTGAAACTTCCAAGCTCCAGCCCCGGCGGTCAGCGCCAGCATCACAACGCCGATCAACCTCCACGGGACGGTCATGCCAACACCGCCCGCGCCTTCTCCCACAGCGCAAGCCGATCCTCCAAACCGTTCAGCCCGCCGTTGATACGCCGGGTGATGGTGTTGAACTGATCGCGATCAGCCAGCTCGTTCAGCCCCTTCTGCTTCCAGAACCACGCCGCCGACATCGCGGCGTACTGGGGCAGCTCGAGCTGTTCAGGCTGATTGATCAGGTCGAGGCCCAGCGCCTCGCCGCACGCGGCATAGTTCGCCCGGCCAGTGATCTGGATCAGGCCACGGCCGCAATACTTTCGGCCGTCACCCGGAACGGTGTTGCCCAGGTCGGCGCGCCCCTCGTACCGGGACTGGGCCGGGGTCGGCCCCCAGATCTCCCGGACATACCGCAACTGGCCAGACTCATGGCCGGTCTGGGCGATGAACGCGGCAACGCGCTTGGTGCCAACAATCTGGTAACGCTGCATCGCCGTATTGAGAGCGGGTGCAAAAAGGCCGGCTTTGGCGCCGGCATTCGGGAGGATTTGCAGCAGTTGCTGCTGGTTGATCGGCATGGTTTTCTCCAGGCAAAAAAATACCCGCTCGATGGCGGGCGCGTCGCGCTGCTTGAATTCAGATGAGATCGGCAGCCACTGTCTGTGGGTCGGCCACGATTACGGGCACTTTCGGCTCGGCGGGCCATACCGGCGCCGCGTACCAGCCCGGCTGTACCGTGACTTTGCCCAAGGCAAACTTGTAGTTTTTCCACGCCTTCAGATCGACCAGCAATGCGGATTGCTCGGCTTCGTCTTCTGGGGTGGCCTCGCCCGCGTCGATGCCGTAACCGATGGTGTCGATACGCTCCTGGATGCGGGAGATCTGTGCGAGCGCTCTGGTGTTACGAGAGGACAGTTCGGCTTTGGCTGCCGACAGCTGAGCGGCCTGCTCGGCGGCGTCCTTCATTGATTTGGTGATGAGCTGGGACCAATCGATGTTCATGCTTCAAACCCTCCGGCCTGCGCTGTATCGGGCGCTGGCAATGGCTGTGGCAAGGCCACTGGTCCATCCGGAACATTGAGCAGTGGTTCGGGAAACGCCTGCTCCGGGCTGAAGTTGACCGGCAGCGGAAGAAGCAGCGTCAGTTCAAGTTCGCCAGCGATGTTACTCACCTCACCGGCAATCCACGGCGAGCTGATTGCAGATGCCGGCAGCGTGTCACCGTCAGCCATTGGAGAGAAGTCGAACGCCTCACCATTGACGGTCAGCACCGCGCCAGCGCGCGACAACTCAAGAGTGTCATCGCGGCGCTGTGGAGAGAGATTGATTTTCATCAGTACCACCGCCCTACGGCCATGAAAAAACAGTTAAATGAACCGGTGTAGGTCGTCCCAGCAGGGTCGAACACCAAATACGAACCAAGGGTTGCCGAAGAAGCATCAGCTGGAGAGGTGGTAGTGAATTTTCCTGCTCCTCTTACCCCAAGCGTCAGCCCCGGCGGCGTTGAAACAAACGCAGCCGGAAACGCCCAGTTGACGGTGCCCACGGTTCCACTGCCATATCCCTGGTTCATCGCGATCGACAGTCCAGTGACCAGCAGGCGGCAAATCATGGTGCCATCCGCAAACTTCGTGTACTGCCCGTTAGCACTCGAGCCGGCCTCAACGATCGCTCCAGTTGGAACTCCGCTGGTTTGACTCACCGTGCCGACTATGTTCGACCGGTCATAAGCGAACGTCAGGGCCTTCCCGCTCGCCAGGTTGTAGCGCAGGCATAACCAGTTACCGCCACCCAAACTCAGGAATTCAGCAGAATCGTTGGCAGCGGTCGTGATATTGGCGCCGGTGGGGAGGATCAGCGAGTTTACGTTGTGTGTCAGAACGAGCGCGCTGGTGAATCTGAGTGTCCGCCGAGCACCAGCCGCGATAGTACCGAAGCCGGTAATGGTCGTGGTTCCACTGATCGCGATCACGTTGGAAGTCGACGCGCCAATGTTCACGGTTGCAGCCGAGACCAGCGGCTGGATTGGAGCATCGTTGATCGGCCCGGTAAGCGTTCCGCCCGCTTTCGGCAAGGCCGCCGAGACTTGAGCCTGCAACTTCCCCGCGGCCACCAACACCGAGTCGGTCGAAACCACCGCTGTTGAATCCGCAAGGTTGAGACCGGCGAGCGCTGTTTCCAGGGTGCGCGCCGAGCTGTGATAGAGGTTGGTTGTACCCTCTGGAAGGCCGTCAGTATTGGACAGGTTCAATGCAGCACGAACGCCCGCCTGCGTTGGAGTTTCGCCGAGAACGGCCATGACGCCGCCGAACTGATTCGCCAGGGCCCGCAACGCATCGGCCGAATCCTTGACGTAACCCTGCATGGGCGCCAGCGCGTAAACACCGGTTGCGTTGGTCGCGCCTTGATAATTCGGCGCGATCGACAGGGCAGTATCGCTGGCAATGTTGATGACTTCGTACCAGCCACCGTCTGGCCCGCGAAACGCATCACCCACCCGGGCGTTCGCAATAAATGCCGTGCCCGCTCCGAGTACAGCATTGGAATTTTGGACGACAGAAACCGTCCCGGTTTTGTACCAGGGCATCGAGTATCTCCAGAAAGTTGGGAGTCAGGCCAGTAACTTGGCGCAGAGAAATGGCCGGTGGCCCTGATCGGTCCAGGCGTTTGAGGCCAGGCTGTACATCATGATTCGACCGTTGGCATAGTCGACGCCCAGCGCGCAGCCACCTCCGGATGAGGCATTGTGACAGTTCATCGTGAAGGGATTCAGAGACACGAACTCCCCAGGGCCGAGCGCTTTGTTGATTCCCCAAAAGTACCGACGACCGGCGGTGAGCACTTCGTTTCCGAGGTAAGTCCAGTTCCCGGCCGCGAAGGTCACGACGACCGCCGGCGCACCGCTGTCGTAAACCAGTGCCCCGTTCTGATCCCACAGACGCATTCCATAAGCAGCAGTCCCCATGGAAGCCCAGGCCGCCACAAAATACTGACCGCTCAGCGTGCTGTTGACGTTCGAAGCCAGCATCGTGAAACCGGTCCAGTTACCCGCACCGCCGGTGAACCAGACCGAAATCGGCACCTGAATCCCACCGGAAACATCCGGCCGGATGAAGACGATCGGTGGATCCACGCTTGTCACCGCCCGAGCAAACACCCCGGTTGCAGAAGTTACGCCTGAATAGGTTCCCTTGGTGAGCAAACAAAGCCGGGGAGCATCAGAATCAATCTGCACGAACGCGTTGTCATTGATGCTTTGAAAGCCATAACCACTCATGCAAACCTCACAGCGTAACCCTTGGCAATGACCCTTGAGGCAGTCGAGCCTGTTGTTGAAGACGGGTTATATGGTGTGACGACGACCTGCCCTGCGGCGGTAGTGACGTAGGGGTAGGACTTCTGATTTCCAGACCCGTCAGCTTCCGAGGATTGAACATCCTGCACCCTTGTCGGAATCATCATGAACACGCAGGTAGCCGGATTGAATCCAGGAATTATCACAGTTTGGCTTGAGGCTGACGTGCTGAAATCAAGCACTCCTTGCCAGAGAACTTGGTAGGTAAAGCTGTTGGTGTTCATGATGAGCTGACCATTTTCGTCGAAGACGTGAACTCCATAAGTCATGCGTCGAGATCCCCCAGCTGTACCCGCTTCACGCCATTCTGGTCAAAAACCTTAATGGCGCGATTGGTCATAGTCAGCCTGCCACCACCTGGCGCTGGGCCGTTGAATTCCAAATTTCCTGCCTTATCCAGACGCCAACCCAGTGTTCCAGCAATGTAGTTGTCCGATTGGATGAACGAGCCGATCTTTGCGTTACCAATCGATCCATCCTTCACGAGCAATGTGTTGATGAAGACTTGGCCGCCCTCAACCGCGAACGGCACAGCAATTGCTCCGCCGGCGATGCTGTTCACAATGGCGAATCGATCCGCAGCAACCAGGAACTGGCTCTGCAGGCCGGCGCCGGTGTTCTCGATACCGAGGCCGATACCGGCAGCAATGTACTTCCCATCCGCCGCGACCTGCATTTTCACAGACCACATGGTCGACAACTTGCCGCTGGTGTCGGCGTAGGCAGTCGAGGTCTCTTGAATGGCGGCGGTGTTCTCACCGACCTTTACGTTGACCTGGGTGATTGCCTGAGCGGTGGCCTCTTTGTCTGTGGCAACCACTTGGCGCAGTTCGGTTACCGACGCAGAGTTTTCACCAACTTCCGCCGTCAAGGTCTTCACGGATCTGGCGGTTGCCATGTTTTCCGATGAGCGAACCCTGTCCTCGCTCGCTATCGCTGCCGTACTGCCCCACTCCTTCAGCGCACCGCTCAGATCGCCCTCCCCGTCATCCTCGCGCCATGAGGCGCGCAGAGCCTGAACCGCAGTCGCTTGGGCAGTGACCACGCCGTCGAGCTCCGTGATCTCGGCGGTGTTGGTCGCTACCTGTTGAGCAAGGCCGTTTGCCGTCTGAACCGTCTCGCCAACGTCCAGCCAGTAGGCGGGATTCGGTGGCGGCGTATCGGTCGGTACCGGGCCGGTGGCCTGGTAGATCCGCTTGCCGACCACAACAAGGTCGTATTCCTCGTAGGTGTCTTCCGGGTTGTAAGTCTTCAGCCCGTCCAGTGCGTCGATTTGATCCTGAAGCCCAGGAATTTTGTCGATTTCATCAAGGATGTCCTGCCCAAGTTCTGTGCGACCAATTTTGCCGGCCAATGCCGCGAGATAGGCAGATACGTCATTCGAAGTCTGAGCCGGCACATACAGGAAAGCGCTTTTTCCATAGGCGTTCGATGAGCGGATGAAGTAGTAGTAGTTGGTCCAGAAGCCGAGCCCCGTGTGGGTGAATGTCAGGCCTTGACCGAGATATTCGGCATCCGCTGACGTTGCCGTCGGCGAGGTACTGAAGAAGTACTCGTAGGTGCCGCCGTTCAAACCGTTTTGCGAGTTGCTCGGGATCAGCACGATGTTGTCGATCGAGGACTGAACCACGCAACTTTCTGGAATGGGCGGCCCGTTGATGCTGACGGTGATCGTCGCCTCACCGGAACGCGCCATTGGCCCGACTGCGGCCACACTCATTGTGTAGTTGCCAGACGGAAGACCGTTTATGGCGATCTCCGTCGAAGTGGCCGGCACGTTGTGCGACTGAATCGCCGTCGAACCTTGGCGGACGATGACGATGTATTCCTTCACGATGCCCGTAGGTGGAAGCCAAGACAGGACGCCCTGCGTTACCTCCGCCGTGGTGTCCTGCGTCCACGTCAGCGCGCTCGGCGTACCGAGACCGCCGGCCGGCAGGTTGATAAAGCCGATCGGGTTGTATGGCTGGCCTACGGCGTCATCGAAGATCGCCGCCTCGTATTGCTTGACCTGGACGTTGCAGCCTTCGCTGTCGCCCATGGACCAATCCGAAACGATGAACTCGCCCAGGATGTTCAGCGACGGCAAGTTGACCCGCACCACGCGACCCGGCCGGCAGTTGTAGCCGGCGAAGTTCATCGGAATGCTGATCGCACCGCCAGCGCGCCGACGGCGCAACTCCATGTTCGCAAGACGCTGAGCCTGATACGGATCGGTGACGTAGGAATAGGTCAGCGTTTCTGCCGCCTCGCCGCCGTCCTCTACGATCCACTCCGCGACACTGACCTCCGGGTAGTCGGTTTCCGTCCAAGACTGCGACGGATCAATGAACGTGCCCCGCACCGTATTGATTGCCGAGTCGTTGGTCGGCTCAGTGCTGCCGGTGACCGTGCCGATCACCATGTCCTCCGTGATCTCGAAATCGTACGGTCCGTAGTAAGCGCCCGCCTGAAGCATCCAGCGGCCGCCGACACGGATCAGGTGGCCACCGCAAGCCGCTTCCAGCTTCTGCAGCACGCCGGTGCGCTGCTCGTCCGCGCCAATCACGCAACCAGTACGATAGCGCTGGCTGGTGGAACCGTCAGCATTGGTCAGAGCTTCGTCGCTCACGTTTGCCGCGCTGGCGAACGTCTCGAACACAATCTCGTCGTCCGGCACGCCGCAGCGGGCACGCAGGAACCAGAGCAGGTGCAGTGCGGTATTGGCACTGTAAACGGCGGTGCCGGTGCGCGGGTCGTAGATGTCGTTCCGACCGCGTACCACGAAACGGGTGTCAGGGATACCCGACGGAAATTTTTCCGCGCTGTACTGCAGCGAAACCCGAACAAAGGACAAGCCTCGGCCGATCTGGCTGTCCTTCCAGTCTGGGCAATTAGCCTTCAGGAAGGCGTTCACCTGAGTTGGGTTGACCACCAGCTCATAGGTCGCGGATGCGCCGAACGAACTGATCTCCTCTTCGCCAAGGTAGATGTTTTCAAGTGCAGTTATAGGGCCTTCGCACAACACGTACACCAGGTGAAGCCATTCGCCCTCCCCCTGCGCACCTACCTGCTCCTGAGCCCAGACCAGCACGCCGCCGGTGGAAACGCGGCCAAGGATGAAGCGAACGGGCGCCTTCGACGACCGCACGGTCTGCGCCGAAGGCTCGTTGTCGCGCAGTGGCGACTTGGTGTTGAGCTTTTCCTGCTGCTCCGATGCGTAGAAGGCCAGCGCAGCGCCAGCTACCGCGCCCCACGGGCCACCCTGGGCAAAACCAACAACTGCACCGACCACAACCGAGGCAAGTTTTCTGACGCCGCCGCTCATTCAACCCTCCACGCGGCCATTGGCTCGCAAATGACACGGGCTGCGCCGTCGTCGGTTGTTGCCCAATAATCGCCAGCCCAGAAAACAGCCATGCTCCGGCCGCCGGGGGCGTCGTACAGCACCACGTCACCTCGCTGAATGAAGGCCAGCGGGACGCGCGCGAAATGCGCATCCCACGCAGCCTCAAGGCTGCCGTGTTGCTTCTTCAGCTGACGCTTGGCACCAGTCTCGGTCGTATATTTGCCGCGATAGTTCTCGGCCGGATCGACGCCACAAATCGCCGCCGTGCAGTCAGCAGCGAACAGACAGCAGTCAAATTCGCCCCATGAAAAAGGCCGCTCTTGGGCGGCCTTGATCACGTCGTTCAGACGAGTTGTCCAGTCTCGGTAGCGCATGGCTAACTTCCATAGGTGAATGTGGGTGCGTCCTTCTTCGAGCCCCAGTAGATGGGCCACTCGGACATCTGGGCGATGGCGTAGAAGAACCGGTCGCCGTCGTGGCGCGCGCGGTGGTTTTCGTCGGTGAAGCGCTCGGTACCGGTACGGCTCCACTCGGCCATCCGATCAACCACGGGGACGGTGATGCTGTTGCCGTCCTGGCCGTTGCCGGCGAACGAGAACTTGGCCGCATCCATCCGGCCGGAAAACAGGATGTCAGCCGCGTAGTTGCCGGCTTCATCGAACACCACGAACATGACCTTGGCCATTCGGCCGCGACAGCCACGCACGTTCGTCTCTGAGAGGATGTAGGCATCCAGGCCGCTGAGAGTGAGCTCGACTGACATAGGCGAGCCGGAGTTGTCGCTTTCCTGCGACTGGCTGACCTGGCCGAAGTTGCCCACCCCCTGATAGGTGATGCCATCGACCACCAGGTCACCAGTGCCGGTGTGCGCGAAGACCATGCCGTCGACGAAGTCGAGCTGCACGGCGTACACCGGCATGAATCGGCCGGTGGCGATGATGTTCACCACGTTTTGGCTGAACGGAAATGCTGAGGGCATCAGAAGGCCTCCCTGAATTGATATGAGCCGTTGGAAACGACCGGCTTGATCGACATTGCCCAGGTATCGGAGGTCATGCGCATTTCCGAGTAAGGGTTCAGGTACTCGACAGCTGCACCGGCCGCGAGCGTCTTGCGTATCCGCTTGTTGAGCAGCACGGTCACCCTACCCTGCGCATTTGCTGAGGCCGGATCAGTGACCTCGAACATCTCGCCGGCGATGGTGATGTAGTCACCAATGCTGAAAGCAGGCGCATTCGCCGTTGCGCCGCCGATGACAATCGACCGCGCCTGAGCGGTGCCAGTAACCACCGTCAGAGCGCCGATGCTGTTCGTCCGGAGCCGGGTAAAGGCTGGAAGGTTGAACGTACCGAACATCCCATCCAGCCGCCCCAGGAACGCCGACAACTCGCGCTCCTGGGCTCTGGTGAGCAATCCGAAGGTCAGCGTGCACTGCCAGTAGGCGCCCGGATAGCCGATGATTTGCTGGGCGTTCGACAATGTCGAAGTGAACGCCCTGCTGTTATTGACGATGCCCCACGTCATTTCTGACGGGCGCAACGAAGCCGGCCACGTGAGAGCCATGCAGTACTCCTTAAATTGCTTAGCGCCGCGCGATCAGCTGGCGGATGGTTCCATTCATTTTCAGGTCGCGCACGACCATCTCGTATCCGCCCTTCGCTCCCTGCATAGCGGCCTCCCTGACCATGTTTATGGTTGCTTCGTCGGGCGCACCTTGAAAGCTAAAGCTTTGCTCAATGACAACGCCGGTGCCGGGTGTGGCGGGTCCTGACGCTGCACCGTAATCCTTGGCGCTCGATGCTGACCCTACAAATCCGCCGTCAGCGTATCCTTTGCTTGATGCGTTCATGCGCTCAAGGAATTCCCGAGTTCCAGGCTGCGAAACCACGTCCTTGCGGACCACGAACTCGCCACCATGAACTACTCCTTTGGGTTCGTACCTTCCGCCATCTCCAGTGTATCCGCCGTCGGAGAAGCCGAACTTCGAGCTGTACCCCGCCGCCGATGCGCCGAGGCTCGAGGAAGTTGCAGCAGACGATCCAGCGGCGAAGCCGTTACTCGCCGCCGACGAGGCGCCAGCCCCGGCGAAACCGCTGAACAGCGTACTGAAGATGCCCACCGCCGCCTGGCGCACCTGGATGCGGATCAGATCAGCAATGATGCCGTCAGCCAGATCCTTGAACGACAGCTTCCCGGTTTTCACGAAATTTACGATCGAGTCTTCCATGTTGCTGAAGGCATTGGTGAATAGCGATTTGCTTTGGCCGGCCACATCAGCAGCTTGCTCGGCATAGTTCTGAAATGCCGACCTTGCACCGTTCGACCAGTCGGCCTGAGCCTTATCCACTTTGGCCCAGCCATTCACCATGATTGCGACCTGCTGCGGGAATAGCTCCTCGGTGATATTGATCTGATCCTGTAAATCCTTGCGCTGCTGGTCAGTTGACGCCCTGGCAAGCTTGGTACGCAGATCAAGGATTCGGTCGTTGTGATCGCTTTCAAGCTTCAGTCGCTCCGAGGCTCGTTGTGCCTCCTCGGTACCCTGCCCAATAGCAGCGGCTGCTTGGTTAGCAGCTTCCTGCTGGGTTTGGAGTTGCTTCTGGATCTGCAGTCGATACTGCTCGGCCTGGCTCAGCTCGCCACTTTTTTCAATAACTGCGGCGTAATCCTTTGATGCCTGACCAAGCGCAATACCATATTGCTCCTGCGTGATCTTCCCCTTCGAAAGGGCAAGCTGCAGCTTCTCCTGTGCCTCAGTCAGATCTCGAACAGCCTGTGCTGCCGGGTCTGCCTTTTTGTAGAGGGCATCGAAGGCGCTCATTGCGGCGCTCATCTCACCTTTTTCGCTCGGACCTTTTGGTGTCTTAGTTGGCTTGTTTGGCGTGGTGCCAGTAATAACTTGTGCTGTTGCCTCATCTGCCAATTGCTGAGGCGTTTTTCTCGGCGTCAAGGGTGCGGCCGGCGCAGTGCCACCATTGGTCAGTAGCCCGTAGCCGCTGAGATTCTGCTTCTGCTGATCAACCAGCAGTAGATTTTTCCCTGCGGTCAGATTGACCGACTTGTTGATAATCCGCTGCATCGCATTGACTTGCCGGGTCGCACTTTCTTCAGCTGCTTTCGCCGTATCGTCCAGAGCCTTCTTCTGCGCAGTAGCCGCATCCTCAGCTGCCTGCATGGCGGTGTAACTCGCCACTAGCAGAACCTTCAGGCGCTCCTGCTCGACCTTGTTGTTCTCCCTTACCGCGTCCTGGTACTTGTTGAGCAGATCGGTCTGGCTTGCGATGGCTTTGGCCTGAGCCTGTTGCGATTCGCTGGCCCCCATCTTTATGGCGGTGTACGCCGCCTCAGCCGCCGCGTTCGCGCCAACCAGGTCGCGGGTCTTGGTCAGTTGCTCAATGTATTTTGCCCAAGCTTGTGCATTGCTTTCTGTCGAAGCGCCCACGGCGGCCTGAGATTTCGCCAAGCCGGATGTCGCAGCAGCGGCTGAATCAGCTGAGTTCTTACTACGATCCAGCAGTTCTCCATAGCGCTGAGATGCCTCGTTGCTAGTGGAGTAGGTATTGGCCAAGCCGATCAGTTGCGTTTTGTATTCGGCGGACAGCTTGGTGTTATTGCCAAGCCAGGTGGTCAGATCGGCTAGCGGCTTCTGGCCATTTCCGACCTCCTCGAACAAGCTTTTGAATTGACGCATTGATACGCCAGCCGACTCGCCTGTAAGGGATAGACCGGTTATTGCCGTGTTCTTATACGACTCAAGGGCATCGGCCGCCTCCTCAGCCTCTTTCTTCTGGTCACGCATCCAACTGGAGGCCTGGAATTGCTTCTGCTCTGCGTTCAGTCGTTTGAATTTTTCGATCTGATCTTCCAGCGCCAAGCCTTGGTCTATTAACGATTTCGTCGCAGTATCGTTGCTGGAGGCGAGGTAGATCGCCCCGCCGGCCAATGCCGCAAGACCAAGCGTGACCAGTCCCATCGGCCCGCCCAGTGCCGCCATGGCAGCCGCTCCAGCCGAGCGAGCTATCGCGCCTCGCGACTCCGCAACATTAAGCGCGTTCTGAGCCGCCGTCTGTGCTGCAAGAAGTACTGCGCCTTCAGTGCGCGCAGCGTTCAGCGCAACCGTCTGCTGTCCAACTACCGCGCCCGTAGCCAGTTCAGCCTGTCGAGCTACTGCCAAGCGCCCCTCTGCGGCGGTTAGCTGGGATGTGATCGCCGCTTCGGAGGTGCGAATTTCGGCCAATCGGGTGTGCGAAGCCGCAAGTCCGGTATTGTTGATTTGCGCTTGCATACGCTGAACTTCAAGCTGGCGATCGGCGGCCAGTTGTGCAGCCACTGCCTTCAATTGCTTGACGTTCGAAATTTCAGTCTGCGCTGTCGCCATAGCCTCGCTGCGCGCGTAAATAGCCCGCGCCAGCGCCGCCTCAGACGAAGCGACGGCCACACTCTGAATAGCTACGGCTTCGGTCGAAGCTGAAACCGTCGCCTGCCGCTCGGCAATGATTTGAGCCTGAGTAGCCGCCAACCCATCGATGCGCGCCTTTGTTGCCAACGCAAGCGAGCCAACCAGGCCAACACCGACTTTTGTCGCGTAGGCGCCAGTGATCGCCATAAGTGCGTCAGTATTGGTGACTACTGCTTTCAGGCCGTCCCCTCCGACCGCTACAACATTGCCCAGGCCGGTAGCAATTGCCTGAATACCGTTAATAACCTCGGGCTTGGTCAGCGACGTTGCAAGAGCATCGACGGAACTTATCAAAGGATTAATGTCGATCTGACCGACAGCAGCAAGGAAGTTGTTTTTCAGTGCGGTCGATGCCTGCTCGAACCGGCGCGGCATGCGATCAAGCTCCGAGTTCAGCGAAGTCAGAGACTTGAGAAGCGCATTGGTAACAACCTCAGCAGTGATCTTGCCGTCAGCAGCCATCTGGCGAATCTGGCCGTTAGTTACGCCCAGGTACTCTGCCAGCGCACGGGTGATGCGTGGCCCCTGCTCCATAACAGAGTTCAGTTCCTCGCCGCGAAGCGTGCCAGAAGCCAAGCCCTGGGATAGCTGAATCGCGGCGTTCGAAGCCTCCTGCATGGTGGCGCCGGAAATTACGAACGCCTTGTTGATGGCATCGGTTACGCCAAGCAACTGCTCGGTGGTGTAGCCGGCGCCTCGGGTGGCATTTGACAGTCTAGTGAACAGACTGACGGTCGACTCCAGAGAGCTGCCGGTGTTGTTCGCCATCGTCAGCAGCTTTTGGAATGAATCGCTCGCTACCGAAGTCGACGAACTTACTAGGGCCAAGGAGCCCTGCATGGACTTGAAAGCATCGGTCAAGCGGATGATTTCGCTCACAACCCGCCCAGCCCCAAGAGCAGCAAAGGCAGTACCGGCAGCGCGAGCCGCCGAGCCAGCTCCAGACATGGAGTTGGCAGCCTGATCACCAACCACAACAAGGTTGTTCAGGGTAATACGAAGCTGCTCACCATTACGCTGTGCCTGCCGCGAATCTATGATGATATCCAGGCGGCTGGATTGCTGGGTCATGGCCTTTCTCCGGGCATAAAAAAACCCGCTCATGGCGGGCTTAAATGAGTCGATACGTAGTGCGGGCGTCTCTATTCTTTGCGTTGCACAGATCTAACAGGACTCGCGCTAAGCGGTTGCTTGCCGCACACAGGGCAAAACATGCTCCCTTTCGCTATTTTGCTTGAGCAGTGCGGACACAAAACTAGTCGTCTAACTCTTTCCTGCTCCTTTCTCTCAGCCTCAAGAGCGGCTTCTTTTGCCCTGACCTCAGCCCTTTGTCTCGCATGCTGAGAACTGATTGCAAGCTCGGCCGCTGTACGTTCAAGATCAACCCGATACTTCTCGATGAGCTGCTTTTCCTTGGCCTTAGAGCGAAGTTTTGAAGCCCAGCTCCATATAAAAACCGATAAAAGCAGGGTAATAGCGAGAGCCGCCGCAATTGCCAGCGCTACCACATAAGTGCCGGCCGCTAGAGCAAAAACGCCGATGACCCACGGGGCCACAGCTATAGCGATAATGGCGAGAAGAATAACGATGAGTACCTGCATAACCCCTCCCTGTTTGATGGCATCAATCTACCACCATCCGCAGGAAGCGCCAAAGCGCCGTCGTAACGGGGCTTGTGATCGGTTTATCTATCCGTTGGCATCTAGGCACTGACGAAACGCATCGTTTCTGAATTCATTGACCGCTTCAGTCTTGATGCTGTCGACTATTGCTACCGGTCGCTCGTAGGCTTTGAGGATCATAGATCGCGCAAATTTGCTGCCATCGCCGATCTTTTCGAGCTGATCCTCAAGCAACTGACCGCTCTGGCGCGCCGTCATAGCCTTTCCGGGCGAGCGCCGACACTCGCTAGCACGAACTGTCGTCCGCATGGGTTGATAAAGCAATGCACATTAATGCTAGCGATGCCCCGAGTAATCGTTTCATGCCTCTCTACTTGTATTTGTAGGGCTCTGGTGATGTTAGTAATGGCTCAGCCTTATCCCACATTCCGCGATATCCGCGAACTGAATAAGAGTAACCAGGCTTCAGATCGAGCAACATTCCTCGCAGATCTCCGCCAGCGCATGCAGCATTGTTTTTGATGCTCAGTTGAACCGGACCGGGCTTATGGTACAGCCACACTGATTTCCCACTGCTCGTTTCAGCTGCCAGCCTTTCGTTAAGAAAAACCTGCATACCAGCACCGAAGCAGCTCATAGCGCCTGCATCTTGAGTGAAGACGATACGCGCATCACTGGCTGAGTTTGGCTTCCCAAAGGCGAAAACATCGTCTGCTGGAACCTGCACAGCCTTCTCAGGCGAAACGCGAGTGGTTTCACAGCCTGCTAGCAGCAAGAACACCAACCCAAATGCTATTTGTCTTTTCAAAGACACCCCTCCCTGTTTGAAAGAGGAATCTAGCACCAAGTCGAGGCTCTCGACAAAATCGCTATTCGTCGCCAACCAAGCTCACGACCTACAGCGCCGGCAGCCATGCCCGTATAGTGCCAGCCACCCCAGCGAAAACCTGATATGCGCCGGCAGGCACGGCAAGATAAACAGATCCGATGATAGTGAGCACTCCGGCAATGATGATTGCCCCAGCCCCCTGCCCAAGGATTTTCGGAAGTGTCACGTCTTCGTGATAGCGCATCTGTGCCAAGCAAATATCGATGCGGTAGTTGGCGAGCATCATTTGGTCACGAAAGTTCTTCTCGTCTGCAGCGGCTACCTTCCTGAGCTCATCAACTTTATCTTCAATATTCTTGAGAGGGTTCCGCGGGTCCACCCCGTACATACCTGCTACAAATTTGAAAGAGTGTGAGACTTTTTCATCGATTACTGGGGCGTAAGACTCGTAGGAGACCTTCTCGGCTTGGGATGCCTTTCGGCCACCCAGAAAGGCCAAAATCATTGAAGTTGTGGCCGAGATCACAACAATTGCCAAGCCGAACTCAATGAACCAGTTTTCTTTGGAGAATCCCAGGCCAATCGACAATGCGAGAATCAAAATAGGGATAAGTGTCGCGATGTAGGTCACGTGGATCGTCCTTAATATAAGTTTTGTCATTGTACGGCAGCTACCGCAATTCCGCTGTACGAATCCCCAGTAACGCCCCGCCTACCTCCGATAGTAGCCTCTTGCCCTCATGCAACGGATAACCCCAGTTCTTTGCCTGCAAACCCAAGGACTGGGACAGTGCCAATTTCGGCGCGCTTATGACCCGGAGGTCAGAATGAGCAGCTTTGAGGGAGCCCTAATTACTCATAGGGGCGTCACGTTTGCCGTCGTTATCGTAAAGCACCACTACACGTCTTCATCTAGCGCAGCGCAGCCGATCCGCGAATCGTTCCAGCCGTACTTTCCAGGAGTGCCCGTTGTTCTGGCGTCACAAGATTCGCGGGGAACCTTCCGGTATCACGGTCGGCAAGATCTGGCCAAACTCCTTGCAGGACTTCACCCTTCGCAGATTCCGTGGCGCAAATACCACACGTAACTGAGACCATTTCGGACTCGGCTCCCGCAGGCGTGAATGTGTTCATTTTTGCTCCTGCGGGATGTCCCGCGCTGTGGTTAATATTCATCACAAGCCGAGCACCCGAGATCACTTGGTCATTGAGCTTTCCTGTTGCTCTGCCCATCTTTTGCGGAAATCGTCATCAAGGGCGAATATCACTGCGTCAAACTCTTCACGGGAATATCGCTCACCGTAGGCTGCCAGGTAATCACTCAGATCCCGAACAGAGAGAGGTGCTGGAACACCGTTCATGCCGACATACTGCCGGCCCCGACTGATCACGTAATAGGCTTCCAGCATATCGGTGGTTGGACCGTCCAGCTCTGGCGGCTCAGGGATGTAAACCCTCAGTTTTTCGTGGACTTCTCTTTTGCGCTCGTTTTCCGGGCCCGCCCACTCGGCTGCCCAGCGGTAGGCGGCAAGGGCTTTTCCACTGTTTCGGCGACCTGCTCCTTGTGACGTAGGGCGATGTCGTTGGCAGCATTCAGCGCGAGGAAGTAAACCTCTGGCATCTGCTCGATCAAAACAACGCCGCGCTCCGGGGTATACGGCGCAGGTGCGTCTGGATCTTCTGCCTCTGCAACGCCCTCCCAATCGAGGATCAGGTGTTTGCATGCCAGCTCAACGAAAAGAATGTCTGGGTCTGGAATTTCGACCGAGGACTTCTTGAGGATGTCGAACTCTTCAGTGCCAACGCCCATCTGGCGCGAAGCGAACTCAAGGTGACGCTGAATTTGGCGGAAGTCGCTGGTGTAACCCGGGCGAGCTGACGATCCGATCTGCAGGCGAAGGCCTGGAGCTGGCTCAATCCAGCGAGTTGACACCACATCAAGCGGGTCTTTTTTCTTCAAAATAAAGGTCATTCTGTGCCCCCGCGCCGAGACCTTTGCAGGTCCCGGAACGATAAATGGTTAAGGCGTAACAGCCGGTACGCGAGTGATCGTCGGCGGGATGCGACGGGCTGAAACAGCCAGCTCGACTTCAATGATGTCGGTCGCGCCACCGTCCGGCCAACTGCCTACCGCTTCCATTTCGGGCAGCGTCACCGTATAGGCGCCATCTGCGTTTTCCAGCGTGAAACTCATGGCTACCGATTCGCCGGTACGCTGCTTGCGGTACAGGGCGTATGACGCGGCAGACCAGGCCACAGTGACGCTACCAGACGCGCTAAAGGTCGTAGGGATGATGTTGCCGGCGAAGGCATCACCCGACCCCAGGCAGCGCTGGGTCTGGACTGCGTTGTCGAAGGTCAGCGACATCGCGCTGATGCAAGTGCCGTTTGCGGCCGATGCGGCCACGCCGTCCAGGGTCAGTGCGGTGAAGTTTTTGAAGTTGAACCGCGGGCCGCCTGGCTCAGGGGTTGGGGTGGCGAAGAAGTTCGTGCCATCGGCCTTGTCTGCCCAGTCGATCGCCGAGAACGTGGTGTCAATGGTGACATCGTTGTCGGTGCCGAACGTGAAGGCCATCGAAGCGACTTGCGCGCCGCGAGCTACCGAGGCAATCGTCACATCGCTCGCGTAGGAGGCGATCGAGTAGCTGATGCGCTGATTGCCCATGGTCAGGGAGTCAGCCGTCCAACGAGAGCCGAAGCACGACTCCAGGAAGTCATCTACCGCGCCGCCGTAGCGCCACTTCATGCCGACCGCGCCGGCGACATCAACCGTGGTCGGGGTGGTGCCCTGACTCATTCGAGTCGAGCCAATTTCATTGTTTTCTGCGGTGTTCTGGGTTGGGCCGATACCGAACGAGGTACGGATCAGCTCTTTCCAGCCAGTCGCGGGCGTGACGCCCTGGGTTACTTCTTCAACATAGGCCGTGGCGACCTTTGCTCCTGACGACATGGGTATGTCTCCTTTCTGCGGGCATAAAAAAACCCGCTCATGGCGGGGTTGGCTGGATAGATTGGCTTGCTGGTTTTTGAGTGCTGGAACCCAATCGCTAGCGATCAGATCGCTCGATAGGGAATCTGGATATTTACCTGATACCAGCCAAGACCATCAACGCCCACGGTATTGGTCGACACAGCAAAACAGTCGAAACCGTCTTGGCTGAAGAACTGGAAGTGTTGGACGAGAGTGTCGGCCGCCTTGGTGATGGCGAGCGTGCCGGTGTAGGTCTTGACGAACAACTGAATGATGATGACGCCAGTTCTGCGAACGCATGGCGTCAGGCCGATCTCGGGCGCGCTGGACAGGCCCGGCACGTCCGCCAGCCTGGCCCATATCTCCTTGCCGGCAGGATCGAACGGCTTTGGCGGGTTTGGATAATCAACGCTAGCCGCCGGGATACCGGTCCATTGCGTCATGCGCGTGGTGACGATGCTGCGGATCTGCTCGAAGGTCATTGGCTGGCCCTCGACACGCTATTGAATGCTGCGCCGAACATGCCGACCGGTGCCTGTTTCGAGTAGCCATCTTCAAGGCGCTCGATGTAGGGCAAGTTGTTTTGCAGATAAACAACCGTGTACGGCTCAAGCCCGCTCAGACGCGAGACTCCCTCCATGATTGTGGCCCCGCCCGCCTTGTCGTAGCTATCCAGCACCTGATAAACCGGTGAGCCGATGCTCACGATGGTATTTGCCCTTGCGCGCCCGGTATCAACCGGCATCCGCATGGTCACCTCGTTGAGCAACTGAATCGCGATCGTCCTGATCTTCTTCGAAAGGTCCTGCTCTACCGCCCCCATAAAAAGACTCGGGGGAATGCTCCATCCTCTGCCTCGGGCCATAGGTCACCTCCTCAGCTGTATCTGGTAGGTGGCGGATGCGGGATCTACTTGCACGCCCTTGACCAAGTAGCTGACGCTCTTCGTTCGGTCGGCCAAGTCGGTTACCGTGACCGTGTGACCCTCGGCTGGTCGGTCTGTGACCTCGTTGGTCAGCGCGACCAGCTGCAAGTCGCCCGACAGGATGTTGATATTGTCGATGCGCCGGGTTTCATACTTGGCCAGCACACCGCGACCGGTGTAAGTCACGGTAACGGCCGTTGTCTCTTCGGTGACTGGGTCATAGACGCCCGCCCCCTGATATGTGCCAGCGAATGCCGATACGGCATCAGCCAGTTTTCCATCGAAGGCCTTGGCCAGCTTGGTCTGAAGCTTTTCCTGTAGACCCATGCTCAGCCCCTCACCATCGGAATGGAGTTGGTGCCGGCGGTCCAGGGGTAGATCAGCGCCAGAGCGAAGTTCTCGCCAGAGGACAGCGCGACAGAGCCTTGGACGTAGGTCTCGCTGACCGATGTTCCGGAGGTTGCCGATACCGTCTCGCTGACCGTCTCGCGGTCGGTGGCCTTGTACAGATCGCCCGTCGAGGCAATCTTTGCAACTTGGGCACCGGCCTGTTTGATCTCGGCCGGTACTTCGGCGGGAACAGGACGCTTAATCTTGCTGGTCAACCAGGCGTTGGCCTGCATCACAGACACAACCGGATCACCGGCACCCGCCCAGCCCGACCCCAGCAATTCGTCGACGTCTGCAACAGTGATGAAGTCGGTCATGGGTTACTCCGCAGGAATCAGGGCTTTCAGATCTTCGAGGCTTGCGACCTCGCCGAACTCGACACCCTTCTCGGCAAGCAGAGCCTTGACCTTGACAGTCTCGCGTGTCATTTCCAGCAACGCAGCCAGGTCCGGCTTGCTGGCCTTCGCGTCGAACTGAACACCAAGCTCGGTCAGCGCAGCGCGGATCTCGTCGACCTTCATCTTGCCGTTGTCTGCCTGGGCAAGAACAGCGGCGGCGATTTCTTCGGCGGAACTGCGCGATGCGTAGCCAGCTGGCGGGTAATTGGCGGCCAAGTAGCCGACAGCCACGAATTCCTCGACTGTCGGGCCGTCGTCACGCAAGCCACCTTCAGACCACGACAGGCCTTCGGGCTCATCGATCAAGCCGAACTTTTCGGCGTAGGCCTTCGGCGCCATGCCTGTCACGCCATCGCAATCTTCGAGGCCAGCATCGTCGCTATAAACGAGCGGGTTGCGAATGCTCAGGCCGTCGGCTTGGGCTTGAGCCTTCTGATCGGCACTGGCCACCCCCGGAACGAACCACAAAATTTTTTTCTTGATCATGAATACCTCGAAGGCGCCGAGCGCACCCGGCGCCTGTCAGTGGGTTACAGGGATTTGACCAGGACGCCAGCGGTATCCTTGTTGGAGGTCGCCACCTTGTCCCAGTTGGTGGCGGTGCCAAGCGCAACGTCGGTAGGCGACTTGCCGCCGGCGGCGGTGTCCCATGCGTAGCCTTTAACGCCAACGTTGTAGGTCCACTCGGCCTGGTAGGTGGTTTTGATGTTCTCGCCGCCCACGGTGTCCTGCAGAACGGCATGAAAGTCGCCGTTTGGCTGAACAATCGCCGCACCTTCGACCAGGCCGAGGGTGTTGTAGGTCGGGGTTGCGCCAGGGTTGATCAGCGCGTCGGAGTCGGTCACCACGAACAGGCGACCGAAGGCGTCACGCATCACGTTCACGGTGCCGTAGGAGAACAGTTGCTCAGCGTTGGTCAGTGCGTTGTCGTACAGCTCGTGCAGGGTCGTCGAGTGCAGCACCCACGCGCGCAGGGAGCCAGCACGGTCGCCGAACTTGGCTGCGCCTTTGTTCAGGACGCGGAAGGTTGGCGCAGCAGCCGAACCATCATGAACGACGGCAGCGTTACCCGAGGTCGCGGCGACCAGGGCGCGGATACCGGCGTTGAGCTGATCTTGCACCTGGGCGACGGCCAACTGCTCGCCAATCTTGATGGCGGCCAGTTCGGGGTTCTGGAGAATCCAGGTGTACTGCTGCTTTTCGAACTCGACCGGCGGAGTGCCGGCCGCGACCTTAACGGACACGTTCAGCAGGTGCTCCAACCGCTTGGCGGACACAGCGCCGGTGCCATAGGCGTTGCGGCGACGGACCAGGCCGGCGATTTGCTTGAAGGATGCGTCCATCGAGAAGTCACCCTGATTCTGACCAGTAGCCAGTACCAAGGTGCCGCCAGAGGCTGCGTTGAAAAGCTGAACCTGCTGATCCACAACCTCGGTCATGGCGGAGTAGGTTTGTTTGTTGAATACCTGAAGGTCGAATGGCATAGAGCCCTCTCAGAAGTTTATTGCGCCTGCGATTGAGCCCACGCCACTTTCTCGGCGTCGGTTTTGCAATCTGCGAGCTTTTTTGGGGTTTGGGCGTTGCCGCCACCACCGTTCTGAGCGCCGCCGCCGTTGGCGTTGGAACTCTTCAGGATGTGGTCGCGGTGCGGGTATTGAGAAACAAGGGTTTCAAGCGACTCGTTGAAGTCGGCCAGCTCACCCGGGCGGGCTTTGCTGTAAATCTTCTGGCCCTGGGCGTCATAGGCGACGACCTTGCCTTCCTCGATTTTGAAGTTGCTGCCGAAGGTGGCCTGCACCATGTCAGCCGGGACAGCCATCTTTTCGGTGATGTACTTGGAGCGAGAGAAACTGCCGCCGATCTTCTCGGCATACAGCTGCTGCTCCAGGGTCTGCGACTTGCCGTTGGCTTCGTCCAGCTGAGCCTGATAGCCCTTACTGATTTCTGCCTTCACGCGCTCGATTTCGCCGGCATCCACCAGCTTTTTTGCATCGAGATTGGCGACAGTTTCCAGCGCCTTGCGGGCCGCAGCAGGGTCGGCGATACCTTCGAAGGTCTTTACCAGATCCTCGGCAGTCTCGGCGCGAGTACGGTGCGACCTGGCTTCGGCGTTCAGGCGGGTGATGGTGTCGCGAGTGCCAACGGCATCGAAAGCGATGTCCTTGCCGTCGTCACCGATGAATACGGGCTTCCCATCCAGGACTTCCGCGTATTGCTTGCCATCCACTTCAACGATCTTGAGTTTCATTGTTTCTCCTAGCAGGCCATCCGGCCCAGTGCGCCCCGCTCATCCGAACAGACAGGCAATAAAAAGCCCCGGCGTGTGCCAGAGCTGAATGATTTGGTTTATGGCTACAGGCCGGCTCGAGCGAATGCCTCGGGCACCATCTGCCGGAGCTGGTCCAGCGTGCGCGGCTTGAAGTTGTTGCCGATCTGAAGTTCAGAAAACTGCTCGGGCGTCATGCCGCCATCGCGGAACAGTTTTGCCCGAGACTTCCCGATGACCGTATCTTGAAAGGCGGCAGGCTGCGTCTTGATCCACTCGTAATAGGAGGTGTCGGCCTTGACCTGGCCGTTCATGCTCGAACGGTCAGCCAGGGTGCCCAGCGAAGGAGCATCCTTGAGGATCAGAATAAAGCTGGTCCGGCAGCGGACGTGAAACGGCGGCCGCGGCCCCTCATCCAGCGCGTACTCGGTGCCGTCAGCTGCCCGGCAATAAGCGGTCGTGCGTCCATCCAGCGTGGCGATGATCTTCACGCCCTTCAGGATGTCGCTGTTCTGCTTGGCGAACTGATTGCGCGCCTGCCCCGCAACGTGCTGGATGGCCGTGCGCGTTACTGCATCGGCGTTGCGCGCGGTGATCGCCAGCAGGCCGTCGGCGTACTTCAGATCCTTTGTGCCGCGCAGCGTGCGCACGATCTCAGCGTTGGTCCTACCCTCGAACCATCCTTGGCGAATCGCACCGATGACCCGTGTTCGCTCGGACTTGCTCCAATCCTCGATGAATGGTGTCAGCAGCTTGCCGCCGTCCGCGCCCTTCACGCCCAATGGCGACTTGAAGGCCGCTGTCTTGAGTGTGGAGAGCGCTGGGATGGTCGAGGTGTAATTGGGCAGCGCAGCAGCAATCAAAGCCGCCTCTGCGCCAGCCTGCCATGAAGCAATGACAGGAAGATCAAGCTGCATCTGGTCGGTGTACTCGGTCAGGATGCCATCCAGCGCCTCATCCACCTGTTTGAGCATCCCCTCAAGGCGGGCGCGCTTGAAGTCGGTCAGCTCGGCCTTCCCAAGCTGCTCCCGTAGCGATTGATCGATCCGCTTGAGGAATGGCGCGAACTTCTCGACCTCGCTGGACTTGAGGCTTTCGAGCAGGACCGCGTTGCGGATCGTGTCGCTGATCTGGTCGCTGCCCATGGGTTAATCGTCCAGGCTCACGCCTTTTGTAGGTTGAGTTTGGATGCGAGCAAATTCAGCCGCCCAATCCAGTTCATCACTGATGACGCCACGGCGCTGCATTTCGGAGTACAGAGCTTCGTCGCTGAGCTTTCCGGAGTTGGCCATGCTGATCAGGTTCGGCAGGGACACTTCTGGAGCGAAATCGCTGTCGAAGTTGCCGCGCATTTCGACGTGACCACCATCACCCAGGCTGCCGTAATCAGACAGGATCTGGAGCAACTGTGCGATGCAGTCGGCGAACTGGCCGGCCAGACGAGCCAGCGGTGACAATTCCTGCGCCGCTTCCTCGTTGGCCTGTGCCGCCGTCTTCACGGCCTGCTTGTCCTTCTGGAGCAGCTTCGCTCCAGCCATACGCATGTCATCAACCAGATCTTTCAGCGAATCGCGGCCGGCGGTGATTGCCGCCCCGGTGTGCTCGACATACTTGGCGTTGCCATCCTTCGGCATGCGGGTCGCGCTGGCCGAGCTGATGGTCAGTTGAAATTCTTCGTTGTCGGTGAACACGAACAGTAGCGGAACCCGGGCAACGTGCAGCAAGTTGTCCTGATCGCTCTGCGACTGCCAGTGCTTGACGTTCAGATGAGCCAGCTCCAGCAATGGCGGCTTAGCCGTCATCGGTCCGGTTCGACCTGTGTAGAAGGTCACCCATGGGATGTAGTCGAGACTGGTCGATCCTTGATCCTGCTTCTCCCAAGCCCCGCCCTTATCCGCCTTTCGGTAGGTGCGCCAGCTGCCCGGCTCCAGCACGCGGATTTGATCCACGCACTTGACGCCGAAATCACCGTCGGCGACTTCGACCGACTCCATGTAGCGAACCTGCATCAGTTTGCCGCCGTCGAATCGCCAGCCGAGCACCTGGCCCGGCTTGATGATCACAGCGTAAGGGCGAACCCCGGCCGCTTGTTCCTCGGCGACGGTCTTGTACAGCTTGTTGCCTTCAGCATCGCGAGTCGGCTGATGCTCGATCATCGCGTGACACAAGCCCTTGGCCAGCGCCTCGCGGAACCACTCGACCGACCACGAATTGAGATCATTGCCGCCCAGATCGATGTCAGTACTGAGCACCTTGATCGGCTCGGGCACATCCTCGCCCAGCTGCAAAGGCTCCGCGAATACGCGGGAAGTGCTGCTGGCCACCGTCTCGGCGTAGGCTGGGAGCAGCGTGGATAGCTTCAAGCGTTCGGCATAGGTATCGTCTTTTTCTGCCGGGTACTGAGGCAGCAAGGTCTTGCCAACCGCACGCATGGCCTGAGTCCCGCCCATCAGCGGATCGACAATGGCCCAATACTCTCGCATGCGGTCTACCGCCGGGAGCTTGATGCTCGGGTCGTCGTTGCTCATGGTCAAATTCTCAGGTCTTGGGTTTGAGTTGGTGCTGGCTTGCGCTTGGTCATGGAGACAGCGAAGTAACGGAAGGCGTCAGCGCCGTGCGAGGTGCTGTCATGCAGCGGCTTGTCTTTCCAGCAGCCGTGTTTGTCGTCCCACTCCTTGCGGTATGCCTCAAGGTGGGTGATGCCTTCGCTGCACTTGGATTCATCAAACACGCAGCGCGGCAGGATCTCCCGAGCCGCTTCAATACCAGTGTCTACGCCGGTCTTCGGCACAACCTGGAACTTCAGGCTGTATTTCACACCGTCGATCTCGTAGCCCTCCTTGGCGATGTCCTTGCGACTCTTGGCATCGCTGCCGAACTCGCGGTTCTCGATGTCGTGCGGCCCCCAGTGCTCGGAGTAGGTGTAACCCTTGTCCTTGAGCACCTTCATGTAGTGGCGCAGGCCCTCGCCTGAGTTCTCGTAGTAATCGATGACGTGAAACTCTTCGCCAACCTGGCGCACGAACCAGATAGCCGTGGAGTCGCCGACGCCGATGTCCCAGAAGGTCATCACCGGCAGATGGCTGTTGTTCGGTATCGCGCCGATGCGCTGAGCGGCATACAGCTTGATGAACTGCTGGGCGTAGTAGGCGCCCTCGATCGACTGCTGGAAGGCTTCGGCCGGTAGAGACGGGTATTCCCGCTTCATGTCGTCGCCGAGGGTCTTCTCCTTGGCGGCGTACCAGGCTCGCTGGCCGGGGTTTGTATCGATGCCATGCTTGGCAAACAACTCGTTGAAATAGTCGGTCAGGCGCTGCGGGATGACCGCCTCGGCCGGATCGAGCCAGTAGGCCTTGTTCTTCCACCAGCTGAAGAAGAAAAACTTCCAATCCAGCTTGCCGAGCGGCGTGCCAGACAGAAGCTGCTTCTCGGCGCTCTGTGAGTAGTCGAAGAAGTAGCCGGCCCGGCCCTCTGCCGTGGATTCGATCGTGACAAAGCAGTCAGTGGCCACCGCCTCAAAGGCGCCGGTGACGATCTCGCGAGCCTTGTGCGGAAACTTGGCGCAGATCTTCCCGAACTCGGAGACGTGCAGGTAACGCAGCGTGCCGCCACGGAAGGACGTGCTGACGTAAAGCGAACCGCCTTTGCTGAACACCAGCTCGCCGGCAGCGTCGTTGCTCGCCGGATTGGCAGCTCGGATCTCTTTCGGCAGGTTGTCGTAGGCGTACTTCACCTTCTCCCTGAACAGGCGCTTGGCGTCGTTCAGGGTGTGGGCGATCAGCGCGCACTTGGCCGACTCGAACAGAGCGGCGTCGAGCTGGATGATGCAGCACTCAGTGGTGAAGCCAAGCTGCCGGGCCTTCAGGATGATGTTCCGGGTATGCATCCCGTCGAAGTATTCAATCTGTTCGTCCGTCATCCGGAAGCGGACTTTCTTGCCCTGCTTGTCGGTGATGAAGTAGAGATTGTTCAACCGCCAACGCTTGTCCCGGAGCAGCTTCATGTGCTCGGGCTTCATGTCAGGCGTCCTTCGATAATTCGTCCATCATCGCGGCCAGGGTGTCGACTGTCTTGTCGCCCTCTTCCGTGTCGAGGTTGTAGGCCTGGCGTTCGCCCTTGATCACCTTGAGCTGAGCGTCCACGCCTGCGTTGAGCGATCGGGAGAAGTCGCCGATGTTGTCTTCGGTCACTTTGATGTCTTGGAGAGCATCGCGGAGCTTGTTCGAGATCGAGCGCCACTGCGCCAGACCCGCACGGTGGGCCAGCACCACAGACGCCGCCTCGGTAGCTGCCTCCTCGACAATCTGCGCATCTTCACGCACATCGCGCTGCGTGACGTCACTGCGTGAAGCTTCGCGTGAAAGCTTTCCTTTCGTCGCGGTGCGTACCTGCTCAGAGAGGTCACGCAACCATCCATGCTTCTTTGCTCTGCTGCGTATCGTGCCTTCGTTGGTGTCGTACTTATCAGCGATGGCACGCAGGGAAAGCGAACCGGCCCGGTAGGCTCGTTCGATCGCCTCCCAGTCGGGTTGCTTGGTTGTCATGGGGAATCCTTAGTCTTTCGCAGGAGCGATGGTCAGTGTTCGCACCTTCCCGCCCGTGTAGATGTCTCGCTTCATGGCAGCGCGTACTGCACCCTCTGCGCTAGCACCCATATCCATTGCAGCAAGGGCATAAGGGGCACCACTGCCAATGGCGTCTGGGTTGGACGGGTCGAGCTCCTGCTTCCAGATACCCGTCTTGTCGTCATGACCGACCATCAGCAGCTTGCCGCCATCGACGACATAGCCCGAGCATTCCACGGGGACTGGCGAGGAAGTACCGAAGTAGGCCGCGATCAGGGCCTTCTCGTCACACACAGCACCCGCCAGCAAGAAGCTGACCCCATCAACGACCGCGCACTTAGAGCAATCATCTGAAACGATTGCCCCGTCCCGCGTCTGGCGAGAGTCGTAGGCGATCACGCCGTCTTTGTAGGCTATGGTCGTCATTTGCTCACCATGTTGTGGGTCTGTGCGTGGGCGTGCCCGTGCAGCTCGGCGACGATCAAGCCCTGAGGCAGGCCGGCAGCCTTGGCGACGTCGATGGCCTTGGCAATAGCGCTATCCAGCTCGGTCAGAGCTTTGTTGATGTCCTGACTCATTGGGATCGCGTGGTGCAGTCTGGTTACGCTGGGCATGCTCACTCCGGTGTCGCGACACAATTTGCTGATTCGCGAAACGTGTCGCGACTTACTCGGCCTTCCGACTCGGCAACTTGAAGTCAGTCACCCGATCCGCAATGTTGCGGATCTTCTCCACGCCCAGGAAGCCAACCCAGCCGCCGGCAAAGGTGGCCATGCTCTGAGGCAGTCCGAAAAAGTCCAGGCCGCTGATGATGGTCAGGGTCAGGCCGCCGCAGATGGCGCCTTCCACCAGCATCTGGCGACGGGTTCCGCCACCGTAAGTGATCCGCAAAACGGCCATCGCGCAGGACAGCGCAGCCGCATAGAGGATCGGCGAATGCTGGCTCAACCACGCAAGCGCTATCGCCCATGTGTCTGGTTTGTCTGGCATGTTTGGCATCTCGGTTCCTCCCCGTCAGGGAGTCAGGAATGTGGCAGGCCGTGACCTGCAGATTGAATCAGCTCCAACAGCACTCCCAGCTCGGAGCAATGGGTGTGGGGAGCCGAAAACGAAAAAGCCCGCATGGTGGCGGGCCTGTGATTAGAGCTACTATCGAAATTCCACTTAAGATTCAGCTCTAAAAAGGAAAACTCATGAGCGAAAAATGGAAATTGGTACATGTGACACTTGGCAATCTGAATCACGGCCTCTGCCAGCCAGCAATCACTGTAATTGGGCCATCTCAAGCGACAACCACGTTTCACCCGAAAGCTCCGGACAATATTGACTCGTTGACCGTCGCGGAGCTCAAGGCATGGGCTCTCTCGGAATGGACCAAGGCCAACGCGTGACTTCAAAGGCTGGAGTTTTTCTCCAGCCTTTCCAATCGGTCTGCAAGCAGACGCTGTGCCAGGTCAAGATTCGTGAACTCCGAATAGCGTTCAAGCACCAAGCGATCCAGTCTTGCTTTCAATGCATCAAGCCGTTCAGAAATGGCGCGATTCTCAGCACCTTGCTTGACTTTGACTTCCTCGATCGCGCTCAACAGATCCTTGCCGAGCCGGGTCTCACTTATCTTTGCGGCCATGGAGTCGAGCATTGAGCTGACACCTCCCGCCTTCAACGCATCACCAAGCTGCGAGTCACGCTCAGCAGGACGGTTGATTACATAGCGATCAGCGCTCACCAGGAACTGCGAGGGAAAACCGAGGCCGATACCAGCCGCGACGTACTTACCGTCTTGCGTGACCTGCATCTTCACCGACCAATTACTGGCGATCTTGGCGCGGGCGATCGTGCTGTCCTTGATGAACGCCTCGTTCAGGTAGGTCGTACCATCGACAACGATGAAAGGCTTCGCAGGATGCTCGGCAGAGCCGTGCTCAGGCTCTGGTGCGGCGATGTTGCCAAGCCGGTACCGAAGAACGCCGTTATGAAAGACGGAAGTAACTCCGTCTTCGTATTTGATCTGGGTTCCGGCGTTTTTCGCCTTCTCAAGGCGATCGGCCAGCTCCTCTTCGGTTTCGAGGCGCGAGTAGCTGAGGAACAGGTGCGAGCTGAACGATTCATCGCCGTAGCTCGCATCAAACTCTTCAAACTCCGCAGCGTGCCGGTATTCCTCCGGCACCTTTTGCAGTTCGGCCTCCATGAACTGGACCAGGTTGGCGGCATTCTTGGGCAGGTCGTACTTGCTGTAGCTGGCGATCTCTACCGACACCATCTGACGCTCGGGCGCTTTGCTCGCACTGCCAAGGGTGCAGGAGTTGAATTCGTACTCGCCGGTTTGCTTGTTTGCCTTCCAGCCGGAGACACCCGGCACATAGTCGTGGCTTTGCATCGAATGCTCCAGAGACGAAAAAGCCCCTGCGAATGCAGAGGCCCTGAATAGGTGCGCGCGTCTTTCCGCGCTGTCCGCCAAAGGCCTTCTCAACGTCGACGCCCCTTTGCATCGATCTCGCTGATCCAGTCTCGCGCCATCCCGAAAGCAATGTGAGGTCAGGGTGCGCGGGCTGCCGGCGTTGTTTCCGTACGTCGCACTATCCGGCTATCGACGTCCAGGCCTTCCCGAGGGCTGTCCTGGCTACAGGTAAAACTACAGATTCTTTTTGTGGATGCGCCAACCCAAGGCGACACCGGGGTGCAGATACTCGCCGGTGCGCGGATGGCGCGAGAAGTCGGTCTCGCCAACTTGGCGTGCGACCGCCTCCCATGCCGTTCTGGCGCGCTCCAGCAGATTGCTTTTGGCTTTCAGCTTCACGCGCACCTCCAGAAGGTTGAATTCGAGGCAATAAAAAACCCGGCGCGGTGGCCGGGTTTCGTTTGTCACTCCTCGATACGCGCAGGAATGACAGGATGGGTGAATAATGCGACATGGCGACATGACATTGCAAGCCCTTTGAGAGACTATTTCATGCCGCCTCGCTTTCCAGCACTCCGACTGCTTCAAGCATGTGTTGCGCCTCGACCAGAGCCTCGTTCACAAGCGACTCCAAGCCATCCTTGATGGCCTTGTTCCAGCGCTGGTAAGTGCGCTCTGTAAGTCCTTGGGAATCCCAGTTCGTCATGTCGTAGTTCGAATCGGCCAGAACGATCATCTCACCGGGCTTGTCCTCTGCTACGGCGCGCGCGTGCTTATTGGCCCGGGCAACGTCAGCGTCTGCAGCCGCGTTGCGCCAATCCCACTGCCCCGCTTCCTTGTTCTCCCGGTGCTGCGGCGCCTTGATCTGGATTACCGCTCGCTGGATGCCCTTCAACTGTTGAGGTACCGCCCAAACCAGAACGGCCTGCTGAGTGAAGCGCTGCGGTGCCGGCGTCTTCACCACGGCGACCAACCGGCCGATGGAATCGATCTTGCGTCCACGGTGCGTGCTGTACTTCGCCACCAGGGCATTCCAGTGCCGCGGGGCGAGTTGGGCATGCAGAAGCTTGTGGACGATGCAGTCAGCCAGTAGCGCAGCATCCTTCCCGGATATCTCACCCTTGAGCTTGCTGGCCTGCACCCGGGGCTCGACATTGCATCCGCCGGCGCTGTTGATGGTCTCGGCCGCCAAAGCACGAACGACCGCCGAAATTACGTTGTGGTAGATCATGCTGCGTGCCCCTTTTTCAGTTCGCGTGTCTTGGCCCGGTACTCAGCCTTGATGGTTTTGATTTCTTCCACGGTGTACTTGCGGGGCTCATGAGGCCCCTCAAGCCAGGCCACGGTTTCGGCGCCGATGCGCTGCACCAGCCGGATCCGGTACTCGACTGCATTGCCGGACAGGTTGCGGTTGCACTTCACGCACTGGCGGTGGATGTTCAGCGGCTCGAAGCGCAGCTCCGGGCAGGCGCCGACAGATCGGTAGTGGCCAGCGTCCCAGCGGCTGCCGGTCATCAGGTCGCTGTCGTTCGGCATAGAGTCGCAGCTGATGCACGGCAGGTGCGCGTCACGCAGGCGGACGTACTCGTTCACGGCGGCCTGGGCCTCGCGCAGGTGATCCGCCCTGCTCTTCAGCTTCTCCTTGCGTACCTTGATCTCACGGCGGTCGAGCTGGGCGATGGCTTTGCGGGCCTTGTCCTGATTCTTCGGCGCATCGATCAGTGCGCATGCCGGGCTGCATACCGCCTGCCCCATCCGCGATGGGACGAATGAGGCCCTGCAGGTAGCAACGCGGCATTTCTTCGGTTTGGGCTGCTTCCGTTCGATCGTCATGCGGCCTCCTGGCTCAGCAGATCATCGAAGTACACGCCCTCTGGAGCGAATCGCGCGACGATGCGGTCGGTGTAGGCAATGCCCTGGGCGCGGCTGAAGAGGCTAGTCACCGGGAAACCGTCCGGCCCGAACAGATGGCAGCCGCCCATCATGGCCAGCTTCGTCTCGTACGGCAGGTGACGCATCACCCGGTACCACTCGGCCTGAAACCCGGCATCCTCGTTCAGCAGGATCTGCACGCCAACGTGTAGCTTGCAGTACCGGCGGGCGTCGGCCTCATCGCCGATCTGGGTCATCTCGGAGATCCGCTTGTACATCGCAAACCACAACCGGTTCTGGTCGAGCGTGCGGTCCTTGCCCGGGCGCAGCGACACCACGACGAACTTCTTGTCGCGGAACATCGCGCTGAGCTTGGTGATCGCCTCGGAGAGCTTGGCCGGGCAGTTGACGCTGATCTTGTCGGTCATGGCTTCACCGCCTTGCTCATCGCGTTATCGACGAGCGCATCGAGGTCTTTGCCAGTCATTCCCGTAGCGTGCGGGCCGATCCACTCAACGACCTCGATGTGACCACTGTGACCGTGCTGAAGCCACCGGTAGCGCTCGGCATCTTTGCGCAGCGCCTCGCAATCCAGCCGTAGGGACTGAATCGCCCTGAAGTTTGCACCGTCGCGCAGCACCTCGTTCTCGGCCAGCAGCTCCAGCGCCACCTCCTCCACGGTCTTCTCCCCGAGGAATTCCTGCAGCGCCTCGGTGTTGCGCTTCCACTCCGCGCAGTCTGCCTTCCAGGCAGCTACCTCGCTCCACAGAAGGGACTGGAGTTTCTGTTTGTCAATGGTCATGTCAGAAACCCTCCTTGCCACGCTGAGATTCCCACTCGAAGGGCAGCACGATCACGCCGCCCTCGCGCAGGCGGTCGACGCAGCGCTCACCCATAGCTGACGGCAATGCCTTCCCGTCCAAGTTTGAAATGATCACCGTAGGGCGCATCTGCTCGTAACGACCGTTGATGATTGCGAACAAGGTCGTCAGCTCGAAATCGCTCGGCGTCTCCTTGCTTACGCCGATTTCATCGAGCACCAGCAGGGATGGACTCACCACTGCGGCGATGATCTGCCCTTCGGTTCGCTCGCTGCCTTGGCGGTAGGTAGCGCGGATCTCATGCAGGATTGAACCGAACGTCCGGTAAACGGCCGTGGAAGCAGTCTTGCGCATGAGTTCGTTGGCGATGGCTACGCCCAAATGGGTCTTGCCCGTGCCTGGCTTGCCCAGCATCAGCAGGCAGCGGCCGGTTTCGGAAATTTCCTCGAACTTGGCCACGTACTTTCGGCACACCCGCAGCGCTTCCTTCTGCCCGGGGGTTTCGACCTGGTATCCATTGAGCGTTTTGCTGGTGAAGCGCTTCGGAATAAGCGCAGCGCCGAGCTTGAGGTGCAGCTCGTAGCGCTCTTGAATCTTCGCGCGCTCGGCCTCGTCTTCCTTGGCGATCCGAATGCACTCTGGGCAGCCGGTCTTGAACACCTTGCCGAAGATCATGTTGATGGTTTGGGGGAATTGGCCGTGATCTGCGCAAATGCCAGTGGTTTGCTGTGGAGCGGGAGCGGTTGACGACATGGCGAGAACGTTTTCAGAGCGCATAGCTGCCGTCCTCTCGCACTTTCAGCCCAGAGGTGTAATCACGATCAGCGAAGCCGGTGTGCCGGGATTGCGGGAACGGGTGCACGTTGCTGGCGATCTTGTCCGGGAAAATCCCGGTCCAGCCGTTCGAGATCGAGGTGGCCAGCACCTGATCAGGTGCGGCATGGCCCAGCAACGCCTTGGCCTGCTGCTCACAGCTCTTGGCGGTCAGCGGCTTGCGGATTTCCTTGCGGTGCTGGCACCAGTCGGCCCACACCTTTTCGGACACGTTCTCGGGCTTGGCAGTGAGCGGATCGAATTTGCCAGACTTCGCCGGTGCGCCAGCACCATGCTTTTGATCTTGCTCTTTCTTCTCTTCTCTTCTCTTCTCTTCTCTGGTCCGCGTTTTGTCCGCATCGCTTGCGGACACATTGCGGACATAGTTGTTTTTGCGGTCGTTACGCTTGCGCTCGCTGTCGTTGGCCCGGCGCTTTGCACTGGCTCCGTTGTGCTCGTCAAAGCGAGGCATTACAAGGCTCCCGTCTTCCTGCACGGACGCCCATTCCACCTCGATCATGGCCTGGGTAAAGCCTGGCCAACCCACCACCGCGTCCATCGCATCGACGCTGTAACCATGCAGCACACCGTCATCGGAATGGGTGTCGAAGATGCTCCACGCAATGTGCAGTCCGCCAATAATCCGAAGTCTGTCCGCTTTCAATGCGGACACCATGCGGAAAACTTTCGGATGCGTCTGAAGGTCGATTCGCATTTTGATCCAGTCCCCGGCCATTACGCGGCCCTCAGTGCTTTGTCGTGGGTGAAAAGCCCGTCCCAAGTCTTCTTCATGGGCAGCTCGCCGGCCAGGTACAGGTCGTAGAGGCGCACCGCGCCCTTCTTGAGCAGGACCGGCGTGAAGGAAACGAACGGCTCGCGGCCGTGGGGAGTGACTTCGTGCTGATGCTCGGTCATGTACTTGTCGCGTGCGTACGAGGCCACACGGAAGCGCAGGCCGGATTTGCTCTCGTTGTAGAGCCAGCTGCGGCCCTCGAGGAATTTGCCCACCTGCATGACGTTGACCCCATTGAGGCCCTTGCAGAACTGGGTATGGGTCATCCCCTCCTTGAATAGGTTTTCCATGGAGTGGATTTTCGAGGCCTGGGCTTCGACCTGAATCGTCAGCTGCAGGCGCTGCTGCTCAGCCTCAAAGGCGAGCTGAATTAGATCCATGCGGGACAGTTCGCGCGGCTGAGACAGGGCATTTATCTTGGAAACGACCGAGCGGCGAACTGCTTTCGATTCCCGCATTGAGATCAGAAGGCAATGATCCCTGGTCAGCATCAACGCCTCAGAGGCTGGGCCGCGCTGATTCCTTACTACGAAAGTTTCGTAGTATTCGCCGTCCAGTTCGTCGCGGCACCGCGCGGTGAAATCATTGCGACGAACCTCGCTTTCGCCAAACTCCTTGCGAGCGGCGTTGACCAGGTCGAGCAAGTCGAAGCTGCTCATTTTTTCACGCGACACGTTTTCACCGATTCCAAATTGTGTCGCGACACTGGCCGGGGTATTGATTGTTGATGTTGTGGTGTGCATATAATTCGTCCCACAGAGATGTTTAAGAGAGCCGGGCTGCAATCCCGGCTTTTTTTCGTCCCGAATTTGGCAGAGGCCCTCTGGATTACCCTGAAGAGTCCCTGCCAGAGGCCCTCATTGGGGTCACCACCAACTGGAGGACTTTTGCCTTCCTCCGCCCTACTGCTGAAGTTGCTCCCTCAGCTACTGCCCCTTCCACGATCTGGTTGAGGCTTTCACCCAAGGTCAAACCGTTGGCCTCCATAAGCGCCAACACCTGTCGTCGAGCCTCCGGCGACAGCCTGTCGATGTCGAAATGCATTTAGGCCTCCATAGGCCCTTCAGCCCGCGATATCTTCTTGTTTGTCCTGCATCAGTTCCTCGATCACACCATTGGCCACAGCCCACTCGATGATTTCGTAGAGATACGTGGCGTGCTGCATACGGGTTTTGGTAGCGGCTTTACGCAGAATCCGATCAAGCACCGGTTCAAATCGAACCTTCACCGGGATGGCGCGCTTTTGGTTGGGATCCATGTACATGCTTCGATGCTCCTGGCTGTTGAAATTGGTTATGCAGCAGATTTCTTTGGATGGGCCTCGGCGAGCAGCCAGGCCGGGTCGAATGGCTTGCCTTTCTTGGCAGCCAGATCGGCAATTTTCTTGGCGTAGTCGGTTTCGCCGGTGTACTCGGTGCGCGGCAACGCGTCCGCCTCGAGCCACTTGTAGATAGCCCGCGGAGTCTTGCCGCAAGCCAGAGCTACAGACGGAACACCACCGGCGTCATCAATCGATTTCTTGAGCGGCCGCATATGGCCTCCGAGTTAAATATGAACTTACGGTACATATTATGTCGGAACTGAAAGTACATGCAAGCGCATGCAACCATGTACCCATGGTTCAAATAGAAGATTTGCGTACCGCGTTCGTGGCACGCCTAAAGAAGGCACTCGCCGAAAAAGGAATCCCCGAATGGGGCGCTGGTGCTCGTCTGGCGAAAATGGCTGGCGTCACACCAAAGGCCACTAGCAAGTGGATGAATGGCGAGTCCATGCCAGGTGGCGCCAAGATGCTCGCTGTGGCCAACGCTCTCGGAGTTCGCGTCGAGTGGCTTGAATACGGTCGCGGGGATATGGTGGAGAGCTCGCCTCCCCCTTCTGCTGACATGCGCATCGCGCCCAGGGGTTTCGAACTTAGGGACGATCCGAATTACACCGGCGTTCTACAGCTCACCGCTCAGGGTTCGACTGGCGAAGGCGACGATAACCCTCACGTTGAGATCCGTGGCGTCATGGCGTTCAAATCGTCCTGGCTGCGGGCGAACAACCTGAACCAGCGTCACCTCGACGTCATTTACGCGAACGGCCACAGCATGGAGCCGACCATCAACGACGGCGACGTGCTGCTGGTGGATGAGTCGAAGATTGAACCTAAAGACGGACAGATCTTCGCCATGCAGAGCGCTACCAAAGGCACGATCGTCAAACGCCTGGTGAAGTCGGATATCGGCGGCTGGATTATCCGCAGCGACAACCCGGACAAAGCGCGCTACGGAGATGAGGCGCTGCGAGACGGCGAAATCAACGAAGTGCGGATCATCGGGCGCGTCGTCTGGCGTGGCGGCATGCTGTAGCGGTCCGCTGGGGAGCATCGCGTTTCAGACTGTTGACATAAGCTGCATGCATTTATCCAGAAAACAATTGAGAAATACACTAGGATGACTTACAGATGAGTTCCTCCAAGGATGAAGGTGCTGATGCCAGTTCCTTAATGAAGGATTTGTCATTGGCTATTGACTCGCTCAAAAGTCTGCTAGAAATGGTCTATGCAAAATCGGAAATTTTGGGCCATTTCTGTGTGATGATGGTTATCATCTGCCCCGTTTACGCTATCTACACGTGGGGCAAAGTTGGAAAACCAGAGCGTGCGGCGGACGAGAAACCGCAGAAGGCTTTGAAAAAGAAGCTTTCTAAGGGCAAAAAGGCCGGAGGTAAAAAATGATGGACTTGACTGTAGCGAGCTTTTTAGCAGCGCTGACTGTCGGGTATTGGGCTTTATGCAGATTCAGATCTGTCGGCTTGAGAGAGAGAGCGTCAGAGGTGGTTACCGAGTTCATCGAAAGGGATGACACCTCAGAAAATGATGCAACGTCTGCGTATGGCGCATATTTCCTGGCAACGAAATGGTGGTTTTTACCCGTCAGTGTCATTTTTTCGATAGTGCTAATCCCCTACATCGCACTTTTCGACAAATCTGGACCCGACGCGAAGCACAGTGACAAGCGGAAGGTGATGGCAAGCTGCATGCTTTTTCACATCGCGCGCAATCCATTGATCTCTGTCGTATGCCTGTCATTGTTGTTTGTTTGGACAACCTTGTTCGTAGTGATCGGAATTTTGACAAGGCGTTTGACCTCTGTACCAACATTCGATCATGTGCTTGATGTGGTCAGCACGCTCAGGCCTGAGCGTAATAGGCACGCTCATTGATCTTTAAGCCCGGCCTAGCGCCGGGCTTCTTGTTTCTGCCCTACCCGATCTGACCCGCAGCCCGCCACTGAGCGGGCTTTTTCATGCCTGCGAGAAAAAATATGTACTTTTGGTACTTGACTCAATGTGAACCATTGGTACATATTTGATCCATCGCAGCGACACACAGCCTCTGCGAAGGGCCTCAAGAGACCCGCCGCTCTTTAACAGTCAGGAATCTTCGCGGATCGATCCCCGGAAACGGGCATAGCGCGAAACACAAATTTCGATCCCCATGCAGGCTCTGGAACCTGCCGGACTCCCCATATGGGAGGACGCCAAACCATGCAAGCCAGCCGGCGAAGAACACCGAACACGAAATGTGTGACGCCGGCCAGGTGGGGAAACCGTGGCGCCGAGCATGGAATGGAAAACAGATTTCACTGGCTGGCCTTGGCGACAGGGCCAGACGGGAAATCAACCGCCCTGGAGGGCAACACGATGAAGCTCTACACCCGAGACGATGGATTGCTTGCCCTCAAGATAGAGCGCCGCGAAGCATGCAAGGCGGCTGGAGTTACCGTGCTCGGCTTCGGCGAGCGTCTGCCGAAGGATGGAATCCTGATCGCTGATTGCCGCCCTCGCGGCTTCGTTGGAGGCCGCGTCCTTGAGCGCGATCCGGCGGCAACGATGCTCTACGTCGGAGGCGTGTTCAAGCCAGAAAAGACCTACTACTTCGAAAGTTTTGAGCGAGCCTTGAAAAAGGCCCAGAGGCTCGTCGCCTGAACAACCAGCTCTACGACAGCCTGTCGTTAACTGACCGATCCTCTCTATGAGAGCGCATCGGGGTGTGATCTGAAATCGGATCGGAGTGCACGTCCAAGTCGCGCCGAAACCCTGAGTGCCCGGACAGGCAGATCACACCCCGATGCGGATGAATGCCCAGGCTGATGGGCAAGTGTAAGACCTGGGGGATCGCGGGAATCGTGGCCGGTAGAGTGAGTAAGCGCCCAGATGGCCACGGCGAGTCCAAGAATATGCGGCTGAAACCTTCGCCCCGGTGAAACTCCGGTGTCACTAAGGCCGCTAATAGTCATGCCGGGATCAGCTCCGGTCATCTGCATTTTTTAAGACTGAGAATGGCGAGCGCCCGCCAAGATGCCAACGGCGCGCACTGGAGGATGACCATCATGAAATAGATGAACTGATCCACCTCGCGCGGCGCGGCAAGCCTGAAGGCCGACGCCCATCCCCATACAGGCAGCGGACAGTAGGCCGTCGATGTCACCGCGCATCGGCCGAAAGCGGTAGGCCACCCCTGCGCACGTCGACAATCTGATGCTGTAAACCCGGTCTGTCGCCAGCAGCGAGACCGGGCCACCTCTCCGACACCACTACGAATGCACTCCCCTACGCGCCCAACGGCAACCAGCGGAGCGGATGAGTGCATCCGAGTTTTGTTGGATCAACCAGTCAATGGAGCCAGTCATGGAAACCAAACATGCGCCCGGGCCGTGGGTTGCAAAGCACCTCTCCGGCAGCAACTTCGCCGTTCAGCGTTTTGAAATCCGCTCTGGCGCCGGTTTGCCGATGCCCATCTTCCAGAAAGATACCTCGGCCATTGACTGCGCTTCTGTGTGCCTTTCTCCGCATGACGCCAACTTGATCGCCGCCGCGCCCGAGCTGCTGGAGAGCCTGAGCAATCTGGTCGGCCTCGCAAGACTCGGCGCCGCGAACCTAGGCAAGTACCACGCAGCCCTGGCTAACGCCGAGGCGATCATTGCCAGAGCCAACGCCTAACCCCAAACACTGGAGGTCGCCATGAGCGACAAGCAATGCGAAGCCAATCATAGCTGGCGTCGTGTAAGCCAGCGACGTGGCGATCCTGGCGCAGTAAACGGAAGCGTCCATTACAGCTATCTGGAGTGCAGGGAGTGCGGTGAAGAAGACCATAGTCACCCGAATCCTGAGTTCTACGCATGTGAGCCTGAAGATTAAAACCCGCCGCTCTGGAGGCAATCATGAACGCAGCACTGAAACTCTGTCAGGCCAACTTCGACGCCCAGTTGCCGCAGCCGGTGAGCGACGTGACGGAAGATGCAGCTCGGACGGAATGGTTGTTCAACGCCGCCGAAGAGTTGTCACGCGGTGGCGAGGTCAAGTTCCAGCGCCGTATGCACGCTGTGCAGGGCGTGAGCGGCAAGGAGTTCGCTCTGGCGGTTGATGAGCATGTAAACGGCCGGCTGGCTGGCTGCGATATCGAAACCGCGTCGCTCGGCCACCTGGTGATCGCCGCGAAGCGCGGACAGGCCGACAAGGTCGCCGCCGACGAGTTGCTGGGCCATAGCGAGCATCCGCTCGGAATGCTTGGGGAGATTGCCGAGGCGCTGCTGAAGCCACTGGTTGAGGATGCGCTGATCGCCCTGGCCGAGGACAACGAACTATGAGCAATCAGGTAGCACTGGCCCGGCTGGGCCTTGAAATCGCGAAGATGCGCAAGTCGTGCACACCAGTGCCGGATCGCACCTTCGTCATGGGCATGATCGAAATGGCGGAGTTCGCTCAGATCATCGATGCCCGAGCTGCCAACCGTTATCGCGATGCACTGGATGCCAAGTTCGTCGAGCGCAACGCTGAACTCAAGAGGGCTGCCGCATGACCGCGCCAATCGTGACAACGCTGGTTGATGAACAACTGGCCGATATCGAACGCAAGATCGCGATCCTCGGCTTCGGTCTGCCATTCAACGAGGTGATCGGCCGCAAGCGCGAGGATCTGGTTCAGGATCTGCCGCAGCGCTTGTCGGTGACGATGAAAGGCGGCCGCATCGCCGCGAGGGTTCGGCCATGAAGATCATGTTCTGGGTTCTTGCCGGAGGCCTGCTGCTGATCATGGCCGGCTACAACGTGGCGCGCGATTCTTCCAGTACCTGCCAGCCTCCGCAGTCCACCACCTACCGGGTTTTCCGATGACCTCCCGGCAGCTGGCACGCCGCACACTGATCTGGCGCGGCTCATTCTCCGCCATCGGCGTCTTCACCTTCCTGATGCTGCTCAGCGCCCTCGCCGACCGCATCACTCAATAAACCAAGCATTCAATCGCTGCGCTGGGCGCGGCAAGGATTCCCCATGTCCGCACAACAGCAAGTGATCAAGATCGACGACATCAGCGCCGAGAACGCACCAGCCATTTACGTTGCCGGTGGCCTGGGCCAATTCTTCGACGCGGTGCAGGCGGAAGTCACCGCCGAAGTGCCAGACCTGACGACTCGCAAGGGTCGCGAGCGCATCGCCTCCTTGGCCGCCAAGGTCAGCAAGTCGAAGACTGCCGTCGAAAAGCCCGGTCGAGACTACCTGAAGCGCCTGAAGGAAATGCCGAAGGTGGTGGAGGCCGAGCTGCGCGACTTCGTCAACAAAATGGACGCGCTGCGTGATGCCACTCGCCAGCCGCTGACAGACTGGGAGCAGAAAGAACTGGCCCGGACTGATGCGCACGTCGACGCGATCCAGCGCATCAAGGATCTGGCCATCTTCGACGAGGCACCGACATCCGGACACCTCGCCAGTGTCATTGCCGATCTCGAACTGCTCGAAATCGACGATAGCTGGGAAGAGTTCTTGGCAGAAGCTGCCCAGGTGAAAGATCAGACGCTGATCAAACTGCGCGGCCTGCACGCCGAGCGAGCGAGGTACGAAGCCGAGCAGGCCGAACTGATCCGGTTGCGCGCCGAAGCCGAAGCACAGGCGCAGCGCGACCGTGACGCGCAGATCGCCCGGGAAGCTGAAGAGCGTGCGCGCCGCGAGGCTGAACAGCGCGCAC
Source organism: Pseudomonas fitomaticsae (assembly GCF_021018765.1). GTDB lineage: Bacteria > Pseudomonadota > Gammaproteobacteria > Pseudomonadales > Pseudomonadaceae > Aquipseudomonas > Aquipseudomonas fitomaticsae. The sequence goes on along the minus strand of NZ_CP075567.1, from coordinate 2,490,367 downwards.
AGGCCGAACGAGACGCTGCTGCCCGCCGTGAACAGGAGTTGCTTGATCAGGCTGCCGCCGCGCAGCGTGCTGCCGAGCAAGCTGCCCGCGATGCAGAGGCACAGGCCGAACGTCAGCGCCTCCAGCTTGAGCAGCAGGCCGAGCAGGCTCGACTGGCTGCAGAGCAGGCGGAATCGAATCGCATCGCCGCCGAGCAACTCGCTGAGCAGGAGCGCCAAGCCGCAGTGAAGCGTGCCGAGCAAGCTGCCGAGCAAGCCCGGATCGAAGAGCGCCGCCGCGCTGATGCGGCCGCAGCTGAAATCGTTCGCCAGCAAGAGGCCAGGGAGCGCGACGAATCGCACCGTCGTGCAATCAATCGTGCCGCCTTGGAAGCGTTCATCGCCGGCGGCATGCCTGAGGAGTGCGCAAAGCAGGCAATCACCCTGATCGCCCAGCGCAAGATCCCCGCCATTTCAATCAACTACTGAGGTCGCCATGTCCACCGAAATCATCATGCCGGAGCAGCGCCGGCAAGCCGTCGTGCCGATCTCGACGGATAACAGCATCATGGCGGTCATCAGTCGCGCAGCAGCCGATCCGACCTGCGATATCGAAAAGATGGAACGCCTGCTGGCCATGCATGAACGCATGCAGGCCAAAACCGCAGAGCAGGAATTCAACGCAGCCATGGCCGAGATGCAGTGCAACATCCCGACCGTGTTCGAAGGTGCAGTGAATCTGCACACCGGCAACTCCTACGCGACGCTCGACCACATCACTCACACCTTGAAACCGATCATGCAGCGGCACGGTTTTGCCATCACTTTCAAGGTGGAGAACGCCGACAAAATGATCAAGGTCACCGGGATCCTGATGCATCGCGGTGGCCACCGGGAGGAGACGACCATGAGCCTGCCAGTCGATATCGGCAAAGGCCGCAACGACGTTCAGGCGGTAGGGTCGTCCACCACCTACGGAAAACGTTACGTGATGTGCGCTTTGCTGAACATCACAACAGGCGAAGCCAGGGACGACGACGGCCTGGGCGCCACCGGCGACGATGGTGTAGATCTTCAAGAGCAAGTCGTTGCTGACATCCTTGAGCGCGTCAGCGAAACGAGTACCGCTGACGAGTTGAAAGAGGTCTGGCAAGCAGCCGTGAAAGTGTTGCAGGACGCACGCGACAAGCCAGGGTACGAAGCTGTGAAGGCTGCCGTCCTTGAGCATCAGAAGAAATTGGAGGGCGTTCAATGATTATCCTCAACTGCACACAAGGCTCCGCCGAATGGCTGCAAGGCCGCGCCGGAGTCATCACCGCCAGCATGTTCAGCACCGCCCGATCCAAGGTGAACGGGCTCACTGCCCAGCAGCGGACGTACGTTGACGCGATTCTGGCCGGTCACAGCGAAAGCAAAGCCCGCGACCTGGCCGGCTACAAGGCTGGGCCGAAAGCCGAAGTCGTGCAGCGCGCTCTGGACGGCGAAAAAGTCGGCGAGCCTTCGAATGCCGCGCTTACCTACGCCTTCGAGCTGGCTGTTGAGCGGATCGGTGGCGCGCCACTGGATGGCGGGTTCGAAACTTGGCAGATGCGCCGGGGCCACGAACTTGAACCAGAAGCCCGCATGGAACACGAAATCCAGACAGGCCTTATCGTGACCCAAGTCGGACTGGTGAAAACGGACGACGGCGCATTTGGCGCCAGCGCGGACGGGTTCATCGGCGAGGATGGCGGCAGCGAGTACAAGTGCTTCCTCTCCCCCGAAAAGCTGCGGGCCTTCCACATCGACAACGACGCCAGCGATGTCATCGACCAGGTGCAGGGCTGCATGTGGATCACGGGGCGCAAGTGGTGGCATATCGGGATGTACTGCCCTCTGCTTAAACCGGTCGGTCGCCAGCTCTGGCTGCAAGAGTTCAAACGCGACGACGACTACATCGAACAGCTCGAAGAAGACCTTTGGCAGTTCAAGCTGCTGGTGGACGGATACGAGGCGAAACTTCGGAGTAAAGCAGCATGATCAGCAACCACCTCAATCTGGTGGAGCAGCACCGGCAGGACGCTGAGTCGATCTCTGAACGGATCGCCCAGTACCTGGCCGCCGGCGGACAGATCGACCAGCTGAAAAGTCCGCCGCGCAATCCGCTGCCACCGCCCCGTTCGAAAAAAATAGACCCTGAAACGGTCCTCAAGCGGCGCCCGAAGCCGATATCGGCCGAAGAACGAAGGGCGCTGCGCAAGATGGCGGACTCGCTATGAAATCAAAACGCAAACCCAACAACGGTTTCGCCCGGGCCGAACGCAGTTGCCGGGCGCTGCTCAGCACCAACCACGTCGCAGTGGTGAACATCGACCCGAGCGGCAGCCAGATCATGGTGAACTGGAAGAACTGCCGGCAGATCCGGAGTCTGGCGATCGCCAACGCCCTGTTCGACTTCTCCTATCACTGGACGATCTACATCGCCGCCATGTGCCGCGATGAGCTGGGCACCGAGTACATCAAGTCCACGGAGATCTCGCCGCAGGGTATGTACAAAGTCGAGCGCCTGACTGACGCGATCGAGCATTACTACCTGGAGCTGCGCGGCACCTGCAACCCGAACCACATGGTCGCGTCGGGATGGATCGCCATCCCGGCCGAGGTTTCGCTGACAGAAGCAGAGGCCGCGAAGCTGTTCCTCGCCGCCGGCGCCTGGAATCAGGTGAAGGTCGCAGCGTGAAAAGAACCACCAACCGGGCGGCCACGCGCCGCCGACAGACCTGGCTGGACTTGCCGGCCAGCGGAATTGAAGAGGTAGGCCATGGCCAAGAGCAACGCGGAGCGCCAAGAGAAAGCCGCGGCGAAGAGGAAGAGCCGCGGCGAAGTAGAGGTTCGGTTCCACACCCTGCCCGCCACGCGCCAAGCCCTTGCTGAGCTGATGGCCTGGGGCGGCATCGAGGAAACGGGCGAGGCGATCACGCTGATGATTCACCACCTGCACGGCCTCGGCCCGGGCGGCGCCATTCCCCTGCTCACCCCGCCGCGACACGAATACGTGATTCCCGAAAACGTGTCGCGGAAATTGAAACTCGCCCACGACCGCGAAGCCCTTCGCATCAACCACGACGAATAACCCCTGACCCACGCTGCGCATCCGAACCACGGAGGGCGGCGCACACCCGGAGAAAACCATGACTCAACATGCACAGCAATCCGTAGCCGCCGCCGACCTGCCAGAACGCGGCCAACCACTTGCCGGCGGAACCTTCTTCGCCCGCTACTGGCTGAACGGCGAAGAGCGCGCCCTGGTGCTGCTCGACGAAGAACTGACCGGCGCCTGGGGCGAGTACGGGCAGGTTGTCGCCGGCGCCAAGAGCTACAGCGACGGCGCCGCCAATACCCGAGCCATGGCCGAAGCAGGAAGCGCCCTCGCCGTGAAGGTGCTGGAACTGGGCGCACACATCCCGTCCCACCTTGAAGGTGCACTGATGATGTCGGCCAAGGCCGATGGTGTGATCACTCTGCGCGAGGATCGCTGGCACTGGCTGAGCACGCAGTATTCCGCCTACTACGCCTTCCTCATGGACTTCGAAGATGGCTGGATCGACAGCAACGACAAGCACTACGAGCGGCTCGTCCGCCCTGTCCGCAGCCTCATCATTCAGTAATTCACCCATTCATTGCTTTTCATGCAGGTGATTCCCGGGAGTGTCAGGACGACGCTCAGACCAGAAGCGTGTCGGGAAGCGCCGGCAGCCTGCACCCTATTCCGCTCACAGGAGCATCCCATGCAAGCGAATCAACTGACGACCTACACTCGTGGCGACCTGATGATCAGCAGCCCAGACGAATCGGTCGTGCTCAAGCTGGCCTCCCTCTCGATCAGCTCGGTGCCGAAGATTTCTGAAAGTGGTATTCCTGCCATCGGCGATTTCTGGCCCGGCGAGGGCGGCGTGAATGGCGGTATGTTCCCGGGCGACGGCAAGCCTTACTACCTGATCGTGCCAACCGGCGCCGATGCGCAGGCCGAGCTTGAGTGGGGCGGCTACCGCGAAGAGCTGGATGGTGCGAAAAGCGCGCACGACGGCCTGACCAATACCGCCGATCTGGTGGAGACGGACACGGGCTATCCCGCTGCGCAGTTCTGCAGCTCGTTCGAGCGCGACGGGCACAAAGACTTTTACCTGATGTCCAGGCGGGAGGCTTCGTTCCTCGAAATCACCCTGGGCGACAAGGACGTGTTCAGCAAGGCCTGGCACTGGACCAGCACGCAGTATTCCGCCAACTACGCCTTCGGCCTGGACTTCGAAGATGGCTGGATCAACCTCAGCGGCAAGAGCCTCGAGCGGCTCGTCCGCCCTGTCCGCAGACGCTTTATTTGATCATTCAATCCTTCATTCATGGGCGCGTCAGCGCCCTCGCTTTTCAAGGAGGCCAGGATGGCCCTTCACATGGATCTGGAGATCCACAAGGTTGCAGAAGAACTGCTCGGCATGTCGCTCGACTTGGTTCGAAACATCCCGCGCGACCTGAAACAGGTTGTCGGCGCCAAGATCCGCGATGAGTGTCTGCAGGTCCTGGTGCTGATCGGCCGGGCCAACATGTCGAGAGACAAGTTGCCCCACCTGAACCTCCTGCTGGAAAGCATCTGGATGCTGAACTACTTGCTTCGAGCGCTCACCAACAAGGCGCTCATCAGCAAGAGCCAGCACGCCAAAGCGATGAAGTTGACGGCCTCTGTAGGTCGACAGGCAAACGCCTGGAAAAAGTCCGCAACAGCGCCCGCTACGTGAGGGTCAAGGCTCTAGCGTCTATGCGCAAAATCTGGTCGAGCCGCTGACCTCTGGTCACCGCCATGCGCACAAGAGAAACCGCCGGTCTAAAGCGTCCGTGTAGGTCTTGCGCAGTTTCCATCCTGATCGGCGATGCCTTCGGGGTGGTGATGTAGATAGCTCGGCAGGTCGCAGTATTCCGCCAACAACGCCTTCAACATGGACTTCGAAGATGGCTGGATCAACAACAACGACAAGAACAACGAGCGGCTCGTCCGCCCTGTCCGCAGATTTGAATGTTGCACCCTTCCAGTTCGAGGATCTCGTCCAGGCGTATTACGACTGCCGCCGGCACAAGCGCAACACGGCAAGTGCCCGGCAGTTCGAGAAGGACATGGAGATCAACTTGCTGGAGCTTCACGACGACCTGATCGCCGGCACTTACCGGCCAGGCCGATCTATCTGCTTCGTGGTCACCCGACCGAAAGCCCGGGAAGTATGGGCGGCGGCGTTCCGGGACCGCGTCGTCCACCACCTGCTGTACAACCATGTGGCATCGCGCTTCTACGCCAGCTTCATAGCGGACAGTTGCGCATGCATTCCCGGGCGCGGCACGTTGTACGCCGCGAAACGCCTTGAATCGAAGATCCGTAGCGCCAGCGAGAACTGGTCGAAGCCGATCTTCTACCTCAAGTGCGACCTGGCAAACTTCTTCGTGGCGATCGATAAGCAGGTGCTGCGCCAGCAGCTGGCCAAGAAGATCACCGAACCCTGGTGGTTGGTACTGGCCGAAACGATCCTGATGCACGACCCGCGCGAAGACTACGTACTGCGCAGCCCGCCGCACCTGTTCAACCGTGTCCCGCAGCACAAGCGCCTGGCCGCACAGCCTGCGCATCTCGGCCTACCGATCGGCAACCTGTCGTCGCAGTTCTTCGCCAACGTGTATCTGGACGCACTCGATCAGTTCGCCAAGCACCAGCTCCGCGCCAAGCACTACGTCCGGTATGTCGACGACTTCGTGTTTCTCCATGAGTCGCCGCAGCAGTTGAACCGGTGGCGGGAGCAGGTCGAAGCCTTCCTGCCGAGGCTTGGCGCCAAGCTAAACCCCAGCAAGACCATCTTGCAACCGGTTGATCGCGGCGTGGACTTCGTCGGGCACGTCATCAAACCCTGGCGCCGAACGACGCGAAAACGGTCACTGGCCCAGGCACTGAAGCGCACCGCCGCTGCACCAGCCGAGGACCTGCGCGAGACCGCCAACAGCTACTTCGGTCTGCTCGGGCAGGCCAGCCACAGCCAGAAAGACCGGGCCGCACTGGCCAATGTCGTGCTGAAGCGCGGCAACAGCGTCAACTCCGCGCTGACCAAAACATTCAAAAAGCAGTAACCAATCCCACTTCTACGAATCACGCCAGCCGGCGAGGATCCTCTATGCCTACTCACAACATCGTCAGCCTGAGCGGTGGAAAGGACAGTGTCGCCACCGGCTTGGTGGCCGAGGCATTGGAAGTGCCAAACCTGCAAGGCGTCTTCGCTGATACGGGCCATGAGCACGAACTGACCTACGAGTATATTCATTATCTCGAAACCGTCTTCAGCTTCCCGATCCGCCGGGTCAAGGCAGATTTCACGGAACAGATTGCGAGAAAGCGTCGGTACGTCGAAGTTACCTGGCGCAAACAGGACGTGCCGGAAAGCATCGTTCTGGCGGCGCTCGATGTGCTTCATCCGACTGGTATCCCGTTCCTTGACCTTTGCATCTGGAAAGGCCGATTCCCAAGCACGAAATCTCGGTTCTGCACTGAAGAGCTAAAGCGAAACCCGATAATCGAGCAAGTGTTTATCCCCCTGATGACCCCGGGAAACATGGTTATTTCATGGCAGGGAGTGCGGGCGGATGAATCGATTGATCGTCGATTCCTGCCGGAGTGCGACGAGGTCGGCGGCGGCCTATTCAATTATCGGCCGATCCTTAAATGGGATGTCGCGGCAGTGTTCGAAGCTCATCGCTATGCAGGGATCAAGCCGAACCCGCTCTATTTGCAAGGCGCTGGACGTGTGGGCTGCATGCCGTGCGTCAATTGCGGCAAGGACGAGCTTAGGGAGATCGGTGCGAGATGGCCAAAAGAGGTGGCAAGAGTTCGAGAATGGGAGCGTCTGGTTAGCCTGGCCAGTAAGCGCGGTTCATCAACCTTCTTCACTGCCACCAATGATCCGACGGTCCACAAGCGCGACGACGTCGACTTCAAGACTCACGGCATCGACCGTATGATCGAATGGGCCAACACAACGCGTGGCGGCCGAGAGTTCGACATGCTGAAGATGCTAGATCGGGCAGACGCTCCGAACAAATGCGCCAGCGCCTACGGCCTATGCGAAACCTACCAGAAAATCCCCGTCTCGCTCATCGATGACGCCGTCGCCTAAAAATCTATCCACACCTCAACGATTCACTCCACCGCCCGGGCATGCCCCGGCATAGGACGCCCCATGCCCACAGAAACCCGCAACCATCCAGATGATCAACACGCGATCGAGCGCTTGCACCGGCGGTACGTCGAGAAAATTGACCTGCTCTCCGAGGACTTGATCGTCTTTCAGGATCAGGCATACGCCATGGGCCTGGAGCGCGGCAAGCAATTGGCCAAGGGCAGCGTCACGCTCGCAGATACCCGCACCAACCGCCTGTACCTGGCCGGGCCGATGACCGGCTTCGAAGACTTCAACTTCCCCGCCTTCAACAAGATGGCCGCCGAGCTGCGCGCCCAAGGCTACGTCGTGGAGAACCCGGCAGAGCACGGCGTCGTCGACGGCGCGGACTGGGCGGACTACATGGCCTACGACCTGACCCGTCTCGGCCTGTGCGGCCAGGTCGCGGTGCTGCCCGGCTGGGAGAACTCGAAAGGCGCCCGGCTCGAAGTGCATATCGCACGCGAGCTCGGAATGCCGGTCGTGAATGCCCATGATCTGGTATCGATGGAGATTGCAGGATGAGTGAAGTGACGCGCTACGGCCACATCAGCTATTTGGTGGAGGCCACACCGCAGATTTTGCAGCTTTACCCGTCGATGATGGTATACGTGATGGCCGCCGATTTCGACCGGGTCACCGCGGAGCGTGACGCCCTGCAGCTGCGCCTGAACGCAGCGGATCAGCGGATTGATGACTTGGCCGCCGCAGCCGAGGCATTCGCGAAGGTGGCCGACTTGTATGCCGGCGAAGAAGACAACTCGCATCAGCCAGCGCGCGATGTCGGCATGCATGATGACCTGCGCCTGACTCTCGGTCAGTTCCGTGCACTCAGCGATCTATGTACGAGACCACTGATGGTCGGCTGCAAGCATGGGATTCTTTGCGGTGACGTGACTTGCGAATGCAAGGGCAACGGTTTCATCGAAAGGAGAAAGGTATCTCAGCCGATCACCGAGCAGTTCATCGAAGATCACCTCGGCAAGATGCCCGATCAATTGCGCGACCACACGAAAATGATCGCCGAGCGCAACCCAAACCCTGATTTCTCCCTGATCGGCATCGTGCACACGCCTCCAATGGAGCACAACGAGTCATGAAGCGATTGATCCGACGCCAGTTCGAAGCCTGGCTGATCCTTCTGGCCGCGAAGATCCTGAGCGGCCGCAACGTGCAGCGATCCCCAGTAGTGTCCCGGCGCGACAACAACCAAATGTTTGAAATTGCCGGTGAGCTCGAAGAAATCGCCCAGCGCATCAGCACCAACTACCCGTAACTCCCTCCCCCTTCAAAGTCAGCCGCTATAGCGGCAAGGACGAAAAATGCCTATCGAGAAAATCGAAAAGGAGGCTGACCTCTGCGCGCTGTTCATCCAGGAGTTCAACGAGCTGCCCGGATGGACTTGCTACCCCGAGGCCGCCGGCTTCGACGTTCTGGTCGTGCACGAAGACGGCCGGCAGATCGGCGTCGAGGCGAAGATGCAGCTGAACGCCAAGGTGGCTGACCAGATCCTGCCGTGTCGCGGCGACGAGTTCTACGGGCGCGCCGGGCCGGATTACCGGCTGGTGATCGTGAGCAAAATCACCGACGCCAGCAAAGGAATCGTGAAGATGCTGGAGCACCTCGGCGTGAGGGTTCTCGTACCGAGGTCGAGCTGGACGCGCCACGGTGACGCATTCACCTTCAGCCTTGCTCATTCCCTGCTGGAGGTCAGCAATCACCAACCGTTTTATGACTGGTACATGTTCGACTGGAATCCGCCTGAGCGATGCCAGGTGCCGGTGCTGGTGACGAACCTGCCCGCCGGGGTACCGGCTCCGGTACGCCTAACGCCGTGGAAAGAGTCGGCACTGAAGGTTCTGGCCCAGCTTCGGCGCCAAGGCTTCATCACCGCCAAGCAGATCGCCAGCCACGGCATCGGCGTCACCGCGTGGACGCAGGCGCCGGGGAGCAAGCCTGCTTGGCTGGCCAAGGGCACGGTGCGCGGTACCTGGATCGAAACTGAACACATGCCGGCTTTCGACAAGCAGCACCCCGACGTCTACGCGCTGGCCGTCGAAACCCTGGCCACCACAGCGCCGGCTGAACTGGAGTTATCGCCATGATCACGAAGTGCGCAATCGGCTGCACCCTCTTCTTCTGGCTTCCATTGGTACTGACCATAAAGGCGGTGATCGGATGAGCAAGCGAGCGATTCACCTTTACCCGTGGGACGGCGGCACCGAGGCTGATCAGGATCCGCCAGAGCACGTCTATTGCGGCACCGACGGAGTCATGACCGACGACCAGCTCACCAATGACTGGCGGTACGTCACCTGCAAGCGCTGCCTCAAGATCCACGAAAAAGAGCTGGCCGCGCGAGCGGCTGACGACCGAGACCGGAAGGTCAAACTGTTCGACGAAGCCCAGGCCATCACCATCACCCTGGGTCACCGGAATATCTCAACCGCCATCAAGGCTTTGGTTAGGGAGCGCGACGAACTCAAAGCTGAGCGCGACAACCTGCGCGAAGACCGCGACGGCCTACTCGAATCAGGAGCGCACCTTCTATGATCGCCCTCGCCTGGTTCGCCTACGTGTACTGCTACAAGGGGCCGCGGTGATGAACATTTACCGACACACATTCGCAGCCGTCTGCCCGGCCGACGGCGAGACAATCATCTACCGGCTTGAGTTGCGATCAGCCTCGATGATCCACGTTGAGCACATCAAAACGGCAACCGCCCTCATCAAGCGTGGCTGGCACGAACAAATCGCTGACAGCCTTTCCGAAACGCTCGGCGGTGACCAAACCATCATCGCCACGCACCAGGGCGTAGAAATCGAAACGGTGAGGCTCAGCGGATGATTCATTACCACGGCACGCCTGTCGGCGGTAAGCGTGAGGACGCCGCTAAATTCTTGGCCGGCCGGCACGCGTTGGTGCCGTACCCACGCAAGGACGATCTCGGAATTGTCGCCGACGTATGCAAATCATTTGTTTTCGATAACGGCGCATTCACCGTGTGGAAGAAAGGCGGCCAGGTAGACGTCGAGGGCTACACGCGCTGGGTCGAAGACTGGCACCGACACCCCGGTTTCACCTGGGCGCTCATTCCGGACGTCATTGATGGTGACGAAGAGGCGAACGACGACCTTGTACGGCAGTGGCCAGAGGAACTGCGCGGCGTGCCTGTCTGGCACTTGCACGAATCGCTTGAGAGGTTGCAGCGGCTGGCGAGGTGCTGGCGAACTGTCGCCCTCGGAAGTTCTGGACAATGGGCCGCGCCGGGCACAGGAGCATGGTGGAAGCGGATGGCCGCCGCGATGGATGCTATCTGTGACGACCAGGGTCGACCGTTGTGCCGACTACACGGGCTGCGGATGCTCGACCCCGCAATTTTCCAGCATTTGCCTTTCGCGTCGGCCGACTCTACGAACGCCGCAGTGAACGGCGGAAGCATCAGCCGCTTCGGGATGTACGCCCCACCCACCGCCGGCCAGCGCGCCAACGTCATCGCTGATCGAATCGAAGCACACAACAGTTCTCCGATCTGGCAGCGCGAAGCTCAAGTCGAACTCGCTTTATAACCCCTCCCCCTACTCAACAGCCTGCCGGTGTACGGCGGGCGAGGTATTCGTATGTCCGCACTGAACCGATTCCACGAAACGGCGAGCGATGCGCTGGAGAAGATCAGCGCCAGTCTGCCGGCCGGCGCCAAGCTCTGCCTGGCCATCTACACCCCTGAGAAACCAGAACTCGACATCGTGCTGCAGGACAAAGGGCTCGACCTGAACGAGGTGGTTTCCACCCTGCGCCGGCGCGGCCTGAGCATTGACGGCGACAACGCCTACAAGCGTGACTTGCTGGATGCCATCGTCGGCGCCTTGGCCTTCGGCGCGCAGAACACCAGCCCGCCACCATCTGATCATTGGGGAACGCGCTTCTGGGAAATAGGCCGGGAGGAGCGCGGACTCCACGAAGAGCTGGTCGCCGCACTGAAGCTCACCCGCGAGAACCTGCGCGCCTGCCAGGCCATGATCCACCTTGCCGGCGGAGCTGACCCCGCCTACGTCAACGATGCGCAGGCCGCCATGGCGGTGGCCGACGCAGTGCTGGCCAAGGCCGGCGCGTAACACACCACCTTCTGCCGCCCCGCGCGGCACCGCCCACCCGGGCAAGGAAGTGCGCCATGACCATCACGAAGATCATCAAGGGCCCGCACAAGCTGTTCGGCCTCTGGTGGGTTACCGCTGACTGCAACGGCACCAAACAGCACATGTCCTTCCGCACCGAACAACAGGCTCGCGCCATCGCCCCAGGGCAGGACAGCGTGACCCTTCATTAAAACCTTCTGCCGCCGCCGGCGTGGAGAAACCTATGTCCAATCGAAGCGCGGCAACGATCGCGCCTACCCCGCCAAGATTCATCAGAGCCAAACAGGCACCCGCATACCTTGGGATGTGTCGGGCCGTTTTCGACGCTGAAGTTCGGCCGAATGTTCACGAGTTCCCTATCGGGAAGCGAGGCGTCGGCTTTGACAGGGAAGAGCTAGACCGGTGGGCATCTGCTCACGTGGCAGCAAAGTCAATTGATAAAAATGGCGCTTCGGAGCAACAATCGCCCCGCAGCGAGCGCCAGAATGGAGAAAAAATATGGCGCGAAAAACGATCACGGGCCTTTCCCAAAGGAAAGGAATTTGGCACATCGACAAGAAGATCAACGGCGAAAGACTTTACGAATCTGCTGGAACAACTGACCGCCAAGAAGCAGAGCGCTACCTGATTTTCCGTCTTGAGCAGATCAGGCAGCAGAAGGTTTATGGCGTTCGGGAGGTGAGGACGTGGCGGGATGCCGCGATGAAGTTCCTCATTGAGATCAAGGATCAGCCTTCTTTCAAGCTTTCCGCGCACCACCTTTCTCAACTTGACCCATTCATTGGTGACGTACCGCTAACCCACATCGATGACCAGGCGCTTGCGCCCTTCATTAAGGACAGGTTGGCGACCAAAAAACTGGAGAACGGGAAAATCCAGAAAGGGGTGAGCAACAGGACGATCAATATCTCGATCGAGCGTGTCGTTCGGGTTTTGTCGTTGTGTGCCAGGAAGTGGCGAGACGATGAGCGACGGCCATGGCTGGATAGCGTGCCGATGCTCACGAAGCTGGAAGAGAAGAAGTCGAGCCGCAAGCCCTACCCGATGTCATGGGAGGAACAGTCGATTCTTTTTGGCGAATTGCCGGCCCACCTGCAAACGATGGCCTTGTTCAAGGTGAACACCGGCACGCGCGAGCAGGAGGTCTGCAAACTGAGGTGGGATTGGGAGATTTCGGTGCCGGAACTCGGTACGAGCGTGTTTCTTATCCCGGCGGACTTCGGCGGTAGACATGAAAGGTCTGGCGTGAAGAACGGTGATGAGAGACTTGTCGTGCTGAACAGCGTGGCCAAGTCAATCATCGATCAGCAGCGAGGCCTGAGCAAGGAATGGGTATTTCCCTACAACGGCAACGCAATGCACCGGATGAACGACTCGGCCTGGAAAAAGGCGCGGGTGAGAGCGGCGAAACTCTGGCAGGAGGAAAACCTTCGCCCCGCTCACCCAGGTTATGCATCCATAAGGATCCATGACCTCAAACACACATTTGGCCGCCGTTTACGCGCGGCAGGCGTAAGCGAGGAAGACCGCAAGGCACTTCTTGGCCACAAGAACGGCAGCATCACCAGTCACTACTCGGGCGCCGAGCTTGGGCATCTGATTGAAGCTGCGAACATGGTATCAGCAACCGATTCGCGTGGTCCGGTGCTGACAATCTTGAAGAGGAAACAGGCGTGAAAAATCGAGGAGTCACGCAAAAGTCACGCACATGAAAAAGGCCAATGCTGTGAACATTGGCCTAAGTCATTGAATTATATGGTCGGGACGGAGTGATTCGAACACTCGACCCCTAGCACCCCATGCTAGTGCGCTACCGGACTGCGCTACGCCCCGACTAGGTTTGAAACTCGTTCTCTATCTCGAAGAACGCTCAAGAATATATCGCAAGCTTTTGAAAACTGGAAGTATTTAAAAGCAGGAAATTATTTCTTCAGAACCACCAGAACATCTTCTAGCTCGGCGATCATCTGGCGGATCATTTGCTTGTATTGGGTGGTGTCGTCTTTGGCTTCATCGCCGGACAGACGCAGGCGCGCGCCGCCGATGGTGAACCCCTGATCGTAAAGGAGCGCGCGGATCTGCCGGATCATCAGCACGTCCTGGCGCTGATAATACCGGCGGTTTCCGCGCCGTTTGACGGGGTTGAGCTGAGGAAACTCCTGCTCCCAGTAGCGCAGCACGTGCGGTTTTACCGCACACAGCTCGCTGACTTCACCAATGGTGAAGTAGCGTTTGCCCGGGATGACGGGGAGTTCGTCGTTATGACTTGGTTCCAGCATAAGCCTCAACTCGGGCCTTCAACTTCTGCCCTGGACGAAAGGTGACCACACGGCGAGCCGTGATCGGGATTTCTTCCCCCGTTTTCGGGTTGCGGCCAGGCCGCTGGCGTTTGTCCCGAAGGTCGAAATTGCCGAAACCCGACAATTTGACCTGCTCGTTGTCTTCAAGAGCGTGCCTGATTTCCTCGAAAAACAGTTCAACCAATTCCTTGGCTTCCCGCTTGTTCAGGCCCAGCTCTTCATACAGACGTTCCGCCATCTCAGCTTTCGTCAAAGCCCCCATACGTCACTTCCTTAACGTGGCGTTCAACCTTTGTTCGAGCGAGGTGAGGATATTTTGCGTCGTCGAATTCACCTCATCGTCATTAAGAGTGCGCGATGGATGCTGCCAGGTCAAGCCGACTGCGAGGCTTTTTCTATCAGGATCAATGCCTTTACCCTGATACACGTCAAATAGCCTGAGGTCTGTCAGCCATTCGCCTGCATTTTCACGGATTACGTCCAGTACAGCCGAGGCTGCAACGTCTTTGTGCGCAATCAGTGCCAGGTCACGACGCACTTCAGGAAAGCGCGACAACTCGTGGAATTTCGGCATTTTACCCAGAGCGACTTCAGCCAGAACCAGCTCGAAGACGAAGACCGGACGGTCGAGACCCAAGGATTTCGACAGCTCAGGGTGAATCGCGCCGATAAAGCCGACTTCACGCCCTTCCCGCTCGATGCGTGCGGTCTGGCCCGGATGCAGCGCAGGGTGTTTGCCCGGTGCAAAAGTGAACTGATCCAGCGCCCCGGCAAAGCCCAGCACCGCTTCTACGTCAGCCTTGACGTCGAAGAAGTCGACGGTATCGCGACCTTGCGCCCAGCCTTCCGGCAGACGGCTGCCGCATACCACACCGGCGATCATCGGCTCTTGCTTCAGACCTTCCAGCTGACCGACAAAGCGCAGACCACTCTCGAACAGACGAACACGATCCTGCTGACGGTTGAGGTTGTGCTGCAACGCCTTGACCAGACCCGGCCACAGCGACGAACGCATGGCGGCCATGTCATTGGAGATCGGATTCGCCAACAGCAGCGGCTCGACGCCCGGGTTGAACAGCTCGAACTGCTTCGGATCGATGAAGCTGTAAGTGATCGCTTCCTGGTAACCACGAGCGACCAGCAGACGACGCAGCTCCGGCAGATCGCTGCGCGCTTCGGCCTTGGCCTGTGGCGCCAGACGAGCTTGCGGGTAACGAACCGGCAGGCGGTTGTAACCGTACAGACGTGCCAGCTCTTCGATCAGATCGACTTCCAGGCTGATATCGAAGCGATGGCTCGGCACTTCTACGCGCCACTGCCCTGCTCCGTCGGCGGAAACCTTCAGACCCAAAGCGTTGAGCAGACGCTCGACTTCGGCCGAATCCATTTCCATGCCCAGCATCTGGGTGATGCGCTGCGCACGCAGGGTGATCGGCGCGATCGACGGCAGATGCTGCTCGCTGACGGTCTCGATGATCGGGCCGGCTTCGCCACCGGTGATTTCCAGCAGCAGGCCAGTGGCGCGCTCCATGGCTTCACGGGCCAGTTGCCAGTCCACGCCACGCTCATAGCGGTGCGAAGCGTCAGTGTGCAGACCGTAGGAACGAGCCTTGCCCGCCACCGCGATCTGGTCGAAGAACGCACTTTCAAGGAACACGTCGCGAGTAGTCGTAGACACGCCGCTGTGCTCGCCACCCATCACCCCGGCAATCGCCAGAGCGCGAGTGTGGTCGGCGATCACCAGCGTATCGCTGCGCAGGCTGACTTCCTGACCGTCGAGCAGCACGAGCTTCTCGCCCTCTTCCGCCATGCGCACACGGATGCCGCCATTGATTTCGGCGAGATCGAAGGCGTGCAGCGGCTGACCCAGTTCGAGCATCACATAGTTGGTGATGTCGACGGCAGCGTCGATGCTGCGCACTTCAGCGCGACGCAGACGCTCAACCATCCACAGCGGCGTAGGCTTGGACAGGTCAACGTTGCGGATGACCCGGCCCAGGTAACGCGGGCAGGCAGCAGGTGCCAGGACTTCTACCGAGCGCACTTCGTCGTGCACCGCCGGAACGGTCATCACCACCGGGCGAGTGACCGGAGCGTCGTACAGTGCGCCGACTTCACGGGCCAGACCGGCCAGGGACAGGCAGTCGCCGCGGTTCGGAGTCAGATCGACTTCGATGCTGGCGTCTTCCAGGTCCAGATAAACACGGAAATCTTCGCCCACCGGCGCATCGACCGGCAGCTCCATCAGACCGTCATTGCCTTCACCGACCTGCAGCTCGGATTGCGAGCACAGCATGCCGTTGGACTCGACGCCGCGCAGCTTGGCCTTCTTGATCTTGAAGTCGCCCGGCAGCTCGGCACCGATCATCGCAAACGGAATCTTCAGGCCCGGACGCACGTTTGGCGCACCGCACACGACCTGGAAGGTTTCCGCGCCGTTGCTCACCTGGCACACGCGCAATTTGTCGGCATCGGGGTGCTGCTCGGTGCTCAGCACCTCGCCCACCACCACGCCACTGAAAACACCGGCGGCCGGCGTAACGCTATCGACCTCAAGACCGGCCATCGACAGACGGGCAACCAGCGCGTCGCGATCTACCTGCGGGCTGACCCAGCCACGCAGCCATTGTTCACTGAATTTCATCCTGCTCTCCTAAGAATTCGTTACGACTAGCGAAATTGCGCGAGGAACCGCAAGTCGTTGTCGAAGAACAGACGCAAGTCGTTCACGCCGTAACGCAGCATGGCCAGACGCTCAACGCCCATGCCGAAGGCAAAGCCCGAGAACTCTTCCGGATCGATCCCGGACATGCGCAACACGTTCGGGTGAACCATGCCGCAGCCCATCACTTCCAGCCAGCCAGTCTGTTTGCAGACGCGGCAGCCTTTACCGCTGCACATCACGCATTCCATGTCGACTTCGGCGGAAGGCTCGGTAAACGGGAAGTACGAAGGACGGAAACGCACGGCCAGCTCTTTTTCGAAGAACACCCGCAGGAACTCTTCGATCGTGCCTTTGAGGTCGGCGAAGTTTATATCGCGATCGACCAGAAGGCCTTCGACCTGGTGGAACATCGGCGAATGGGTGATATCGGAGTCGCTGCGGTACACACGGCCTGGGCAGACGATGCGGATCGGCGGCTTTTTCGATTCCATGGTGCGGACCTGTACCGGCGAAGTATGGGTGCGCAGCAACATGTTGGCATTGAAATAGAAGGTGTCATGCATCGACCGGGCCGGGTGATGGCCTGGGATGTTGAGCGCCTCGAAGTTGTGATAGTCGTCTTCGACCTCAGGGCCTTCGGCAATGCCGTAGCCGATATGGGTGAAGAACTGTTCGATACGTTCCAGAGTCCGGGTTACCGGATGCAGACCACCGGAGGTCTGACCACGGCCCGGCAGGGTCACGTCAATGGATTCGGCAGACAGTTTGGCAGCCAGTTCGGCTTCCTCAAACAGAGCCATGCGCGCATTGAGAACGCCTGTGACACGTTCCTTGGCAACGTTGATCAGGGCGCCGACCTGCGGACGCTCTTCTGCCGGCAAATTCCCCAGGGTCTTCATCACCTGAGTCAATTCACCCTTTTTGCCAAGGTATTGAACCCGGATTTGCTCCAGGGCATTGATATCTTCAGCGCTTTGCACAGCCTCTAGTGCTTGAGAGACCAGCGCATCCAGGTTTTCCATGTACAGACTCCAGATACAAAATAGGGGAAGAGCTTGAAGGCTCTTCCCCTATTTATGACGTTTAACACCTGGCCCCACAGAGGTGAGACCGGGTGACTGTCGGGGGTACTTAAGCCAAGGTGGCTTTAGCTTTCTCGACAATCGCAGCAAACGCCGCTTTTTCGTTCACTGCCAGATCAGCCAGAACCTTACGGTCGATCTCGATGGACGCTTTTTTCAGGCCAGCGATGAAACGGCTGTAGGACAGACCGTTAACACGAGCACCAGCGTTGATACGAGCGATCCACAGAGCGCGGAACTGACGTTTTTTCTGACGACGGTCACGGTAGGCGTATTGGCCTGCCTTGATTACCGCTTGCTTGGCAACACGGAATACGCGGGAGCGTGCGCCGTAGTAGCCTTTAGCAAGTTTCAGAATTTTTTTGTGACGTTTACGGGCAATGACGCCACGCTTTACACGAGCCATGAGTTACTTCCTCTATTCTTGATCCAAAAATTAACGAAGGCGCAGCATGCGCTCGACTTTTGCCACGTCAGACGGATGCAGCAAGCTGCTACCGCGCAGTTGACGCTTACGCTTGGTCGACATTTTGGTCAGGATGTGGCTCTTGAAAGCGTGCTTGTGCTTGATACCGTTAGCAGTTTTCAGAAACCGCTTAGCAGCACCACTTTTGGTTTTCATCTTTGGCATGTTCGGATACTCCGCATTCAGTTGATAAACATAATCAGAAGGCCTGCCGTGCCCTGTTGATTACTTCTTCTTTTTCGGGGCGATGACCATGATCAGCTGGCGTCCTTCCATCTTAGGATGCTGTTCGACCGAACCGTACTCGAGCAGGTCTTGTTCAACCCGCTTGAGGAGTTCCATCCCCAGCTCCTGGTGGGCCATCTCACGGCCGCGGAATCGCAAGGATACCTTGGCCCTGTCCCCGTCACTCAGGAAACGTACCAGGTTGCGCAGTTTTACCTGGTAATCCCCTTCCTCCGTCCCTGGACGAAACTTGATTTCTTTTACCTGAATCTGCTTCTGGTTCTTCTTCGCCGCAGCAATCTGCTTCTTCTTTTCGAAGATCGATTTGCCGTAGTCCATCACCCGGCAAACCGGTGGGACCGCGTCGGCAGAGATTTCTACCAGATCAAGCTTTGCTTCTTCAGCAATACGAAGCGCTTCATCAATCGAGACGATGCCAATCTGCTCGCCATCAGCGCCAATTAACCGAACCTCGCGTGCCGAGATATTCTCGTTGATCGGGGCTTTCGGTGCAGCTCGTTTATCTTGTCTCATTTCACGCTTAATAATAATTACTCCGAATCTGGGCGACCACGCCGGGAAACCGCTTGCGCGAGAAACTCAGCGAACTGGGCGACGGGCATCGAGCCCAGGTCAGCACCTTCACGAGTACGCACAGCGACAGTCTGCATCTCGACTTCCTTATCCCCAATAACCAAGAGATATGGAACCTTGAGCAAAGTATGCTCGCGGATTTTAAAGCCGATCTTTTCATTTCTCAAGTCGGACTTGGCACGAAACCCGCTTTCGTTGAGAGTTTTTTCGACCTGAGCGACGAAATCTGCCTGTTTATCAGTGATATTCATGATCACTGCCTGGGTTGGCGCGAGCCACGCAGGGAATGCACCTTCGTAGTGCTCGATCAGAATCCCGACGAAACGCTCGAACGAACCGAGGATCGCACGGTGCAACATCACCGGATGCTTGCGGCTGTTGTCTTCGGAGACGTATTCGGCTCCCAGACGCACAGGCAGGTTGAAATCGAGCTGCAAGGTACCACACTGCCACACGCGGCCGAGGCAATCTTTCAGCGAGAATTCAATCTTCGGACCGTAGAACGCACCCTCACCCGGCTGCAGATCGTACGGCAGGCCAGCGCTATCAAGGGCTGCAGCCAGTGCCGCTTCGGCGCGATCCCACAGCTCGTCGGAACCGACGCGTTTTTCCGGACGAGTGGACAGTTTCATCTCGACATCGGTAAAGCCGAAGTCGCGGTAAACATCCATGGTCAGCTTGATGAACGCAGCGGATTCAGCCTGCATCTGCTCTTCGGTGCAGAAGATGTGGGCGTCATCCTGAGTGAACGCACGCACACGCATGATGCCGTGCAGCGCACCCGACGGCTCGTTACGGTGGCAGGCACCGAACTCGGCTAGGCGCATCGGCAGCTCGCGGTAGCTCTTCAGGCCCTGGTTGAACACCTGCACGTGGCAAGGGCAGTTCATCGGCTTGATGGCGTAGTCGCGGCTTTCCGACTCGGTGGTGAACATGTTGTCGGCGTAGTTGGCCCAGTGCCCGGATTTCTCCCACAGGCTGCGGTCAACGACTTGCGGCGTCTTGATCTCAAGATAGCCGTTGTCGCGCTGCACCTTGCGCATGTACTGCTCGAGTACCTGGTACAGCGTCCAGCCATTCGGGTGCCAGAACACCATGCCCGGCGCTTCTTCCTGGGTGTGGAACAGGCCCAGGCGTTTGCCGATCTTGCGGTGATCGCGCTTTTCAGCTTCTTCGATGCGCTGGATGTAAGCTGCCAATTGTTTCTTGTCAGCCCAGGCAGTGCCATAAACGCGCTGCAATTGCTCGTTCTTGGCATCACCGCGCCAGTAGGCGCCGGACAGCTTGGTCAGCTTGAAGGATTTCAGGAAGCGGGTGTTCGGCACATGCGGACCGCGGCACATGTCGACGTATTCTTCGTGATAGTACAGGCCCATGGCCTGCTCGTTCGGCATGTCTTCGACCAGACGCAGCTTGTAGTCTTCGCCACGGGCCTTGAACACTTCGATCACTTCGGCACGCGGAGTGACTTTCTTGATGACGTCATATTCTGTATCGATCAGCTGTTGCATGCGCTGTTCGATGGCCGCCATGTCGTCCGGAGTAAAAGGACGCTCGAAGGCGATGTCGTAATAGAAACCTTCGTCGATGACCGGCCCGATGACCATTTTTGCAGTCGGGTACAGCTGTTTGACCGCATGGCCGACCAGGTGGGCGCAAGAGTGGCGAATGATCTCCAGCCCCTCTTCATCCTTTGGCGTGATGATTTGCAGCGTCGCGTCGCTGTCGATGATGTCGCAGGCGTCGACCAGCTTGCCATTGACCTTGCCGGCCACGGTGGCCTTGGCCAGACCGGCACCGATGGATGCGGCGACCTCGGCTACGGAAACCGGGTGATCGAATGAACGTTGACTGCCGTCGGGAAGAGTAATAGTTGGCATGGCGCCTCCTCTCCTAGTGGTGACCCCTACCAAAGGTCACGTGGGTTGGGATGAGCCAGTACAAGATCCGATCCAGGCCATTCAATGACGAACGCCTGCCTTACAGCGGCAGGAGCCTTGCGGCCAACCGGAAAACCGAACCAGAGTGACTGGGATTCAAATCAGAAAATTCGTGCACTGCCGCTACCGGGACTGAAGGTCATCCGGAGCCTGCGAAACGCCCGAGCGAGGCATGCTAGCACAGATGAACGGTCACCGATGCACTCAGGCTTTACCGAGAGGCAAATCGTCTGTTTTATGCCAGAGTGCTGAACTTGATCGGCCTTCGGGCTCTCAGATAACAAGACATTGACCCACAAGGAGCATCCTCGCATGCGTCTTAACACCCTGCTTGCCGCAGTCGCCCCCCTCGTTTTGCTGCTGCCGCTGAGCGCCCATGCCGACTGGCCAAAGGGCGAGCGTGAGAAATACATGGCTCAGTGCACCCAGGCGGCCACTCCGCAAATCGGTGCCGCTGCCGCAAAATCCCACTGCGCGTGCGGTGCCGATGCCATCAAGTCGTACCCGGCCAGCGACATTCAAGCGCTGATGGACAACAAGGCCAGCCAGGAACTGCAGCAAAAAGCCCTGGGGCAAATTGCCAAATGCAAGGCCAACGCCCCGGCGAAAAAATGATGAAACAGGCCTTTTCAGTGCCCCCAGCACCGCTGAAAAGCATCTGATTCAGGCCTTTTCGTACGATTTATGCAGGTTTTACAGGTTTTTTTATTGTCTTTATTTTTCGCTCGAAGCCTTTTAAACCGGGGCCTCCAGCCGAAACAGGCAGTAAAGAAAACACGACTGATTGGCAAACAGCACGTCCGGGGGGCTACCAAAGCGAACATTTCGACTATGATACCCCGGTGTGCCCAGTTGGCCTGAGCAGCACAGTACTACTGAAAATATATGTTTCTTGGAGATACACCATGTCTAATCGCCAAACCGGCACCGTTAAATGGTTCAACGATGAAAAAGGCTTCGGCTTCATCACTCCTCAAGGTGGCGGTGACGACCTGTTCGTACACTTCAAAGCTATCGAAACTGACGGTTTCAAAAGCCTGAAAGAAGGCCAGACCGTTTCCTTCGTGGCTGAGAAAGGCCAAAAGGGTATGCAAGCTGCACAAGTTCGCCCAGAGTAATCTCCCGGCGCACTAAAAAAACCCCGTCCATGTGACGGGGTTTTTTATGGGTGAAACAAAAGCCCGAAGGCTCAGCCGCAGTTGACGCGAGTGACCACCAGGTTCTGATCGGTATTCAGGTTGAGGCGATCGGAACGGTACTCCAAAGTAATCATGTCATTCGGCTTGAGGAACCGGGCGTTCTGCGCACCGGCTTTCTTGCGTGCTTGCTCCAACAGCTCCGGCGAAGCTTTCTTGCCGAGAGCGAACTCCGCAGCTGACGCCTCACAACGACCATGTCCGGCCTCAGTCGCCACGGGATCCTTCTGCGACTCGCTGGAGGTCGTAGTGCAACCAGCCAACAGAGCAACGGCCATCAGTGCACCCAGTGACGCGAACTTCCAAGGCATTGAAGCCTCCTTATTTCAATTTTGAGCAGAGATCGTGCGACCGCCAATACGGCGTTTGGTTTCACGGTGAGTGCTATCACCCTGCCCCACAATCGGAAAAACGCCGAGTGTGCCTGAGCAACGCCTGAAGCATCACCCCGTAAAACGTCACTGAATATTAATGACGCTCAGTAGACATCAATGTAGTCGTAAGGCGGATTCGGCCAGTTGTCCTTGAGCGCATTGAAGATCTGCATGACCCAGACCTCGTCGCTGGCCGCGACATTTCCCACGTATCCCGAGCCTTTTGCCCAGGTCTCCAGACGAAACAGCAGACCATCGATGTCCTGGCCGCCTGTGACCCCCGAAGAAATATAAGCAATCCCGCCCTTGGTCACGCGCAGCTGGGTGTGTTCGTCATCACTGGCCGACGCCAGCATCCGGCGGACAGCATCAAGGGTCAGGCCGTCGGGGCTATTCAAATCGATCTGCACAGCTCAATCCTTGTTTTTTTGCGGAAACGACCAAGTGTCGCATAGCCCTGCGCTCATGCCTAAGTCGCAGTGCCAAACGCTCGGCAAAGTGGTTAACTCAAGACTCCGATCCCGCGACCGAGCCTTGCCATGACCACCGTAAGCATTACCGCCGACATCAAGGCCACCTGGCCACAAGGGCACAGTTCTTACAGTCCAGGCAGTCCGGAGGAATTGGCATTGATCAGCATCGACTTGCTGGTCAAAACGCTGGGAACACAGGGCGCGCAGTCGTTCATCGCCCAACTGTTCGAGAAGTATCCCGATGACTTCAAAGGAACATCGGACACCGAGAGGGAGTAAAAGCCCGCAAGCTGGCACCTGCGGGCATATGGCTTACTTCAGACGTTTCAGTCGCTCGGTAAGCAGATCGAAGAAGCCCTGGGCATCGCCGTTTTCTACCCAGAAGGCATTCTTCGGTGCCTTCAGGCCGTCATACCAGTCGACAATGGTCTGGCCGAAGGTCGGGCCTTCACGGCTGTCGACCACCACATTCACCGACCGACCCGTGAACAGTTCAGGCTTGAGCAGATAAGCCACGACGGTGGCGTCATGCACCGGGCCACCCGGAATGCCGTAGTGCTCCATATCCCCTTTGATGTACTCGTTGAGGATGTCGCCGACAATCTTGCTCGCATTGTTGTTCAGCGCCGCGATCTGCTTCAGGCGCGCATCGCTGGTCAGGATCTTGTGGGTCACGTCCAGCGGCAGGTAAGTCAGTTTCACGCCACTTTTGAGCACCACTTCCGCTGCTTGCGGGTCGGCGTACAGGTTGAACTCGGCCACTGGCGTGATATTGCCGCCATTGAAGTGGGCGCCCCCCATGATCACCACTTCCTTGATCCCCTGAACGATCTCCGGCTCCTGGATCAGCGCCAGGGCCAGGTTGGTCTGCGGGCCGAGCATCGCGATGGTGATGCTGTGCGGCTTGGCTTTCTTCAGGGTATCGATCAGGTAATTGACCGCATTGCCTTCAGCCAGGCCTTTTTTCGGCTCATGCACCGTGACACCCGACAGGCCTTCCTTGCCATGGATGTTTTCGGCGTAGATCGGCGTACGCATCAGCGGTTTCGGCGCGCCGGCGTACACCGGAATCTCTTCCCGCCCTGCCCACTCACGGGCCAACCGGGCATTACGCGAAGTCTTGTCCAGACGCACGTTGCCGGCGACGGTGGTCAAGGCGCGAATGTTCAGCTCCTCCGGGGAGGCCAAGGCAAACAACAGGGCGACCACGTCGTCGGCGCCCGGATCGGTGTCGATGATCAGGTCGATCTTTTCCGCCGCCTGGGCGCCGGTCGCAGTTATCACGGACAAAAGCAGCAGACTCCGAATCAATTGATGCATTTTTTGAGCATAGCGGTGCATGGCGCATTCCTTGTGCAGATGAAATCAAAAGGGGCGAACCCTGTTTAGAACGTAACTCCAGACACCAGCACGATATTGCAGTACGGCTGGCATTCGCCCGTACGAACAATCGCTCGTGCCTGTCGGCTGAGTACTTTGAATTGCTCATGACTGAGCAGGTCACGCCGCCCCAGCGAGCCTTCGTCATTCAGCTCGTCCAGCGTGGACAGCGCGGTCGGTTGCTTGTCGAAAATCTCCTTGGCCAACGCATGGCTTTCCACCTGCATCTCGCTGAGCACGACTTTCAGGGTGCTGACGAAATCCGGCACGCCGTGCGTCAGCGCCAAGTCGATCAGTTCTACACCCGGCGGCACCGGCAGGCCGGCATCGCCGATCACGACCATGTCGCCGTGGCCGAGAGAAGCAATCAGCCGCGACAGGGCGACATTGAGCAAAGGAGTCTTTTTCATGCGGGTTTGAATGCCTGTACGTCGGAGGTGGTGGGAATGGACGGCTGGGCACCTGCCCGGGTAACCGACAGGGCCGCAGCGACCTGCCCGAAACGAATGGCTTCGGCCTCGGTTTTGCCGGCCGCCAGTGCCGCCGCGAATCCGCCGACAAAGGTATCCCCGGCGGCAGTGGTATCGACAGCCTTCACTTTGGGGGCAGGAAAATGCTGGTAACCCGTGCCGTTGGCGAACAATGAGCCTTGAGCCCCCAGCGTGATGATGACCTTGCCGGCGCCCAGTGAAATCAGGTGCGCAGCGGCTTTTTTAGCGGTCTCCAGCGAGTCCACCGGCAAACCGCTGAGGGCGGCAGCCTCGCTCTCGTTGGGAATCAGGTAATCGATGGCCGCAAACCAGTCCGCCGGCAGCGGGCGACTGGCCGGCGCCGGGTTGAGGATGACCGTCTTGCCCAGCTCACGTCCGCGTTTCAGCGCATGGCCTACCGTGGCGTCAGGGATTTCCAATTGGCAGATGATCACGTCGGCCGCTTGCAGCACGGCGTCGAACCGGTCGATGACCGCCGGGGTCATCGAACCATTGGCACCGGCCACGATAACAATCGCGTTCTGACTGTTGTCATCGACCACGATCAGCGCCACACCACTGGAATCCTCCACCGAGCTGACCGCCTGACAATCGATCTGCTCGGCCAGCAACGCATCGCGCAATTGCACGCCGTAGTCATCGTTGCCGACACAGCCGACCATCGACACTTGCGCACCCAGTCGCGCAGCGGCCACCGCCTGATTGGCGCCCTTGCCACCGGACACGGTTGCGAAGGAATGGCCGATCAGCGTCTCACCGCCCCGGGGCAATCGCGGCGCCCGGGTGACCAGGTCCATGTTCAGGCTGCCTATTACCACTACATTTGCGGGCATACATCACTACTCTTCAATTCGTTTCAGCGGTATTCGGTGAACACGCCGGACAGCGGTGCAGTCGATTCGCGCAGGACAATACTCGGGGTCACGATCCGCTGATCCGTCGCCAGATCCGGAGTGGCAATTCTTCGCAGCAAGACTTCCGCGGCCATTTCACCCAGTTGCAGGATCGACTGGCCCACGGTCGTCAGCGCCGGATACACGTAGCGACTCATCTGGATGTCGTCGAAGCCGATCACCGACAGTTCGGCGGGCACGCGCACGTTACGTTCCGCCGCCGCTCGCAACACACCAATGCCGATCATGTCGTTACCGGCAAAAATTGCGCTCGGCGGGTTGCGCTCAAGCAGGACGGAAGCCGCGTTGTAACCGCCGGTGCTGGTGAAGTCGCTTTCCAGCATGCGCGACGGGGACACTTCAACACCCGCCTCTTTGAGCGCACGACTAAAACCGGCCTGACGCATTTGCGCGACACTGGTGCTGGCCGGACCACTGATCGTGGCGATATCGCGATGACCGAGCTCAAGCAGATGCCGCGTCGCGAGGTACGCGCCATATTCGTGGTCGATGCGAACCAGGTCGGCGTCCACGCCTTCGAGTCCACGGTCGACGATCACCATCGGCGTCTTCACGCCCGCCAGCCCTTGCGCCAGACCGCTGTCGCCACCCGCCGAGGCGACGATCAAACCGTCGATGCGTTTTTCCAGCAGGACCCGCAAGTAACTGCGCTGCTTGTCCGGGTTGTCGTCGGAGTTGCAGAGAATCACGCAGTAGCCGTTACGCTCGCAGTAGTCCTCGATCCCGCGCGCCAGTTCGGCGAAGTACGGGTTGAGACTGTTGGGCACCAGCAAACCGATGGTGGCGGTGGTTTTCGCTTTCAGCGAACGGGCCACGGCGCTCGGCACATAGTCGAGACTCTTGATCGCCGCCTCGACCTTGAGCCGCACCTCTTCGCTCACCGGTCGTGTCTTGTTTACTACGTGGGACACGGTCGTGTAGGAAATTCCTGCAAGTGCCGCCACATCCTTGATCGTTGCCATTTATCAGCCCCGTCGGCTTGCGCGTTGACTACGATAGGTGTCGAGCACCACGGCGATCACGATCACCGCACCGGTGATGATGCGCTTGGTCGGCTCGGTCGCGCCAATCTGCGCCAGACCGGCCGCCAGCACGGAGATGATCAACACGCCGAAAAAGGTACTGATCACCGAACCACGTCCGCCCATCAGACTGGTGCCGCCGATCACCACGGCAGCGATGACTTGCAACTCAAGGCCGGAACCGGCGTTCGGGTCGGCCGCTTCCAGCCGGGAAATCTGGAACAGCGCCGCAATGCCCGCGAGCAAGCCCATCAGGCTGAACACCAGGATCTTGTAGGGTTTTGGATTGATCCCCGCCAGACGCACGGCCTCTTCGTTGGTGCCAATGCCGATCAGGTAGCGACCGAACACGGTACGGGTCAGAACGGCCTGGGCAATGAAGATGACCAGCAAGGCAATGATGAACGACGGCGAAATACCGAAGGCGATCGGGTTCGACAGCCAGGCGAAGGAATCACCGATGTAGGCCGTGCGCGAACCAGTCATCTGATAGGCCAGGCCACGGGCCATCTCCAGCACACCCAGGGACACGATGAACGACGGAATTCGCCACGCTACGGTAATCGAGCCGGTGACCGTGCCGGCCAACGCCGCAACGGCCATACCCAGCAAGGCAGCCGGCAATACGCTCCAGCCCCAGCCAAGAATCGCCACGCTGACAGTGGATGCTGCGAGTGCCAGCACCGAGCCTACCGACAGGTCGATCCCGCCGATGATCAGGACGAACGTCATGCCCACCGCCAGAACCATCAGGTCGGGAATCTGGTTGGCCAGGGTGCTGAAGGTGTTATACGACAGGAAGTGGCTGCTCATGACCGAGAACAGCGCAATCATTGCCAGCAACGCGCCAGCCAGGCCCAGATAAGTGCCGAGGCCGTAGAAATTGCCACTGGATTTGCCGGCGGAAGATGCAGTTTTCATGGGAGATCCCTAGGCGCTGCTTCGTTGAGCAACGCATCACGTTTCTGGTAGCCGGCGAACGCGGCGGCAAGCAAGTCATCCTGGGTCCAGCTGTCGCGCTCGAACGTGTCGATCAGACGTCCCGCCGACAACACACCGATGCGGTCGCAGATCAGCATCAGCTCGCGCAAATCGCTGGACACCACAACCAGCGCCTTGCCCTGCCGGGTCAGTTCGCCGAGCAAGGCATAAATATCGAACTTGGCGCCGACATCGATACCGCGAGTCGGCTCGTCGAACAGCAGCACCGAACAGTCGCGCTCAAGCCAGCGTCCGATCACCACCTTTTGCTGATTACCGCCGGACAACTCGGACACCAGCTGCGTCGGGCTGGAACTGCGGATGCGCATGGCGTCGATCTGCCGCTGCGCGAGCTTCGTTTCATCACCGTTGTTGACGAACCCGCCGCTGGAAATTTCCGGCATGTTGCCCAAGGCAATGTTGGCGCTGATCGACTGGCTCAGGAGCAGGCCTTCGCCCTTGCGATCCTCGGTGATCAAGGCGATGCCGTTGCGCACCGCGTCGACCGGCGAGCGAATGCTCACCGTTTTTGCCGGCGAACCGAGCGCCACAGTGCCGCTGTCCGCGACATCGGCACCGAAGATCAGCCGCAAAAGTTCGGTGCGCCCTGCCCCGATCAGCCCCGAAATGCCAAAAATCTCACCGGCGCGAACCTCAAAGGACACGTCGCGAACCTTGTCGGAGCGGGTCAGGCCTTTGACCGTCAGGGCCGGCGCGCCGATATGGCGAGCCCCCAGATCGATATGCTCGCCCAGCTCGCGACCGACCATCAGGGTGACCAGTTGCTCGCTGTTGTAATTGGCCATCGGCTCGACGCATACCAGGTTGCCGTCACGCAGCACGGCAATGCGCTGTGCGACCCGGGCCAGTTCTTCGAGGCGATGGGAGATGTAGATGATCGAGACGCCGCGCGCCTGCAGCCGGGTGATCTGCTCAAAGAGCATCTCGACCTCACGGGCGGTCAGCATCGCGGTCGGTTCGTCGAGGATCAGCACATGACAATCGCCGATCAGATTGCGAGCGATCTCGACCATTTGCTGATGACCGATGCCCAGCTCGCCGACCAGCGTGTCCGGGTCGATGGCATCGAGACCGACTTGAGCCATGGCTTCGATGGCGGCCTTGCGCAGCTGCTTGCGACTGATCCAGCCACCGTTGCTCGGCAGGTTGTCGAGGAACAGGTTCTCTGCCACCGAAAGCGTCGGCAGCAGATTGAGCTCTTGCATGACCATGCGCACACCCAGCTCTTCAGCCTGCGTGCGGCTGCCGGGACGATATTCCCTGCCCTGGAACTGCATCTGGCCGGTGGTGGGTGTGACCAGCCCGCCGATGATCTTCGACAGGGTGCTTTTGCCGGCACCGTTCTCACCGGTCAGCGCCAGCACTTCGCCGCGCATCAACGTCAGGTCGATGCCGGTCAGAACCGGTTGCGCATAGGTCTTGCCGATACCGCTGACCGAGAGGACAGCGTTCGGAGCGGAAACTGACATAAAAATCTCCATGCGCTCGCCCGGACGGACGAGCGCCATTGTGCCGCCAGTGGACTTACTTGGTGACCAGTTCTACTGGCGTTTCGATCACGCCATTCGCACCACTGTCGACTTTCTCGCCCTTGATGATTTTCAGCGCGGTCTCGATGCCAAACACCGCTTGCTTCGCGGCGAACTGGTCGGCAGTCGCCAGAACGCGGCCGTCCTTCAGCATGGGCTTGATGGCATTGATATTGTCGTAACCGACCACCTGCACCTGACCGGCCTTGCCGGCAGCGCGCACGGCGGAAACGGCGCCCACGGCCATGCTGTCGTTACCGGCCAGCAGCGCCTTGACGTCCGGGTACTCGCTGAGAATCGAAGCGGCCACCTTGTTGCCCTTGTCGATTTCCCAATCGCCGGACTGCAGGGAGACAACCTTGATCTGTGCAGCTTCCATCGCATCCTTGAAGCCAGCGGTACGTTGCTGGGCGTTGGTCGTCGTGGAAACGCCTTCAATGATGCCGACTTCGTCACCGGCCTTCAGTTGTTTGGCCAGGTACTCGCCCACCAGACGCGCGCCTTTGCGGTTGTCCGGGCCTACGAAAGGAACGCTGATGTTCTTGCTTTTGATCACGGCCGGATCAAGCTGGTTGTCGATGTTGATCACGGTGATACCGGCATCGACGGCTTTCTTGATCACCGGCACCATCGCCTTGGAATCAGACGGTGCGATGACCAGCGCGTTGACCTTCGCCAGAATCATCTGCTCGACGATGCGCGTCTGCCCCGCCGTATCAGTTTCGTCCTTGATGCCGTTGGAGATCAGGTCGAAATCAGCGGAATGTTCTTTCTGGTAGGCCTTGGCGCCGTCTTCCATGGTCAGGAAGAATTCGTTGGCCAGGGATTTCATGACCAGGGCGACTTTGGGTTTTTCAGGGGATTCGGCGAAAGCCGAAGAGACAGGCAGTGCGGCGGATGCGGCAGCCAGCATGGCGACAGCAAGAAGACGTCCAGCGAATGGCAGCTTCATGGGTTCACTCCGATCTTATGATTATTGTGAGCAACGCTTGCGCTGGCGTAAGCTCGCTGCACCCCACGACAACTCAACCCATCGCGAAGGCCGCGCAAACGTTTGCGTAGACCGAACTATGCGAATCCTGCCGACATTTGTCAACGACTGAAAATCTGCTTTGATTGTAGGGCGAATAACCGTCATCGCCCCTTTTCCTACGCGGTCGTATTGATCACACCGCCACTGCCAGAACCCTTGGCCATCTCACGAACCAGGTTGCCTGCCACTTCCATGAGTGCAGCGTTGGTGTCTGCGATCTGCCCCTGAATCGACATCACCACAGTCGTCTTGGCTTCCTCGGTCGGATAGCTGGCAGCTTGCGCGGCAGCCAATTGCTGTTGCTGTTCCTGCAATTGCTGCTGCAGTTCCTTCATGCGCTTGAGCAGTATTTTGATCGTGATGCTTTGATTTCCACCGCTCTCTGCCGGCGCCTCTTCCTGCACTGGGCCGCCACCGGTTCTGACTTGCTTGGCATCGTCCGCGTCTTTACCCAGTGCATCGGCCGATGCTTGCTCCTTCGCCTCGCTCAGGGATTTGATCGTAGCGGCCGTTTTGCCGCCGATCGTGACCGAACCGGGATTTGAAAAACCGATAGTCAACGACATTTGAACTCCTGAAAAATTGGATCCCTATCAAGGCGCATCGGCCAGCGCGCCGTTTTCTTTAGCAGAGATCTGGAAAGCGGCCAGTTCAGTTTGCGGACGAGGTTCGTAGTCCTTTTCGGTGAGCCGAACGAGAAAACATCCTGCGTTCGGAAACCCGGATGAGCGAGGCAAGCTCACAATCAATCTTCGAATAAATCTTGATTTAAATCATAAGGTTAAACATTTCTCTCAAGCACAGTACGAGTGGTACAGATCCTGCTCCCTCCCTGCACCCCTGGCATTTCAGATCGGCCCGGGGCGCATCTAGATGAACCTGCATCAGCACCGTCTCACTACTAGAGAGAAAAATAATGACATCTGCTTTGAAGAATTTCGTTCCGGGCGCTTTGGCCCTCCTCCTGCTCCTGCCAACCGCCCTCCAGGCAAAAGAAGCTGAAACCCAGGCCAAACTGGCCAACGTGGTGGTACTGGCCACCGGTGGCACCATTGCCGGGGCGGGCGCCAGCGCCGCCAACAGCGCGACCTATCAGGCCGCGAAAGTGGGCGTCGAACAATTGATCGCCGGCATTCCCGAACTGAGCACGCTGGCCAATGTGCGTGGCGAACAGGTCATGCAAATCGCCTCGGAAAGCATCACCAACGAAAACCTCCTGCAACTGGGTCGTCGCGTCTCCGAACTGGCCGACAGCAAAGACGTCGATGGCATCGTTATCACCCACGGCACCGATACGCTGGAAGAGACTGCGTACTTTCTGAATCTGGTGGAAAAAACCGACAAACCGATCATCGTCGTCGGCTCCATGCGCCCGGGCACCGCCATGTCGGCGGACGGCATGCTGAACCTGTACAACGCCGTGGCCGTCGCCAGCAGTAAAGAAGCGCGCGGCAAAGGCGTACTGGTAACCCTGAACGATGAAATCCAGTCGGGTCGCGATGTCAGCAAGATGATCAACATCAAGACCGAAGCCTTCAAAAGCGCCTGGGGTCCGCTCGGCATGGTGGTAGAAGGCAAATCCTACTGGTTCCGCCTTCCGGCCAAGCGCCACACCATGGATTCGGAATTCGACATCAAAAACATCAAGAGCCTTCCTGATGTAGAAATCGCCTATTCCTACGGCAATGTCAGCGACACGGCCTACAAGGCCCTCGCCCAGTCCGGCGCCAAGGCGATCATTCATGCCGGCACCGGCAATGGTTCGGTCTCGTCCCGCGTGGTTCCGACCCTGCAAGCGCTGCGCAAGGATGGCGTGCAGATCATTCGCTCGTCTCACGTCAATGCCGGTGGTTTCGTTCTACGCAACGCCGAACAGCCTGACGACAAATACGACTGGGTGGTTGCTCACGACCTGAACCCGCAGAAAGCCCGCATTCTGGCCATGGTCGCGCTGACCAAGACCAACGACAGCAAAGAGCTGCAACGGATGTTCTGGGAATACTGATTTGACCTCGCCTGATCTTTTCCTGATCGGGCACTGACTTCACCCTTCGTCAACTTGACGGAGGGTGAAGCTCCCGCCACCTCCAAAGAAAAATTTCACCTGAGTGACATCAAAATCGGAAAACCGCTGTCAGAGGATTTTCTTGAATTTTAAGCAGTTGCGAAAATGCCTACAGTTAAATACTGTATGCACGTACAGCTTAATAAGGATAACCTCGTGGCCACTTCCCCTGATGCTCCTGACGCTTACGAACGCATGGGCATGCGCGTTCAAAAAATCATCAACTCCCCCACCGCACAAAAAGCCAAAGCCGCACTGATCTTCCGCCTTCCGGACGAGCCGGCGGATGACTGGGAGCGCTTGTTGGAAGAAATCGACGAGAACGACAACGTCACCCTCGCCTACCGCGATGATGGCGGCGTGCAGATTTTCTGGGTTGTGCCGAAGGAAGATTGATTCAATGATTCTGCGTTTTGCTGCTGTGCTGTTGCTGTTGATTTCCCTGGGTGCGCAAGCTGGCGCGCCACGTACGTTCACCGAGGCCAAGAAAGTCGCCTGGAAGCTGTACGCCCCACAATCCACCGAGTTCTATTGCGGGTGCAAATACACCGGCAACAAGGTCGATCTGGCCGCCTGCGGCTATGTCCCACGCAAGAACGCCAAGCGGGCGTCCCGCATCGAATGGGAGCATATCGTTCCCGCGTGGCAATTCGGTCATCAGCGTCAATGCTGGCAGGAAGGCGGTCGCAAGAATTGCACCCGCTACGACCCGAGTTATCAGAAAGCCGAAGCCGACCTGCACAATCTGGTGCCGAGCATCGGCGAGGTGAATGGCGACCGCAGCAACTTCAGTTACGGTTGGTTGCCGGTCGAAAAGGGTCAGTACGGCTCCTGCCTGACTCAGGTCGACTTCAAGGCGAAGAAGGTCATGCCCCGCCCTTCGATCCGCGGCATGATCGCCCGCACCTACTTTTACATGAGCAAACAATACGGCTTGCGCTTGTCGAAGCAGGATCGGCAACTGTACGAAGCCTGGGACAAGACTTACCCGGTGCAAGACTGGGAGCGCCAGCGTAACCAGAGCGTGGCGTGCGTGATGGGACGCGGCAACGAATTTGTCGGCCCGGTGAACCTGAAAGCCTGCGGTTGATTGCTTGATCAAAAGAAAAGGCCTTGAGCGATAAACTCAAGGCCTTTTTTGTGCTCAACCGCCGGACTTGTTGTAACGCCAGTACCCCATCAGATTGAGTGACTCGCGAGGGATGCCACGCTCCTTGATCAGGTACTTGCGAAGACTCATGACCGCAGCGGATTCTCCGGCGATCCAGCCATAGAAGCCCTCGCTGGCCGTATCGGCGATCTCCCAAAGAATCTCTTCTTCGATGTCGACATCCGCCAGCTCGACCGCTTGCCCAGCCGGCGATGCATCGACAGGCAACGTCGCCTGCCGCACGGCTTCCACCATCAACGTGCCGGCAGTCGCGTGATCGCGGATCAGCCATTGCACCGAAAGTCCGGGCCAGTCAGGAACCACCAACATGTCTTCACGACTGTCGACTTCAAAAAACGCCTGCGTCTGCGGCGGTTCAGCCAGTGTCGCCAGCTCGTCCAGAATCCCGATGGCGGCCGGCAACGCTGTGGCGTCGGCGACCAGCAGAAGTTGCTTGAGCGTTTGCGGAGGTTTCCATTCAAATCCCCCCGCCTCCTGTGCCGAGAATCGGCTGTCGGGGGCCAAAATCTGCATCGACTCGCCAGGCTGCGCTCGCAACGCCCAACGGGAAGCCGGGCCGGTTTCGCCATGCAGAACGAAATCGATATCGACTTCACCCAGCTCGGCGCGCAAGTGACGGATGGTGTAGGTGCGCATCGCCGGACGGCGATTGACCAGCATCGAGCGGAAACGGGCGTACCATCCCTCCCCCTGCGCCAGCCTGGAGGGCGATCCATCGGCCGCAGGGAAAAACAGTTTCACTCTCTGATCCGGCGCCCAGGTCGCCATTTCGGTGACTACCGGACTTGCGAGCGTGATCCGCATGAGATGCGGGCTCAGCTGATGCTTGTGACGCAAAACAACGTCGAACAACTTGTAAGGATTGGCGGAGGCCATGCGGAGCTCCTTCTGGGCATCTTCAGTGATTGCTTTAAACACGAATCACGGGGGACACCCTTTAGTCAGCTCCGCCGAATGGATCCTTATTGCGCCGCCGTGCGCTCGATCACCAGCGTTTCGATGTTCTGCTTCTTCGCCTTGACTAGCGCCGCATTCACATCCGCCTGGCGAGCCTCGGCGTCAGCCTTGGAATTGAAAGGGCCGAGCAGGATCCGGGTCTTGCCGCTGGCGTCCTTGATGACACTGGCGACAAAGGCATGCTCGATCAGCCAGCCGCTGAGGTCGCTGACGGCCTGAGGGGTTTCACCGCGCACTTCGAGATCCCACTGCGGGCCCACCGCAGCAGGCGCCGTTACCACCGCCGGTTTCGGCTTTTGCGCATCCACACTCTTGCCTTCGCCACATCCCGCCAATGCCAGTGCCGCGACTACCCAGACCAATTTGCGCACAACGCTTCCCTCTGAAATCTCAAAGCGGCGATCTTAACATTCGAGAATACTTTCCGAGCCCCGCAAATTGCGGCATAAAACTACGAGATTGATGCCGACGGCCCCTGTATAGTTACGCGCTGGGAATTAATGCCGCTGCTGCGCGTCAGAAAGAGGCACCCAAACTGTAAGACTTCGCACTAATCTATACGTACCACCGACCTCTGCACTGTCTGAATCAGGTGCCCTACAAAGCAATCAAGGAGAAGACCATGCTGATACTCACCCGCAAAGTCGGTGAAAGCATAAACATTGGTGATGACATCACGATCACCATTCTCGGCGTCAGCGGCCAGCAAGTTCGAATCGGCATCAATGCTCCGAAGAACGTTGCAGTGCATCGGGAAGAGATCTACCAGCGCATCCAGGCTGGCCTGACCGCACCGGACAAGCCACAAACGCCCTGAGCCCTATCGCAGTCAGTAGCCAGTTCGTTTGCCTGCGCGCAATGACTGGCTAAAGATTCAAGCGCCGTATTGCCATTCCCCCACCTCCCTGGTGACGGCGCGTGCCACGCCCCTTCCTGCCTCAACCCTTCTCGCAACCGATACTAACCGTCATTCAATGGGCTGGCTGTCGGACATTTCCGAATAGCGGCTGGGAATCGCGCCCGCCTAGCCGAATGTAACGCCACGCGCCATTCCGGTGGCTGCCACGACCATCAAAATCAACAGCAGCGCCTCGGCATGACTGATCCGTGCGAACACCTTTGCACGTCCCGTGTCAGGGACAGCACCGCGCGCCTTGGCCACGCGCCATTTGATCAAGGTGATCATCGGCATGAGTTCCAGAAGCAGAATCAGCACAAACAAAGTCATCTTCAGATGGAACAGCGGCTGATGCAGATAATAGTCGGTTCCCTTCTCATAACCCGCAAAGGCGCGCATGCCGCCAGTGATGAGCAACACCAGCGCCGAAAGCCCCCATAGATTGTCGGCAAGCAACACGCGCCCGACCTCACCGGAGCCGGACGCCAGGCGGCTGAAGGCCGTTCCACGCGTCAACACCGCCCAGAAGCCAATGGCAAACGCCAGTAAATGAATCGCTGCAAGAAACCAATGAACCAGCATCGATGAACTCCTGTCCGGCAGAGATGAAATCAGCCAAACAGTAGTAGTCGAAAAAATATGGGCTTGCCTGTCACCCTTCCCTGAAAACAGGTGCGAGCGAGACGAGAGGCTGGGCAGGGGTGCGAGAAAGGCAAATCGCGGGCAAAAAAAATCCCAAGCAGCTGATGGAAGCTTGGGATTTAAAAATGCATAAACCGTGGTGGTGAACGCGGGGCGGATATTACTGACTTTTCCAGTATGTAACAACGTATTTTTGATAACCGAATGGTTAATAAAATACGTAACCCCTTAAAAATCCACACTATTTAAAAGGTCGCCCGCGACGATCAGCGACGAATGGATCAAAATCCATCGCGGTCAATACGCGCCTGACTCAAGAATTTCACAAAAATGAGCTCGGGATCCCCCGGATCAAGGTTCTCCACCGTTCCACTGTGCCGATATCCAAGATTTGTCAGCAGCTGTCGCATCGGCAAGTTTGACGTATTGGTCGACGAGAAGATCTTGCCTGCACAAACGTGATGTTCCAGACCGCTCACGATTTGTCGCCCCACGCCGGAACGCCTGTTCGCACTGGAGACGACCACGAGAGGTATGAACCACTCTCCAAAAAAGCTTCGATCCAGACATCCGTAGCCGAGGGGAACGCCAGGATCGTCCGCCTTGCAGACAACCCAGCACTCCTGCGCCCGAACAGCCCTCACGATGTACTCGCGACGGCAGCTATCTTTTTCAGCGACTGGATCAATCTTCAACAGGCTTTCGATATCGCCTGGACCGGCGCGCCTGAATTGGCGACTCATGAATACACCCCTGCAAATGTGCCGAAGTGTAGCTGCGGTCGACCAAACCGAAATTTTGCAAAGGTTCTTGAAATCGCAGACAACAAAAAAGGGCCCACCTTTCGGTGAGCCCTTCCAGACCGCCCAGCAGAGCGGATTTTGTTTGGTAGGCGCGATTGGACTCGAACCAACGACCCCCACCATGTCAAGGTGGTGCTCTAACCAACTGAGCTACGTGCCTGCTGTGAGGCGGCATTCTACGGAATTCCGGAGGGGTGTCAACACCTTTTTTTCACCTAACCCTATGAATATGCAAAATATTTAATTTGGACCTGCCGCAAGAAGATTTCCCGGTGGCTGGCGGAGGTTTTTCAACTGGGGTAGGATCGCTGCACTCGTAAAATATATTAAACAGAGGCTGCAGGATGGCGAACACCCCTTACCCAGAGTCTTATTACGCGGCGTCGGCCAACGCCGTACCACCACGCCCTGCCCTGCAGGATGACGTGGAGACGGATGTCTGTGTGATCGGCGCTGGTTATACGGGACTTTCCTCGGCCCTGTTCCTGCTGGAGAACGGTTTTCGCGTGACCGTACTGGAAGCCGCCAAGGTCGGTTTCGGCGCTTCGGGGCGCAATGGCGGGCAGATCGTCAACAGCTACAGCCGTGACATCGACGTGATCGAGCGCAGCGTCGGTCCGAAACAGGCGCAACTGCTCGGGCAGATGGCGTTCGAGGGCGGGCGGATCATTCGTGAGCGCGTCAGCAAGTACAACATTCAGTGCGACCTGAAAGACGGTGGCGTATTCGCCGCCCTCACCGCCAAGCAAATGGGCCACCTTGAATCGCAGAAACGCTTGTGGGAACGCTTCGGCCATACCCAGCTGGAGCTGCTCGATCAGCGCCGCATCCGCGAAGTAGTGGCTTGCGATCAATATGTCGGTGGCATGCTCGACATGAGCGGCGGCCATATTCACCCGCTTAACCTGGCACTCGGCGAAGCAGCCGCCGTGGAATCCCTGGGCGGCACCATCTACGAACAGTCGCCGGCCGTGCGCATCGAACGCGGCGCCAACCCGGTCGTGCATACACCGCAGGGCAAGGTCAGGGCCAAATTCATTATCGTTGCCGGCAACGCCTACCTCGGCAATCTGGTGCCGGAGCTGGCGGCCAAATCGATGCCGTGCGGCACTCAGGTCATCACCACCGAGCCACTGGGCGAAGAGCTGGCCAAATCCCTGCTGCCGCAGGACTACTGCGTCGAAGACTGCAACTACCTGCTCGACTACTACCGCCTGACCGGCGACAAACGCCTGATCTTCGGCGGCGGCGTGGTGTATGGCGCACGAGATCCGGCAAACATCGAAGCGATCATCCGCCCGAAAATGCTCAAGGCCTTCCCGCAACTCAAGGACGTGAAGATCGACTACGCCTGGACTGGCAATTTTCTGCTGACCCTGTCGCGCCTGCCTCAGGTCGGACGCCTGGGCGACAACATCTATTACTCCCAGGGCTGTAGTGGCCACGGCGTGACCTATACGCATCTGGCCGGCAAGGTATTGGCCGAGGCTTTGCGCGGACAAGCCGAGCGCTTCGATGCGTTTGCCGACCTGCCGCACTACCCCTTCCCCGGCGGGCAACTGCTGCGCACACCGTTTGCCGCGCTGGGCGCGTGGTACTACGGATTGCGCGACAAGCTCGGTTTCTGATGAGCGAAAAAAAGGGCCACTGAATAGCGGCCCTTTTTACATCCAGCTCAAATCACAACTGATCCCGTGCAATCCCGCTGCGAATCCGCAGGATATCCGCGAGCACCGCCAAAGCAATTTCCGCCGGCGTCTTGCTGCCCAGGTTAAGGCCGATCGGCGCATGAATCCGCGCCAGATCGCCCTCCCCCAACCCGCCAATCCGGCGCAAACGCTCGAAGCGCTTCTGCGACGTCTGCTGCGAGCCCATCACGCCGATGTAGAACGCCTCGGTGCGCACGGCCTCCATCATCGCCAGATCATCGATGCGCGGATCGTGGGTCAACGCCACCACCGCCGTATCACGGTGGCAACCGCCATCGGCGATGAACACCGACGGCAATTGCCGGCGGATCTCCACGCCATTGAGCACCACGCCTTCCAGCACTTCATCACGCGGGTCGCAGAGAATCACCTCGAAGCCGAGACCGACCGCAAACTCCGCACACGCCTGCGCCACACTCGAATACCCGGCCAGCAGCAAACGCTGAGCGGCGCCGATGCGGATCCGTACCCGGTCGATTTCACGCTCGATCCGCGCCCCCTGCTCGCGATCGGCAAACAGACTACGCGCGCCCTTGGCCAGATCGACCTCGCGAATCAACCGGCGCTGCCCCAGCAATGCCGATTCGAGTTCACGCAGGTGCGCCTGCACATCGCAGCCAGCGTCAAATTTCTCTACCAGCACGTCGAGAATGCCGCCGCACGGCAGGCTGACCCGCGAGCGCGGATCGTCACCTTCGCCATAACGCACGACATTGATCGCATCGAGAAACGCACCTTCGGCGACGCGCTCGAGAAAATCTTCCTCGACGCAACCACCGGACAGCGACCCGATCCACTGTCCGCCGTCGCTCACCGCCAGCAGCGAACCCGGCGCGCGCGGCGCCGAGCCGTAGGTCGTCAGCACGGTGCAGAGCCAGATGCGCTGCCCCGCTGTCGACCACTCCAGCGCCCGCCGCACAACCTGCAGATCGAGATGCTGCATGATCAGTGCGCCTTGTGCTCGATGGACGGGGCGTCAGCCTGAAGCTTCTGCACATCGCCGACCGCCAGTTCGGCCGACTGACCACCCCAACCCTGACGCAGGTAGTTCAGCAGATCGGTCAGTTGTTCGGCACTGAGCTTGTCGGCAAAACCCGGCATCGGCTGCATGTGTTCGAACCCGGCGAATTTCTGTTCGCCGATGCCATCCTCGATCACTCGCAACAGGTTGCGCGGGTCTTCCAGGCGCAGCGTGGTATTGCCGCGCATTGCCACCGCGATGTGCGGCTTGCCCTCGCCACCGGCCGCGTGACAACCGGCGCAGACGTTCAAGTATTCCTGACGGCCGCGTTGAGCGCTGGCACTGAGTTTTTCCACCGGCACTTCGCTCAGTTCTTTCGCCGCCGGAGGCTTGTCGCCGAGCAGGAAAGTCGCCATCGCCGCCAGATCCGGATCATTCAGACCTTGGGTGCTGTTGTGGAACACCGGGAACATCTCGTTGAACATCGTGCCCTGAGCACTCATACCGTGCTTGAGGAACGTGCTCAGGTCCTGATGATTCCAGCCACGCGCCGCCAGATCCGTTGCCAGCAGGCTCGGCGCCAGATAGCCGTTGAGGATGCCGCCGGTCAGGCGCTTGTCCAACTGCATCGCGCCCGGCAGGCCACGTGGCGTATGGCATTCGCCGCAATGGCCGAGCACTTCGACCATGTACTGGCCGCGTTTCCAGGCGTCGCTTTTGCCTTCGGCAGGCTCCAGCTTCAAGGCTTTGCCGTACATCATGTTCCAGCCGATCAAGCCCGGACGCACGTTGAACGGGAAGCTCAGACTCGTCACCGGCGCTGCACGCTCAATTGGCTCGATGGTCTTCAGATACGCGTGAATCGCATCCGAATCCGCACGCGGCATCAAGTGATACGAGGTGTACGGCATCGCCGGATAGAGGTTCGCGCCGTCACGACGTTTGCCTTCAGTCAGCGCAGCGAAAAACTCGTCGTCGTTGTACAAACCGATGCCGTGCTCTTTGCTTGGAGTGATGTTGGTGCCGTAGATCGTGCCGAACGGCGACACGATCGGCAGGCCGCCGGCAAACGGCGCGCCGCCGGGCGCAGTGTGGCACGCCATGCAGTCGGCCGCGCGGGCGAGGTATTCGCCGCGCTTGACCTGATCATCCGCGTGCGCCGCCAACACAGGCACAGCCAGCCCGACCGCCAAGGTCAGGCGGGTCAGTAATTGCTTCATGCTTAACCCTCCTTGACCAGGCCGAGATCGGTCAGCACGTTGCGGGTGGCGTTGTAATAACGCACGTACCCGGTGCAGCGGCAGACGTGATGACCGAGGCTGTCCTCGATGACTTGTTCCAGTTTGCTTTTGACGATCGGCTGGCGTTGCAGCTTTTCCACCAGCACGGTCGCGGCGTTGACGAAGCCCGGCGCGCAGTAGCTGCACTGGAAGGCGAATTCGTCGACGAAACGCTGCTGGATCGGGTTCAGCTCGGTGACCTGGCCTTGCTCGTCACGCTTGGCGTGGCCTTCGATGGTGCGGACTTTCTTGCCCTCGAAGTAATGCGCGCCGGTGATGCAGGTGCGCACTTCTTCGCTGGTGCCGTCCGGGTTGTCAACGATCACCACGCAGGCGTGGCAGATTCCCTGGCCGCAGCCCAGGCGCGAACCGGTGAGGTTCTTGTATTCGTGCAGGTAATCGATCATCGGCAGGTCATCAGGGATGTCCACCGGGCCGACGGATTGACCGTTGAGGGTCAGTTGAAGCGGACGGTTAGCCATTGAGGGCCTCCTTGATGCGCGCAGCAGTGATTGGCAGATCGCGAACACGTTTACCGATGGCGTGGGCCACGGCGTTACCGATGGCACCGACCACCGGGATCATCACCACTTCGGCGATGCCTTTGGACGGGTCGCTTGGGGACAGCGGCGGCAGGATTTCCGACGTCTGCTTCCACACCGCCACATGGCGCGCCATCGGCAGGCGATAACGGTTGAAGTTCCAGTCACCCTCCCCCGGCCCGCCTTCGTACAGCGGCATCTCTTCCATCAAGGCGTGACCGATGCCCATGGCGATCCCGCCTTCGAGCTGGCCGCGAACCAGCTCTTCCACCAGCACCCGACCGCATTCCAGCCACGAGTGATGGTTAAGCACTTCGACTTCTGCCGAACCTTTGTTGACCTTCAACTCGACCAGCGTCGCGACCGGGCTGTAGTAAGTCACGGCGGCGTTGTTCAGTTGAACCACCGGATAGGCAACATTCTGCCGATCCAACAGGTGGAAACCGGCACTGGTCATCTGTGCCTTTTTCGCTTTCGGGGCACCGTCGCCGTACTTCACCGCCAGACCGTCGAGTGGCAGACGCTCGCGCACGCCGTCGATGCTGTATTCGGCTTCTGCCCAGCTCCAGCGGTTGAAACCGTGAACCGTGGCGCCAGTGACCAGACCGCGCTCGTGAGCTCGCTTGGCGAGTTCTTCGAAGGTCAGCGGCTGCATGCCGTTGGCGGTCAGTTTGCCGTCGACCCAATGCGCATCTTCGCGACGCACCACGTAAGGGTTGGCCTGGCCGCCGTACGGGCCCTGACGCCAGATCTCCAGCGCCGCCGGCCACAGACCGTGGTTGAACAGCACGCGCGCCGCTTCACGGGTGGCGTGGCTGAAGTAGTAGGCGGAGTTGGTCGCGGACGAGGCCGATGCCAGCTTGCCGACCCAGCGCGGATTGCGCAGGAAGTTGTCCTGCTCGGCCTGGCTCATGATGTAAGGGTTGCCGGCGGTGACCAGCTGCATTTCATCCCACTCGGTTTCGCCGGTCTTCACATCGTGAGCCGCGCTGCCGAGGAAATCAGCCACCACCAACGCTTGCGAGGTGGACATGCCGGTGCCGATCTCGATGCCGATGTGACGCAGGGAAATGCGCCCGTCAGCGGTGAACTCGATGCTGGCCATCGGCGCTTCGGAACCGGTGCCGAAGTCTTTCTGGCAAATGGCGAAACCCACGCCATACCAGTTATCCGGGTCCGCCGCTTCGCGCTGCTTCTTGATCGCGTCGCGGTTCTTCCAGACTTCGTGCAGCGAAGCCTTGTCGAGAATCTCGTGCAGGCGCAACGCACCGGCCGGGATCGCGCCCTGGGTGTTTTTCATCCCCGAGCGCAGCGCGTTCTTGCGGCGCAGATCGATGGCATCGACACCAAGGCGATCGGCGATTTCGTCGACCATCATCTCGGTGGAAGCCATGCTCTGCAGCGTGCCGTAGCCGCGCATCGAACCCGCTTCAACGGCGCGGGAATGGTAAGCGGTGACCTGCAGATCGTTCTGCGGCATGTAGTAGATCGACTGTGCCGCCGTGGCGCCAACGGCGGCCACCGAAGGGCTGTAGTTGATCCGGCCGCCACCGTCGACGCTCATCTCGGCACGGAAAATCTTGAAGCTGTGGTCGGTCTTGTCCACTGCCAACTGGTAACGGATGTCGAACGGGTGGCGCTTGATGCCGCTCTGGAACTGCTCGTAGCGGTCGTTGGCCAGGCGAATCGGCACACCTGCGCCGTACAACGCCGCCAAAGCTGCGTAGTAGACGAAAATGTTGTGGTCTTTGGAGCCGTAACCGACGGTGTAGCCCGGGTGCATGTTCAGGTTGGCCAGGCCGAAACGCGACGGCCCGATCATCTTTGCGGTCTCGGTGGCGGTTTCCAGCGGGCACTGAGTGGCGACAACGAAATGCAGGGTCTTGGTCGCCGGGTCGTACCAACCGTTGCCGTTGTCCGGCTCCATCGCGGCCGGTTCGATCGACGGGGTTTTGTAGCGCTCGTCGAACACCAGCCAGTTGTCCGGCGGGCTGTCGATCTCTTTCTTCATGCGGTCAGCGTAGAACAGACCGCGTTCGGTCAGGTTGCCGTGCAGGTTCGGTTGGGAATTCCACACCGGACGGCGGTTTTTCAGCATCGGAAACAGGATCGAGTCCTTGAGACTGGCGAACTCGTCTTCGTCCGCCGAAGTCGGGCCACCGACGCGCACGTAGCGGAAACTGCCATAGGGATCGCCTTCGTAGAACGGTACTTGCGCGCCGTAACGAATCGCTTTGTCATTGAATTTGAGTTTGTTCTTGGCCTGGCGGAAACGCTCGAAATCGTTCCAGATCAGGATCGCGACCGGGTGACCGATGAACATCGGCACCTTGCCTTCCGGCAGCAGCGGATCCGGTGCGTGCTCTTCAGGGAACACGATACCGTCCTTGTCCAGATCGGCGGCGGTAACGATACGATCGGGTTGGAGATCGGCGCCGAGCCACGACAGGTCGTAACCGTCGTAGATGCGGTCGGCCTTGATGGTTTTCAGCAACATGGCGTGGCCTTGCTGCTGGGGCCAGCCCGGCATGTCCTTGGAGCGGATGTCGCGGGCAAACACTTTGCTGCCGCAGACCTTGGACAAGGCATCGTTACGCTGACGCGCCTTGCCGTTGTTGCCGAGCCACTGCTCGGACGGCACGGTCACGCTGTTTTCCATCAAGGCAGCCAGCGCCTGACTGCTGAGCGGCGTGAGCGTAACGCTCACACCCGCCACCAGCCCGCCCTGAAGGAACGAGCGCCGGGATATTTCACGGTTGGACATGGATCATCCTCTGGGCGGTTATGGATCCGCCCTTCTGGTTATCTACTGGGAATCTCGAGTCTTGCAGAAGCCCTTTTTGGCTAAACAAAGGGCGTGATGACAGTGCAAAGCTGACCGAAAGGTTAACTTTAAAGGTTTCTGCGCTCGCAGCAAACAACCAGTTACAAAAATTTGACCAAAGAATCAAAAATCAATGCGGCATCGCATCGCAGCGACCCATGGACGCAGGGGAGATTGCGCAGCAGCATCGAACGAGCCACGGCTTGCGTCCGTCGCCGGCTACGAGGGAGGAATTGGGGAGAGGTCAAATTTCAGACACAAAAAACCCCGGTCTTTCGACCAGGGTCTTTGCTATCGATTCCGAATCAACCAAAGGTTGCTTTCGGTGTTTCAAGGCGTTCAGTGGTCCTTGAAACAGATATGGCGCAGCGGACGGGACTCGAACCCGCGACCCCCGGCGTGACAGGCCGGTATTCTAACCGACTGAACTACCGCTGCGTATCGCTTTGAGCTTGCGCTCAAGTAACTCGTTTGACTGAAAGCTTCGGTGCTTTTCAATCGCGAACCAGACAGTGTCTGACTCGTTAAATATGGCGCAGCGGACGGGACTCGAACCCGCGACCCCCGGCGTGACAGGCCGGTATTCTAACCGACTGAACTACCGCTGCGCGTCGGTGCAGGCACTTTCAGCCT
The DNA here is from genome assembly GCF_021018765.1 of Pseudomonas fitomaticsae. GTDB lineage: Bacteria > Pseudomonadota > Gammaproteobacteria > Pseudomonadales > Pseudomonadaceae > Aquipseudomonas > Aquipseudomonas fitomaticsae. Next base: position 2,445,858 of record NZ_CP075567.1, on the reverse strand, counting down.
ACGCTCTTGCTTACGCAAGTATCTCGGGAGTGGTGGGTGATGACGGGATCGAACCGCCGACATTCTGCTTGTAAGGCAGACGCTCTCCCAGCTGAGCTAATCACCCGTTTGCATCTCCGAGGCCGCGAAATTTACGCAGGTAGCGAACCTAAGTCAATAGCAGGATTGAAGTTTTTCTAAAAAAGACAAAATTGCTTCATTCCGTATAAATCATCTTCTTGGTCATGCCACCATCGACCACGAATTCCTGCCCCGTCACAAACCCTGCATTCCTCGACAGCAACCACGCCACCATCGCCGCCACATCCTCGACCGTCCCTACCCTGCCCGCAGGATGCTGGGCATGATCGGTATCGGTCAGCGGTTCCGCGCGCCGCGCGGATGGATCCCGCGCATCGATCCAGCCCGGACTGACCGCATTGACGCGAATCTCCGGCCCCAAGCTGATTGCCAGCGCGTGAGTCAACGCCAGCAAACCGCCCTTGCTCGCCGCATAGGCTTCCGTATCCGGCTCCGACTGTGCCGCGCGGGTCGAGGCCAGATTGACGATCGCCCCGTTGTGCGCACGCAGATACGGCGCGCAGTGCTTGGCCAGCAACATCGGCCCACCGAGGTTCACCGCCAGCACCCGATTCCAGTAAGCCAGATCGAGGCTTTCCAGTGTGATGTTGTGCGGATCGGCCACGGCAGCGTTGCATACCAGCGCATCCAGACGACCGAACTGCCCCAGCACCTCAGCGACACCCAACGCCACTTGGCTTTCGTCCGCAACGTCCATGGCGATAAACCAGGCGTTTTCACCCAGCACCTTCGCCACTTTCGAACCACGTACACGATCCAGATCCGTCAACACCACCTGCCAGCCTTCGCTGATCAGCCACGCAGCGATGCCCAGACCGATCCCGCGCGCGGCACCGGTGACCAATGCAACGCGGCCATGGGTGCCGACTTTTGGCGTAGACAACTCGATCACAACGCCGCCAGACCGCGCGACAGGTCGGCTTGCAGGTCAGCGACATCTTCCAGACCGACCGCGATGCGGATCAGGCTGTCACGAATGCCTGCAGCCTCACGCTCCTGCGGCGCCAGACGGCCGTGGGACGTAGTGCTCGGGTGGGTGATGGTGGTTTTGCTGTCACCCAGGTTGGCCGTGATCGAGATCAAACGGGTCGCATCAATGAAGCGCCAGGCGCCCTCTTTGCCGCCCTTCACCTCAAAGCTCACCACCGCGCCGAAGCCCTTCTGCTGTCGCTGAGCCAACTCGTGCTGCGGATGACTCTTGAGACCGGCGTAATGCACTTTCTCGATGCCGTCCTGCTGCTCCAGCCATTCGGCCAGTTGTTGGGCATTGGCGCAGTGCGCCTTCATCCGCAGGTTCAGGGTTTCCAGACCTTTGAGGAAGATCCAGGCGTTGAACGGGCTCAGGGTCGGCCCGGCGGTACGCAGGAAGCCTACGATTTCCTTCATCTGCTCGCTGCGACCGGCAACCACACCGCCCATGCAACGGCCCTGACCATCGATGAACTTGGTGGCCGAATGCACAACAATGTCTGCGCCGAGCTTCAGCGGCTGCTGCAAGGCAGGCGTGCAGAAGCAGTTATCGACCACCAGCATCGCGCCTTTGGCATGCGCGATTTCCGACAGCGCGGTGATATCCACCAGCTCAGCCAACGGATTGGATGGCGATTCGACGAACAGCAATTTGGTGCTGGACTTGATCGCTGCGTCCCAGGCCGACAGATCGGCCAGCGGCACGTAATCGACTTCCACGCCAAAACGCTTGAAGTACTTCTCGAACAGGCTGATGGTCGAACCGAACACGCTGCGCGACACCAGCACATGATCGCCGGCGCTGCACAGGCTCATCACCACCGCCATGATCGCGGCCATGCCGGTCGCCGTGGCCACCGCTTGCTCGGCGCTTTCCAGCGCGGCAATGCGCTCTTCGAACGCACGAACGGTCGGGTTGGTGTAACGCGAGTAAACGTTGCCCGGCACTTCCCCGGCAAACCGTGCGGCGGCGTCAGCGGCGGTACGGAACACGTAGCTGGAAGTAAAGAACATCGGATCACCGTGCTCGCCTTCCGGCGTACGGTGCTGACCGGCACGTACGGCCAGGGTATCGAACGCTACGCCTTCGAGGTCGCTGTCCAGCCGACCGGCATCCCATTCCTGACTCATGCTGTCACTCCTTGCCCTGTTCTCGATAAATAAAAAGTCTTTTGCCAGATACAAAACCGGCCCCTAAGGGCCGGTTGAAACTCAGTTGTTGTACAGATCGATGATCGCACTGACCGCCTGGGTCTTGACCTTCGAGGCATCGTTGCGTGCCTGTTCGATCTTGTTCAGGTAAGCCTCGTCGACGTCGCCGGTGACGTACTTGCCGTCAAACACTGCGCAATCGAAGTTTTCGATCTTGATCTTGCCGCCGCCGACCGCTTCGATCAAGTCAGGCAGGTCCTGATAGATCAGCCAGTCAGCGCCGATCAGGTCAGCGACATCCTGGGTCGAACGGTTGTGCGCGATCAGCTCGTGAGCGCTCGGCATGTCGATGCCGTACACGTTCGGGAAGCGAACAGCCGGAGCCGCCGAACAGAAGTAGACGTTCTTCGCGCCGGCTTCGCGGGCCATCTGGATGATCTGCTTGCAGGTGGTGCCGCGAACGATCGAGTCATCCACCAGCATCACGTTCTTGCCGCGGAATTCCAGCTCGATGGCGTTGAGCTTCTGGCGTACCGATTTCTTGCGCGCGGCCTGGCCAGGCATGATGAAGGTACGGCCGATGTAACGGTTCTTGACGAAGCCTTCGCGGAATTTCACGCCCAGATGGTTGGCCAGCTCCAGCGCGGCAGTGCGGCTGGTGTCCGGAATCGGGATGACCACGTCGATGTCGTGCTCAGGACGCTCGCGCAGGATCTTCTCGGCCAGCTTCTCACCCATACGCAGACGGGCCTTGTAGACCGACACGCCGTCGATGATCGAGTCCGGACGCGCCAGGTAGACGTGTTCGAAGATGCACGGAGTCAGGGACGGGTTGGACGCACACTGACGGGTGTGCAGCTTGCCGTCTTCAGTAATGTAGACCGCTTCGCCTGGCGCCAGGTCGCGAATCAGGGTGAAGCCGAGCACATCAAGCGAAACACTTTCGGACGCGATCATGTACTCGACGCCTTCGTCGGTGTGACGCTGGCCGAACACGATCGGGCGGATGCCGTGCGGATCGCGGAAACCAACGATGCCGTAACCGGTCACCATCGCCACAACGGCGTAACCACCGACGCAACGGTTGTGCACGTCGGTCACGGCGGCAAACACGTCTTCTTCGGTCGGTTGCAGCTTGCCACGCTGGGCCAGCTCGTGGGCGAACACGTTGAGCAGCACTTCCGAATCGGAGCTGGTGTTGACGTGACGCAGATCGGATTCGTAGATCTCTTTGGCCAACTGTTCAACGTTGGTCAGGTTACCGTTGTGCGCCAGGGTGATGCCGTACGGCGAGTTGACGTAGAACGGCTGAGCCTCGGCCGAGGTCGAGCTGCCGGCAGTCGGGTAACGGACGTGGCCGATACCCATGTGGCCGACCAGGCGCTGCATGTGACGCTGCTGAAACACGTCACGCACCAGGCCATTGTCCTTGCGCAAGAACAACCGGCCATCATGGCTGGTCACGATACCGGCAGCATCCTGGCCGCGGTGCTGGAGCACGGTTAGCGCGTCATACAGCGCCTGATTGACGTTCGACTTACCGACGATACCGACGATGCCACACATGCGACGCAACCCCTACTTAATGGATCTGAACTGAACAACACTCACTGAGGCGTTTTGGCCGACGGCAAGAGTTGCTCCTTGAACGGAATATCAGCGGGTACGCTGATTCCGCTGGCAAGCCACTGACTGCTCCACCCGAGAATCAGGTTCTTGGACCAGTCTGCGACCAATAGAAACTTTGGCACGAGCTGTGATTCTTTCCACCACCCGTCCTGCTGTACCGGCCCCAGGCTCAACAGCCCGACCGCCACGACCACCAGCAACACGCCACGCGCAGCGCCGAAGGCCATGCCGAGGAATCGATCGGTCCCGGACAACCCGGTGACGCGAACCAACTCGCCGATAAGATAATTGATCATTGCGCCCACGATCAGTGTGGCGACAAACATGATGGCACAGCCCGTGATCACACGAGCCGACGGTGTTTGAATGTATCCGGCGAGGTACTCGGACAGTGAGCCACCGAACATCCAGGCAACGGCTCCTGCGATGATCCAGGTCACCAGCGACAATGCTTCTTTGACGAAGCCGCGGCTCAAACTGATCAAAGCGGAGATGGCGATGATTGCAACGATCGCCCAGTCAACCCAGGTAAATGGCACAGTGCAGCCTACAGACGGATAAGGCGGCGCATTTTAGCAGAGCGCAGGGCTGTCGGTAAGCTGCGAATGTCAGTGCATTTCAATCGGGGCGATAGATTTCAGCCACGCTCGGGCTGGAAGCGCACCACAAACCCCTTGAGGTTCTGCTGGCGGCTCAACAGATCGCGCAGACGATCGGCTTCGGCACGCTCGATCAGCGGACCGACGAACACCCGATTCTTGCCATCGGCGGAACGAATGTAAGCGTTGTAGCCCTGGCTGCGCAGGGTTTTCTGCAGGCTTTCAGCGCTGGCGCGGCTCGACAGACTGGCCAGTTGCACCGACCAGCTCACCGAGAGGCCATTGGCATCGACGCGGCTTTGAGTGGTATCCGGTTTGGCAGACAGCGCAGCGATCGGCTGGGCCGGAGCCGTGGTTGGCTTGACCACGGGAGCTGGAGCTGGAGCTGGAGCAGGCGCCGGCGCAACCGGTTTGGCTACCGGTGCAGGAGCCGGGGCTGGCGCGGCGGAAGCAATCGGTGCCGTTGGCGCCACTTGCTCGGCGACTTCGTCATCGCTCGGCACTGGCTCTTGCGGCAGAACCTGCGGCTCGGGCACGGCCACGGTTTCCATCTGGATCTGCGCCACGGCAGGCGCCTGCGGTGCGGCCGGCGCATCGACGGTCACCTGACGCTGCTCATCCTGACGGGAAAACAGCATCGGCAGAAAAATCACCGCCAGCGCCACCAGCACCAGGGCACCGACCATGCGCTGTTTGTACGCTTTATCCAGCAAAGCCATTTGCCGCTTCCTCCGTGGAGCGCCGAGACAGCCATTCAAGGGCCTCGGCGACACAATAAAATGATCCGAACAGCAAGATCTCGTCGTCGCTGGTGGCCACTGCACACTGCCCTTCCAGCGCAGCCGCCACACTGTCATAAGACGTGACCGATGCGCCAAGGTTCTGCAGTGCAACATTCAATTCAGCCACCGGACGCGCACGCGGCGAATCCAGCGGCGCCACCGCCCAATGCTGGACGCTGGCATTCAATTCACCAATGACACCGTCCAGATCCTTGTCCGCCAACAGGCCGAACACCGCCAGACGCTTGCCGACCGGCGGACGCGCAGCCAGACGCCGCGCCAGATACTCCGCCGCATGCGGGTTATGGCCAACGTCCAGCAGCAGGTTGAGACGCTTGCCATTCCATTCGAACGAACGACGATCAAGACGACCGACCACGCGAGTCGCCTGCAACGCCGCAATAATCTGCCCGGCATCCCATGGCAAACCGAGCAACAGATAAGCCTGCAACGCCAGTGCAGCGTTCTCCATCGGCAGATCGAGCAGCGGTAAATCGCGCAGCTCGACGACCTGACCGTCAGCATCAGTACCGCGCCACTGCCAGAGTTGATCCGTGATACCCAGATCGAAATCGCGCCCGCGCAGGAAGAACGGGCAAGCGAGCTCGCGCGCCTTGTCCAGCAGGGGTTCTGGAGGATTCAGATCACCGCACAGCGCAGGCTTGCCTTGGCGGAAAATCCCGGCCTTCTCGAAAGCCACGGATTCGCGGGTATTGCCCAGGTAATCGGCATGGTCGACACCGATGCTGGTGACCAGCGCGATATCGGCGTCGACCACGTTGACCGTGTCCAGACGCCCGCCCAGCCCGACTTCCAGCACCACCGCATCGAGTCCCGCCTGTTGAAACAGCCAGAACGCCGCGAGGGTGCCCATTTCGAAGTAAGTCAGGGAAGTGTCGCCGCGCCCCGCTTCGACCGCCGCGAAGGCTTCGCACAGCTGCGCGTCAGTGGCTTCGACGCCATTGAGCTGCACCCGCTCGTTGTAACGCAGCAGGTGCGGAGAATTGTAGACACCGACATTCAGGCCCTGCGCCCGCAGCAACGAAGCCACGAAAGCGCAGGTCGACCCCTTGCCGTTGGTGCCGGTGACCGTAATCACCCGAGGCGCCGGCTGGCCCAGTCCCATGCGGGACGCTACCTGTTGCGAACGCTCCAGCCCCATGTCGATGGCCGATGGATGCAACTGTTCAAGGTAGGCGAGCCACTCGCCAAGGGTGCGCTCGGTCATACGTTGGCAGGCACCGGCGGAACGACGATCGGCTCGATCGGCGCGGCAACGAAGGTCGGGGTCGGCTTGCCGGTCAGTTGCGCCAGCAGATTGCCCAGACGCGGCCGCAGTTCGCGACGGTCGATGATCAGGTCGATTGCACCGTGCTCCAGCAGAAACTCGCTGCGCTGGAAGCCTTCCGGCAGTTTTTCACGCACGGTCTGCTCGATCACGCGCGGACCGGCGAAACCGATCAGGGCTTTAGGCTCACCGACGATCACGTCGCCCAGCATCGCCAGACTGGCGGAAACGCCGCCGTAGACCGGGTCGGTCAGCACGGAGATGAACGGAATGCCTTCTTCACGCAGACGCGCCAGCACAGCCGAGGTCTTGGCCATCTGCATCAGCGAGATCAGCGCTTCCTGCATGCGCGCGCCACCGGAGGCGGAGAAGCAGACCATCGGGCAACGGTTTTCCAGCGCGTAGTTGGCTGCGCGCACGAAGCGCTCACCGACGATGGCGCCCATGGAACCGCCCATGAAGCTGAATTCGAACGCCGAAACCACGACCGGCATGCCCAGCAGGGTGCCGCTCATGGAAACCAGTGCGTCTTTCTCGCCGGTCTGCTTCTGGGCAGCGACCAGACGATCCTTGTACTTCTTACCGTCGCGGAATTTCAGACGGTCAACCGGCTCAAGGTCAGCGCCCAGTTCGGCACGGCCTTCGGCGTCCAGGAAGATGTCGATGCGCGCACGTGCACCGATGCGCATGTGGTGGTTGCACTTAGGGCAAACGTCCAGGGTCTTTTCCAGCTCCGGACGATACAGCACAGCCTCGCAGGACGGGCATTTGTGCCACAGACCTTCAGGGACCGAGCTCTTCTTGACCTCGGAACGCATGATCGAAGGGATCAGCTTGTCTACCAACCAGTTGCTCATGCTTTCTTTCTCCAGTACCGGCGGCCCGAACGCTCTGGTTCGCGGCCCCGCGTATGCCCTTCAGCTAAATTCATGTGTGGCGATGATCGGCCGGGCTGCCGGGTCAGCGGAACTGACCTGCGTACACCCCGAAAAGACCCTCAGCCTCTTTTCTACAGAGCTGTGGACGGCGGCAGTCTGCCAGCCGTCACATCAGCGTACGGCGTTGATGAATGCACGAATCTTTGCGTGATCCTTGATGCCCTTGCTCGCCTCTACCCCGCCGCTGACATCCACCGCATACGGTCGCACCCGGGCGATCGCATCGGCGACGTTCTCCGGCGTCAGGCCGCCGGCCAGAATCAACGGTTTGCTCAAGCCCTGCGGAATCAATGACCAGTCGAACGCCTCGCCGGTTCCGCCGGGCACGCCTTCGACATAAGTGTCGAGCAGCACTCCGCTGGCACTCGGGTAGGCATCGCAGGCAGCGGCAATGTCATCGCCCGCCTTGACCCGCAAGGCCTTGATGTACGGCCGGTGCCAGCCTTCACACTCGGCGGCGGTCTCGTCGCCGTGGAACTGCAACAGATCCAGCGGCACGGCATCGAGGATTTCCCCGAGCTCGCAGCGGCTGGCATTGACGAACAACCCGACCGTGGTCACGAACGGCGGCAAGGCGGCGATGATCGCCCGCGCCTGCTGCACGGTCACCGCCCGGGGACTTTTAGCGTAGAACACAAAACCGATGGCATCGGCCCCGGCCTCGACGGCTGCCAACGCGTCTTCTATGCGGGTAATCCCGCAAATCTTGCTGCGAACGGCTGACATGTCGATAAAAACCCCAAGGCAAATCCGAGAAAGTCCCGGATGGTAACAAATGCGTTCGAGGGCGTCAGCCGTCAAGTTCCGAGAAACCCGTAAGGAAATGTGGCCCGATGAAGCGCTCGGGCAACGGGAACTCGTCGTGGTATTCGACCTGCACCAGATACAGGCCGAACGGATGCGCCGTGACCCCGCCGGAACGCCGCTCGCGGCTCTCCAGCACTTCTTTCATCCACTCCACCGGCCGCTCGCCGGCGCCGATGGTCATCAGCACTCCGGCGATATTGCGCACCATGTGATGCAGGAACGCGTTGGCGCGAATATCCAGAACAATCATTTTGCCGTGACGGGTCACGCGCAGGTGATGCATCTTCTTGATCGGCGACTTGGCCTGGCACTGGCCGGCACGGAACGCGCTGAAATCATGGGTACCGATCAGGTACTGCGCGGCTTCGGCCATGCGTTCGACGTCCAGCGGACGGTGATTCCAGGTGATTTCTTCGTTGAGATGCGCCGGGCGGATCTGATCGTTGTAGATCACGTAGCGATAGCGCCGGGCAATCGCCTTGAATCGCGCATGGAAATGCGCCGGCATGACCTTCGCCCAACTGACGCTGATGTCGTGGGGCAGATTGATGTTGGCGCCCATGACCCAGGCTTTCAGCGAACGGTCGACCTGGGTATCAAAATGCACCACCTGCCCGCAGGCATGCACACCAGCGTCGGTGCGCCCGGCACATTGCAGCGAGATCGGCGAGTCGGCGACCTTCGACAGGGCTTTTTCCAGGGTTTCCTGCACGGTGAGCACACCGGTGGACTGGCGCTGCCAGCCGCTGTAGCGCGAGCCCTTGTATTCAACGCCCAGCGCGACGCGGAAAAAGCCTTCGGGTGCCATTTCGGCGGCCGGGTTATCTATGTTTGCCAAGTCGGTACAGCCTGCTGATCTACAAAGGCGGGCATTATAAGGCGGCGGGACGGGGAAACCAGACCCAAACAAAAACGGCAGCCTTATGGGCTGCCGTTTTGCTTAGCGCTGAATGCCGACTCAGGCCAGATGCGAAAGCATTTCGCTCGCTTCGCTCTTCTGCTTGTCGTTCCCCTCGCTGATGACTTCATTGAGGATGTCGCGCGCGCCGTCGTTGTCGCCCATGTCGATGTAGGCCTGAGCCAGATCGAGCTTGGTCGCGGCTTCGTCGGTGCCGGACAGGAAGTCGAAGTCTTCGTCACCCAGATCATCACCCAGCGCAGCGTCGGCCTCGGTGAAGCTTGGCTCGTTGATACTGCTCGACAGACGATCCAGCTCGGCGTTGACGTCGTCCAGTTCGGCGGCGAATGCGTCCGGCTCGGCTGGCGCCGCGTCCATTTCGTCAGCCAGGGACAGGTCGAAATCGGCTGGCAGCTCCAGGTCGTCCTGTGGCACGTCGGCCACGGTCGGGGTTTCGACCAGCGGCAGATCCTTCACGCCTTCGTCCAGATCCAGCAGGAAATCATCGTCTGCCAACTCGACCGGCGTAGGCGCAGGATCGGCACCGAGGTCCAGATCCAGGTCGAAGTCCGACAGGTCGTCGAGGTTTTCCTTGATGTCGGTCTGCTGTTGCAGCACCGACTCGAAGCTCAGATCGTCGTCAGTCGGGAACGCGTCCAGCTCGACCGGAGCTTCCGGCTCGACAGTCGCCACAGGTTCTACTGGCGTGATGTTGTCGAGATCGTCAAGGCTCAGGTCGAAAGCACTGTCCAGTTCGTCATTTGCCGCAGCAGGCGCTTCAGGCTCGTCGAGCAGCAGCTCCTTGACGTAATCCTCGTCCAGCTCGGCGGCAAGGGCCGCTGCCGCCAGACCGCCGGCCGCGACGACCGCCATGGCCGGGAAGCGGCTTTTCAGCTCTTCGACCTTGGCGAAGTTGTCGCCATTGGCGACCAGCTGGCGCTCCTGACCGACGAACGCGTCACGGTCGCCCTGGCGGCCGTAGACTTCCATCAGTTTCAGACGCAGATCGCTGCGCTGCGGCTCCAGGCTCACGCCCTCCTCCAGCAACGCGGCGGCCTGATTCAGACGACCGCCGTCGATGTGCGACTGCGCCTTGTCCAGCACGTCGTCGGAACGCTCGGCGGCAGGCGCCACCAGAGGCGCGGCGATCGGCTCGGCCATCACCACTGGCGCAACTACAGCAGCAGCGGCGGCAGGCGCTGGAGCCGGAGCCGGAGCCGGAGCCGGAGCCGGGGTCAGCTTGACGCTGGCGGCTGGCACTTCCAGGCCTTCGAAGCTGCTTTCCGGCAGATCGAGGTCCTGGGAGAAAGATTGCTCCTCCAGGGCACGGGCCATGCGCAGGTGTTTTTCGGCTTCCTGTTGCGCCTTGCGGCGACGCGCCAGCAGCAACAACAGGAGCAGCAGAACCACTGCACCGCCACCGACCAGACCCAGCAGGATCGGATTGGTCAGCAGTTCATTGAAGGTTTTCTCGTCATCGGCAGCCGGTTTGGTTTCAACCACAGGCTCGACAACCGGCTCGATCGGTGCCGGAGCTGCAGCCTCAGGCGCAGGTGCGGCCGGTGCAGCCTCTGCCGGAGTTGCCGGCGGCGTGGCAGCCAGTTCCGCGGTGATCGCCGGCACTACTGGCGCAGTGGCAGCCGCAGCTGGGGCAGCGCCCGAACCTTCGGCCTGCATTTTCGCCAGTTGATTGTTCTTCAGCTCGATCAGGCGTTGCAGCTTGTCCAGCTGACTTTGCAGATCGGCCATGCGGCTTTTCAGTTCTTCATTGTCACGACGGGTGGTGTCGAGACTTTCCTGAGTGACCGCCAGTTTGTTGCTCAAAGCCTTGGCATCGCCGGCCGGGCCCTTGCCACGCGCCTTGGCGCTTTCGGCGGACACCAGACTCAGGTTGTCCTTGGCGTTTTGCGCAGCACCGGTATTGGCGCGGCCACGATTGGTCGCATCGAGCTGCTGCTGACCGGTGCCCGGCTTGGCCACATAACGACGGCCCTGACGCCAGGCTTCGTTCTGCGCGGCCACCTCGGCAATCGCTTTGGACTGCGGCAGTGCGGTGCTTTGCACCTGATCCGGCAGACGCAGCACCTGTCCGGTTTTCAGGCGGTTGATGTTGCCGCCGATGAACGCGTCCGGGTTCAAGGCCTGGATTGCCAGCATGGTCTGCTGCACCGAACCGCCGGTGCGCGCCTTGGCGGCGATTTCCCACAGGGTGTCGCGCGGCGTGGTGGTGTGGGTCGAATGCGTGGCGCCGGTGGTCGGTGCGGTGATGGTTTGCGCCGGCGCAGGCTGGGCGGCGGCATCAGCGGCCTGCGGCGAAAACTTCGACGGATCCAGCAGCACGCTGTAATCACGCAGCAGACGGCCGTTCGGCCACATCACCTGCACGAGGAATTTCACCATCGGTTCCGACAGCGGCTTGCTCGACGTTACGCGCAGCACGCTTTTGCCGCTGGCGTTGAGCACCGGAGTGAAGGTCAGATCATTGAGGAAGGCCTGGCGATCGACGCCGGCCTTGGCGAAATCTTCCGGCGAAGCCAGGCTCGGCACCACTTCGGCAGCGGTCAGATCCTTGACATCGAGCAGCTCGATTTCCGCCACCAGCGGCTGGTTCAGGGTCGACTTCAGGGTCAGCTCCCCGAGCCCGAGGGCATGCGCCATACCGGAGGACAGCGCCGAGGCGGCCGCTATTGCTAACACCAGTTTGCGAACTTGAACCATAGCCTCTTCCTTTGTTTGAACGTTCCTCGGCCAGCGAGAAGATGTTGATTGTCGCTGCCGTAAGGCATTGCGCGCGACGACGACAGCATGCCGCGCGCGATCATTTCTTTGATGCCCCGGAAAGTCCCGGAGGGTGTTACGTCATCAAGCGATCTGGCCAAGCATAGCGCCGGGCTAGAATCAGTCGACAAATTGTTGCCAAGTATCTTTTACAGCAGGTCTTTTATCAACAACTCGGCGACCTGCACGGCGTTCAGGGCCGCACCTTTGCGTACGTTATCTGACGTCAGCCACAGATTAAGTTCCGACGGTTCGTCGATACCGCCGCGAACCCGCCCGACGTAGACCACATCCTGTCCCACCGCGTCACCGACCGCAGTCGGATAATCACCGGCCTCGACCAGCTCGATACCCTCGGCATCTTCAAGCGCAGCATTGACCTTTTCCAGGTCGACCGCGTTCGCTGACTGCAAGGTCACGCTAAAGCTATCGCCAAAAAACACCGGGGCTTGAATGCAAGTCGCGGAAATCTTTAAAGAAGGTTGCGCCAGCATCTGACGCAACTCACGCACCAGGCGTTTTTCCAGCAGCGTATGGCCTAGCGCATCCGGCGTACCGACCTGGGCCAGCACGTTGAATGCCACCTGCCGGTCGAAGAACTTCGGCTCGAGCGGACGCAGGTTCAACAGTTCAGCGGTCTGGCGCGCCAGCTCGGATACAGCTTCGCGCCCCTGAGCGGAAATGGCCAGACTGGCGGTGACATGGACATACTGCAGCTCGATCAGCTCGCGCAATGGCGCCAGCACCACGGCCAGCGCAGTGGCCGACGGGCTCGGGCTACTGACCTGAAATGGCGCTTTCAAGCCGGCCAACACCTCGACATTGGCTTCCGGCACCACTTGCGGGGCCTGGTCGGCCGGCAAGGCACCGGACAGATCGATCAGCGAGCAACCGGCGGCATGGGCGCGAGCCGCGTAACTCAGGGTGACCGCAGGCCCCGCCGTAAAGAAAACCAGTTTGACCTTGGCGAAATCGAACTCATCGACCTCGCGCACCCGCACGTTCTTGCCACGATACGACACCGAACTGCCAGCAGATTCGCTGCTGGCCAACAGATGCAACGTGCCAACCGGGAAATCGCGCTCTTCGAGAATCTGCACAAGGGTTTCGCCGACAGTACCGGTGGCGCCGATCACGGCAATATCAAGGGTCTGGGTCATGGTGCTACCTCTGGCGAAACGGGGGGAGCGGCACTTTACCGGGTGGCCGCCACGCAGGCAAAAAAAACCCGCGCCTCTTGCAAGGCACGGGCTCTTTCATCGCATCAAGCGATCAACGCTCAAGCAGGATCCGCAGCATGCGACGCAGCGGTTCGGCCGCGCCCCACAGCAGTTGGTCGCCGACGGTGAAAGCACCGACGAACTGCGAACCCATGTTCAGCTTGCGCAGACGACCGACCGGTACGTTCAAGGTACCGGTGACTTTCGTCGGGCTCAGCTCCTGCATGCTGATATCGCGGTTGTTCGGCACCAGTTTGACCCAAGGGTTGTGCTGGCTGATCAGCCCTTCGATATCGGCGATCGGCACGTCCTTGTTCAGCTTGATGGTCAGCGCCTGGCTGTGGCAACGCATGGCGCCGATGCGCACGCAGATGCCGTCGACCGGGATCGGGCTCTTGAAGCGACCGAGGATCTTGTTGGTCTCGGCCTGCGCCTTCCACTCTTCGCGGCTCTGGCCGTTCGGCAGTTCCTTGTCGATCCACGGGATCAGGCTGCCGGCCAGCGGTACGCCGAAGTTTTCAGTCGGGTACGCGTCGCTGCGCATGGCTTCGGCCACACGGCGGTCGATGTCGAGGATCGCGCTGGCAGGATCAGCCAGTTGATCGGCGACAGCGGCGTGGGTCGCGCCCATCTGCTTGATCAGTTCACGCATGTTCTGCGCGCCGGCACCGGACGCCGCCTGATAGGTCATGGCGCTCATCCACTCCACCAGACCGGCCTCGAACAGACCGCCCAGGCCCATCAGCATCAGGCTGACGGTGCAGTTGCCGCCGATGTAGTTCTTGGTGCCCGCGTCGAGCTGCTGGTCGATGACCTTGCGGTTGACCGGGTCGAGGATGATGACGGCGTCATCGTTCATCCGCAGGCTCGAGGCCGCGTCGATCCAGTAACCCTGCCAGCCGGCTTCGCGCAGCTTCGGGAACACTTCGCTGGTGTAGTCGCCGCCCTGGCAGGTCAGGATCACGTCGAGGGTCTTCAGCTCTTCAATGCTGTAAGCGTCCTTGAGCGGAGCAATGTCCTTGCCCACGGACGGGCCTTGGCCACCGACATTGGAAGTGGTGAAAAACACCGGCTCGATAAGATCGAAATCCTGCTCTTCCAGCATCCGCTGCATGAGCACGGAACCGACCATGCCGCGCCAACCGATCAGACCTACACGTTTCATCGCAACTACACCTTCTTGAAAAGTGGGCCGCTGCTTTGTATTGAATTTCGCAGCGGGCCCGAGAGATTACAGATTCCGCAGCGCGGCGACTACTGCGTCACCCATTTCCTGCGTACCGACTTTAGTGCAACCGGTCGAAAAGATGTCGCCGGTGCGCAGACCTTGATCCAGCACCACGCTGACCGCTTTCTCGATGGCATCCGCCGCTTCGTGCAGATTGAAGCTGTAACGCAGCATCATCGACACCGACAGAATGGTCGCCAGCGGGTTGGCGATGCCTTTGCCCGCGATGTCCGGCGCCGAACCGTGGCAAGGCTCGTACATGCCCTTGTTGTTGGCGTCCAGCGAGGCCGACGGCAGCATGCCGATGGAACCGGTGAGCATCGACGCTTCGTCGGACAGGATGTCGCCGAACATGTTGTCGGTGACGATCACGTCGAACTGCTTCGGTGCGCGCACCAGTTGCATGGCGGCGTTGTCGACGTACATGTGGCTCAGCTCGACGTCCGGGTAATCCTTGGCGACTTGCTCGACCACTTCACGCCACAGTTGGCTGGACGCCAGTACGTTGGCCTTGTCCACCGAGCACAGCTTTTTGCCACGCACGCGGGCCATGTCGAAACCGACACGGGCGATGCGGCGGATTTCGCTTTCGCTGTACGGCAGCGTGTCGTAGGACTGGCGCTCGCCGTTTTCCAGGGTGCGAGTGCCGCGCGGCGCGCCGAAGTAGATGCCGCCGGTCAGCTCACGGACGATCAGGATGTCCAGGCCGGCAACGATTTCCGGCTTCAGGCTCGAAGCGTCGGCCAGTTGCGGGTACAGGATCGCCGGACGCAGGTTGCCGAACAGGCCCAGTTGCGCACGGATTTTCAGCAGGCCGCGCTCAGGGCGGATATCACGCTCGATGGTGTCCCATTTCGGGCCGCCCACGGCGCCCAGCAGCACAGCGTCGGCAGCGCGGGCACGGTCGAGGGTTTCGTCGGCCAGCGGCACGCCGTGCTTGTCGATGGCGGCGCCACCGATCACGTCATGGCTCAGCTCGAAGCCCAGGCTGTACTTGTCGTTGGCCAGCTCCAGCACCTTGACTGCTTCGGCCATGATTTCCGGACCAATACCGTCGCCTGGGAGAATCAGAATCTGCTTGCTCATGCTTTCCTCGTGTCTTCAGTCGGTGCGCCATCGGCTGGCGCGCCCGGAAAAATTCTTATCGTTCCAAAATTACTTTTCAGCCCAGAGCACCAGCACATCTGTACTGAACGAACCATCGGCCTCAATCTCAAAATATTCGCGCACTTCGTTGCCCATCGATTGCTGCAACTGGCGGATCGCGGCGCGCATCACTTCGGGTGTGCGCATGCGCTCGACCCAGCTGTTGTACTCCAGACGCAGGCGCTGACGCGTGGTGCTGCGGGTGTGCAGACCGGCTTCGCTGACCTGGCGCAACCACTCACCGGCCGAATAATCGCGCACATGGCTGGTGTCGCGCAGCACTTCGACGCTCTGCAAATAAGTGTCGAACAGCGGACTGCCCGGCGACAGCACATCGATGAACGCCGCCACGCCGCCCGGTTTCAGCACCCGACGCACTTCGCGCAGGGCCACGCCGAGATCGCTCCAATGGTGCGCCGAATAACGGCTGAACACGAAGTCGAACTCACCGTCGGCAAACGGCAGGCGCTCGGCGGCGCCGTTGATCGTGGACACGTTGCTCAAACCGCGATCAACGGCAGCGGCGGCGACCACGTCGAGCATCTGCTGCGACAGGTCGTACGCCACCACTTCTTTCACTAACGGGGCGACGTGAAAACTCACGTGCCCGGCGCCGCAACCCAGGTCCAGCACCCGAGCCTCGCCCTGCCCCGCCAACTCAGCCTGCAGCAGCGCAAATTCAGTGCCTTGAGCGTGAACGGCGCTGCTCAGGTAGGCGGCGGCCTGTTCACCGAATTGCTTTTGTACAACCTGACTGTGGGCGGTGCTGGTCATGAGTACTTCCCTTTGATTTTGGGTTGCTTGGTCTGGCCTCATCGCTGGCAAGCCCGCTCCCACAGGTTTGATGAACACCGCAAACATTGTGGGAGCGGGCTTGCCCGCGATGGGACCAGCCCTGACTACATCAATCTCACGCGTCGCGGAACAACCACGGCTGGCTCGCGCGATGCCTGGCTTCGAACGCGGCAATCGCATCGCCGTCCTGCAAGGTCAGGCCGATGTCGTCCAGGCCGTTGAGCAGGCAGTGTTTGCGGAAAGCGTCGATCTCGAAGCGGTAGACCTTGCCGTTCGGGCTGGTCACGGTCTGCTCGTGCAGATCGATCTGCAACTGATAGCCCGGCGCGGCCTCGACTTGCTTGAACAGTTCGTCGACTTCGGCATCGCTCAAGATGATCGGCAGCAAACCGTTCTTGAAGCTGTTGTTGAAGAAGATGTCGGCGTAGCTCGGCGCGATGATGCTGCGGAAACCGTACTCTTCCAGCGCCCATGGCGCGTGTTCACGGCTGGAGCCGCAACCGAAGTTCTCGCGGGCCAGCAACACGCTGGCGCCCTGATAACGCTCGGCGTTAAGTACGAATTCCTTGTTCAGCGGACGCTTGGAGTTGTCCTGATACGGCTGCCCCACATCGAGGTAACGCCACTCGTCGAACAGGTTCGGGCCGAAACCGGTGCGTTTGATCGACTTCAGAAACTGCTTCGGAATGATCTGGTCGGTGTCGACGTTGGCACGATCCAGAGGCGCGACGAGACCAGTGTGCTGGGTAAAAGCTTTCATGCTGCGCTCCTTTAGATCAATTCACGAACGTCGATGAAACGACCGTTCACCGCCGCCGCAGCGGCCATGGCCGGGCTGACAAGGTGGGTACGGCCACCGGCGCCCTGACGGCCTTCGAAGTTACGGTTGGAGGTCGAGGCGCAATGCTCGCCGGACTCCAAACGGTCCGGGTTCATCGCCAGACACATCGAGCAACCCGGCTCGCGCCATTCGAAACCGGCTTCGAGGAAGATCTTGTCCAGACCTTCGGCCTCGGCCTGCGCTTTCACCAGACCCGAGCCCGGCACGACGATGGCCTGCTTGATGGTCGACGCGACCTTGCGACCCTTGGCGATCACCGCCGCAGCACGCAAGTCTTCAATACGCGAGTTGGTGCAGGAACCGATGAACACGCGGTCGAGCTGAATGTCGGTGATCGCCTGATTGGCGGTCAAACCCATGTATTTCAAGGCGCGGACGATCGAGTCGCGTTTGACCAGATCCATCTCTTTAGCCGGGTCCGGCACGTTCTGATCAACGGCCAAGACCATTTCCGGCGAAGTGCCCCAGCTGACCTGCGGCTTGATCTGCGCGGCGTCGAGTTCGACCACGGTGTCGAAATGCGCATCGGCGTCGGACACCAGGTCTTTCCAGGACTCGACCGCCAGGTCCCACTCGGCGCCTTTCGGTGCGAACGGACGACCGTTGACGTAATCCACAGTCTTCTGGTCCGCCGCCACCAGGCCCACGCGGGCGCCGGCTTCGATGGACATGTTGCAGATGGTCATGCGGCCTTCGATCGACAGATCGCGGATCGCGCTGCCGGCGAATTCGATGGCATGGCCGTTACCGCCGGCGGTGCCGATCTTGCCGATCACCGCGAGGACGATGTCCTTGGCGGTCACGCCGAACGGCAACTGGCCTTCGACGCGCACCAGCATGTTCTTCATTTTCTTGGCGACCAGGCACTGGGTGGCGAGCACGTGCTCGACCTCGGAGGTGCCGATACCGTGAGCCAAGGCGCCGAACGCGCCGTGGGTCGAGGTGTGCGAGTCGCCGCAGACCACGGTCATGCCCGGCAAGGTCGCGCCCTGCTCCGGGCTGATCACGTGAACGATGCCCTGACGCACGTCGTTCATCTTGAATTCGACGATGCCGTATTCATCGCAGTTGTCGTCGAGGGTCTGAACCTGCAAACGCGAGACCTGGTCGGCAATGGCTTCGATGCCGCCCTTGCGCTCCGGGGTGGTCGGTACGTTGTGGTCCGGGGTGGCAATGTTGGCATCGATGCGCCACGGCTTGCGCCCGGCCAGTCGCAGGCCTTCGAAGGCTTGCGGCGAGGTCACTTCGTGGATGATGTGACGATCGATATAGATCAGCGCCGAGCCATCGTCGCGCTGTTTGACCAAATGCGAATCCCAGAGCTTGTCGTAGAGCGTTTTGCCGGCCATCAGACGGTTCCTCATCAGCTTGTTTCTATGCCCTGGGCTTATCAATAACCCTTTGGCTTGTGAGGCCGATCCTATGGGGTTAGATTAAATAACTCAAATTCATATTTTTTATGCTTTGGATAACCAACTGGAATACAAACATGGACCTGGCCAACCTCAATGCTTTTATCGCGATTGCCGAGACCGGAAGCTTCTCCGGCGCCGGTGAACGACTGCACCTGACGCAACCGGCCATCAGCAAACGCATCGCCGGGCTGGAGCAGCAATTGAATGTGCGGCTGTTCGACCGGCTCGGTCGTGAAGTGGGCCTGACCGAGGCCGGCCGGGCCCTGCTGCCACGGGCTTATCAGATTCTCAACGTGCTCGACGACACCCGCCGCGCCCTGACCAACCTGACCGGCGAAGTCACGGGCCGCCTGACCCTGGCCACCAGTCACCACATCGGTCTGCACCGCCTGCCGCCATTATTGAGGGAATACACCCGCCGCTACCCACAGGTGGCGCTGGATATTCAGTTCCTCGATTCGGAAGTGGCCTACGAAGAAATTCTCCATGGCCGCGCGGAACTGGCGGTCATCACTCTGGCGCCGGAGCCGCATACGCTGGTCAAAGCCACGCCGGTCTGGGATGACCCGCTGGATTTCGTGGTCGCCCCGGAACATTCATTGATCAGCAACGGCGCCGTCACATTGGCGGACATTGCCGGCCATCCGGCGGTTTTCCCCGGCGGCAACACCTTTACCCACCACATTGTCCAACGCCTGTTCGAGGCCCAGGGCCTGACGCCGAACATCGCCATGAGCACCAACTACCTGGAAACCATCAAGATGATGGTGTCGATCGGCCTGGCCTGGAGCGTTTTGCCGCGCACGATGCTCGATGAACAGGTGGCGCGCATACCTTTACCGGGCATACAGCTCAGTCGCCAGCTAGGCTATATCCTGCACACTGAAAGGACGCTGTCGAATGCTGCACGGGCATTTATGGCCCTGCTGGACGCTCAAATCGATCTGCCAGGGACTCTCGGCTGACTTGTGCTACTCCTATAGAGCTGCCGTCCCTGTGCCAAACGCCCAAATCAGCTCAAGGCCCCTTAACAATGCCGAAATCTGTTGACCGTATTCCGCCGATGCCGCGTATTCAGGCCATTGATCCACGGCGTTCAGAACAGAGCTGGGAGAGCGCGCCGCAATTGCTCGCCGCGCTCAACGGCGCCCGCCTCGGCGCCTGGTACTGGGACATCGAGCGTGGGCAGATCAGCTGGTCGCGCGGCACTCAGGCCTTGTTCGGCTTCGATCCGCGGCAACCGCTGCCCGAAGACCTGGAATACCTCGATTTGTTGCCGCCGGAGGACCGGGCGAAAACCATCCGCGCCTTCCACGCCGTAATTGCCGGCGCACCGCTGGAACAGGCGATGCACCACCGCATCCGCTGGCCCGACGGCAGCCTGCACTGGCTGGAAATCAACGGCAGCCTGCTGCCGGACAAACACGGCCGGCCCCGAATGATCGGGGTGATCCGCGAAATCACCCACCAGCGGCAACGGGAACAGGCACTCAGCAGCTCCGAAAAACGTTTCGCCACGCTGTTCCACCTGTGCCCGAACATGGTGCTGCTGACTCGTCAGGAAGACGGCCTGATCAGCGAGGCCAACCAGTATTTCGAAAGCCTGTTCGGCTGGCCGGTGCAGAGCGCCATCGGCCGCACCACCCTGGAACTGGGCCTGTGGGTGCATCCCGAGCAACGGGCGGAGCTGGTCAAGAAGACCAAGGCCAAGGGCGAACTGATCAGCATGGAGGTGCAGTTCCGCGCCAGCAACGGCCAGATCCACGACGGCATCCTCAGCGCGCAAAAGGTCGAACTCGAAGGCCAGCCGTACCTGCTCAGCACCTTTCTCGACACCACCGAGCGCAAAGCCGCCGAACATGCCCTGAAAGACAGTCAGGAACGTCTCGATCTGGCGCTGGATTCGGCGCAGCTCGGCACCTGGGACTGGCACATTCCCAGCGGCATGCTCTACGGCTCGGCCCGCGCTGCGCAATTACACGGTCTGGAGCCGAAACCGTTTCATGAGTCGTTCGAAGAGTTCTTCGAGGGCGTCCCCGGCGAAGAGCGCGACAGCATGCGCGACGCCTACCGCAGCCTGCGCGAAGGCCCTGCGGGCAATTATCAGCTGACGTACCGCGTACAGCTGCCGGACGGCAGCTCGCGTTATCTGGAAAGCCGCGCCCGCCTCTATCGCGACGACAACGGCGTGCCGTTGCGGATGGCCGGCACACTGCTGGACATCACCGATCAGGTTGAACGCGAACAACGACTGGTGGCTTCGGAAGAGAAATTCGCCACGCTGTTCCAGGTCAGCCCCGACCCGATCTGCGTGACGCGCCAGGAAACCGGGGAATTCATCGAGATCAACTCCAGCTTTTCCCAGACCTTCGGCTGGAGCGCCAGCGATGTGATCGGCCATACCGCCGAAGAAATCGGCTTGTGGGACGCCTCGGCGAAAAGCCTGCAACGCATCGAACGGGTGATCCGCGAACAGGGCCTGAGCAATGTTGCGATCATCGTCCAGCACAAGGACGGCCAGTCGCTGACCTGCGTGATTTCCAGCCGCCAGATCAGCGTCGGCAACCAGCCGTGCATTGTCACCACGTTGCGCGACATCACCCAGCAACAGCGCTCGGAAGCGGCGCTCAAGGCCAGCGAAGAGAAATTCGCCAAGGCGTTTCACTCCAGCCCCGACGCGATCACCATCACCGAGCGCGATACCGGGCGCTATCTGGAGGTCAACGACGGTTTCTGCCGCCTCACCGGCTACCGTGCCGACGAAGTGGTGGGCAAAACCGTGTATCAGGTCGGCATCTGGGCCGAAGAAAAACAACGCTCCGCACTGCTCGCCGAGCTGCAGATCAAGGGCCGCGTGCACCATCAGGAAATGCTCGGGCGCAACAAGCGCGGCGAGATCCTGACGGTGGAAGTCTCGGTCGAACCGATCACTCTCAACGAAACCGCGTGTCTGTTGCTTACCGCCCGGGACGTCAGCCTGCTGAAGAACGCCGAAGCGCAGATCCGCCATCTGGCCTACCACGATCCGCTGACCAACCTGCCCAACCGCGCACTGCTGATGGATCGCCTGAGCCAGCAGATCGCCCTGCTCAAGCGCCACAATTTGCGCGGTGCGCTGCTGTTTCTCGATCTGGACCACTTCAAACACATCAACGACTCGCTGGGGCACCCGGTTGGCGATACAGTGCTGAAAATCATCACCGCACGGCTTGAAGCCAGCGTGCGCATGGAAGACACCGTGGCGCGGCTCGGTGGCGACGAATTCGTGGTGTTGCTCAGCGGGCTGGAAGGCACGCGCAATGAAGTCAGCGCCCAGGTGCGCGAGCTGGCAGACACCATTCGCGAACTGCTGTCGGAACCGATGTTCCTCGACGGACAGCGCCTGCAAGTGACGCCGAGCATCGGCGTGGCGCTGATTCCCGATCACGGCTCGACCCCGACCGACCTGCTCAAACGCGCCGACATTGCGCTGTACCGGGCCAAGGATTCGGGGCGCAACACCACGCAGATGTACCACAACACCATGCAGAAAGCGGCCAGCGAACGGCTGCGCATGGAGACCGACCTGCGCCTGGCCCTGTCCCGGGGCGAATTCGACGTGCATTACCAACCGCAAATCGATGCCCAGGACAACCGCATCATCGGCGCCGAAGCCCTGGTGCGCTGGAATCACCCGGAACTCGGCGCGCAATCGCCCGCCGAATTCATCAAGGTGCTGGAGGACAGCGGGCTGATTCTGGAAGTCGGCACCTGGATCCTCGATGAGGCGTGCGAAGCCTTCAAGCAATTGATCGCCGAAAAGCTGATCGATCCGTTGGCCTTCAGCCTATGCGTGAACATCAGTCCCCGGCAGTTCCGCCAGAACGACTTCGTCGAGCGCATCGAGCGCAGCATGAGCAGCCACGGCCTGCCCTGCTCGCTGCTGAAACTGGAAATCACCGAAGGCATCGTCATCCAGAACCTGGAAGACACCATCAGCAAAATGCGTCGCCTGAAAAAGCTCGGCGTGAGTTTTGCCATGGACGATTTCGGCACCGGCTATTCATCGCTGACCTATCTGAAACGATTGCCGGTGGACACGCTGAAGATCGATCAGTCGTTCATCCGCGACGCCACCACTGATCCCAACGACGCCGAAATCATCCGCGCCATCGTCGCCATGGCCCGCAGCCTGGAACTGGAAGTGATCGCCGAAGGCGTGGAAACCCCGGAGCAGCTGGCCTTTCTGCAAGGGTTGGGCTGCCATTTGTATCAGGGCTATCTGCACAGCCGGCCGTTGCCACTGGAGGGGTTGAAGGGATTGCTGGAATGACCGGACACCTGCGGTCGCTTACCGCAGGCATTGTCGCCAGGCCCGTAATTGCCAGGGTTGGCGGCAACCTGTAGGGTCGCGTTTTTTCGCGCTGTTTCGAGATCGATCATGCAGGATGCAACCCTCCCCCGCCCGGCCCTGCTGGGCATTGACCTTGGTACCACCAACAGTTTGATCGCCGTCTGGCAGGACGGTCAGGCCCGTTTGATCCCCAACGCCCTCGGCGAGGTACTGACCCCGTCGGTGGTCAGCCTTGATGAAGACGAGACCATTCTGGTCGGCAAAGCCGCACGCGCACGCCTGACGACCCACCCGGAACGCACAGCCGCCGCGTTCAAGCGATTCATGGGCAGCGACCGGCAGATCGAACTCGGCACCAAAACCTTCAGCCCGGAAGAATTGTCGGCACTGGTGCTGGGCTCACTCAAACAGGACGCCGAAGCCTTTCTCGGCCACCCGGTGGCTGAAGCGGTGATTTCCGTGCCGGCGTATTTCAGCGACGAGCAACGCAAACGCACATTGTTCGCCGCCGAACTGGCGGGCCTGAAGGTTTCCCGACTGATCAACGAGCCGACCGCCGCCGCGATGGCGTATGGGCTGCACGAGCAGAAATTCGAACGCACGCTGATCTTCGATCTGGGCGGCGGGACGTTCGATATCACGGTGCTGGAATATGCGTTGCCGCTGATTGAAGTGCATGCGTCCACCGGGGACAACTTTTTGGGTGGGGAAGACTTTACCGCTGCACTGCTGAATGCCTGTCTGAAAAGCTGGCAACTGACCCCGTCGATGATTGATCCGCAAGGCATGGCCAGCCTTGGCGATGCCCTAGAACAACTCAAATGCAAACTCAGCGAAGGACCTCAATCGCTGAGCTGGCGCCATGCCGACGAACTGTACGAATGGTCGCTGGATGAAGCCGCTGCCGTGAAGATCTGGGAATCGTTGCTGGCACGATTGCGCGCGCCGATCGAACAGGCCCTGCGCGATGCGCGCCTGAAGCCACGGGATCTCGACAGTCTGGTGCTGGTCGGTGGGGCAGCGCGGATGCCTGCGGTACAACAGTTGGTCGCCACACTGTTCGGACGCCTGCCCTACCGGCATCTTGATCCCGACACCCTCGTTGCACTGGGTGCGGCCACGCAAGCGGCCTGCAAGGCGCGCGATGGTGCGATCGAAGAACTGATTCTGACCGATGTCTGCCCGTATACGCTGGGCATCGCAACCATGCGTGGCAAAGGCATCGACGGCGCCTTTTCGCCGATCATCGAACGCAACACCATCATCCCGACGTCACGGGTCGAGCGCTACCACACAACCCATCCCCGGCAGGAGCTGCTGCGCATTGCCGTTTATCAGGGTGAGCGGCCGTGGGTACGTGACAACATCCTCATTGACGCTTTCGATGTCACCTTGACGCCCACCGATAACATTCAGGAGCTGGACGTACGCTTCAGTTACGACATCAACGGTTTGCTCGAGGTCGACGTCACGCTGCTCCAGACCGGCGAACGCCACAGCCACAGCATCGACCGCAGTCCCACCGGGCTGAATGAACAAGCACGCAGAGACAGCCATAACCGTCTGTCGACGCTGAAGGTCCATCCACGCGACGCATTGCCCAACCGCACACTGCTGGCCCGTCTGGAGCGGGCATGGATGCAAAGTCTGGGCACGCAGCGCGAACACATTGCCGAGTGGCTGCACAACTTCACCACGGTACTCGGCGGACAGCAGCCGGCCGAGATCGCCAGCCACCGCTCAGAGCTCAACAAGGCGCTGGATCAACTGCGCCTCTAACCGTTAAGTCGCCGCAGAGCAGCCTGCAGACCACCGGACAGCATCTCGCCACTGCCGCTGTCCGGTGGCACCCCGTACCGGTTGGGCAACTTGTCACCGGGAAAGCCGAACAGCAGCAGCGGCAGAAACGGCAAGACCGGCGACAAGGCCATGAATATCAGCAATGTGGGCAGGCCTCGTCCCATATCATGCAAACGGCGCAGAGTGGCACCGAATAACAGCAGAACACCCAGTAACAGGATCAGAATGCCAAAGAATGTGGTACCGCTGATCAATCCTGCCACCGGCGTAATCACCACACACCCCAGGACCTGGGCGATAAAAGCCTTGCGCCCCAGCCGCGACCCCAGGCGCCAGATCGCCCCTGCCGGCACCGGCTGAATATCACTTTTGGCCAACATCAAACGCTCCGACCAGGACAGCAAGGCACACAGCGCCAGGCGCAAGCCGATACTGTTCTTCACGTCATCCTTGCCCTGCTGCAATTGGCGCAGCACTCGCGTTTTCGGCACTCCGGCAGCGCCATAGCGCACCATGGCCTTGAGCGAATCGAGGGCCTCGTATGCCAACAGTTTGTCGACCCCAAAATCCGTCAACACCTTGCGCGGCGGCCACACCGGCTCGCCCTTGATCAAGCCGTCACGAAACCCTTCGAACCAGTCATCCTCGCAACTGACTGCCGCGATGGACTGCAGCAAGGCACGATGCTGCTCGGCGCTCAGGCTCGGGTCGTGATAGAGCACGCCCCAGAACATCAACAGCCCCAACAGATCGTCGCCACACGCAGCGCGGTCGCTCTCGATGCAGGTGTAAAGCAGGGTATTGGCAGGCAATCGGGCGCTGTCGAGTGCCTGCTGCACGCTGAACAATTGCTGCACCAACAAGCCGTGCACCGGATCATTGCCTTGCAGCCAGCCCAGTAAACCGTCGCAATTGCCTTGCTCGCGTTGCAACCGCCGCAACAGTGGCTGCAGTCGACTCAAAGGATGAGCCGGACTGAACGGCAGACGCTCCAGGCACTGCCCATCGATCATTGGCAGCCAGCGCTCCGGCTGATCCAGCAACGCCAGCAAAAACACGGTTTGAGCGTGCCACTCCCAGGCAGCCTCGCCCAGCCCGACCGGCGGCAACCCTATCCCGCGACGGCTCAACTGAAGGAGCAAATCGAGCTCGGACAAGTCACAGTCGTCTTTGACGGCGCCCAATTTGAATGCTTCGGCGATGCGCTCCAGGGCGGTGTTACTGTAGGGCCGCAAGCGACGCAACCACAGGCGACAGACCTTGTGCAGCTCGCCTGTTGTCAGTGCCTGCGGCAATTGCTGCGATATTGAATCCGCTTCGCTGAATACGCTCATAGCCTGCGCAATCGGCGCATTCTCCAACCAGCGCAGATGTTGTCCAGCCTGAACTTTGAACCCGCTCAACACCAGGCATTCAAGCGCATCGACCGGGAGCGGCTGATCCAGAATCCGCTGCAGCAAGACCGCATCACCGCGATGCAGCGCCCAGGCATGCCGGTACAGTTGCAGCAGCCTGCTGTCAGCATTCTCACCCAGCAGTTGGGCAAGCAACGGGAGCTCATCGCCTGTCATGCGCCAATCGACAAAACTTTGCGCCAGGCTATCGAGCTTCAACCGTCCAACACCCAACCAACGGTTCAGCGTCTCGGGGCGTTGTGACGGACTGCCGTATACCTGCGCGTCATCCCCGAGATCCGCAGGCCACTCGGAGAAATCGCCCAGACAATCGAACGCCTGAATCAGCAGAGGCAGAAAAGTCGGTTGCCGCTTGGCGCACAATTCCAGCAGACGACTTTCGGCCATCGGATGGCGGAACTCGTTCCACAGCCTGATCCAGCACGGCAATGCCTGATCGTCGCGCCCCAGCAGACTGCTCTGACACGCCAACAGGTAGAGCCAGTCCACGTCATCCGGTGCTTCCAGCTGTTTTTCGACACAGCACTGCAAAAATATCGGTGCACCGATGCCCGCTTGGGTGAACTGCACCAGCAAACGCTTCATGAACGCAGCATCATCCGGCAACGGCAGACACGTGTGCTGGCTAGCGAAGTCGGCAAACTCATGGAGGGGACGCTGGGTGAAAATAAAGTCGAGGCTGCGGGCGTACCAAAGTGATTCGGTCTGCGCAGCCACTGACCAGGCGCTCATCAGATCGGTATCGAACGGGTCAGGCGTTTCGATTCGCTGCAAAAAGGCTTCCACCCGACGCGCGTCGTTGAACTCCAGATCCAGTAACTGCTGATGCCACGCCATACGCTTGGCCAACAGATTCGCGCAGCGGTAAGACAGCGGGCCGGCATCGGCCATCCGGTGGTAGAGCCCCCAACTGAGTTCATCGAGCTGTTCCAGCGACAGCTCATCCAGCGCCCGGACAAATGCCTGCCACGCCTCGAAGTTGAAACGCCGCGCGGGATCGTCAAGCAACTCGCAGAAATCCGCGAACGCCTGCGGGATCTCGACAACCTCCTGCCCTGACTCTTCAGTTTTTTCCTCGGGCGCTTCTTTCTCGTCTTCACGTGCCAGACGCAACGCGTTTTCGTAGGCCATGCGCAGCGCCTGAAATCCTTCAGGATCGGTTTCCGGATGATGCGACGGCAATCGTGCGCGGTAGGCATCGCGAATCAGGGTTTCGTCGGATGTAGGCTCGATGCCCAAGCGAATCCAGCAACTCATGACCAGTCGAACTCCTTGAGCGATGCCGGACGGGGTAACGAATCAATTTCCATGTGCCAGGGCAGGTCGGCCAGAAAGTGCGGGATGTTCTGGGCGAGGCCGCGGGCGATCCGCAGGTTATGAGCACTGTCCCCCTGCCGTTCCAGCTCGCAGGCCAGCTCGTCGTCGCTTGTGTTCAGGCAGCACCAAAAGCTGCGACCCACAACAAAGCCATTGAAGTAGGACATCCAGTTACCGTAGTGAAACTGCGCCCTGACGGCCAAACGACTGTGCAGCCAGTTGCTTTCGGCCAGATCAATCCACTGATTGCGCACTGCGCAACGCAAGAGAAACCCCATCCGCCCGTAATCCCAGGACAAGATCCCTCCTGGACCACAACCGCCAAAAGTGCGACTGGCAAACTCGTGCAGAACACGCTCGCGAGGGCTCAGCTCTTCGAGCAGGCGTTGCCATTCATTCGGCAGACAACGTTGCCACGCCGAATAGGCGCCACTCAGGTGCTTGGCATGTCCGTCGTCCGTCATCCATTGAAGCATGTCGAACAATTGTCGCCGGTCATCGATTCCCCAGCTGCCTTTCAGATCGATATAGCGGTCATCGCAGAAGGCAGGGTCGTCATACCCGGCGCCGGTGTTGAGCGCTGCCATTGGCGCAGAAAGGGCGCACAGCCAGCGCTGTTGAATATCGTCCATGAAAAAGGCTCCAGGCCGACCGATAAGGATGGGGTCGGCTAAACTGCGGCGGATTGTAGAGAAACCGCCGCTGGGGGCAAAGTCGAACAGCCATTTTCCTGCGCCCACAAAAAAGGCCCCGACGTATCGGGGCCTTCATTCAGCGGCTTATCGCCCGTTCAGACGATTTGTTTCTGCAAGTGAATCAGTGTTGCAGCGCCGGCTTCTGCGCCCCGTTGATCGGGATGCGCTTGGCTTTCGCCTCTTCCGGAATCACGCGCAACAGGTCGATGCTCAACAGACCGTTGCTCAAGCCGGCGGCCTTGATCTCGATGTGATCGGCCAGGCGGAAGGACAGCTTGAATGCACGCTGGGCAATGCCCTGGTGCAGGAACGTGACGCCTTCATTGGCATCACGCTTGCCGCCACTGATGGTCAGCACGCCTTTTTCGACTTGCAGTTCCAGGTCTTCTTCCTGGAAACCGGCCGCCGCCACGACGATGCGGTATTGATCGTCACCGTGTTTTTCCACGTTGTAAGGCGGATAGGTGCTACCTGGCTCGTTGCGCAGGGCGGTTTCGAACAGGTCGTTGAAACGGTCGAAACCTACCGAGGAACGGAACAGTGGTGCGAGAGAAAATGCAGTACTCATGATTCAAATCTCCTGAAAACAATCAGCAAGTTTTTTTGTCTCCGCGACCCGAATTCGGCATCGCGTAACCCTTAGATAGGGACCTGCGTTTTGTTTTCAAGAGATCGTTTGAAGATTTTTTCAGGCGGCTTCGGCGACCGGCAAACCCAGCAAACGCGAGACCTGATCCGGCTCGGTCTCCCGGCGCAGCACGGTAAACAGCTCGACGGCTTCGGGATAATTGCGGGTCAGCATGGCCAGCCATTGCTTCAAACGGCCCGGCGATTGGCGTGGCGTCATCTGCGCTTTGGCTTGCAACCAGAAGTCCTGGATCAGTGGCATCAGTTCGGCCCAGGTCATCTTGACGACTTCCTCGCCAGCACGGGCGGCGGCGATCTGTTTGGCCAGATCAGGACGCGATACAAGACCGCGACCGAGCATGATGTCTTCCACGCCGCTGATTTCCCGGCAGCGGCGCCAGTCTTCGACGCTCCAGATGTCACCGTTGGCGAATACCGGCACCTTGACCACATCCTGCACGCGCGGAATCCACTCCCAATGCGCCGGTGGCTTGTAGCCATCCATCTTGGTCCGGGCGTGAACCACGATGTGCTCGGCGCCGCCTTCGGCCAACGCCGTGGCACACACCAACGAGCCGTCCGGGCTGTCGAAACCCAGACGCATCTTGGCGGTAACCGGAATGTGCGCGGGTACGGCGCGACGCACATGCTCGACGATCTGGTTGAGCAATTCCGGTTCCTTGAGCAGCACCGCGCCGCCACGGGACTTGTTGACGGTCTTGGCCGGGCAGCCGAAGTTCAGGTCGATCACTTCAGAGCCGAGCTCGCAGGCCAACGCCGCGTTTTCCGCCAGGCACACCGGATCGGAACCCAGCAACTGCACGCGCAGAGGCACGCCGGAAGCGGTGCGCGCACCGTTGAGCAGTTCAGGACCGAACTTGTGGAAATAGGCCGGAGTCAGCAACTGATCGTTGACCCGGATGAACTCGGTCACGCACCAGTCAATACCGCCGACACGGGTCAGGACATCGCGCAGGATGTCGTCGACCAACCCTTCCATCGGCGCCAGAGCAATTTGCATGGGAAACACACACTCAAGGAAAAACGTGCGGCAGTTTACTGGGTTTCGCGGGTTAAACCCATGTCCGCCGTCTGGATGGCCGGGCCGTAGCCTTCGATGAATTCGGCGGGCATTCGCTTGGGCTTGCCGGTGGACAGCTCGATGCAGACGAAGGTGGTCTGGGCGCGCAGCAGCGTGGCGTTGTCGCTGGGGCGAATCAGCTGGAAGTGACGAGTCATTTTCAGGCGCTGATCCCAATCGACGATCCAGGTCGCCAGTTGCAGCTCGTCGCCTTCGTAGGCGGCGGCCAGGTAATCGATTTCGTGTCGCACAACAGCCATCGCCCGATCCAGACGCCGGTACTCGACCAGATCCAGACCCAGGCGCTGCGAGTGGCGCCAGGCGCAGCGCTCGAGCCAGGTCACGTAGACCGCGTTGTTCGCGTGACCCAGCCCGTCGATGTCCTCGGCGCCCACTTGCAGATCAATGGTAAACGGCGTTGCCCGATCCCAGCCCATGCCCTACTCCCGGTCAAATGATTCAACCGGGGCAGTGTAACGGATGGCTACGCCGATTGCCGCGCCTGAAGGCTGCGCCCGGCCAGCAGTGATAACACGCCATCAATTACCCGAGGGTCGGCCAGTACGCGCTGATGGCCGCCGGCTTCCAGGCGCAGCAAGCGACTGTCGAACCAGGATTCGTGGATCAGCTGGGATTCCTTGACCGAGACGAAGTTGTCGTCTTCGGCATGCACGATCAGGCCTGGCATATCCAGTTGATAGTGGGCGACATCGAGGGTGGCGGCGCGCATCCCGACGTCCTGCTCGACCTGGCGAATGAACGCAGAACGAGCTCTGGGCGGCATGCCGACGTAACGGGCAAAACCGCGCAACACCCCGAGAATCCGCGCTGGAGCGGCGATGCTCACCAGAGTTTCGGTGCGCAAACCCAATTGCACTGCGAGCATGGCGCTGGCACCGCCCATGGAATGGCCGATGACCGCTTGCAGCGGCGGCAATTCGGCAGCGGCTTCGAGCATCGCACGAGCGAACAACACCACATTGGCTTCGCGCCCTGGCGAGCGGCCGTGGGCGGGGCCATCCAGCGCGACAACGGTGTAGCCTGCTTCCACCAGCGCCGTGATCAACGCGGCAAACTGGGTGGGCCGCCCTTCCCAGCCGTGCATCAGCAAAACCGTCGGGCCTTGCCCCCACCGCAGGGCCGAAAGGCCGAAGCGCAAGGTGATACGCTCGGATTTTGCCAGCAGCGGCAATTCCCAGTCCCGCGGTGTATTCGCGCGCGGCGTCATGAACGCCAGCCGCATTTTGCTCGCTACCAGTTTCGGTGCGAACCAGCCCAAGGTGCCATTAACGCCGCGAACCCACTTCAACGTGCTCATCGCTCTCTCCCCGGGCTTGTAGCCTTCAGGTCAACGCACCGCCGACTTGGCGGCGCGCAGCAATCGATCGGATAAATCCCCAGGCCCCAACGCCCTCGCGAGCGCCAGACCACCCACCATCAAGGCCACGTCGGCCAACGCTTTATCGGTGTCTTCCGGCGTTGCGGCCAACTGCGCAATCATCAATTCCAGGTGTTCGTTCAACGCGATCCGGAACGCTTCTGGCAAGCGGCCCAACTCGCCGATGGAGGCCGGAATCGGACAGGCCGAATCGCTGGAATCGCGATGCTTGCGCGACAAGTAGAACGCAGCCACCAGTGCGCGGCGCTCTTCACCGGTCAGCTCACTGTCCATGTCAGCAATCAGGTCACGTCGGCGACCGAGCAATTGCTTGAACGCCTCAAGCATCATTGCGTCCTTGCTTTCGAAGTGTGCGTAGAAGCCACCGACGGTCAGGCCGGCTGCCCCCATCACTTCACCCACGCTCGGTTCAGCCGGGCCGCGTTGGATCAGTGCAGCACTGGCGGCCTTGAGAATGCGTTCGCGGGTTTGAGCTTTCTTGTCGTTCATCGTCGCCTCCGAATATTACGATAGCAATATTATTCTCATAATAATATTCCGCAAGTCACAAGCGTGACCGCTGGTCTGAAGCACAGTGTTAAGGAAAAAGAGGATTTGGCCAAACGCCAGACAAACAAAAGGGCCATTCAATAATTGAATGACCCTTATAAAATCCCGCAGAGCGGGTAATCGTGGCGTCCCCTAGGGGACTCGAACCCCTGTTACCGCCGTGAAAGGGCGGTGTCCTAGGCCACTAGACGAAGGGGACACAAACCTTCTATACAACTGATCAGCGCTGAGTACTGATCGATTCAAGGCCGGTGTGGCCAGACCTTGAACTGTAAATTGGTGGAGCTAAGCGGGATCGAACCGCTGACCTCCTGCATGCCATGCAGGCGCTCTCCCAGCTGAGCTATAGCCCCGGATTTTTCGCCTCTCGGCGGAGCGACATCTTGCAACATCGCTTCTGTAAAACTGGCGTCCCCTAGGGGACTCGAACCCCTGTTACCGCCGTGAAAGGGCGGTGTCCTAGGCCACTAGACGAAGGGGACGCAAACCCTTCTATACAACTGATCAACGCTGAGTGTTGATCGCTTCGAAGCCGGTGTGGCCAGGCTTCGAAGTGTAAATTGGTGGAGCTAGACGGGATCGAACCGTCGACCTCTTGCATGCCATGCAAGCGCTCTCCCAGCTGAGCTATAGCCCCTCATCGTTGATGTCATCGCTGAGGACGGGGCGAATCTTAAGGGCGTATCGAAAGGCTGTCAAACTTATTTTTGAAAAAATTCAAAATTTTTTGTCGGCATTACAATCACTTACCGCCCTCCCCCCGTAAATTCGGGGGAAAACACCGAAGGACAGGATCAAAAGATCCTGACCTTCGGCGCGTCCTGCAGAGTCAAACGCAATCAGGCGATAGCGCCCAACAGCTTTTCCCACTCTTTGTTTTCTTTCTTCGACACACCGCCCAGCAGGTCAATCGCCTGACGCAGACGGAAACGGGTCAGGTCCGGGCCGAGGATTTCCATCGCATCGAGCACCGACACCGAGCTCGCCTGCCCTGTGATTGCAGCAAACATCAGCGGCATCGCATCACGCAGTTTCAGCTCGAGGGATTCGACCACCGCCTGAATCGTCGCGGTGATGCTGTCTTTCTCCCACTGGCGCAGGCTTTCCAGCTTCCACAGGATCAACTGCATCAGTTGACGGACCTGATCGCCCGAGAGCTTTTTCGATTCGAACAGCTTGGCATCCGGGTTCACGCCACCGGCGAAGAAGAACCCGGCCAGCGGTGCAACCTGGCTGAAGGTTTCGACGCGACCCTGAACGTGCGGCGCGATCTTCATCATGTATTCGGAATTGAACGCCCACTTCTGAACGCGAGCGGCGAACTCTTCCACCGGCAGATCACGCAGCCACTGGCCGTTGAGCCACGACAGTTTCTCGATGTCGAAAATCGGGCCGCCGAGGGACACACGCTTGAGGTCGAAGTTGTCGACCATTTCCTGCAGCGAGAACTTCTCGCGCTCATCCGGCATCGACCAGCCCATGCGACCGAGGTAGTTGAGCATCGCCTCAGGCATGAAACCCATGCGCTCGTAGAACGTCACCGAAGTCGGGTTCTTGCGCTTGGACAGCTTGCTCTTGTCCGGGTTGCGCAGCAGCGGCATGTAGCACAGCTCCGGTTGTTCCCAGCCGAAGTATTCGTAAAGCAGGATCAGTTTCGGCGCCGATGGCAGCCATTCTTCGCCACGCAGCACGTGGGTGATGCCCATCAGGTGGTCGTCGACCACGTTGGCCAGGAAGTATGTCGGCAGGCCGTCGGTCTTCATCAGCACTTGCATGTCCATGCGATCCCACGGGATCTCGACATCGCCACGCAGCATGTCCGGCACCACGCAGACGCCTTCACTCGGCACCTTCATGCGGATCACGTGCGGCTCGCCGGCAGCGAGGCGACGGGCGACTTCTTCCTTGGACAGCAGCAGCGCACGGCCGTCGTAGCGCGGGGTTTCGCCGCGAGCCATTTGCTCGGCGCGCATCTGGTCCAGCTCTTCAGCGGTGCAGAAGCACGGGAAGGCGTGGCCCATGTCGACCAGTTGCTGGCAGTACTTCTGGTAGATGTCGCCGCGCTCGCTCTGACGGTATGGGCCGTGCGGGCCGCCGACGTCCGGGCCTTCGCTCCAGTCGATACCCAGCCAGCGCAGGGCGTCGAAAATCTGCTGTTCGGACTCGCGGGTCGAACGCAACTGATCGGTGTCTTCGATCCGCAGGATGAACTCACCGCCGTGCTGCTTGGCAAAGCAGTAGTTGAACAGTGCGATGTAAGCGGTACCTACGTGGGGATCCCCGGTAGGCGATGGCGCGATGCGAGTGCGGACGGTGGTCATGGCATGTCTCGAAAAGAATGAAAAGCAAAGAACGATCAAGCGGCGAATGGTAACAGGCGACACCCGCCCCGCTCCAGCGGGCAGGGCATTTAAGCCAAGGTTGCGTCTGGAACGCCCGTTGGCCGTGGTGAATGGCCGAATATCAACAGACGGCATTTACCGTTCATCGGCTGTATGCCAGATTCGCCTGCTGATAACTTTCCTTACAATTCCTCGACTACAGTTTGCCCATGCCTGCCCAACTCAAGCGTCGCCTGTTCATTTTCCTGCTGCTGGTCCTGTTGATTGCCGGGGGCTTTTTCGCCCATTGGTTTATCAAGGGACGCTTTTATGAAAGCACCGACAACGCCTATGTCCAGGGTGAAATCACCCGCGTATCGAGCCAGTTGAGCGCACGCATCGACGAAGTCCTGGTGCAGGACAACCAGCACGTGGAAAAAGGTCAGTTGCTGATACGTCTCGAAGGCGATGACTTCCGCCTCGCCGTCGATCGCGCCAACGCCGCCCTCGCCACCCGCGAGGCCGAACGCCTGCAAGCCCAGAGCAAACTGACCCAGCAAGCCAGCCTGATCGCCGCCAGCGACGCGCAAGTGGCCACCACTCAGGCGACGCTCGGCCGCTCGCAGGTGGATCTGTCGCGAGCAGAAACCCTGCGTAAACCCGGCTACGTCTCCGAGGAACGTGTCACCACCCTCTCCGCCGATGCCCACATCGCCCGCTCGCAAGTGGCCAAGGCCCAGGCCGACGCCCAGAGCCAGCGCCAGCAGGTCAACGCGCTGACCGCCGAAATCAAACGGCTCGACGCGCAGATCGCCAACGCCCGCGCCGACCTCGCCCAGGCCGAACTGAACCTGACCCGCAGCGAAATCCACGCGCCGATCAGCGGCCTGATCGGCCAGCGCGCCGCGCGCAATGGGCAAGTGGTACAGGCCGGCGCCTATCTGTTGTCGATCGTTCCGGACGAAGACATCTGGGTGCAGGCCAACTTCAAGGAAACCCAGATCGGCCACATGCAGCCGGGCCAGAAGGCCGAGCTACTCTTCGACGCCTATGGCGACACACCGATCGAAGCCCGGGTCGACAGCCTGTTCGCAGCCTCCGGCGCGCAGTTCAGCCTGTTGCCGCCGGACAACGCCACCGGCAACTTCACCAAGGTCGTGCAGCGGATTCCGGTCAAGCTGACCTTCAAGGCCGATAATCCGCTGCACGGCAAGATTCGTCCGGGCATGTCCGTCACCGCCACCGTGAACATCAAAGACGCCCCTGACAATGGCCGGTGATTCACTGATCCGCCCGGTCGGCGAACCGACCCGGCGGGACTGGATTGCGGTAATGAGCGTGATGCTCGGTGCCTTCATGGCGGTGCTCGACATCCAGATCACCAACTCTTCGCTCAAGGACATTCAGGGCGCCCTGTCGGCGACGCTGGAAGAAGGCTCGTGGATTTCGACGTCTTATCTGGTGGCGGAAATCATCATGATCCCGTTGACCGCCTGGCTGGTGCAGTTGCTGTCGGCCCGACGGCTGGCGGTGTGGGTGTCGCTGGGTTTTCTCATTTCATCGTTGCTGTGCTCAATGGCCTGGAGCCTGGAGAGCATGATCGTGTTTCGCGCCATGCAGGGCTTCACGGGCGGCGCGCTGATCCCGCTGGCGTTCACCCTGACCCTGATCAAACTCCCGGAACACCACCGCGCCAAAGGCATGGCGATGTTTGCCATGACCGCCACCTTCGCCCCGTCCATCGGCCCGACCCTTGGCGGCTGGCTCACGGAAAATTGGGGCTGGGAGTACATCTTCTATATCAACATCCCGCCGGGGCTGATCATGATCGCCGGGCTGATGTACGGTCTGGAGAAGAAAGAAGCGCACTGGGAGCTGCTGAAAAACACCGATTACACCGGCATTCTCACGCTGGGCGTCGGCCTCGGTTGCCTGCAGGTTTTTCTTGAGGAAGGCCATCGCAAGGACTGGCTGGAATCGAGCCTGATCGTGACGCTGGGCAGCATCGCCCTGCTGAGTTTGATCACCTTCGTGATCGTGCAGATTTCCAAGCCCAACCCGCTGATCAACCTCGGCATCCTGCGTAACCGCAATTTTGGACTGTCGAGTATTTCCAGTCTCGGCATGGGCGTCGGGCTGTACGGTTCGATCTATCTGCTGCCGCTGTACCTGGCGCAGATCCAGAATTACAACGCCCTGCAGATCGGCGAAGTGATCATGTGGATGGGCGTGCCGCAGCTGTTTCTGATTCCGCTGGTGCCGAAGCTGATGAAATTCGTCTCGCCGAAATGGCTGTGCACAATCGGCTTCGGCCTGTTCGGACTGGCGAGTTTTTCATCCGGCGTACTCAACCCGGACTTCGCCGGGCCGCAGTTCAATCAGATCCAGATCATCCGTGCGCTGGGCCAGCCGCTGATCATGGTGACCATTTCTCTGATCGCCACGGCGTACATCCTGCCGCAGGACGCGGGTTCGGCGTCGAGTCTGTTCAACATTTTGCGCAACCTCGGCGGCGCCATAGGCATCGCCCTGCTCGCAACGCTGCTGGACGCGCGCACCAAGACCTACTTCGATTACCTGCGCGAAGCGGTGGTGCCGACCAACCCGCAGGTGGCCGAACGCTTGGCGTCGATGACCGATCGGTTCGGCAGTGACACGGCGGCGTTGGGCAAGTTAAGCGAGATCGTGCATCAGCAGGCGCTGATCATGGCCTACAACGATGCGTTTCATTTTGTCGGGATTGCGCTGGGGATCAGCATGCTGGCGATTTTGCTGACCAGGAAATTGCCCGCCGGACTGAAGGCCGGCGAGGCACATTAACCTTGAGCGGACGCAGAGCGTCCAGGGCTGCATTCCCACGCAGAGCGTGGGAACGATCAGTCAGACGGCCAACAGACGCTCACGCAGCTTGGCGATTTCGTCGCGCATCTGCGCTGCCGCTTCGAATTCCAGGTCGCGGGCCAACTGGTACATCTTCTCTTCCAGTTGGCGGATGCGCTTGGTGATCTCGCTCGGCGAGCGCAGTTCGGCTTCGTACTTGGCGTTCTCTTCGGCAGCCTTGGCCATGCCCTTGCGCTTCTTGCTGCGCGAACCTGGCACGGTGGCGCCTTCCATGATGTCGGCGACGTCCTTGAACACGCCCTTCGGCGTGATGCCGTTGGCCAGGTTGAAGGCGATCTGCTTGTCGCGACGGCGCTCGGTCTCGCCAATCGCCCGCTCCATCGAACCGGTGATCCGGTCCGCGTAGAGAATCGCCCGGCCATTGAGGTTACGCGCCGCCCGGCCGATGGTCTGGATCAGCGAACGCTCGGAACGCAGGAAACCTTCCTTGTCCGCGTCGAGAATCGCCACCAGCGATACTTCCGGCATGTCCAGACCTTCACGCAGCAGGTTGATCCCCACCAGCACATCGAACGTGCCCAAACGCAGGTCGCGGATGATTTCGACCCGCTCGACGGTGTCGATGTCCGAGTGCAGATAACGCACGCGCACGCCGTGATCGGCCAGGTAATCGGTCAAGTCTTCGGCCATGCGCTTGGTCAGCGTGGTGACCAGCACCCGCTCTTCCACCGCCACACGCTTGGTGATTTCCGACAACAGATCGTCGACCTGGGTCAGCGCCGGACGCACTTCAACCTGCGGGTCGACCAGACCGGTCGGGCGCACCACTTGCTCGATCACCCGTCCTGCGTGCTCCGCTTCGTAGTTGCCGGGCGTGGCCGAGACGAAAATCGTCTGTGGGCTCACCCCTTCCCACTCGTCAAAGCGCATCGGTCGGTTGTCCAGTGCCGATGGCAAGCGGAAGCCGTATTCCACCAGGGTTTCCTTGCGCGAACGGTCGCCCTTATACATCGCGCCGACTTGCGGCACGCTGACGTGGGATTCGTCGATCACCAGCAAGGCGTCCGCCGGCAGGTAATCGTAAAGCGTCGGTGGCGCCGCACCAGCCGGGCGACCCGACAGGTAGCGCGAGTAGTTTTCAATGCCGTTGCAGTAGCCCAGTTCGAGGATCATCTCCAGGTCGAACCGGGTGCGCTGCTCCAGGCGCTGGGCTTCCACAAGTTTATTGTTGTTGCGCAGGTATTCCAGGCGCTCCTGCAACTCGACCTTGATCCCCTCGATGGCGTCGAGCAGGGTTTCCCGGGGCGTCACATAGTGGCTTTTCGGATAGAAGGTGAAGCGCGGCAGCTTGCGGATGACTTCGCCGGTCAGCGGGTCGAACGCGGAAATGCTCTCCACTTCGTCATCGAACAACTCGATGCGGATCGCTTCAAGGTCCGATTCCGCCGGGTAAATGTCGATCACATCGCCGCGCACACGGAAGGTCGCACGGGCGAAATCCATGTCGTTGCGGGTGTATTGCAGGTCGGCCAGGCGCCGCACCAGCGCACGTTGATCGAGCTTGTCGCCGCGATCGACGTGCAAGACCATTTTCAAATAGGTTTCCGGGCTGCCCAGACCGTAGATGCACGACACCGTGGTGACAATGATCGCGTCCTTGCGCTCGAGCAGCGCCTTGGTCGCCGACAGACGCATCTGCTCAATGTGGTCGTTGATCGACGCATCCTTCTCGATAAAGGTGTCGGACGACGGCACATAGGCTTCAGGCTGGTAGTAGTCGTAGTAGGAAACGAAGTACTCGACGGCGTTGTTCGGGAAGAACGACTTGAACTCGCCGTACAACTGCGCGGCCAGGGTCTTGTTCGGCGCCAGCACCAACGTCGGACGCTGCACCTGGGCGATCACGTTGGCGATGCTGAAGGTCTTGCCCGACCCGGTCACCCCGAGCAGCGTCAGGTGCGCCAGCCCGGCTTCGATGCCTTCGACCATCTGGCGAATGGCTTCGGGTTGATCGCCGGCGGGGTCGAAACGGGTGACGAGCTGGAATTCAGACATAAACACCTCTGGAATCGCGCCGCTGCGGGCAAACCGCAGCACCACGAGAAAGACCGCAAACGACCGATGTCGCGCAAGGAAAAACGAAGATTGTGCTGAATGTGGAGCCGATTGCCTCGCCTTTCAAGGCAAACGTCCTACATCCGGTAAAGTCTCCGACAGGCCCATTCGACTAACGGTCGAGAAATAATCGGAAAACTTACCTTAAAAGCCGATTCGCCTGTCGCCATTGATCGATGATGGCCTCTATACTAGCTCCCCGTTTGTGCACCGCTCTAGTGCATTCGACTGGAGCGCCACACGTCCCTCCACTCTCCAATAGAGCTGCCGTAAAAATGAGCCTGTTCTCCGCTGTCGAAATGGCACCCCGCGATCCAATCCTGGGCCTCAACGAAGCATTCAACGCCGATACCCGGACCAACAAGGTCAACCTCGGGGTGGGTGTGTACTGCAACGAAGAGGGGCGAATTCCACTCCTGCGCGCCGTCATCGAAGCCGAAACCATTCGCGCCGCTCAGCACGCCTCCCGTGGCTACCTGCCAATCGACGGCATCGCGGCCTACGACCAGGCCGTGCAAAAGCTGCTGTTCGGCAATGATTCGCCATTGCTGGCGGCTGGCCGGGTTGTCACCACTCAGGCCGTCGGCGGGACCGGCGCACTGAAAATCGGTGCCGACTTCCTCAAGCAACTGCTGCCCAATGCCGTGGTGGCGATCAGCGACCCGAGCTGGGAAAACCACCGCGCGCTGTTCGAAACCGCCGGTTTCCCGGTGCAGAACTACCGCTACTACGACGCCGCCACCCACGACGTGAACCGTGCCGGCCTGCTGGAAGACCTCAACGCCTTGCCGAACGGCTCGATCATCGTGCTGCACGCTTGCTGCCACAACCCGACCGGCGTCGACCTGAGCCCGGCGGACTGGAACAACGTGCTGGAAGCGGTCAAGGCCAAAGGTCACGTGCCGTTCCTCGACATGGCTTACCAGGGTTTTGGTGACGGCATCGCCGAAGACGCCGCAGCCGTGCGTCTGTTCGCCGAATCCGGCCTGACCTTCTTCGTGTCGAGCTCGTTCTCCAAGTCGTTCTCGCTGTACGGCGAGCGCGTCGGCGCCCTGTCGATCGTCAGCGAATCGAAAGAAGAAAGCGCCCGCGTACTGTCGCAAGTCAAACGCGTGATCCGCACCAACTACTCCAACCCGCCGACCCACGGTGCAAGCGTCGTCGCCGCCGTGCTGAACAGCCCGGAGCTGCGCGCCCAGTGGGAAGCCGAACTGGCTGAAATGCGCCTGCGCATTCGTGGCATGCGCGACCAGATGGTTGCTCTGCTGGCCAAGAAAGCCCCGCAGCGCGACTTCAGCTTCGTCGGTCGTCAGCGCGGCATGTTCTCCTACTCCGGTCTGACCACCGAACAGGTTCACCGCCTGCGCAACGAGTTCGGCATCTACGCCCTGGACACCGGCCGCATCTGCGTCGCCGCGCTGAACCAGAGCAACATCGAAGCCGTGACGGACGCCATCGTTCAGGTCATCTGATCCGGCGCTGCACTGAAAACGGGAAGCCTTCGGGCTTCCCGTTTTTTATTTGTCTGAAGAAAAACCGCTACACCCTCTAGACTGCACACAGACGATAATTTCAGAGAACCGACATGAAAAACGATGACCTGCGCGCCGACCGCGATGAGCTGGACTACTATCCACCCCGCACCTCGGGCAAACGCGAAAAGAGCCTGGTGCTGCAAGTGGCGGCCGGGGTGTTTCTCGGCGGACTGGCCCTGTGGCTGGTACAACTGGCCGCCACAGCGTTGTACGCAAAACTGCTGATGGGCACCTTTACATTCGGTGGCTGATGGCCGTTCAGCAAAAAAGTTTCGGCAAAGCTTGACTAGTCTTTTTAAATCAGTAACATACGCACCAATTCCGCAATAGCTCAGTTGGTAGAGCAAGTGACTGTTAATCACTGGGTCCCTGGTTCGAGTCCAGGTTGTGGAGCCAAATACAGAGCCCCTGAATCGAAAGATTCAGGGGCTTTTTTGTGGCCACTGAAAAAACGGTGCCATAGAAAAAGGGCCGATCAGTTTCCCGACTGATCGGCCCTTTTTCATTCAACAACAGCGGTCAGACGTGCTCGCTGCTTTTGGCATGTACCTTCGGCGCGCCATGACCGTGATCCGAATCCGGATCGATCACCGGCACTTCGTTGCCGTCGCAGTCATGCAGCTTGCCGTCGCTGAAGTAGTCGCCTTCACGCAGCGCTGCCAGATCGCGATAACGCAGGGTCCGCTCTTCTGCCGCCGCAAACACTGACTGCTGATCCGAGTTACCCGCCGTGAAGTGGTTGAACGCCAGGTTCAGCAGGATCGCCATGATCGCCGACGAACTGATGCCCGAATGGAAAATGGTCGCGAACCAGCTCGGGAAGTGATCGTAGAAGTTCGGCGCGGCAATCGGGATCATGCCGAAGCCAATCGAGGTGGCGACGATGATCAGGTTGACGTTGTTGCGGTAATCGACCTTGGACAGCGTCCGGATGCCGCTCGCCGCCACGGTGCCGAACAGCACGATACCGGCGCCGCCGAGTACCGAGGTCGGCACGGCGGCGATGACCCGGCCCATGAACGGCAGCAGGCCGAGGATCACCAGGAAGATACCGCCGGTCGCCACCACATAGCGGCTCTTGATCCCGGTCACCGCCACCAGCCCGACGTTCTGGGCGAAGGCGCTTTGGGTGAACGAACCGAAGATCGGCGCAAACATGCTCGACAGCATGTCCGCCCGCAGGCCGTTGCCCAGACGCTTGGAGTCGACCTTGGTGCCGATGATTTCACCGACCGCCAGGATGTCCGCCGAGGTTTCCACCAGGGTCACCATGACCACGATGCACATCGACAAAATCGCGGCGAAGTGGAAGGTCGGCATGCCGAAATGGAACGGCGTCGGGAAGCCGAACATCGGGCCCTGGGTGACGTTGGAGAAGTCCGCCATGCCGAGGAACACCGCCAGCACCGTGCCGATCACCATGGCCAACAGGATCGACAGACGGGAAATGGTGGAACTGCCGACCTTGCTCAGCAGCAATACCAGCACCAGCGTGACCGCCGCCAGACCGATGTTCTGCATACTGCCGAAGTCAGGCGCATGGCTGTTGCCGCCCATGGCCCAGCGTGCGGCCACCGGCATCAGCGTCAGGCCGATGGTGGTGATCACGATGCCGGTGACCAGCGGTGGGAAGAACTTGGTGATTCGCGAGAACACCGGCGTGATCAGCAAGCCGATCAGCGACGCCGCAATCACCGCGCCAAGCACCGACTGGAAGCCGCCCTCCCCGCCACTGCTGACAATCGCCACCATGGTGGCAACGCCGGAGAACGACACGCCCTGCACCAGCGGCAACTGACATCCGAAAAACGGTAAACCCAGGGTTTGCAGCAACGTGGCCAGCCCCCCCGCAAACAATGAAGCAGCAATCAACAGACCGATGTCCGCCGGCGAAAGCCCGGCGGCCTGACCGATGATCAGTGGCACCGCGACGATACCGCCATACATGGTCAGAACGTGTTGCAGGCCGTAAGCCATATTCGCGCCGACCCCGAGATTCTCGTCCTCGGGCCGTTGGTGTGAAACATGGGGCGTTTTCATGGTGGGGGAGTTCCCTGGTTTTTGTTATGCGCACACTGTATGCAAGAGTCAGGACAAATGTCCATAGACTTGTATACAACTTATCAGTCACATAATGGTTAGCTAGCCACCCAACCTTCTATCCCGCTGCTTTCATCCCCCACAAATCCGGCAACACATCCTCAATCGAGTGCACGTTTTATCCGCCTGGGCTGAAGTGTTCATGGCGACCGACGGCACAATCGTTTCCTTTTTATGCATACAAAGTATGCATAGCGAAGTTATTCAAGATTCAGTTCGACAAAAGCAAGAATGCTGCCAACGCACTCGAGCACAGCGAGCGATGGCAACTTTGCACAGAGGTGATCGATGAAGGATGAGTACGATTTCAGCCAGGGAAAACGCGGCGCCATCGCGCCGACCAAGGGCAAGACCCGCATCACCATCATG
Organism: Pseudomonas fitomaticsae; assembly: GCF_021018765.1. Lineage (GTDB taxonomy): Bacteria > Pseudomonadota > Gammaproteobacteria > Pseudomonadales > Pseudomonadaceae > Aquipseudomonas > Aquipseudomonas fitomaticsae. The sequence continues at coordinate 2,402,795 of NZ_CP075567.1, read as the reverse complement.
CTCGATGACGCAGTGATCGAAGCCGCGCGCGAGGTCGCTGAAAGCGAGGGCTACGGCTATCAGACGGTAATCAACAACACCCTGCGCCACGCCCTTCTCGATAGCCGTGGTGCAACTGATGAACTCGAACATTCAATCGGGCAATTCAGCGCCACCGACCTCAAGAGCCTTGAGAAAAAACTGTCGGCGGCCGTAAACGAGATCCGGCGGGTGCTGGAGCCGGAGGCAAAACCTTAGGCTTCAAACCGGCTGAATCAAGCGCGCCAGCGCCAGACGTGCACCGGGCTGGTGCGGCAAGCGCAGGCCGAATTCCCGTTCCAGCAATTCGATCAGTTCATCGACATCCGTCACCTCGCGTCGCTCGCTCTCCGCGCCAATGCGATGGATCGCGAAACTGCCGTTGTTCAAGGTGCGCCGCCAGCCGTCGCCAGTGCGCGCAACCATCAGGCGTTGAGCAAATGGCGAGTCCGGGTGGGTCGAGACGTACCAGTTGCCAAGGGTGTAATCGATGTCTTCCTGGCGTTGCAGGTCGAACAGGTACATCGGTCGCCATTCGCCAGCAACTCTGGCCCGCAGCATGTAGCCATCGGCCTGCACTTCGATGCGATACGGTTCGTGTGGCGTGGATTGCTCGGCGTCGGTATCGAACAACAGCGGCGCGGTCGGCACCATGCCACCGAAGCCGACGTCGGTGATGTATCGCACGTCGTCAATCGTCACCAGGCTCAAGCGGTGGGTGCGCGCCGTCCAACTGCCTTCGGGCTGATTCATGACCACTCGCCCGCTGATGCCCCGTGCGTCGAACCCCAGCTCCAGCAACAACGCCAGAAACAGATTATTCAGCTCGTAGCAATAACCGCCACGGGCGCCGTTCAAGACCTTGCGTTCGATGGAGGGCAGGTCGATCAGAACGGGTTCGCCACTGAGCGTCGACAGGTTTTCGAATGGAAAGGCGCCGGTATGGCGCAGTTGCAACAGACGCAGGGTTTCAAGGGTCGGTGCCGGGGGCGCATCGAATCCCAGGCGTTGCAGGTACTGTTTCAGATTCGTCAGGCGTGGCTCGCTCATTGCTCAGTCCTTTTGCATGAAGGCGCGGATCGCTCCGCCGATGGTCGCCATGTATACGGGATCCGGGCATCGGATCGACAATTGATTTCACCAATCGCCCATGAGCCGAACATGAATCCGTGTCGTTGGGCGGTTGCATCGGCTTCCCCGGTTGCGGCGTAATAGACGCTCATCCAGACCGCCAGGAGCCGCCCTTCATGCCAACCACGCTGCAAGGCCAGGGAATCATCCTGCGCCCGCTTCAAGACACCGACGCCGATGCCCTGCTCCACGCTGCTGCCGACGGTGAACTGTGGAATCTCACGGTCACCGTGGTGCCATCGGCCACCACCGTCGACGCTTACCTGAAAAAGGCCCTCGATGGCCGTGAGGCGGGGACGGTCATGCCGTTTGTCATCGTGTTGAAGGAAACCGGCGAAGTGATCGGCTCGACCCGGTTCTGGAAGATCGACCCGCTCAATCGCAAGCTGGAGATCGGCAGCAGCTGGATTTCCGCACGCTTTCAGAAGACCTTCGTCAACACCGAGGCCAAGTACCTGATGTTGCGCCACGCGTTCGAGGTGCTTGATTGCGTGCGTGTGCAGTTCACCACCGACGAGAACAACCAGAAATCACGACACGCGATTCTACGACTCGGCGCGCAGCAGGAAGGCATCGTCCGCCACGAACGCATCATGCCGGACGGCCGCAAGCGCAACTCGGTGCGCTTCAGCATCATTGATGACGAATGGCCGCAGGTGCGCCTGAACCTGGAACGCAAACTGGCGGATTACGGCCTGCGCTGAGGGCTCAGACGCGGTTGCGCAGCCATTGCAGGAAGCCTTTCTTCGGCGCCGCTACCGGCGTTTCCTCCGTCAGGGATTGCGCCTTGTGCAGGCGGAAATCGAGCAGCGCCTTCATCGCATCGTTGATGTCGTGACGGGCATCCAGGCACGGCTTGAGATAAGACTTTTCGATGCGGTACAGCGCGCAGAAGGTCTTGGCGCAGAAGTCGGCCGGCAGTGAGGTGTCGGACAGAATCCCCGCCTCGCCGATCACCTCACCCGGCCCCATCCGTCCGGACTCGAACGGTGTGCCGTGGCGCTTGAGCGTCACCGAGACCACGCCGGACTCGATGATGAACAGGTGATCGCTGACCTCGCCGCCCGCGAGGATCATCTCGCCGGCGCGAAAGGTTTGCAGGGTCATGTTCTGGCTGAAGGTTTCTTTCTCTTCCTGCCGCAACGTGGAGAAAATCGGCGAGCTGTCGAGCAACGCCCGTGGCCGTGAGAGATTGCTCGGCACGCCGGGTTCATCGCTCGACAGCAAGTTGACCCCGGACGCCTGCAGATGTCGGTAAGCCAGGTCGAACAGCTGATTGCGCACCACGCGCTTTTCGCTCATCGAGGCGACGAACCCGCTGATCTCATATTCGGCGCCGGCACTGCTGGAGCTCTTCAGCGCGACACTCGGCGCGGGGCTCTCCAGCAATTGGCGACAACCCTGCATCGCCCGCTCCAGGGCATCGATCACCGAGCTGGGCCGCGCATGGGGGCTGACCTGCACGCTGACGGCCACCCCGAACATATTGCTCGGCCGGCTGAAGTTGATGATCTTGGCCTTGGCCGCCAGCGAGTTGGGAATTACCGCCATGCTGCCCTGACTGGTTTGCAGGCGCGTGGCGCGCCAGTCGATGTCGGTGACCCGGCCTTCGGTGCCGTCGATGGAGATCCAGTCATCCAGTTGATAAGGCTTGGTGGTGTTCAGAACGATCCCGGAAAACACGTCGCTCAAAGTGCTCTGCAACGCCAGACCGACGATGATCGCCAACGCCCCGGACGTCGCCAGCACGCCTTTGACCGGCAGATCCAGCACGTAGGCCAGCGCCGCGATAATGGCGATCAGGAAGATCACCGCGCCCAGCAGATCCTGCAACAGCCGCCCGGTGTGCCCGACCCGCTGCATCATCACCGCGCCGATCAGCACCGTCAGGGTACGCGCGCCGAACAGCCACCAGCCGATCTGCAACCCGGTCGCCGCCAGGTGCAACGGCACATTGTCGGCCCACGGCGCAGGCTCCATCGGGTTGAGCCCTTCGTTGAACAGCAGAATGCTGAACAGGGCAAAAATCAGCACCCGCACCAACAGTTTCCACGCGCTGCCGTGGGAGCTGATCAGACGCCACAGACCCAGATCGATCAGGATCAGGATCAAGGCGCAAAACAACGGATGATCGGTGAGCAGAGACAGCATCAAACAACTCCGACAGGGGCCAGTCGCGAGAAGATCGCACAGATTGGGCTCAGTGTAGGAGTAATTGATTGGCGGGATGAGCGCCACTGCGCGCGCTCAAAAAAAACCGGCAGGCGCACGTGGCGCCTGCCGGGATTTTCAGCCGTGCATCTGGCCGAAGCGGCCGGACTGGAAGTCGGCGAAAGCCTGGTGGATTTCCTGCTCGGTGTTCATCACGAACGGGCCGTGGCCGACGATCGGCTCGTCGATCGGCTCGCCGCTGAGCAGCAGCACCACCGCGTCCGCGCTGGCTTCAAGGGTGATGCGATCGCCACGACGCTCGAACAGCGCCAACTGCCCTTCGCGCATCGACTCCACACCGTTGATCTGTACCGAACCCTTCAACACCACCAACGCCGTGTTGCGGCCTTCGTGCAGATCGAGCGTAAGCAACTTGCCGGTGTTCAGCCGCAGATCCCACACATCGATAGGCGTGAAGGTGCGGGACGGGCCCTTGTGGCCGTCGAACTCACCGGCAATCAGACGCAGGCTGCCGGCGCCGTCCTTGAGCGCGATATTCGGGATATCACTGTCCAGAATGGTCTGGTAACCCGGCGCGGCCATTTTGTCCTTGGCCGGCAGATTCACCCAGAGTTGCACCATTTCCAGATTGCCGCCGGTTTTGGCGAAGTTTTCCGAGTGGAATTCTTCATGCAGGATTCCGGAAGCCGCCGTCATCCACTGCACATCGCCCGGACCGATGGTGCCGCCGCAGCCAGTAGAATCGCGGTGCTGCACTTCGCCTTCATAAACGATGGTCACGGTCTCGAAGCCACGATGCGGATGCTGACCCACGCCACGGCGTTCGCTGGTCGGGGTGAATTGCGCAGGCCCTGCGTGATCCAGCAGCAGGAACGGGCTGATGTGCTTGCCCAAATTGTCATAGGAAAACAGGGTACGCACCGGAAACCCATCGCCGACCCAGTGGCCGCGAGGGCTGGTGTAGATACCGATAAGGTTTTTCATGGTGGACTCCGTCATCAGGTTGATCATGTAACGATCATAAATTCGCCACGTATTTAGTACTAGTCAGCCAAAACCGTCCTCATCGTTCTACTGATGGAACGATAACGATCGCAGTGATTCGTGACTTTCAATCAACAGTACTTTGCCCCGACAGCGGTTTTTCCCGAGGAATCAGACGCGGATACTCCTGCCCATTCCCACTGCAACCCTGGAGTTCCTGCATGTCTGTTCCCGCTTTCGGTCTTGGTACGTTTCGCCTGCAAGGTCAGGTGGTCATCGATTCGGTGAGCACTGCCCTTGAGCTCGGTTACCGGGTTATCGACACCGCCCAGATCTATGAAAACGAAGCCGACGTTGGCGAGGCCATCGCCGCCAGCGGCATCGCCCGTGAAGAGCTGTTCATCACCAGCAAGATCTGGATCGCCAACTTCGCCAGGGATCGTCTGATCGAAAGTCTCAAGGAGAGCCTGCAAAAGCTGCAGACCGACTACCTCGACCTGACGCTGATCCACTGGCCGTCGCCGGAAGATCAGGTGCCGGTCGAAGAGTTCATGGGCGCGCTGCTGGAAGCCAAACGCCTGGGCCTGACCCGACAGATCGGCGTGTCCAACTTCACCATCGACCTGATGAAACAGGCGATTGCTGCGGTCGGCGCGGAAAACATCGCCACTAACCAGATCGAACTGCACCCGTACCTGCAAAACCGCAAGGTCGTGGAATTCGCGCAAAGTCAGGGCATTCAGATCACCTCGTACATGACCCTGGCCTATGGCGAAGTGTTGAAGGATCCGCTGATCGTGCAGATCGCCGAGCGTCTGCAAGCCACCCCGGCGCAGGTCACCCTGGCGTGGGCGATGCAATCGGGTTACGCGGTGATTCCGTCGTCGACCAAACGCGCCAACCTGCAAGGTAACCTCGGCGCCACGGCGCTGACCCTCAGCGACGCCGACTTGGCGCTGATCGCCACCCTGGATCGCGGCCATCGCCTGACCAGCCCCAAAGGCATCGCGCCGCAGTGGGACTGACCGATCAGGCCTGAAGCTGCTGCGCGAGGTCTTGCATGGTCACGCGCAGCAAGTCGATGGCGGCCGTCAATGCCGTTTCGGGTTCGTCGTCACGGCAGGCTTGCTCGAGTACCCGGCACGCCGAGACCACGCTCTCGGCACCGATCATGTGCGCCCCGCCCGTGACGTGATGCGCCAGATCTCGCAGGCGCACGCGATTGCGACCTGATTCGTCCAGACGCTTCAGGTCGATGCGCAGGCTGCTCAGCACCTCTTGGCGCAGCTGCCCGATCAGCGGGTTGTCCTCGCCCGCCAGTTGCAACAGCGCACTCAGATCGAAGGCGGCCACTGCCGGATCGTCAACGCTCTCGACCTGCATTCCCCCGGATTCTGCGGCCATCAAGGCCTGACTCAAATCGCGCAGCAGCACCGGCTTGAACAGGCAATCGTCCATCCCGGCCGCCCGGCATCGCTGCTTTTCTTCCATCTGCGCATTGGCGGTGAATCCGATGATCAGACAGGGCGCCCTGCCCGTCGCGGCTTCTTCCTGACGCACCGCCCGTGTCAGTTCATATCCGTCGAGCCCCTGCATGTTGATATCGGTGATCAGTGCATCGAAAAATTGCCCGCGCCACAGCGCCAGCCCCTCTTCACCACCACCGCAGTCGACGGGGCGATGCCCGAGTTCACTCAACTGCCGACACAACAGCAGGCGATTCACTGGATGGTCATCCACCACCAGCACGTGCAGCGAGTTCACCGTCGTCGCCACTGGCACCGGTTCAACCTCCTGCACATGCGGCTGCGGCACAGACAGTTCCAGCCTCAGCATGACCTGAGTGCCGTGGTTCAACTCGCTGCTCATCCACAAATCACCACCCATCATCCGGCACAGGTTGCGGCTGATCACCAGCCCCAGGCCTGAACCACCCTGCGCCACAGACGGGTGATCGCCGACCTGCACAAACGGGCTGAACAGCCGCTGCTGATCCTCGGCGCTGATCCCCCGGCCACTGTCTTCGATGATCACGCCCGTTTCAATCAGCCCGTCCTGCTCGCCGAACACACGCAAGCGCAGGCTCACCTCGCCGTCATCGGTGAATTTGATTGCGTTGCTCAGCAGATTCGACAGCACCTGTTTGAACCGTATGGGATCGAGCATCACCTCGATGTCGCTGCGCTCGTCCAGTTCTACATGCCACAACAATTGCTTCTGCCGGGCCAGGCCTTCAAAAATCCGACACACCGACGCCACCACCTCGCGCAAATTGACGCGCTCGGGGGCCAGTGACAATTGCCCGGACTCGATACGTGCGATGTCGAGGATATCGCCGATCAATGCCAGCAATTGCTGCCCGGCACTGGACGCCACCTCGATCGCCTGGCGATCGGTCACACCTTCATCGGCACGTTTGAGCGCCAGTTCGAGCATACCGATCAGGGCATTCATCGGCGTGCGGATTTCATGACTCATGGTCGCCAGAAACCTGCTCTTGGCACGATTGGCTTCGTCGGCCGCCTCCTTGGCTTCCTGCAACTGCCGAAGCCATTGCTGACGCTGGCGGATCTGCCGACGCTGAAAGCCGATCCAGCCCAAGGCCAGCAACAGCAGCCCTGCGGCAACGGCAAATCCGCGCAGGATCTGTTCTCGATGACGCTGCCAATAGCTGTCTTGCAGCACCACGTTACGACTCCAGCGTGCGACGAGAGCATCCATTTCCTGTGGCGCGATACTCAACAATGCCTTGTTCAGAATCGATTGCAACTGTGGAGCACCCAGCGCTGTAGCCATGGCAATCCGGGCCGGTTGATCGCCCAGTGTGGAAACTATTCGCAAGCGATCGCGGTACTGGTGATCGATCTGGTAGCGCGCCACCAGCAACGAACTCAAGGTCGCATCGGCCTGCCCGTCGAGCAGCACCTGCATGCCATCTGCCGGGCTCGGCAACTCGACCAGACGGATCAGGGGCACATGCTCCAACAGATAATCGCGCAACAGATTGCCGCGATAGAGTGCCAGGCGCTTGCCCGCCATCTCGTCCAGGCTGCGAGGCGCCTGCGCCTTTGAATCGGTGATCAAGACAAAGGGGCTGTTGGCGTACGAACGGGTGAACAGCATTTCAAGTTCACGCTCGCGGCTCGGTGTCAGCACCGGCAGCAGATCCAGCTCCCCGGCCCGAAGTAGCTCGATCAGGCGATCCAGAGACTGCCCGCGCACCACCTCGAACGTGAGGCCGCTGCGCAGACTGATCAGATTGAGCAGTTGGGCAGCCAGGCCACTGAGCCGGTCATCGGCGTCAAAAAATGTCAGCGGCGCAAAATCATCGATAGCGCCGACCCGCACCACCGGATGCTGATCCAGCCACTGTTGCTCGCTGTCGCTCAGACTCACCCGCGACTGCGCCGCCATGTCGGCGCGGCCAGCGCTCCAGCGCAGCTCCATCGCCAGACGCTGCTCCATGGGAATCGCCAGCAGGGCCTTGTCGACCAGACGTTTCAAACGGGTATTGCTGCGGGCCAGGGCAAAGCCGAACGGGTTGGCGTCCAGGCCCGAGGGCCCGGCCAGTTGCAGCTCGTTTTGAAAATGGGTATTGATCAGGTAGCTGGCGCTGATGAAGTCGCCGAGGTACAGATCATCCCGGCCGAACGCTACGGCGCCGAGGGCATCGAGAATGGATCTGTAGCGCTGCAGAGAGACTTGCGGGTAAGCCTCCTGGATGGTCGAGGCTGGCAGGTAGTCGTCCACCATGGCGATGCGTTTGCCTGCGAGATCATCGGGTAACGCCTCATTGAGCCGGGTCACCCACATCGGCTGGTCCTCGGCGTAGGCGCGCGACAGCATGAGCTCGGAATCAGCGATTTCAAAGTTGTTCGACGTACCGAGAAGATCCAGATCCCCGGCCTTGAGCGCGGTCATGGCGCTGACTCGGTCCGGATAGCACCAGACCTCGACACCGATGTTCAGCACCTGTGCAACCGCGTCGGCGTAATCAGCCGTGAGGCCTTCCAGTTCATGGCGTTTGCGGGTCAGCTCAAAGGGGGGGGTAATCCGGCCATGAGGCACCGATGCGCAGCACTGGGTGCGCGCGGAGCCACTGTCGTTCCTGCTCATCCAGGTGAATCTTTACGCCTTCCAGGCGGGTGCGTGAGACGATTTCAAGCCTTTGCGCACTTGTCACCGCTTGAGCTGTGCCCTCAAACAACAGCATCAGCAGGAGGACGCATCGCAAAAGGCTCATCATGCGGATCCTCTCAGAGCAAATGGTTGCGCAGGGCAAACTCTCGCAAGACCACCGACGACTTGATCCCGAGCTTGAGCATCAAACGGGTCTTGTAGGTGCTGATGGTTTTGTGACTGCGGTTCATATCCGCGGCAATCTGCTTATTCGATATGCCTCGAGCCAGCTCCCTCAGAATGTGCAATTCGCGGTCGGACAGTGACGCGATCAGCTTTCGTTCATTACTGTGCGCTTCGGATTGCCCTGCGGTGACATTCGGCAAGTCCAGGAAATAGCTGTAGCCCGCCCGGACAGCCTTGATCGCATTCTGCAACTGCTGCAATTCGGCGGATTTGCTGACAAAGGCCATGGCACCGGCACGTCGGCATCGCACCAGATAGTGATCAGGATCGGCAGAGGTGAAAACCACGACTTTGCAGAGCAGCCCGATTGTCTTTATGTGCTCCAGCGTTTCCAGGCCACCCTGGCCCGGCAGCTTCAGATCAAGCACGATCAGATCCGGCCCATGCAAACGGACCAGCGACACCACTTCGCGGCTGTCTGAAGCAACATGAATCGGCTTATATCCAAGCGACTCCAGAACCATGCGAACGGCACTCGCCACCACCGGATGATCTTCGACGACCAATGCTGAACTCATGACCACTCCCGGGGCGAATACATGACACGACGCCACCGATCCTGCATGAACGGGACGATTAGTAGCTGCGCTACAACTGTTGCACGGCGTGCACGTTCAATCACCTGTCAGATCTGACAGTTGTGCGATTGACCGATCTGTGATCGAACGCGCGATGAGCAACCCGACGAGGCCTCGACCGAAATCATCAGCTGTTCGATGGCGCGAATTGAAGGCAACGGCGCAGGGCTGGTAACGATCTTTTGCCCAAAATGCCTAGACACACATGAGGAATCTGTTGGTTCGCCGTACACCAGTGCCCGCCGGATTTGCGGAAGATCAAACAGAAAACCACGCAGATCCGTGATCCCGGTCGCCAGCTCGGCATTGATCACCAGGACATCGAACGGCTGATAGCCGTAATCGACCAGCGTCAGCAGTTCGGCAAGACTTTGTACCGGCGCAATACGGTAGTAATCGAGATCATTGAACAGGCGCTCGATCTTCATCCGGTGAAAATGCTGCAGGTCGGCGATCAGGATGCGCAGGGTTTTGTCGGTCAATGTGGAAATCCGGGTAGTCGCTTCAAGTGGCGGCAAGACTACCCAAGCATCGGGATTGGCTCTGTAGGACTTTTCCGAAAAATACCGTCACTCATCCGGATCGAGCACTTTACTCCGTAGTGCTCGGGCTCCAGAACGCCTGCACCACCAGGCTTGAAGTGGAAATCCGCTTCACCAGTGCATCCAGCTCATCGCCGTCCACCGACGTGGTGGCGAGCGTAGCTTCGATCTCGATTTCGTCGGCCCCGAAGGCGTGCACATCAACGTCACTGGCCGGGTAGTTGCTGCGTTCGAGTTCGGCTTCAAGCAAGGCGAACACGGCGGTCTGCTGCGAACGCCGGGCGATGACGTAGACGATGTTGGTGACTTCCGCCGAGACCACATCGAGCGGCTGACGGTTGATGTTGTTGACGATCGGCCGCAGCAAGGTATTGGCGGCGAGCACGAACAAGGTGCCCAGCACCGCTTCGGCCAGCAGGTCGGCGCCGGCACAGGCGCCCACCGCTGCTGAAGTCCAGAGTGTGGCGGCGGTGTTGAGCCCGCGCACGTTGCCTTCTTCGCGCATGATCACCCCGGCACCGAGAAAACCGATGCCGGAAACCACATACGCGACCACCCGCACCGCGCCTTCGGCACCGGCAAGACGGTTGGCCATGTCGACGAAAATCGCCGCCCCGACCGCCACCAGCACGTTGGTGCGCAAGCCCGCCGTGCGTTGCCGGTACTGGCGTTCGAAGCCGATCAGGCCGCCGAGAATGAAGGCCGCGCTGAGGCTGACCAAAGTGTCGAGCAATGAGGTGAGGTTGAGATTGTTGATCGCTTGCATGTCGAACTCCTTGAAACCGCCCCCCTTGCTCCCACAAGGGGGGAATTCTTGCCTGTTACTGCCAGCCGAAGCGGCGGATGTAGAAGCCTTTGACGGCCTGGGTCAGCGCCATGTACGCCAGCAGGATCACCGGCAGAAACACGAAGTACATCGACGGCAGCGCCTGCAATTTGAAGTAGTGCGCCAGCGGCCCCATCGGCAGGAAGATGCCCACGGCCATGATGATTGCTGTCATCACCAGCAACGGCATGGCCGCGCGGCTTTGCAGGAACGGAATCTTCGGCGTGCGGATCATGTGCACGATCAGCGTCTGGGTCAGCAGCCCCACCACGAACCAGCCGGACTGGAACAGGGTCTGGTGATCCGGGGTGTTGGCATCGAACACGTACCACATCAAGGCGAACGTTGTGATGTCGAAGATCGAACTGATCGGGCCGAAGAACAGCATGAAACGTCCGACGTCCCCGGGCTGCCAGCGTTGCGGCTGTTTCAGCATCTCGTCGTCGACGTTGTCGAACGGGATCGCGATCTGCGAAATGTCATACAGCAGGTTCTGCACCAGCAGGTGCATCGGCAGCATCGGCAGGAACGGAATGAACGCACTGGCCACCAGCACCGAGAACACGTTGCCGAAGTTCGAACTGGCGGTCATCTTGATGTACTTGAGCATGTTGGCGAAGGTCCGGCGCCCTTCCAGCACGCCCTCCTCCAGCACCATCAGGCTCTTTTCCAGCAGGATGATGTCGGCGGCTTCCTTGGCGATATCCACCGCGCTGTCCACGGAAATCCCGATGTCGGCGGTGCGCAGCGCCGGGGCGTCGTTGATGCCGTCGCCCATGAACCCGACCACGTGACCGTTGCCCTTGAGGATGCGCACGATGCGTTCCTTGTGCGACGGCGTCAGCCTGGCGAACACGTTGGTGGTTTCCACCGCCACGGCGAGTTCGGCGTCGCTCATGCGTTCGATGTCGTTGCCCATCAGCAGACCTTGCTGGGCCAGGCCCACTTCGCGGCAGATCTTGGCGGTCACCAGCTCGTTGTCGCCGGTCAGCACTTTCACCGCCACGCCGTGTTCGGCCAGGGCCTTCAGCGCTGGTGCGGTGCTTTCCTTCGGTGGATCGAGAAACGCCACGTAACCGATCAGCGTCAGTTCCTGCTCGTCGCCCAGGCTGTAAGTATCACGTCCCTCCGGCATCGACCGTGCCGCCACCGCTACCACGCGCAAGCCTTCAGCGTTGAATGCTGCCGTTACCTGACGAATTTTCACCAGCAACTCATCGCTCAAGGCTTCGTCGACTTCACCGTGACGAACCCGGGTGCACACCGAAAGAACCTCTTCCACCGCGCCCTTGCAGATCAATTGATGCGGCTGACCGCGTCCCTCGACGACCACCGACATGCGCCGACGGTTGAAGTCGAACGGAATCTCGTCGACCTTGCGAAACGCCGTGCCGACCTTCAGCTCACGGTGGATTTCCACGTGTTCCAGCACCGCCACATCGAGCAGGTTTTTCAGGCCGGTCTGGTAGTAGCTGTTGAGGTAAGCCATTTCCAGCACGTCATCGGAGTCTTCGCCCCAGACGTCGACATTGCGTGCCAGGAAGATCTTGTCCTGAGTCAGGGTGCCGGTCTTGTCGGTGCACAGCACGTCCATGGCGCCGAAGTTCTGGATCGCATCCAGGCGTTTGACAATGACTTTCTTGCGCGACAGGAACACCGCGCCCTTGGCCAGCGTCGAGGTGACGATCATCGGCAGCATTTCCGGGGTCAGGCCCACGGCGATCGACAGCGCGAACAACAGTGCTTCGGTCCAGTCGCCCTTGGTGAAACCATTGATGAACAACACCAGCGGCGCCATGACGAACATGAAGCGGATCAGCAGCCAGCTGACTTTGTTCACGCCTTGCTGGAACGAAGTCACCGCACGATCAGTCGCCCCGACCCGCTGCGCCAGCGCACCGAAATAGGTGCTGTTGCCGGTGGTGAGAATCACCGCCACCGCTGTGCCGGACACCACGTTGGTGCCCATGAACAGGATGTTGTCGAGCTCCAGCGGGTTGCGCGTGTCGCGATCGGCCTGGCGGGGGAATTTCTCCACCGGCATCGATTCACCGGTCATCGCCGCCTGGCTGACGAACAGGTCCTTGGCGCTGAGCACCCGGCAATCGGCAGGAATCATGTCACCGGCCGAGAGCACGATCAGATCGCCGGGCACCAGTTGCTTGATCGGCAATTCAGCTCGCGGCGCATCCCGGCGCAGCACGGTGGCAGTGTTGCTGACCATCGCCTTGAGCGCGTCGGCGGCCTGATTGGATTTGCTTTCCTGCCAGAAGCGCAGCAGCGTCGACAGCACCACCATCGAGAAAATCACGATGGCGGCCTTGAGGTCTTCGGTCAGCCACGAGATCACCGCCAACAGGGTCAACAGCAGGTTGAAGGGGTTCTTGTAGCAGTGCCACAGGTGGGTCCACCACGGCAGCGGTTGCTCGTGTTCGACTTCGTTGAGGCCGTGCTGCGCGCGCAGCACATCGACTTTGAAATCGGTCAGGCCGTCGGTGTGGGTGCCGAGGTTCGACAGCAGCACGCCGCTGTCGCAATGGGCGGCGTCCACCAGTGTATTGGCCAGCGTGGGCGGCACTTCACGGCTGACCGTGGTGTCGCTGAGAGTTTCCAGCAAGGCCAGGCGACGGAAGTGCCGGGCGATGTGACGGGTCCGCAGAAAACCTGCGAAAAATTCCTTGAGCGTAAGTTTCATGGCTGTTGCCCCTATGGTCAGCCGGGAAACCGTCGAGCAGGTACGTCCTCGTCTCGGGCACCGCAAAACCGGCACGGCAAGGCGTGGCGCGCCGGTCAGAAAAGACAGGCGTGTCGATAGGGCTGCAATGACGACGATGAAGTCGACTTCACAGGCTTTTCAGTGTCGATGAGAAGGACGTCGGGACATGACCGGGACCGGTCATGATCGGGATGCCGCTGCTCGCTGTTCGGCGAGACAACGGCACAAATGAATGCGCGTTATCTTGCCGAGAATCCGCCGGTTACAAGGACCGGCCGACAACTGTCACTCGAACAAGTACCCACTGTGGGTCTCCGCTATTGATGAAAACGCGCGAAGCTTACGCCCCGATGTCTGGAGAGTAAACCCGCAAAAGGAAGTGTGTCGGGGAATGTGGCGGGTGTTCAGGAAGGGTTCAGGATTGAGTTTTTGCGGTGTACTTGAAGGCCTCTTCGTCGGATCGCCGCCCGGACCAAGCCCGCTCCCACAGGGGATCTTCATTGAACACAGATTTTGTGGTCAGCAGAGATCCAGTGTGGGAGCGGGCTTGCCCGCGAGGACGATTTGGCAAACGCCGCAGGTTTAGCTGGCAGTCGCCAACAACAGATCCATCACCGAACGGTTGTGCCCACGGTTCTTGCCATGCTCATACAGCGAGCCGGCAATCTCGTCCGCGCGGATCGGCAGGATCGACAGCAGCGTATCGCTCAGACCATGGCTGGCCTGGCAGAAACCCTGCATGTACAGACCGGCCTTGCAGCGCTCGTCGGTGATCAACCGGTAATTGCGGTCGACCTCGAAGTCGCCCAGGTACTCCTCCAGCGGCGCCAGCAGTTTGCGGTGCATCTGGCGCTCGTAACCGGTGGCCAGCACGACCGCGTCGTAGGCACGCACGGTGACTTCGCCGGTGGCGTTGTTGCGCACGGTCAGTTCAATACCGTGTTCGGTGGCAGTGGCTTTCTCGACAGTGGTCAGGGTGCGGAACGCGTGGCGGGCAACACCGGAAACCTTCTGGCGGTAGAAGATGCCGTAGATGCGCTCGATCAGGTCGATGTCGACCACCGAGTAGTTGGTGTTGTGGTACTCGTTGACCAGACGCTCACGCTCGCTGCTCTTCTGCTGGAAGATCAGGTCGGTGAATTCCGGCGAGAACACTTCGTTGACGAACGGGCTGTCATCCGCCGGCTTCAGGGCCGAGCCGCGCAGGATCATGTCGACCTGCACCGACGGGAACGAATCGTTCAGGTCGATAAAGGCTTCCGCCGCGCTCTGGCCGCCACCGATGATTGCGATGCTCATCGGCTGGTTGTTGATGCACGGCTGCTTGGCCATCTCCGCCAGATACTGCGAGTGATGGAACACCCGGCCGTCGCCCTTCAGCGCCTTGAACGCCTCGGGAATGCGCGGCGTACCGCCAGCGCTGACCACCACCGAACGCGCAGTGCGCACGAATTGCTGGCCTTCGGTATCACGGGAAATCACCCGCAGCGCTTCAACCTGATGGTTGTGCAGTACCGGTTCGATGGTCAGCACTTCTTCGCCGTAGCGGCTCTGTTCGGTGAACTGTGCAGCGACCCAGCGCAGGTAGTCGTTGTACTCCATGCGGCACGGATAGAAGGTGCCGAGGTTGATGAAGTCCACCAGGCGACCGTGGTGCTTGAGGTAGTTGACGAACGAGTACGGGCTGGTCGGATTGCGCAGGGTCACCAGATCCTTGAGGAAGGAAATCTGCAACTCGCTCTGGGTCGACAGGGTGTTGCCGTGCCAGCTGTAGTTGGGTTGTTTGTCGAGAAACAGAACATCCAGTTCCCCCTGGATCGGGCCGCGCTCTTGCAGAGCGATGGCCAGCGCAAGGTTCGAAGGGCCGAAACCGACGCCGATCAGGTCGTGAACGATGGGCGATGCAATTGCCTGTGTCATTTCCAGTGTCCTCTGGACGAAAAGCCTGAGTGACCTGACCGGCCTTGAGCAGGACAGCAGATCGTCTGTTGAGTAGGAACGAGGACAGTGAAAAAAAATTTAACGACGACGGCTCAATGGGCGTCCCATTGTTTGATGCGCAGGCGGCAATGCTTCATGGCGTTGACGATGTGCTTTTCCACCAGCGCCTTGGAAATCCCTAGGTGTTCGGCAATTTCGGGATGCGACAGACCTTCGATCTTGCGCAACAGAAAACTTTCGCGGCACAGCGGCGAAAGTTCAGCGAGGGCACGCTGGAGCATCTCCAGTCGCTGGCCGTGATCGAAGGTGTTGTGGGGGGACGGAGTGAAATAGCGCTCTTCGCTGTCGAGCACTTCCAGCGATTCGACCTGACGCAGGGCATTGCGCCGATGGTCGTCGATCACCAGATTGAGTGCGGTGCGATAGAGAAATGCCCGAGGCTGCTCGATCGGCGTTTCGCTGGATCGCTCCAGCACCCGCAGATAAGCGTCATGCACCACGTCTTCGGCCACTTGACGGTTGCCGAGCCTGGCGTTCAGGAAACACACCAACTCGCGATAGTAGTTTTCCAACATGATTCCCCGCCGCAGCGTGCGGTTTCGATCCTTGAGCCAGATCCGCGACTGTCGAAACAGGCAGTGGCACGGTAATGGCAATTTCAGGTGCGTAATTTATAGTAATTCTCATATAGATTTAAAGCGCTGTTTCGGTTTGCCCGACAAATTGTTCTCGCCTATACCTGTTACCGCGTTTTTCAGCGCTTAAATTCGCCGCCCCTTCTCTCGTTTAACCAACAGCCCTCCCGTGTCTGTCGTGCCCTGCGACAGCATTCGGCCGTGCCCGCTTGCGGTGCCCGCCGGATGACGGGCCGATTCACACTGGCCGGAACCCCGCATGAAACGTCCCCGCCCCGCCCGACGCGCCCTGCTCATCGCTCTTTGCCTGATCCCCGTCATTGCCGTTGCGGCGTGGCAAGTCCTGCCGCCCGGTCGTGATAAATTCGCCACCGTCTCCGTCAGCCGTGGCGACATCGAGAGCAGCGTCACCGCGCTGGGCACGCTGCAGCCGCGGCGCTATGTGGATGTCGGCGCCCAGGCGTCGGGGCAGATCCAGAAAATCCACGTCGAGGTCGGTGATGTGGTCAAGGAAGGCCAGTTGCTGGTGGAAATCGACCCGTCCACGCAAAAGGCCAAACTCGACGCCGGGCGCTTCTCCATTGAAAACCTCAAGGCGCAATTGCAGGAGCAGAAAGCCCAGCACGAACTGGCGCAGCAGAAATACCAGCGCCAACAGAATCTCGCCGCCGGCGGCGCGACCCGCGAAGAAGACGTGCAGACCGCCCGCGCCGAATTGAAAGCCACCCAGGCGCGCATCGACATGTTCCAGGCCCAGATCCGTCAGGCCGAAGCCAGCCTGCGCAGCGATCAGGCCGAACTCGGCTATACCCGCATTTACGCACCGATGGCCGGCACGGTGGTCGCGCTCGATGCCCGCGAAGGCCAGACCCTCAACGCCCAGCAGCAGACGCCGCTGATTCTGCGGATCGCCAAACTGTCGCCGATGACCGTGTGGGCCGAGGTTTCAGAAGCCGACATCGGCCACGTCAAACCGGGCATGACCGCCTACTTCACCACCCTCAGCGGCGGCAACCGGCGCTGGAGCAGCACCGTGCGGCAGATCCTGCCGGTACCGCCCAAGCCGCTGGACCAGACCAGCCAGGGCGGCGGCAGCCCCGCCAGCACCAGCAAAAGCGGGAGCGCCCGCGTGGTGCTGTACACCGTGTTGCTGGACGTCGACAACGCCGACAACGCATTGATGGCGGAGATGACCACACAAGTTTTCTTCGTCGCCAACCAGGCGCAGAACGTGCTCACCGCACCGGTTGCCGCACTGCAGGGCAGCTCCACCGCCAACCTGCAGACCGCGCAGGTGATCGCTGCCAACGGCAAGATCGAAACCCGCGAAGTACGCACCGGTATCAGCGACCGTTTGAAAGTACAGATTCTTGAAGGCCTCAACGAGGGCGATCACCTGGTGATCGGCCCGGCCACCGGCAGCGGAGGTTGAATGCAAACGCCTCTGATCGACCTGCAGGACATCCGTAAATCCTACGGCGGCGGTGATGCGCCCGAGGTTCATGTCCTGCGTGGCATCGACCTGTCGATCCACGCCGGCGAATTCGTGGCGATCGTCGGGGCCTCCGGCTCCGGCAAATCGACACTGATGAACATCCTCGGCTGCCTCGACCGACCGACCACCGGCGAATATCGCTTCGCCGGGGAAAACGTCGCCGGCCTGGACACCGACGAGCTGGCCTGGCTGCGCCGCGAAGCCTTTGGCTTCGTGTTCCAGGGCTATCACCTGATTGCGTCCGGCTCGGCCCAGGAAAACGTCGAGATGCCGGCGATCTACGCCGGCACACCCGCCGCCGAACGTCATGCTCGTGCCGCCGCCCTGCTCGACCGCCTCGGCCTGGCCTCGCGCACCGGCAACCGTCCACATCAACTCTCCGGCGGCCAGCAACAGCGGGTATCGATTGCCCGGGCCTTGATGAACGGCGGCCACATCATTCTCGCCGACGAGCCCACCGGCGCCCTCGACAGCCACAGCGGCAAGGAAGTCATGGCGCTGCTCGACGAGCTGGCGAGCCAGGGCCACGTGGTCATTCTGATCACCCACGACCGTGAAGTGGCCGCGCGAGCCAAACGCATCATCGAAATCAGCGACGGCCTGATCGTCAGCGACAGCGCCCGCCACAACCCCGAGGCCCAGACCAGCGCCAACCCAGGCGCCTTGCAGGCCGTGGATCTACGCAAACGCCTGAGCGAAGGCGCCGAAGCGACCGGCGCCTGGAAAGGCGAACTGATCGACGCGCTGCACGCCGCCTGGCGGGTGATGTGGATCAACCGCTTCCGCACGGCGCTGACCCTGCTCGGGATCATCATTGGCGTGGCCTCGGTGGTGGTGATGCTCGCAGTCGGCGAAGGCAGCAAGCGCCAGGTCATGGCGCAAATGGGCGCCTTCGGCTCGAACATCATTTACCTCAGCGGCTCGTCACCCAACCCGCGCACACCGCAAGGCATCGTCACCCTCGATGACGTGGCGGCACTGGCGAGCCTGCCGCAGGTCATGCGGATCATGCCGGTCAACGGCGCCGAGGCCGGCGTGCGTTTCGGCAATGCCGACTACCTGAGTTACGTCGGCGGCAACGACACCAACTTCCCGGCGATCTTCAACTGGCCCGTGGTGCAGGGCAGTTATTTCACCGAGGCCGATGAACGCAATGCCGCAGCCGTCGCGGTGATCGGCCACAAGGTCCGTACCAAATTGCTCAAGGACGTCGCCAACCCCATCGGCCAATACATCCTGATCGAGAACGTACCGTTCCAGGTGGTGGGCGTGCTGGCGGAAAAAGGCGCCAGCTCCGGCGACTCCGACAGCGACAACCGCATTGCCGTGCCCTACTCCGCCGCCAGCGTCCGTCTGTTTGGCACACGCAATCCGGAATACGTGGCGATCGCCGCCGCCGATGCGCGCAAGGTCAAGGAAACCGAACACGCCATCGAGCAACTGATGCTGCGCCTGCACAACGGCAAGAAGGATTTCGAGCTGACCAACAACGCCGCGATGATCCAGGCCGAAGCCCGCACGCAAAACACCCTGTCGCTGATGCTCGGTTCGATTGCCGCGATTTCGCTGCTGGTGGGCGGGATCGGCGTGATGAACATCATGCTGATGACCGTGCGCGAACGCACCCGCGAGATCGGTATTCGCATGGCTACCGGCGCCCGCCAGCGCGACATCCTGCGCCAGTTCCTCACCGAAGCGGTGATGTTGTCGGTGGTCGGGGGGATCGCCGGCATCGCCCTGGCGCTGATCGTCGGCGGCGTGCTGATCCTCAGCGAGGTCGCCGTGGCGTTTTCCTTGATGGCGGTGCTCGGTGCCTTTGGCTGCGCCCTTGTGACCGGTGTTGTCTTCGGCTTCATGCCGGCCCGCAAAGCCGCCCGACTCGACCCGGTGACGGCCCTTACCAGTGAATGATCGATCTATGAAATCGCGCCTCAGCCTGTTGACCGTGTGCCTGATGCTCAGCGCCTGCGGCAATCCCGTCCAGCGTCCCGACAGCGGCTTGCAGCCACCGGCGACCTGGCAATCGCCCCACGGCGCCAGCGTCGCCCGCATCGATCCGCAGTGGTGGAAGCAGTTCGGCAGCCCCGAACTCGACCGCCTGATCGAACAGGCCCGCCTCGGCAGTTTCGACCTCGCGGCCGCCATGGCGCGGGTACGTCAGGCCCAGGCCGGCACCGTGATTGCCGGCGGCTCACAGTTGCCCGAAGTGAAAGCCGGGGCCAATGCCAATCGGCAGAAACTGCTGCGCGGTAACGGCTACAGCCAGCTCGACGCCGACAACAGCAACAAGGCGGTGGACTATTTCGACGCCAGCCTGACCGCCACTTACGAGATCGATTTCTGGGGCGGAAAACGTGCCTCCCGCGACAGTGCCCGGTTTGCCCTGCAAGCCAGCGAGTTCGATCGGGCGACCGTGGAACTGACCTTGCTCAGCGGCGTGGCCAATACCTATGCGCAGGCCTTGTCCCTGCGCGAGCAAAGTCGCATCGCCGAACTGAATCTGGCGAATGCCCAGAACGTGCTGAAGCTGGTACAGACCCGCTACGACTCAGGCTCGGACACCGCCCTGGAACTGGCCCAGCAGAAAAGCCTGGTGGCCGCGCAACAACGGCAATTGCCGCTGGTGCAACAACAGGCCCAGGACGCTTTGATCAGCCTCGCGGCCCTGCTCGGCCGGCCGGTGCAGGAACTGCGAACCGCCGCTGAGCCGTTCGACCGACTGCAATGGCCGACCATCGCCGCCGGCGTGCCCAGCGACCTGCTCAGCCACCGTCCGGACATCGCCCGCGCCGAGGCGCAACTGGCGGCGGCCGAAGCCGACGTCAAGGTCGCCCGCGCCGCCATGCTGCCGAGCGTGACTCTGTCTGCCCAGCTCGGCTCCGGCGCCAACCAGTTCGACGACATTATCCGCAGCCCGTTCTACAACCTCACCGCCGGACTGATCGCGCCTGTCTTCAACAACGGGCGGCTGAGCGCCGAGCGCGACAAGGCCAGAGCCCGTCAGGAAGAACTGCTGGAAACCTATCGCGCCGCCATCATCAACAGTTTCGCCGACGTCGAAAAAGCCCTGAACGGCATTCGCGGGCTCGACGCGCAGCGGCAGTGGCAAAGTGAAGAGTTGAATCAGGCGCAGACCGCGTTCGACATCGCCCAGAGCCGTTATGAGGCCGGCGCCGAAGACTTGCTGACAGTGCTGGAAACCCAACGCACGCTGTATGCGGCGCAGGACCTGAATGTGCAACTGCGCCTGTCGCGATTGCAGGCGAGTATCGCGCTGTACAAGGCATTGGGTGGGGGCTGGCAGGCGCTGTAATTGCACTGCCCTTCAGACAATCATCGTAGGGTCTCCGCCCGGAGCAGGCGGCGACCCTACGATTGAACGATAACGCGGTCCTCAGACCGCGTCGCTTTTGGCCTTCAGATTGCGCGCATACCACGGCCGCTTCGGCACTCGCCGGAACAATCCTTCCAGCTTCTTCTCATCCGAACCGAACACGATTCGCAGCGCCAGCTTCATGGTTTCCGGATCCATCTCCACCGACTTGCCAACCTGCAACCCCGGCGTAGTGCTGCAACCGTGAGTGGTCGGGCCGAGCCACGGGTCAGCGACTTCGACCCAGCGCCCAGGGGCAAACCATTTCACACCATTGACTTCAAGTCGCGTGACCTGACCCGGATGGAAACGCTCATGGGCGCGGAACCAGTCTTCCACGCGGTCATCGATCCAGCCGTGGAAATGCCAGAACACCGGGTTCACATGAGATGAAAACGGATCGCCGAGGAAGTCGTTTTCCGGGGCGAACCAGCGCGCGGCAAAATCGTCCAGATCCCGGGCCAGCGGCACCGGCTGACCGTTGGACGGATCGCGCGGCACCGAAGCCCAGCGCATGTGCAGCCAGTCGTGCAGCCCCAGTTCGACTTCGGAGCCGAACTGGCCGAGGGTCATCTTCGACAGATATTGTGGATCGCGGTACTGCGACTCCCAGACCTCGAAGTTGCTCTGATAGGTCTCGGCGGTCTTGATGTCGCTGACCCACTGGCTGAATTCATCGTCGCCATCGGCCAGCCAGGTCGGCGGCAGCGCGGTGCCGTCGTGGTTGTCGAAATAGCGGGCAAAACCCTGACGGTCGCGCACCAGTTCCGGCTGCGGCAGCGGGAAGAATTCCCACGACGGCAGATCCTGCAGCGAGCGCGCCGTCCCGAGCATGTGCCGGTGCATGAAAAAGAAATCGATGCCTGAACCGTTGCGGTCCTTGCGCTTGCCCCGGGCGTCACGTTCCTGATCCCGAGGGCCGGGCTGCCAGCCGAGGCCGCGCAAGGCGTTGCGTTTGTCCTCGGACAGCGTGTGCCATTTGTCCCGCGTCGCGTGCCACACCTGGTGGAACAGCCGATGCTCGGGCGACACCAGCCAGGCCAGCAATGGCCCATTCAGCGGCGTGCGCTGACGGGCTTCGGGGAACAGGCATTTGACCGCGATGAAGCGGTGATCCTGCGCCGGCAAGGCCAGCGCGCGATCGAGGCGCTGGACACTGCCGCTGAGGGTGCCGCTGCCGGCGTTGCCGAAATCGGCCCAGACCTCGTCGAGAATCATGTTCAGTTCGTAGTCGACGCTGCCGCCAGTGCCCAGCAATCGCCAGCTGAGCTTCGAAGCCTCGGCCCCGGCAAGATCGCCGAGTATTCGGTAACGAGGTGTGTCGGCAGAGCGCAGACGCTCCGGCGTGTCGAGAAAACCGCACACGCCCCGGCCTTTCTGACCGATGTCGATGAACACTTCCAGGCCTTGGGCCGGCAAGCCGTCCAGGCCCGCGTCACGCCCGACGAAGCGGATCTTCCAGACCCCGCGCAACGCATTCGCCAGGCGCTGCCCGGCCACGTCGGCGACATCGAAAGACGCCTCACCGGGGGTGATCGTCGGGTCGGGCTTCGTCCATTCGCGATGCCCGAAATAAGCTGCAGGTACGGCAGCGCCGGTCAGCGCCAGGCCTGCCATGAACCATCGTCGAGAAATCCTCATTGCCCTACCTGTGTTCAGCCCTGAAGCAGGCTTTATCCAAGCTAGAACGTTTGCTGAGCGAACAAATTTAAGCGCCATCGGGGCGGACTAATTTTCTCCCGCGCCCGCTCGTTCTTCCCAGATAGCAAAGGCCTCTGTGCCTGCACCTCGACGGCGAACCTGACTGAGATGGCAATGACAAAACCACGTTCGAAAAAGGCTCTTTACATCGGCCTGCCGCTGGCCCTGGCGATCAGCGCCGGTGCCGGTTTCGCGGTCTGGGATATCTGGTTCAAGGACAATCCCGGCTACCCTCGCAAAGTCATGCAGCAGGCCGAAGAGCTGCACGAACACATGCTCTCGTTCGACAGCCACATCACCATCACCCAGAACTTCGGCACCACCGGCCATGAAGTCGACAAGGACGGCAGCGACCAGTTCGACCTGGTCAAGGCCAATCGCGGACGCCTGTCCGGCGCGGCACTGACGATCTTCGGCTGGCCGGAAATCTGGAACGGCGCCAATGCCCCGCACAAGCCCACCGCCGGCTTCGTCGACGAGGCGCGCAACCAGCAGGAAATCCGCTACAAGATCATTTCCGGCATGGTCCGCGACTTCCCCAACCAGGTCGGCATCGCCTACACCGCCGACGACTTCCGGCGCCTGCACGGCGAAGGCAAGTTCGCGATCTTCATCAGCATGCTCAACGCCTACCCGCTGGGCCACGACCTGAACCTGCTGGACCTGTGGACGGCGCGCGGGATGCGCATGTTCGGCTTCAGCTACATCGGCAACAACGACTGGGCCGACTCGTCGCGCCCGCTGCCGTTCTTCAATGATTCGCCGGACGCCCTCGACGGTCTTTCGGACCTGGGCAAGCAAGCGGTGAAACGCCTGAACGACCTGGGCGTGATCATCGACGTGTCGCAGATGTCGACCAAGGCCCTGGAGCAAGTCGCACAGCTGAGCCGCACCCCGCTGGTGGCGTCGCACTCGGCGCCGCGCGCCATGGTCGATATCCCGCGCAACCTCAGCGACAAGGAAATGCAGCTGATCAAGAACAGCGGCGGCGTGGTGCAGATCGTCGGTTTCTCGCAATACCTGCGACCGCTGACCCAGGGCACCCAGGACAAGCTCAACGAGCTGCGCAAACGCTATGACCTGCCGCCGCTGCCAAACCTGGCCGTGGCCCTGATGCCGGGCGATCCGATCATCTCGGCGTGGTCGGAGCAGAAGTTCGGCGAATACGCCGGCCAGCTCTACGCGATCCTCGAAGGCGAACCCAAGGCCAGCCTTAAGGACCTGGGCGACGCCATCGATTACACGGTCAGAAAGATCGGCATCGACCACGTCGGCATCAGCTCGGACTTCAACGAAGGTGGCGGCGTCAAAGGCTGGGAGAATGTCGGCGAAATTCGCAACGTGACCGCTGAACTGCTGTCGCGCGGTTACACCGAAGCCGATATCGCCAAGCTCTGGGGCGGCAACTTCCTGCGGGTCTGGGACCAGGTGGAAAAATCCGCCAAACCGGCGCTGGCCACTGCCCGGGACGCCGCCAAGCCATGAGCAACCGTCGTGACTTTCTCAAGCAGGCCGGGATCCTCGCCGCTGCCTTGCCGCTGGGCGCCAGCCTGCCGAACATCGCCAGCGCTTCGACCGCCGCCCCGCTGCCACGCAACAAATGGGCGCAGTTGCAGCAGTTGTTCGATCAGGATCCGGCGTGGCTGCACTTTTCCAACTTCCTGATCACCACCCACCCGCGCCCGGTGCGCGAGGCGATCGAGATGCACCGCGCCGCCCTCGACAAGAACCCCGGGCTGGCGATGGACTGGGACCACGGCGTGACCGAAAAGCGCGAGGAAGCCGTGCGCGTGCTGGCCGGCCGATACGTGCAGGCCGATGCCCGGCAGATTGCGCTCACCGGCAGCACCACCGAAGGCCTGGCGATGATTTACGGCGGCGTGCAGGTACGCGCCGATCAGGAAATCCTCACCACGGCCCACGAGCATTACGCAACGCACACCATCCTCGAACTGCGCACCCAGCGTGACGGCACCAAGGTGCGCAAGATCCGTCTGTTCAAGGATCCTTACCGGATCAGCAAGGATGAACTGCTGGCCAATATCGACCGCAGCATCCGCCCGGAAACCCGCGTGCTGGGCATGTGCTGGGTGCATTCGGGCAGCGGCGTGAAACTGCCGCTCGCCGACATCGGTGCGCTGGTCGACAAACACAACCGCGGTCGCAGCGAGGCCGACCGGATCATCTACGTGGTGGACGGCGTGCACGGTTTCGGTGTGGAAGACCTGAGCTTCCCGGCCATGAACTGCGACTTCTTCATCGCCGGCACCCACAAATGGATGTTCGGTCCGCGCGGCACCGGGATCGTGGTCAGCCGCACGCCGGAAGTGAAATACGTCACGCCGATCATCCCGACCTTTTCCGAGGCCGAGCACTTCTCCACCACCATGACCCCGGGCGGCTATCACGCTTTCGAACACCGCTGGGCAATGACCGAAGCCTTCACCTTGCACCTGCAACTGGGCAAGGCCGACGTGCAGGCGCGCATTCATGAACTGAACAGCTACCTGAAAAAACGCCTGCTGCAACGCCCGCAGATCGAGCTGGTCACGCCGTTGAGCCCTGAGTTTTCCGCCGGCTTCACCTTCTTCCGGGTCACTGGCAAGAACAGCGACAAGATCGCCGCGCACCTGATGGCCAACAAAGTCGTGGCCGACGCTGTCGAGCGCGATGTCGGGCCAGTGATCCGCACCGCGCCCGGCCTGCTCAACGATGAAGCCCAGATCGACCGCCTGCTGGCCGTGCTGGATCAGGCCCTGTGAGCCGAACCTTTTTCCTTTTGACGAGACTCGAAATGAACAGTGAACTGCCTCGTTTTGCCTTGAAAAGCCTGTCGGCGCTGACGCTCGCCGCCTGCCTGCTGCCGACCACCGCCCAGGCCGCCACCCCACCGGCACCGGGCAAGGTGTTCAAGGACTGCAAGGACTGTCCGGAAATGGTCGTGCTGCCCACCGGCACGTTCACCATGGGCACACCAGAAGACGAAGTCGGCCGCGAGCCCGACGAAGGCCCGATGCACCCGGTGACCTTCGCCAAACCGCTGGCGATCAGCCGTTTCCAGGTGCTCAAGGGCGAATGGTTTGCCTACCTCAAGGACACCGGTTACGTCATGCCCGATGGCGATACCCGTCCGGGCCGCGCGTGCAAGGCCGGTATCCCGGATTACGCCGGCAGCGACCCGCGCAAGCATTACACCGACAAGCACCCGGCGGTGTGCATGGACTTCGCCGAGGCCAACGCCTACGTGGCCTGGCTGTCGAAAAAAACCGGCAAGCAATATCGGCTGGTGAGTGAGTCCCTGCGCGAATACGCCGCCCGTGGCGGCACCACCGGGCCGTTCCCGTTTCCGTTCGATGAGGGCAAGGAATACAGCATCGCCAAGCACGCCAATACCTACGGTGCGGCCGATGGCTACAACTTCACCGCGCCGGCCGGCAGCTTCCCGCCCAACGCCTTCGGTGTGTACGACATGCACGACAACGTCTACGAATGGACCGCCGATTGCTACAACGAAAACTACGAAGGCGCGCCGAGCGACGGCAGTGCGTGGGAGACCGGCAAGTGCCAGTTCAAGCGCATTCGCGGCAACGACTGGGGCGAAGCGCCGGTGTTCTCCCGCTCCGGCAACCGCAACGCGCTGGTGCCGACCGAGCGTGGCGACTGGATCGGTTTTCGCGTGGCGCGCGACATGTAACCGCGAGCACCGCAGCGGCAACCGCCGCTCGCTCGTCGCTTGAGTCCTCGAGAAACCCGCAGGCGGCTAAATCGCTGCCCGCGGGTTTCGTCTTTTAACCAGCCCAACCCTTGAACCAATGCCTTGACCGGCACCAAAAGCGGAAACCTCCATGACCACAAAATCGCGCGGAGCCATCAGTGAAGTCCTCGGCCTGCTCAAGCCTTACCGGGTCGTCGTGGCGCTGTCGATCCTGCTCGGCATGCTCGGTGGCGTCAGCGTCACCGCCCTGCTGGCGACCATCAACAAAGCCCTGAACGGCGCCGGCAGCCCCTCGGCCACGGTATTGGCGACGTTTGCCGGCCTCTGCGCCTTTGCCCTGTTGACCTCGATTCTGTCGGACATCGGCACCAACCACGTCGGCCAGCACATCATTGCCGGGCTGCGCAAATCCCTGGGTGAAAAGGTCCTGCTGGCGCCCATCGAACAGATTGAACGGTTCCGCAGCCATCGCCTGATTCCGGTGCTGACCCACGACGTCGACACGGTCAGCGATTTCGCCTTTTCCTTCGCGCCGCTGGCCATCGCCTTCACCGTGACGCTCGGTTGCCTGGGCTATCTGGCGTTCCTGTCGCTGCCGATGTTCATCCTGCTGCTGATGGCCCTGGTGGTCGGTATCGCGGTGCAATACGTCGCCCGCAACAAAGGCATCAAAGGCTTCGAAACCGCTCGCGAAGCCGAGGATGAGCTGCAAAAGCACTACAGCGCGATTGCCGCCGGCGCCAAGGAGTTGCGCATTCATCGGCCGCGTCGCCAGCGCATGTTCAGCCAGCGCATCGAAGGCACCGCCGATTTCATCTGCCGGACCCACATTCGTTCGGTCAACATTTTCGTGATGGCCAAGACGTTCGGCTCGATGCTGTTTTTCGTGGTCATCGGTCTGGTGCTGGCGCTCCAGTCCTTGTGGCTGGGCACTGACAAAGCGGTGCTCAGCGGTTTCGTGCTGGTGTTGCTGTACATGAAAGGCCCGCTGGAATACCTGATCACTACCCTGCCGGTGATCAGCCGCGCGAACATTGCGTTCAAGCGCATCAACGACCTGGCCGAGCAGTTTTCCTCACCAGAGCCACACCTGCTGCTGAGCGAATCCGCACCGGTGAGCAAGACCCCGGTCCAGCAGCTGCAAATGCACAACGTGCATTACGCCTTTCCCCCGGTCAAAGGCAGCGCCGCCTTCGAACTGGGCCCGGTCAATCTGAACATCGCTCAGGGCGACATCGTATTCATCGTCGGCGAGAACGGCGGCGGCAAGACCACCCTGATCAAACTGCTGCTGGGGCTGTATGCGCCACAGCGCGGTGAAGTCCTGCTCAACGGTCAGGTGGTCGATGCCCGGGCCCGCGATGACTACCGCCAGCTGTTCACCACGATTTTTGCCGACTACTACCTGTTCGATGAGCTGGTACAGGGCGATCAACAGGTTCCTGCCGATGCCGGCCGGTATCTGGAACGCCTGGAAATCGCCCACAAGGTGAGCATTCAGGACGGCGTGTTCAGCACCACCGATCTGTCCACCGGCCAGCGCAAGCGTCTGGCCCTGATCAACGCCTGGCTGGAGGAACGTCCGGTGCTGGTGTTCGACGAATGGGCCGCCGACCAGGACCCGGCGTTCCGGCGGATCTTCTACACCGAGTTGCTGCCGGAACTGAAACAGATGGGCAAGACCATCATCGTGATCTCCCACGACGACCGCTATTTCGACGTCGCCGATCAGCTGGTGCGCATGGAGGGTGGCCGGGTCGTCACCCACAAAAAGCCCCTCGAAACCGCCTGAGCGAAAGCGCTCTTTCAGCCGCCAGCGCCAACGCCTGCGCGCTGTCGGCCTTCAACCTGAATGTTTATCGCCATGGACCCGACTGTCGGCAACGCCGTCAGCGACCACGGCGCTGCCAACCACGAGAGACCGATGAACGACTTACTCGATGATGAAGTCCTGGCGCTGCTGATGGCTGATGCCGGCGTGCAACTTCAAGGCATCCCGGCCCGCCTTCACCCTGCCCCGGCGCCGCTCTCCTTCGCCCAGCAGCGCTTGTGGTTCGTGCAACAGCTGACGCCCGACAGTGCCGCCTACAACCTGCCCCGCGCCGTGCGCCTGAACGGCGTTGTGCAAGCCCGGCATCTGCAAGCAGCGCTGAACAAAGTCATCGAACGCCACGATGTGCTGCGCAGCGCGATCGTCGAGATCGACGGCGTGGCGATGCAGGTCGTCGATGAACACGCGACACTGAAACTGGCCTTCGAAGACCTGCGCCACCTGAGCGCCGAAGCGCGCGACCCTGAACTCGCCCGACGCATCGCCGTCGAGGCCGGTCTGCCCTTCGATCTGAAAACCGCGCCGCTGATGCGCGCAACGCTGCTGCAGACGGCCGACGATGAACACCTGCTGTTGATGAGCATGCACCACATCGCCTCCGATGCCTGGTCCAATGCCATTCTCATGCAGGACCTGCTGCAGGCCTATGAACGGGTCCTGGCGGGCGATCCGTCGCCGCTGCGGCGACCGGCCATCCAGTACGCCGACTACGCCAACTGGCAACGCGGCGAATACCTCGACAGCGCCGCGTGCGCCGCCAGTGGCGACTATTGGCGCAACTACCTGGGGCAGACCCTGCCACCGCTGGAGCTGCCGACCGACTTTCCTCGCCACGAACAGCAGACTCACCCCGCCGGCAAACACGACTTCAGCCTGCCGACGGCGCTGACACAGAATTTGAACCGCTTCTGCCAACAGTGGGGACTGACGCCGTTCGTGGTGGCGCTCGGCGCCTGGCAATTGCTGTTGAGCCGCTACAGCAACCAGCAGGACTTCACGGTCGGCGTGCCGAATGCGAGCCGCAATCGCAGCGAAACCCAGGAGCTGGTGGGCTTTTTTGTCAGCGCCCAGGTCTATCGCGTGCGCATCGATCCACAGCTGTCGTGCCAGGACTTTCTCCAGCGCCTGCGCCGCGAAA
Source organism: Pseudomonas fitomaticsae (assembly GCF_021018765.1). Lineage (GTDB taxonomy): Bacteria > Pseudomonadota > Gammaproteobacteria > Pseudomonadales > Pseudomonadaceae > Aquipseudomonas > Aquipseudomonas fitomaticsae. The sequence goes on along the minus strand of NZ_CP075567.1, from coordinate 2,373,634 downwards.
CCCTCGCCGCGCTGGATCATGCCGACTACCCGCTGGAGCTGAGCTTCGACGACCTGCAACTGCGGGCGAACGGGCAGAACAATCCGTTGTTTCAAACGCTGTTCAACTGGCGCACCGAAGCCTCCGGCGAGGGTCCGCTGATGTTGGGCGATCTGGCGCTGGACTTCCTCCCGGCGGACACGACCCAGGCCAAATTCGACCTGTCGCTGGACATCGCCTGTTCGCTGGAGCGCATCGACGCCAGCCTCGAATACAGCCGCGACCTGTACACCCCCGCGACCCTCGAACGGCTGGCGGGTCACTGGCAGAACCTGCTGCACGCCATCACCGAAGATCCGGGCCGCGCGCTGAGCGAACTGCCGCTGCTGAGCCGCGATGAACGCCGCGTGCAGCTCGAACAATGGAACCCGCCGGCCTCGGCCTTGCCCGACGAAGGCGTGCACCAGTTGTTCGAGCGTCAGGCACTGGCCACACCGGACGCGGTAGCGCTGATCGTCAATGACCTGCACGTGAGTTATGCCCGGCTCAACTCGGCGGCCAACCGACTGGCAAACACCCTGATCGCCTGCGCCGTCGGCCCCGAAGTCCGCGTGGGCATCGCCGTCGAGCGCTCGGCACACATGATCATCAGCCTGCTGGCGGTGCTCAAGGCCGGCGGGGTCTATGTCCCGCTCGACCCCGACTACCCGCAGGAACGCCTGACCTGGATGATCGAGGACAGCGGCCTGGATGTATTGCTGACGCAGGATTCGCTGCTTGAGCGCCTGCCCTCGCCGTCATCGGTCAAGGTAGTGTGCGTGGATGAGGTTGATCCTCTCGATGACCGACCTGTCGACAACCCGTCCTGCCGCACCTCCGCCAGCAATCTGGCGTACGTGATGTTCACCTCGGGCTCCACCGGTCGCCCGAAAGGCGTGGGCATCACTCACGGCGCCCTGACCCGTCACGCGCAAATCGGTCGGGAGTTTCACGGTCTGACGCCTGCCGACCGTTTGCTGCAGTACGGCACATTCAATTTCGATGCATTTGTCGATCAGCTCTACCCGGCGCTGATCTGCGGCGCTTCGGTGGTGCTGCGCGGGCAGGACATCTGGGACAGCGAAACCTGGTATCAACAGCTGCTGGAGAAAAAATTCACCGTCAGCGAACTGACCACGACCTACTGGAACCTGCTGGCCAAGGACTTCGCGGCCGCCGGCCCACGGGACTACGGATCGCTGCGTCAGGTAGTGGTCGGCGGCGAAGCCATGCCGCCGGAAGCGGTCGCAGCCTGGGGCCAGGCCGGTCTCGGCCACGTGCGCCTGCTCAATGTCTATGGGCCGACGGAAGCGACCGTCGACTCCACGCTGCTCGATTGCAGCGACTACGTCACCGGGCGCATGGCCTTGCCCAAGGCCATGCCGATCGGTCGACCGCTGGCCGGTCGTGCCGTGTATCTGCTCGACAGCGGCGGTCAGCCGGTGCCCGTGGGCACCGTGGGCGAACTGATGATTGCCGGCGACCTGCTCGCGCGGGGCTATTTCAATCGACCGGAGCTGACCGCCGAGCGCTTCATCCCGGATCCGTTCAGCACTCGGGGTGGACGCCTCTATCGCACCGGCGATCTGGCCCGCTATGGCGCTGACGGCGTTATCGAATATGTCGGTCGTCTCGACCACCAGGTGAAAATCCGCGGTTTCCGCATTGAACTCGGCGAAATCGAGTCCTGCCTGCTGCAATGGCCAGCCGTGCGCGAAGCCGTGGTCATCGCCCACGAAGGCGCGACCGGCACGCAGTTGATCGGTTATGTCGTGCCGCATGAAAGCGAGCCACCCGAGGACGAACTGCGCGAAGTCCTCAAGGCAGAACTGAAAAACCGTCTGCCCAACTACATGGTCCCCGCTCACCTGATGGTGCTGAACGCATTGCCACTGAGCCCCAACGGCAAACTGGATCGCAAGGCCCTGCCACTGCCCGATCTGCATCAGGCACACCGGCCGTTTCGTGCGCCGCAAACGCCCCTCGAAACAGCGCTGGCCGAACTCTGGCAGGAGGCGCTGCATGTCGAGCGTGTGAGCCTGGACGACAATTTCTTCGAGCTGGGCGGCCATTCGATTCTGGCCATTCAGTTCATTTCCGCCTTGAACGCGCGCCTGGGGATCAAACTGGCCCTGCAACAAATGCTCGCGCACCCCACGGTTGAAGTGCTGGCCCGGTTCATCGGCCTGGAACATCAACAGCAGGTGCGATGCGTGGTCGAGCTGACAGGCGCCACGTCAACCGCCACACCGCTGTTCTGCCTGCACCCGAGCGGCGGCATCGTTTTCTGTTATCAGCCGCTGGCCAAGCGTCTGAGCCAGCACGCACGCACCTTCGGCATCATGCACAAAGGCTTCGCCGACAAGGACGCCAGCACCCAGACCTGGCCCGAGATGATTGCCGAATACACCGAACAGATTATCGAAAAGCACCCCGACGGCCCCTATCGCCTGATGGGCTGGTCACTGGGTGGCGCGATCGCCATGGACGTGGCCGCGGCACTGGAGCGCCAGGGCAGACTGGTGACGTTCCTGGGTCTGGTCGACACCACGCTCCCGGAAAGCATCTTCCCTGCCGATCTGCCACGCAAACCGCTGGAAGAGGACAACCCCGAGTACCTCAGCGCGGACAACGAACTGTCCGTTGCCGTGGAAATGTTCAGTCTGATGTTTGCCCATCTGGAAGAGCCGGCGGCGCGTTACATCGCCGCGAACCCGACCACCAGCCTCAAGGCCTTTTATCAGTGGGCCAGCCAGCAGGCCGCCACCGACGAACAGGAAATGATCGCCACCCTGGAGGCCATCAAGCAGGAAATCATGAATGCCCAGGCGTTCGACATCCATGAGCGGCTGGTCAAAAGTTTCGATGGGTTCACGCTGCCACGGCTCAAGGTCAAGGCCAGCTGCTGGTGGTCGTTGCAGCACAAGACCCTGGAGCAAGTGCTGCATTCAGAGCAGGTTTTGCGCCAGTACAACGTCAGCGGACAGTTGCAAGGTTCCGTCCATTCGCCATTGCCGCACCGCAGCATGATCTATGGCGAAAGCCTGCTGGACTCGTTTGAATCCGTGCTTCTTGCCTGCGAAGGCGTGACACGGGACTGACCCTTCGGCAGCACTCAAAAAACGCAGACGCCTCGGCCTCTGCGTTTTTTTATGCCTGCACTTTTGCTCTGGCGTTCTTGGTTCCAGCAAGGTGCAGGCAAGAAAATCCGGGCATAAAAAAACCGGCCCACCCTCCTGATCAAGGAGCGTGGGCCGGTTCGGCGCCCGGTCAGTTCATCAGAACTGCGGGGTGTACTTCACGGAGAACATCACGTTGCGTGGGTCACCGAAGTTGTTGTTGCCGCTGAGCTGGTTGTAAGCAGCGTTCACGTACTTCTTGTCGAACAGGTTATTGGCGTTGACTGCCAGACCGATCTCCGGTGTCAGCTGGTAAGCGACACGGCCGTTCCACACGGTGTAACCCGCCACCTCGTAAGAGCCTTCGTAGCCCAGGGTGTGGTTTTGAGTGGTGAAACCAAGCCCTGCGCTCAGACGGTTCAAGTCACCGGTGAACTGGTAGTTGCCCCACACGCGCAGCATGTGCTTCGGCGTCCAGGTGCTGAAGGTACGACCTTCCATGTCCGGGTCTTCGAGGTACTTGGTGGTGTTGTAGGTGTAACCGGCAAACATTTGCAGGTTGTCGGTCACAGCACCACTGATCTCGGCGTCCAGACCCTGGCTGCGCACTTTGCCCGCAGCCTTGGAGCAGTACCAGCCGTCACATTCCATGCCGCCGGAAACATCATCGACCGCACGGTTTTTCTGGTCGTAGCGGAACAGCGCCAGGGACGTGTTGACCCGGCCGTCCATCAGCTCGCCCTTGAGGCCGATTTCGTAGTTGCTGCCGATGATCGGCTTGAGCATCGTGCCGTTGGCATCGCGCACGGTCTGCGGCTGGAACACGTCGGTGTAGCTGGCATACACCGCCCACTCGCGGCTCAGGTCATAGACGATACCGGCGTAGGGAGTGACTTCACCGGTTTCGTTGGTTTTGCTCGGGTCGGCGGTGACGTATTCATCGCTGAAGGCAGCACGGTTCTTGGACTTGTAGCTGTAGTCATACCAGCTGACACGCGAACCCAGCACCAGCGTCAGGTCATCGACCGGTTTGACGCGCCAGGTGCCATACAGGCCTTTCTGACGAATATCGTACTTACTGTCGGTGGCGCGGCCGCCGGCGGTATTGAGCAGACTGTCGTAGCTGATGTCCGGACGATCGTGGTTGACGTTGAAGATCGTATCGGTGGTGTTGTTGTTGAAAGTACGGGCGAGCTGGTCATCCGTCTCCAGCTGGGAGTAGTTGCCGCCGATCATGACTTCCTGCTGCATCGACAAGGCTTCGAACTTGCCGGTCAGGTTCATGTCGAGACCGACCTTGGTGGAATCGAAGTCGGTGACGAAGTCGGCGTACTGAATACCGCTGCCATCCGGCTTGAGACCGGCACCGGTGCTCTGCAGACGCTGGCTTTTCGAGTCGTTGTTTTCCGTCATCTGCACGGCACCGGCCTTGAACGCCCAGTCGTCGTTGAAACGGTGTTCGAGGTCAGCGTAAAGGGTGGTGACGTTGATCTGCGAGTGGTTCCATTTGGCGCCGCCGTAGGTCGAACGCGAAATGTCCGGCATTCTGCCGTCGGCGTAACGCGGCAGGCCACGGATCATCGGACGCGACTCGGCCTCGGTGCGGCTGACCCCCAGGCCCAGGGTGGTGTCTTCACTCAGGTCGAAGTCCAGCGAGCCGTACAGCGAGTGGGTCTTGCTCCATTCGTAGTCGACGAAGGAATCGCTCTGGTCTTCATCGGCAACGAGACGGCCACGGATCGTGCCGGCCTGGTTCAGCGGACCGCCCGCGTCCAGTTGCAGGCCGTAGTGATCCCACGAGCCGGCCTTGCCGGTGATGCTTACGGTCGGTGCCGCCTGACCGCGTTTGCGCACCAGGTTGATGGCGCCGCCAGGGCTGCCGGTGCCTTGCAACAGCCCGGATGCACCACGCAGGATTTCCAGACGGTCGAAGAAGATCAGGTCCTGGGTCGCCCAGTTGCCCAGCGAGTAGTTGTTACGTGGAATCGGCACGCCGTCGTACTGCCAGTCGTCGATCTGGAAACCGCGCGAAGAGATGATGATGCCCTTGCCGACGCCCTGCAGGCCGACGATACCGGTGGTCTGGTTGAGCGCGTCCTTGAGGTCGACCAGGTCCTGATCGTCCATCTGCTTGCGGGTCATCACGGTGACCGACTGCGGAATTTCCTTGAGGGTGTGAGTGCCCTTGCCGATCGTTACGGCGTTGGAGGTGTACGAGTTGCTGCCCTCGGTGGTTGCCCCGACCTGTTGCGCATTGATGTTGGTTGCGCCCAGTTCCAGGCCCTGCGTGGCCGTGCCGCGCACCAGCATCAGGGTGTTGCCCTCGACGCTGTAACGCACGCCGGTGCCCCGGAGCAATTCGGCGATGGCCGCCTGCGGGCTCATCTTGCCGCTGACGGCGTGGCTCTTGAGTCCGGCCATGTCGTCAGCGTTGTAGATCACTTGCTGGTTGGTCTGCTGACCGAACGCCTGCAACGCCTGCGGCAGCGATTGCGCCGGAATGTTGATGCTGACGTCTTCAGCCATCACCTGAGCGCTGAGCGGCAATACGCAGACCAGCCCCAGACCGGTCAACACGCGACGCGAACGCAGGCCGCGGGACATGACGAGTGCCTTGAACAGAGGTTTCAACTCATGAATTGCTGACATCGTGCTCTCTATTATTGGTAGAAGTGGAAATCCATTGGGCCGAAGGGCCCGCCGCCGTCTGCACAAGGGAACCGCGTACTGTCGATTTGCAGTACGTGGCCGACCTGCCCCTCCCCGGGCACGGTCAACTGGCGGGACAACGGCGAAATTTTTGCGCTGAACACATCCGGCTTTCTGGCTGCCCTGCCCGACCCGATCTGTTCACATACCTTATTAAGACGCAGCACCTCCAAAAAACCGGAATGAGTTTATTTATCATTAGCGCGAAAAGTTAAAAAAAAGGCCGACGCTGTTAGGCGACGGCCTTTTGTTTCATGCCATGTCAGCTGCCTTGCGCAGCCTTGGCGGCTTGCAGCTGCCGCGCCTGCTCGGCCAGGCGGGCCTTTTCCTCGGGGCTCATCGCGTCCATGCGCAGGCGGACCTGGGCCATTTTCTCCAACTGGCCCGGGCTGCTTTCCACCGCCCGCAACGCCATGGCGAGCGACGCCACGGTGGGATGATCGAACACCAGCCCCGGATGGACTTCGCACTGCAACAACTTGCGAATCCCGGCCACCAGCTTGATCACCAGCAACGAATGGCCACCGGCGGCAAAAAAGTCGCGATCAACGCCCAGCCGCTCGAGGCCGAGCAACTGCGCCATGCGCGAGGCCAGCAATTGCTCGAGTGCATCGCGCGGTGCGACACCTTCGTCATCCGCCGCCCTGCCCGCCAGTTGCTGCAATGCCTTGCGGTCGATCTTGCCGTTGGCCAACCGTGGAAAACGGTCGATCAGTTGCAGATGCTGCGGCACCATCACGCCGGGCAAACGTGCGCTCAGCTCTGCGCGCGCAGCGTCCAGCAAACCCGCCGACAGGCCCTGATGAGCGACGACAAAGGCCAGCAATCCCTGCTCGGCCGACGCGGCCGGCAGCACCAGCGCTTCGGCCACTGGCGCCAGACGCAGCAGTTCGGCTTCGATTTCCGCCAGCTCAATGCGGAACCCACGCACCTTGACCTGTTGGTCGCGCCGACCGTGCAACTGAATGCCGCCGTCCACGCGATAGCGCGCCAGGTCGCCGCTGCGATACAGACGCTGCGCCGGATCAAACGGGCTCGGAATGAATGTCTGTTCGTCAGCTTCGGCATTCAGATAACCACGGCACAACTGCGCACCGCCTAGGTACAGCTCGCCCAGCACACCGACCGGCGCCAGACGCAACTGCGCGTCCAGCACGTAAACCTGGTTATTGCCCAGCACCTGAGTCAGCGCCGAACAATCGCCCGCAGCGCCGTGCAGATCCAGCGGATGAATCATGACCCCGACCGTCGCTTCGGTAGGACCGTAGTGGTTGAACACCCGGCAGTCGCTGCGCAACCGCGCAATGCGCTCGATCAGCGTCGTGGCAATCGGCTCGCCGCCCAGCACCAGCGTGCCCGGCAGGGTTGCCCGCTCGCTGTCGAGCAACGCCGCGAGGTGCGACGGCACGATTTTCAGGCAGTCGATCTGCTGCTGTTGCAGGTACTCGGCGAACAGTGCGCCGTCCTGCATCTGCTCATCGCTGGCAACGTGCAGCGTGGCCCCGTTGAACAACGCACCGAACAACGCGGTGTTGCCCAGGTCCGCCGCCACCGTCGAACTGAACCCGACGTTCCTGCACTGTTCCAGCCCCAGGGCCTGACTGGCCTGAGCCGTGTAGTTCAGCAATTGCCGATGCTCGATCACCACGCCTTTCGGCACACCGGTGGAGCCGGAGGTAAACAGCACATACGCAATGTCGTGGCCTTGGGTGGCGAGCGTCGGCAACGCTGCGCTCGACTGGCTGACATCAGCCAGGGTCAACGCCTTGTGCGGCTGCCCCTGCCAGGCGGGCAGATGCGCGGCGTCGGTCAGCAACAGTGCGGCGCCGGCCTGCTCCAGCATCAAGGCCTGACGTGCCTGCGGCCATTGCACATCCAGCGGCAGATAGGCCGCACCGATGCGCCAGCTCGCCAGCATGGCGATCACCAGATCCGCCGAACGCGGCAGCGCCAGCGCAACGATCGAGCCCTCGCCCAGCCCCTGCGCCTTGAGGCCTTGCGCGACGCTGTCGACCCGGACTTGCAACTGGCCGTAGCTCAATGAATGACCGGCGTCGGTCAGGGCAATGGCATCCGGGGTGCGCAGCATCAGATCGGCGATGCGCTGCGGCAGAAAACGGCTGTCGGCCAACCGCTGCACAGAAGAATTGATGGCCAGCAAACGCTGCTCTTCGGCATGACCGAGCAAGTTGAGCTGCGCCAGCGGGGTGTGCGGTGCGGCGAGGATCGAATCCAGCAGAACGCCAAACTGCTCCAGCACCACGCTCGCCGCTGCCGGCGAATAACGCGAGCCCGCATAAAGCAGATCCACCGCCGCCGGTTGCTGTGCGTCGTCCAGTTGCACCTGCAACAAGCATTCAAAAGCATCCGGCTGCACCGGCAAGGCTTGCGAAACCGTCCAGCGCAAACCGCCGCTGTTGCCGTTGCGACCGGCCTGGCCAAGCGTAAAACCGTAGGCCGGCCGCGCCGCGTCGGGAGCCAGATCCGGGGTCCAGTATTCCTGCCAGGTGCGGTGTTCTTCGAGGCGCGCGGCCAGTTCCACCAGCCAGTCGCCGAAGGCCGCACCGGCCGGCAACGACACCGACAGCGGCAAGGTTTTCTCGAAAACCCCCACGGCGCTGGCGAAGTATTCATAGTCGCTGCGGCTGTCGTGGCGTACACCGACCAGCGCCTGCTCACGCCCGCTCAAGCGCCCCAGCAACAACCACCACGCACCTTGCAACAGGGTGACGACGGACTGGCCGAGCTGCTCGGCCAGGGCCTGCAAACCTGCGCGTTGCGCCGGTTGCAACGTCAGCGACAGGCGCTTGTCGGCGCCGGTCGCCGCCTGACTTGCACTGCGGGCAGCCAGCCAGGGCGTGGCGATGTCCACCTGAGCACCTTGCAATTGTTGCTGCCAATAAGCCCGCGCCGTGGTTGCGTCCTCGTCGAGCACCACTTCGCTGCGCCATTCCAGGTACTGGCTGAACTCGCCCGGTGCCTCATCTTCCTCCGGTTGAGCGCCGGCGTAGGCTTGCTGCACCTGCTCCAGCAGCAGATTCAGCGATTGCGCATCGGCGCTGTGGCGAGCGATACCGATCAGGCACTGCCATTGCTGCGGCGCCAGTCGATAAAGCATCGCCTGGACACCCGCCGATTCGCCGACCACAAATGCGCGGTCCATCGACTCGTCGATCTGCGCCCGGATTTCCTCGGCACCCTGCTCGGCCGCCTGAATCGTCAGCGGAAAACGGCTGGCCGGGATCGCGTTCTGGCGCAAGCCGTGGAAACCGGCGACCTTGCTCAATTGCGCCAGCAGCATCGGCTGTTGCGCCAGCAGCGTATCGAAAGCGGCCTGCAAGCGTTGCGGATCGAGGTCGCCCTCCAGGGTCACACTCAGCCAGCGCAAGGCCTCACCGCAGGTCGCCTTGTTCGACAGTTGCTCCAGCAGCGCCTGTTGCTCGGGCGTCAGGGCGAATCCGCTTTCCTGCGTGTCCATCATGACCTCGTTCATGCTCCGGTTTCCTCGGTGTTCACTGCGCCCGGGGCGGTTTGCCCGGCGGCCGGCGCACGTTTCAGACTGCTGTGGTCGTACATGTCGCCCATCGCCACGACAATCTTGCGCGGCCCCTCGAACGGATCACGGGCATGGGCCACGAGCATGTTGTCGAGCAGTATCGCGTCGCCTTTCTGCCAGTCGAAACGCACGGCGCACTCTTCGTACAGATCGCCGATGCGCTGCATCACTTCGTCTTCGATCGGGGTGCCGTCGCCGTAGTACACGTGACGCGGCATACGCTCGGGACCGAACATCGACAACAGGTCCTCACGCACATCCGGCTCCAGCCAGTAGATGTGGTGCAATTGCACCTGATTGAAGAACGACTTGGCGCCCGTGATCGGGTGACGAATGATCGCCGGCCCCGGCGTGCGGGTTTGCAGTTCGTTGTTGTCCAGCCAGCGCCACTCGATGCCGCCGGCCCGGCAACGGGCCTCCACTTCGGCGCGGTCTTCGGTCTTGAAGAAGTGCTGCCACGACACATCGAGGTTGTCGGTGAACGTACGCACGTACAGCAGGCCCTTGGACTCGAACTTGTCACGCAGGTCGGCCGGCAGTTTTTCGTACATCAACCGGCAATCCACCACCGGCGTCGCGCCGCCCACCGGTGCGGCCACCTCGCAATAGAACATCTGCTTGCGCGGCCAGCGGTCCTGGTGGGAGCTCTCGTTGTGGAACAGGATCATCTTGCGTTCCGGGTACGGCGTCGAGCGGTAGGTGTTCTTGCCGCCCTCCTTCTTCGGCAGATCGCCGTACTGGCCGTACAGGCCCGGTTGAATCGCTTCGGCGAACGCCTCGAAACCCTGAATGCCGTCGAGTTCGAAACCGCGGAACAGGATGCCGGCGTGGGTGGCGAGTTTTTCTTCGATCAGCGGCCGGTTGTTCTTGATCCATTCGATCAAGTCCAGTTGCGGCTCGTTCGGCTCCACCAACAGCGGGAACGGCTGAGGTGCGGCGATCAGCGATTCGCGTACCGGGGCCGGGCGAACCTTGGCCACCGGGGCGGCGCCGCGCTTGAGGAACTTGCCCAGTTTGTCGGCCTTGGGTCCGGGCGCAGCGGGTTTGGTGGCCACTGCGAAATTGTCGACTGGCATGCTGATAGCTCCCAATTGAATGTCCTGATCAGCGACGATCTGTTCCAACAGGGCTATCCAGGCCTTCACCAGGTACTGAATGCGCTCGTGTCCGAACAAGGTTGTGGCGAATTGCCAATTACCCAGCAATTGCCCTTCTTCTTCGTCAACGAACAATGCCATGTCGAATTTAGAATGGGTCTGCAACGCCGCCAGCGGTTCGACGCTCAAGCCACCCATCGATTGCGTGCGCCCCGGCAGGTTGTTCATCACGAACAAGACCTGCACCAGCGGGTTCATGCCCTTGTGACGCGGCACGCCACAGCTTTCGACGATCATGTCCAGCGGCAGGTCCTGATGCTCCAGCGCACCGAGCAGGTTGTCCTGCGTGCGGGCCAGGAAGTTCGAAAACGCGCTGTTGGCGTCGAAGCGCGAACGCAACGGCAACACGTTGACGAAGAAGCCGATCAGACGCTCCAGTTCCGGCTGCTCACGCCCGGCGACGTCCGCGCCGACCAGCACATCGTCACCGCCGCTGAACTGATGCAACAGCACCTGGAACGACGCCAGCAGCGTGCTGTACAGCGTCACCCCGGCGTCGGTGGAGACCTTGCGCAAGCCCTGGCTCAGATCCGCCGGCAGATGGAACTGCACGGCATCGCCGTCGTACGACGCTACCGCCCCGCGCGGCTTGTCCAGTGGCAGGTTCAGCTGCCCGCTATAACCGTCGAGTCGCTCTTTCCAGTAAGCCGCCTGCTGCCCGAGAACGCCTGCGCGCTCCAGTTCCTGTTGCCACAGGGCGAAGTCGGAGTACTGCACGTCCAGCGCCGGCAACGGCGTGTTGTCGCCCGCCTTGCTCAGCTCGTAGATCTGCACCAGCTCGTTGACCAGCACGCCCATCGACCAGCCGTCGGAGATGATGTGGTGCATCGAGAACAGCAGCACATGCTCGGTCGGCGAGAGGTGCAGGATGCGCCCGCGCCACAGCGGCGCCTGCTCCAGGTCGATCGGCGTGTGCGCGTTGTCCAGCACCGCCTGCGCCACCTGTTCTTCCTGGGCACTGCGCGACAGACCGGACAGATCGAGCACCGGGAAATCGACGTCGACCTGCTCGGCGATCAACGCGATCGCATCACCTTCATCGTCCTGCGAATACGCGGTACGCAGCACCTCATGACGGCGCACCACTTCGGCGAAGCTGCTGACGAAACGCTCGGTGGACAACTCGCCGCGCAAGCGCAAGGCCAGCGGCATGCCGTACGCCGAGCTGCCACCGGACAACTGCTCGGCGACCCACAAGCGGCGCTGCACCAGCGACAACGGTGCCGTCGACTTGGCGCCAAAGGCCTTGAGCGGCAAGGCCTGGTTGCCAGCCTCGGCCGCCGTCGGCGCCTGGGCCTGACTCATCCACGCTGCCAGATCCTTGAGGCGCGGATGGTTGAACAGATCCCGCAGCCCCAGCGTGCCGGTGGTCAACTGGCGCAAACGCGACACGGCCTGCGTGGCCAGCAACGAATGCCCGCCCAGCTCGAAGAAGTGGTCTTCGCGGCTTACCTGATCGAGTTCCAGCACGGTCTGCCAGATCGCAGCGATCTGCTGTTCCAGCTCGCCGACCGGTGCCACGAAGTCCCCGGCCGAAACCACACTCTCGACACTCGGCAAGGCCTTGCGATCGATCTTGCCGTTCGGCGTCAGCGGCAGGCTGGCGAGGAACAGCAGGTGCGCCGGGATCATGTAGTCCGGCAGGATTGCCTTGAGCTGCGTCTTCAAGTCTTCGCGCAGCAAGGTTTGCGCGGCGGCATCGGCGTTCGCCACCGCCGCGTCGTCCATCACCACATACGCCACCAGTTGATGACTGGAAGCGATCGGTTGCGCGACCACCAATGCCTGGCTGACGCGCTCGATCTGCAACAGACGGGCCTCGATTTCACCCAGCTCGATACGGAAACCGCGCACCTTCACCTGATGGTCGATACGCCCGACGTACTGCAAAGTGCCGTCGGCCTGATAACGGGTCAGGTCGCCGGTGCGGTACATGCGCTCGCCATGGCCGGCGAACGGGTTGGGCACAAACTTCTCGGCGGTCATCGCCGCCCGACCCAGATAGCCTCGGCTGAGGCCGGCACCGGCCAGGTACAGCTCGGCCGACACGCCCAGTGGCGCCGGTTGCAGATCGCCGCCCAGCACGTAACTGGCGGTGCGCGCCATCGCCCGGCCGATGTTGGCCGTGCCGCCCGCCTCACGACGGGTCCAGGTGGAATACACGGTGTCTTCCGACGGGCCGTACAGGTCGATGACGTCTTCGATGCTCGCCTGTTTGTAAAGCAGGTCCACCAGATTCTGCTTCAGCGCTTCGCCGCACAGGTTGATGAGCCTCACACCCGCCGGTATATCGCCGGCGTCCTGCAAGGCATTGATCGCCGACGGCACGGTATTGATCAGGCGCACCTGATCCCGGGCCGGCAGTTGCGGCAGTTCAAGGGCGTTGCGGGCGATGATCAGCGAGCCGCCGTTGGCCAGGGTGACAAACAGCTCCCACACCGACAGGTCGAAGCACACCGAGGTCGAAGCCAGCACGCCTTGAATATCATCGCGGCTGTAGGTGTTCTTCGACCAGTCGCTCAGCGCCATCACGTTGCTGTGGGTGATCGAAACGCCCTTCGGCTTGCCGGTGGAACCGGAGGTGTAAATCACGTAAGCGAGATTGTCCGCGCACACGTCCGTGACCGGCGCAATCGCACTGTTGGCCGACAGGTCCAGTTGATCCAGAAGCAACACTTGCGTATCGCCACCGACCGTCAGGATCGCAGCCACCTCGGTTTCGGTCAGCAGCACCCGGGCGCGGCTGTCTTCGAGCATGTAAGCGACCCGATCCGCCGGGTAATCAGGGTCCAGTGGCACGTAAGTGCCGCCGGCCTTGAGCACCGCCAGCAGCGCCACCAACAGTTGATCGGAACGCTGCATGGCCACGCCGACCCGCACTTCCGGGCCGACCCCGCAATCGATCAAACGGTGCGCCAGGCGATTGGCCCGGGTGTCGATGTCGGCATAAGTGAACGACTGATGACCGAAGGTCACGGCCCGCGCGTCCGGCTGGGCAGCCACCTGACGTTCGATGGCCTGGTGGATGCACAGCGCCTCGAGGGGGTTGGCCTCGACCGGATTCCAGTCATGCACGATCCGTTGCTCGTCCGCCGCTTCCAGCAGGTTCCATTCACCCAGGCAGCCTTCAGCGCTGAGGTCGAGGCGCGTCAGCAGCTGTTGCAACTGCGCGGCCAGTTTGACCACGGTCTCGGCGGCGAAGCTTGTGCGCTGATAGCTGAAGTGCACGGTCAGCTGTTGGTCGAGGTTGACCATCAACGTCAGCGGATAGTTGGTCTGCTCGTAACGGTCGACTTCGCCGAAGCGCAAGTCATCCGATGCGGCCTGCTGCAAGGCTTCGGCAATCGGGTAGTTCTCGAACACCAGAATGTTGTCGAACAACGCCTCCCCGCTCTGCCCGGCCCAGCGCTGAATGTCGAACAGCGGCGTGTGTTCCTGCTCGCGCAGCAACAGATTCTGCGCCTGCACCTGTTGCAGCCATTGCGACAACGGCTGTTCGGCTCGGGGGCTGGCGATGATCGGCAAGGTGTTGATGAACAGGCCGATCTGGCCTTCGACGCCGCTCAACTGCGCCGGACGACCCGACACCGTGGCACCGAACGCGACCGTGTCCTGCCCGGTGTAGCGCTGCAACAGCAACAGCCACGCGGCCTGCACCAGGGTGTTGACCGTGACCTTTTGCACGCGGGCAAAACGGTTGAGTTCAGCGGTCGCGCGACTGTCGAGCGTGAGCAGATGCTCGCCCTGGCCTGCCACCGAGCTGTCCGCGCTGTGCGGCACCGCATCGGCCAGATAGGTCGGCATGTCGAAGTCGGCCAGTTGGCCCTTCCAGAAGTGCTCCGTGACCTGCGCGTCCTGCTGCGCCAGCCACTGGATGTAATCGCGATAGCGCCCGGCCCCGCTCACCGGCGCCTGGCCGTGGTAGCGCTGCAGGACTTCGCCGAGCAACTGCGAGTTGCTCCAGCCGTCCATCAGAATGTGGTGCGAGGTGTAAATCAGATGGAAGCGCTCGGCTGCCACCCGCACCACCACCAACCGCAGCAACGGGGCCGCGTGCAGGTCAAAACCCTGCTGACGCTGCGCACGCTCCAGCTCGCTCAGGGCCTGTTCCAGATCACTGCGTTCACGCCAGTCGAGCACGCTGAACGGCACCTGCAACCCCTTGTGCACCACTTGCAGCGCATGGGGCAGATCACCTTCCCAGACGAAACCGCTGCGCAGCACGTCATGGCTGTCCATCGCCGCTTGCCAGGCCTCGCGGAAACGCTCGACCTGCAAACCGTCCACGGCCACGCACATCTGGTTGATGTAATCGCCCGACTGCTGCGCGTAGAGGGTGTGGAACAACATGCCCTGCTGCATCGGCGACAGTGGATAAATGTCTTCGACCAGACGCGGCGCAATCGGCAAACCGTCGAGCTGAGCCTGAGTCAGACCCGCCAGCGGGAAGTCCGACGGGGTCAGCCCTTCCACGCCCGGTGTCAGGCAGTGAGCGATCAGCGCGGCGAGTTCATCGGCGTAGTCGCAGGCCAGCGCTTCAATGGTGGCGCTGTCGAAACGTTCTTCGCTGAAGGTCCAGCCGACGCTCAACTCACCGCCATACACCTGACCGTTGAGGGTCAGCCAGTTGCCCAGCGGCGCATCCGGGCTTTGTTCCAGGCCGGCATTGTCCGGGGCCGGCGCGAACAGTGCGCCGTCATCGGCTTCGAAGCTGCCGTCGAACTGACCGAGGTAGTTGAAAGTGATGCGCGGGGTCGGCAATGCCTTCAGGCTGCTTTGCGCCTCGGCATCACCGAGGTGACGCAGCGCGCCGAAACCGATGCCCTTGTTCGGGATCGAGCGCAGTTGTTCCTTGATCCGCTTGATCGAATCGCCCGCGCCTTCGGCCGGCGTCAGACGCACCGGGAACAGACTGGTGAACCAGCCCACGGTGCGGGTCAGGTCGACACCGTCGAACAGCTCTTCGCGACCATGCCCTTCCAGTTGAATCAGCGTCGACGACTGCCCGCTCCAGCGCCCGATCACCCGGGCCAGCGCGGTCAGCAGCAGGTCGTTGACCTGGGTGCGATAGGCCGCCGGGGCTTCCTGCAACAGCTGCCGGGTCAGCTCCGCGCTGAGGCGAGTCTGCACGGTTTGCGCCAGACGGTTCTGCTGGCCGGCGTCGAGACGCTTGCACGGCAGATCGGTGCTGACGTCGCTCAGGCACGCCTGCCAGTACGCCCATTCTTCCAGCAATGCCGGGCTGTTGGCGTAGCGCTGCAAGTGTTCGCTCCAGTCCTTGAAGGCACTGGTCTTGGCCGGCAGGCTCAGGGCCTGACCACTGGTGGCTTGCTGATACGCGGTTTGCAGGTCTTCGAGCAGAATCCGCCACGACACGCCGTCCACCGCCAGGTGATGGATCACCAGCAACAGGCGTTGGCTGCCATCGGCCAGATTGGCCAGCACCGCCCGCAGCAACGGGCCGTTTTGCAGGTCGAGGCTGCGCTGGGCGCGGTTGCCCAAGGCTTCGAGATCCGCGATGTCGGCAATGTCTTCCTGCCAGAGCAGGTCTTGCGGCAAGGCGGCGACCGCCAGGTGTTCGGCCTGCCAGACGCTGCCCTGCTGACTGAAGCTCAAGCGCAAGGCATCGTGATGGATGACCAGCGCGCGCACCGCTTGCTCGACCTTTTCGGCCGCCAGCGGCTGACGTGGCTTGAGCAGCACCGACTGGTTCCAGTGATGACGCTCGGGGATTTCGTCCTCGAAGAACTGCTGCTGGATCGGCAGCAGCAACGCCGGGCCGGTGACCGGTTGCTGATCGATGGTCGACTCGCTGTCACCGATCTGCGCGACCAGTGCCAGACGTTGCACGGTCTGGTGCTGGAACAGGTCTTTGGGGTTCAGACGGATGCCGGCCTGACGGGCGCGGCTGACCACTTGAATCGAGATGATCGAATCGCCGCCCAGCTCGAAGAAGTTGTCGTTCAGACCGACTTGCGGCAGCTTCAGCACGTCCTGCCAGATCTCGGCCAGACGCTGTTCCAGTTCGCTTTGCGGTGCCTGATAAACCTGCTGCGCCTGACTCGCATCCGGCGACGGCAAGGCACTGCGATTGAGTTTGCCGTTGGCCGTCAGCGGCAATTGTTCGAGCAGCAACAGGTGCGCCGGGATCATGTGATCCGGCAGGTTTTCCTTGAGCGCGGCCCGCACGCTGTCGCGCCACTGGGCTTGTTCGGCAGCGTCGGCGTCGAGCAATGCAGCGTCGCTCGGCACCAGGTACGCCACCAGTTGCTGACCACTGAGACCCGGTTGTGCCAGCACCACGGCCTGACGCACGGCGACCTGTTCGAGCAGCTGCGCTTCGATCTCGCCGAGTTCGATGCGGAAGCCGCGAATCTTCACCTGATGGTCGATCCGGCCGATGTATTCGATCACGCCGTCGGCGCGATAGCGCGCCAGGTCGCCGGTGCGGTACAGACGCCCGCCATCGGCGGCAAACGGATCGGGAATGAAGCGCAGCGTGGTCAGGTCCGGACGGTTCAGATAACCCCGGGCCAGACCGGCGCGACCGACGTACAGCTCGCCGATGCAACCCTTGGCCACCGGGTTCAGGTCGCCGTCGAGCAAGTACCAGGACAAGTCCGGAATCGGCTCGCCGATCGGGCTGCTGGCATCGCGTTGCAGATCGGCCAGTGAGATCGGGCGCCAGGTCACGTGGACCGTGGTTTCGGTGATGCCGTACATGTTGATCAGTTGCGGGGCCTGATCGCCAAAGCGCTCGAACCATGGGCGCAGGCTCTTGACCTCCAGCGCCTCGCCGCCGAACACCACGTAACGCAGGGCCGGTTGCGCCGCCGCGTGTTCCGGGGCGCACGCCACTTGCATCAGTTGCTTGAACGCCGACGGCGTCTGGTTGAGGACGGTGATCCCTTCACGGCACAGCAAGGCGTAGAAATCTTCCGGCGAACGGCTGGTCTCGTACGGCACCACCACCAGTTTGCCGCCGTACAGCAGCGCACCGAAGATCTCCCAGACCGAGAAGTCGAACGCGTAGGAATGGAACAGGCTCCAGACATCCTGCGGGCCGAAATCGAACCAGGCATCGGTGGCCTTGAACAGGCGCAGCACGTTGTGATGGGCGAGCAAGGTGCCTTTCGGCTGACCGGTGGAACCGGAGGTGTAGATCACGTAAGCCAGGTTGTCTGGGCTCATGCGCACCTGCGGGTTGGCGTCGCTGTAGCCTTCGAGACCGTCGCGTTCCTGATCGAGCATCACGCTGCGCACCGAGTCCGGCACTGGCAGACGGCCGAGCAGATGACTCTGGGTCAACAGCAGGCCAATGCCGCTGTCGCCGATCATATAGGCCAGACGATCTTCCGGGTACGTCGGGTCGAGCGGCACATAGGCGCCGCCGGCCTTGAGAATCGCCAGCAGCCCGACGAGCATTTCCAGGCTGCGCTCCACCGCCAGACCGACGCGCACGTCCGGCCCGACACCGCTGGCAATCAGCTTGTGGGCCAACTGGTTGGCGCGGCTGTTGAGCTCGCCATAGCTCAAGGTCTGTTCGCCGTAAGTCACGGCCACCGCTTGCGGCGCACGCGCAGCCTGCGCTTCGATCAATTGATGCAGGCACGCCTCGCTCGGGAAATCGGCCACGGCCGGGTTCCATTGCAACAGCGTGGCCTGGCGTTCGGCCGCCTCGTGCAGCGGCAGTTCGGCGATGCGCTGTGCGCAATCGGCGACGATGCCGTGCAGCAGATTCGTCCAGTGCTGCGCCAGACGTTCCATGGTCACCGCGTCGAACAGGTCGGTGGCGTAGGTCAGTTCGGCCCAGACGTTGTCCGCCGACTCGAAAGTGTCGAGGGTCAGGTCGAACTGCGCGGTGTGCGACACCCAGCTCAGGCCTTCGATCTCGATCTTCGGCAGACGCGTCGCGCCTTCGGCCTGACGGGCCTGGCTCTGGTGGTTGTGCAGCACCTGGAACAGCGGACTGTGGCTCAGGCTGCGCTCCGGTTGCAGCGCATCGACCAGTTGCTCGAACGGCAGGTCCTGATGGGCCTGGGCACCGAGCACGGTGTTCTTCACTTGCTGCAGCAGGCTGCGGAAGCTCTGCTGGCTGTCGAACTCGGCTTTCAGCACTTGAGTGTTGACGAAGAAGCCGATCAGGCCTTCGGTCTCGACCCGGTTACGGTTGGCCACCGGCACGCCGACGCGAATGTCGGCCTGACCGCTGTAACGGTGCAGCAGGGTCTGGAACGACGCCAGCAGCAGCGCGAACAGGGTGACGTTTTCCCGTTGTGCGACCTGCTTGAGGCCAGCGGCCAGTTCGGCGCTCAGCGGGATGTCCTGACGCGCGCCCCGGTAGCTTTGCTCCGGCGGACGCGGACGGTCGGTCGGCAGCTCCAGCAATGGCTGATCGCCGTCGCCCAGTTGTGCGGTCCAGTAACTCAGTTGGCGCTCGCGTTCACCGGCGTCCATCCACTGGCGCTGCCACACCGCGTAGTCGGCGTACTGCACCGGCAATGCCGGCAACTGTGCGGTCTTGCCTTCGCTGTGGGCGGCATACAACGCCACTAGTTCGTTGACCATAATGCCCATCGACCAGCCATCGGACACGATGTGGTGCAAGGTGATGATCAGCGCGTGGTCATCGGCCGCCAGGCGCAGCAGTTTGACCCGCAGCAGCGGGCCTTTCTGCAAATCGAACAGGTGCAGGGTTTCGGCAGCGACCAGGGCTTGCAGCGCGGAGTCGTCCAGCTCGCGGTCGATGGTTTCGACGGCGATGTTCAGCGATGCCTGAGCCTGGATCACTTGCAGGGTCTGGCCCTGCTCCTCGACAAAGCAGGTACGCAGGGATTCGTGGCGGGCGATCAGTGCATCGAAGCTGCGCTGCAACGCCGGCAGGTCCAGTTCACCGCGCAGGCGCAGT
The DNA here is from genome assembly GCF_021018765.1 of Pseudomonas fitomaticsae. GTDB lineage: Bacteria > Pseudomonadota > Gammaproteobacteria > Pseudomonadales > Pseudomonadaceae > Aquipseudomonas > Aquipseudomonas fitomaticsae. The sequence continues at coordinate 2,354,167 of NZ_CP075567.1, read as the reverse complement.
GCGGCCGGCACGTGGTAAGCGGTGCTGGTCGGCTCCAGTTGCCAGAGGAACCACTGACGTTCCTGAGCGTAGGACAGCGTCAGCGGTTGCAGACGCGGCAACGCAATAATCGGCGGCTCTTGATGTGCCTGCTCCACGCCGAGAGCGGCGACGAAGTCCACCAGCGTGCTGTGTTCGAACAAGGTACGCAGCGGCACTTGCACGTTGAGCGCCTGACGCACCCGGGAAACGACCTGGGTCACCAGCAGCGAATGGCCGCCGAGTTCAAAGAAGTTGTCGCCCAGCCCCACCTGCTCCAGTTTCAGCACCGCTTGCCAGATTTCGGCGACGGTGTGCTGGGTGGCGGTCTGCGGCGCAATGTAAGTCGACTGCAACTGGGTGGCATCCGGCGCCGGCAAGGCCTTGCGATCGACTTTGCCGTTGGGGGTCAGCGGCAGTTGCGCGAGGAACAGCAAGTGCGCCGGCACCATGTATTCCGGCAATTGCGCCTTGAGGCTGGCCTTGAGCGCAGCGCGCAACGCGGCTTCACCGTCGGCATCCAGCACCTCGCCGGACGTCGGCACCACGTAGCCCACCAGTTGCGGGCCTGTCGGTCCGTCCTGGGCGACGACCACGATTTCGCGCACGCTGTCGAGCGCCAGCAGGCGCGCTTCGATTTCGCCCAGCTCGATGCGGAAACCACGGATTTTCACCTGATGGTCGATCCGCCCGATGTATTCGATCACGCCTTCGGCGCGGTAACGGGTCAGGTCGCCGGTGCGATACAGACGCTCGCCGGTGGTCGAGAACGGATCCGGCACAAAGCGTTCGGCGGTCAGCGCAGGACGCTGGAAGTAACCCCGCGCCAGGCCATCGCCACCGATCAGCAACTCGCCCGGCGCGCCGAGCGGATTGAGTTCCAGATCGCTGCCGAGGATGTACAGCGCGGTGTTGTCGATCGGTTTGCCGAGGAATGGACGGCTGTTCTCGACGCTCAGCGGATGCAGCGCCGACCAGATCGTGGTTTCGGTCGGGCCGTAGAGGTTCCAGACCTTCGGCGAGCGCGCCAGCATGCGTTGCGCCAGTTCCTGAGGCAGCGCTTCACCGCCACACAGGAACGTGCGGCCGTCGAGAGTCGCGGCGTGTTCGTTGTCCAGCAGCATACGCCAGGTCGAAGGCGTGGCTTGCAGCATCGTCACGCCGTGGCGGTCGATCAGTTCGAGCACCGCTTGCGGATCCTGATGCACGTCCTTGCCGGTCAGCACCACAGCGGCGCCGGCCAGCAGCGGGCCGTAGATTTCCAGGCCGAAAATATCGAACGAGAACGTGGTCAGCGACAGCATGCGATCCGCCGCAGCGATGCCCGGTTGCTCGACCATGCTCGCGACAAAGTTGCTCAGGGCCGCGTGACGGACCATCACGCCTTTAGGCTTGCCGGTCGAGCCGGAGGTGTAAATCGTGTAGGCCAGATGCTCGCCGTTCACGGCCACGTCAGGCGCGGTGGTCGGGTATGCCGCCAGCCAGTCCTGCGGTTGATCCAGCAACACCGTGGCAAGGCCGGCCGGGATCGGCAGCAGCGTCTGCAAGTGCGATTGGGTCAGCAGCAATTCGATGCCGCTGTCCTCGATCATGTAGGCCAGACGGTCTTCCGGATACGCCGGGTCCAGCGGCACATAAGCGCCGCCGGCCTTGAGGATCGCCAGCAGGCCGACGATCATTTCGACGCTGCGCTCGACGGCGATGCCGACCAGTCGATCCGGGCCGACGCCCAACTCGATCAGCTTGTGCGCGAGCTGGTTGGCGCGGGCATTCAACTGGCCGTAAGTCAGTTGGTCTTCGCCAATGATCAGCGCGGTGGCGTCAGGCGTTTGCCCGGCTTGCAGGGCAATGCGTTGCTGCACGCACGGCGCTGGCGCTGCGTGATCGACCACACGTTTCCAGTCCTGCAACAGCACTTGATGTTCGGTGGTTTCCAGCAGCGGCAGTTCGCCGACACGCTGATTCGGCGCGGCGACGATGCCGTGCAGCAGGTTCAGCCAGTGGCGTGCCAGACGCTCGATGGTTTGCGGTTTGAACAGGTCGGTGGCGTAAGTCAGTTCCGCCGCCACACCTTCGCTGGATTCGTAGGTGCCGAGGGTCAGGTCGAACTGCGCGGTGCGGCCTTCCCAGACGATGTCTTCGACACTCAGTTGCGGCAGTTGCACCTGGCTCTGACGCTGGGTCTGGTCGTTGACCGCCTGGTGGTTGTACATCACCTGGAACACCGGGCTGTGGCTCAGGCTGCGTTCCGGTTGCAGGGCTTCGATCAGTTGCTCGAACGGCAGATCCTGATGCGCCTGGGCCGCCATCGCCGATTGCTTGACCTGGGCCAGCAGTTGACTGAACGGCAGTTGCCCGTGGACGTCCGCACTCAGCACCTGGGTGTTGACGAAGAAGCCGATCAGGCCTTCGGTTTCCACCCGGTTGCGGTTGGCGGTCGGCACGCCGACTCGAATCTGCGACTGGCCGCTGTAGCGGTGCAGCAACGCCTGGAACGACGCCAGCAGCACCATGAACAGACTCGCGCCTTCGCGCTGGGCCAGTTGCTTGAGGGCATCACCCAGCGCCGTCGGCAGGTTCAGATCGAGGCGCGCACCACGGAAGCTTTGCACCGCCGGGCGCGGATGATCGATCGGCAACTCCAGCACCGGCTGTTCGCCGCCGAGGGTGTCGATCCAGTATTTCAGTTGCCGCTCACGCTCGCCGGCCTCCAGCCAGTGACGTTGCCAGATCGCGTAGTCGGCGTATTGCACGTCCAGCGGCGGCAGGCTCAGGGACTGGCCGCTGGTGTCGGCGGCGTAATGCTTGATCAGCTCGCCGACCAGCACTTGCATCGACCAGCCATCGGAGATGATGTGGTGCTGAATCAACGCCAACACGTGATCGTCTTCGCCGACCTTGAGCAACGACACCCGCAGCAACGGGCCCTGTTGCAGGTTGAACGGACGCGCGGTTTCGTTCTCGACGAAAGCCTTGATCTCAGCATCGGCGTCCAGACCGGGCGCCAACGCCTCGACCGTGATGCTCAGCGGCATCTGCGGGTGAACCTTCTGGCAGAAGGTTTCGCCCTGCTCGACGAACGTGGTGCGCAGGCTTTCGTGGCGGGCGACCACGGCGTTGAAACTGCGCTCCAGCGCCGCGACATCCAGCCGGCCCTTCAACCGCAGGGCGCTGGGAATGTGATACGCGGTGCTGTGCGGGTCCATCTGCCACAGGAACAACTGGCGTTCCTGGGCGTAGGACAGCGGGATCGCCTCGAAGCTTGAGCGAGTTTCCGGAATCGGCAGGTTGGCCGGCGAGACGCCCTCTTCGAGCATCTTTTCCAGGTAGAGCTTACGTTTGTCCAGCGGCAGAGTGATAAAGCGCTTGGCAATCCTCAAAGCAACACTCGTGTCCATCAGAACTCCTCCATATCGTCAAGCAGGGCTTCCAGCTTGTTCAGTTTCTGTTCGTTGATTGCCCCGCCTCCTGTATCGAGTCGAGCGACAAAGTCGCCGAGGACGGGGTGCTGGAATAGCAGTTGCGGCGTCAGCGTCAGGCCCATTTCGAGGGCGATGCGCGACACGACATTGACCGCCAGCAGCGAGTGCCCGCCGAGTTCGAAGAAGTGATCGTTCAGACCGATGCGTTCCACGGTGAGCACTTGCTGCCAGATTGCCGCGACCTGTTGCTCAAGCTCCGATTGCGGCGCGACATACGCGGCCTGCATCTGGCTGGCATCCACCGCCGGCAGCGCCTTGCGGTCGAGCTTGCCGTTGGGGGTCAGGGGCAACTGCTCAAGGAACAGCAGGTGCGCGGGAATCATGTAGTCAGGTAACGAAGACTTGAGGCCAGTCTTTAGTCCGTCGCGCAGTTGGCGCTGCGCTTCACCGTCGTACACGTCCAGTTGTGGAGCGACCACATAGGCGACCAGTTGCGCGCCGCCCTCGGCTTCGACGGCCAGCACGGCCGCCTCGCTGATGCCCGGTTGCGCCAACAGTCGCGCTTCGATTTCGCCCAGTTCGATACGGAAACCACGGATTTTCACCTGATGGTCGATCCGGCCCATGTACTCAAGCGCCCCGTCCTCGCGCTGACGAATCAGGTCGCCGGTGCGGTAGAGACGCTCGCCATTACAGGCGAACGGATTGGGCACAAACTTCTCGGCGGTCATCGCCGCTTTGCCCAGGTAACCGCGCGTGACACCGGCCCCGGACAGGTACAACTCGGCCGACACACCTTGCGGCACCGCTTGCAGATCGGCATCGAGCAAGTGGCTGGCGGAGTTATCCAGCGCCCGGCCGATGCGCGCCTGACCACCGGCGGTGCGGCGGGTCCAGGTCGAGTAAGTGGTGTCTTCCGACGGGCCGTACAGGTCGTAGACATGCTCGACCGTCGACTGCTGATAAAGCGCGTCCACCAGCCCTTGCTTGAGCGGTTCGCCCGCCAGGTTGATGATCCGCACACCCGGCGGAATCTGCCCGGCGCGCTGCAATGCGTTGATCGCCGACGGCACGGTGTTGATCAGGCGCACCCGATCCCGCGCCGGCAGTTGCGGCAGTTCCAGCGCGTTGCGGGCAATGATCAGCGACCCGCCGTTGGCCAAAGTCACAAACAGTTCCCACACCGACAGGTCGAAGCACACCGAGGTCGAGGCCAGCACGCCTTGAATGTCTTCGCGGCGGTAGACCTTCGCCGACCAGTCGATCAGTGCCATGACGTTGCGATGGGCAATCGCCACGCCTTTCGGCTTGCCGGTAGAACCGGAGGTGTAGATCACGTAGGCGAGGTTGTCCGGCGTCACGGCGGTTTGCGGCGCCTGAGCCGGATAGCCATCCAGCGCGATCTGATCCAGCAACAACACTTGAGTCTCGCAGGGCACGGTCAATGTGGCCGCCAGTTCCTGCTCAGTCAGCAACACTCGCGCACGGCTGTCTTCGAGCATGTAGGCCACGCGGTCGGCCGGGTAATCCGGGTCCAGCGGCACGTAGGCGCCGCCGGCCTTGAGCACCGCCAGCAGTGCAATCAGCAACTGCTCGGAACGCGGCAACGCCACGCCCACCCGCACTTCCGGGCCGACGCCGAGTTCGATCAACTTGTGCGCCAGGCGGTTGGCCCGGGCGTCCAGTTCGGCGTAAGTCAGCTGCGTGTCGGCGAAGGTCACGGCCAGCGCATCCGGGGTCGCGGCGACCTGGCGGGTGATGCGCTGGTGAATGCACAGCTCGGTGACGAAATCGGTGGAAACCGGCGCCGTCTCGATCAGGTGCAATTGGCTGAGCGAACGCTCGCCCGCCTCGGTCATCTGCTCAAGCAAACGCTGCAAGTGCGCGCCCAGTTGCGCCACACCGACGTCGGCGAAACGGTCGCGCTGGTAGCTGAAGTGCACCGACAGCTCGGCGCCCAGATGCACCAGCAGGGTCAACGGGTAGTTGGTCTGTTCGTGGTTCTCCACCGGACCGAATCGCAGGCCCTGTGGCGCGCCCTGCTCCAGCGCCTCGGCAATCGGGTAGTTCTCGAACACCATCAGGCTGTCGAACAGCGCGTCACCGCCCTGCCCGGCCCAGCGCTGGATCTGCGCCAGCGGCGTGTGTTCGAACTCGCGCAGCGCCAGGTTCTGCGCCTGCACGCCTTGCAGCCAGCTGGCCAGGCTCTGCTGCGCTTGTGGCGCGGCGATCACCGGCAAGGTGTTGATGAACAGACCGACCTGTTGCTCGGCCCCCGGCAGATCCGCCGGACGCCCGGCGACGGTGGCGCCGAACGCCACGCAATCCTTGCCGGTGTAGCGCTGCAACAGCAGCAGCCATGCGGCTTGCACCAGGGTGTTGACGGTGACTTTCGAGGCCCGGGCGAACTCGCCCAGACGCTGAGTCAGACCGGCATCGAGCACCTGGAAATGATCGCCATAACCGACGCTAGGCAGACCGGCATTCGGCCGCGCGATGGCATCGGCCAGACGCGTCGGCTCTTGCAGATTACCCAGCGCCGCCAGCCAGTAGGCTTCGGCGGTCGCAGCGTCCTGACGCTGCAGCCAGGCGATGTAATCGCGGTAACGTCCGGTCGGACGCGGCACCGCTTCGCCGCTGTAATGCTGCAGTACTTCGCCGAGCAACTGCGCGCTGCTCCAGCCGTCCATCAGGATGTGATGGTTGGTGTAGATCAGGTGATGACGGTTTTCAGCGATGCGCACCAGCACCAGACGCAGCAACGGTGCGCGGGTCAGGTCGAGGCCTTGGGCACGTTCTTCGTCGGCGAGTTTTTTCAGCGCGGCATCGAGGTCAGTCTGACCGTTCCAGTCGAGTACGCGGAACGGTACTTCGAGCTGACGCTGCACCACTTGCACCGGCTGCTCCAGATCGCCCTGCCAGACGAAGCCGGTACGCAGGATGTCATGGGCATCCACCACCGCTTGCCACGCGGCGCGGAACCGCTGCGGGTCGACACCATCGACGTCCAGACGCATCTGGTTGATGTAGTCGCCATTGCCGTGTTCGAGCAAGGTGTGGAACAGCATGCCCTGCTGCATCGGCGACAGCGGGTAGATGTCGTCGATGGTCTGCGGCTGTGGCGCCAGTACGTCGAGCTGGGCCTGGGTCAGGCTCACCAGCGGGAAGTCCGACGGGGTCACGCCACGGTTGGCGCTGTCGCAGCAATGGGCGATCAGCGCGGTCAGTTCTTGCAGGTAATCGTCGGCCAGACGCTGGATAGTCGCCGGTTCGAACATCTCGCGGCTAAACGTCCAGCTCAGGTCCAGCTCACCGTTGAACACCTTGCCGTCGAGGGCCAGGGGACTGCCCAGCGGGCCTTGCATATTGACTTCTTCGCCACCGGATTCGCTGGTCGGCACGAACAGCGCTTCATCGCCGGCCTCGAAACTGCCGTCGAACTGGCCCAGATAGTTAAAGGTCAGACGCGGCGTCGGCAGCGCTTGCAGGGTGGCCCGGGCGTGGTCATCGCCCAGATGCGCGAGGGCACCGAAGCCGATGCCTTTGTTCGGGATCGCCCGCAACTGCTCCTTGATCTGTTTCAGCGAGGCGCCGAGGTCAGCGGTCGGGGTCAGTTTTGCCGGGAACAGGCTGGTGAACCAACCCACGGTGCGGGTCAGGTCGACGTGATCGAACAGGTCTTCACGACCGTGTCCTTCCAGTTGCACCAGCACGTTGTCGTCACCGGTCCAGCGCACCATCACTCGCGCCAGCGCGGTCAGCAGCAGATCGTTGACCTGCGTGCGGTAGGCCGCCGGGGCCTCTTGCAACAGTTGGCGGGTCAGGGTCTTGTCCAGCGGCGTGCGGATCGCCAGTGCCTGGCAATGTTGCTGACCACCCTGCGGGTTGTCGCACGGCAACGCGTTGGATGCGCCTTGCAGCTGTTGCTGCCAGAAGCCCAGTTCGGCTTGCAGCGACGCACTGCCGGCATAGTCCTGCAACGCCTCGGTCCAGGCTTTCACGGCGCTGGTCTTGGCCGGCAGCTGCACGGCCGCCCCCGACTGGATCTGCCGGTAAGCGCTTTGCAGGTCTTCGAACAGAATCCGCCACGACACGCCATCCACCACCAGGTGATGGACCACCAGCAACAGACGCTGGCTGCCATCGGCCAGATTCGCCAGCACCGCACGGATCAGCGAACCGCCGCTCAGTTGCAGGCTGCGCTGGGCCTGATTACCCAGCACCTCAAGCGCCGCCAGATCGGCGACCTCGACTTGCCACAGCACGGTTTCACCGGCCTGGGTTGCGACATCGCGGTACTGCGCCGTCCAGCCCTGCGTTTGCTCGGCAAAGTCCAGGCGCAGGCTGTCGTGATGCACGACCAGCGCATCCAGGGCTTGCTCAAGAACGGAAGCATCCAACGGCTGAGCGGTCTTGAGCATCACCGACTGGTTCCAGTGATGACGGTCGGGAATCGGCTGGGCGAAGAACCACTGATGAATCGGCAGCAGCGCGGTTTCGCCAGTCACCGGTCGCTGATCGATCTGCTGCACCGGCTCACCGGTCTGCACCACATTGGCCAGCGCCTGAATGGTCTGGTGCTGGAACAAATCTTTCGGCGTAAAGCGCAACCCGGCCTGACGGGCGCGGCTGACCACCTGGATCGAGATGATCGAATCGCCGCCCAGTTCGAAGAAGTTGTCGGTCAGACCCACGCGTTCCAGCTTCAGCACGTCCTGCCAGATCGTTGCCAGTTGCTGCTCAAGCGCGCTTTGCGGCGCCACGTAGGTTTGCTGCAACTGGCTGACGTCAGGTTTGGGCAGGTTCTTGCGATCGAGTTTGCCGTTCGGTGTCAGCGGCATGCGCTCAAGGGTCAGCACGTAAGCCGGGACCATGTGCGCCGGCAAGCTGGCCTTGAGTTGCGCCCGCAGTTGCTCGGCGAAATCCGCCTGTTGCGAGTCGCCGACCACGTACGCCACCAGCCGTTTGCTGCCGGCGCTTTCCTGGGCCACGACCACCGCTTCGCGCACGCCGTCGAGGGCTTGCAGGCTGGCTTCGATCTCGCCCAGTTCGATGCGGAAACCACGGATCTTTACCTGATTGTCGATGCGCTCCAGATAATCGAAAGTGCCGTCGGCACGCTGGCGCACCAGGTCGCCGGTGCGGTACAGCACGCCACCGGTCGCGCTGAACGGGTCCGCGACAAAACGCTCGGCGGTCATCGCCGGACGATTCAGGTAACCACGGGCCACGCCGCTGCCACCCAGATACAGCTCGCCGGCCATGCCTTGCGGCAACAGGTTCAGGTCGGCGTCGAGCACGTAGGCGCTGCGGTCGCCGATGCGGCTGCCGATCGGCGCATAGGCGGCGCCGCACGGCACATCGCGACCGGCCTTCCAGATCAGCGGCGTGACTACCGTTTCGGTCGGGCCGTAGCCGTTGATGATGTATTCCGGGTTCAGCGCGCGTTTGACGCGCTCGAAACTCGCATTCGGCACCGCATCGCCGCCGAAGCAGTAGATCCGCACCTGCGGTGGATTGCCCACGCGTTCGGCGTGTTCGGCCAGTTGTTGCAGGTACACCGGCGGGAACGCGACCACGGTCACACCGTGCTCGATCATTGCGTTGTAGGTCTGCTCCGGCGTCCACAGGCTGTCGTCGCGGATCAGCAGCGAGCCGCCGTGAGTCAGGCTGGTCAGCCAGCGTTCATGGGCACCGTCGAAGGCGAACGACATGAAATGGAATTCGCAATCGCTGTCGCGCATTTCATAGCGCTCACCGATGGCCAGGCAGTGCATCGCCAGCGGCCCGTGGGTGACGCTGACGCCTTTCGGATTGCCGGTGGAACCGGAGGTGTAGATCACGTAGGCCAGATTGTCCGGATCGATCGTCACCGCCGGTGCCTGCACCGAATGGCCGCTGAGGTCGAGGCGATCCAGTTCCAGCACGCTCATGGCCTCGTCGATCGGCAGTTGTGCCGACACTCGGGAATCGGTCAGCAGCAGCGCCAGACCGGAATCCTGCATCAGGTACGCCAGACGCTCGCGCGGGTAGCTGGTGTCCAGCGGCACATAGGCGCCGCCGGCCTTGAGCACCGCCAGCAAGGCAACGATCAGCCCTTCGCCGCGCGGCATCGCCACGCCGACCCGCACTTCGGCGCGCACGCCACGGGCCACCAGTTCATGGGCCAGACGGTTGGCCCGGGCGTCGAGTTCGCCGTAGCTGTAATGCTTGCCATCAAAAATGACCGCCGTGCGATCCGGTTGTTGCGCGGCCAAGCGGGCATAGCGCTGGTGCACGGCGATATCGGCCGGGTACGCCTGCGGATGGTTCTGCGCCTGTTGCCGCGCATGTTCGTCGGTCGTGGCCAGGGCGATTTCACCGAGACGACGTTCGGCGGATTCGGCGAACTGCTCCAACAGGTGCAGCAACTGCGCGCTCAGACGCTCGACGGTGGCGACGCTGAAATGCGCCTGGTCGAAGCTCATGTGCAGCGCCAGGGTTTCGCCCAGCGTCACACCGAGGGTCAGCGGATAGTGGGTCTGATCCTGGTTGGCGACTTCGCCGAACACCACGCCCTGGGCGGTGCCGTGTTGCAGCGCCTCGGAGATCGGGAAGTTCTCGAACACCAGCAGCGTGTCGAACAGCGACTCGCCGCCCTGCCCGGCCCAACGCTGAATGCTCGCCAGCGGCGTGTGTTCGAATTCGCGCAGCGACAGGTTCTGCGCCTGCACCGCCGCCAGCCACGCGGCCACGGTCTGATCCGGACGACTGCCGGCGATCACCGGCAAGGTATTGATGAACAGGCCGACCTGCTGCTCGATCCCCACCAGTTCCGCCGGACGCCCGGCCACGGTGGTGCCGAACGCCACGCAGGCGCTGCCGGTGTAACGCTGCAACAGCAACAGCCACGCGGCTTGCACCAGGGTATTGACGGTGACTTTCTGCTCACGGGCAAACGCGTTCAAACGACGGGTGCGCGAAGCCTCGAGGTCGTAATGCTTGAGCAAATGACCGACTTCACTGCGCACCTCGCCACCGCCGGCCGCAGCCTGCGCGAGCACCGTCGGCTCGTGGAAATCCGCCAGTTGTTGCAGCCAGAATGCTTCGCTGACCGCCGCGTCCTGACGTTGCAGCCACTGGATGTAATCCGAGTAACGGCTGACCGGACGCGGTGGTTGCTGGCCGGCATAACGTTGCAGGACCTCGCCGAGCATCTGCGCGCTGCTCCAGCCGTCCATCAGGATGTGATGGTTGGTGAAGATCAGGTGATGACGGCTGTCGCTGGTGCGGATCAGGGTCACGCGCAGCAGCCCGGCCCGGGTCAGGTCGAACCCTTCGGCCAGATCGGCGGCGGTGAAATCCTTGAGGGCCTGGGCGATGTCGCTGCGCTCGCGCCAGTCGAGCAGCGCGTACGGCAGCGCCAGTTGGCGATGGATGATTTGCAGTTGTTCCTGCAATTCGCCCTGCCAGATAAAGCCGCTGCGCAGGATGTCGTGGGCGTCCATGGTCGCTTGCCACGCCGCGCGGAAACGCTCGGGATCGAGGCCGTCGACATCGACACACAACTGGTTGATGTAAGTGCCGGTGCCCTGTTCGTACAAGGTGTGGAACAGCATGCCCTGCTGCATCGGCGACAGCGGATAAATGTCTTCGATGCCGGCGGCCGGCACCGGGATCGCGTCCAGTTGCGCCTGATCGATGTGCGCCAGCGGGAAGTCCGACGGCGTCACGCCCATCGAGCTCGCGTCGCAGCAATGGCTGATCAGCGCCTGGAGTTCACGTTCGTAATCCTCAGCCAGGCGGGCGATGGTCGCCTCGTTGAATTGCTCGCGGCTGAAGGTCCAGCGCAGGTCGAGTTCGCCGTCGTAGACCTGACCTTCGACGCCCAGCCAGTTGTCCAGCGGCGCGTCGAGGCTTTGCTCCAGCCCGGCGCTTTCACCGGCCGGGCTGAACAGCGCACCGTCCTCGGCATCGAAGCTGCCGTCGAACTGGCCGAGGTAGTTGAAGGTAATGCGCGGCATCGCCAGCGCCTTGAGGCTGGCCTGGGTGGACGCGTCGCCCAGATGGCGCAGCACACCGAAACCGATGCCCTTGTTCGGAATCGCCCGCAGTTGTTCCTTGATCTGCTTGATCGCCGCCACCACGCAATCCTTCGGGGTCAGGCGCACCGGGAACAGACTGGTGAACCAGCCGACGGTGCGGGTCAGATCGACGTCGTCGAACAGGTCTTCGCGGCCGTGGCCTTCCAGCTGAATCAGGGTGTCGGCCTGGCCGGTCCAGCGGCTGATCACCCGCGCCAGTGCTGTCAGCAGCAGATCGTTGACCTGCGTGCGATAAGCCGCTGGCGCCTGTTGCAGCAATTGCTGGGTGAAAGTCTTGTCGAGGCGGCTGTGCAGCACCAGGGCGTGGCGGCTTTGCAGACTGCCCTGCGGGTTGTCGCACGGCAGATCCAGTGCCGCGCCGTCGAGTTGTTGCTTCCAGAATCCCAGTTCAGCCTGCAGCGCCTCGGTCGCGGCATAGGCTTGCAGATGCTCGCCCCAGGTCTTGTAGGCACTGGTTTTCGCCGGCAGTTTGATTGCAGTTTTTTGCGCAGCCTGTTGATAAGCCAGTTGCAGGTCTTCCAGCAGAATCCGCCACGAAACACCGTCCACCACCAGGTGGTGCACGGCCAGCAACAGACGCTGACTGCCATCGGCGACGGTCGCCAGTACGGCGCGCAGCAGCGGGCCGTTTTGCAGGTTCAGGCTTTGTTGGGCCTTGGCGTACAGCGCTTGCAGTTCGCGGTCGGCCAGCTTGTCGGCGGTCCACAACAGTTCCGGATCGTGCGCAACCGGCGCGACTTCGGCACGCCAGCCTTCGACGCTTTCGACGAAGCGCGAACGCAGGCCGTCGTGATGCGCGATCAAGGCGTTCAGCGCTTGCAGCAGTGCTTCGGCGTTCAGGGTTTGATGACTGCGCAGCAGCACCGCCTGGTTCCAGTGGTGACGCTGGGGAATCGGGTCCTCGAAGAACACTTGCTGGATCGGCAGCAACGGCAGCTCGCCGGTCACCGGCCCCTGATCGATGCTCACGCTACCGCTGCCCTGCTGCGCCACACTGGCCAGGCCTTGCACGGTCTGGTGCTGGAACAGGTCGCGGGGGCTGAAATGAATCCCGGCCTGACGCGAGCGGCTGACCACCTGTATCGAGATGATCGAGTCGCCGCCCAGTTCGAAGAAGTTGTCGGTGAGGCCGACCTGTTCGAGCTTGAGCACGTCCTGCCAGATGCCGGCGATTTTCTGCTCCAGCTCGCTGCGCGGCGCGACGAACGCCTGCTGCATCTGGCTGGCGTCCGGCGCCGGCAAGGCCTTGCGGTCCAGTTTGCCGTTCGGGCTCAGGGGCAGTTCGGCGAGGAACAACAGCTGCGTCGGCACCATGTAGTCCGGCAGGCTGTCCTTGAGCTGTGCCTTGATCGCTTCCCGCGCCGCGCCTTGCTCATCGGCGTTCGCTGCAACCACCGACGTTTGCTTCGGCACCACGTAGGCCACCAGTTGCAGGCTGCTGCCGCCCTGCACCGCCAGCACCACGGCTTCGCTGACGTCGTTCAGTTCCAGCAGGCGCGCTTCGACCTCGCCCAGCTCGATACGGAAACCACGGATCTTCACTTGATGGTCAACGCGGCCGACGTATTCGATCTGGCCGAGGGCGTTGTAGCGCGCCAGGTCGCCGGTGCGATACAGGCGCGCGCCGCTCTTGGAAAACGGATCGGGAATGAAGCGTTCGGCAGTCAGATCGGCACGCTGGAAGTAACCGCGTGCGAGCAACTCGCCGCCGATCAGCAGCTCACCGACCACACCGACCGGGGTCGGCTGGCCATCGGCATCCAGCAGATAGGTGTGACGGCCCGGCAGCGGTTGACCGATCGGCATTGTCAGCGGCAACGGCTGGCGACCGAACACGTAGTCGCTGCAATCGAGGGTGGTCGCAGTGACGGTGGCTTCGGTCGGGCCGTAGGTGTTGAGCAGTCTGACGTGCTCGAGCCCGGCCTGACGCCAGGCCTGCACGCCTTCCGGCGGCATCGCTTCGCCACCGCTGTGCACCTGACGCAGCGCCGCGTAGTCACGCGGGCCGGCGGCGGCGAATTCCTTGGCGATCATGTTCCAGTAAGCGGTGGTCAGGTCCATGACCGTGATGCCGTGTTCAACGATGTTCCGGTACAGGGTTTCGCTGTCCCACACTTCGTTGCCGCGCAGCACCACCGAGGCGCCGCAGGTCAGCGGGCCGAACAGCTGCTCGCCGAAGGCATCGAAGTTGAAGGTCGCAAATTGCAGCGCGCAATCGGTGGCGCTCAGGTCGTAATAATGCTGCGAGGCGAACGCGTGTTTGCTCAGGGCACCGTGGCTGATGCCGACGCCTTTCGGGCGACCGGTCGAGCCGGAGGTGAACATCACGTAAGCGAGGTTATCGGCCCACACGGCGCGTTGCGGGTTGCGTTCATCGGTGTGGGTCCAGACTTCGGCCTGATCCAGACACAGGCTCTGGACGTTCTGCGGCACCGGCAGACGGTCGAGCAAATGGCTTTGGGTCAGCAGCAAGCGGCTGCCGCTGTCTTCGATCATGCACAGCAGGCGATCACGCGGGTATTGCGGATCCAGCGGCACATAGGCGCCACCGGCCTTGAGCACGGCGAGGATGGCGACGATCAGTTCCAGTCCGCGATCCACCGCCACTCCCACCAGCACGTCCGGGCCGACACCTTGCGCCAGCAGCGTGCGCGCCAGGCGATTGGCCCGGGCGTTGAGCTGGGCGTAAGTCAGTCGCTGGCCGTCGAAAATCAGCGCGACGGCATCCGGCGTCCGTTCAGCCTGGGCTTCGAACAGCTGATGCACCGGGCGCTCGCTCGGCCATTGAGTATCGTGGCGGCCCCAGTCCTGAGTCAGTTGTTCCAGCTCGGTCGTTTCCAACAGCACGATGTCACCGACGCGCTGCTGCGGATCGCTGACGATGCTGCGCAGCAAGTTCGTCCAGTGACGCGCCATGCGCTCGATGGTTTCAGGCTCGAATAGATCCGTGGCGTAGGTGAACGCCGCATGCAGTTGCCCGCCCCTCTCGTAGGTATCCAGGCTCAGATCGAACTGGGTGCTGCGGCTTTCCCACTCGATGACGCCCAGTTCCAGACCGCTGCCGACCTTGAGTGTGGTGACATCGGCGACTTCCGGCTGGTGGTTGTACATCACCTGGAACAGCGGGTTGTAACTCAGGCTGCGCTCCAGTTTCAGCGCCTCGACCAGACGTTCGAACGGCAAGTCCTGATGGGCCTGGGCGCCGAGGGCGGTTTCCTTGAGATCACGCAGCAGATCGGCGATCGAGGTCTGGCCGTCCAGCTCGACACGCAGCACCTGGGTGTTGACGAAGAAGCCGATCAGCCCTTCGATTTCCCGGCGGTTGCGGTTGGCGATCGGCACGCCGACGCGCAGATCGGTCTGACCGGTGTAACGGTGCAGCAGAATATTGAAGGTGCCGAGCAACAGCATGAACAGCGTCACGCCGTGCTGACGTGCGATGCCGCGCAATTGCTCGACCAGCGCGGCGTCCACCACGCTTTCCAGACGCTGGCCCTGATTGCTCGGCAGCACCGGACGCGGGCGATCCACCGGCAATTCCAGCACCGGGTGTTCGTCGCCCATCTGCGCCAGCCAGTAGTCGAGCTGACGCTGTTGTTCACCCGCTTCCAGCCAGCGGCGCTGCCACAGGGCGTAGTCGCTGTATTGCACCGCCAGGGGCGGCAGTTCGGCAGCACGGCCCTGATCGTGGGCGTCATAGAAGCGGCAGAATTCGTCGATCAGTACGTTCATCGACCAGCCATCGGACACGATGTGGTGCAGCGTCAGCAGCAACACATGTTCCTGCTCGGCCAGTTGCAACAGGCGCACCCGCAGCAGCGGGCCGTTGGCCAGGTCGAACGGCTGTAGCGATTGCTCCTGCGCGGCAGCGGCCACACGGGTTTCACGTTCGGCGGCAGGCAAATCGCTGAGATCGATGCGCTGGATGTCCAGCGGTTGTTGCAGCGGCACTTGCAGCAGGCTGTCGTCAGGTTGTTGCTGGAACACCGTGCGCAGGGTTTCGTGGCGTTCGATCAGGCTGGCGAAGGCTTGCTCCAGCGCGGCCTGATTCAGGCGACCGGTCAGGCGCACCGCCGCCGGCAGGTTGTAGGCGCCGCTTTGCGGGTCCAGATGCCAGAGGAACCACATGCGTTGCTGGGCATAAGACAGCGCCTGCCGATCCTCGGCCTCGACGCCTGCGGGAATCGGGAACCGGGAAAAATCCACCCCTTCTTTCGCCAGGGCAGCCAGGAACATCTGGCGCTTTTCCAGGGGCAACCCGATAAACCGGCGAGCGAGTTTCAAGGAGTCTTCTGCATTCATTTCTTGGCATCCGGATCAGTAGGCAGGCAGCACAAAGGCACGTCGTCCCTATAAAACGAATGCAGACCGGAAAAATTAGCGATTGAGAAGAAGTGTCAGAGGGGAGGTAAAGCGCGGATTTCAGCGGTACTCAAAACCCTGTGGGAGCGAGCTCCCACAGGTCGCTTCAGCGATCAGGCGGTTGCAGCCATGGCATGGCGTCGGTGATGCACCTCAAGTTGATCCTTGATCACCTTCAGCACTCGGGCTTCGTGCTCATGAATGAAGAAATGCCCGCCGGCCAGCATATCCACCGAGAAGCTGCCCGAGGTTTCCTTGCTCCAGCCGATCAATTGCTCGGTGGTGGCCTTGTCGGCCTTGCCGCCGAGCACATGCACCGGGCATTTGAGCAGCGGGCGCTGCAACGGCTGGAATTTGCCGCACAACAGGAAATCCGCGCGCAGGATCGGCAAGGTCAGGCTCATCAACTCTTCGTTGGCCAGTACTTCCTCGCTGGTGCCGTTGAGCGTGCGCAGCTGGTCGATCAGCTCGGCGTCGGTCTTGGGGTCGGCGAAACCGCGGTCGTAATCGGCGCGCATGGTCGGCGCAGCGGTGCCCGAGGCGAACAGCGCCACCGGTTCCGGGCAGCCCAGCGCCCGCAGTGCATGGGCGATTTCGCAGGCCATCAGCGCGCCCAGGCTATGGCCGAACAACGCATAAGGGGTCTTTAGCGTCGGGCGCAATTCCCTGGCCAGTTGCATCGCCAGTACGCGCATGTCGGTGTGCAGCGGTTCGTCGAACCGGGCGCCGCGCCCCGGCAGCTCCACCGGTTGCAGTTGCAGCCATTGCGGCAGCTTCGGCCGCCAGCGGCTGTAGACCATGGCACTGGCGCCGGAGTACGGCAGGCACAGCAGGGTCAACTTGGTCACCACGCTTCCCTCGAAAAAATGTCTCTTCAAAAGGGTACGGATCAACGGCCGGGCAAATTAGTCGGCGGTGGCTAAATTTCCCCCACAAACCCTCGTTAACCGTTCAGGCCAAAACAACAACGAGGATTCACCGTGGACCTGCAGACCATCCTGGGCAAGCTGTTCGCCAATGCCGGTGCCGTCGGCATCGAAGGCGTTTTCCAATTCGTGCTGGGTCCACAGCTGGCGTGCTGGTCCGAGGTCAAGGCCAGCACCCGCACCGAGGCCGGTCGACACCCGAACCCGGACGTGACCATTGAAGTGGCGCCGAACGATTTTGCCGGGATCATGAGCGGCACCGCCAACGTCGAAGAACTGTTCGCCAGCGGGCGCCTGAAGATCGGCGGCAACATGGGCCTGGCGACGATGCTGCCGCAGATCATCGACCATGCACGCCATGGTGGTGCGCCGGCGCAGAAGGTCGACATGAACAAGCGCTACCCGACACCGCCACGCCGCAGTGAAACCATCACCGCCGCACGACCGGTGCAGACCGTGGTCGAGCGCCGGCCACGCAGCGAGTTGTCAGTCCAGGAATTCGAGGAGCGCTACCTGCCCTTCGGCACGCCGGTGGTCATCAGCAATGCCTTGCACGACTGGCCGCTGTTCAAGCTCAGCCGCGAAGAGTCGCTGGTGCATTTCGCCGAACTGCAAGGCATCACCCGCCATGGCGATTACGTGAAGAAAACCTTCTCCACCGAACGGGATTTCCGCTCCACCTCGATGGCCGATTTCATCGCCTCGCTGGACAGCCCGGCGGTCAAGGGCGCTGACGGCGAGCCGCCGGCGTACATGGGCAACAACATCCTGCCGGCCGCGCTGATGCAGCAGATCAAATACCCGCCCTACTTCGATGCCTCGCTGTTCATCCCGCCACGGATCTGGATCGGCCCCAAGGGCACGCTGACGCCGCTGCACCGCGACGACTCCGACAACCTGTTCGCCCAGGTCTGGGGCCAGAAGAAATTCACCCTCGCTGCGCCCCACCACCGCGAAGCGCTGGGCACCTGGTCCACTGCGCCGGAAGGTGGGCTGGACGGCTGCGATTTCAACCCGGATGCGCCGGACTATGAACGCTTCCCCGCCGCGCGCGACGTGACGTTCCTGCGCGTGACCCTGGAGGCCGGCGACCTGCTGTTCCTGCCCGAAGGCTGGTTCCATCAGGTGGAGTCGGTGTCGACGTCGCTGTCGGTCAACTTCTGGGTGAACTCGGGCCGGGGCTGGTAACCGGCATTATTTGAGGTGACGAAAGCTCTGCACCGCAGAGCCCAGCACCACCGCCCCGGCGGCAATCGCCAGCCAGAAGCCGCTGCGGGCGCCGAACGCATCCACCAGTGCGCCGGAACCGGCAGCGCCGATGGCCACGCCGATGCTCAGACCGGTCACCAGCCAGGTCAGGCCTTCAGTGAGCTTGGCTGGCGGCACGATGCGTTCGATCAACGCCATCGCCACGATCAGGGTCGGCGAGAAGAACAGCCCGGCGATGAACACCGCGACGGCCAACCCGAAGATGTTGCTCGCCAGCAGCAACGGCAAAGTGGTCACCGCTGTCGCCAGACCGCCGTAGAGAAACAGGCGCGGCAACGGCAGCTTCGAGCGCATCGCACCGAAGGCAATGCCGGCCAGGCAGGAACCGATGGCGTACACCGACAGCACGATGCTCGCCGCCGCTGGCTGACCTTGTTGCTGGGCGAACGCGACGCTGACCACATCCACCACGCCGACAATCACGCCCATGGCGAGCATCAACGCCAGCAGCCATTGCACGTCGGTCGAACGAATGATCGAACCCTGATGCTGCGATTCGTGCGGATGCACCGGCGGCTCGGTGCTGCGCTGGGCGACGAACGCCGTCACGCCGATCGCCAGCATCAACAACGCTGCCAGCGGCCCGGCCTCGGGAAACACGCCGACGCACAAGCCCACCGACAACGGCGGGCCGACGATGAAGCAGACTTCGTCGAGCACCGACTCCAGCGCATACGCGGTCTGCAACTGCGGCTGGCCGCGATAGATTTCGGTCCAGCGCGCCCGCGCCATCGCCGACATGCTCGGCATGCAACCGGCCAGTGCGGCACAGACAAACAGCGTCCAGGTCGGCGCCTGCAAACGGGTGCACAACAGCAACATCAGCAGCGCGCCCCCGCCGATCAGCGCTGCCACAGGCAGTACTCGCCCCTGGCCGAAGCGGTCCACCAGCCGTGACACCTGCGGCGCACAAAACGCCGTGGCCAGCGCAAACGTCGCCGCCACCCCACCCGCCAGCGCATAGCCGCCGGTCAATTGCGAGAGCATGGTGATCACGCCGATACCGGTCATGGAAATCGGCATGCGCGCGATCATCGCGGCCATCACAAAAGCCCGGGCGCCGGGGGCGTTGAACAGTTCGCGGTAAGGGTTTGCCATCGGATGCAGCCTCATCAGGGGCGGCCAAGTTGCCACAAAGCCTGACAGCCGGGGAAGCGCGCAATTGTTGGTGGAATGTGAAGGCCTTGCAAAGGGAATCGCTACTGTTTGCGGCGATTGCGGAATGACCTGCCGAGCGCGTTGATCGACTCGCTACCATTTGTCGGCCGACCGTGCGCACCTGTCAGATCTGTCAGGTGCGCCAATCACGCCGAAGGTGTTTCATGGATCCAGCATCACTCGCACAGGAATTGCACCAATGCCCCTCTCTCTCGATTTCGGGAATGGCAGCAACCTGCTCAATCCCGGCACGCTCGGCAATCCCGTCATGGGTATCGAAAGCACCATGACCGAATCGTCGCGGATACGCCTGAAGTCGGCCGCTGGGCAGCAGGTCGACGGCTCAGCGCAGCCCTTCGAAAACTGGCGTCGGGAAAAAATGCAGCACATCCAGTCTGCTTTGGAAAACGCATTGCCCGATCCTGCTGTGATGCCTTTGCGTCTGCATGAAGCCATGAGCTATGCCGTGCTTGGCGCCGGTAAACGCCTGAGACCCTTGTTGTGCCATGCCGCCGGCGCAGTGTTCGGCGCCGCTCCCGAAGCGTTGGGCATGGCCTCGGCTGCAGTGGAAATGATCCACGTCGCGTCATTGGTACACGATGACCTCCCCGCCCTCGATAATGACGACTTGCGACGTGGCCGGGCGACGGTTCACGTTCAATATGACGAGGCACTGGCCATTCTTGTGGGCGATGCGTTGTTTGCCCAGGCGTTCACCACCCTGAGCCGGATTCCCGTAAAGGTCGATTGCGTGATGCGCATGGTGCAAGAGCTGGCCCACGCCTCGGGTTCTGCGGGCCTGACGGGAGGCCAGGTCCTTGATCTGGCGGCGGTGAGCACAACATTGGATGCCGCCAGCCTGGAAACCTTGCACCACCTGAAAACCGGATCTTTGATACGTGCAAGCCTGCACATGGGCGCGCTATGCGCCGGCCTCACGGATTACCCCTCTCAGGCGCTTGACCGTTACGCACAAGCCATCGGGCTCGCCTTCCAGATTGTCGACGACGTGCTCGACTGCACGATGGACACCGCCACCCTCGGCAAAACAGCCGGCAAGGATGCCCGGGACCATAAACAGACGTACGTTTCAATGCACGGATTGGAGACATCCATGCAACTGGCGCAGAACCTTTTGGTCCAGGCACACCATGCACTGTTGGCGCTACCGGGCAACACCGGCCCATTGCATGGACTGGCCGAGCTGATCGTCCAGCGCACACGCTGACTCACGAATGCGAGAAGCCCTACCTCCCGGGAATCTGTTCAAGGAGCTTTCAAATGAAAGTATTGCTCGCCAATCCCCGTGGTTTCTGTGCCGGTGTAGTTCGTGCCATTGACACCGTGGAGCAGGCACTCAAGCAGTTCGGTGCACCGGTCTTCGTCCGGCACGAGATTGTGCATAACGCTCATGTGGTGCAGGACCTGCGGGAAAAAGGCGCCATATTCGTGGATGAGCTCGATCAGGTACCGGAAAATGCCGTGACCATTTTCAGCGCCCACGGTGTAAGCCAGGCCGTCGAGCTCCACGCCGTTCAACGTCACCTGCAGGTGGTGGATGCCACCTGCCCCCTGGTGAAAAAAGTGCATCTTCAGGGGCGCCAATATGCGGCAGCGGGTTACCACGTGATTCTGATCGGTGAACCGGCTCACCCTGAGGTCCTGGGTACGCAAGGGCAAATCCCCGCCACTGTCAGCGTGATATCGACACCCGATGAGGTGGCGACGCTGGATCTTCCACCTGACAGCCCAGTGGCCTACATCTCCCAGACCACGCTCAGCGTCGACGATACGTACGCGGTCATCCAGGCCCTCAAGCAGCGTTACCCGCAGATTCTCGGCCCGGAAGTCCGGGATATCTGCTACGCGGTGCAAAACCGCCAGAGAGCAGTGCGCGCGCTGTGTGATCAGGTTGATGTGATGTTGATTGTCGGCAGTGATAAAAGCGCCAACGCCGCAACGCTGCGAAACATCGCGGCGCAGACGGGGATCCCGAGTTACCTGATCGCCGACGCCACGAGTCTGCGAGAGCATTGGTTCAACAAGCATTCAGTGATCGGCTTGAGCGCAGCCGCATCGACGCCGGAAGTCCTCGTACAGGGCGTTATCAACGCGCTGTCAAAGCTGGCCGAACTGCAAGTGATCGATCTGCCGAGTCACGAGGAGCGAGTGCAATTTCGCCTGCCCGACGGACTCATTGCCCACCTCTGAAACAGAAACGGGAACACACCATGAACCAGCCGAAGATTGCCCCACCGCCACGTAGCGCCACCCCACCCTTTGTCGTGCGTACTCTGTTTTGCCCACCCCCCACGCGCATCGACGAGCCGCTGGGTCAAGAAGTCAACGAACGCCTGATGGCGTGGATATCTAGCGTGGGAATCTTCGCCGGCAAAGAGGAAAAAGTCCGTGCCAGCGACTTTGGTCGCTATGCAATGCTATGCCATGCCGATACGGATGATCCGGATCGCCTGTTACTCGCGGCGCAATGCTTTGCCGCGTTGTTTGCGGTGGACGATCACTATTGCGACGATCTATCGCTTGGCGGTAGCCCTGAGAAAGTGGCCGAAAGACTGTCTTTCGCGATAACCGGGATCGACCCGGCCTATTTGCCTCATCCGTTCAATGAAGAGCTCACACAGCAGCAGATGTGCGACCCCGTGATCAGGGGATTGCTGGCTTACATGAAACGGGTCAACCAGTTCTGCACGCCCTCACAAGTCGCCCGGGTGCGACAGATCACAATCGCCATGTTCGTCACCATGGCCGCGGAAGGCCCTTGGCGCCTCTACGGCACCCAACCCACCGTCGCTGAATACCTGGCCAGTCGACAGGTCAACAGTTTCTGGCCTTGCCAGGCGCTGATCGATTCCATTGGCGGCTACCAAGTCCCGGCCAACACGTATTCCCTTCCAGACTTTCACCACATCAGCGCACTGGCCTCGCTGGCGACCACTTTGGTCAACGATCTGTATTCCGCCTACAAGGAACACTTGAACGAAACCGGAGACTTCAAGCTGCCTTACCTGCTGGCAACCAGGCACAAGTGTTCGCTTCAAGAGGCAATCGACCTGGCGGCCGATATCCATGACGCAGTGATGGAAGAATACGAGGCCCTGCATAGATCACTGAAGAAAGGCACGCGCTCGCCGGTATTGCGGCGCTACCTCACGGGTTTGAGAACATGGATTGGCGGCAATCTGGAGTGGCATAAAAACAGTGCGCGTTACCATGTCTGATGCCGCGCAACCCTGCTGTTCCGACAGCCCCTCGACACCTTTGGAGCACCGCAAACAGGCATCGCCAAATTCGCAGCTGACCCTGACAAAACAGTCTTAAAACAGATTGGTAGCCACTCGGTACAAGAACTATTTTTATCAAAGTGTAATGGTCTGCAATTCTCTAGATTGTCTGGTCAGCATTAACGCCAAGTAGCGAAGACGTTATGGATGTCCTGCCATGGACTCGTTATTTATGCAGGCCGACAATCATGTTTGATCTACTCAACACCATAGACAGCCCTGCCGATCTGCGTGCGCTGCATGCTCAGGTACTCGGTCCGCTGGCTGATGAACTGCGCACTTTTATCCTGCACAGCGTGTCGAAGTCCGGCGGTCATCTATCGGCCAATCTGGGCACGGTGGAATTGGCCATCGCGCTGCATTACGTCTTCGATACACCGGATGATCGAATTGTCTGGGATGTCGGTCACCAAGCCTACGCTCACAAAATCCTCACCGGACGACGCGAAGCCATGGGCAATATTCGCCAGCAGGGAGGTGTCTCGGGGTTTCCTCGGCGCTGCGAATCCGAGTACGACACTTTCGGCACTGCCCATTCCAGCACTTCCATTTCTGCTGCGCTGGGGATGGCGGTGGCCGCTCGAAATCAGGCCCACCGACGCCACTGTGTGGCGGTAATCGGCGATGGCGCATTGACCGGCGGGATGGCCTATGAAGCGTTGAACAATGCCGGTCGATACCAGGACCTGCCGCTGCTGGTCATCTTCAACGACAACGAAATGTCGATCTCCCCATCGGTGGGAGCGCTACGGCGGCACTTTGCCGAGCTGCGCGCAGGTCACTGCGACGCGATGCTGTTCAAGTCTTTGGGCTTTAGCTACACCGGCCCCATCGATGGCCACAATCTTGATGTGCTGGTACCGGCATTGATCGCGTTGAAACAATGTCGAGGTCCGCAGTTGCTGCACATCGTCACGCAAAAGGGCCACGGCTACTCACCCGCAGCCATTGACCCCGTGCTTTATCACGCGCCTGGGAAATTCGATCCGGCACATGGCGTCGTTCCCACCGTCATCGGCAAGCCCACCTATACACAGGTGTTCAGTCAATGGATCTGCGATGAAGCCGCCCTCGATCCGAGGATCATCGCCATCACCCCGGCGATGCGCGAGGGATCCGGACTGGTGGAGTTTGAAAAACGTTTCCCGGACCGTTTTTTCGATGTCGAAATCGCCGAGCAACATGCACTGACCTTTGCCGCAGGTGCTGCGGTCGATGGGCTCAAACCGGTCGTCGCGATCTATTCCACGTTTATGCAACGCGCCTACGATCAACTGATACACGACATCGCGATCCAGAACCTGCCCGTGCTGTTCGCGATCGATCGGGCCGGCGTTGTCGGTGGTGACGGCGCCACGCACACCGGTGCGTTCGATATTGCTTTTCTGCGCTGCATACCGAACCTGACGGTGATGACCCCGGCTGACGAAAACGAGTGCCGGCAACTGTTGCACACGGCCCTTCAACTCCACGGCCCGTGTGCGGTGCGTTATCCACGCGGGCAAGGACGTGGAGTAACCGCCTCGTCATTGCACAGCTTGCCGGTGGGGCGCGGTCAGATTTGCCGAGTCACACGTCGACCTGTGGGTGCTCGCCTCGCACTGTTGGCGTTCGGATCGATGGTGGCACCGGCTCTCGAAGTCGCCGGAGTGTTAGACGCCACCGTTGCGAACATGCGGTTCATCAAACCACTCGACCACCATCTGATCGAACAGCTGGCCCGGGACAATGATGTGCTGGTGACACTGGAAGAAGGATGTGTAATGGGCGGTGTCGGTTCAGCGTGCCTGGAACATCTGGCGTCAACCGGTCATTTTCCGCCAGTGCTGCAATTGGGCTTCAACGACGAATTCATTGAGCATGGAACCCCCGAGCAGGTTCTGGAAATGTGCGGTCTCGATGCAGCCGGCATCCTGCACTCGATAACCGCTTTCTTGTGCTCACTCGATATGAAGTCCTCTACAACGTGTTCCGCGATCAATGCCGTAACTTTGCGGTCCCGCCAATGAATTGAAAGGTCAGCGCATTCTTCGCCTGAGGCAAGCTGATCTTCTATCAATAACCCACCTGGAACGCGCCATGGGTAATCCGATTAAACGACGTAGAACCCATCAAGTCAGCATCGGGCACATTACCGTCGGCAGCGAAGCGCCCATCGTCGTTCAGGCTATGACTGACACCGACACTGCAAATGCGTTGGCCACTGCACGTCAGGTCGAAAGCCTGGCCATCGCCGGCGCCGAACTGGTGCGGATCACAGTCAATGGCCACGCGGCTGCGGCACAAGTAGCCCGGATCCGTGAGTGGCTGGATCAGCGTCAGATATACGTGCCGCTGGTGGGCGATTTTCATTTCAACGGTCACCGCTTGTTAGCCGATTACCCTGATTGCGCTCAGGCGCTGAGCAAGTACCGAATCAACCCCGGCAACGTCGGCAGGGGCGCGAGACGTGACGAGCAATTCTGCAAAATGATTGAGGTCGCTTGCCGCTACGACAAACCAGTGAGAATCGGCGTCAACTGGGGCAGCCTGGACCCTGATCTGCTGGCACGAATGATGGATGTCAACGCGACCAGTCGCCTACCGCTGGACGCCAAAGCTGTAATGCGAGAAGCGTTGGTCGTTTCGGCTCTGGAAAATGCCCAGCGGGCCATCGATGTCGGTCTGCCCGCAAATCGAATTGTGTTATCGGCGAAAGTCAGTCACGTGCAGGATCTGATCGCGGTCTATCGCAATCTTGCCGCTCGCTGCGAGTTTCCGTTGCACCTTGGATTGACCGAAGCCGGCATGGGCTCAAAGGGAGTCGTCGCTTCCGCCACCGCGCTGGCAGTGCTGTTACAAGAAGGCATTGGCGACACACTGCGTATTTCCCTGACTCCCGAACCCAAGGGTGACCGCACGCGCGAGGTCAATGTCGCCCAACAGATTTTGCAAGCCATGTCCCTTCGAGCATTCGCACCTTCCGTGGTTGCCTGCCCGGGCTGTGGCCGCACCACCAGCAGCCTCTTTCAAGAACTGGCACAGCAGATCGACGTTTTTCTCCAGTCGCGACTGCCCGTGTGGAGGACACAGTTTCCGGGGGTCGAAACACTGCAGGTTGCCGTCATGGGCTGCGTCGTCAACGGCCCGGGTGAGAGTCGGTTGGCGGACATCGGCATCTCGTTGCCGGGCGCGGGCGAACACCCCTCTGCCCCGGTTTATATGGACGGTGAACGCGTATCAACGTTGAAGGGCTCACACATCGCGCCAGAATTCTGCGAACTTCTGGAAGCCTATGTCGCGAGCCGTTTTGGTAATGACCCGCATTCCAAAGCAAAGCTATTGGCATTATTGGACCCGCTTATTGCCAAGAGTCTGCGGGAATGATGAAGATTTGCGCCCCACCTGAACTCTGGTCGCTGCCCAAAGGTCAGTCTGATTAGACTCTCCGATCAAGGCGCGACCCTGCATGCAGATTTCCCTCGCCCGCCAAGTGGCTCTTGTCACCGGCGCCAGTTCCGGCATCGGCCACGGCGCCGCCAAAGCCCTGGCCGCTGCCGGTGCCGCCGTGGTCATCAACTACAACCGCCAGGCCGAGCCCGCCGAAGCGCTGGCCCGACAGATCGTCGCCGACGGTGGCCGGGCCATCGCCATCGGCGCCGACGTTTCGAAGGAAGAAGACGTTGAGCGACTGTTCCAGCAGACCCTCGACGCCTTCGGCACACTGGACATTCTGGTGGCCAACTCCGGCCTGCAAAAAGACGCGGCGGCGGTGGATATGTCGCTGGCCGACTGGAACGCGGTGATCGGCGTCAACCTCACCGGCCAGTTCCTCTGCGCCCGCGCCGCGTTGCGGATCTTCAATCGCCAGGGCGTGCGCGAAGGCGTGTCCCGGGCTGCCGGCAAAATCATTCACATGAGCTCCGTGCACCAGCGCATTCCCTGGGCCGGGCATGTGAACTATGCGGCGTCCAAGGGCGGCGTCGATCAGTTGATGCAGACCTTGGCCCAGGAAGTCAGCCACCAGCGCATCCGCATCAACGGCATCGCGCCGGGGGCGATCCGCACGGCGATCAATAAGGACGCCACCGAGGGCGACGCCGGCCAGGCCCTGCTCAAACTCATCCCTTACGGACGCATCGGCGATGTCGAGGACGTGGCCAACGCGGTGGTGTTTCTCGCCTCCGATGCCTCCGACTACATCGTCGGCACCACCCTGTTCATCGACGGCGGCATGAGCCTCTATCCGGAGTTCCGTGGCAATGGCTGAGCATCATCCCGAACGACAAAGCCCCATCGACGCCCACGGCATCATCGGCGACATGCGCAGTGCCGCGCTGGTCAATGACAAGGGCAGCGTGGATTTCTTCTGCTGGCCGGAGTTCGACAGCCCGTCGATCTTCTGTTCGCTGCTGGACACACCCGACGCGGGGATTTTCCAGCTGGCCCCGGACCTGCCCGATGCCCGGCGCGAACAGATTTACCTGCCGGACACCAACGTCCTGCAAACCCGCTGGCTCAGCGACCATGCCGTGGTGGAAATCACCGATCTGCTGCCCATCGGCGACAACGACGATACCTTGCCGCTGTTGATGCGCCGGGTGCGCGTGGTCAGCGGGCAGGCGACATTTCATCTGCGCTGCGCGGTTCGGCATGACTACGCCCGCGCTGAAACCCGCGCCGCCATCGATAAAAAGGACGTGCTGTTCAGCGCCAGCGGACAGCCGACATTGCGGCTGGCCTCGGATCAAACCTTGAGCGTCGATCAGGATGCAGCGGTCGGGAAATTCACCCTCAAACAGGATCAGACGGCGGCATTCATGCTCGGCGCCAGCGACGATCCACGCTTTGCCGAAGGCGCCGCGCAGCTGTGCATCGAACGCACGCTGAAGTTCTGGCGCGACTGGATTGGCCAGTCCAACTATCGCGGTCGCTGGCGGGAAATGGTCAACCGCTCGGCCCTGGCCCTGAAGCTGCTGACCTCACGCCAGCACGGCGCAATCCTCGCCGCCGCCACCTTCGGCCTGCCGGAAACACCCGGCGGCGAACGCAACTGGGACTATCGCTACACCTGGATCCGCGACGCCTCGTTCACCGTTTACGCCTTCATGCGCCTGGGCTTTGTCGACGAAGCCAATGCCTACATGCGCTGGCTGCGCGGGCGGGTCAGCGATTGCAGCGGCCAGTCGTCGATGAAGCTGAACATCCTCTATGCGATCGACGGCCGCCAGGAACTGCCGGAAACCGAACTCACGCATCTATCCGGACACGGCGGCGCGAAACCGGTACGGATCGGCAATGGCGCCTACGACCAGATTCAACTGGATATCTTCGGCGAACTGATGGACGCCGTTTATCTGGTCAACAAATACGGCGACGCGATTTCCCACGAAGGCTGGAAACACGTGATGGAAGTGGTCGATCAGGTCTGTGAGACCTGGCAGACCAAGGATGTAGGCATCTGGGAAATGCGCGGTGAGCAACATCACTTTCTGCATTCACGGCTGATGTGCTGGGTGGCGCTGGACCGGGCAATCCGCCTGGCCTCGAAACGCTCGCTGCCGGCGCCCTTCGCCCGTTGGGACCAGACCCGTCAGGCGATTCATGCCGACATCTGGGACAACTTCTGGAATGAAGAGCGCGGGCATTTTGTGCAGTACCAGGGCGGTACTGCGCTGGATGGCTCAATGTTGCTGATGCCGCTGGTGCGATTTGTCAGTGCCAAGGATCCGAAATGGCTGGCGACGCTGGAAGCCATCGAAAAACACTTGGTGCGTGACGGCATGGTTTATCGCTATCGCAACGACGAAGCGGGTATCGACGGATTGTCCGGCACCGAAGGCGCCTTCGCCGCGTGTTCATTCTGGTACGTGGAATGTCTGGCCCGCGCCGGGCAAGTAGAAAAGGCCCACCTGGAATTCGAACAATTGCTGCGCTACGCCAATCCGCTGGGGTTGTACGCGGAGGAATTCGACAACCGTGGCCGGCATCTGGGCAACACGCCACAGGCATTGACACACCTGGCGCTGATCAGCGCGGCGAGCTTTCTGGATCGCAAGTTGAGTGGGGAGAAGAATTACTGGCAGCCCTAGTCATCCTTCTTCGCCAGTGCCTGTAAGAAAGATCTCAACTCCGATCGCCGTTTGTAGGATGACTACCTACGAACGGCAAACACCTCCGAGCCTTGCGGTTGAAGGGCTGGCCCACACAATCGATTCCTTTCGATACAACTTGTTGATGGCACGGCCTACAAAAACCTGCCAATCCCGTGTAACGCTTGGCCCGCAACTCGCACTTACACCCCGAAATACCTTGTTGCCAGCTGTTACATCCCCCCCTACCATCCACCGCAACGGGCACAGCGGAGCTGTCCAATAAAAACCCGATTCAAGGAACCAGAATGAGCCAACGCATCCACCGCCAGATCGACACCCCACTGCGCACCGGCCTGAAGCGCGACGAACTGTGGGAAGCCGCCGACAAGGGCCTGATCAAATGCTGGGAAATCGGCCGCCAGCGCGCCGCCCGCTTCCCCGACCTAGCCCAACGTTGCAGCGCCGATGAACTGCCGGTGCTGGGCTGGAAAGGCGGGGTCAGTCGCAGTCTGAAGAAAAACGAAAAATACGGATCGCTGAAATACCTCGCCCAGTGGCAAGGCTTGCGTGGGGAAGATCTGGATATTGACCTGGGTGCCGAACGGGTCATGACCTGCTCGCGGACGAAAATGGTGGTGACGTTTACGCCGGACCGCAGCAAGTATTTCAATCAGGTGGCGGAAACTGAAACTTGAGGGATTTCGTATGACCCAAGCCGTGATGCAGTTTTGCAAGACTGAAAGTCTGACCATCGGCTATGAGCATCACGGCCCGGAAAACGGCACGCCGGTCATCCTCCTTCACGGCTTCCCCTACTCCCCCCGCGCCTACGACGAAATTGCCCCGCCACTCGCCGCCAAGGGTTATCGGGTGATCGTGCCGTACCTGCGTGGTTACGGCCCGACCCGTTTCAACAGCCCGGACACGCTGCGTTCCGGCCAGCAAGCGGCGCTGGCGCAGGATCTGCTGGAGCTGATGGATGCGCTGAGTATCGAGCAAGCGACGTTGTGTGGTTACGACTGGGGCGGTCGGGCGGCGTGCATTGTGGCGGCGTTGTATCCCGAGCGGGTGCGCGGATTGGTCACCGGCGATGGCTACAACCTGCAAGACATTCCGAATTCGATCCAGCCGCTGGACCCGCAGAGCGAGCATCGCTACTGGTATCAGTACTACTTCCACACGCCCCGTGGCGTTGAAGGGCTGACGCAGAATCGTCGGGCGCTGTGCGAGCTGCTGTGGCAGTTGTGGTCGCCGACCTGGGCGCGGAACGCCGAGCGCTTTCCGCTGAGCGCGCCGGCGTTCGACAACCCGGATTTCGTCGAGGTGGTGATTCACTCTTATCGCCATCGCTTCATGTACGCGCCGGGCGATCCGGCGCTGGAAGGGATGGAGCAGGCGCTGGAAAAACAACCGGCGATCAGCGTTCCGACGATATCGCTGTGCGGTGCCGATGATGGCGTTGGCCCGGCGCCGGAAGACGATGAAGATGCGCACCACTTCACAGGGATTTACGAGCGGCGGGTGCTGGCGGGTGTCGGGCATAACATTCCGGAAGAGGCGCCGGGCGAAACGCTCAAGGCATTACTGGATCTGCTCCAGCGCTGACCGAAAACCGCTCCCGATACGCCTGCGGCGTCACGCCCATGGCCCGCAGGAAACTGCGTCTCAACGTCTCTTCACTGCCAAATCCACAATTGGCCGCGACCCGTTTGATCGGCAGTCCGGTATCGCTCAGCAACCGGCGCGCGGTTTCAACGCGGATCAGTTCGATGGCGCGAGCCGGGGTCTGGCCGGTGTCGGCGCGGTAGTGGCGCACGAAGCTGCGCTCGCTCATGCCGGCCTGTTCGGCGAGGGTCGGGATGCCCAGGTCGCAGGTCAGGTGTTCGGCGATCCACGCGTGTAAATCATCGAAGCGGTTGCCCTGTTTTTGCAGTGACAGCGTCACGCTGAATTGCGATTGCCCGCCCGGGCGCTTGAGGAACACCACCAGTTGTCGGGCGACGTCCAGGGCCATGTCGCGGCCGAGGTCCTCTTCGACCATGGCCAGTGCCAGGTCGATGCCGGCGGTGACGCCCGCCGAGGTCCAGACCGGGCCGTCGTTGATGAAAATCGGATTCGGCTCGACCTGCAAGCGCGGGTGCTGCTGCGCCAGTTGCTCGCAGCGAGTCCAGTGAGTGACGACCCGGCGTCCGTCGAGCCAGCCACTGGCGGCCAGCAGAAATGCGCCGGTGCAGACCGAAGCCACGCGCCGGCAGCCGTTCGCGTGTTCACGCACCCAACTCACTAACTCGACATCTTCGGCAGCGGCGTAGACGCCCCAGCCGCCGGCAATGATCAGCGTATCGCTGGGCTGTTTCGGCAACGGTTCGGCCAGCATTGCCAACCCGGCCGAAGAGCTCACCGCCCCGCTACCGCTGGCGATGACCGTTGGCGCATAGGGCGCAGGCAAACCCTGCTGGCGGGCGATGTCGTTGGCCGAGGCGAAGACCTGCAACGGCCCGGTGACATCGAGCAGTTGCACATTGGCGAACGCGAGGACGTGGATGGTTTTCGGCATTTGGCGTAATTCGTGGGCTGATTGGCGTATGCGCCAAAACCTACGCGCCTACAGTGAAGCCGTCTACCCCCCTTTTCACGGAGAAGAACCATGGCGTTGCAGATCGGTTTTCTGTTGTTTCCCCAAGTGCAGCAACTCGACCTGACCGGCCCGTATGACGTGCTGGCCTCGTTGCCGGACGTGCAGGTGCATCTGATCTGGAAGGATCTGGTGCCGGTCACCGCCAGCACCGAGCTGGTGCTGAAACCGACCACAACTTTCGACGACTGCCCCGCTCTGGATGTGATCTGCGTACCCGGCGGCGCGGGCGTTGGACCGTTGATGGAAGATGAGCAGACGCTGGCGTTCATCAAGGCCCAAGCGGCGCAGGCGCGTTACGTGACGTCGGTGTGCACCGGTTCGCTGGTGCTTGGGGCGGCGGGTCTGTTGCAAGGTAAACGGGCGACCACGCACTGGGCCTATCACGATCTGCTGCCGACACTGGGCGCGATCCCGGTAAAGGATCGGGTGGTGCGTGACGGCAATCTGTTTACCGGGGGCGGCATCACGGCCGGGATCGATTTTGCCCTGACCCTGGCGCAGGAACTGGTGGGTGTCGATACGGCGCAACTGGTGCAGTTGCAGCTGGAATATGCACCGGCGCCGCCGTTTGATTCGGGCAGCCCGGACACGGCGCCGAGTGCCGTTGTTGAAGAAGCCCGCAAGCGTGCAGCGCCTTCGCTGAAACTGCGCACGGAAATCACCGAGCGTGCGGCGGCAAAGCTCAACCTGCGCTGATCTCCCGCCAAACACAAAACCCTGTGGGAGCAAGCCCGCTCCCACATCGGGTTTGTGTATGAATTCGGATTCACGCGCTGTCCCCACATCCCGCCTCAACTTCACTTGTCCCCTCGCCCCCACCCGTGTAGAAAGCCTGTCCACAAATCGTGCACAAGGACTTTCCATGACAGCTCTGCCATGGCTCTATCTCGGGCTTCTCAGCCTTGGTTACGGATTGGCGCTGAGTTTCGGCCAGCTCGGCTGGCTGGCGCTGATCTCCATTGCACTGCTGGTTTTCGCCGGTTACGCCGTGCGCCAGCAAACCGTGCCGGTCGGGCGTTATCTCGGCCATGGCCTGTTTATCGTGCTGGCTCTGGCGCTGGCCCTGCACTGGCTGCCGGGCTTCTACAACGGCCGGGCCATCGAGCCGCAGCGCTTCACCGACAACGCCGTTCCGTTCTCGATGTACCTGAATCTCGACAAACCGCTGATTGGCTTCTGGCTGCTGCTGGTCTGCCCGTGGATCGTCGCGCGTCGTTCGTTGCGCCTGACGGTTTACGCCACCGCGCTGGCACTGACGTTGAGTGTGATTCTGGCGCTGGGCGGTGCGGTGTTGCTGGGCATGATCACCTGGGCGCCGAAATGGCCGGATCAGGCGTGGCTGTGGGTGCTGAACAATCTGCTGCTGGTGACGCTGGTCGAAGAAGCGCTGTTTCGCGGCTATATCCAGGGCGGCCTCAGTCGGCGTTTCCAACACCTGCCCTACGGCGACAACCTCGCGCTGCTGCTGGCGTCCCTGCTGTTCGGCCTGGTGCATGTGGGCGCCGGCTGGCAGTGGGTGTTGCTGGCGAGCCTGGCGGGTGTCGGCTATGGTCTGGCCTACCGTTTTGGCGGGCTCGGTGCGGCGATCGCCACGCATTTTGGCCTGAACCTGCTGCATTTCGGGCTGTTCACCTATCCGATGCTCGCGGGTTGAAGCAAGGGCCGTTTTGCGACGCCGTACTTATAAATGAAAAAAAATTTCAATAAATGGCCGACCCCGCCGACAACCTTTCAAAGCCTTGCGGATTGAAAAACCATGCGTAATAACCAGCCCATTACACAACGCGAACGGACTTTCCCGGCTCAGCAACGGTTGATTTCCACAACCGACGCCAAGGGCGTGATCACCTACTGCAACGACGCTTTCGTCGAAATCAGCGGGTTTTCGCGTGAGGAACTGATCCGTGCGCCGCACAACCTGGTTCGTCACCCCGACGTCCCGGCTGCGGTGTTTTCGCACATGTGGGGCACACTGAAACAAGGCTTGCCATGGATGGGCATTGTCAAGAATCGCTGCAAGACCGGTGATCATTACTGGGTGAACGCCTATGTAACGCCGGTGTTCGATGGCAATCAGGTGGTCGGTTACGAGTCGGTGCGGGTCAAACCCACCGCCGAACAGATCCGCCGTGCCGAAGCGCTCTACCAACGCATCAACCAGGGCAAGTCGGCGATTCCTTCGAGCGACAAATGGCTGCCGATCGTGCAGGACTGGCTGCCGTTCATTCTGGTCAGCCAGTTGAGCTTCATGATCGGCGCCACCCTGAACTCGCAGTGGGGCTTCGCCCTCGCCGCCGGTCTGTCGGTGCCGCTGGGCCTGCTGGGCCTGCAATGGCAACAACGCGGGCTCAAGCGCCTGCTGCGTCTGGCCGAGCAGACCACCTCCGACCCGTTGATCGCGCAGATGTACACCGACAGCCGTGGCGCCCAGGCGCGTCTGGAGATGTCGATCCTCAGCCAGGAGGCGCGCCTGAAAACCTGCCTGACCCGTCTGCAGGACACCGCCGAGCACCTGACCGATCAGGCCAAGCAGTCCGACGCCCTGGCACACAACAGCTCCAGCGGTCTGGAACGTCAGCGCGTGGAAACCGAACAGGTCGCCACCGCCGTCAACCAGATGGCCGCCACCACGCAAGAAGTGGCGAGCCACGTCCAGCGCACCGCCGACGCCACCCAGGAAGCCAACCGCCTGACCGGTCGCGGCCGCGACATCGCCGGCGAAACCCGCGAAGCTATCCAGCGCCTGTCGGTCGTCGTCGGCGAAACCGGCCTGACCGTGACCCAACTGGCCAAGGACAGCGACGAAATCGGCGGCGTAGTCGACGTGATCAAAGGCATCGCCGACCAGACCAACCTGCTCGCCCTCAACGCTGCAATTGAAGCCGCCCGCGCTGGCGAAATGGGCCGCGGTTTTGCCGTGGTCGCCGACGAAGTCCGCCAACTGGCGCAGCGCACCAGCGAATCCACCGGCCAGATCCACGCCCTGATCGCCAAGCTGCAACAGACTGCCTCCAGCGCCGTACAAACCATGGAAGCCGGCCATCGCCAGGCGGAAGAAGGTGTGGCGCGGGTACTGGAAGCGGATCAGGCCCTGGTCGGCATCAGCGAAGCGGTGGCCAACATCACCGACATGACCACCCAGATCGCCGCCGCGACCGAAGAGCAAAGTGCCGTGGCTGAAGAAATCAGCCGCAACATCAGCAACATCTCGGAACTGGCGGACCAGACCTCGGAACAGGCGCATAACTCAGCGTTGCTGAGTGAAGAGCTGACCAAGACTGCCAACACGCAATACTCGTTGGTGGAGCGGTTTAATCGCTGATTGATCCGCGATACAAAAAACCCGGATAGCGAGAGCTTCCGGGTTTTTTATTGCCTTGCTACTTACGCCTTCGGTACGAGGTTATCCAACGCCTGATTCACCGCCAACTCGCCCAACATCACCACTTGCGCAATGCCCAATAGGGTCTTGCGGTTCGGCCCTTCCAGCAGGCCGGCAAAGTCACCGAGCATGACCGTGGCTGAAGCCAGGGATTCGCAGGCGTTGGCCAGCAATGACTCCGTGTCGGTTTGCGGGTTGACCATGAACATGTCGTTTGGGGTGTAGGGCGTGGCCATGATCTTGGCTGCGGGTGTCAGGTAATAATCGAGGGCGCGTTCGGCCGCGTCGTGGAGTTTTCTTGAATCGGGAAATTCGTACGGGGACACCGGATCTTCTACCGGGGGAATGACGGTCTTGGACATCAGCTGGTACTCCGGAAAGAGTCGCTTGAGGATTTTTATCGACGGCTGCCAGGCAGTGAGGGGCAAGCCCCTCACCGAGGCCGCAACTACCGCGAGACGTGATGGTTATCCAGCACACGATTGACCAGCAGCTCACTCAGCATGATGACCTGCTGCAGTATCTGCATCGCCTTGCGCTGCGACGGATCGACGGTGTTGCCGAGATCCCGGGCCATGTCACTGGCTGACGACAGCGTTTCGCAGGCTTCGACCAGCAGCGTTTCGTCGTCCACCGTTGGATTGACCAGATAAATCCTGCCGGGCTTGCGCGATGGCTTGGACGTCTTCTGCGCCCCAGGATCGAGGTAATGATTGATCGCCCGCTCGGTGGCCGATTTTATGTTTTCGGCTTCGAGTGCAGCGTCGTAGGGGATTGAATCGGTATCTGGTGGGTTTGGTGTGGCTTTGAACATACGTGTAACTCCTATCGCAGACTTCAAGGAGCCATCACCCACGCTACCAAACGATGGGTGGCGGCCATACGCGGGTTGGTAGACCGGCTGCAATAGGAACCCGGCGCTCACGAATGAGCCCCACGCATGACCACCATAAAACAGAGCCCCCAAAAAGGACGGCATACGGTGTTGCCATACAGCTATTACAGACGGGCTACCAAACCCGATCACTGTTTTTTCAGTGACAGGGAAACGATATAGCCCACCCCATAGCCGCGTAAGCCGGCGGATTCTGGCGTACGCGTAGGCAACGACGCAAGGTGTTGTAGCCCTTATGGCGTAACGGTTCGTGTACTTTAAACGCCGTCTCGGAATTACGTTTACGCACACAAAACAAGCAGATCTTTCCCTGCTGCAATCCGAATGGCTCCCCACCACTCAACACGATGAGCGTTAGCTCGAGTACCGCTTTTGATCTTAGGGCGACGTCGGAAGGCTGAGTGGAGGGATTTATCCGG
Organism: Pseudomonas fitomaticsae; assembly: GCF_021018765.1. Classification (GTDB taxonomy): domain Bacteria; phylum Pseudomonadota; class Gammaproteobacteria; order Pseudomonadales; family Pseudomonadaceae; genus Aquipseudomonas; species Aquipseudomonas fitomaticsae. The sequence continues at coordinate 2,318,218 of NZ_CP075567.1, read as the reverse complement.
GGGTGGGAGCGCAGCGACCGTTTGGCGAAGCCAAACACATCGAGAGGAGGTGCAGCGAAGCAAACCGTAGGCGATGCCCCCCGGATGAATCCCGGAGCGAAGGAACCCCGAGCTTTAGCGAGCGGGCCGGACGTAGGAGCAAGACCTTTTGGTTACTTTTGGGGCGTTTGCCAAAAGTGACCCGCCGTAGGGGCGGAACCCTAAGCAGCCATAACCGCAGCAACGGATATGCCCCCAAAAAAAGCCTCAACGAAGAAACGCGGCCACCTTCTGCGCGGCGCTAGCCAAATGCTGCTCATGCGTAAACCCGGATACCTTGAGCGGCTTCAAATCATGATCCCCAGAGGCCAACCAAAACACCTCAATACTCGGCGATAGATCGTAAGCCTCGACAGCGTCCCGATTGCCAAGCGCATCCCGCTCCCCCTGAACAATCAACGTCCGAGTCTTCAACCCAGCCAGATGTTCGACCCGAGGCTTCTCCGGTTTCCCCACCGCATAAAACGGATACCCCAGACAAACCAACGCATCAGCGCCAAGCTCATCGGCAAGCAGACTGGCCATCCGCCCCCCCATCGACTTCCCGCCAACCGCCAAAACCCCAGCGACATGAAGTCGCACCAAGCCATAAACCTCACGCCAGCACTCCTGCAATTTCCCCGCAGGATTGGGCGGTCGCTTGACCCCATCAACCCGCCGCTGTGCCATATAAGGAAACTCAAACCGCAACACGTTCACACCCAGCCCGGCAAGGCGCCCAGCCACATCCGTCATCCACTCACTGTCCATCGGCGCCCCCGCCCCATGCGCGAGAATGAGCGTCGCCGAAGCCTCACCAACAGCGGCATCCCAAAGCCACCCGTGATCCTGCAGGCACTGCGCCCATTGATCCCCGTCAATACTGGCCTTGTGCTGTTTGTCCATGCTTGCCTCGCTTTTAGTCTGCCTATAACTCCAGGCGAAGGATTCGCGGCGTTTTCTGCGCGCGCTCACTTCGGCTGAACCGTGGATGGGGAACCATGAACACTTCTATCAGTACCGCCTACAACTACAAGGTGGTCCGCCAATTCGCCATTATGACGGTGGTGTGGGGCATCGTCGGCATGGGGCTCGGGGTTTTTCTCGCGGCTCAATTGGTCTGGCCCGAACTCAACTTCAACCTGCCGTGGACCAGCTTCGGACGCCTGCGCCCGCTGCACACCAACGCGGTGATCTTCGCGTTCGGCGGCTGTGCCTTGTTCGCCAGTTCGTTCTACTCGGTGCAGCGCACCTGCCAGACACAACTGTTCGCGCCGAAAATCGCCGCCTTCTGCTTCTGGGGCTGGCAACTGGTGATCTTGCTGGCGGCCATCAGTCTGCCGCTGGGTTACACCAGTTCCAAGGAATACGCCGAGCTGGAATGGCCGATCGACATCCTGATCACCATCGTCTGGGTCGCCTACGCCATCGTGTTCTTCGGCACGATCATGCAGCGCAAGACCAAGCACATTTATGTGGGCAACTGGTTCTTCGGCGCGTTCATCATCACCGTGGCGATCCTGCACATCGTCAACAACCTTGAGTTGCCGGTGAGCTTCACCAAGTCCTACTCGGTGTACGCGGGTGCAACCGACGCGATGGTGCAATGGTGGTACGGCCACAACGCCGTAGGGTTTTTCCTCACCGCCGGTTTCCTCGGGATGATGTACTACTTCGTGCCGAAACAGGCCGAACGTCCGGTGTATTCGTATCGTCTGTCGATCGTGCACTTCTGGGCGCTGATCACCCTGTACATCTGGGCCGGCCCGCACCACTTGCACTACACCGCGCTGCCGGACTGGGCGCAGTCGCTGGGCATGGTGATGTCGCTGGTACTGCTGGCGCCAAGCTGGGGCGGCATGATCAACGGCATGATGACCCTCTCGGGCGCCTGGCATAAGTTGCGCAGCGACCCGATCCTGCGCTTCCTGGTGGTGTCGCTGGCGTTCTACGGCATGTCGACCTTCGAAGGTCCGATGATGGCGATCAAAACAGTGAACGCCCTCTCCCACTACACCGACTGGACCATCGGCCACGTTCACGCCGGCGCGCTCGGCTGGGTAGCGATGATTTCCATCGGGGCGCTGTACCACATGATCCCGAAAGTGTTTGGCAAAGAGCAGATGCACAGCATCGGCCTGATCAACGCGCACTTCTGGCTCGCAACCATCGGCACCGTTTTGTACATCGCTTCGATGTGGGTCAACGGCATCGCCCAGGGCCTGATGTGGCGCGCAGTGAACGAGGACGGCACGCTGACCTACTCCTTCGTCGAAACCCTGGTGGCCAGCCACCCTGGCTTCGTCGTGCGGCTGATTGGCGGGGCGATCTTCCTCAGCGGCATGTTCCTGATGGCTTACAACACCTGGCGCACCGTGCGGGCCTCGCAGCCTGCTGACGTCGTTGCTGCCGCGCAGATGGCCTGAGGAGTCCGCCATGAAACACGAAACGATTGAAAAGAACGTCGGCCTGCTGATGCTGCTGATGGTGTTCGCCGTGAGCATCGGCGGCCTGACCCAGATCGTCCCGCTGTTCTTCCAGGACGTGACCAACAAACCGGTGGAAGGCATGAAGCCCTACACCGCGCTGCAACTGGAAGGCCGCGACATCTACATCCGCGAAGGCTGCGTCGGTTGCCACTCGCAGATGATCCGTCCGTTCCGCGCCGAGACCGAACGCTACGGGCACTACTCGGTGGCCGGCGAAAGCGTGTGGGATCACCCGTTCCTGTGGGGTTCGAAACGTACCGGTCCGGATCTGGCCCGGGTCGGCGCGCGTTACTCGGATGACTGGCACCGTGCGCACTTGTACAACCCGCGCAACGTTGTACCGGAATCGAAGATGCCGGCCTACCCATGGCTGGTCACCCAACCGGTCGACAGCAGCCACACCGAAACCAAGCTCAAGGTCATGCGCACCCTCGGCGTGCCATACACCGACGACGACATCAGCGGCGCGGTGGCCAGCCTCAAGGGCAAAACCGAAATGGACGCCCTCGTCTCCTACCTGCAAGTGCTCGGCACTTCGATCAAGAGCAAGAGGTGAGAAATGGTCATTGAAATGAGCGCGGGGCTGATTCGCGGCCTCGGCACGGTCGTGGTGTTCGTGGCCTTCGTCGGCCTGACCCTGTGGGTGTTCAACCGCAAGCGCACGCCGGAATTCGCCGAAGCGCGCCTGCTGCCGTTTGCCGACGAGCCGCAACCCGACCCAACCCAAGCATCTGAAACAAGGAGTACCCGGCCATGACCACCTTCTGGAGTACGTGGATCTGCGTACTGACCATCGGCAGCCTGATCGGCCTGACCTGGCTGCTGGTCGGCACCCGTCGGGGCGAGACCAAGGGCAGCGTCGACCAGACCATGGGCCACAGCTTCGACGGCATCGAGGAGTACGACAACCCGCTGCCGCAGTGGTGGTTCATGCTGTTCGCCGGCACGCTGGTGTTTTCCGTGGGCTATCTGATCCTTTATCCGGGCCTGGGCAACTGGAAAGGCATCCTGCCTGGCTACGAGGATGGCTGGACCGGCGTCCACGAATGGGAAAAGGAAATGAGCAAGGCCGACGCCAAGTTCGGGCCGATCTTCGCCAAATTCGCCGCGATGCCGGTGGAAGAAGTGGCGAAGGATCCGCAGGCGCTGAAAATGGGTGGCCGTCTGTTCGCCTCCAACTGCTCGGTGTGCCACGGCTCGGATGCCAAGGGCGCGTTCGGCTTCCCTAACCTCGCCGACAAGGACTGGCGTTGGGGCGGCAGCGCCGAAACCATCAAGACCACCATCATGGGTGGCCGGATGGCGGCGATGCCGGCGTGGGGCGAAGTGCTGGGCGAGGCAGGGGTGAAAAACGTCGCCGCCTATGTGCGTCATGAACTGGCGGGGCTGCCACTGCCGGCGGACACCAAGGCTGATCTTCAAGCGGGTCAGCAGGCGTTCAGCACAACCTGCACCGCATGTCACGGGGCAAACGGCCAGGGCACCGAAGCCATGGGCGCGCCGAACCTGACGCACCCGGCCGGTTTCATCTACGGCACCAGCCTGACCCAACTTGAGCAGACAATCCGCCATGGTCGTCAAGGCCACATGCCAGCCCAGAACGAGCTGCTGGGCAACGATAAAGTGCAATTGCTGGCCGCTTATGTGTACAGCCTTAGCAATGGATTGAATACAGAAAAACTGATTACTGAGGACAATAAAAAGTAATCATTGCGTACAAGACTGCCGCACGTTTCCAGTGCGGCAGTTTCCAGCCCCTTTGCGACGCATTGTCGCACCCCTTCACCCCCTCTCCTTTCGGTTACCCGGATTCGGGTCTACGCTTGCTCGATGCGGACTGGCCCGTGCCGGTTCCAGGTCGACCCCGAGCGAGGCGTTGAACGAATCGGCTGACTGACATGGCCGCAAAGGCCGGTAGATACCGGCTGTCGTGCCAATTACCGTCCGTCACCCGAACCGAGCGTTCGAACACACCCCGTTACATCCGACCGGGACCCCTCGCTTTTTTCGTCCGCTGCGACATTTTGCCCGAGGGCAATTTTGTCCTTACGCGGCGCATGGAAAGGCCGCAGAATCAGCGTTGGAAAGCATTGACCCAGGTCATGGCGCGTTGCATTGACCCCCTGCTTTCTACATACTTGCGGCCGATTTTAATCCTAATAAAACACCCAAACCGTGGAACCTTAGAATGAGCACAGCAATCAGTCCGACTGCTTATAACTATAAGGTAGTCCGCCAGTTCGCCATCATGACGGTGGTCTGGGGGATCCTTGGCATGGGGCTCGGTGTCTTCATCGCCTCGCAACTGGTCTGGCCGGAGTTGAATTTCGGTCTGCCTTGGACGAGCTTTGGACGCCTGCGCCCGTTGCACACAAACCTGGTGATTTTCGCCTTCGGTGGTTGTGCACTGTTTGCCACTTCCTACTATGTCGTGCAGCGAACCTGCCAGACGCGACTGATTTCCGACAGCCTCGCGGCCTTCACCTTCTGGGGATGGCAGGCGGTCATCGTCGGCGCGATCATTACCTTGCCGCTGGGTTACACCACCACCAAGGAATACGCGGAACTGGAATGGCCCCTCGCCATTTTGCTGGCCATTGTCTGGGTCACCTACGGTCTGGTGTTCTTCGGCACCATCACCAAGCGCAAGACCAAGCACATCTATGTCGGTAACTGGTTCTACGGTGCGTTCATCGTGGTGACCGCGATGCTGCACATCGTCAACCACATGTCGCTGCCGGTCAGCCTGTTCAAGTCCTACTCGGCCTACTCGGGCGCCACCGACGCGATGATCCAGTGGTGGTACGGCCACAACGCCGTGGGCTTCTTCCTGACCACCGGCTTCCTGGGGATGATGTACTACTTCGTGCCGAAACAGGCCGAACGTCCGATCTACTCCTATCGTCTGTCGATCGTGCACTTCTGGGCGCTGATCACCCTGTACATCTGGGCCGGCCCGCACCACTTGCACTACACCGCACTGCCGGACTGGGCACAATCGCTGGGCATGGCGATGTCGATCATCCTGCTGGCCCCGAGCTGGGGCGGCATGATCAACGGCATGATGACCCTGTCGGGCGCCTGGCATAAGCTGCGCACCGACCCGATCCTGCGTTTCCTCGTGGTATCGCTGGCGTTCTACGGCATGTCGACCTTCGAAGGTCCGATGATGGCCATCAAGACCGTCAACTCGCTCTCGCACTACACCGACTGGACCATCGGCCACGTACACGCCGGTGCACTCGGCTGGGTAGCGATGATTTCGATCGGCGCGATCTACCACATGATTCCGAAACTGTTCGGCCGTGCGCAGATGCACAGCACCGGCCTGATCAACGCGCACTTCTGGCTCGCGACCATCGGTACCGTTCTGTACATCGCTTCGATGTGGGTCAACGGCATCACTCAGGGTCTGATGTGGCGTGCAATCAACGATGACGGCACCCTCACCTACTCGTTCGTCGAAGCGCTGCAGGCCAGCCACCCTGGTTTCATCGTCCGCGCCCTGGGCGGTGCGTTCTTCGCCAGCGGCATGCTGCTGATGGCTTACAACGTATGGCGCACCGTTCGCGCCTCGAACCCGGCTGAAGCCGAAGCCGCCGCCAAGATTGCCGTAGTTGGAGCTCACTGATGAAGCATGAAGCCGTCGAGAAGAACATTGGCCTGCTGGCTTTCTTCATGGTCATCGCCGTCAGCGTCGGTGGCCTGACCCAAATCGTTCCGCTGTTTTTCCAGGACGTCACCAACAAGCCGGTCGAAGGCATGAAGCCGCGCACCGCCCTTGAACTGGAAGGCCGCGACGTTTACATCGCCAACGGCTGTGTCGGCTGCCACTCGCAGATGATCCGTCCGTTCCGTGCCGAAACCGAACGCTACGGCCACTACTCGGTCGCCGGTGAAAGCGTCTGGGATCACCCGTTCCTGTGGGGTTCCAAGCGTACCGGTCCGGACCTGGCCCGCGTCGGTGGTCGTTACTCCGATGACTGGCAGCGTGCGCACTTGTACAACCCGCGCAACGTCGTCCCCGAGTCGAAAATGCCGGCCTACCCGTTCCTCGTAGAAAACAAGCTCGATGGCAAAGACACGGCCAAGAAAATGGAAGTGTTGCGCACGCTCGGCGTCCCTTACACCGACGAAGACATCGCCGGTGCCAAGGATGCCGTGAAGGGCAAAACCGAAATGGACGCGCTGGTGGCCTATCTGCAAGGCCTGGGCACCATCATCAAAAGCAAACGGTGATTCTTAATGGATATCGGGATGATTCGAGGCCTGGGCACTGTTGTCGTGATGGTTGCCTTCATCGGCCTGGCGTTGTGGGTGTTCAGCCCCAAGCGCAAGTCGGAGTTTGAAGACGCGACCTTGCTGCCCTTCGCGGATGATCCCGAAGCCATCAAGCACGTCGAGCAAGCTTCTAGGAGTAACAAAGAATGACTACATTCTGGAGTCTGTACGTCACAGTCCTCAGTCTCGGTACGATCTTTTCCCTGACCTGGCTGTTGCTGTCGACCCGCAAGGGCCAGCGCACCGAGCAGACCGACGAGACGGTGGGCCACTCTTTCGACGGGATCGAGGAGTACGACAACCCGCTGCCGAAATGGTGGTTCATGCTGTTCGTGGGCACCATCGTCTTCGCTCTGGGTTATCTGGTGCTGTACCCGGGCCTGGGCAACTGGAAAGGTCTGCTGCCGGGCTACAACTACCTCGATACCGAGAAGCAGACCGCGTTCGCCAACGGCCAGACCGGCTGGACCGGCGTTCACGAGTGGGAAAAGGAAATGGCGCGTTCGGATGCCAAGTTCGGTCCGATCTTCGCCAAGTTCGCCGCCATGCCAATCGAAGAAGTCGCCAAGGATCCGCAAGCCCTGAAGATGGGTGGCCGTCTGTTCGCCTCCAACTGCTCGGTCTGCCACGGTTCCGACGCCAAGGGCGCTTATGGTTTCCCTAACCTGACCGACGCCGACTGGCGCTGGGGCGGCGAGCCGGAAACCATCAAGACCACCATCATGGGCGGTCGTCACGCCGTGATGCCGGCCTGGGCTGAAGTGATCGGTGAGCAAGGCGTGGCCGACGTGGCCGCGTTCGTGCTGACCAACCTGGATGGCCGCAAGCTGCCGGAAGGCACCAAGGCAGATCCGGCCAACGGCCAGAAACTGTTCGCCGCCAACTGCGTGGCGTGCCACGGCCCGGCGGGCAAAGGTACGCCAGCGATGGGCGCACCTGACCTGACCCACCCTGCCGCGTTCATCTACGGTTCGAGCTTCGCGCAACTGCAGCAGACCATCCGTTACGGCCGTCAGGGCCAGATGCCTGCCCAGGAACAATTGCAAGGCAACGACAAGGTTCACCTGCTGGCGGCTTATGTTTACAGCCTGTCCCACGGTGAAAAACCAGCGGAAGCCGAGGCCCAGTAAGGCCAACGCTTGAAGCAAAAAAAGGCCCCGCCAGTGAGAACTGGCGGGGCCTTTTTGTATCCCTTCTATTGACTCAAATAATATTGCCTCCACCGAGACTGTCCAGGCCTGAAGGTCTGTGCGGCTTGCCAGCATCGTCCGGCGGGTTGCGCTTCTGCCTGGTCTCCTCGGCAACTTCGGCCGACTCAAGCGCTGCCAGAGCTGCTTGCGGGTGCGCGACGGCAATGGCGGCGCCCGGAATGGAGCTATTGAGAATGACGTTCAGTGCGTCCATTTCTTCCTGACTAATGCCGAGTGCATTGAGAGTGCTTTTGTTCATACATTTTCATCCTTGAATAAAGTCCGGTGCTCCGGATAAAACCAATGAAAGTTGTGCCCTTGGCGCTGCTCAGGGGCGACTGGCCCAAATCGACTTCACCGGAACCGTGTGCACGAGTTGCGGTTTTTGCCAGTCATTGTTCTCGATCAAATTGACATGCAACTGCTTGCGATCCTCCGAGAAACTCGCGACCAGGTACGTCTGCTGGGAAGTTGCGCCGCTGAGAAGCATCGGCACCTTACCCATCCAGCGCTTGCCTCCCCCTTGCGTATGGTAGTGACCCGCAAAGATGGCGGTGACTTCATACTTCTCGATCATGTCCAGAAAGCGCTGCTCCTGTTGCCAGTCCCCCTGCCAGTCATCCCATTTGTGCATGTTGAGGATGATGGCGTAGCCCTGGGTTCTCGCCACCCTCAAATCGTTTTCCAGCCAGTCCAGTGCGCTGGTGATGTTGAAGGTTGTCGGATTCAGCGCATGGGCAATTTTCGTGGAGTAGGTAGGTTCGTTGTTGAGCTGCACCAAATGAACTTCCCCGACATTTTTCGAGTAGGCAAGACTGCCCGAATAAAGAATATTCAGAAAAGCGCCGGTAACCTTGAGATCAAAATTATCCACCTTGTTCTTATGATATTCGTTGAACTCGACAATACTGCCCGCCGCACAACTATTACTGAAACAGTCATCCACATTATTTTCGTAATCATGATTACCCAAACCATACAGGTAATCACCCTTGAAGTACTTCTCCAGGGCCGATTTCATATACGAGCGCTGCCAACCGTGGCCGAAAGCGGTAATGTCGCCATTGATTACCAAGGGGATTGCAGCCTGCCCCCCATGGGCATTTCGAAACTCGGCAATGCTGCCCAACTGGCTGTCTACCAACCACTTGGCACGTTTTTCGATATCCGCATCGGATTCCGGCTCACCGCTGTCGGTCTTGTCAGTCCACGGATATTGCGTGTCAGACGCGAACACCATATGCCGTGGAGCGCCCTCAACGGCATGAACCAAAGTAACAGAAGAGAGTAAACAGACACCCAGCAGAAACTTTACAACTCCATTAAAAGTCATAGCCTTGAAACTCCATTTAACTTGAACACGAACTGGCAACCGAATATCGCCAGACGCAAACATATTCGATTAAACGAAACCTTTCAAAGCAGGCAGCAGGAACAATTAAATAAACTTGTTTCAAACATACTAACAAAAGAAAGCAGAGTTCCTTACTTCAAAAAAACTTCTCGAAGATTGACAACGAAAAACCGGACAACGAAGTACCGATTTTCGGCCGTGCGGATCACCAGGCAGCGCAACGCTGACGAATCGCCTAGACTGATGTATCGGCACGGGGAAAAAGGGTGATCCCTCACAAGTCAATTGATTCAAGTCATTACACCATCAATTGATTTTCCCCAACGCGACCAAAGGTCGCACCCGTTCGTCGGTAGTACAGGCGTATCATTGGGCCACTGCAACACCCCTTTTTGACCCCGGCCGGCACGTATCGACCGAGGCATTTTTCCACTGCCGTGGGATGCAATGATGAGCAATCAGATTCCGGTACACGACGTCACGCCCCCCAACAAGAACGCGAACAACAGCGTCGACCTTTACGCCTCTCGAGAAAAAATCTACACCCGTGCTTTCACCGGCCTGTTCCGCAATCTGCGGATGATGGGCGGCGCCGCGCTGTTCCTGCTGTATTTCGGTACGGTGTGGTTGAACTGGGGCGGCCATCAGGCCGTGTGGTGGAACCTGCCGGAGCGCAAGTTCTTCATTTTCGGCGCCACGTTCTGGCCGCAGGATTTCATTCTGCTTTCCGGGCTGCTGATCATTGCCGCGTTCGGCCTGTTCTTCATCACTGTGTATGCCGGCCGGGTCTGGTGCGGCTACACCTGTCCGCAAAGCGTGTGGACGTGGATTTTCATGTGGTGCGAGAAGGTCACCGAAGGCGACCGCAACCAGCGCATCAAGCTCGACAAGGCGCCGATGAGCGCCAACAAGTTCCTGCGCAAATTCGCCAAGCACGCGATGTGGCTGTTGATCGGTTTCGTCACCGGCATGACCTTCGTCGGCTATTTCTCGCCGATCCGTGAACTGGTCTTCGAATTTTTCACAGGGCAAGCCGATGGCTGGTCGTATTTCTGGGTCGGTTTCTTCACCCTCGCCACCTACGGCAACGCCGGCTGGTTGCGTGAGCAGGTGTGCATCTACATGTGTCCGTATGCGCGCTTCCAGAGCGTGATGTTCGACAAGGACACCCTGATCGTTTCCTATGATCCGCGTCGCGGCGAAAGCCGTGGCCCGCGCAAGAAAGGCGTCGACTACAAGGCTCAGGGCCTGGGCGATTGCATCGACTGCACCATGTGCGTTCAGGTCTGCCCGACCGGCATCGACATCCGCGACGGCCTGCAGATCGAGTGCATCGGCTGCGCCGCGTGCATCGACGCCTGCGACAGCATCATGGACAAGATGGATTACCCGCGCGGGCTGATCAGCTACACCACCGAACACAACTTGTCCGGACAGAAAACCCATAAACTGCGGCCACGCCTGATCGGTTATGCCGTGGTGCTGCTGGCGATGATCAGCCTGTTGGTGACAGCCTTCTTCATGCGTTCGCTGGTGGGTTTCGACGTCAGCAAGGACCGCGTGCTGTACCGCGAAAACGCCGAAGGCCGGATCGAAAACGTCTACAGCCTGAAGATCATGAACAAGGATCAGCGCGACCACACCTACGTGCTGGAAGCCGCCGGTTTGCCGGATCTGCGCCTGCAAGGCAAGCGCGAGATCAAGGTGCCGGCCGGGGAAATTTTCAGCATGCCGGTCGAACTGTCGAGCGCGCCTGAACAACTGCCGTCGAGCACCAACGAGGTGAAATTCATCCTCAAGGATGCCGATGACGACAGCGTCCACGTAGAAGCCAAGAGCCGTTTCATCGGCCCACAAAATCGTTGAGAGAACTGAACATGCCCGCAGCAAACGCCGCAAGTCCCTGGTACAAGCACCTTTGGCCATGGATCATCATCGGGATTCTGGCCTGTTCGGTGACCCTGACACTGTCCATGGTGACCATCGCGGTGAACAACCCGGACAACCTGGTCAACGACAACTACTACGAGGCCGGCAAAGGCATCAACCGTTCGCTGGATCGCGAGCTGCTGGCCCAGACCTTGAAGATGCGCGCTGCCGTGCACCTGGATGACGTCACCGGCGAAGTCGACCTGCGCCTGAGCGGCGACAGCCAGCCGAAAACCCTGGAACTGAACCTGATCTCGCCGACCCAGCCGGAGAAGGACCGCAAGATCGTCCTGGCCCGCAGCGAGACTGAAACGGGCCGCTACATTGGCCAGTTGAGCGACAAGATCGAAGGCCGGCGCTTTGTCGAATTGCTGGGCACCCAGGATGATCACGTGTGGCGGATGTTCGAGGAAGAACTGGTCAGCCATGACAAGGATTTGTTGCTGGGTGATGAGCCGTTGCAGGGTGCTGAAGACCTGAAGAAGTAAGCCTTTTCCTGATGACCACCCCCATCCCCTGCTACCACTGTGCCCTGCCCGTCCCTTCGGGCAGCCGCTTCACCGCTGTCGTGCTCGGGGAATCCCGCGAGTTCTGCTGCCCCGGCTGTCAGGCCGTGGCCGAAGCCATTGTTGCCGGCGGGCTGGAAAGCTATTACCAGCATCGCAGCGAAGCCTCGGCCAACCCCGAAGCGCTGCCGGTGCAACTGGTCGATGAGCTTGAGCTGTACGACCGCGCCGACGTGCAGCAACCTTTCGTGCGCCACGAAGGTGAACTGGCCGAGACCACGTTGCTGATGGAAGGCATCAGTTGCGCCGCCTGCGGCTGGCTGATCGAGAAACACCTGCGCACCCTGCCCGCCGTGGCCGAGGCGCGGCTGAACCTGTCCAACCATCGCCTGCATGTGCGCTGGGCTGACACCCAATTGCCGCTGAGCCAGATCCTCGGTGAACTGCGCCACATCGGCTACGCCGCGCACCCGTATCAGGCCGACCGCGCCAGCGAACAACTGGCCAGCGAAAACCGCCTCGCCCTGCGCCAACTCGGCGTCGCCGGGCTGCTGTGGTTCCAGGCGATGATGGCGACCATGGCCACATGGCCGGAATTCAATATCGACCTCAGCCCGGAGCTGCACACCATCCTGCGCTGGGTCGCGCTGTTCCTCACCACGCCGATCGTGTTCTACAGCTGCGCACCGTTCTTCAAAGGCGCCATGCGCGACCTGCGCACTCGCCATCTGACCATGGACGTCTCGGTGTCGCTGGCGATCGGCGCGGCTTATGTCGCCGGGATCTGGACCTCGATCACCGGGGTCGGCGAGCTGTATTTCGACGCGGTGGGCATGTTCGCGCTGTTCCTGCTCGCCGGGCGCTACCTCGAACGTCGCGCCCGCGAACGCACCGCCGCTGCTACCGCGCAACTGGTCAATCTGCTGCCCGCCTCGTGTCTGCGCCTCGACGAATCCGGCCAGAGCGAGCGCATCCTGCTCAGCGAACTGCGCCTCGGTGATCGGGTGCTGGTTCAACCAGGCTCGGTGCTGCCGGCGGACGGCAAGATCCTCGATGGCCAGTCGAGTATCGACGAATCGGTGCTGACCGGCGAATACCTGCCGCAGCCCCGCGCCAAGGGCGATGCCGTCACTGCCGGCACGCTGAACGTGGAAGGCGCGCTGACCGTCGAAGTGCAAGCGCTCGGCCAGGACACCCGGCTGTCAGCCATCGTCCGTCTGCTGGATCGCGCCCAGGCGGAAAAACCACGGCTGGCGGAAATCGCCGACCGCGCCGCGCAATGGTTTCTGTTGCTGTCATTGATCGCCGCCGCCGCCATCGGCCTGTTGTGGTGGGAACTGGATCCGTCGCGAGCGTTCTGGATCGTCCTCGCCATGCTGGTTGCGACCTGCCCGTGCGCGCTGTCTCTGGCAACACCAACTGCGCTGACCGCCGCCACCGGCACCCTGCACAAACTCGGCCTGCTGCTGACCCGCGGCCATGTGCTGGAAGGCCTGAACCAGATCGACACGGTGATTTTCGACAAGACCGGCACCCTCACTGAAGGCCGATTGGTGCTGCGCTCGATTCGCCCGCTTGGCGCCCTGGACAGCGATCAGTGCCTGAGCCTCGCCGCCGCACTGGAAAACCGTTCGGAACACCCGATCGCCCGCGCCTTCGGTCGCGCGCCGCTGGCTGCCGAAGATGTCCACAGCACGCCGGGGCTGGGGCTTGAAGGGCTGGTTGGCGAACAGCGTATGCGCATCGGTCAGGCGGATTTTGTCTGTGATCTCAGCGGCGCGCCGGTGCCATCGATGCCGAAGGAACCCGGCCAATGGTTGCTGCTCGGTGACCGTCAGGGACCGCTGGCCTGGTTCGCCCTCGACGACCGTCTGCGCGACGACGCCCCGGCCCTGCTCGCCGCGTGCAAGGCGCGCGGCTGGCGCACACTGTTGCTGTCGGGCGACAGTTCGCCGATGGTCGCCAGTGTCGCTGCCGAACTGGGTATCGACGAGGCCCGGGGCGGTCTGCGTCCGGACGACAAGCTGCAAGTGCTGCAACAACTGCACAAGGACGGCCGCAAGGTGCTGATGCTTGGCGACGGCGTGAACGACGTGCCGGTGCTGGCCGCTGCGGACATCAGCGTGGCCATGGGCTCGGCCACTGACCTTGCGAAAACCAGTGCCGACGCGGTGCTGCTGTCCAATCGCCTCGACGCCTTGGTACAAGCCTTCACGCTGGCCCGTCGCACCCGTCGGGTGATCATCGAGAACCTGTTGTGGGCCGCGCTGTACAATGGCCTCATGTTGCCGTTCGCCGCCCTCGGCTGGATCACTCCGGTGTGGGCCGCCGTCGGCATGTCGATCAGTTCGCTGACCGTGGTGCTCAACGCCCTGCGCCTGACTCGCCTGCCGAGTGCGCCGGCCGTCAGCGCCACATCAGAAACCCGCCCGCTGCCGGCCTGAGCCGCGCGGGCATGGAGTACAGATGCCAGCTCTCTACGTGATGATTCCGGCCGCGCTGCTGATCGTGGCCATCGCCGTCTACATCTTCTTCTGGGCGGTGGACAGCGGCCAGTACGACGACCTCGACGGCCCGGCCCACAGCATCCTGTTCGACGATCAAGACCCAAACCACACCGCCGCAGTGGACGAAGCCAACCCGAGCAAACCGGACGACAAGGCGCCACCCCATGCTTGAACTGGCGCCACTGCTGGTGTCTGCATTGATTCTCGGCCTGCTCGGCGGCGGGCATTGCCTGGGCATGTGCGGCGGCTTGATGGGCGCGCTGACCCTGGCGATTCCCAAGGAACAACGCAGCCGGCGCTTTCGACTGCTGCTGGCCTATAACCTTGGGCGGATACTCAGCTATGCCACGGCGGGATTGCTGATCGGGCTGGCGGGATGGGCGGTGGCCAACAGTCCTGCTGCGCTGTTCATGCGCGTACTCGCCGGGTTGCTGCTGATCGCCATGGGCTTGTACTTGGCCGGTTGGTGGAGCGGCCTGACCCGCATCGAAAGCCTGGGTCGTGGACTCTGGCGTTACATTCAGCCTGTCGCCAATCGTCTGCTGCCGGTGTCGAGCCTGCCCCGGGCTTTACTGCTCGGCGCGCTGTGGGGATGGCTGCCGTGTGGGCTGGTTTACAGCACGTTGCTGTGGTCGGCCAGTCAGGGTAATGCACTCGACAGCGCCTTGCTGATGCTCACTTTCGGGCTCGGCACCTGGCCAGTGTTGTTGGCAACCGGACTCGCGGCCGAACGGGTCACGGCACTGTTGCGCAAACGCAGCGTGCGCGTGGCCGGCGGTCTGCTGGTGATCCTGTTCGGCATCTGGACCCTACCGGGGCCGCACCAGCACTGGCTGATGGGCCACTGATCCCGTTGATGCAAATCAAGACGCCTTTTTGTGCCCTCCCCTAGACTCGGCACACTGCCAGCCTATCCGGGGGAATGCCCGCATGCTCGACGCCATTCGTTGGGACACCGATTTGATCCGCCGCTACGACCTGGCGGGGCCGCGCTACACCTCGTACCCGACGGCCGTGCAATTTCACAGTCAGGTCGGCACCTTCGACCTGTTTCACGCCCTGCGCGACAGTCGCAAGGCCCTGCGCCCGCTGTCGCTGTACGTGCACGTGCCGTTCTGCGCGAACATCTGCTACTACTGCGCCTGCAACAAAGTCATCACCAAGGATCGCGGCCGCGCCCTGCCCTATCTGCAACGGCTCGAGCAGGAAATCCAGCTGATCGCCTGCCACCTCGACCCGGCGCAGAAAGTCGAGCAACTGCACTTCGGCGGCGGTACGCCGACCTTTCTCAGCCACGATGAATTGCGCCAGTTGATGGCGCACCTGCGCAAGCATTTCAATCTGCTGGACGATGACTCCGGCGATTACGGCATCGAAATCGACCCGCGCGAAGCCGACTGGTCGACCATGGGCCTGCTGCGCGAATTGGGCTTCAACCGGGTCAGCATCGGCCTGCAGGATCTCGACCCGGCGGTGCAACGGGCGGTCAATCGCCTGCAAAGCCTGGAAGAAACCCGTGCGGTGATCGACGCGGCGCGCACCCTGCAATTTCGCTCGATCAACATCGATTTGATCTACGGCCTGCCCAAGCAGACCCCGGACAACTTCGCCCGTACCGTCGAGGAAGTCATCAGCCTGCAACCGGACCGGCTCTCGGTGTTCAACTACGCGCACCTGCCGGAACGCTTCATGCCGCAGCGGCGGATCAACGGCAACGAACTGCCGAGCCCGGCGCAGAAACTGGAAATGCTGCAACGCACCATCGAACAACTGACCGCCGCCGGCTATCGCTACATCGGCATGGACCATTTCGCCCTGCCCGACGATGAACTGGCGATTGCCCAGGAAGAATCGACCCTGCAACGCAATTTCCAGGGCTACACCACCCACGGTCATTGCGACCTGATCGGCCTGGGCGTGTCGGCCATCAGCCAGATCGGCGATCTTTACTGCCAGAACAGCAGCGATCTCAATCACTACCAGAACACCCTCGCTGGCGCGCAACTCGCCACCAGCCGAGGTCTGGTGTGCAACGCTGACGATCGCTTGCGCCGGGCGGTGATCCAGCAACTGATCTGCAATTTCAGCCTGGATTTCGCCGAGATCGAGCGCAGCTTCAATATCGATTTTCAGGGTTACTTCGGCGCGCTCTGGCCGCAATTGCAGGGCATGGCGCAGGACGGGCTGATCGAACTGGATCGCGAGCGCATCACCGTGCTGCCGGCCGGGCGCCTGCTGGTGCGATCGGTGTGCATGGTGTTCGACGCGTATCTGGAACAGCAGAACCGCCAGCGTTTTTCGCGGGTGATCTAGCTCTTCATCAGCAGCGCGTTGGTTTTCAGGTTCTGGTCAGCGTTCAGGCCCGACTGGTCGATGACCTTGGCCAGGGACAGGTTGGCGGTGATCAGACCGTTGTTGAGGGCAGAGATGGCGCCTTTGAGGGCAGCAATTTTGGCGAACCGCTCTTCGTTGGAAAGGGTCTTGTTGGCCATCAGCGCATTGATCTGGGCGTTCTTCTCGGCGATCTGCTGGCGAAACTTGCGAATCATCTTCAGCAATTGCTGGACGTTTTCAGGCAGGCCGCTTTCTTCGATATCGCGGTTTTTCCCGCCGGAACCGGCGGATTTTACAATGGCGGCACCGGACAGCGACACTTTGACGCCCTCGACCAAGGTCGGGCTTCCCAATGATGCCGCGTCTGTGCCGGACTCATCGTCAACGGAGGTTTCAGCACTTTCCAGCAACGACGCAACACCACTGTTACCGGGGGTCAGCGTACCAATAGCAGTCATCGAAGCGGTTCCTTGCATGCCGTCAGATACCTGTTTATCGGCCGTGATTCCTGCGGCTTTATGCCGTGGGGGCAATCTCGCCACAGACTGGCCTGAATGTCCTCCGCTGGGTTACCCTTACGCCTTATGTGTGTTTTCCCACAAGGATTAAAGAAATGTCCGAGCCAGTTAAACTGCGCGCTCACAACCAGGCTAATTGCAAGGATTGCAGCCTGGCCCCTCTCTGCCTGCCACTTTCGCTGAATCTGGAAGACATGGATGCGCTGGACGAAATCGTTAAACGTGGCCGCCCGTTGAAAAAGGGTGAGTTCCTGTTCCGTCAGGGCGACACTTTCGATTCCGTTTATGCAGTACGCTCCGGCGCCCTGAAGACCTTCAGCCTGAGCGACACCGGCGAAGAACAACTGACCGGTTTCCACCTGCCGAGCGAACTGGTCGGGCTGTCCGGCATGGACACCGAGAAACACCCGGTTTCCGCCCAGGCGCTGGAAACCACTTCGGTCTGCGAGATTCCGTTCGAACGCCTCGACGAACTGGCCCTGCAACTGCCGCAGCTGCGCCGTCAGTTGATGCGCGTGATGAGCCGGGAAATCCGCGACGACCAGCAAATGATGTTGCTGCTGTCGAAAAAAACCGCCGACGAGCGCATCGCTACGTTCCTGGTCAACCTGTCCGCACGTTTTCGCGCTCGCGGGTTCTCGGCCAACCAGTTCCGCCTGAGCATGTCGCGCAATGAAATCGGCAACTACCTGGGGCTGGCGGTGGAAACCGTGTCCCGGGTCTTCACCCGCTTCCAGCAGAACGAACTGATCGCCGCCGAGGGCAAGGAAATCCATATCCTCGACCCGATCCAGCTCTGCGCCCTGGCTGGCGGCTCGCTCGAAGTCTGATCTCGACCCGCGGCCGAGCGTATCGTTTCAGCCGCGGGTATACTGCGCCGTTTGCAGCCCTGCCAGGACACCTCGACGATGGTCTTCGACTCCTTCGACATCAAATCCCTGATCCGCCCTGTGATCGATTTCCCGAAACCGGGCGTGATCTTTCGCGACATCACCCCGCTGTTCCAGTCGCCCAAGGCCCTGCGCCTGGTGATGGACAGCTTCGCCCACCGTTACGTGGAAGCCGACTTCACCCACATCGGCGCGATGGATGCGCGCGGTTTCCTGATCGGTTCGGTGCTGGCCTATCAGTTGAACAAGCCGCTGGTGCTGTTCCGCAAGCAAGGCAAACTGCCGGCGGACGTGCTGGCTGAAGGTTACGCGACCGAGTACGGCGAAGCGTTCCTCGAAGTACACGCCGACAGCCTGTGTGAAGGCGATTCGGTGGTGATGTTCGATGACCTGATCGCCACCGGCGGCACGCTGATCGCAGCGGCCAACCTGATCCGCCGCATGGGCGCCCGCGTTCATGAAGCGGCGGCGATCATTGATCTGCCGGAGCTGGGGGGTTCTCAGCGTCTGGAGGACATGGGGATTCCTACGTTCTGCCTGACGCAGTTTGCGTTGACTGATAAATAAGCGGCGCCTGCCATTACGCCTTCGCGAGCAAGCCCGCTCCCACATTCGACCGCATTCCTCTGATGGAACACGATCGAATGTGGGAGCGGGCTTGCTCGCGAAAGGGCCACCAGCGTCACCACAAAATCTAAAGCCCCATCTGCTTGCTGATGATCTCGTTCATCACTTCCCGCGTCCCGCCGCCAATCGACAAGATGCGGTTATCCCGGAACAGCCGCTCTACCAGGCTTTCGCGCATATAACCCAGCCCGCCAAGAATCTGCACTGCCTCGTTGGTGATCCGGTCCGAAGTGTCCGTGGCGAAGTTCTTGGCCATGGAAATTTCCTTGATCACGCTCTGCCCCGCCGCCATCTTCGCCGCCTGCCGGTAGGTGAACTCCCGCGAGACTTCCAGCGCCGTGGCCATCTCCGCGAGGCGATGCTTGATGACCTGGAACTTGCCGATGGGTTTGCCGAACGCTTCACGGTCCTTCGCCCACTTCAGGCTTTCTTCCAGCGCCAGTTGCGCGGTCATGTTGGCCATCAACGCCAATGCCAGACGTTCGCTCTGGAAGTTGCCCATGATGCAGGCGAATCCCATGTTTTCAGCGCCGATCAGGTTTCCTACAGGCACCCGGCAATCGTCGAAGAACAATTCAGCCGTGTCCGACGCCCACCAACCCATTTTCTTCAGTTGCCGGCCGACGGTGAAGCCCGGCGTGCCCTTCTCGATCAGCAGCAGGCTGATACCGCCAAAACCGGGCGCGCCGGTGCGCACCGCGACGGTGTAGTAATCGGCGCGCACGCCACTGGTGATAAAAGTTTTACTGCCGCTGACCCGGTAATGATCGCCATCGCGTACAGCGCGGGTCTGCAGGTTGGCGACGTCGGAGCCGCCGCCCGGTTCGGTGACAGCCAAGGCGCTGATCTTCTCGCCGCCAAGGACTTGAGGGACGACATGGTCACGCACTTCGGGCCGGGCCCATTTGACGATCGGCGGCAAACCGATGTCGAGCGAACCGAGCCCGGCCACCAGCCCGCCGGAGCCGCAGCGCATCAGTTCTTCGCTGGCGGCGATCTTGGCGAACAGATCACCTTCGTGGCTGCCGCCCAGCGCTTCGGGGTAACCGATGCCGAGGATGCCGGCCGCACCGGCCTTGAGGTACAGCTCACGGGGAAAGCTTTCGGCTTCTTCCCACGCATCGATGTCCGGCAGGATCTCGCGTTCGACGAAACGTCTGACGCTGTCGCGAACCATTTGGTGGCTGGGGTCGAAGTATTCCTGGAAGGCGGGCATCGGCGAACTCCATGGAAGGGTTCGCCGAACTTAACCGAGCGCTTGCTTGGTTTTCAACAGGATTGTGCGGCTCAAAGGGAAATCGGCTTGCGCCCGGCAAACGAGTGGGCCAGCGTGCCGCCGTCCACCAATTCCAGTTCGCCACCCAGCGGCACGCCGTGAGCGATACGCGAGGCGATCAGGCCTTTGTTCTGCAGCAACTGGGCGATGTAGTGGGCCGTCGCTTCGCCTTCCACGGTCGGGTTGGTGGCGAGGATGACTTCGGTGAAGGTGCCCGCCTCTTCGATCCGCGCCATCAACTGCGGAATGCCGATGGCTTCCGGGCCCAGGCCGTCCAGCGGCGACAGGTGCCCCTTGAGCACGAAGTAGCGCCCGCGGAAGCCGGTCTGCTCGACCGCGTAGACGTCCATCGGCCCTTCCACCACGCACAGCAGCGTGTCGTCGCGGCGGGTGTCGGCGCATTGCGGGCACAGATCGTCTTCGGTCAGCGTGCGGCACTGGCGGCAGTGTCCGACCCCTTCCATGGCCTGGCTCAAGGCCTGGGCCAGGCGCGTACCGCCGCTGCGGTCACGTTCGAGCAACTGCAACGCCATACGCTGGGCAGTTTTCTGACCCACGCCCGGCAAAGTTCGCAGGGCGTCGATCAGTTGGCGAATCAAAGGGCTGAAGCTCATGGGGAAAAAGTCCGACAAAACAACGAGACGCGGTTTATACCCGCGCCTCCGGCCAGCGTCAAATCCTCAGTCCCGGGCGACCCGCACCACCAGTTTGCCGAAGTTACGCCCCTCCAGCAGCCCGATAAATGCTTGCGGCGCCTGCTCCAGGCCCTCGACCACATCCTCGCGGAATTTCACCTTGCCGTCGCGCACCCACGGCACCATCGCGCTGATGAATTCCGGCTGACGGTCGCCGTAGTCGTCGAACACGATGAAGCCCTGAATCCGTACGCGCTTGGTCAGCAGTGTGCGTTGCAAGGCGGGTAAGCGATCCGGGCCTTTCGGCGCTTCCGAGGCGTTGTAACCGGCAATCAGGCCGCACAGCGGGATCCGCGCCTTGGGATTGAGCAGCGGCACGACGGCATCGAAGACATGGCCGCCGACGTTTTCGTAATAGATGTCGATGCCCTTGGGACAGGCCCTGGCCAGTTGCTCGGCGAAGTCCGGTGCCTTGTGATCGATACAGGCGTCGAAGCCCAGTTCCTCGACCACGTATTTACACTTTTCGGCACCGCCGGCCACGCCGACGGCACGCAGGCCCTTGATTTTGGCGACCTGGCCGACCACCGAGCCCACCGCGCCGGAAGCGGCGGCGACCACCAGGGTCTCGCCCTCTTTCGGCTGGCCGATGTCCATCAGGCCCATGTAGGCGGTCATGCCTGGCATGCCCAGTACGCCGAGCGCCATCGACGGGCTCGGCAGGCCGGACGGGATCGGGATGATGTTGCGGCCATCGCTGATGCTGTGGCTTTGCCAGCCGGTGGCACCAACCACCAGATCGCCGGGGTGGAATTTCGGATGACGCGACTGCTCGACCCGGCTGACAGCGCCGCCGGTCATCACCTCGCCGATTTGTACCGGCGCCGCGTAGGACGGCGCGTCACTCATGCGCCCGCGCATGTAGGGATCGAGCGACAGGTACAGGGTCTTGAGCAACACCTGGCCGTCTTCAAGGTCCGCCAGCGCCTCGCGCTCCAGACGGAAGTTCTCAGGGGTCGGCGCGCCCACCGGCCGCGAGGCCAGCACGAAGCGTTGATTGAGGGTCAGAGGGTCGGACATGTCAGCATCTCCTTTGAATGAAGAATTCGAGGGTATAGGAAGCAGACCCTTGGGGCGGTGGGGTGTTCGATGTTTATTCCGGCAAATCGTGTTGACGCTTTCGCGAGCAAGCCCGCTCCCACATTTGAAATGCAATCCCATGTGGGAGCGGGTTTGCTCGCGAAGGCGTCATTACAGCCAACACTTCTCTACCGGCCAGAAACAAAAATGCCAGGCGCGATGCCTGGCATTTTTTGTAGCTCATCCAACCTGCAAAGGCGAATCAGAACGGCAGTTTCATACCGGCCGGCAGGTTCATGCCAGCGGTCATGCTGCCCATCTTGGCCTGGCTGTTGGCTTCGATCTGACGCACGGCGGCATTGACGGCTGCGGCCACCAGATCCTCGACCACTTCACGGTCGTCTTCGTCCAGGCCCGGCAGTACGCTCGGGTCGATGCTGACTTTTTTCACGTCATGACGACCGGTCATCACCACGGTGACCAGATCGCCGCCGGCCTTGCCGGTGACTTCTGCGTTGGCCAGCTCTTCCTGCATCTTGGCCATTTTTTCCTGCATTTGCTGCGCCTGCTTCATCAGGCCGGCCATGCCACCTTTCATCATGGTAATCACCTCAAAAGTACTTGGATCAATACAGCGCCCGGCGACTTGCGCCGAGCGCCTTCAGTTATTAGCCCTGACTGACCAGGGCGTCGACAGGTTCAATAGTATCGTGTCGCACGACCGCACCGAACTGCTGGACCATCTGCTGGATGAACGGATCGCCGTGGATCGATTCCTCCGCCTCGCGCTGACGGTTGGCACGGCGCCGGGACGCGGCCTGGGCCGGGGTTTCCTGCTCGGGCTTGATCAGCTCGATGGTCAGGGTCAGCGTGCGGCCGTGGAACTGGTTCAGCGCATCGTTCAGACGACGCTGCTGGGTGGCGTTGAACAAGGCGCTGTGGGCCGGGTCCAGGTGCATCAGCCAGTTGTCACCATCGACCGCGATCAGCGTGCAGTTGGCGGCGATGCTGCCGGTCATGCCGGAGATCGGCAGTTGCGGGAACAGCTCGAGCCATTGCAGGGCCAGACCGGTGGCCGGCGCGGCGGCAGGTTCCGGCTCGGGTTCCGGGGCCGGTTCTGCGGCGTGTTCGCTGGCCAGATCGTCGAGGTAACTGTAGGCCGAATCCATGTCCGGCTCGATGTAGTCCTCGTCGAGCGGCGGCTCGTCGTCCATGTCCATGCCCGGCGTGGCGGCATCGACCTCGGCGACCGACGGCTCGGGGATCGGCGCGGCGGCCCATTCCGGGGCATCCGGCACGACGCTGTCCGGGGTCGGCAACGGCATTGGCGGTAGGTCCGGCTGTTCGGCGGTGGTTTCAAGAACCGGCTCGACCGATGGCTGCTGCACAGGCGCCGGTTCTACCGGGTCGTTCCATGGCAGATCGACGACCTCTTCGACAGCGACTGGCTCTGGCTCTGGCTCAGGAACGGGTTCAGACGCAATCACCGGGGCAACCGGTGCAGGCTCGGGAGCAAGCGCCGGTGCAACCACCGGAGCCGGCGCGGGCGCAACAGCCGCAGCAACTACCGGCGCAGGTTTCGGCGCGGCAGCCACTGAGTTTGCGGAATCAACTGTGGCCTGGCTGATCCCCACCGGCTTTAGCGGTTGCCTCGGGGCATCCGCCGTGTCTGCCGGCCGGAAGGCCAGCATCCGCAGCAGCACCATTTCGAAACCGCCTCGCGGGTCCGGCGCCAGCGGCAAGTCGCGGCGGCCGATCAGGCCCATCTGGTAATAGAACTGCACGTCTTCGGCCGGCAAGGCCTGGGCCAGTGCCAGCACCCGGTCACGGTCGCCGTGGCCGTTGTCGACACCTTCCGGCAACGCCTGGGCGATGGCGACGCGGTGCAGAACGTTGAGAATTTCCGAGAGCACGCCGTTCCAGTCCGGCCCCTGTTCGGCCAGATGGCGCACGGCTTCGAGCAACGCCTTGGCGTCGCCTTCGATCAGCGCGTGCAGTACGTCGTAGACCTGGCCGTGATCCAGCGTACCGAGCATCGCCCGCACGTCGGCCGCCAACACCTTGCCTTCACCGAAGGCGATGGCCTGGTCGGTCAGGCTCATGGCATCACGCATCGAACCGTCCGCCGCGCGGCCGAGCAGCCACAGGGCATCGTCTTCGAACGGGACGTTTTCGGCGCCGAGAACGTGAGTCAGATGCTCGACCACCCGCTCCGGGGTCATGTTCTTCAGGGAGAACTGCAGGCATCGCGACAAAATCGTTGCCGGAAGTTTCTGCGGGTCGGTGGTCGCCAGGATGAACTTGACGTAGGGCGGCGGCTCTTCGAGGGTTTTCAGCAGCGCATTGAAGGAATGGCTGGAGAGCATGTGCACTTCGTCGATCAGGTAGACCTTGAAGCGCCCGCGGCTCGGGGCGTACTGCACGTTGTCGAGCAGCTCGCGGGTGTCCTCGACCTTGGTACGGCTCGCGGCGTCGATCTCGATCAGGTCGACGAAACGACCTTCATCGATCTCGCGGCACACCGAACACTCGCCGCACGGGCTTGAAGTGATACCTGTTTCACAGTTCAGGCATTTGGCGATGATCCGCGCAATCGTGGTCTTGCCGACGCCCCGCGTACCGGTGAAGAGGTAGGCGTGGTGCAGGCGCTGGCTGTCCAAGGCATTGATCAGAGCCTTGAGCACATGGGTCTGGCCGACCATTTCGCGGAACGAGCGCGGACGCCATTTACGTGCAAGAACCTGATAACTCATCGAAAACCGTCGCGGCAAAGGAAGCAGAAGCGGCTAATGCTAGCGGAGCAAGGGCAAAATTGCATCCGGTGTGCTCGTCTATTCTGGCTAAGCTGCATGAGCGAGGGCTTTTGTCGGCTCGGGATCGGGAATTACCGGAGCGTTTATGCGGTGGGCCGTGGGGGCATTACTGGGATTGAGCCTGAGCGCGATGGCGTCGCAACCGCCGCTGCGCTTCGTGGTTGCCGACAGCTGGGCGATGCCGATGGTGCAGATCGAACGCGGTCGCCCGACCCAGGGCATTCTCTACGACATGATGCTCAGCCTGGCGACCCAGGTCGGCGTGCCGGCGCAATTTCACGTCCTGCCCCGCACCCGGGTGCAGAACGCCATGGAACACGGCGAAGTCGACGTGCGCTGCTATGCCGCACAATCCTGGCTGCCGAACCTGTCCGGGGACTACATCTGGAGCATTCCGCTGTTTTTCCAGCGTGACCTGCTGATCAGTCGTCAGGACCAACTGCCCAACACGGATCCGGCCCACCTGCCCCGCCAGTCGATCGGCACCGTGCTCGGCTACAGCTATCCCACCCTGCAACCCTTGTTCGATGCCGATCGACTATGGCGCGAAGACGCGCGCAATCAGGAGCAGGTTCTGGACAAACTGCTGGCCGGCCGCTACCGCTACTCCGTGAGCAATCAATGGACGCTGGACTGGTTCAACCAGCACCTGCTGCCGGGGCAGCAACTGCAAGCGGTGGCGGTGCTGCAGGAGCAGCAGGTCGGCTGTTATGTGCGCAATGATCCGCATGTGCCGGTGCAGAGAATATTGCGTACGTTGCTGCGGATGAAAATGTCCGGGGAGATCGATGACATTATCCGGCTGTATACCGGCGCTTCAGAGCCCTCCCCCGAATTGAAGCCATGAAAAAGGGGCTTCAGAATGAGCCCCTCTTGGCGTTCCAGCGCACACGCCGACCTCATGGTCGCCATCAACCTCAATGCGGCGATAGACTGCGCGTCACTCCTGCGCGAACCGACCTGCAAACCGCCAGTGCTGCGGAGAGTGGCGCGTCATCACGATGATGTCGCCTTTTTTGACGTTGATCCGGCTTTGCATCGGAATCAGTCGTGGGTCTTTCACGACCGTGTCTTCAGCCGCCACGGTGTAGGAAAAGCCCGCCCAGCGGTGAACGCCGTTGTACAGCTTGCAATCGAGCGAAGGAAACGGGCCGGACTTGCCGACGCACTCGGTCACCTGCTCGGTATAGAGAGGGGTCGCCTTGTCCTTGCCGTAGTAGGCGAGGACGTATCCGTCGGCCGTGTTTTTCAGCTCCAGCGTGGTGTAACCGGCTGAATCACCGCCATCATCGGTGAGTTCGACCTTGCGCGAAAAGTAGTCGCGGGCAGCCGCCGTTTCAGCCTCCTGCGCCTTCAGCTCCTGGGGCGTCAGTGGCGTGGCGCAAGATGCAAGCATGGCGGATGCCATCAGGCAGAGAATGAGCTTGGAAAATGACATGAGAAGCCTCCTGGCGAGGAAAAGTAGGGACCAGCCTGATATCCAGACAGCAGAAAACACAACGCCGAAGAGGATCGGGGTCGTGTGAAAATGTTGAGTCTGGATTTTTTTGCGCCGTTAAGGTGGTAACCCTACCAGCCACACCCCGGCACACAATGTTCCCGCTGTGGCTGCTGCCTTCCGGCTCTGACCAGGTTCACGGGTAATCGTTGCGGGGGGACCGATAGGGTCACCATAACGACGCTCACCTGTCGGCGAGCCGCGCCATTGTACCTATCTGAGACGAAGTTACAACCGCTGGTTGTAGATAAAAAATATGAAGGGCTTCAAGCACTTGCTATTGCGCCTGAAGCACCTCGTCCGCCCGGCCACCCTCTTGCTGGATCACCAGATGAATGAAGTGCAACTTGGCGATCGCCGCCGGTGGCAGCACGAACGGATAGAAATCCGGCTGGCCCATGCTGCGCGACAGTTCGTTGAGCATGCCGGCCAGTTCGATCCATGCATTGACGAACGACAGGAACGCCGCGCCGCCAGGATGTTCGGGGTCGTAGAGCGTGCTCGACGGGAAAGGCTGGTAATCCAGATCCATCTCCCTGGCACTCATGCCAAAACCCAGCGCAGTGTCCACCGCGTCCATCATGTGCAGGTAATGCGCCCAGGTTTCCGCCCAGTCTTCCCACGGGTGCATGGTGGCGTAGGCACTGACGTAATGCTGCGACCAATCGGCCGGTGCGCCCTGTTGATAATGCCGCTCCAGCGCTTGCGCATAACTGGCGCGTTCATCGCCGAACAGGTTGCGGAACGAGCCGAGCCACGGGCCATTGTCGATCAGGCGATCCCAGTAGAAATGCCCGACTTCATGACGAAAGTGCCCGAGCAATGTGCGATAAGGCTCGTGCATCTGCGCCCGGACCCGCTCGCGGTGGGCGTCGTCGGCTTCTGCGATGTCGAGGGTGATCAGGCCGTTGGCGTGGCCGGTCATGGGCGCGTTGCCCTCCAGATCGACACCGATGAAATCGAAGGCCAGGCCGGTGTCTTCGTCGACGGTTTTCGGGATGACCGGCAGGCCGAGGCTGATCAGCTGCGCCACCAGCCGCCGTTTGGCGATTTCCACCTTGCGCCAGCGTTCGGGGTTTTCCGGGACGGACAGGTCGGGGATGGTGCGATTCAGATCGCAGGCCGCGCACAGGGTGTCGTGATCGTTGGCGGGCAGCAGCCAGTTGCAGGCCGCCGGAGTGTCGAGGTTGGCGCAGCGCCGGAACAGCCCGGCCTCGGGATCGGCATCCAGTATCCAGGTGCCTTCCTGCGGCCCCGGCTGCATCGAAGTCAGCCGACTGTGCTCCGGTTGATAACCCAGCGCCGCGTTGCAGGCCAGGCACTGACTGTTGCGAAAGAACAGCGACTGGCCGCAGCGGCACGGCCAGACTTTGCTGTTGCGCGAGGATTCGCCCATGAACGGCGCGACGATGCGGGAACTGAGCTGCTCGAAAAAGCGGTACATGGCGATCTCTCCCTGGGGCTTGCCAAGACTAGATCATTCCGGCGAGTTGATCGTTCCCGCGCGTTGCGTCAGGCGGAAATACCGTGTCCTTCCAGGAACGCGATAAACGCCTCTTCATCCATCACCTTCACGCCCAGCTCGTTGGCCTTGGTCAGTTTCGACCCCGCGCCCGGACCGGCGACCACGCAATGGGTCTTGGCCGACACGGAACCCGCGACCTTGGCGCCGAGGCTTTCCAGGTGTTCCTTGGCGACGTCGCGGCTCATCAGCTCGACCTTGCCGGTCAGCACCCAGGTTTCGCCGGCCAGCGGCAGACCTTCGACGACTTTCTTTTCACTCTGCCAGTGCATGCCGAAATCGCGCAGTTGCTTCTCGGCGTCTTCAGCCAGTTGACGATGCTCGGGCAAGGCGAAAAACTCGCGAACCGAATTAGCCTGCTTCTCCGGCAACGCCTGACGCATGTCCAGCCAGTCCGCGTTCATCACCCCTTCCAGCGATTCGAACTTGTCCGCCAGCTTCTGCGCCCCGCCCGGTCCGACCGAAGGAATGTGCAGCTTGTCGAGGAAGCCACCCAGCGTGGTGCTGGCGGCAAACTCGGCGCCCAGCTCGCCCTGATCCTGAATCTGCAAACCGTGCCCCAGCAACTCGGTGATCACCTGCTGGTTGTGCGCATCTTCGAAGAAGCTGTGAATCTCGTGCGCCACTTCCAGGCCGATGTCCGGCAGGTACGTCAGCACCTGCGGCAAGGCTTGCTGAACACGCTCCAGCGACCCCAGCGAACGCGCCAGCACCTTGGCCGTCTCCTCGCCGACATCCGGAATGCCCAGCGCATAGATGAAGCGCGCCAGACCCGGCTTCTTGCTGTCTTCAATCGCAGCCAGCAACTTGTTGCTCGACACTTCGGCAAAGCCTTCAAGGTCGACGATGTCGTCGAACTTCAGCGCGTAGAGGTCAGCCGGCGAACTGACCAGACCTTCGTCCACCAGTTGCTCGACGCTCTTGTCACCGAGGCCTTCGATGTCCATCGCTCGACGGGAAACGAAGTGAATGATCGCCTGCTTGAGCTGTGCACCGCAGGCCAGTCGGCCGACGCAGCGATACACCGCGCCTTCGCTGATGGTTTCCTTGCCCTTGCTGCGCTTGACCAGTTGCGTGCGCTCGACGTGGGATCCGCAGACCGGGCAGCTCTCGGGAATCTGCACCGGCCGCGCATCTTCCGGGCGACGCTCCACGACCACTTGCACCACTTGCGGGATCACGTCACCGGCGCGGCGAATGATCACCGTGTCGCCGATCATCAGGCCCAACCGGGCGACTTCGTCCATGTTGTGCAGCGTAGCGTTGGCCACGGTGACGCCAGCGACCTTGACCGGTTTCAACCGCGCCACAGGCGTGACGGCACCGGTGCGGCCGACCTGGAATTCCACGTCGAGCAGTTCGGTGAGTTCTTCCATGGCCGGGAATTTGTGGGCGATGGCCCAGCGCGGTTCCCGGGCACGGAAGCCCAGTTCGCGCTGATCGGCAATGCTGTTGACCTTGAACACCACGCCGTCGATTTCATAGGCCAGCGAATTACGCCGTTCGCCGATATCGCGGTAGTAGTCCAGACACTCGCCGATGCCTTTGGCCAGCTTCAATTCGTGGCTGATCGGCATGCCCCAGGCTTGTAGTTGCTTGAGGTTGCCGATATGGGTGTCGGAAATATCGTGAGAGACCTGGCCGATGCCGTAGCAGCAGAATTCCAGCGGACGGTTGGCGGTGATCTTCGAATCCAGCTGACGCAGGCTGCCGGCGGCGGCGTTGCGCGGGTTGGCGAAGGTCTTGCCGCCGACTTCCAGTTGCGAGGCATTGAGGCGTTCGAAACCGGCCTTGGACATGAACACTTCGCCGCGCACTTCCAGGGTCGCCGGCCAGCCCGTGCCGTGCAACTTCAGCGGAATGTTGCGCACCGTGCGCACGTTGACGCTGATGTCTTCGCCAGTGGTGCCGTCGCCGCGCGTGGCGCCGCGTACCAGCACGCCGTCCTGATACAGCAGGCTGACCGCCAGACCGTCGAGTTTCGGCTCGCAGCTGTATTCCACCGCAGCGCCACCGCCGAAAAGATCACCGGCCGGCAGGTCCAGACCTTCGGTCACCCGGCGGTCGAACTCGCGCATGTCGGTTTCTTCGAAGGCGTTGCCGAGGCTGAGCATCGGCACTTCGTGACGCACCTGGGTGAACGCGGTCAGCGCCACGCTGCCGACACGCTGGGTCGGCGAGTCGCTGGTGATCAGTTCCGGGTTGGCCGCTTCCAGCGCCTTGAGCTCGTGGAACAACCGGTCGTACTCGGCATCCGGAATGCTCGGCTCATCGAGGACGTGGTAACGGTAGTTGTGCTGATCGAGCTCAGCGCGCAGCTCTAGAATGCGGTCTTTGGCGGCAGTCATGGGTGTTCTCTCATAAAGCAAAAGAGCAGCCGAGGCTGCTCAATCTATTTTGCCGATTGCCCCTTTATTGCGAGGCAACCTTTTCAATCAACGCTTCTGGGTCAGGGCGCGACGTTCGAATTCGACGATGCGCTGACGGTAGTGCTCGATGGTCTGCGCGGTCAGGACGCTGCGCTGGTCATCTTTCAATTCGCCGTTCAGTTCCTGGGACAGCTTGCGGGCTGCCGCGACCATCACGTCGAAGGCCTGCTTCGGATGACGTGGGCCTGGCAGGCCGAGGAAGAAGCTCACCGCCGGGGTGCTGAAATGGTCGATGTCGTCCAGATCGAAGATGCCCGGCTTGACCGCGTTGGCCATGGAGAACAGCACTTCGCCATTGCCGGCCATGCTTTCGTGACGGTGGAAAATATCCATCTCGCCGAAACGCAGACCGCTTTCCAGAATGTTCTGCAACAGTGCCGGGCCCTTGAAGCCGGCCGGATCGCGGCAGATCACGCTGATCACCAGCACTTCTTCGGCTTGCGGCTGATCCTTGTCGGCCGCAGCAGGCGACGACTTGGCAACAGGCTCGACGAAATCATCGTCGCGGCTGCTGAAGCTCGGGCCGCCGTCCAGATCCAGATTGAGGTTCAGGTCGCCCTGGGCCGGACCGTTGCTGCCACGCTTGCCGCGCTTGGAACCGGATTCGCGAGGCTCGCGTGCTTCGCGGGCCGGCATGCTCACCGATGGCAGATCGTGTTCGTCCAGTTGCGGCTCTTTATGGGTATCCAGCACGCGGGCCGGGCCCAACAGCTCGGCGCTGGTGTCCTCGTCCGGCAGGTTGGACAGACTTCGGTCAAGACGGAATTTCAGTTTTCCCTTGCCGCCGCGCATACGGCGCCAGCCATCGAAAAGAATACCGGCTATCACAATGATGCCGATGACGATCAGCCACTCGCGCAGACCGATTTCCATGTAATCCCGTGCCTCTATAAAAAATGCTGAAAAATAAGGGGTTTACACTGTGTAAACCGCTTTAAAACGTGGCGCCAACTCTATGTTCTGACAGGCGTTTTGCCCACGTATACGAAAAATTGACATTAAACTAGCACGACCAAAGACAACTTTACACCGTCTGTCTCATTGGCTTGCGCGATTATGTCGATTGGCCAGCAAGTCGAAGCCGGTAAATATGTCCTACAGACTACAAATACCTTTTCCGACACGCGCCGGCTCAGGCATCCACCATCGCCATCGCCTCCTCGACATCCACGGCTACCAGTCGCGAACAACCCGGCTCGTGCATCGTCACACCCATCAACTGGTCAGCCATTTCCATGGCGATCTTGTTGTGGGTGATATAGATGAACTGCACGGTCTGCGACATCTCTTTGACCAATCGTGCGTAGCGTCCAACGTTAGCGTCATCCAGTGGTGCGTCAACTTCATCGAGCATGCAGAACGGCGCCGGATTCAACTTGAAGATCGCAAAAACCAGTGCCAGTGCCGTCAGGGCTTTTTCGCCGCCGGAAAGCAAATGGATGGTGCTGTTCTTCTTCCCGGGCGGCTGCGCCATGATCGTCACCCCTGTATCGAGTAGATCTTCGCCCGTCAGTTCCAAATACGCGCGCCCACCACCGAAAACTTTCGGAAAAAGCGCCTGTAAACCGCCATTGATCTGATCAAAGGTATCTTTGAAACGGTTACGGGTTTCCTTGTCGATCTTGCGGATGACGTTTTCCAGGGTCTCCAGGGCTTCGACCAGATCGGCGTCCTGGGCATCCAGATAACGTTTACGCTCGGATTGTTGCGTGTATTCGTCGATCGCCGCGAGGTTGATCGCGCCCAGGCGCTGAATGCGCGCGGCGATGCGTTCAAGTTCTTCTTCGGCAGCCTTCTCGCTGGCCTCGGCGGTCAGGGTGTTGAGCACGCCGTGCAGATCGTAGCCGTCTTCCAGCAGTTGATCCTGCAGGGCCTTGCGGCGCACGGTCAGGGCCTGCCATTCCATGCGTTGCTGCTCGAGCTGGCCACGGATCAATTGCGATTGCTGCTCGGCCTGGGTCCGGCGTTTTTCCGCGTCGCGCAGTTCGCGATCGGCGTCTTCCAGAGCGATCTGGGCAGTCTTGAGTTCGTCGTCGACGCTCATGCGCTTGTCGAGCAACTCTTCGAGTTTCAGACGCAGCTCTTCCAGCGGCGCCTCGCCCTCCTCCAGATTCAGGCTGAGCTGTTCACGTTTTTCGGTGAGGCGCTCGGCCTGCATTTCCAGACGCTCAAGGGCCTGGCGGGTCGAATCATGCTGAGCCCGCAGCGAACCAAGGCGAACGGCCAATTGATGGGCGTGATCCTTGTGCTGACGGGCTTCCTGACGCACGCGATCCAGGCGCTCGCGCAGGCTGTCGCGCTGGGCCAGCAGCAATTCGCGCTGCTCGGTGTCGAGGGCCATGGCGTCGAGGGCGTCCTGCAACTGGATCCGCGCTTCGCCGATGTTTTCGTGTTCCAGTTCGCGCTGCTCGGCGAGTTCGACCAGTTCTTCGTCGAGACGGGTGCGCCGCAGGTTCAACTGCTCGGCCTTGGCTTTGCCGGCGGACAGTTGAGCTTTCAATTCGCCTTGCTGACGGGCTTCGTCCTGCAACAGGCGTCGCAAATGTTCACGTCCGTTTTCCTGCTGACGCTGTTGCGCGCGCAGGGTCTGCAGACGGGCTTCCATGGCCTCGACCGTGGCTTCGCGTTCTTCGCGTTCCGCATGCAGCGATTCGATTTCCTGACCGCGGGCAAGCATGCCGCTTTCGGCTTCGCTGGCGCGGCGCACCCGCAGAAAATGCCGGCCGACCCAGTAACCGTCGCGGCTGATCAGGCTCTGGCCGGCAGCCAGTTGGCCGCGCAGGGCCAGTGCCTGTTCAAGGCTGTCGACCGGTTTGACCTGAGCGAGCCAGGGCGACAAATCGACCTGCGCCTCGACCTTGTCCAGCAGGCTGCCGGCCACGCGCACTCCGTCATTGCCCGGGCTGAGCAAACGCAGATCGCCTTGGGCGAAACCGGACAAATCGAAGCCGTCGAAATCATCCACCAGCACCGCTTGCAGGTCGGCGCCGAGCACGGTTTCCACCGCCAGCTCCCAACCGGCCTCGACCTTCAGGCCTTCGGCCAGACGCGGACGCTCGGCGAGATTGTGTTCCTTCAGCCATTCAGCGGTGCCGGTGCCCGGATCGAGTGCGGCCTGCTGCAAGGCTTCCAGCGATGCGAGGCGACCATTGAGGCGCTGCAAATCGCCCTGGGCCTGTTGCTGTGCGGTCAGCGCCTGCTGCAATTCCTGGCGCAGTTGCTCGAGCTTTTCGACCTGGGCTTCTTCGCTGGTCTGCAAATCTTCAAGGGTGGCTTCGGACTCTGCGAGCTGTTCACTGAGTTCCATGATCGCCGCGTCTTCCGGATCGGCCGACAGCAGTGCCCGCTCTTCGCCCAGACGCTTTTGCCGATCGGCCAGACGCTCCATGCTGGTTTCCAGCTGCTGGATGCGCGACTGCTGCACTTCGGCCTGACGACGGGGTTCGGCGGCGGTCAGGTTGAAGGCGTCCCACTGCTCCTGCCAGCCGTGCATGACGGTTTCGGAATCTTCCAGCGCAGCGGCAGCTTCTTCGGCGGCGGCGTTGGTGATTTCCTGCTCGGGGGTCAGTTGATCGAGTTCTTCGCCGAGGGTCAGCAGCAAGGTGCGGTCGTGGCCCAGGTGCGATTCGGTTTCGAGGCGCGCGCGCTCGGCCTCCTTCAAGTCGTCCTGCAACTGACGCAAACGCTGTTGACCGTGCTGGATGCTCTGCTCGACCCGGGCGATGTCGCCGCCGACCGAATAGAAGCGCCCCTGCACCAGATTGAAGCGCTCGGACAGGTCATGGTGACCGTCGCGCAGGCGTTCAATCGCTGCATCGGCGTTGCGTTGCTCGGCGACCAGCGCTTCGAAGCTGATTTCCTGGTTGCCGATGATCGATTCGCGCTGGCCGACCTGATCGTTCAGATCCTGCCAGCGCAGGGCCGACAATTGCGCCTTGAGCTGGCGCTCTTCAGCCTTGTATTCCTGATACTTCTTGGCGGCCTCGGCCTGACGGTGCAGGCGTTCGAGCTGGCGTTCGAGTTCTTCACGCAGGTCGGTCAGACGGGCAAGGTTTTCGTGGGTGCGGCGGATGCGGTTTTCGGTCTCGCGCCGGCGCTCCTTGTACTTGGAAATGCCGGCGGCTTCTTCGATGAAGTTACGCAGGTCTTCCGGCTTGGACTCGATCAGCTTGGAGATCATCCCCTGCTCGATGATCGAGTAGCTGCGCGGGCCGAGGCCGGTGCCGAGGAAGATGTCGGTGATGTCGCGGCGACGGCATTTGGCACCGTTGAGGTAATAAGTCGTCTGGCTGTCGCGGGTCACTTTGCGGCGGATCGAAATTTCCGCGTACGCCGCCCACTCGCCCAGCAGCGTGCCGTCGGAGTTGTCGAACACCAGTTCGATACTCGCCTGGCTCACCGGTTTGCGGCTGGTCGAGCCGTTGAAGATGACGTCGGTCATCGACTCGCCGCGCAGGTTCTTGGCCGAGCTTTCGCCCATCACCCAGCGCACGGCGTCGATGATGTTCGACTTGCCGCAACCGTTCGGCCCGACGACGGCCGCCATGTTGCTGGGGAAGTTCACCGTGGTCGGGTCGACGAAGGATTTGAACCCCGCCAGCTTGATGCACTTGAGCCGCAAGGTCAGGCAACCGTCAGGGCGGACACCACCAGATCGCAGCTGCGCTGGGCGTAAGCCGTCAGCACGATGCGGATCTGCGGCAGGTCACGGGCGAGAACGGCGGCGAGCAGGCGTTCGAACAGTTCGAGAAACTCGCTCATCTCGGCCTTGCGCTGTTCCAGTGCAAGGAAGTACGCACGGCTCATGGCCGGTTGCAGGTTCTCAACGGTTTCCTGCAGGTACGGGTTGTTGGCGAACGGGTACGCGGCGCGCATGACGTTGAAGCTGTCGTCGACGAAGGTGCGGATGTCCTGACGCTCGTAGCTGGCGGTCAGGCGCTGCTGGATCTGCACGAACGGCGCCATGTCGGACTGGACTTGCCAGCCATTGGCCACTGCGTTGCCGAGCAGGATGTACAACTCGCTCATCAACGTGCACAGGCTCTGCACCTTGTGCGCCGTCAGCTCGGTGACGTGGGCGCCACGGCGCGGCAGGATCGCGATCAGGTGACGGCGCTCGAGGATCAGCAAGGCTTCGCGGACCGAACCGCGGCTGACGTTCAGCGCCAGCGTGACCTTCTGTTCCTGGATACGCTCTCCCGGCTTCATTTCGCCGCGAATGATCCGTTCGGCGAGGTGGTGAGCGATTTGCTCGGCGAGGCTGTCCGGCGCCTTGAACGTCATGGTTGTCCTTCAAACTCTTCGATCTGCACAAGCGGCGCAGTGTAGCGCAATGCGCGGTCATGGCGGAGTGCCCGCACAGCGGTTTTTGGCACGAATCCCGCAAAAAAGCGCTTGATCCAATGAGGGTCAATACTGAAGAGACACGTGGTTGAGCGACAAAACGGTTTTTCCTGACCTTTAAGTCAGAAAACCATTGACCGAAAAGTCAGACCTGCTAAATTCGGCTCAAGTCGCTCAACAACAATAATGAGTCTGCGAGGCCTTCCGTGATCCAGTTTTTACTCAACCAGGAACTCCGTAGCGAGCACGCCCTGGACCCGAACCTGACTGTGCTCAACTACCTGCGTGAACACGTGGGCAAATCCGGCACCAAAGAAGGCTGCGCCAGCGGTGACTGCGGCGCCTGTACGGTGGTGGTCGGCGAATTGCAGACGGATGACGATGGCCGCGAGCACATTCGCTATCGCAGCCTCAACTCGTGCCTGACGTTCGTATCGTCCCTGCACGGCAAGCAATTGATCAGCGTCGAAGACCTCAAGCACAAGGGCGAACTGCACAGCGTGCAGAAAGCCATGGTCGAGTGCCACGGTTCGCAGTGCGGTTTCTGCACCCCCGGTTTCGTGATGTCGCTGTTCGCCCTGCAAAAGAACAGCGATGCACCGGATCATGCCAAGGCCCACGAAGCGCTGGCCGGCAACCTCTGCCGCTGCACCGGTTACCGGCCGATCCTGGCCGCTGCCGAACAATCCTGCTGCGGCAAGCAACCGGATCAGTTCGACGCCCGCGAAGCCGAAACCATCTCCCGCCTCAAAGCCATTGCCCCGACGTCCATCGGCGAACTCAACAGCGGCGACAAACGCTGCCTGGTGCCGCTGACCGTGGCCGATCTGGCCGATCTCTACGACGCTTATCCACAAGCCCGGCTGCTGGCCGGCGGTACCGATCTGGCGCTGGAAGTCACGCAGTTCCACCGCACCCTGCCGGTGATGATCTACGTCGGCAACGTCGCCGAAATGAAGCGCATCGAGCACTTCGAGGATCGCATCGAAATCGGCGCCGCCACCGCCCTCTCCGACTGCTACGAAGCACTGAACGCCGAGTATCCGGACTTCGGCGAACTGCTGCACCGCTTCGCCTCACTGCAGATCCGCAACCAGGGCACCCTCGGCGGCAACATCGGCAACGCCTCGCCGATCGGTGATTCGCCACCCCTGCTGATCGCCCTCGGCGCGCAGATCGTGCTGTGCAAGGGCGAGACCCGCCGCACGCTGGCCCTCGAGGATTACTTCATCGATTACCGGGTCACCGCGCGTCAGGAAAGCGAGTTCATCGAGAAAATCATCGTCCCACGCGCCACGGCCGAGCAGCGTTTCCGCGCCTACAAAGTCTCCAAGCGTCTGGACGACGACATCTCCGCCGTCTGCGCCGCGTTCAACCTGCGCGTCGAGAACGGCGTGATCACCGACGCCCGCGTCGCCTTCGGCGGCATGGCCGCGATCCCGAAACGCGCCGCTCATTGTGAAGCCGTGCTGCTCGGCCAGCCGTTCAACAACGCTGTGGTGGAACGTGCCTGCACCGCGCTGGGCGAGGACTTCACCCCGCTCTCGGACTTCCGCGCCAGCAAGGAATACCGCCTGCTCAGCGCGCAGAACCTGCTGCGCAAATACTTCATCGAACTGCAAACACCGCACATCGAGACTCGGGTGACCGCTTATGTCTAACCATCACGGCGTAGAGAAAACACAAGCTGAACTGGCTGAACTGTTCGCCAGGGACCTGACCACCGGCGTCGGCCGCAGCGTCAAGCACGACAGCGCCGCCAAGCATGTGTCCGGTGAAGCGCAGTACATCGACGACCGCCTGGAATTCCCCAACCAGTTGCACGTTTACGCACGGCTGTCGGATCGCGCCCACGCGAAAATCATCAGCATCGACACCAAGCCCTGCTACGCCTTCGAAGGCGTACGCATCGCCATCACCCACGAAGACGTGCCGGGTCTGAAAGACATCGGCCCGCTGCTGCCGGGCGATCCGCTGCTGGCTATCGATGACGTGCAGTTCGTCGGTCAACCGGTGCTGGCCGTGGCCGCGAAAGATCTGGAAACCGCACGCAAGGCCGCCATGGCCGCGATCATCGAATACGAGGATCTGGAACCGGTGCTGGACGTGGTCGAAGCCCTGCGCAAACGCCACTTCGTGCTCGACAGCCACACCCACCAGCGCGGCGATTCGACCACGGCTCTGGCCACGGCCGAACACCGGATTCAAGGCACGCTGCACATTGGCGGCCAGGAACACTTCTATCTGGAGACGCAGATCTCCTCGGTGATGCCGACCGAAGACGGCGGCATGATCGTCTATTGCTCGACGCAGAACCCCACCGAAGTGCAGAAACTGGTGGCGGAAGTCCTCGACGTGTCGATGAACAAGATCGTCGTCGACATGCGCCGCATGGGCGGTGGTTTCGGCGGCAAGGAAACTCAGGCCGCGAGCCCGGCCTGCCTGTGCGCAGTAATCGCGCACCTCACCGGCCAGCCGACCAAGATGCGTCTGCCACGGGTCGAAGACATGCTGATGACCGGCAAGCGTCACCCGTTCTACGTCGAGTACGACGTCGGCTTCGACAGCACCGGACGCCTGCACGGGATTGCGATGGATCTGGCCGGCAACTGCGGTTGCTCGCCTGACCTGTCGGCCTCGATCGTCGACCGCGCGATGTTCCACTCGGACAACTCGTACTACCTGGGCGATGCGACCATCAACGGTCACCGCTGCAAGACCAACACCGCGTCGAACACCGCCTACCGTGGTTTCGGCGGCCCGCAAGGGATGGTCGCGATCGAAGAAGTGATGGACGCGATTGCCCGTCACCTCAACCTCGATCCGCTGGCCGTGCGCAAGGCCAACTACTACGGCAAGACCGAGCGCAACGTCACCCATTACTACCAGACCGTCGAGCACAACATGCTCGAAGAGATGACCGCCGAGCTGGAAGAAAGCAGCCAGTACGCCGAGCGTCGCGAAGCGATCCGTCGCTACAACGCCAACAGCCCGATCCTGAAAAAAGGTCTGGCGCTGACCCCGGTGAAATTCGGCATTTCCTTCACCGCCAGCTTCCTCAACCAGGCCGGTGCCTTGGTGCACGTCTACACCGACGGCAGCATCCATCTGAACCACGGCGGCACGGAAATGGGACAGGGCCTGAACACCAAAGTCGCGCAGGTCGTGGCCGAAGTGTTCCAGGTGGAAATGGATCGCGTGCAGATCACCGCGACCAACACCGACAAGGTGCCGAACACCTCGCCGACCGCGGCCTCCAGCGGTGCCGACCTCAACGGCAAAGCCGCGCAGAACGCAGCAGAAATCATCAAGCAACGCCTGGTCGAATTTGCCGCGCGGCACTACAAGGTCAGCGAAGAAGACGTGGAATTCCACAACGGCCACGTGCGGGTTCGTGACCACATCCTGACCTTCGAAGCGCTGATTCAGCTGGCGTATTTCAACCAGGTGTCGCTGTCGAGCACCGGGTTCTACAAGACCCCGAAAATCTACTACGACCGCAGCCAGGCCCGTGGCCGGCCGTTCTACTACTTCGCCTTCGGCGCGGCGTGCTGCGAAGTGATCGTCGACACCCTGACCGGCGAGTACAAGATGCTGCGCACCGACATCCTCCACGACGTCGGCGCCTCGCTGAACCCGGCCATCGACATCGGCCAGGTCGAAGGCGGTTTCGTCCAGGGCATGGGCTGGCTGACCATGGAAGAACTGGTCTGGAACAACAAAGGCAAGCTGATGACCAACGGCCCGGCCAGCTACAAGATCCCGGCCGTGGCGGACATGCCGCTGGACCTGCGAGTGAAACTGGTGGAAAACCGCAAGAACCCGGAAGACACGGTGTTCCACTCCAAGGCGGTGGGTGAGCCGCCGTTCATGCTCGGCATCGCCGCGTGGTGCGCGATCAAGGATGCGGTGGCCAGCCTTGGCGACTACAAGCATCAACCGAAGATCGACGCGCCGGCGACCCCGGAGCGGGTGTTGTGGGGTTGCGAGCAGATGCGCCAGCTCAAGGCAGTGAAAGCCGTAGAAGCTGAAACCGAGCTGGCTCCGCTCTAAGACCGAGGTGCAGCCTTCGCGGGCAAGCCCGCTCCCACAGAGATATGCGCTGACTGTTGGACTTGTGCAAATTCAATGTGGGAGCGGGCTTGCTCGCGAAGAGGCCAGAACAGACAACGACAGATGTCGAGGTGAACATGTACAACTGGATCGACGCCCTCGCCGACCTGCAGAACCGGGGCGAACCCTGCGTTCTGGTGACCATCATCGAAGAGCTCGGCTCGACGCCGCGCAATGCCGGCTCGAAAATGGTCGTCAGCGCTCGCCAGACGTTCGACACCATCGGTGGCGGGCACCTGGAATACAAAGCCATGCAGATCGCTCGCGAGATGCTCGCCAGCGGCAAGCAGGACACCCATCTGGAGCGCTTCAGCCTCGGTGCCAGCCTCGGCCAGTGCTGCGGCGGCGCCACGGTGCTGTTGTTCGAGCCGATGGGCCAGGTGCAGGCGCAGATCGCCGTGTTCGGCGCCGGTCATGTCGGTCGCGCGCTGGTACCCTTGCTCGCCAGCCTGCCCTGTCGGGTGCGCTGGATCGATTCCCGGGAAGAAGAATTCCCCGAGCAGATTCCCCACGGCGTGCGCAAGATCGTCGCCGAGGAGCCCGTGGATGAAATCGACGACCTGCCCGCAGGCAGTTACTGCATCGTCATGACCCACAACCATCAGCTGGATCTGGAACTCACCGCCGCGATCCTCAAGCGCAACGACTTCACCTGGTTCGGGCTGATCGGCTCGAAAACCAAACGGGCCAAGTTCGAACACCGTTTGCGTGATCGTGGTTTCGACGCCAGTGTCGTACAACGCATGCGCTGCCCGATGGGCATCGGCGAAGTCAAAGGCAAGCTGCCTGTGGAAATCGCCATCTCCATCGCCGGCGAAATCATCGCCACCTATAACGCCAATTTCGGCCAGCACACCGCCAGTGCCGAACCGATTGCCAAACTGCTGCCGGTTTCGCGCCGCAGTCAGGCCGCCACACTCAAAGCCTCAAACTGATTAGAGAACCCTCATGCCTCTGACTCGCAAAGCCTACCGCGCCGCCATCCTGCACAGCATCGCCGACCCTGCCGAGGTCGGCATCGAAGCCTCCTACGAGTATTTCGAGGACGGCCTGCTGGTGGTCGATGGCGGCAAGATCAGCGCCCTCGGCCACGCCAGCGAACTGCTGCCGACCCTGCCGGCGGACATCGAGATCACGCATCACAAGGATGCGCTGATCACTCCGGGCTTCATCGACACCCACATCCACCTGCCGCAGACCGGTATGGTCGGCGCCTACGGCGAGCAACTGCTGGACTGGCTGAACACTTATACCTTCCCGTGCGAAAGCCAGTTCGCCGACAAGGCCCACGCCGATGAAGTGGCGGACATTTTCATCAAGGAACTGCTGCGCAACGGCACCACCACCGCGCTGGTGTTCGGCAGCGTGCATCCGCAATCGGTGAACTCGTTCTTTGAAGCGGCCGAGAAGCTGGATCTGCGGATGATCGCCGGCAAGGTGATGATGGATCGCAATGCGCCGGACTACCTGACCGACACTGCTGAATCCAGCTACGTCGACAGCAAGGCGCTGATCGAGCGCTGGCACGGCAAGGGTCGCCTGCACTACGCCGTGACCCCGCGTTTCGCCCCGACCAGCACCCCGGAACAGTTGACCCTCGCCGGCCAATTGCTGACTGAATACCCGGATCTGTACATGCAGACCCACATCAGCGAAAACCTCAAGGAAATCGAGTGGGTCAAGGAGCTGTTCCCGGAGCGCAAGGGTTACCTCGACGTCTACGATCACTACCAGTTGCTCGGCGAGCGCTCGGTGTTCGCCCACGGCGTGCACCTGTGCGACGACGAATGTGCGCGCCTGGCGGAAACCGGCTCGGCGATCTCGTTCTGCCCGACCTCGAACTTCTTCCTCGGCAGCGGCCTGTTCAACCTGCCGATGGCCGAGAAGCACAAGCTGAACGTCGGCCTCGGCACTGACGTGGGCGGCGGCACCAGTTTCTCGCTGCTGCAGACCCTGAACGAAGCCTACAAAGTGATGCAGCTGCAAGGTGCGCGCCTGAGCCCGTTCAAGTCGCTGTACCTCGCTACTCTCGGCGGCGCGCGGGCGCTGCGCCTGGAAGACAAGATCGGCAACCTGCAACCGGGCTCCGATGCCGACTTCCTGGTACTCGACTACAACGCCACGCCGCTGCTGAGCTACCGCCTGAAGCAGGCCAACAACATTGCCGAGACGTTGTTCGTGCTGATGACGCTGGGCGATGACCGTACCGTGGCCCAGACCTACGCGGCGGGTGCGCTGGTACACCAGCGCTAATTTTCCGCAGCCAAAAAAATCCCCCGGTACTTTGCAGTCCGGGGGATTTTTATTGCCTGTCAGATTGCTATCGCTGGCAAGCCAGCGATAGGGGGCGACGCGGTCTGACTCAGAGCTTGACCGCCGGCCGCCCCGGCTTTTTGGTCTGCAACAGGTGCGAGAACACCGCATGCAGATCGTCCGAAGCACTTTCCTCATCGAGATTGAGCTTGCTGTCGATGTGATCCATGTGATGCATCATCAGGTCCACCGCCAGCTCGCCGTTGCGCGCTTCGATGGCGTCGATCAACTGGGTGTGCTCGTCGTAGGAACAGTGCGAGCGGTTGCCGCTTTCATATTGGGCAATGATCAGCGACGTCTGCGAAACCAGGCTGCGCTGGAAGCTGATCAACGGCGCGTTCTTCGCTGCCTCGGCCAGTTTCAGATGGAATTCGCCCGAGAGACGGATGCCGGCACCGCGATCGCCACGGGAGAAGCTGTCGCGCTCGTCGTTGACCATCTGGCGCAGTTCGGCGATCTGCTCGGCCGTTGCGTGTTGCACCGCCAATTCAGTGATCGCGCGCTCCACCAGACGCCGGGCGAGGAACACCTGACGCGCCTCTTCAACGCTCGGGCTGGCGACGACCGCGCCACGGTTCGGCCGCAACAGCACCACGCCTTCATGGGCCAGACGCGAAAGCGCGCGGCGAATGATGGTGCGGCTGACCCCGAAAATTTCCCCCAGCGCTTCTTCGCTCAACTTTGTGCCGGGCGCCAGGCGCTGTTCGAGGATGGCCTCGAAAATATGCGCATAGACAATATCGTCCTGGGTTCCGCTGCGGCCGGCTTTGCCTGCTCGCGGTTGTTTCTTGAGGGGTTGCAACTGTTCGTTCATGGGCACTCGAGTCGGGAAGAACGGCGGCGAATTGACCGTGACTGTAATACGGCACAGTGGGTCGCTGGCAAGTATCGCGTAAAAAACAGCGCGATTGTACACAATGGAAGGTGGCAACACGACTGTACGGCTGTTTGTGGCTTTGGCTGTATTGCAACGCTCCGTTACGTTTGAGTTTAGGCTTAAACCCGAAATCCGTGGCTTGAACAAGGAAACGCCGCTGTCATGAACGAAATTACCCATACCCGACTGCGCCCGCTGGCGGACACATCGCCCTCCGCCATCGTCGCCGGGTTCATCGCGATGATGACCGGCTACACCAGTTCGCTGGTGCTGATGTTCCAGGCAGGGCAGGCGGCGGGCCTGACCAGCGGGCAGATTTCGTCGTGGATCTGGGCGATCTCCATCGGCATGGCGGTGTGTTCGATCGGCCTGTCGCTGCGCTATCGCACGCCAATCACGATTGCCTGGTCGACACCCGGCGCCGCGCTGTTGATCACCAGTCTAGGCGGCGTTACCTACGGCGAAGCCATCGGCGCCTACATCACCTGCGCGGTGCTGGTAACCATTTGCGGCCTGACCGGCAGTTTCGAACGGCTGGTGAAAAAGATCCCGGCCTCCCTCGCCGCCGCGCTGCTGGCGGGGATTCTGTTCAAGATCGGCAGCGAAATCTTCGTCGCCGCGCAACATCGCACCGGGCTGGTGCTGGGGATGTTCTTCACTTATCTCATCGTCAAACGCCTGTCGCCACGTTATGCGGTGCTTGCCGCGCTGCTGATCGGCACCGCGCTGTCGGGGTTCATGGGACTGCTGGACTTCAGCGGCTTTCATCTGGAAGTGGCGACACCGGTCTGGACCACGCCGCACTTTTCCCTGGCCGCGACCATCAGCATCGGCATTCCGCTGTTTGTCGTAGCGATGACCTCGCAAAACATGCCCGGCATCGCCGTGCTGCGGGCCGACGGCTACAACGTCCCGGCCTCGCCGCTGATCACCGCCACCGGCGTCGCGTCCCTGCTGCTGGCGCCGTTTGGCTCCCACGGCATCAACCTGGCGGCCATCAGCGCGGCAATCTGCACCGGGCCGCATGCCCATGAGGATCACAACAAACGCTACACCGCTGCGGTGTGGTGCGGGATTTTCTACGGGATTGCCGGGGTGTTCGGCGCCACGCTGGCGGCGCTGTTCGCCGCGCTGCCCAAGGAACTGGTGCTGTCGATTGCTGCTTTGGCGCTGTTCGGCTCGATCATCAATGGCTTGAGCATCGCCATGACCGAGGTGAAGGAACGGGAAGCGGCGCTGATCACCTTCATGGTCACGGCGTCGGGGCTGACGCTGTTTTCCATCGGTTCAGCCTTCTGGGGGATTGTCGCGGGGGTGCTGACCTTGCTGATCCTCAACTGGCGCAAGGCCTGAGTAAAAAGCAGGCATAAAAAAACGGCGACCCTCAGGTCGCCGTTCTTTTCAGTATCACTTGGCCGCGTTGATCGGCTTTTCAGGATACCAAACGTCCAGCAGCGGGCTGATTTCAGTGGAAGTCAGCTCGGAGCGGGTTTTCAGCCAGGCTTCAACAGCAGCGCGCTGCTCTTCGGAGACCGAACCACGCTTCTGCAGGCAAACCAGACCGAAGTCGTCGCCGCCGACATAGCCCAGACCGTTGGCTTCCATGGCTTCTTTGATGAATGCTTCGAGGAAAGCGTCAATGGCTTCTTCGGACAGGTCTTCTTTGAAGCCCAGGTTCAGTTCGAAACCCAGCTCTTGAAATTCATCGACGCACAGTTTTTTGCGCAGACGCTGGGAACGGTTAGTCGCCATTGGAACAATCCTCTTAAGTAATAACGGCCGGCACTTTACCAGTTTAAGCCGGCGATTGCCCGACTCTCTGGGACGTGCGTGCGACCGCCTGTAAAAAAATAACGAATTGGCGCCCTTGCGAAAGGCACAAGCTGTTACACCTTGGGGCATAATGCCGACACTTTCATGACCACTGAGGGCCTTTTCATCCATGTCCTCGTCTTTTTTCCCCTCGGCTGTAGGGTTTTATTTCATATGATCAAATCGTTGCGTCCTCTGCTTCTGGCCGGTCTTCTTCTGCCGCTGGCCCTGCCCGTCTCCGCTGCCACCATCAACACCGCCCTGACCCCCAACGTCGAAAAAGCCCTCAAGGCCAGCAAGCTGCAGCCCACGGCCCTGTCGCTGGTGATGGTGCCGCTGGACGGCCCGGGCACGCCGACCGTGTACAACGCCGACGTGTCGGTCAATCCGGCCTCGACCATGAAGCTGGTCACCACTTACGCGGCGCTGGAAATGCTCGGTCCCAACCATCAGTGGAAAACCGAGTTCTACACCGACGGTGACCTGAACGGCGGGATCCTCAACGGCAACCTCTACCTCAAGGGTGGTGGCGATCCGAAGCTGAACATGGAAAAACTCTGGCTGCTGATGCGCGA
The DNA here is from genome assembly GCF_021018765.1 of Pseudomonas fitomaticsae. Taxonomy (GTDB): domain Bacteria; phylum Pseudomonadota; class Gammaproteobacteria; order Pseudomonadales; family Pseudomonadaceae; genus Aquipseudomonas; species Aquipseudomonas fitomaticsae. The sequence continues at coordinate 2,273,289 of NZ_CP075567.1, read as the reverse complement.
CCTGCGTGCCAACGGCGTGACTCAGGTCACCGGTGATCTGGTGCTCGATCGCAGCTTCTTCGTGCAGCCGCAACTGCCGGAATTCAACGATGACGGCAACGACGAGAACAAGCCGTTCCTGGTCAAGCCGGATTCGCTGCTGGTCAACCTCAAGGCCCTGCGTTTCGTGGCCCGCAATGACAATGGCCGGGTTTTGATCTCGGTCGAACCGCCGATTGCCAGCATCAACATCGAAAACACCGTCAAAGCGCTCAACTCCAAACAATGCACCGGTGGCGTGCGCTACAACCCGGTGCCGCAGGCCGATGGCAGCGTGACCGTGACCGTGGCCGGCCAGTTGGGCGAAGGCTGCAGCTCGCAGACTTACCTGTCGCTGCTCGACCACGCGACCTACACCGCCGGCGCCGTGCGGGCGATCTGGAAGGAACTGGGCGGCAGCATCCAGGGCAAGGATCGTCTGGCCCCGACCCCGAGCAGCGCCAAGGTGCTGGCCCGGGCGTTCTCGCCGGATCTGGCGGAAATCATCCGCGACATCAACAAGTACAGTAACAACACCATGGCTCAGCAGCTGTTCCTGAGCCTGGGCCAGAAATTCCGCAACGACGCCGACGGCGATGACGCCAAGGCCGCGCAACGCGTGGTCCGTCAGTGGCTGGCGAAGAAAGGCATCACCGCGCCGCACCTGGTGATGGAGAACGGCTCCGGCCTGTCGCGTTCGGAGCGGGTCAGTGCCCGGGAAATGGCCAGCATGCTGCAAGCGGCCTGGCACAGCCCGTATGCTGCCGAGTACATCAGCTCGCTGCCGATTGCCGGCACCGACGGCACCATGCGCAAACGCCTGAAGACCACCGCGATGCGCGGCGAAGCCCACGTCAAGACCGGCACCCTGAACACCGTGCGGGCGATTGCCGGCTTCAGCCGCGACGTCAACGGCAATACCTGGGCGGTGGTGGCGATCCTCAACGATAAAGCCCCGTTCGGCGCGTCGTCGGTGCTGGATCAGGTGTTGCTGGATCTCTACAAACAGCCGCGGACGCCGCAGACCGCTTCGGTTCTGTAATCCGCCTCTGAGAACTCCGCGGATCCTGTGGGAGCCGGGCAAGCCCGCTCCCACAGGATCCGCGTTAAGCTGGCTCAGTTCATCTGCCGCTCGACCCGATCCCGCCCGCCCTGTTTCGCCGCATACACCCCCGAATCCGCCCGCAGCAACAGCGCATCCGCGCCCTCTCCCGGCCGCCAGCTGGCAATCCCGAAACTGGCCGTCACCACCCCCACCACGTCGATCGGCGCACCGCGCAGGCTTTGCCATAACTCCTCGGCCAGCATGTGGGCGTGGTCGCCGTCGATGTCCGGGCACAGCACCATGAACTCTTCGCCGCCCAACCGGCAGAACACATCGGTACGTCGCAGACGATGGCCGATGCGCTCGCAGACCGCCTGCAAAACCCGGTCGCCCGCAGCGTGACCGTACTGATCGTTGATCCGCTTGAAGTGGTCGATGTCGAGCATGATCACCGACAATTCGCCACCGCCGCGCTCGACCCGGGCCATCTCTGTGGTCAGGCGCTCCTGGAAATAGCGTCGGTTGTGAATGCCGGTCAGGGCGTCGGTCACCGACAGGGCGCGCAGCTCTTCTTCGACGCGCTTCAGGTCGGAGATGTCGGAGATATAACCGTGCCACAGCACGCCGCCGCCCGGCAGTTCCTCCGGGGTCGCTTCCCCGCGCACCCAGCGCAGGCCGCGCTCGGGCAACTGCACGCGATATTCTTCGCGCCACGGGCTGAGGTTGTCCGCCGAGGCGCGGATCGAGGTGCGCACGCGGCTGACGTCCTGCGGGTGGATGCGGGTGAAGATGGCTTCGGCGTTGAGCAACAGCACGTCCGGCTCCAGCTCGTAGATCTCGCGGATGCCGTCGCTGGCGTAGATCACGCTGAAGCGACCGTCGAACTCCATCTTGAATTGATAGATCCCGCCGGGAACGTGGGCGCTGAGTTTCTTCAACAACACGTCCCGCGCGGCCAGCGCTTCATGCACGCGCTTGCGCTCGGTGATGTCGATGCAGATCGCCAGATGCCCGACCCACAGCCCCTGCTCGTCCAGCACCGGCGTGGCCAGCATGTTCACTGGGATGTGGCTGCCATCCTTGCGCACCAGCGTCCACTCCCGCGCCTCGTGCCCGCCAACTTCGCCACCCTCCACCAGCATCGCCTGACAGGTCGGAATGGTCTTGCCATAACGGGCGCTGAGCTCCGCCGAGCGGGCCACCAGTTCTCGGGGAAAGTGCAGATTTTCCAGGGTCATGTGGCCGATCACTTCAATGCTGCGGTAACCGAGCATCTGCTCGGCGCCGGGATTGAAGGTGTTGATCACCCCGCGCAGGTCGGTGGCGATGATTGCCACCTGGGTCGCCGCGTTGAGCACCCCGCGCAATTGGCCATGGGTGCCGCGCAATTCCTGCTCGCGCTCATGCAGTTCCTGAGTGCGCAACTCGACCATGCGCAACGCGCGCTGACGCTGACTGACCAACACATAAAGAAGCGCGCTCAGCAGCAGACTGAGCAATCCGCCCAGCACCACCACACTGCCAACCGACGAATGGTTGGCCTGCATGAACGCTTCGCTCGGCAGGATATCCACCTGGTAGTCGTGATCGGCCATGCGCACCAATCGTGTGGCGGACAGATCGCTCGGTGCCGGTTCGTTGGTCGATTCGAATAGCACCTCATGCTGATCGTTGGTGGACAAATCAAGAATGCGCACCGACAGATAGTCATGAAGGGCATCCGGCAAACCGTCCGCCAGCAGTTGACGCATGCTGATGACGGCCATCACGTAGCCGAACGACTTGGGCTCGCCGGGGCGCACCACCGGCGCCACCAACAGCACGCCCCGCGCATAGGCCGGCTCGATCGCCACCAGATGCATCGGCTGCGAAACCGCCAGGCCACCGATCTGATCTGCGCGCTCCAGGGTCGTGCGGCGCAGCGGCTGGGCCAGCAAGTCATAACCCAGTGGCGAGCCGAGCCGGCTCTGGGTCTGGCTGTACAACACCACCACGTATTCATCGCGGGCGGAGGCCAGTTGCAGCTCGCCGCGGGCATTGAGTTCGCGCACGCTGAAGGTGCTCAGGCCTTCATCCCGCGCACGCTGTTCAAAGGCTGCACGCTCGGCGCCGCTCACCCGCAGGGCGAACGAATAGGCCTGGGTGCGCAGTAATAAAGGTTGGGTGTAGCCGTCGAATTCGGCGCGGGACACCGATTCGGAGTTGGCGAAGAACCGGCGCAGGCCATCGAGACGTTGCTCCTGATCCTGAAAACGTTCTTCGATGCGGCTGTAGCGCTCGTTCGCCAGTAGCTGAAAGCGTTGGCGCAACTGGCTGTGAAACTGATTGAGGGTGCCCCAGGCGAGCAGCCCCGTGAGAATCCCGCCGGCGAGCAATACCAGCAGCGCGACCAGCCAGGCCGAGACTTCTTCGCTGATAAAACCCAATATCTTCGGGCGCACGGGGTGCAACGACATAAAAGCCACTCACTACGTCAGCATCTGCGGGAAAAACCCCATCGGCCGTGTGTGAGTTATAGCTATTAGCCACTAATTTGGCTAGCTCTGAACGGATCCAAGAGCCTTTGAAAATCAAGGCTCTGTGGATCCAATTTTGCAGAGTGTCAACGAGCCGTGATTTTCCAGGCGCGGTGGATCTTGCCGTTGCGGGCGAAATCCGGGTCGATGGTGCTGGCGGTGATTTCCTCGACCGCGTAACGCTCGACCAGGTTGTCTTCGAGCTGGAACTTGCGGAAGTTGTTGGAGAAGTACAACACCCCGCCCGCCGCCAGACGGGCCATGGCCAGGTCGATCAACTGCACCTGGTCACGCTGCACGTCGAAGATGCCTTCCATTCGCTTGGAGTTGGAGAACGTCGGCGGATCGATGAAGATCAGGTCGTATTCGTCGCGGGAATTCTCCAGCCACGCCATCACATCGCCCTGCTCCAGACGGTTCTTGTCGGAGAAACCGTTGAGCGACAGGTTGCGGCGCGCCCAGTCGAGGTAGGTTTTCGACAGGTCGACGCTGGTGGTGCTGCGCGCGCCGCCCTTGGCCGCGTGCACGCTGGCGGTCGCGGTGTAGCAGAACAGGTTGAGGAAGCGCTTGCCGGCCGCCTCTTTCTGAATCCGCATGCGCATCGGCCGGTGGTCAAGGAACAGCCCGGTGTCGAGGTAGTCGGTGAGGTTGACCAGCAACTTCACGCCGCCCTCGGTGACTTCATTGAACTTGCCCTGAGCCGCCTGACGCTCGTACTGCTTGGTGCCGCTCTGACGCTCGCGGCGCTTGACCACCACGCGGCTCTTGTCGATGTTCAGTGCCTGCGGGATGGCCGCCAGGGCATCGAACATGCGGATCGAGGCCTTTTCCGGGTCGATCGACTTCGGTGCGGCGTATTCCTGAACGTGCACCCAGTCGTGGTACAGGTCGATGGCCATGGCGTATTCCGGCATGTCCGCATCGTAGACGCGGTAGCAGTCGATGCCTTCGCGCTTGACCCACTTGCCCATCGCCTTGAGGTTCTTCTGCAGGCGGTTGGCAAACATCTGCCCGCCTTCGCTCAGGCGCGGCTGCTCGATCACTGGCGCCGGGGCCGGCGTCGGTTTGATCGGGTTGCCGTTCTTGTTGAACTTGCGCTCTTGTGGCTCGTTCGGCGTCTGATCGTAGGCGGCTTGCTCGCGCTCGGCCTGACGCTGCTCCGGGGTGCGGCGCTCGCCGGTGACGAACTGATCCGGCAGGACTTTGATCAACAGCAGCTTGCACGGCAGCGCGCCGTTCCAGAACGAATACTGTTTGTGGCTGCGGATACCCATGCGTTTGCCCAGATCCGGCGCGCCGGTGAACACCGCCGCTTCCCAGTTCAGGCAGGCCTGACGCAGACGCTCGCCAAGGTTCTGGTAGAGGTACAACAGGCTGGCTTCATCACCCAGACGCTCGCCGTACGGCGGGTTGCAGATGACCAGGCCTTTCTGGTTCTGGTCCGGACGCGGCTCGAAGGTCGCCACTTCGCCCTGATAGATCTTGATCCACTCGCTCAGGCCGGCGCGTTCGACGTTGTTGCGGCCCGGCTGGATCAGACGTGGGTCGGCTTCATAACCACGGATCCACAGCGGCGGCTTGGCCAGACCGGCAGCGGCGCGCTCGACCGCTTCTTCATGGAGTTTTTTCCACAGCGCCGGTACGTGACCGAGCCAGGCGGTGAAACCCCATTGCTCGCGACGCAGGTTCGGTGCCATGTCGGCGGCGATCATGCCGGCTTCGACCAGGAACGTGCCGACACCGCACATCGGGTCAGCCAGCGCGCCACCTTCGGCGGCAATGCGCGGCCAGCCGGAACGGATCAGGATCGCGGCTGCAAGGTTCTCCTTCAGCGGCGCAGCGCCCTGCTGCAAGCGGTAGCCGCGCTGGTGCAGGCTGTGGCCGGAAAGGTCGAGGGACAGAATCGCTTCGCCACGATCCAGACGCAGGTGAATGCGCAGGTCCGGGTTGAGCTTGTCGATGCTTGGACGATCGCCCTGCGGGGTGCGCAGTTTGTCGACGATGGCGTCCTTGACCTTCAACGCGCCGAAGTGAGTGTTGTCGATACCCGAACCATGGCCGCTGAATTCCACGGCCAGAGTGCCGTCGGCCAGCATGTGATCCTGCCAGTCGACGTCGAGTACGCCGTGGTACAGGTCTTCGGCGTTTTTCATCGGGAAGCGCTTGAGCACCAGCAGCACCCGGTTGGCCAGACGCGACCAGAGGCACAGGCGATAAGCGGTTTCCATGGTCGCCATGCCACGCACGGCGGAGGTGTGTTCGCGGGCCTCTTCAAGGCCAAGCCCGACGGCTTCCTCGATGAGCAGGCCTTCAAGGCCTTTGGGGCAAGTGAGGAAGAGTTCGAAACGGTCGGACATGGTTTTTCCAGAGCCTTTGGCTAATGAACCGGCAACGCATTGCCGATCCGGTTTTCAATCAGGCGCTTTTCTACAAGAGCGCCCGCGTGGCACGAAGGTGTGCCGTTCCATCCCCGCTGCTCGGGTTAAAAGAGCTTAGATGCCGGGACAGATAAAAAAGTTGAAGCAACAAAATGACTCAAAGCAACCCTTCGTCGAATAGTACCCCAGCGTAAACGTGGGTCATTCTCACTAAAGGATTAACCTCATCATCCAGCGCGGGGCCGATCATACCGGGGTTTGGCCAATAAACACTGGATAAATACGCGGTTACTTATGGCCATAGCATCTTTTTCGTTACGTCCTTATGACAAAACGGTCATTCCATCGATGTGACTCATTGGTTAGAACTGGACACAGGTTGACGTCGCAACGGCGTCAACACCTTGGCTCGCCACGCCGGCAGCGAGCCGCCAACGGCAGAATTTTTCTGCCAGACCTCAATTGAGGTCGACGCGACAAAAACAGTCAACAAGTGAGGGAAACACCCTATGAGAAGACTTAAGCGTGATCCGTTGGAAAGAGCATTTTTGCGCGGATATCAATATGGCGTTGGTGGCAAATCCCGTGAGCTTTGCCCATTTACTCTACCGTCGGTACGTCAAGCCTGGATCAACGGCTGGCGAGAAGGACGCGGCGACAACTGGGACGGTATGACCGGCACTGCGGGAATCCACAGACTCAACGAACTTCACGCCGTCGGCTGACACAGGGCACTTATTCCGACACGACAATCTGATTTCGCAACACCCTGATCACCATGCACGTCCTTCCCGGACGGCGGGCTACGGCCCAGGGGCTCCTTCGAGGAGCCCTTTTTTATGCCTGCCTTTTATGTCCGCCGATCAGCGCCTGGCGGCGATCGCGTCGACCGATTCGCGGATCAGCGCCGGGCCCTTATAGATGAAGCCGGAGTAGATCTGCACCAGGCTCGCGCCGGCAGCGATCTTCTCGGCTGCATGCTTGCCTTCGGTGATGCCGCCCGCCGCGATGATCGGCAGCTTGCCGCCCAGCTCGGACGCCAGCACTTTCACCGTGTGGGTACTCTTCTCACGCACCGGGGCGCCGGACAGACCGCCCGCCTCGTCACCGTGTTCCATGCCTTCGACGCCCACGCGGCTGAGGGTGGTGTTGGTGGCGATCACCGCGTCCATCCCGGTTTCGATCAGCGCTTGGGCGACCTGCGCAGTTTCTTCGTCGGTCATGTCCGGTGCGATCTTGATCGCCAGCGGTACATGCTTTCCGTGGCGCAGGGCCAGTTCGGCGCGGCGCGTGGCCAGATCCGCCAGCAATTGCTTGAGCGAATCGCCGAATTGCAGGCTGCGCAGGCCCGGGGTGTTCGGCGAACTGACGTTGACCGTGACGTAACTGGCGTGGGCGTAGACCTTGTCCAGGCAGATCAGGTAGTCATCCACCGCGCGCTCGACCGGGGTGTCAAAGTTCTTGCCAATGTTGATCCCCAGCACGCCTTTGTATTTGGCCGCCGCCACCCGCGCCAGCAGGTTATCCACACCGAGGTTGTTGAAACCCATGCGATTGATGATCGCCTCGGCTTCCGGCAGGCGGAAAATTCGTGGTTTCGGGTTGCCCGGCTGCGGACGCGGGGTCACGGTGCCGATTTCGACAAAACCGAAACCCAGCTGCGCGAAGCCGTCGATGGCTGCGCCGTTCTTGTCCAGACCGGCCGCCAGACCCACAGGATTCGGGAACTCCAGGCCCATGACATTCACCGGCAGCGACGCCGGAGCCTTGCACAGCAAGCCGTTGAGGCCCAAACGCCCGCCCGCGCCGATCAGATCCAGCGACAGATCGTGGGAGGTTTCCGGGGAAAGTTTGAACAACAGCTGACGGGCCAGGGTGTACATGGGCGGCTATGACTCGGGCGGCGAAAAGAGGCGGCGATTATAGCCGGGCATCGCCCCGCGGCGCGAGGCGCACGGGCAAATCTGTGCGCATGGCATATGCCTTGCACCTTCCTCGGCATCAGCCCGCAGGCCAATGGTGGCGTGCAGGCAAGGACAATGGCGTCGTCTCTCGGTTTTGCGCGGGCAAAGCCCGGGACGACGTTTTTTTTGAGGGTGGCTTTCATGACTCAAACCTCCGCCGGGCCGCTGGCCTGGGTCAACGGCAGCGATGCCCCGGAAAAAAGCGCGATCAACCTCGGTTTCATGGCCCTGAGCGACTGCGCCTCGCTGGTGGTCGCCGCCACCCAAGGCTTTGCTCAGCCTTATGGGTTGACCCTGAACCTCAAGCGCCAGAGTTCCTGGGCCAACCTGCGGGACAACCTGGTCAGCGGCGAACTCGATGCCGCCCACAGCCTTTACGGCCTGATTTACGCGGTGCACTTGGGCATCGGCGGTGTCGCGCCGACCGACATGGCGGTGCTGATGGGCCTGAATCAGAACGGCCAGAGCCTGAACCTGTCCCACGGTTTGCAGGGCCTGGGCGTGACCGGTCCTGAAGCGCTGCACCACCATGTGCACCAAACCCGCGCAAAACTGACTTTCGCCCAGACCTTCCCGACCGGCACCCATGCCATGTGGCTGTATTACTGGCTGGCGAGCCAGGGCATTCATCCGTTGCAGGATGTCGACAGCGTGGTGGTACCGCCGCCGCAAATGGTCGCGCACTTGCAGGCCGGACGCATTGATGGCCTCTGCGTCGGCGAGCCGTGGGCGGCCAGCGCCGTGCAGCAGGATCTCGGTTTCACGCTGGCGACCAGCCAGACCATCTGGCCCGATCACCCGGAAAAAGTCCTCGGCTGCACCCGTGCCTTCGTCGAGCAATACCCCAACACCGCCCGGGCGCTGGTGATGGCGATCCTCGAAGCCAGTCGCTTCATTGAAGAAAGCCCGGAAAACCGCCGCAGCACCGCGCAGTTGCTGAGCGCCGCGGAATACCTCGACGCCCCGGTGTCGTACATCGAGCCGCGCTTTCTCGGCGACTACGACGATGGCCTCGGCAACCGCTGGCAAGACCCGCACGCCCTGCGCTTTCACGGCGATGGCGCGGTGAATCTGCCGTACCTGTCGGACGGCATGTGGTTCATGACCCAGTTTCGCCGTTGGGGTTTGCTGCGCGATGACCCGGATTACCTCGCCGTCGCCCGTCAGGTGCAGCAACTGGAGATCTATCGCGACGCGGCGACTGCTGTGGGCGTCGCAGCCTGGGGCAAGGACATGCGCAGCAGCCAGTTGATCGACGGCAAAATCTGGGACGGCAGCGACCCGGCCGCCTACGCCCGAAGCTTCACGCTCCACGCGCTGAACGACAGCGCGCCCCTTCTCGCCCACCGCTGACAGGAGACCGCGAACATGCTGCGCATTCTGCTGATCAACGACACCGCGAAAAAAGTCGGGCGCCTGAAAGCCGCGCTGACCGAGGCCGGTTTCGAGGTGATCGACGAGTCGGGCTTGACCATCGACCTGCCGGCGCGCGTCGAAACGGTGCGCCCGGACGTGATCCTGATCGATACCGAGTCACCGAGCCGCGATGTGATGGAGCAAGTGGTGCTGGTCAGCCGCGACCAGCCCCGGCCGATCGTGATGTTCACCGACGAGCATGACCCCGGCGTGATGCGTCAGGCAATCAAGTCCGGGGTCAGTGCCTACATTGTCGAGGGCATTCACGCACAACGCTTGCAGCCGATTCTCGACGTGGCCATGGCCCGCTTCGAAAGCGACCAGGCCTTGCGCGCCCAGCTTCAGGCCCGCGACCAGCAACTGGCCGAGCGCAAACGCATCGAACTGGCTAAAGGTCTGCTGATGAAAATGAAGGACTGCAACGAAGAAGAGGCCTACACCCTGATGCGCCGCCAGGCCATGAGCCGCCAGCAGAAACTGATTCAGGTGGCGGAGCAGATCATTGCCATGAGCGAGCTGCTTGGCTGAACTGGCACAAATCTCGCTAAGCATTCAGCACAGGTAACCAACGGCGGTTGCCCCACCTACGACAAAGACGTCGCTCACCTTCTTCGCCCCTTTCGGCGATCCGGGTAGCGGCGTTTTTGCGTTTTGGCCCCACAGCCCGGGGCCGGTGGTGCGGCCGTGGCGGCGCTCCACTGTGCTGGTTCTGACTCCTTCTCGAGATTCTCTACAGCTGAGGTGCGCGATGAATAAAAGCTTCTGGAAATCCGGCCACACCCCGACCCTGTTCGCGGCCTTCCTGTATTTCGACCTGAGCTTCATGGTCTGGTATCTGCTCGGCCCGCTGGCGGTGCAGATTGCCGCCGACCTGCACCTGACCACTCAACAGCGTGGCCTCGTGGTGGCGACGCCGATTCTGGCCGGCGCGGTGCTGCGCTTTGCGATGGGCATGCTCGCCGATCGCCTGTCGCCGAAAACCGCCGGGCTGATCGGCCAGGTGATCGTGATCTGTGCGCTGTTCGGTGCCTGGAAACTCGGCATCCACAGCTACGAACAAGCCCTGCTGCTCGGCCTGTTCCTCGGCATGGCCGGCGCCTCGTTCGCCGTGGCCCTGCCGCTGGCCTCGCAGTGGTATCCGCCAGAGCATCAGGGCAAGGCGATGGGCATCGCCGGGGCCGGCAACTCCGGGACCGTGTTTGCAGCGCTGATCGCCCCGGTACTGGCGGCGGCGTTCGGCTGGAGCAATGTGTTCGGTTTCGCCCTGATTCCGCTGATCCTGACCCTGGTGCTGTTTGCCTGGCTGGCGAAGAACGCACCGGAGCGGCCAAAAGCCAAATCCATGGCCGATTACTTCAAGGCCCTGGGCGACCGCGACAGTTGGTGGTTCATGTTTTTCTACAGCGTCACCTTCGGCGGCTTCATCGGCCTGGCCAGCGCCCTGCCCGGCTACTTCAACGATCAATACGGTTTGAGCCCGGTCACCGCCGGTTACTACACCGCCGCCTGCGTGTTCGGCGGCAGCCTGATGCGCCCGCTGGGTGGCGCGCTCGCCGACCGTTTCGGCGGGATTCGCACGTTGCTGGCGATGTACACGGTAGCCGCAGTTTGTATCGCAGCGGTCGGATTCAACCTGCCAAGTTCCTACGCGGCGCTGGCACTTTTTGTCTGCACCATGCTCGGTCTCGGCGCGGGCAATGGCGCGGTGTTCCAACTGGTGCCGCAACGTTTCCGTCGCGAAATCGGCGTGATGACCGGGCTGATCGGCATGGCCGGCGGCATCGGCGGTTTCGCCCTGGCGGCAGGCATGGGCGCGATCAAACAGAGCACCGGCAGCTATCAACTGGCGCTGTGGTTGTTCGCCAGCCTTGGCGTGCTGGCGTGGTTCGGTCTGCACGGGGTCAAACGTCGCTGGAGAACCACCTGGGGTTCGGCGGCCGTGACCGCTGCCCGGGTCTGAGGCCCGAATGGCCCTGCAACTGAGCTTCGCCGAAGCCAGCGCCACCGGCCCCCGCGCGGAAAACCAGGACGCCTTGCGCCTGGTGACCCCGGCCCCGGCGCTGGCGGCCAGCAAAGGTTTTCTGTTTGCCATCGCCGACGGCGTCAGCCAGTGCGCCGATGGCGGGCTGGCTGCGCGTTCGACCTTGCAGGCGCTGGCGCTGGACTACTACGCCACCCCGGAAACCTGGAGCGTGGCCCAAGCCCTTGATCGTCTGCTGCTTGCACAAAACCGCTGGTTGCAGGCCAACGGTGGCGGACAGCCACTGCTCACCACGGTCAGTGCGTTGGTCCTGCGGGGCCGGCGATTTACCCTGGCGCACGTCGGTGATTGCCGGGTCTATCGCTGGGACGCCGAGACCTTGCAGCGGATCAGCGAGGATCACGTCTGGGATCAACCGGGCATGCAGCATGTGCTCAAGCGCGCACTGGGACTGGATCAGCATCTGGTGCTGGACTTTCTCGATGGCGAACTGCGTGACGGCGAATGTTTCGTGCTGCTCAGCGATGGCGTGTGGGCGGCGCTCGGCGATACCACCATCGCCGGAATCCTGCGCGATCAGCCGGACCTGCACAGTGCGGCGCAAACGTTGGTCAACGCCGCGCACCTGGCCGGCAGTCAGGACAACGCCAGCGCGCTGTTGGTGCGGGTGGATGCCGTCGGCGAGGCCTGCCTCGGCGACGCGCTGATTCATTTGCAGCAATGGCCGCTGCCCCCGCCGCTGAAACCGGGTCAGGTCTTTGAAGGCTGGCGGGTGCAAGGGATCGTCGGTCAGAGCCAACAATCATTGCTGTATCGCGTGCTCGATGGTCAGGGCCAAGCCTGGCTTTTGAAAACGTTGCCTGCACAACTGGCAGACGATGCCCAGGCCGGTCAGGCCTTGCTGGCGGAGGAATGGTTTCTCAAACGCGTCGCCGGGCGGCATTTTCCCGAAGTCCATAGCGCCGGCCAGCGTCAGCATTTGTACTACGTGATGCGTGAATATTCGGGGACGACCCTGGCTCAGTTGTTCGAGCAAAGCGGCCCGCTGCCACTGGCTCAGTGGCAGGATCTGGCCGAACGCCTGTTGCGGGCCGTCGGACTGTTGCATCGACGGCAGATTCTGCACCGCGACATCAAACCGGAAAATCTGCACCTGGGGGACGACGGCGAGTTGCGCCTGCTGGATTTCGGCCTGGCGTACTGCCCCGGTCTGTCGCAGGACGCACCGGCAACCTTGCCCGGAACCCCGAGTTTCATCGCGCCGGAAGCCTTTCAAGGCGCAGCACCCAGCGCACAACAGGATCTGTATGCGGTAGGCGTGACCTTGTATTTCCTGCTCACCGGGCATTTTCCCTACGGCGAAATCGAAGCCTTCCAGCGCCCGCGTTTCGGGGTGCCGGTGAGTGCCGGTCGCTATCGCCCGGATCTGCCGGAGTGGCTGGCGCAATGTCTGGAGCGCGGTGTGGCGACCGATCCATTGCAACGCTATGAAACCGCCGAGGAATGGCTGCTGATTCTGGAGCAAGGTGAACGCCGCAGCCTGAATGTACGCCCTCGCCCCTTGCTGGAACGGGAGCCGCTGAAGGTCTGGCGGACATTGGCGTTGCTGGCGCTGCTGGGCAATCTGGTGCTGCTTTTTCTGTTGTTTCATGGGTGATGCGGCGCTCCATTAGCGGGCGTACCGCTTCCATTCAGTGCAAAAACCACAATGAACATCTGGCCAATTCCAGCATTACCCCAGTGAATTCGCGGCTCACCGCGACTTGGCACAACCACTGCATTAACGTTTTCAACTGACATAAAGCCCGACCTTCAACGACGAAGGCCAGGCTTCCCGAGAGAACGGGACAAGGACAAAGGCGTCCTCGCTAGGTAACTGGCGGGACGCCTTTTTTGTTTGCGCCATTTTTGTCGAGCAAGGCCTGACTGCCCACAAGAGGCAAAACCGAAGCTTGCGGAGAACCTGATGAAAAAACTCAAACTGGTGATGATCGGCAATGGCATGGCCGGGGTTCGCACCCTGGAAGAATTGCTGAAACTGAGCAAAGAGCTGTACGACATCACGGTCTTCGGCGCCGAACCGCATACCAACTACAACCGCATCCTGCTGTCGCCGGTGCTGGCCGGCGAACAGACCTTCGAAGAAATCGTGCTCAACGACCTCGACTGGTACCTGGAAAACAACATCAAACTGCTGCTCAACCGCAAAGTGGTGGAGATCGACCGGGTCAAACGCCGGGTGATCGCCGAGGACGGCACCGAAGCCGAATACGATCGCCTGCTGATCGCCACCGGCTCGACCCCGTTCATCCTGCCGATCCCCGGCAACACCTTGCAGGGCGTGATCGGTTACCGCGACATCGCCGACACCCAGGCGATGATCGACACCGCAAAAACCCACAAGCACGCCGTGGTGATCGGCGGCGGCCTGCTGGGTCTCGAAGCCGCAAACGGCCTGATGCTGCGCGGCATGCACGTCACCGTGGTGCACCTCGGTGAATGGCTGCTGGAGCGGCAACTGGACAAGACCAGCGGCCAGCTCCTGCAAACCGCCCTCGAATCCCGTGGCCTGCACTTTCGCCTGTGCGAACAGACCCAGGCCCTGCACGACGCCGGCAACGGTCGGGTCGGCTCGGTGCAATTCAAGAACGGCGACATCATCCCCGCCGATCTGGTGGTCATGGCCGCCGGCATCCGCCCCAATACCGAACTGGCAGAAAAGGCCGGCATCCCGTGCAATCGCGGGATTCTGGTCAACGACACCCTGCAAACCTACGACCCGCGCATCTATGCCATCGGCGAATGCGCCAGCCACCGTGGCATTGCCTACGGCCTTGTCGCGCCGTTGTTCGAACAGGCCAAGGTCTGCGCCAACCACCTGGCCCAATTGGGTTTCGCCCGTTATCAGGGCTCGGTGACGTCGACCAAACTGAAGGTCACCGGCATCGACCTGTTTTCCGCCGGCGACTTCATGGGCGGCGAAGGCACCGAAACCATCACCCTCTCCGACCCGATCGGCGGGGTGTATAAAAAACTGGTGATCAAGGATGACGTGCTGGTTGGTGCCTGTCTGTACGGCGATACGGCAGATGGCGGTTGGTATTTCCGGCAGATTCGTGAGAATCACGCCATCGGCGAGATCCGCGATCACCTCATGTTCGGAGAAAACGCACTTGGCGACGTAGGACATCAGGGCCAGGACAAAGCCATGAGCATGGCCGACAACGCCGAAGTCTGCGGCTGCAACGGTGTGTGCAAGGGCACCATCGTCAAGGCGATTCAGGAACACGGGCTGTTCAGCGTCGACGAGGTGAAGAAACACACCAAGGCCGCCAGTTCCTGCGGCTCCTGCGCCGGGCTGGTCGAGCAGATTCTGATCAACACCGTCGGCGGCGCGGCGGACGTCAAACCGAAAAGCGAAAAAGCCATCTGCGGTTGCAGCGACTTCAATCACGGCCAGATCCGCCAGGCCATCCGCGAGCAGCACCTGCTGTCCATCGCCGGCACCATGAGCTACCTCAACTGGCGCACTCCGAACGGTTGCGCCACTTGCCGCCCGGCCCTCAACTACTACCTGATTTCCACCTGGCCCGGCGAGGCCAAGGACGATCCGCAGTCGCGCCTGATCAACGAACGGGCCCACGCCAACATTCAGAAGGACGGCACTTATTCTGTGGTGCCACGGATGTGGGGCGGCGTGACCAACCCGTCGGAACTGCGGCGAATCGCCGACGTGGCGGACAAATATCAGGTGCCGATGGTCAAGGTCACTGGTGGTCAGCGCATCGACCTGTTGGGGATCAAGAAACAGGATCTGCCTGGTGTGTGGAAAGACCTCGACATGCCGTCCGGCCACGCCTACGGCAAATCGATCCGCACCGTGAAAACCTGCGTCGGCAGCGAGTTTTGCCGCTTCGGCACACAGAATTCGACCCAGTTGGGCATCGACCTCGAACACGATCTGTTCAACATGTGGTCACCGCACAAAGTGAAACTGGCGGTCTCCGGATGCCCACGCAACTGTTCGGAAGCGGGGATCAAGGACGTAGGAATCATCGGTGTCGATTCCGGTTGGGAGATGTACATCGGTGGCAACGGCGGGATCAAGACCGAAGTCGCCGAGTTCTTCGTCAAGCTCAAGACCGCCGAGGAAGTGCGCGAATACAACGGAGCGTTCCTGCAGCTGTACCGCGAAGAAGCCTTCTACCTCGAACGCACCGTGCACTACCTGCAACGGGTCGGCATGGAGCACATCAAGAAAGCCGTGCTGGAAGATCCCGAGCGTCGCAAGGCCCTGAACGAGCGCCTGCAATTCTCCCTGTCGTTCGAACAGGACCCGTGGAAAGAGCGCCTCGCCCAGCCGCAACTGAAGAAAGAATTCGACGTGATCCCTGTGAAAAACCTGGAGGTGCCGGCATGAACTGGCTCGATATCTGTGCCTTGGAAGAGATCAACGCCCTCGGTTCGCGGATCATCGCCGGGCCCAAAGGTGACATTGCGATCTTTCGCACAAGCGACGACGAGGTTTTCGCACTCGATGATCGCTGCCCGCACAAGGGCGGCCCATTGTCCCAGGGACTGATCTACGGCAAACGCGTCGCCTGCCCGCTGCACAACTGGCAGATCGATCTGCAATCCGGCGAAGCCCAGGCACCGGACGTCGGCTGCGCGCACCATCACCCGGCCCGAGTCGAGAACGGCCGGGTGCAACTGGCCCTGCGGGACGCCGTCTGATGAACCGCCAGACGACCGCCTCGACCTGCTGCTATTGCGGGGTCGGCTGCGGCGTGCTGATCGAGCATGACGGCGAGCGCATCCTCGGCGTCAGCGGCGATCCGGCGCACCCGGCCAACCTCGGCAAACTGTGCAGCAAAGGCTCGACCCTGCACCTGACCGGTGATCTGGCGGCACGGGCGTTGTACCCGGAATTGCGCCTGGGCAAAGGCCTGGCCCGCAGTCGCTGCGACTGGGACACCGCGCTGGATCACGCCACCAACGTGTTCGCCGACACCATCGCCGAACACGGGCCGGACAGCGTGGCGTTCTACATCTCCGGGCAATTGCTGACCGAGGATTACTACGCCTTCAACAAACTGGCGCGGGCGCTGGTCGGCACCAATAACATCGACAGCAATTCGCGGCTGTGCATGTCTTCGGCGGTGGTCGGTTACAAACGCAGCCTCGGCGCCGACGCACCGCCGTGCAGCTACGAAGACCTGGAGTTGAGCGATTGCGTGGTGATCGTCGGCAGTAACATGGCCTACGCCCATCCGGTACTGTTTCGTCGTCTCGAAGAGGCAAAATCCCGCCGTCGGCAGATGAAAGTCATCGTCATCGACCCACGGCGCACCGACACCTGCGATCTGGCCGACCTGCACCTGGCGATTCTGCCGGGCACCGATGTCGCGTTGTTCCATGGGATTTTGCATCTGCTGTTGTGGGAAGACTGGATCGACCGCGACTTCATCAAGGCGCACACCGACGGCCTCGCCGAGCTGAAAAGTCTGGTGCGCGATTACACCCCGGCCATGGTGTCGCAGCTGTGCGGAATCAGTGTCGAGCAGTTGCAGCAATGCGCCGAATGGATCGGCACCGCGCCGAGTTTTCTGTCGCTGTGGTGCATGGGCCTGAACCAGTCCACCGCTGGCAGCGCGAAAAACAGCGCGCTGATCAATCTGCACCTGGCCACCGGGCAAATCGGCCGGCCGGGTGCGGGACCTTTCTCCCTGACCGGTCAGCCGAATGCCATGGGCGGACGGGAAACCGGCAGCCTTTCCAATCTGTTGCCCGGGCATCGTGAAGTGGCCAATCCGGAGCACCGCGCCGAAGTGGCAGCATATTGGGGTGTGGATAAGCTGCCGGAAAACACCGGGCTCAGCGCCATCGAACTGTTTGAGCAAGTGCGCAGCGGCAAGATCAAGGCGTTGTGGATTGCCTGCACCAACCCCGCACAATCCATGCCGGATCAGAACGCCGTGCGCGCCGCGCTGGAAGCCTGTCCGTTCGTGGTGTTGCAGGAGGCATTTCGCACCACTGAAACTGCAGCGTTTGCTGATCTGCTGTTGCCGGCGGCCAGTTGGGGCGAGAAGGAAGGCTCGGTGACCAACTCCGAGCGGCGGATTTCCCACGTTCGCAAAGCCATTGCCGCACCGGGGGAAGCGCGACCGGACTGGGCAATCACAGTGGATTTCGCACAACGCCTGGAGAAACGTCTGCGTCCGCAGCAGCCCGGTCTGTTTGCTTTCGAACAACCGGCGCAGCTGTTTGACGAGTACAAACAACTGACCCGGGGGCGCGATCTGGATTTGTCCGGGATCAGCCACGAATTGATTGATGCGCTGGGGCCCCAGCAATGGCCCTTCCCCGCGGGTGCCCGCCAGGGAACAGCCCGGCTGTATGGCAATGGGATCTTTCCTACGCCGAACGGTCGCGCGCAATTCGTTGCCGATCCCTATCGCGCCGCCAAGGAACAACGCGACGCACGCTTTCCCCTGACCCTGATCACCGGCCGCCTGCGTGATCAATGGCACGGTATGAGCCGCACCGGTACAGCCGCGCAGTTGTTCGGTCATGTCAGCGAAGCGGTGTTGAGCCTGCATCCTGACGAGTTGCGCCGCCACCGCTTGCAGCCGGGGGATCTGGTGAACCTGAAAAGTCGTCGAGGCGCGGTGATAGTCGCGGTCGCCAGCGATGACGGAGTGCGTCCGGGCCAGGCGTTCCTGCCGATGCACTGGGGTGACCGTTTCCTCAAGGGCGGCGTGAACAGCCTGACCCTGCCCACCTTCGATCCTTTATCGAAACAGCCGGAACTCAAGCATAGCGGCGTGCGGCTGGAGCCGGTGGATTTGCCATGGCAACTGTTCGCACTGATCGAGGGCGATGTTCAACGGCATTTCGAGGCGCTTCGACCGCTCTGTGAGGGGTTTTCCTACGCAAGTCTCAGCCTTGTCGGACGTGAACGGCCTGCGCTGCTGATACGCGCAGCCAGCGCTGTGGCGCCAGACCCGCAATTGCTGCGTGACATCGACCAGTGCCTGGCCCTGATCGACGGGCCGGTGCTGGCTTATGACGATCCTCGCCGCGCCATTGGTAAACGGGTGCGCATCGAAAACGGGCGAATCACCGCGATCCGTCTGGCCGGCGAAACCCTCGCTCAGCACTGGTTGCAAGGCCTGTGGCTGGAGGGCCGCGCCGACGAACAACTGCGGCGCTGGCTGCTGGCACCGATGAGTGCACCACCGGGCAACGCCGGCGCGCAGGTTATGGCGGACAAGACCCTGTGCAACTGCAAGAACGTCAGCCACAGCGCGGTCTGCGCCGGTATCCGTGAAGGTCTTGATCTGCAGGGTTTGAAAAATACATTGGGATGCGGCACGCAATGCGGCTCCTGCGTCCCGGAAATCAAGCGTTTGCTGGCCGCCGAAGTGCGTCCGGTCGCCGTCATCTGAAGAGGAAAACACCATGAACGCGAAAGTCTGGCTGGTGGGCGCGGGTCCCGGTGATCCTGAATTGCTGACGTTAAAAGCGGTGCGTGCGTTGCGCGAAGCCGAAGTGGTGCTGATTGACGATCTGGTCAATGACGCGGTACTTGAGCACTGCCCTGCTGCACGGATCATTGCCGTCGGCAAACGCGGTGGCTGCCGCTCGACGCCCCAGGCGTTCATCCATCGGTTGATGCTGCGTTACGCCCTTCAGGGCAAATGCGTAGTGCGGCTCAAGGGCGGCGATCCGTGCATTTTCGGGCGTGGGGGTGAGGAAGCGCAGTGGTTACGCGAGCGCGGGGTCGAGGTGGAACTGGTCAATGGCATCACCGCCGGACTGGCCGGCGCGACCCAGTGTGATATTCCGCTGACGTTGCGCGGCGTGGCCCGGGGCGTGACGCTGGTTACGGCTCATACCCAGGACGACAGCCAGTTGAACTGGCGGGCCCTGGCCCAAGGCGGGACAACGCTGGTGATTTACATGGGAGTGGCGAAGCTCGGCGAGATTCGCGAACAGCTGTTGGCAGGCGGTATGGCATCGGATACGCCAGTGGCGATGATCGAGAATGCTTCATTGCCAGAACAACGCGAATGCCGCAGTGATCTGACAGCGATGGAAGACGATGCTCTTGGTTTCCAGCTCAAGAGTCCTGCGATTCTGGTCATAGGCACCGTCGCAGCGGCTGCAACCCAGGTCGATACGATTGGCTGGGCAGCGGATCGTCTGGCCTGACAATCTCTGGTTTCACCAAATCGCAGGCAAAGAAAAGCCCGGCCTGAGCCGGGCTTTTCTCGCAGCGGCAGCTAATTACTTAGCTTGAGCTTCAACCTGCGCTTCTACGCGACGGTTAACAGCACGGCCAGCGTCAGTTTTGTTGTCAGCAACTGGGCGGGTTTCGCCGTAGCCAACAGACTGAACGCGGGACGATTCAACACCGTACTGGTTGGTCAGAACTTGCTTGACGGCGTTTGCACGACGCTCGGACAGTTTCTGGTTGTAAGCGTCAGGACCGAC
The DNA here is from genome assembly GCF_021018765.1 of Pseudomonas fitomaticsae. Taxonomy (GTDB): domain Bacteria; phylum Pseudomonadota; class Gammaproteobacteria; order Pseudomonadales; family Pseudomonadaceae; genus Aquipseudomonas; species Aquipseudomonas fitomaticsae. The sequence continues at coordinate 2,253,475 of NZ_CP075567.1, read as the reverse complement.
GTTGTCAGTGTGACCTTCAACAGTAGTGGTGGTGGATGGGTACTGCTTCATGAAGTCAGCCAGGTTTTTGATGTCGCCGTAGCTGTTTGGCTTCACAACCGACTTGTCGAAGTCGAACTTGACGTCCAGCTCTACACGAACAACTTCAGCAACTGCCGGGCAGCCATCAGCGTCAACAGTTACGTTGGCTGGGGTGTCTGGGCACTTGTCAACGTTGTCGCAAACGCCGTCGTTGTCGCTGTCGGAGCAGACTTCAGCCGGAGCTGGAACTGGAGCAGCAGCAGGCTTGGAGCCGCCACCGAAGTTCACACCGATACCGACGCTAGGAGCCCACTCGGTGTCGCCCTGGTCGATGTTGTACTGAGCTTCAACGCCAGCACGGGCGTAGAAGTTGTCGGTGAAGTACAGCTTGGCACCAGCGCCCAGGTTGGCGAAGGTGGAACGGTTACGACCGTTCGAGCCGTTCTGGTCGATGCTCTGGTCGGAGAAACCGGCCGAGACGTATGGACGCAGCATGTCGCCTGGGTTGTTGAAGTGGTACAGAGCGTCCAGAGCGGTGTTGGCGCCCTTGACGTTCTTGCCATCGTCGGCACGCACGTTGTGCACTTCGTCGTAGCCCAGACGCAGTTCAACGTCGTCGGTCAGGAAGTAACCGATCGAACCGCCGAACAGGTTGCCGTTGTTCTTGAAGTTACGAGCGCTGTCGAATTGTTCTTTCTTTGCGAAGCCTTCGATTTCAACTGCGCCTTGGCCTTGTGCCAGAGCGCCGAAAGAAGTGGCGGCAATCAAAGAACCAATGGCCAAGCCCAAGGTGTTTTTCAGTTTCATCCGTTAAATCCCCATCTGGTGATTGTGAAGCAGTCCCGCAAACCGGGGGACAACTCGGCGGCAAGTCTATCAGAACTTGCCTACACGTAAGAGATATTTGCGCCGAACTAAGTTTCAGCAATGCCTGCAAATTTCTCACGCAATTTATCAAGAGCGCGTTTGTAACGCATTTTTGTCGCACTCAAACCCATGTGCATGATGTCTGCGATCTCCTGAAACTCCAGCTCTGCGACAAATCGTAGCACCAGAATTTCCCGGTCAATCGGGTTCACATACACCAGCCAGCGATCCAGTCCGCCCTTCTCCTCGGGTTTCGGCGCCTTTTCTTCGGACGCTTCCTCGAGGGGGTCAAGACTCAGTGCGTCCATCAAGCGACGCTTTCGCCGTTCCTTCCGATACTGTGTGATGCATTCGTTGTACGTGATGCTATATAGCCATGTCTTGAACTTCGATTTCCCCTCGAAGTTCTTCAGGCCGTACAGCACCTTCAACATCACCTCCTGACAGACATCGTCCGCGTCGCGATCGTTCCCGAGATATCGCGCACAAACGTTAAATAATGTCCGCTGGTAACGCCGCATCAATTCTTCATACGCGCGCGTCACGTGAAAAAGCTCGGTATGCGAGCGCGCGACCAACTCCTCATCAGAGAGCTCGCGGGGGTCGTAGCGCGTGGATAGCGTTTGGGCTTTATTCAAAACAAGTCGTGCCGACAGTCAGGTCAATGTCCACCGCAGCCAGCGACAGCTGGCATTTTGCGGCGGCATACATTAGCAGGGTTTGCCGGGTTAGCGGCTACTCACATGCTGCTCCAGCAGGATCCGATTGGAGAGAGAGACTAGCTCACCCTCATCGGTCAGCAATGTGGTCTTAACCGTGCCGATCTCTTCGATCTGGCCTTCGACCTCGCCAATACGCACTTGTTGCCCAACCTGATACAACTCACGCACATAGATTCCCGCAAGAATCTGACCGGCAATTTCCCGGCTTCCCAAACCCATGGCCAGCGCAACCGCCAGACCAACGGTAATCAATACAATGACGATCACATGGTTCAGCAGGTCGGTCTTGACCTCCAGCTGACTGATCGCGACCGAAATGCTGATGATGATCACCAGGCCCTGGGCAATTCGCCCAAGTCCTGAAGCGTAGTCCAGGCCTACGCCTTCTGCCGCCCCGCGAACCAGGCCATTGGCCAGTTGCGCGAGCAGGACACCCACCAGCAACACCAGCGCGGCACCGAACACTTTCGGCAAATACAGCGCCAGCATGTCAAGCGTAGCTGAAACTCGCTCAAGTCCAAGTGATTCTGCTGCCGAAACCAGGAAAATCAGCAGAACGAACCAATAGACGATCTTGCCGATCAGGGTCGAGATCGGCACTTGCAGCCCCGCGCGGGACATCAATTTGGTCAGGCCGGTGCCGCCCATCAGGCGATCGAGGCCCAGTTTGGCCAGCAGTTTGGACAGCAAGGTATCCAGCAGCTTGGCCACGACAAAACCCAACAACAACACAACCAGTGCGCCGAACAGGTTCGGAATGAAGTTAGCGACTTTGGTCCACAACGCAGTCATTGCAGTGACGAGGCTCTGAGTCCAGAGATCAAGTTCCATATTCAATCAGCCTTATCAGCAGTGCGAGCGGTAGGTTTACGGAGACGGGAGACCGGCGCGACATGGGCCGAGCCGTTATTCAGGGCGATCATCAGCGCGGGCAGCCAGCGGCCCAGCAGGCTGAACAGATCGCCGGCGCCCACCTGGCGGTTGGCGGTTTTGAGTACGCGGCCCAGACAGGCATCGTCGTCGCGGCTGGACGGCGAGGCGTTGAGCATGTCGCGCAAAGACTGTTCAAACGGATCGTGCATACGCACCTCTCGTGATGTCTGTGAAAGACGCGGGCAAATTTGGTCGGGTCACATGGCGCATCGTCATACCCAGCGCAAACGGCGGAACAACCACCATTGTCCGAACGCCAGGGCAAGCACCGTCAGGCAGGCAATCAGGAAACCATAAGGGCTGCTCGCGAACGGAATGCCGCCGACATTTATACCCAGCAGACCGGTCAGAAAACTCATTGGCAAAAAGATGCAGGTGATGATCCCGAAGCGATACATCGTGCGATTCATTCGCACGCTCAAGCGCCGGTCTTCGGCCTCCAGCACAAGCCCCACGCGCTCTCGGGTCAATTCGAGCTCTTCGAGATAACGGGTCAGGCTGTTGTTCAATTCGTTCCAGTAGTCGGCATCGTCATCGACGAACCACGGCAGTTTTATCCGCGTCAGCTGTCCGAAAATATCCCGCTGCGGTGCCAGAAAACGCTTCAGTCCGGCAGCCCGGCGACGGATGTGCAAAATGGCACCATGCTCGGGGGTATACCGTTCGTCGGCATCCAGTTTTTCTTCCTCTTCATCGACCACTTCGGAGAGGCAAGTCACCAGATCCTGCACCTTGTTGGTGAGGAATTGCGCCAGATAAAGCATCAGTTCGGACGAGGTTTTCGGCCCCTTGCCCTCGCCCAGCATCACCAGCAACTCGTCGGTGGCGCGCAACGGACGCAAACGCAGGGAAATCACCCGCTGGGCCGAGGCGAAGATTCGCACCGACACCATGTCTTCCGGCTCGGCGCCGGGGTTGAGATTGACCCCGCGCAAAAACAGCAGCAGCTCGGAATCCGGCAGCGGCAACAGGCGTGGACGAGTGTTTTCTTCCAGCAGCAGGTCGCAGGCGAATTCGTTGAGCCCACTGGATTTGCGCAGCCAGGTCTGGGTCTGCGGGTGACTGCGATCCCAATGCAACCACAGGCTTTCATGGGCCTGCAGCTGCAAATCGTCGAGATCAGTCCGGGCTATCGAACGCGCACCGCCTTTACCGTCCAGCACCAGGGCATGCACCAGCCCCCATTGCGCGTTTTCTTCCTCGAACATCCTCACCCCTGTGGTTACCGCGATTTATTCAGGCATCTTCAGCGGACTTGGCGAGATGATCACGCCATTGTTGTCCGCGTAAATGTACTGGCCGGGATGGAAAGTGACACCCGCAAACGTCACCGGTACGTTGAGGTCACCGAGACCACGTTTCTCAGTCTTTTTCGGGTGGCTGGCCAACGCCTGAACACCAAGATCGGTCTGGGCAATGACGTCGACGTCCCGAATGCAGCCGTAGATGACCAGCCCTTCCCAACCGTTTTTCGAGGCTTTCTCGGCGATCATGTCGCCCAGCAGCGCGCAGCGCAGAGAACCACCGCCATCGACCACCAGCACCTTGCCGTTACCCTTGAGTTCCGCTTGTTCCTTGACCAACGAGTTGTCTTCGAAGCACTTGATGGTCACGATCTCGCCGCCGAACGAATCACGGCCGCCGAAATTGCTGAACATCGGTTCCAGCACCTGCACCAGCTCCGGATAGGCGTCGCACAGGTCAGGCGTAAGGTAATGGTTCATCGAATAACTCCTGTAACAAGGAAGACGATCAAGGATGTCGCACTCTTTTGAAACGAGTTCCGGCGGTCGCTGTTTACCTTAGCCCATGCCATGGTCGCTGAACGAACCTGAACACAAGCTGAAACGTAATAGCGAAACAGTCACCAAATATGACCAGAACCGTCCAATGCGTCATATCTTAGCCGCAAGCCGAGTCGAACGAAATGCCCTTTTCAGGGCGCCGTGCTCACACCGCTGCCGCCAGATCCGGCTTCTCGCCGAGCAACGGCGTGTGCTGATCCGCCAGCCAACGCGCCACCAGCGGCCAGACCTCAGCCTGCGCCGCCTTGCTGACCAGCATTTCGACATGGCCGAACTGATCGTTGAAACCCTGCTCACGGCCCAGGTTGATGAACTGCTTGTGCTCGGAACCGATCTGCTCGAACAGCTTCTCGCACGCCCAGGCCGGATCCTGATGATCCCCCGCCGCACTCACCGCCAGCACCGGCACCTGCACATCGGCAAGGCCCGCCCACCAATCCTTGTCCTTGTCGCCGAAACGACCGAACAGCCCGTACCAGCGCATGCTTTCCAGCGCCAGGCCGATCGGTTCGTCTTCCGGGCCGCGCTTGAGCCGCGAGCCGGACAACTGGGCAAAACGCTTGAGAATGAAGCGCCCGCTCCACTCCACCGGCGGAATCTTCAGCGGCCAGTACGTACGGCTGACCTGGGTGCCGAAAAACGCCGCCGACGCCACCGCCGGCTCCCCCAGGTATTCGCCGCCCAGTGCGGCCGCCAACGTGATGCCACCCAGCGAGTGGCCGATCCAGTGCGGAATCTGCCCGCTCTGCTCACGCACGAACGCGGCGATGGCCGGCAGATCGTAACGGGCATAGTCGGCGACGCGGTTACGGCGGTAGTCCTCGTTGCGCTGGGACAGACCGTGACCGCGCATTTCCGGGATCCACACATCGAAGCCCAGCCGCGTCAGATACGCACCCAGGCCCAGGCCCTTCGGCGAAAACCAGAAGCGCCGGTTGGAAAAACTGCCGTGCAGCAAGATCACCGGCACGCCGCGCGACGCCGGCTCATCCGCCATGCCGAGACGGGTCACCGCGATTTCCACGGACCAGTCAGGGCTGTTGCCCGGTTTCAAACGGTAAACGTCTTCGCTCAGATCACCGCGTCGTTCGGCGCTGATCAGGGCGACGGGAAAAAGGTTGCTGCTGCTTTGCATAATGCTCTTGCACAAAAAAGGGCGGCATCCGGAGAGCTCGCCCTACTTCAATCTTAAAGCCCCGACCCGGTTCAACGGGCCGAGGCTTCATTCACGGCTTATTCCGCCGCCTGGCCTTCGGCAAGGAAGAACCAGGTTTCCAGCACGGTGTCCGGGTTCAGCGACACACTTTCGATGCCCTGCTCCATCAGCCACTTGGCCAGGTCCGGGTGGTCCGAAGGACCCTGACCACAGATGCCGATGTACTTGCCAGCCTTGTTGCACGCGGCAATCGCGTTGGCCAGCAGCTTCTTGACCGCCGGATTACGCTCGTCGAACAGGTGCGCGATGATCCCGGAGTCACGATCCAGACCCAGTGTCAGCTGAGTCAGGTCGTTGGAGCCGATCGAGAAACCGTCGAAGAATTCGAGGAATTCTTCAGCCAGGATCGCGTTGGATGGCAGTTCGCACATCATGATCACGCGCAGACCGTTGTCGCCACGGGCCAGGCCGTTTTCGGCGAGCAGATCCACCACCTGGCTGGCTTCGCCGAGGGTACGGACGAACGGCACCATGATTTCGACGTTGGTCAGGCCCATCTCGTTGCGCACGCGTTTCAGCGCACGGCACTCGAGTTCGAAGCAGTCACGGAACGATTCGCTGATGTAACGCGAAGCGCCACGGAAGCCCAGCATCGGGTTTTCTTCTTCCGGCTCGTAGAGTTTGCCGCCGATCAGGTTGGCGTATTCGTTGGACTTGAAGTCCGACAGACGCACGATGACCTTCTTCGGTGCGAACGCAGCGGCCAGGGTGCTGATGCCTTCAACCAGTTTCTCGACATAGAAGCCGACCGGATCGTCGTAACCGGCGATGCGCTTGTCGACGCTTTCCTTGATGTCCTGTGGCAGGCCGTCGTAGTTCAACAGCGCTTTCGGATGCACGCCGATCATGCGGTTGATGATGAATTCCAGACGGGCCAGGCCCACACCGGCGTTCGGCAGCTGCGCGAAGTCAAAGGCGCGGTCCGGGTTGCCGACGTTCATCATGATCTTGAACGGCAGCTCCGGCATGGCGTCGACGGAGTTCTTCTTGATGTCGAAGCCCAGTTCGCCTTCGAAGATGTAACCGGTGTCGCCTTCGGCGCAGGACACGGTCACGCCCTGGCCATCCTTCAGCAGTTGGGTGGCGTTGCCGCAACCGACGACTGCCGGAATACCCAGCTCACGGGCGATGATTGCCGCGTGGCAGGTACGGCCACCACGGTTGGTGACGATGGCGCTGGCGCGCTTCATCACCGGTTCCCAGTCCGGGTCGGTCATGTCGGAGACCAGCACGTCGCCCGGCTGGACCTTGTCCATCTCGGAGACGTCCTTGATGATCCGCACCTTGCCGGCGCCGATGCGCTGGCCGATGGCACGGCCTTCCACCAGCACGGTGCCGGTTTCTTTCAACAGGTAACGTTCCATGACGTTGGCCTGGGTGCGGCTTTTCACGGTTTCCGGACGGGCCTGCACGATGTACAGCTTGCCGTCGTCACCATCCTTGGCCCACTCGATGTCCATCGGGCAGCCGTAGTGCTTCTCGATGATCATCGCCTGCTTGGCCAGCTCGCTGACTTCAGCGTCGGTCAGGCAGAAACGCGCGCGCTCGGCCTTGTCGACATCAACGGTTTTCACGGAACGACCGGCCTTGGCCTCGTCGCCGTAGATCATCTTGATGGCCTTGCTGCCCAGGTTGCGGCGCAGGATCGCCGGACGACCGGCTGCCAGCGTGCCCTTGTGGACATAGAATTCGTCCGGGTTCACCGCGCCTTGAACAACGGTTTCGCCCAGGCCGTAGGCGCCGGTGATGAACACCACGTCACGGAAACCGGATTCGGTATCGAGGGTGAACATCACGCCGGCGGTGCCGGTTTCCGAACGCACCATGCGCTGCACACCGGCCGACAGGGCGACCAGTTTATGGTCGAAGCCCTGGTGGACACGGTAGGAAATGGCACGGTCGTTGAACAGGGAAGCGAACACTTCCTTGGCCGCGCGGATGACGTTTTCCACGCCACGGATGTTCAGGAAGGTTTCCTGCTGACCGGCGAACGAAGCGTCCGGCAAGTCTTCGGCGGTGGCGGAGGAACGCACGGCCACGGCCACGTCAGGGTTACCGGCCGACAGCGCAGCGAACGCGGTGCGGATCTCGGTGTTCAGTTTTTCAGGGAATTCGGCTTCCATGATCCATTGGCGGATCTGGGCGCCGGTCTTGGCCAGGGCATTGACGTCATCGACGTCCAGCGCATCGAGGGCCTTGTGGATCTGATCGTTCAGACCGCTCAGTTCCAGGAAGTCGCGATAGGCTTGCGCCGTGGTGGCGAAGCCGCCGGGGACCGAAACACCGGCACCGGCCAGGTTACTGATCATCTCGCCCAGGGATGCGTTCTTGCCCCCCACATGCTCAACATCGTGTTTGCCGAGCTTATCGAGGGAAACTACGTACTCTACCAAGGTGATCTCTCCACTAACTGTGTTGGAAAAGCTCAGAAACCGGCGGCTCGGGGGAGCGTTGGCCGGCTGTATGGCCTGGACCTGGAAAATAAGTGAGAATGCGGGCCAATGGCGGCCGGCAAATCGCGCCTATCATATCCAAGATTCGTCACTAGCTTAAGGCCCAAGGTGCAAATGAAACGATCTGCTTTCTTTATCTCCGATGGCACCGGCATCACCGCCGAAACCCTGGGTCAAAGCCTTCTGGCGCAGTTCGAAAACATTACCTTCAGCAAATTCACGCGGCCGTACATCGACAGCGTTGAAAAAGCGCGGGCCATGGTACAACAAATCAACAAAGCCGCTGAAACCGACGGTTTCCGGCCGATCATCTTCGACACCATCGTCAATCAGGACATTCGTGAGATTCTCGCAACCTCCAATGGTTTCATGATCGACATCTTCTCGACGTTCCTCGCCCCGCTCGAACAGGAACTGACCGAGCATTCTTCCTACACCGTCGGCAAGTCCCACTCCATCGGTCACAACTCCAATTACATGGAGCGGATCGAGGCGGTGAACTTCGCCCTCGACAACGATGACGGCGCCCGCACGCACTATTACGACAAGGCCGACCTGATACTAGTGGGCGTGTCGCGTTGTGGTAAGACGCCGACGTGCCTGTACATGGCGATGCAGTTCGGCATCCGCGCGGCCAACTACCCGCTGACCGAAGACGACATGGAACGCCTGCAATTGCCGGCCGCCCTGCGCGCCCACCAGCACAAGCTGTTCGGCCTGACCATCGACCCGGACCGCCTCACCGCGATCCGCAACGAACGCAAGCCCAACAGCCGCTATTCGAGCTACGCCCAGTGCGAGTTCGAAGTGCGCGAGGTGGAAAACCTGTTCCGCCGCGAGAACATCCCGAACATCAACTCCACGCATTTCTCGGTAGAAGAAATTTCCGCGAAGATCCTCGTGGAAAAAGGCGTGGAGCGGCGCTTCAAATAGATTTGTAGCACCCTTGCAGCCGCCATCGCTGGCAAGCCAGCTCCCACAGGGTTTGTGGTGTACGCAGATTTTGCATTCACAACAAAACCCTGTGGGAGCGTGGCTTGCCCGCGAAGAACGATAACGCGGACTCTCAGATAACAAACAAATCGACAAACCGGTTCACCGGCGTGGCTTCAAGCCGCGCCTGATCCTTGCACAGCGCAAGAATCTCCCCGCAGCGCTGCCCGGTGAAACGGGTGGCCAGATTTGCCCTGAACTTGTCCTCCAGCAATGGAATGCCCTCGGCCCGGCGCCGGCGATGCCCGATCGGGTATTCCACCACCACGTTTTCCGTGCTCGAACCGTCCTTGAAGAACACCTGCACCGCGTTGGCAATCGAGCGCTTGTCGGCCTCCAGGTATTCGCGGGTGAACCGCGGATCTTCGACGATGACCATTTTCTCGCGCAGCACATCGATGATCGGATGGGCCTTGTGGAAATCGTCTTCGTACTGCTCGGCCACCAGATTGCCGAACGTCAGCGGCACGGCGGTCATGTACTGGAGGCAGTGATCGCGGTCGGCGGCGTTGGCCAGCGGCCCGACCTTGGAAATGATGCGGATCGCCGATTCGTGGGTGGTGATGACGATCCGGTCGATCTCATGCAGACGGTTGCGCACCTGCGGATGCAAGGTCACGGCCGCTTCGCAGGCAGTTTGTGCGTGGAACTCTGCCGGGAAACTGATCTTGAACAGCACGTTTTCCATCACATAACTGCCGAACGGCCGCGAGAAGCTGAAGGCGCGTTTGTCTTCGGGCTTGAGCGCGAGATCGTTGTTGGTGTGGCTGAACAACACGTCGTAAAAGCCCCACTGCTTGGCACTCAAGACGCCGGGGATCCCCATTTCGCCGCGCATCGCGATATCCGCCAGCCGCACGCCCCGGCTCGATGCATCCCCTGCCGCCCAGGACTTGCGCGAACCGGCGTTCGGCGCATGCCGGTACGTACGCAATGCCTGACCGTCGGCAAACGCGTGGGACAACGCCGACAACAGCTGCTCACGGTTGGCGCCCATCAGTTTGGCGGTCACGGCAGTCGAGGCGACTTTCACCAGAATGACGTGGTCGAGTCCTACGCGATTGAACGAGTTTTCCAGCGCGATCACGCCCTGGATTTCGTGGGCCATGATCATGGCTTCGAGTACATCGCGCACGGTCAGCGGCGCTTCACCATTGGCCAGACGCTTTTGCGACAGGTGATCGGCCACCGCGAGAATTCCGCCGAGGTTGTCCGACGGATGCCCCCATTCGGCGGCGAGCCAGGTGTCGTTGTAATCGAGCCAGCGCACGATGCAGCCGATGTCCCACGCGGCTTTGACCGGGTCGAGGCGATAGGAGGTGCCAGGAACTCGCGCGCCGAATGGGACGACGGTGCCTTCGACGATGGGGCCGAGGTGTTTGGTGCATTCGGGGAAACGCAAGGCCAGCAGGCCGCAGCCGAGGGTGTCCATCAGGCAGTTGCGGGCGGTGTCGAGGGCTTCGGTGGATTCGATTTTGTAAGTGAGGACATAATCGGCGATGTCCTGCAGGACACGGTCGTAGTCGGGGCGGTTGTTCAGGTCGACGTTGGCGCTCATGTTCGATTCACTCTTGAAAGTGGTTCGTTGATGGGACCTCGGTTCAGGCTGAGTCTTGGTTTTAAACCATTCTTATTGTTGAAATACAGAACCTGTGGGAGCGGCGGTGCGACGATTCGACTTGCCCGCGAATGGGCCGGCATATCCAACGTTGATGTTGCCTGATACACCGCTTTCGTCGGATCGCCGCCCGGAGCAAGCCCGCTCCCACATTTGGATCTGTGTTACGTCAGAAAGAATCTCCGGGGATGCGCACGTAGCCCTCCATCAGAACCCGCGCACTGCGGCTCATGATCGCTTTCTTCACGACCCACTCACCATTTTCCAGGCTAGCTTCTGCGCCAACACGCAACGTCCCGGACGGATGCCCGAACCGCACTGCATTGCGCTCAACACCACCCGCCGCCAGATTCACCAAGGTTCCCGAGATGGCTGCCGCGGTGCCTATCGCCACCGCCGCCGTCCCCATCATCGCGTGGTGCAACTTGCCCATCGACAGCGCCCGCACCAGCAAATCCACATCCCCGGCGCCAATGGCTTTGCCACTGGACGCGACGTAATCCGCAGGTTTGGCGACGAAGGCCACTTTCGGTGTGTGCTGACGCTTGGCCGCTTCATCCAGACTGGAAATCAGCCCCATGCGCAAAGCACCGTAGGCGCGGATGGTCTCGAACATCTGCAACGCTTTCGGATCGCTGTTGATCGCGCTCTGCAGTTCGGTGCCGGTGTAACCGATGTCTTCGGCGTTGACGAAGATCGTCGGAATACCTGCGTTGATCATGGTCGCCTTGAACGTGCCGACGCCCGGCACTTCCAGCTCGTCGATCAGGTTGCCGGTGGGGAACATCGAGCCACCGCCGCCCTCTTCTTCCGCCGCCGGGTCCATGAATTCGACCTGGACTTCGGCGGCCGGGAAGGTCACGCCGTCGAGTTCGAAATCACCGGTTTCCTGGACTTCGCCGTTGGTGATCGGCACGTGGGCAATGATGGTCTTGCCGATGTTGGCCTGCCACACGCGAACCACCGCCACGCCGTTGTGCGGAATGCGGCTGGCGTCCACCAGACCGTTGCTGATGGCGAACGAACCGACCGCCGCCGACAGGTTGCCGCAGTTGCCGCTCCAGTCCACGAACGGCTTGTCGATGGACACCTGACCGAACAGATAATCGACGTCGTGATCGGCCTTGATGCTTTTCGACAGGATCACGGTTTTGCTGGTGCTGGACGTGGCGCCGCCCATGCCATCGATCTGCTTGTCGTACGGGTCGGGGCTGCCGATTACCCGCAGCAGCAGCGCATCGCGGGTCGGGCCCGGAATCTGCGCCGCTTCGGGCAGATCCTTGAGGCTGAAAAACACGCCTTTGCTGGTGCCGCCACGCATGTAGGTGGCGGGGATTTTTATTTGCGGTGCGTGAGCCATGGTGCTCCTTAACGAAGGCATGGGACTTGAAGTCCCATGCCCACATCAGTTGATTTAAACGGCAACCGCCGACTCTTCGAGGAAGTCCTGAGCGAAGCGCTGCAACACGCCGCCGGCCTCGTAGATCGACACTTCTTCGGCGGTGTCGAGACGGCAGGTCACCGGCACGTCGACGCGTTCGCCGCTCTTGCGATGGATCACCAGCGTCAGGTCGGCACGCGGCGTGCGCTCGCCGATCACGTCGTAGGTTTCGCTGCCGTCGATGCCCAGCGTCTTGCGGTCGGTGCCCGGTTTGAATTCCAACGGCAGCACGCCCATGCCCACCAGGTTGGTGCGGTGAATGCGCTCGAACCCTTCGGCGGCGATCGCTTCCACACCCGCCAGACGCACGCCCTTGGCCGCCCAGTCGCGGGACGAACCCTGGCCGTAGTCGGCGCCGGCGATGATGATCAGCGGCTGCTTGCGTTCCATGTAGGTTTCGATGGCTTCCCACATGCGCATCACTTGGCCTTCCGGCTCGACGCGGGCCAGCGAGCCCTGCTTGACCTTGCCGTTTTCCACGACCATTTCGTTGAACAGTTTCGGGTTGGCAAACGTCGCGCGCTGCGCGGTCAAGTGGTCGCCACGGTGGGTCGCGTAAGAGTTGAAGTCCTCTTCCGGCAGGCCCATTTTCGCCAGGTACTCACCGGCGGCGCTGTCGAGCATGATCGCGTTCGACGGCGACAGGTGATCGGTGGTGATGTTGTCCGGCAATACCGCCAGCGGACGCATGCCCTTGAGCGGCCGTGCCCCGGCCAGCGCGCCTTCCCAGTACGGCGGACGGCGGATGTAGGTGCTCATCTCGCGCCAGTCATACAGCGGCGTGACTTTCGGGCCGGTGTCTTCGTGAATGGCGAACATCGGGATGTAGACCTGACGGAACTGCTCGGGCTTGACCGAGGATTTCACCACAGCGTCGATTTCTTCGTCGCTCGGCCAGATGTCTTTCAGGCGGATTTCCTTGCCGTCGACCACGCCCAGCACATCTTTTTCGATGTCGAAACGGATGGTGCCAGCAATCGCGTAGGCCACCACCAGCGGCGGCGAAGCGAGGAACGCCTGCTTGGCGTACGGGTGAATCCGGCCGTCGAAGTTGCGGTTGCCGGACAGCACAGCGGTGGCGTACAGGTCGCGGTCGATGATCTCTTGCTGGATCACCGGATCCAGCGCGCCGGACATGCCGTTGCAGGTGGTGCAGGCAAACGCGACGACGCCGAAACCGAGCTGCTCCAGCTCCGTGGTCAGCCCCGCTTCATCGAGGTACAGCGCCACGGTTTTCGAGCCCGGCGCCAGCGACGACTTGACCCACGGCTTGCGCGTCAGCCCGAGCTTGTTGGCGTTGCGCGCCAGCAGGCCGGCGGCGATTACGTTGCGCGGGTTGCTGGTATTGGTGCAACTGGTGATGGCGGCGATGATCACCGCGCCGTCGGGCATTTGCCCCGGCACCTCTTCCCACTGGCCAGCGATGCCTTTGGCCGCCAGATCCGACACCGCTACACGGGCGTGCGGGTTGCTCGGGCCGGCCATGTTGCGCACCACCGAAGACAGGTCGAAGGTCAGCCCGCGCTCGTACTGCGCGCCTTTCAGGCTGTCAGCCCACAGGCCGATCTGCCTGGCGTATTGCTCGACCAGTTGCACTTGCTGGTCTTCGCGACCGGTGAGTTTCAGGTAGTCGATGGTCTGCTGGTCGATGTAGAACATCGCCGCCGTGGCGCCGTATTCCGGGGCCATGTTGGAGATGGTCGCGCGGTCGCCGAGGGTCAGTGCCGAAGCACCTTCACCGAAGAACTCCAGCCACGCACCAACGACTTTCTGTTTGCGCAGGTATTCGGTCAGTGCCAGCACCATGTCGGTGGCGGTGATGCCCGGTTGCAGCTTGCCGGTCAGTTCGACGCCGACGCTTTCCGGCAGGCGCATCCACGACGCGCGACCGAGCATCACGCTCTCGGCTTCAAGCCCACCGACACCGATGGCGATCACGCCCAGCGCATCGACGTGCGGGGTGTGGCTGTCGGTGCCGACGCAGGTATCCGGGAATGCCACGCCGTCGCGCACCTGGATCACCGGGGACATTTTCTCCAGGTTGATCTGGTGCATGATGCCGTTGCCCGGCGGGATCACGTCGACGTTCTTGAACGCCTTCTTGGTCCAGTTGATGAAGTGGAAACGGTCTTCGTTGCGACGGTCTTCGATGGCGCGGTTCTTCTCGAACGCCTGTGCGTCAAAACCGCCCGCTTCAACCGCCAGCGAGTGGTCGACGATCAGTTGGGTCGGCACCACCGGGTTGACCTGCGCCGGGTCGCCGCCCTGCTGGGCAATCGCGTCGCGCAGGCCGGCCAGATCCACCAGCGCAGTCTGGCCGAGAATGTCGTGGCACACCACACGGGCCGGGAACCACGGGAAGTCGAGGTCGCGTTTGCGCTCGATCAGTTGTTTCAGGGAATCGGTGAGCGTGGCCGGGTCGCAGCGACGCACGAGGTTTTCCGCCAGCACGCGAGAGGTGTACGGCAGGGTGTCGTAGCTGCCCGGCTGGATCGCATCGACAGCCGCGCGGACGTCGAAAAAGTCCAGCGGCGTGCCGGGCAGGTTCTTGCGAAATTCTGTGTTCATCGGTCAGGACTCGGTCACGGTAGTTTCAAAGAGGGGGCGCCTGTGCCGGCGCCCTCCCCGGTCAGCGCTGGTCGATTGGCACGAACTTGCGCTGTTCGACGCCGGTGTACTCGGCGCTTGGACGGATGATGCGGTTGTTGGCCCGCTGTTCGAACACGTGCGCTGCCCAGCCGGTCAGGCGCGAGCAGACGAAGATAGGGGTGAACAGCTTGGTCGGGATGCCCATGAAGTGGTACGCCGAGGCATGGTAGAAGTCGGCGTTGGGGAACAGTTTTTTCTGTTCCCACATGGTCTTGTCGATGGCTTCCGAGACCGCGAACAACACCTTGTCGCCCACTTCGTCGGCAAGTTTTTTCGACCAGCCCTTGATCACCTCGTTGCGCGGATCGCTGTCCTTATAGATCGCGTGGCCGAAGCCCATGATCTTGTCCTTGCGTTCGAGCATGCCGAGGGTGCCCTTGATCGCCTCTTCCGGCGACGAGAAGCGCTCGATCATTTCCATCGCCGCTTCGTTGGCGCCACCGTGCAGCGGGCCGCGCAGCGAGCCGATGGCTGCCGTGACGCAGGAATACAGGTCGGACAGGGTCGACGCACACACCCGAGCGGTGAAGGTCGAGGCGTTGAACTCGTGCTCCGCGTAGAGGATCAGCGACACGTTCATCACCTTGACGTGCAGTTCGCTCGGCTTCTTGTCGTGCAGCAGGTGCAGGAAGTGACCGCCGATGGACGGCTCGTCCGTCACGCAATTGATGCGTTTGCCGTCGTGGCTGAAGCGATACCAGTAGCACATGATCGCCGGGAACGCGGCCAGCAGGCGGTCGGTCTTGTCGCGTTGCTCGGAGAAGTCTTTCTCCGGCTCGATGTTGCCCAGGAACGAGCAGCCGGTGCGCATCACGTCCATCGGGTGGGCGTCGGCGGGGATGCGTTCCAGCACTTCTTTCAGCGCCTGCGGCAGGTCGCGCAGCTTGCTCAGTTTGCCTTGATAGGCGGCGAGTTGCGCCTTGGTTGGCAGCTCTCCGTAGAGCAGCAGGTACGCCACTTCTTCAAATTGTGCGTCTGCCGCCAGTTCGCGCACGTCGTAGCCGCGATAGGTCAGCCCGGCACCGGCCTGGCCCACGGTGGACAGTGCGGTTTGCCCGGCAACCTGGCCCCGGAGCCCGGCGCCACTGAGTACTTTTGCTTCGGCCATTGTTGTCTCCAATCTTGAATTTATTAGGGAGTACGGTTGCGGCTTACTTCTTCGCCGCAAACAACGCGTCGAGCTTCTGCTCGAAGGTGTGGTAATCGATGCGATCGTAGAGCTCCATGCGAGTCTGCATGGTGTCGATGACATTCTGCTGAGTACCGTCGCGACGGATCGCGGTGTAGACGTTTTCCGCGGCCTTGTTCATCGCGCGGAACGCCGACAGCGGGTACAGCACCAGCGACACATCGGCTCCCGCAAGCTGCTCGGTGGTGTACAGCGGCGTCGAGCCGAATTCGGTGATGTTGGCCAGGATCGGCGCTTTCACGCGGCTGGCGAACAGCTTGTACATTTCAAGCTCAGTGATGGCTTCCGGGAAGATCATGTCGGCGCCGGCCTCGATGCACGCGGCGGCGCGATCCAGTGCCGATTCCAGACCCTCAACGGCCAGCGCGTCGGTGCGGGCCATTATCACGAAGCTGTCGTCGGTGCGGGCATCGACGGCGGCCTTGATGCGGTCGACCATTTCCTGCTGGGTCACGATCTCTTTGTTCGGACGGTGGCCGCAACGCTTGGCGCCGACCTGGTCTTCGATGTGAATCGCCGCCGCGCCGAATTTGATCATCGACTTGACGGTGCGGGCCACGTTGAACGCCGAGGCGCCAAAACCGGTGTCCACGTCCACCAGCAGCGGCAGGTCGCAGACGTCGGTAATGCGACGCACGTCGGTCAGCACGTCATCCAGGCCGGTGATGCCCAGGTCCGGCACGCCGAGGGAGCCGGCAGCCACCCCGCCACCCGACAGGTAGATCGCCTTGAAACCGGCGCGCTTGGCCAGCAGCGCGTGGTTGGCGTTGATCGCCCCGACCACTTGCAACGGATGTTCGCTGGCGACCGCATCGCGGAAACGCTGGCCTGGAGTGCTCTTGTTGGAACTCATGACTCACCTCGTTCAGTGGCTGTCTTATTGTCGGCGCCGTCCTGGTAATGACGGGCGATGTTGCGTTTCGAGGCGCCGATGTGACGGCGCATCAACAATTCCGCGAGTTCGCCGTCACGGTCGGCGATGGCATCGAGAATCCGGTGGTGTTCGGCAAAGGCCTGGCGCGGGCGGTTGGGCGTGGTGGAAAACTGGATGCGGTACATGCGCACCAGTTGATAGAGCTCGCCGCAGAGCATTTGCGTGAGGGTGCGGTTGCCGCTGCCCTGAATGATCCGGTAGTGAAAGTCGAAATCGCCTTCCTGCTGGTAGTAGCCGACGCCGGCCTGAAACGCCGCATCGCGTTCGTGGGTTTCCAGCACCCGGCGCAGTTCGTCGATTTCTTCGACGCTCATGCGTTCGGCCGCCAGACGGCAGGCCATGCCTTCGAGGGATTCGCGGATTTCGTAGAGTTCGAGCAGTTCGGCATGGCTCAGCGACACCACCCGCGCACCGACGTGCGGCACGCGCACCAGCAGGCGCTGGCCTTCCAGACGATGGATCGCCTCACGCAGCGGCCCGCGGCTGATGCCGTAGGTGCGCGCCAGTTCTGGCTCGGAGATCTTGCTGCCCGGGGCGATCTCGCCTTTGACGATGGCCGCCTGGATGCGCCGGAAGACGTTTTCCGAGAGCGTCTCGGAATCATCACCGCTGATCACCGGGGGATCGAGTTGATCCAGCATATTGTCGACACCTTCAAATCCAATGCGGCAAAAACTAGCGAATCAGCCCGCATCAGTCAAAGGATAAATACAGATTGTCGACAATCGTCTAATAAGCCTTGGTATCAGCCCCAAGGGTTATAGACCGCCCCCGGCGCTGGCGCCATAAAACCACCGTGCTAGAATGCCGCCCGCATTTGCGAGTCATTTGCACGGCTTGTCATAAAAAGCTGATAGGCACACGAAGGCGCATGGGCAGACAGGATTTCCTGATGCCATGGCCCTGAACCGAGAACGGAACGCTGCTCGCCAGGATTTATGAGACTCAAGCCCTTCCCCACATTCTTTGCACTGTTTTGCCTGCCCGGCCTCGCCGCGGCGGGGGAAAAGACCGTGTACGGCCTCAACGAATACGCTGCCCTCGACGGGATCAACCTGGAAGTGGCGGCGAAACTCGACACCGGGGCGAAAACCGCCTCCCTGAGCGCCCGCGACATCAAACGTTTCAAACGCAACGGCGAGTCTTGGGTACGTTTCTACCTGGCCATCGACGCCGCACATTCGCACCCGATCGAACGGCCGCTGGCCCGGGTCAGCAAGATCAAGCGCCGCGCCGGCGACTACGATCCGGAGGAAGGCAAGAAGTACACCGCCCGCCCGGTGATCGAGCTGGACATCTGCATGGGTTCGGCAATGCGCAGCATCGAAGTGAACCTGACCGACCGTAGTGCGTTCCAATACCCGCTTTTGATCGGCTCCGAGGCGCTGAAACGCTTCGATGCGCTGGTCGATCCCAGTCTTAAATACGCTGCCGGCAAACCCGCCTGCGCCATCGCCGCTCATACCGCCGAGTAATTTCCATGCGTTCTCTAACCTTCCACCTGAAAGTCCTGATCACCATCCTGGTGTTGCTGGGCGTTTCGGTTACGGCCTATCAGATTTTCGTGCTCGGCATTCCAGTGACCGAAGACGCCACCGACGACCTGTGGAACATCGACGCCAAGGTCGAGTTCGTCGCCAGCACCAAGGATCCGGTGAAGATCCAGATGTTCGTGCCGCCCCTGAGCCGCGATTACGTCAGCCTCAATGAAAGCTTTATCTCCAACAATTACGGCGTGGCGGTCAACCGCGTCGACGGCAACCGCAAGGTCACCTGGTCGGCGCGCCGGGCCAAGGGCAACCAGACGCTTTATTACCGTCTGGTGCTGACCAAGCGTTACACCGCCGAGAAAACCAAGGTCAAAGGCCCGACCTTCCGCGACAGCATAGCCATCGAAGGCCCGGAAAAGATTGCCGCCGAAGCCCTGCTCGCCCCGATCCGCCAGCACTCGGCCGACGTCGAGACCTTCATTGGCGAAGCGATCAAGCGCGTCAACAACGTCAACGACGACAACGTGAAACTGCTGCTGGCCGGCGATCCGTCGACGCCGCACAAAGCCAAAATCGTCGAGCTGCTGCTGTCCATCGCCCACGTACCGGTGGAGAAAGTCCACACCATCCGCCTCGTCGCCGATCAGCCGCAAACCCCGGAACTGTGGCTGCGCAGTTTCAACGGCACCGACTGGCTGTACTTCAACCCCGAAACCGGTGAACAAGGCCTGCCGACCGACCGCCTGCTGTGGTGGAGCGGCGATGAAAACCTGATCACCGTCGACGGCGGCAAGAAAGCCAACGTGACCTTCAGCCTGAACAACAGCGAGATGAACGCGATTCGTCTGGCCAAGCTGACCGACGAAAACACAGACGCCAACTTCCTCGAATACTCGCTGTACGGCCTGCCGCTGCAAACCCAGCAAACCTTCATGATCATGGTGATGATCCCGATCGGCGTGCTGGTGATCCTGATCCTGCGCAACCTGATCGGCCTGCAGACCCTCGGCACGTTCACGCCGGTTCTGATCGCCCTGGCCTTCCGCGAGACGCAGCTGGGCTTCGGCATCCTGCTGTTTACCGTGATCACCGCGCTCGGGTTATCGCTGCGCTCGTATCTGGAACACCTGAAGCTGCAAATGCTGCCGCGCCTGTCGGTGGTGCTGACCTTCGTGGTGGTGCTGATTGCGGCGATCAGTCTGTTCAGTCACAAGCTCGGTCTGGAGCGTGGCCTGTCGGTGGCGCTGTTCCCGATGGTGATTCTGACCATGACCATCGAACGCCTGTCGATCACCTGGGAAGAACGCGGCGCCAGCCATGCCATGAAAGTGGCGATCGGCACGCTGTTCGCGGCGTCCCTGGCGCACCTGATCATGACCGTTCCGGAGCTGGTGTACTTCGTGTTCACCTTCCCGGCAATCCTGCTGATTCTGGTGGGCTTCATGCTGGCCATGGGTCGCTATCGCGGTTATCGCCTGACCGAGCTCGTGCGTTTCAAGGCTTTCCTGAAGAAGGCTGACGCCTGATGTTCGGTTTCTGGAAGACCTGGAAGGCCCTGGAAGCCCGGGGCATCATGGGCATCAATCGGCGTAATGCCGACTATGTGCTCAAGTACAACAAGCGCAGCCTGTACCCGATCGTCGATGACAAGATCATCACCAAGGAACGCGCGATCAAGGCCGGCATTCACGTGCCGGAACTGTATGGCGTGATTTCCACGGAGAAGGAAATCGACAAGCTCGGCGAGATCATCGGCGGGCGCAACGACTTCGTGATCAAGCCGGCCCAGGGCGCCGGCGGCGACGGCATCATCGTGGTCGCCGACCGCTTTGAGGGCCGCTATCGCACGGTGTCGGGCAAGATCATTGCCCACGAAGAGCTGGAGCATCATATCTCCAGCATCCTCACCGGTTTGTATTCGCTGGGCGGCCACCGTGATCGGGCGCTGATCGAATACCGGGTGACCCCGGACCAGATCTTCAAAAGCATCAGCTACGAAGGCGTGCCGGACATTCGCATCATCGTGCTGATGGGTTACCCGGTGATGGCGATGTTGCGACTGCCGACCCGCCAGTCCGGGGGCAAGGCCAACCTGCACCAGGGCGCCATCGGCGTTGGCGTCGACCTGGCCACCGGCCTTACTTTGCGCGGCACCTGGCTGAACAACATCATCACCAAACACCCGGACACCACCAACGCGGTGGATGGCGTGCAACTGCCCTACTGGGACGGTTTCATGAAACTCGCCGCCGGTTGTTATGAGCTGTGTGGCCTGGGTTACATCGGCGTGGACATGGTGCTGGATCAAGAGAAAGGCCCGCTGATTCTGGAGCTGAATGCGCGGCCGGGGCTGAATATCCAGATTGCCAATGATTGTGGGCTGACGTTGCGTACCCATGCGGTGGAAGCGCATCTGGAAGAGCTCAAGGCGCGTGGGGTGACGGAGTCGGTTGAAGAGCGGGTGGCGTTTGCTCAGGAGCTGTTTGGGCATATTCCGGCGGTCGAGGGCTGAGTCGCACTTCCTGCCGCCAATCTGCCAATCCCCGACATCCCCTCTAGGAGCAATTCTCGGAGGGGACTACAATCCCCACCCCGCCTCGATGGCCGATCTGCCCCGCCCATGTTGACCTGTTCCGTACACCCGCTGCCCTACCGCGCCAACCCCGCCGACTATTTCGCGGCCGTCCGCCATGCGCCCGGCGCCGTGCTGCTCGACAGTGGCCGGCCGAGTGCCGACCGTGGCCGTTATGACCTGCTCAGTGCCTGGCCGCTGGAACAACTGGCGGTATTGCCGGACGAGCGCGGGGAAGATTTCCTGCAACGACTGCGGGACAATCTGACCCGCTTGGGCGACGCGCAATTGCCCGACGGGTACGAATTGCCCTTCGCCGGCGGCCTGATCGGCTACCTGAGCTACGACTTCGGCCGGCATCTGGAAAACCTGCCGAGCCAGGCCCGGGATGACCTGCAACTGCCCGATGCACGTTTTGGCTTGTACGACTGGGCCTTGATCAGCGATCACCAATCGGCCACCAGCCAATTGGTGTTTCACCCGTCAGTCAGCGCCAGCGAGAAACAGCGGTTGATTGATGTATTCAGCCAACCGGCGGGCACTGAGCTGACCCCGTTCAAGCTGAACAACCCGATGACAGCCGATCTTTCGGCCGATGAATACCGCAAGGCATTCGAGCGCATCCAGCATTACATCCAGGCCGGCGACTGCTATCAGGTCAATTTCGCCCAGCGCTTCCGCGCACCGTGCCAAGGCGATCCATGGCTGGCCTACTGCAAATTGCGTGAGGCCTGCCCGACGCCGTTTTCCGGATTCCAGAGCCTGCCAGACGGCAACGCAGTACTGAGCCTGTCGCCCGAACGTTTCGTCAAAGTCAGTCAGCGTCAGGTGGAAACCCGCCCGATCAAGGGCACCCGCCCCCGTGGCGCGACCCCGGCCGAAGACGCGGCGAACGCCGCCGAACTGCTGGCCAGCCCGAAGGATCGCGCGGAAAACCTGATGATCGTCGACCTGCTGCGCAACGACCTGGGCCGCACCTGCCGCATCGGCTCGGTGCGGGTGCCGGAGTTGTTCAGCCTGGAAAGCTATCCGAACGTGCATCACCTGGTCAGCAGCGTGACCGGTGAACTGGCGGAAGATCGCGATGCCCTGGACCTGATCGCCGGCAGCTTCCCCGGCGGCTCGATCACCGGCGCGCCGAAGATTCGTGCGATGCAGATCATCGACGAACTGGAACCGACCCGACGGGGTTTGTATTGCGGTTCGTTGCTGTATCTGGATGTTCGCGGCGAGATGGACAGCTCCATCGCCATTCGCAGTCTGCTGGTGAAGGATGGGCAGGTGTGCTGCTGGGGCGGCGGCGGGATCGTCGCCGATTCGGACTGGCAGGCGGAGTATCAGGAATCGATTACCAAGGTCAGAGTACTGCTCGAAACCCTGCAGAACCTTTAACCGTTGATCGTTCCCAAGTCGCGGTGACTGCGGTGATCGTTCCCACGCGGACGCGTTCGACGTGGGAACGATCATGTGGTTGCTACAAAGTCAGGTCGCGGTTCGAAGCCTTGAGGAATTCCTGCTTCAGCTCGGCAAACGTATGCACCGCCGGAAACTGCGGAAACTCGCGAATCACGTTATCCGGCGCATGGAACAGAATCCCCGCATCCGCTTCGCCCAGCATGCTGGTGTCGTTGTAGGAATCCCCCGCCGCAATCACCCGGTAATACAGGCTCTTGAAGGCCAGGACCGACTGACGTTTAGGATCTTTCTGACGCAACTGGTAGCTGGTCACCCGCCCGCTGTCATCGGTAATCAGTCGATGGCAAAGCAAGGTCGGAAAGCCCAGCTGACGCATCAGCGGCTGGGAAAACTCATAGAACGTATCTGACAGAATCACCACCTGAAACCGCTCGCGCAGCCAGTTGACGAACTCCACCGCGCCGTCCAGCGGCTTGAGGGTGGCGATCACTTCCTGGATGTCCGAAAGCTTCAGGCCATGCTCGTCGAGGATGCGCAGGCGCTGTTTCATCAGCACGTCGTAGTCGGGAATGTCCCGGGTGGTGGCCTTGAGCGATTCGATTCCGGTTTTTTCGGCGAAGGCGATCCAGATTTCCGGCACCAGCACCCCTTCAAGATCAAGACAGGCGATTTCCACAAGACACTCCCGTTTGTAATGTTTATTGAGTCGAGCGAGCCCGAACTCTAGCGGCTCGACCTGGACCGCGCAACGCAGAGGCCGCCCCGGCGGGCGTTGCTTTTTGTTAACATCGCCGCCATATAGAGCGCCCAGCGCCACCGACCTGTAGGAAGCCGCCCTGATGAGCCCAACGTTCGACGTCGTGGAACTCGCCACGACCTATGCCAACAAATCCGCGCAGGACATCCTCAAACTCGCGTTCGCCGAGTTCGGCGATGACCTGTGGATATCTTTCAGCGGCGCCGAGGATGTGGTGCTGGTGGACATGGCCTGGAAGCTGAACAAGAACGTCAAGGTGTTCAGTCTCGACACTGGCCGCCTGCATCCGGAAACCTACCGCTTCATCGACCAGGTGCGCGAGCACTACAAGATCGATATCGAACTGGTCTCGCCGGACTACACGAAACTTGAACCGTTCGTGAAGGAAAAAGGCCTGTTCAGTTTCTACAAGGACGGCCATGGCGAATGCTGCGGGATCCGCAAGATCGAACCGCTGCGTCGCAAGCTTTCCGACGTAAAGGCCTGGGCCACCGGCCAGCGCCGCGACCAGAGCCCAGGCACCCGCAGTGCCGTGGCGGTGATGGAAATCGATACAGCGTTCTCCACCCCGGAGCGCACCCTGTACAAGTTCAACCCGCTGGCGCAGATGACCAGCGAGGAAATCTGGGGCTACATCCGCATGCTGGAGTTGCCGTACAACAGCCTGCACGAGCGCGGTTTCATCAGCATCGGCTGCGAACCGTGCACCCGCCCTGTCCTGCCGAACCAGCACGAACGTGAAGGTCGCTGGTGGTGGGAAGAAGCGACCCAGAAAGAATGCGGGTTGCATGCGGGGAATATCATCAGCAAGGCGTAAACCGTTCGCCCCACAGTTGTCTCCGCCAGACATGGAAAATGTGTACACACGAATGTCACCATCGGTGCCATTTATGTGTGCACTTTTCATTTCTGCGCCCTGAAAAGTTACATCCTACTCCCAAAGCGCTCCCTCCCGGCGCCCGTCAAAATCCCTTCCGAAAAATAAATACCTGGTCGAACGGTCAATTTATATCGCCCGTATTTCAACGACTTGGCTCGCCTCAATAACTTTTCGAAATCAGCGGCGGTTTTCATAGATCGCCGGCTGGCACAGATCTGGCTTTAGTGCATACATGTTTTGTATACAAAGCCGCAAAACATGAACCCACACTTTCGATCCGCAAGCCTGAAGCGCCCTATCCCGTACAGGCTGCAGATGCCCCTAACCTGTGATGTTTCACCGCCGCGACGAAGATCTGCCGAGCCCGAGTGCTCATGCACAGTCATCGCGGCCCGAACATCAGGAGCCTGCCGGAATGCGTACGAGTCTCTCCAATAACAACATCGCGCTGAATCTGCCCGCCTCTTCCCCCCTCGACCACAGCGTGCCCGGTGAAGGCATCGCCGAACCGCTGCAACTGAGCCCGCGTCTGCACAACAGCGACCTCGCGCCGACCAAGGTCGAAGGACGGCGTTGGGGCAAATACAGCATCTTTGCTCTGTGGACCAACGATGTGCACAACATCGCCAACTACTCGTTTGCCATCGGCCTGTACGCCCTGGGCCTGGGCGGCTGGCAGATTCTGCTGTCGTTGGGGATCGGTGCGGCGCTGGTGTACTTCTTCATGAACCTGTCAGGCTACATGGGGCAGAAAACCGGCGTGCCGTTTCCGGTGATCAGCCGGATCAGTTTCGGTA
Source organism: Pseudomonas fitomaticsae (assembly GCF_021018765.1). GTDB lineage: Bacteria > Pseudomonadota > Gammaproteobacteria > Pseudomonadales > Pseudomonadaceae > Aquipseudomonas > Aquipseudomonas fitomaticsae. The sequence goes on along the minus strand of NZ_CP075567.1, from coordinate 2,228,722 downwards.
TTCATGGGGCGCAGATTCCTGCATTGATCCGGGCGGTGATCGCCATCGCCTGGTTCGGCATTCAGACGTACCTGGCGTCAGTGGTGTTTCGCGTGCTGCTCACGGCGATCCATCCCGGTTTCGCCGACTACGACCACAACTCGATCCTCGGCCTGTCGAGTCTGGGCTGGGTGTGTTTCGTGGCGATCTGGTTCGTGCAACTGGCGATCCTGGCTTACGGCATGGAGATGGTTCGTCGCTACGAAGCGTTCGCCGGGCCGGTGATTCTGCTGACCGTCGCCTGCCTCGCCGCGTGGATGTACACCCAGGCCAACGCGACCATTGCCTGGTCGATTCGCGAACCGCTGACCGGCGGCGAGATGTGGCGCAACATCTTTGCCGGCGGCGCCTTGTGGCTGGCGATCTACGGGACGCTGATCCTCAACTTCTGCGACTTCGCCCGCTCTTCGCCGTGCCGCAAGACGATCAAGATCGGAAACTTCTGGGGCCTGCCGGTAAATATTCTGGTGTTCGCCGGGATCACTGTCCTGCTGTGCGGTGCGCAATTTCAGATCAACGGCCGGATCATCGAAAGCCCGACCGAAATCATTGCGTCGATTCCCAACACGTTCTTTCTGGTGCTCGGCTGCCTGGCGTTCCTGATCGTTACCGTGGCGGTGAACATCATGGCCAACTTCGTCGCCCCGGCCTTCGTGCTGAGCAACCTGGCGCCGAAATACCTGACCTTCCGCCGCGCCGGGCTGATCAGCGCCACCATCGCCGTGCTGATCCTGCCGTGGAATCTCTACAACAGCCCGCTGGTGATCGTGTATTTCCTGTCCGGCCTCGGCGCCCTGCTCGGCCCGCTGTACGGCGTGATCATGGTCGACTACTGGCTGATCCGCAAAGGCCGGATCCACGTGCCGCAGCTGTACAGCGAAAACCCTAACGGTGCGTATTACTACAGCCGAGGGGTCAATCTGCGGGCGGTGGCGGCGTTCATTCCAGCCGCGTTGATCGCGATCGTTCTGGCACTGGTGCCGGGCTTCCACAGCGTTTCGCCCTTCTCCTGGCTGATCGGCGCCGGCATTGCCGGAATGCTCTACCTGATCATCGCCAAACGCCAGCCGCACTACGCCGACGTCGACGGTGAAGCCATCGCCGTCGACAACGTCAGCCACTGAATCTTTTGGCGGCCCTTCGCGGGGCCGCAGAACCAACCGTAATAAGGACTTCCCATGCGAATTCTCGTGGTCAACGTCAACACCACCGAATCCATCACCCAGGCCATCGCCCGTTCGGCGCAGGCTGTCGCTTCCCCCGGCACCGAGATCGTCGGCCTGACGCCGCATTTCGGCGCCGATTCAGTCGAAGGCAATTTCGAAAGTTATCTGGCCGCCATCGCCGTGATGGACCGGGTGATGTCCTACGACCAGCCGTTCGACGCGGTCATCCAGGCCGGCTATGGCGAACACGGTCGCGAAGGTTTGCAGGAATTGCTCAACGTGCCGGTGGTGGACATTACCGATGCGGCGGCCAGCACCGCGATGTTTCTCGGCCACGCCTATTCAGTGGTCACCACGCTGGATCGCACCGTGCCGTTGATCGAGGATCGGCTGAAACTGTCCGGCCTGTGGGATCGCTGCGCCTCGGTGCGCGCCAGTGGCCTGGCGGTTCTGGAGCTGGAACACGAGCCGCAACGGGCGTTGGAAGCCATCGTGCATCAGGCGGAACTGGCGGTGACTCAGGATAAAGCCGAAGTGATCTGCCTCGGTTGCGGCGGCATGGCCGGGCTCGACGAGAAGATCCGCCAGCGCGCCGGGGTGCCTGTGATCGATGGCGTCACCGCCGCTGTGACCATCGCCGAATCGCTGGTGCGACTGGGCCTGTCGACGTCCAAGGTGCGCACCTATGCGACGCCACGCCCGAAAACCATCATCGGCTGGCCAGCACGTTTTGCGCGTTGAATCGCTCGGCGAGGCCCAGGGTTGAAAACTGCTCGATGACGAAATCGACGAACGCCCGGGTCTTGCCCGGCAGCAGTTTGTGTTCGGCGTAATAGATGGAGATGTTGCCGTCGTCGACGTACCAGTCGGGCAAGACTCGCTGCAACGTTCCCGCCTCCAGGTAACCGACCGCGAACGGCATGCTCACCAACGCAATCCCCAACCCCTGCGCCGCCGTGGCGCAGGCGGCTTCGGAATCGCTCATGGTCATTCGTGCCTTGAGGGTCAGCGGGCTGTGTTGCCGGGTGCGATGCGTCAACTGCCAGGAACGCACGCGACCGGTCTGCGGTGAGCGGATCAGGATGCCGTCGTGCAGCTTGAGGTCGTCTGGCTCGCTGATCGGTGCGTATCGATCCAGATAATCCGCAGAAGCCACCAACACCCGATGCGCCGGCGTCAGCCTGCGCGCCACGACGCCTTGGGGCAGTTCGAAGCCACCGCCAATCGCTGCATCGAAACCCTGGCCGATCAAATCGACCTGGCGGTTATCGAAATGCCAGTCCGGATTGATCGCCGGGAACCTTGTCAGGAACTCCCCCAGCAACGGCACGATGTACAAGCGGCCGAACACCGTGCCCATGCTGACTTTCAGCGTGCCGGCCGGTTGACCACCGGCACTGGCCAGATTGTTCACCGCGTTCTGGATGGTGGTCAGGCTGCCGCTGACCTCACTCAGAAACAATTGCCCTGCTTCCGTCAGGGTCAGCCGACGGGTGCTACGCTGGAACAGCCTCACACCGAGGCGCACTTCCAGTTTCGCCACGCTTTTGCCCACGGCGGCCGGTGTCAGGCTCAGGCGTCGCGCAGCCTCGGCAAAGCTGCCGACTTCGGCGCTGCGCACGAAGCATTCGATACTGCTGAAGGTTTCCATGACCGCCACTCTAAACTTTTGGTTTATACAGACTATAGCAACCACGGTCTACTCGCCTGGTGGCGAGGGGCAGATACTCGACACCACACCAAGGCAGCCTGCCTTGAAACTTCTGGAGATCGAACATGACCACTCAACACCTCAGCGGTAAAGTCGCTCTGATTCAAGGCGGCTCTCGCGGCATCGGTGCCGCCATCGTCAAACGCCTGGCCGCTGAAGGCGCTGCGGTTGCCTTTACCTACGTCAGCTCGGCCGCGAAGGCTGAAGAACTGCAAAACAGCATCACCGCCACCGGCGGCAAAGCCCTGGCGATCAAGGCTGACAGCGCCGACGCCAGCGCCATCCGCAACGCGGTAAACGCCACCGTCGAAGCCTTTGGCCGCCTCGACATTCTGGTCAACAACGCCGGCGTGCTGGCCGTCGCGCCGCTGGAAGACTTCAAACTGGAAGACTTCGACCAGACCCTCGCAATCAATGTGCGCAGCGTGTTCATCGCCAGTCAGGAAGCCGCCAAACACATGGGGGAAGGCTCGCGCATCATCAACATCGGCAGCACCAACGCCGACCGCATGCCCTTCGCCGGTGGCGGCGTGTATGCGATGAGCAAATCCGCACTGGTCGGCCTGACCAAAGGCCTGGCCCGCGACCTCGGCCCACGTGGCATTACCATCAACAACGTGCAGCCCGGCCCGGTCGATACCGACATGAACCCGGCTCATGGCGAGTTCGCTGACAGCCTGATCCCGTTGATGGCGGTGGGTCGTTACGGTAAAGCCGAGGAAATCGCCAGCTTCGTGGCTTACCTCGCCAGCCCGGAGGCCGGTTACATCACCGGTGCCAGCCTGACCATCGACGGTGGTTTCGGCGCCTGATTGATCGGATTGTCGATAACGAAAAACGCCGCCCCTCCTTTGACAGAGGGGCGGCGTTTTTTTGCTCGCGATTTGATCAGGCCCAGTCGAGCGCCGGCAGTCCGCATGCACTCGGCTTGAACGCTTTCAACGTACGAAGAATCCCGTCGGCGTGTGCGTACTTTTCATCGGCCATGGCGGCATCGGGAATGGCGATGGCGGTCATGCCGGCTGCTTTCGCCGCCGTCACACCGAATGGCGAGTCTTCGAACACCAAGCAATCTTCCGGCGCTACACCCAGGCGGCGCGCGGCGGTGAGGAAGATGTCCGGCGCCGGTTTGGCCGCGCCGACTTCCGGGTCGTCAGCGGTGACGATGAAGTCGAACAATGCAAACCAGTCGCGGTGCAAGGTGGTTTTCTGACCGAACGACTGACGCGACGAACTGGTGCCGACGGCAATCGGAATGTTGTGTGCCTTGAGGTGGCGGATCAGCTCCTCGGCGCCCGGCATCGCTTGCGCGGTGGGAAAACGCTCGCGCATCAGCGGCTCGCGGATCACCAGAAACTCTTCGGCGGTGATCGGCAGGTCCAGCGCCTCGACCACATAACGGGCCAGATCGCCGGCGCCACGGCCGATGATGTTCTGCTTGATGCTCCAGTCGAAAGTGCGCCCGTACCGCTCGGCAATCAGCGAGGTAACCTCGGTGTAGATGCCCTCGGTGTCCAGCAGCAAACCGTCCATATCGAAAATCACGGCCTTGATCGGGCCGAACGCCTTCAGCGGTGCATTCATCATCGGATCCGTTATCAAAGACATCCCGGGCGGCGTGGATAGCGCCGCTGCTCGGATCTGATTAAAGGGTTCAGCAGCATAACGAGCGCGGCCAAGGTTGAGCAACGGGCAATGTCGGTTGTCCGCCGAACGCCCTCCCGCACATTTAGAGAATCGCCCTACAGACATCGCCTACTCGGCTGACTTCTTTCCTGTTTGATCCCCTGCACAGTTTCGCGCCATTCCCCTGATGCGCGCGAGTGACTGCGAATGCTTCCAACTGACCAACTCCTGAAACTGAACAACAGCATTGGTTTGCTGGTGGTCGCTGCGCTGAACCCCGACCAGCCCGACGTCGAAAAGCTGATTCAGGAGTTTCGCCTTTGCCTCAACCACTATGACGCCTGGGCCGAGCAGTTCTGGACGGGCACCGCGCTGGGTGTCGAGCAGGTGCTCCAGGTCGGCAACGACGTCCGGCTCAGCGCACCGGTTGGCAGCCGCAAACCCATCAGTTCCTCCGTGGCCATGTGTTCCGCCAGCGGCTCCCTGACGCTGGTGCACATGTTCGAAGCCGCGCGGTTTGTGCCGATCGGTGATACGCCGGTGATCCTTGAACCGGTCATTTCCGATGTCGACGGTGTTTTGGGTTTTGGCGAACCGCTGCATTACACCATTGACCCCAGCGGCATTCTCAAGGTCGAGGACTGCGACCGGGGCCAGCGTTATCGCATCACCTTCTTTCCCGATGTTTCCACCGACCACGTTAAAGCCTTGTATGCCTCCTACCAGGGCTTGATTGATGGTCTGGAGAAATGGCTGCGTGCGGAATGGACCGAGCTCCACCCGCAATGGACCGAGTTTTCCAGTGCCGGCTTCCTGGAGCGTTTTGGCCAACTGCAAGAGGCTGACTGGCACGGCTTCGAATCCGCGCTGAATGGTGTCTGGGATGACGTGAAGCAACTGTTTGCCCTGCTCGCCGATTTGCAGGCCAACAGCGAAAGGCTTCTGCAGTACCTGTCCGCCGCCGAGCTGGATGCCTTGCTTGCGGCGTCCACCGACGCCATCGCCAATGGCCTGCTGATGCTTGGCGACGAGCCGTTGCTGTTCATTTATCTGGCGGCCTTCACCAGTTGGCTGAAGATGCTGCCGCCGCAGTATCTGGCCGAGGTGGTGGCTGAAGTTCGGACCGAACTGCTGGTCAGTTTTCTGCTGATGTGCGTGTCGGGTGGCATGGGCGTGCCGCTGCGGTTGAGCACCAAGGTACTCGGCAAGATCAAGTCGCCGCGTGCGCGGGCATGGCTGGCGGCTTCGGCGTTGCGGCTGGCGGAGCTGACTTCGGCGCCCGATCTGACCCGGCATGCGAGCGCGTTGAAACCGCTGATGGTCAATGCAGGTCCGGCACCGTTGCGGCCGACACCGGCCATTCCGCTGGAAGTTCGCACGGCGGATGCACTGGTGCTGACGGTGCCTAATCCGGCTGCTGTTGCTCGTGACAAGTCCCATGGCATGACGCGAATGGAACGGCATGAGCCTCGTGATGAGGCTTCGGATCAGGCGAAAAATCCCAACGGTGACAGTGCCGATTGCGTCCCTCGGACCTGCACCAACGGGTGTCCGGTGTCGATGGTCACCGGTGAGGAACTGCTGACGCTGACTGACGGCGTGCTCGACGGGCTGTTGCCGTTCGAGTTCAGCCGCTTGTATCGCACCAGCGCGGCCGAGATCGATGTCGGGCTGGGGTTTGGCTGGAGTCACTCGCTGGCGCATCGGCTGGAGGTTGAGGACGATGGCGTGGTCTGGATTGACCACGAGAACCGGCGCACGCGGTTTCCGTTGCCGAGTGTCGAGCGGCCGGAAATCCACAACAGCTTGTCGCGGGCGGCGATCTTTCTGGGGGATGAGCCGGAGGAGTTGATTGTTGCGCTGGCGGGGGAAGCGGCGCGGTTTTATCACTTTCGGGCTGGGCGTCTGACGGCTGTCAGCGATGCCTATGCGAATCGTCTGACGGTGCATCGGGATCTTTCCGATCGGGTTCAGCGGCTGGATAACGGGGCCGGACGTTCGCTGCTGTTGCGCTATGAGCGGGCGCATCTGGTTGCAGTCGATTATCAGGTTTTTCGTGAGTCTGCCTGGCGTACCGAGCAGACGCTGGCCAGTTACCGCTTTGATGCTCGCCATCGATTGATCGAGGCGTCCAACGCCGTCGGCGAGACCGAGCGTTACGACTACGACGACCGGCACGTCATCCTGCAACGGCAGCTGAGCGGCGGCGCGAGTTTCTTCTGGGAGTGGGAACGCGCCGGCAAGGCCGCGCGTTGCGTGCGGCACTGGGCGTCGTTTTCGCAGATGGACACGCGTTATGCCTGGGATGACGCCGGTAGCGTCACAGTGCAGTACGTCGATGGGACTGAGGAAACTTACGTCCACGACGACACCGCGCGACTGGTGCGTCAGGTGTCGGCGGACGGTGGCGAGCAGCTCAAGGCCTACGACACGCAGGGTCGGCTGGTCGCCGAGCAGGATGCGCTGGGCGCGGTCACCGAATACCGCTATGACGATGCCGGACGGTTAGTTGCGCTGATTCCACCGGACGATGCGCCGACGTCCTACGAGTACCGCAACGGTTTCCTGCACAGCCGTTCGCGTGGCGATGCGGTGTGGACGTACCGGCGCAATGCCCAGGGTGACATCACCGAGGCGGTCGATCCCGATGGCCACGTCACCCATTACCACTTTGATGCGCAGGGGCGGCTGCGGTCGATCCGTTATCCGGATTCGGGTCGGCATGTGTTCGTCTGGAACGACCTCGGCCAGTTGGTTGAGGAAAGCCTGCCGGACGGTGGGGTTCGCAAGTTTTCCTACGACGCGTTGGGGCGACGGATTACGGCGCAGGATGAACACGGTGCCGTCACCCGTCATGCGTGAGACGCCGTTGGCCGGCTGATCCAGACCACCTCGCCGACCGGCGCCACCCGCGCCTGGTCCTACAGCGCCTACGGCCAGATCACCGCCGAACGCGATGAATTGGGGCGCATCACCCGCTACGAATATGACGACGATCTGCATTTGGTCAGCCGCCGGATCAATCCGGACGGCACGCGCCTGCAATACCGCTACGACCATGCGCAGCTGCTGCTGACGGAAATCGAGAACGAGTCCGGCGAAAAGTACCGGCTGGACTACACGCCCACCGGACTGATCCGACAGGAAACCGGCTTCGATGGCCGGCGCACCGCCTACGCCTACGACCGCAATGGCCACCTGCTGGAAAAGACCGAGTACGGCGACGACGGCTCGACGCTGGTCACCGCTTACCAACGTGACAGCGCCGGACGCCTGCTGCTCAAGACCCTGCCCGACGGGGTCGAGGTCAGCTACCGCTATGACCGTTTAGGCCGTTTGGTCGGCGTGGATGACGGCCAGGATCACCCGCTGGCCTTCGAATACGACCTGCAGGATCGGCTGGTGCGCGAGCATCAGGGCTGGGGCACCCTGCGTTACACCTACGACGCCTGCGGTCAGCTCACTCGCCTGCGCCTGCCGGACAACAGCAAGCTCGACTACCACTACGCCAAGGGCGGCGCACTGACCGCGATCGACCTCAACGGCGCCTTGCTCACTCGCCACGTCTACCACAACGGCCGCGAACAGCAGCGCCAGCAAGGCCTGCTGCTCAGCGAATACACCTACGACGAACAGGGCCGGTTAAGCGCCCACGCCGTAGGCCATCAACGCAACTCGCTGTACCGCCGCGACTTTGCCTACAGCGCCAACGGCAACCTCGAACACATCGCCGACACCCGCCACGGTCAGCGCAGCTACACGTACGACGCCCTCGACCGGCTGATCCGCGTACGCCACACCCGCGACGATGTGCCGGAAACCTTCGCCCACGACCCGGCCGGCAACCTGCTGATGCAGGACCGCCCCGGCCCGACACAGATCAAAGGCAACCGCCTGCGGATGCAGGGCGACCGCCATTACGACTACGACGCCTTCGGCAACCTGATCCGCGAACGCCGCGGCCGCGCACAAACCCTCGTCACCGAATACCGCTACGACAGCCAGCACCGCCTGATCGGCCTCACCCGCCCCGACGGCACCAGCGCCACCTACCAATACGACGCCTTCGGTCGGCGCATCCGCAAAACCGTCGATGGCCAGACCACCGAATTCTTCTGGCAAGGCGACCACCTGATCGCCGAAAACAGCGAGGAACAACACCGCAGCTTCATCTACGAACCCGGCACCTTCCGCCCACTGGCCATGCTCGACGGCCAAGGCCCGAAACGCGCCTGTCCGTTCTACTACCAACTCGACCACCTCGGCACTCCGCAGGAACTGACCGACTACAGCGGCGAGATCGTCTGGTCGGCCAAGTACAGCGCCTACGGCAAGGTCACCTCGCTGGAACTGGCGACCGACGACTACCTGAACCAGCCGCTGCGCTTTCAGGGGCAGTATTTCGATGACGAAAGCGGACTGCATTACAACCGGCACCGGTATTACGACCCGGACGTGGGCCGGTATCTGACGCCGGATCCGGTGAAGCTGGCGGGTGGGCTGAATCAGTACCGGTACGTGCCGAATCCGACGGGGTGGGTGGATCCGTTGGGGTTGACGTCCAATTGTCCGCCGCCGAATAAGCCGGGTTGTTCGGTGCCGGATGGGGTGGGTGGCTCGGTTGTTGACGAAGGTGAGCCGCTGATTCCAAAGCCAAAATCTCGACCCGAAAATTTTGGGAGTGATAAAAAGCTTACCGGGCATTTTGAAAAGCATGGCGCCGAATTCAAAGCGATGAGCAACGAAGAGTACTTACTCACCGCGCGAGGCGTTGTGAATCAAGGCACGCGTGTGGAGTACTTATACAAGGGAGAGCTGCGAGCAGGGTATATCCAGTTGATGGGGACTAACCGAAAAGGTGAAGCGAAATTCGCTTTCGTTGGCACCAACACCAATGATGAAATTACGACTCTACACACCAAAAGTGGGAAAGAGTTTTGGCGGACAATCAATGGTAATGCACGAGATAAAACAGTGAGACCCGCTCATGACTAAGACGTACAAAGCACTGGTTGTCGAAATAGACCCGTATGTAGAAGAAGCTATTTTGCTGGTCGTGGAGGGCACAGCGATCAGATGCTTCGTAAGCTACAGCCCTTCAGAAATAGAGGTGGGAAAAACTTACGAAGTTGAGTTCGAAATGGTGTTATCTGATGAAGAATGTATATCACCTTCAGAATGCGAAAAAACGCAGATCAAGATGCTCGGTAGCGGATTCCCCTGTGAGATTTATGGCTACCTGGATGGCGAAGTTTTCCGGTCTTTAGTTGATTTTACTGATCAGGATATCCACTACGAATTTCCACATCTGAATGGGCAATTTGTCAAAATTAACGCGGACAGGATTGATGTTTCGTTTGTTCGATAGCGAATGGCAGGGATTAGACCGCTGCTCCAAAGGCATGGTGCGGACAGGGAAGTCAGCGTTGACCAATTGGCCGCGGCGCATTGAGGTCCGGGAGGATAAGGCTGTCGAGTAGGGGCACACCAAGTTCAACGAGGCGAGTGCCCCATCACTCATCATCATCAAAATCCTCATACTCAAGCTCCTCCTCACCCTCCAAAAGCGGAACCGTCGCATCATCCATCAACGACCCCGGATCTTCATTCCCCGGATCATTGATAAACGGCAATCCGCTCGGGCCTTTTTCTTCCTTGCCTTCGGTTTCAGGAGTCATGGCGCACCTCGTCAATCGCATTCGTATAGAACGTTCGAAAAGTATGGTCGCCATTCGTTCCTGCGCATGACGCTCAGGCGCAAAAAACCCGGCATACAGCCGGGTTTTCCGTAGAACCGATCACTCAACGATGACGGTTCTTGTGTTTGTACTTGTGCTTGTGGCCGCCGCCGGAGTGCGACTTGCCGCCATCGTCACCCAGGTTGTTACCGACCGCGCCACCCGCTGCGCCACCCAATCCTGCGCCGATGGTCGAACCGGTGGAGCCGCCGAGGCTGTTGCCGACCACTGAACCGCCTGCGGCGCCGAGGCCACCGCCAATGGCGGCTTCCGTGCGATTGCGTTTATTCGCGCCGATGGCACTGCCGGCCGCACCGCCGACACCAGCACCCACCGCAGCGCCGGTGCTGCCGCCGAGCTGGCCGCCGACCACATTGCCCAGCGCGCCACCCAATCCACCACCCACGGCGGCCGTGCCGTCACCGGCGGCCATGGCGCCTTGGGCCACGAACAATCCCAAAACCAATGCGGATAATGTCAATCGCATACAGACCTCACAGGTCCCGAGTCGGGACGGTACGCCCGCGGAGGGGGCTATGTGGTATTGGAGGCGTATCCGGGAAAAACGTTCAGTAACGAAAAGGCCCGGCATAAAGCCGGGCCTTTTCAGTCACGCGTTGGCAATCAGTGACGCTTGTGACCCTTGGACAGATTGCTGCCCACTGCGCCACCGGCTGCGCCGCCCAGGCCAGCACCGATGGTGGCGCCAGTCTTGCCGCCCAGGCTGTTACCGATCACCGAACCGCCCGCCGCACCGACGCCGCCGATGGCCGCTTTGGTACGAGCACCTTTCTTGGCAGCCAATGCGCTGCCGGCCGCGCCAGCTACACCAGCACCAATCGCTGCACCGGTGCTGCCGCCCATTTTCTGGCCAACCACGTTACCCAGCGCACCGCCCAGACCGCCACCCAGTGCGGCAGTACCGTCGCCAGCCATTGCACCTTGAGCAACCAGAAGCCCCAGAACCAGAGCAGGCAGAGTTAAACGCATGACGAAAACCTCAACAGAAGGAATAAAAAAGGGCGCAGATTGAATGCTGTTGTCGCGGCAATGTCCAGCGTTGCAGCGCACTTGGCGCCGATTGGACAGCGAATATGGAAAAGGTTTTATGACGGGCAAAAAAAAGCCCGCTGGGGAGACGGGCTGGAGACTTGCTTTCTAACGGATGGCTTCACCCTACCCAGCCGGGTGTGAAAAGTTTGTGAAAGAATCCGGACGAATCTGCAATTTCTGTAGGACGCTTCTCAAAAAAATAGAAACAAAAAACCCCGCTCAATGGCGGGGCTGTGTGGCATCCGGATTACTTCCTGGAACGTGTCGTCACTTTGGGCAGAAATTTTGCTTTAGGCCCCTTGGGTGCCGTGGACTTGATCTTGCCGGTTTGCACCGGATCCTCGCCAAACCCGGCCTGATACTCCGTCTGGCCACAGCGCACGCAATTGTTGAATGGAAATTCAGCCCCGTCGTCTTCGATATACGGATCAGTCATCTCTTCACCCCTTTTCAAATGCGGGCCGACACCGGCAAACCCTTTTGCCTGAAAAAATATCGACCTCCAAGGCTTTTGAGACTAGCCGGTCATTCCTGGACTTGTGATTCAGATCGCCCGAAGCCCGACGAATGGCCTACAGAAATTAAACCCAATGACGAACCGCTGGTCTCACGCCGCTAAAGATTCCCGGCGACCGGCCGCTGCCCTTTTTCCTGCGCAATGAATCTCAAGGAGAGAACATGGAAATCAAAGGATTCCCACAGATGCCTGTTGTAAAGCTCACGGACGAGCAGATCGCCGCCGGTAAAGCCGGGGCGGAGAAATTCAAGGAAAAAGTCGCTTCAGGTGAAATCGTCATCAAGCAGCCGACCGGACCGAGTCCGTTGCAACCTGGCGTCATCTACCACCCGGATCCGGTCCAGCCAGTTCAACCCGGCGATACCCCACCTCTCGTCGCGATCGATACACCGTTGACCTACGACTCGAAAGGCACCATCCTGCTCAAACCGCAGGGCTGATTGCCAGCAAAGAGCCCATTCCGTTGAATGGGCTCACAAGCCTCAGCGCAACTTGACCGCCGTACCGGTCGCAAACACCACAACCATGCCACCCTTCCCTGCCGGCATGCTGATCTCGAAATCCACCCCGACCACCGCATCCGCCTGCAAGGCCCGCGCGCGCTCCTTGATCTCGTCAGTCGCCTGAACCCGCGCCTCCTTCAACGCCCGCTCCAGTGTCTGCGAACGCCCGCCGAAAAAGTCCCGCATGCCCGCGAACATATCGCGAATCACATTCACGCCCTGCACCGACTCGGCACTGACGATGTCCAGATACGCCGTAATCTGCCGGCCTTCGATGGATTGTGTGGTGGAAATGATCATGGAGGTCGTCCTTTTACATGCCGGATAAAGCCGCGATTGTAATGCCCTGGCAAAAAGAAGCCGAACCGATCTCTGTGACCAAAAAAATCCGGACGCCAGAATGCACAAAACCCCTGGCTTCTTTCGAAACCAGGGGTTTTGTTTACATCGAATTTGGCGGTGAAGGAGAGATTCGAACTCTCGATACAGTTTCCTGTATACACACTTTCCAGGCGTGCTCCTTAAGCCACTCGGACACTTCACCGTATCTCTTCAAACATGTTCTGTCTGTCGAGGCGCGCTAATGTAGTCGAAAGCTTTTCTGATGGCAAACTTTTTTTCAGAATTTTCATGCGGTTAAGAGAAAAAGTCGCTTCCACCTTCTAGGGGCCATGGCAATCCGGCCAATCTCGGGTGGGCGCGGCCCTTCTATATAGGTGCGCAGCCGTCAGGCGCAGGGCAGATTGCAGCGGATCGGCCGGTAAACGGTGACCGGCGGGTCAGTCACAGTGCTTTACCTGACCGGCGACGGTGGGTAACGTCTGCCCATCTTTCTTATAAGGAATTGCGCCATGAGCGACCTGATTGCCTACCACCTCGAAGACGGTATCGCGACCCTGACCCTGAGCAACGGCAAGGTCAACGCCATTTCCCCGGACGTGATCGCAGCCTTCAACGCGGCGCTGGATCAGGCGGTGGCGGATCGTGCCATTGTGATCATCACCGGCCAGCCGGGCATTCTGTCTGGCGGCTATGACCTGAAAGTGATGACCGCCGGCCCTAAAGAAGCTGTGTCGCTGGTGACCGCCGGTTCGACCCTGGCCCGCCGCCTGCTGTCGCACCCGTTCCCGGTGATCGTTGCTTGCCCGGGACATGCCGTGGCCAAGGGCGCATTCATTCTGTTGTCCGCCGATTACCGGATCGGTGTCGACGGCCCGTTCAGCATTGGTCTGAACGAAGTGCAGATCGGCATGACCATGCACCACGCCGGCATCGAGCTGGCTCGTGATCGTCTGCGTCGCTCGGCCTTCCACCGCTCGGTGATCAACGGCGAGATGTTCGATCCGCAAAGCGCGGTTGATGCCGGCTTCCTCGACAAAGTGGTCGCGGCTGAAGAACTGCAAGGTGCCGCCCTCGCCGCCGCGCGTCAGTTGAAGAAGATCAACATGACCGCACACAAGAACACCAAGCTGAAAGTGCGCAAGGCGCTGCTGGAAACCCTGGACAACGCCATCATCCAGGATCAGGAACATCTGGGCTGATACCCGGCTCGCCCCGATTCAGAAAAGCCCGACCGTCGTGTCGGGCTTTTTCTTACGCCCACTGTTGAAAACTCCGCAGCAGCTCTAGGACGCCTCTGACCAACAAGTCGGAAACATGCGCTTAAACATCGCCCATCTCCGGACTCTATAGCGGCAATTGCCGAAAACAGTGCACATCCGTACACTGCGCCACCTTTTGTCCCGATGGGCCTGAAAATGCTGTTTGTGTTTCGTATGTTATTGATGGGCTTGCACTTTATTCTGGCGGGGATACTCGGAGTGATCCTCGGGCTGTGCCGCCCGTTCAATCCGGACAACAGTCGCCTGTGCGCCCGCCTCTATGCGCTGCCAGCGATGTGCATTTTGCGTCTGCGAGTGAAGGCCGACGTAGGCCCGTTGATGAACAAGCCCGACAGCTGCGTGATCATCGCCAACCATCAGTCCAACTATGACCTGTTCGTGTTCGGCAACGTGGTGCCGCGCCGTACCGTGTGCATCGGCAAAAAGAGCCTGAAGTGGGTGCCGCTGTTCGGGCAGCTGTTCTGGCTGGCGGGCAATGTGTTGATCGATCGTGGGAACGCGCACAAGGCGCGTCAGTCGATGCTGACCACCACCGACACCTTGCAGCACAAAGACACCTCGATCTGGGTGTTTCCGGAAGGCACCCGCAACCTGGGTGAGGAACTGCTGCCGTTCAAGAAAGGCGCGTTCCAGATGGCCATCGCCGCCGGGGTGCCGATCGTTCCGGTGTGTGTCAGCAGCTACATCAAGCACATGCGTCTGAATCGCTGGCACAGCGGGAAAATTCTCATACGCTCGCTGCCGGCAATTCCTACCGCCGGCCTGACCATGGACGACATGCCCATGCTCATCACTCAATGCCGCGAGCAGATGCGCGAATGCATCGATGCAATGGATCGGCAGCTGCAAGCCGCGTGAAAAAGAAGCCCGCCCCGTGCGGGTTTTCTTTTGCCCGGTGAACTGTGCAGATTTCACTGACTCTCAAGCAACGACACGGCTAAGCTGAAGCCATGCCTCCCCTGCCATCTGCCAAGAAGAAGTGAATCACCACCATGGGTCGAGTTGTTGCTGCTGCGGTTTACAGCGCCGGTAAGAAAGTCACCAATATTTCCCTCGACGAAGGCTCGGCCTGGGCTGCCAAGACCGGCCACTTCGTCTGGATCGGCCTCGAAGAGCCGAACGCCCAGGAACTGTCCAACCTGCAACGCCAGTTCAACCTGCACGAACTGGCCATCGAAGACGCCCTGGAAAAGCACAGCCGGCCGAAGCTGGAAACCTTTGGCGACGCGCTGTTCATCGTCACCTACTCGCCGGTGCGCGAACACGGGATTCTGCAGTTCATCGAAACCCACATCTTTGCGGGCAAGGGCTACATCATCACCGCACGCAACGGCCATTCGGCGTCCTACGCCCACGTCCGCCAACGCTGTGAGGCGCGGCCGCTGTTGCTGGAGCACGGGGAAGATTTCGTACTGTATGCGCTGCTGGATTTCGTGATCGAAAACTATCAGCCGGTGGGCGAAGCGATCCACGCCGAGATCGATGAGCTGGAACGCAACGTGTTGTGCAGCGCACTGAATGAGCACGACATCCAGAAGCTCCATGGCCTGCGCCGCGATGTGCTGCGCTTGCGCCGTTACGCCGCGCCGATGGTGGAAATCGGCGAGGAACTGCAGAAGCTGAGCTTCCCCTTCATCGACAAGAACATGCGTCCGTACTTCCGTGATGTGCAGATCCATGTGAACCGGCAGATGGAAGATCTGACCACCCTGGCCGACATCGCCAGTCAGACCATCGAAATCGGCGTGCTGCTTGAAGCGTCACGGCAAAGCGTGGTGCAGCGCAAATTCGCTGCATGGGCGGCGATTCTGGCGTTCCCCACGGCAGTGGCGGGGATTTATGGGATGAACTTCCAGAACATGCCGGAGCTGAGCTGGCACTACGGCTATTTTGGCGTACTGGGCTTTATCACGGTCGGCTGCGTGAGCCTGTGGGCGAGCTTCAAGAAATCGGGCTGGCTATAAGAAAAAACGCCCCCGTGCAAAACACGGGGGCGTTTTGGTTCAAGCCGCGGTCGGCTTGTGCGCCACGAAACGCATCATCCATTCCGCCACGGTGGTGCCGTGGTGCTGTTGCTCCAGGCTGGCCACACCCTTGCTGTACACCTGCTCGCCCAGCGCTTCCTGACGCAAATCCAGCAGCGCTCGCGAGTAGTCGTGAATGAATTCCGGATGCCCCTGGAAGCACAGCACCTGATCGTTGATGTGGTACGCGGCGAACGGGCAGAAATCGCTGGAAGCAATCACCGTGGCGTTCTCTGGCAGCGCCGTGACCTGATCCTGGTGGCTGATCAACAGCGTCAGCTCTTCACGCACCGGGCTCATCCACGGTGCCTTGGCCGCCAGTTTGTAGTTGTGGATGCCGACACCCCAGCCTTGAGTGGCGCGCTCGCTCTTGCCGCCCAGCAGTAGCGCCAGCAGTTGATGGCCGAAGCACACGCCGAGCAGTTTGTCGCCGCGCTCATAACGGGTCAGCAGGTATTGCTTGAGGGTCTGGATCCATGGGTCGGTGCCGAACGAGTCGGCCTTGCTGCCGGTGACCAGGTACGCATCGAAGGTCAGGTCATCACTCGGGTAGTCGCCCTGCATCACGTTGTACACCGTGAACTCGGCGGCGATCGGTTGTTGCGAGAACAGGCGCTGGAACATCTGCCCGTAACCCTGATATTCATCGACCAGTTCCGGACGCAGGATGTCGGTTTCCAGAATGCAGATGCGTAGCGACATAAAAAATACCTGACACGTGATGGGAATAATGCACACCCCAGAGCCTGCCTTGAAACCACCCGGCAAGGCAAGCCCCGAAATGCGTCCCCGCCCCGTTAGAACAACTCGCCCTTCGCGGCCTTCTCCAGCAGCAGTGCTGGCGGAGCGAAACGCTCACCGTACTGTTCCGCCAGGTACTGCGCCCGCGCGACAAAGTCCTTCACGCCATATTGGTTGATGAACTGCAACGCCCCGCCCGTCCATGCCGCGAAGCCGATGCCGAAGATCGAGCCGACGTTGGCGTCCGCCGTCGACGTCAGCACGCTCTCCTCCACGCAACGCACGGTTTCGATGGCCTGAACGAACAGCAGCCGGTCACGTACATCCTTCGGCGAAATCTGCCCGTCGGCTTTCTCGAAACGGGTTTTCAGCTCGGGCCACAGATGTTTCTGCCCTCCCGCCGGGTACTCATAAAAACCACCTCCGGCTGCCTTGCCCGGCCGCTTGTATTCGTTGAGCAGCAAGTCAATCACGGCGAACGCCGGGTGCTCAATCAGCGGTTTCCCTTCTGCTTGAAGGTCTTTGGCCGTTTGCTGACGGATATGGCTCATCAGGCTGAGGGAAACTTCGTCGGAGATCGCCAGCGGCCCGACAGGCATGCCGGCCTTGCGCGCTTCGGTCTCGATCATCGGCGCGCTGACGCCCTCACCCAGCATCGCGATGCCTTCATTGGTGAAGGTGCCGAATACTCGCGACGTGAAGAAGCCGCGACTGTCGTTGACCACGATCGGGGTTTTCTTGATTTGCAGTACGAAATCGAACCCGCGTGCGAGAGTTTCGTCGCTGGTTTGCGCGCCTTTGATGATTTCCACCAGCGGCATCTTTTCCACCGGGCTGAAGAAGTGCAGGCCGATGAACTTGCTTTGATCCGGTACTGCAGTGGCCAAGCCAGTGATTGGCAAGGTCGACGTGTTGGAAGCAATCACTGCGTCTGCGCCAACCACCTGTTGCGCTGCTGCCGAGACCTTGGCCTTGAGTTGACGATCCTCGAACACCGCCTCGATGATCAGATCGCAACCTGCCAGATCGGCGTCACTTTCAGTGGTCTGGATACGCGCCAGCACTGCTTCGCGCTGCTGCGCAGTCATCTGCCCGCGAGCAACTTTCTTGTCCAGCAACGCCGCCGAATGCGCCTTGCCCTTCTCCGCAGCCGCAAGGTTGATGTCCTTGAGCACCACGTCGATCCCGGCCGAGGCGCTGACATAGGCGATCCCGGCGCCCATCATGCCCGCGCCGAGAACGCCCACGCGCTTCGTCACATAAGGCGCAACGCCCTGCGGGCGCGAACCGCCAGCATTGATTTCATTGAGCTGGAACCAGAACGTGCCAATCAGGTTTTTCGAGATCTGGCCGGTGGTCAGTTCGGTGAAGTAGCGGGTTTCGATCAGGTGCGCCGTGTCGAAATCCACCTGCGCGCCTTCCACCGCCGCGCACAGAATCTTCTCCGGCGCCGGCAACGTGCCCTGGGTTTTGGTGCGCAGGATCGACGGCGCAATCGCCAGCATCTGCGCGACTTTCGGATTGGATGGCGTGCCGCCGGGAATCTGATAGCCCTTCACATCCCAACGCTGCACGGCCGCAGGGTTGGCCAGAATCCAGGCCCGGGCCTTGGCCAGCAGCTCATCGCGATCCGCCGCCAGCTCATCGATCAATCCAGCCTGCAACGCCTGCTGCGGACGGACTTTCTTGCCTTCGAGCAGATACGGCAGGGCTTTCTCGATGCCAAGCATGCGCACCATGCGCACCACGCCACCGCCGCCCGGCAACAGGCCGAGGGTTACTTCCGGCAAACCGAGTTGCACCGACGCATCGTCCAGCGCTACGCGGTGGTGGCAGGCCAGGCAGATTTCCCAGCCACCGCCGAGCGCCGCGCCGTTGATCGCCGCGACCACCGGTTTGCCGAGGGTTTCCAGGGTGCGCAACTGGCCCTTGAGGGTCAGCACCATGTCGTAGAAGGCCTTGGCTTCGGGCTTGCCGACCTTGATCAGTTCATTGAGGTCGCCACCGGCGAAGAAGGTTTTCTTGGCCGAAGTGATGATCACCCCGGCGATGTCATCTTTTTCCGCCTGCAAACGGGCGACGCTTTCGGCCATGGCCTCGCGGTACACCGCGTTCATGGTGTTGGCGCTCTGGCCCGGCATGTCGATGGTCAGGAGGACGATGCCGTCCTGGCCTTTTTCGTAACGAATGGCTTGGGTCATGACAGGATTCCTTGGGGTCAGAGGCGTTCGATGATGGTGGCGATGCCCATGCCGCCGCCGACGCACAGCGTTGCGAGGCCGTAGCGCAGGCGCCGGGCTTCCAGTTCATCGAGCAAGGTGCCGAGGATCGCGCAACCGGTGGCGCCCAACGGGTGGCCCATGGCGATCGAGCCGCCATTGACGTTGACCTTGTCCGGGTCGACAGCCATGTCCTTGATGAACTTCAGTACCACCGAGGCGAACGCCTCGTTGACTTCAAACAGGTCGATGTCCTCCACCCGCAGCCCGGCCTTGGCCAGCGCTTTGCGAGTGGCCGGCGCCGGGCCAGTGAGCATGATGGTCGGGTCGGTGCTGGTGACCGCCGTGGCGACGATCCGTGCCCGGGGTTGCAGACCCAGCGCACGCCCCTTGGCTTCGGAGCCGATCAACATCAGCGCCGCGCCGTCGACGATCCCCGAGCTGTTGCCCGGCGTGTGCACATGGTTGATCCGCTCGACGTGGCTGTAGACCCGCAACGCCGTGGCGTCGAAGCCCATCTGGCCGATCATTTCGAAACTCGGCTTGAGCTTGCCCAAACCTTCAAGGGTCGACTCGGCGCGAATGAACTCATCGTGATCGAGCAGGATGATGCCGTTCTGGTCCTGCACCGGCACCAGCGACTTGTTGAACGAACCGTCAGCGCGGGCACGTGCGGCTTTCTGCTGCGAGTGCAGCGCGTAGGCATCGACGTCCTGACGGCTGAAGCCTTCAAGGGTGGCGATCAGGTCAGCGCCGACACCTTGAGGTGTGAAATGGCTGTGCAGATTGGTCTGCGGGTCCAGCGCCCAGGCGCCGCCGTCGCTGCCCATCGGTACGCGGGACATGGATTCGACGCCGCCGACCACCACCAGGTCTTCAAACCCGGAGCGCACTTTCATCGCTCCCAAGTTCACCGCTTCCAGCCCCGAGGCGCAGAAGCGGTTGATCTGCACGCCCGCGACGCTGACGTCCCAATCGGCCACCTGCACGGCGGTCTTGGCGATGTCCGAGCCCTGATCGCCAATCGGCGTGACACAGCCCAGCACCACGTCATCGACCTGGCTGGTGTCCAGCGCCGTGCGCGCCTGCAACGCGGTCAGCAGCCCGGCCACCAGGTTCACCGGTTTGACGCTGTGCAGTGAACCGTCGGCCTTGCCCTTGCCACGGGGCGTGCGTAACGCGTCGAAAATCAAAGCTTGGGTCATGACGTCCTCGAACCTGTGCGGTGAGTGAAATTCGTGCTGTCACTGTTGTCTTCGCCGGCCATGGATTCAATGACCACAGCGCTCAATGACGTTGACGCGCACGCTCAGACGGACGGTCATCCGTGGCTTGATTAACCGGTTCAGGTGCGCGAGCTGTCTAGCAAACGGGCGGCAAAGAAGCTGGCAATGGGCCTCATGCCTTTTTAATCGCGGCAGGTAGCAAATACATACGAAATGGATCTAAGCGAAGCGTGACGCGGGCCCTAAGGTGAAGATGTACGTCGTTGTCGTCGGGTTTTGCCGAGACAGGCGTTCGCTACAGGAAGTGCAGCGCTTGCCGTCATGGATATGCAGGCAGGCATCAGGAAATAACAAAAAAGGCGGTCAAGCCATGTTCAAACAACCGAAAGTACGGCAAGCAGGGCTCATTCTTTTCGCCACGACGCTGTTGTTGATTCTGCCGAACCTGACCAAGGTCATCGGCTGATTCAAGCGGCAGGTATTGTTCATCGCCACTGAAAATGTGACTGGCCCGCTACCCGGGCCAGCGTGGCTGTGCCAACCTTTGCGCACTTCCACGACATGGACGGCGATCACATGAAAACGCTCATTCTGTTCGGGGCCATGCTGCTGAGCATGCCCCTGTCTGCCGCGCAGCTGAACCTGGAGCTGGGCTCGAATAGCCGCACCTGGCAGACCGAGGAGTTGCTCAAGCATCCTCAGGTACAAACCCTCACGGTCAAGAATGATGTGTCCTACAAGAAGGACATGACCTATCGCGCCGTGCCGGTTGCAGTACTGCTGACCGGCATCAAGCCGGACGATCACCTGCAAGCCGTAGCGCTGGACGGTTTTGCCGCCGAACTGTCTGCTGCTCCATTGCTGAACACGAAAGGCTCACGCGCCTGGCTGGCCATCGAGGATCCGGCGCAGCCCTGGCCGCCGCTGTCAGAAGGCAAGCACAGCGCCGGGCCGTTCTATCTGGTGTGGACCGATCCACAGGCCGGCAATATCAGCCCGGAACAATGGCCGTTCGAAGTGGCGAGCATCAAGCGCATGGCGCCGGTGGCCGAGCGCTTCCCTGCCCTGTTGCCGGATCCTGCGTTGAAGGCCGGTGACCCGGTGAATCAGGGTTTTGCGTTGTTCCAGAAAAACTGCCTGGCGTGCCATCGCCTGAATGGCGCGGGTGATGCGCAGTTCGGGCCGGACCTGAACATTCCATACAACCCGACCGAGTACTTCGGTGCGGACTTCCTCAAGCGCTACATCCGCGATCCGCAGAGTCTGCGTCAGTGGCCGCAGGCGAAGATGCCGGGTTTTTCCGCCGAAGTGTTGCCGGATACGGATCTGCAGAAGCTGATCGGGTATTTGCAGCACATGGCCGGGCGCAAGGTTGCGCCCGCCAAGTAAGCCAACTACGCCGCTTACTGCTGCTGAACCGAGATGATTGGCGCTGGTGTCGGCGACACCAGCACTTTCGCGTGCATCTGCTCTGAGCCGCCGCCCCGGCGCATGCCGCGCACCGGGCAGGCATCCAGATAATCCAGACCCACCGCCAGTTTCAGGTGCCGCTCCGGCCGCGCCAGCTCATTGGTCACGTCAAAGCTGTACCAGGCGTCATCGATCCAGGCTTCGGCCCAGGCGTGGCTGGCCAGATGCTCGCAATCCTCGCTGTACAGATAACCCGACACATAACGTGACGGCACGCCAAGGCTGCGCGCGCAGGCCAAAAACGCGTGGGCGTGGTCCTGGCAAACGCCTGCCCGCCCGGCAAACGCTTCGGCGGCGCTGGTGTCGACTTCGGTGGCGCCCGGTTTGTAGGTCATGTGCTGGTTCAGCCCATGCATCAGGTCGATCAGTGCATTGCGGTCGCGCCGTTGCTTGCAGGATTTCTCGGCAAACGCTCGCAGTGCCTCGTCCGCCTCGGTCAGCCGGGTGAAACGCAGGAACGGCAACGCCGACTGGCTCTCATGCTCCGCTTCGCGCAACTCGTCGATATCGACCTGCCCCCGGGCGCCGATGATGATTGCTTCATGGGGCTCGTCCATGGTCAGCACGTGCAGGATGTTGCCGAACGGATCGAGCTGGGCGCGCACCGGGCGCGGCAGGTCGAGCTGCCAGCTCAGCACATGCTGACGCTCGCTGTCGTGGGGTGTCAGGCGCAGGTACTGGATGCTCGCGCGCACCTGATCTTCGTAGTGATAGGTGGTCTCGTGGCTGATGGAAAGTCTCATGCGGCCTCCAGGTAGGAACTGTGAATGGCGTTGCCCAGCTGGCGCACCAGCGGGATGAATTCGGTGAGCCAGGCGTGCAGCCCTTCCTCGAGAATTTCTTGAATGCCGGTGTAGCGCAGACGCGCGTCCATTTCCGCCGCCAGTCGTTGCGCAGGACGACCGTTGGCCCCCGGCAATTGCGCGAGAATCTGGTCGATTTCTTCGGTGCAGGCCCGCAGCGAACGCGGCACGTCGGCGCGCAGCAACAGCAGCTCGGCCACATGCCGGGCGCCGGGCGCATCGCGATAGATCTCGGTATAGGCCTCGAACGATGACAAGGCCCGCAACAAGGCGCTCCACTGGTAATAGGCGTGGGCGGTGCCGTCGCTGACCGCTTCGGCCTGATCGCCGGCCATTTCGTAGCGGGCATCGAGCAGGCGCAACGTGTTGTCCGCCCGTTCGATGAACGTGCCCAGGCGAATGAAACGAAACGCGTCGTTGCGCATGATGGTGCCGTAGGACGCACCCCTAAACAGGTGCGAACGCTCTTTGATCCACTCGCAGAAACGACTCATGCCATAGCGACTGAGGCCCTGATTGGCGATCCCGCGAATCTCCAGCCAGGTGGCGTTGATGTTCTCCCACATGTCGGCGGTAATCCGACCGCGCACCGCGTGGGCGCTGGCCCGCGCCGCACCGAGGCAGCTGTAGATGCTCGCAGGATTCGCCGCGTCGAGGGCGAAAAAGTGCAGCAAGCGCTCGGCATGCAGCTCGCCGTGACGCTCCAGGTAATCGTCCAGCGTGCCGGTGATCAACAACGGCATCGCCAGTTCGTGCAGACCGTCGCCACGGCCGTCCTGCGGCATCAGCGACAGCGAATAGCTGACGTCGAGCATCCGTGCGAGGTTTTCCGCCCGCTCCAGGTAACGCGACATCCAGTACAGATCCGAGGCAGTTCTACTTAACATGGCAGGCTTCCTTCAATCCTCGACCACCCAGGTGTCCTTGGTTCCGCCGCCCTGGGATGAATTCACCACCAGAGAGCCTTCACGCAGGGCGACACGGGTCAAACCGCCGGGTACGACCCGGGTTTCGCGGCCGGACAATACGAACGGACGCAGGTCGATATGGCGCGGCGCAATGCCGTTCTCGACAAAGGTCGGACAGGTCGACAGCGACAGCGTCGGTTGCGCGATGTACGCGTGGGGCTTGGCCTTGATCCGCTCGCGGAACGCATCGATTTCCGCAGTCGTCGCCGCTGGCCCAACGAGCATTCCGTAACCGCCGGAGCCCTGGGTTTCCTTGACCACCAGATCCGGAAGATTGGCCAGTACATGGGAAAGTTCAGACGGATTGCGGCACTGCCACGTCGGCACATTCTTCAGGATCGGTTCTTCGTCGAGATAGAAGCGGATCATCTCGGTGACGAACGGATAGACCGATTTGTCATCCGCCACACCGGTGCCGATGGCATTGGCCAGCACCACGTTGCCGGAGCGATACGACGACAGCAACCCCGGTACGCCGAGCATCGAATCCGGGCGGAAGGCCAGCGGATCGAGGAATGCGTCGTCGAGACGGCGGTAGATCACGTCCACCGCTTTCGGGCCGTCGGTGGTGCGCATGAAGACTTTGTCGTCACGCACGAACAGGTCCGCGCCCTCCACCAGCTCCACGCCCATTTCCCGGGCGAGAAACGCATGCTCGAAAAACGCGCTGTTGAACCGTCCCGGAGTCAGCACTACCACACTCGGGTCATCGATCGGGCTTGAGCTTTTCAGGGTGTCGAGCAGCAGGTTCGGGTAATGGTCGATCGGGGCGATGCGCTGGGCCGCGAACAGTTCGGGGAACAGGCGCATCATCATCTTGCGGTCTTCGAGCATGTAGCTCACGCCGCTCGGCGTGCGCAGGTTGTCCTCGAGCACGTAGTACGTGCCGTCGCCGTCGCGCACCAGATCGACGCCGGAGATGTGCGAATAGATATCGCGGTGCAGATCCAGCCCCTGCATCGCCAACTGGTATTGCTCGTTGGCCAGCACCTGTTCGGCGGGAATGATCCCGGCCTTGATGATGCGCTGCTCGTGGTAAAGGTCGGCGAGGAACATGTTCAACGCCTTGACCCGCTGAATGCAGCCGCGCTCGACGATCCGCCACTCGCTGGCCGGAATGCTGCGCGGAATGGTGTCGAAGGGAATCAGGCGTTCTGTCCCTTGCTCGTCCCCGTAGAGCGTGAAAGTGATCCCGGCACGATGGAACAGCAGATCGGCCTCGCGTCGCCGCTGGGCCAGCAGTTCGTCAGGCGTATCGGCCAGCCAGCGGGCAAACTCCCGGTAATGCGGGCGGACCTGGCCGCCGGCATCGTACATTTCATCAAAATAGGTGCGGATCATGCCGTACTCCTTGTCACCCCGGACATACAGGCCTTCGCAAGGCCCGTGCCATCGGCATAAACGCTTTGATTTCAATCGGTTGGATATTCACGCCGCACACACCGCACCATTCCTGTGCGGCAAATGCCCCAACCTGATCGCCCCCGCTTCATTGCGACGCAGTCCCGTCGCCTATCACCAGCATAGTCAGAGTTGATTTCACTGCCCGCAGGCCACTGCGGATAATCCGCGCATCCGCTGCAAAAACGTCGCTGACGAAGTTTGCAGCCTCACTGATCCGGCTTGCCTCGGCAGCCCTCCCGGCCGTAACCCTGACCGGTTTCCTCTCCTTCCGGTCTTCCCTTTCAGCCACCTTTACAGGTGGCTTTTTTTTGCGCCGGTTTCTTGTTTCAGGGTTTTGCCATGCGCTTTCGGGGCGGCAGAAACGACAACGGCCGACCCGAAGGTCAGCCGTAGCTCGACGTGTTGCGAGAGTGATCAGTTCAAACGGTGCCGGTTGCGGATCTCCTGTTTCACGCCCCAGCCTTCGATGATGCCGCCCAAGGGCTCGACCACCGCCGAAAAGCCCTGCTCGAAATCGCCAATGTCGTCGTAGGTTGCGTACATCACCTTGCTCAATTCCAGAGACCAGGCGCCGTCGTCGCGCGCACTGACCTGGGCATTGATGGATTCACCGCGAAATTTGCCTGCCGCCCTGCGCGCCCGCTCCTCGTCCGGGAAAATGGCGTAGAACTCGATGGGATGGAATCGGGAAAAATCGAAACCGCCTTCTTTCATGCGGCGCAGCACGCTGCTGCTGATGTCTTCTTGATAGGCTGTGCTCATGAATCGTCCCCCTCGCATAGATGGATAGACTTTCCGTATTCCCTGCACTGGCCCACAGGGCCCGGGTGCTTACGGCAACCGCGTTGCCGGCGGGAAACAAGCATGTAGCTGACAAGACCAGACCTTAGCGATCCGTTCGCTGATCTCGCTTGCAGAGTAGCCCCAAGATAGAGCCGCTGCCAAGGCCTGGTAAGCAATGTAAAGGAAGATTCAGATTGGGGTGATGCTGCGGATTTCGATGCTGTTCTGGGTTTTCAGGCTTTTTACGCCGGCATCGGCGGTGCGCCCTTCCAGATCGTTCAGGTCAAGCTCGGCGGCGACCGGCAGCAATCGTTCCTTGATGAGGCGGGCTGCCCGTTCGTGACTGGGGCATTCCTCGCACTCGAAGACTTCGTCGATCGTTTCACCATGATCGTCCACGAAAGTGACTTTCCACTTTGACATCGGAGCCTCCTCGATCAAACCCGCAAATGGGCTTACACCTATCTCGACTTTTGTCAGGATTGATCGTTCAAAAGTTACACCGATGCAACATGAAAAAAGCCGAGGCCGGTGTGTTTTCGCACACCGGCCTCGGCTTTTTCTGACCCGCGAACGATCAGTCGTTGCTTGGCTTGTTCACCGCTTGCAGCACGTATTGCGGCAAGGCGAAGGCGCCGATATGGATTTCCGGGTTGTAGTAGCGGGTGACGATGCCGCTGCCGATGAAACGCTGTTGCAGCAATTCGCGGCTCAGCTTGCGGTAGGCCGGGTTGGTCGAGCCCCAGGCGAAGGTCATCGAACCGCCGATGTAGGTCGGCACGGCCGCCTGATAGAAGTGCCAGTCCGGGAACAGGCTGCGCAGGCGGCCGGCGGTGGTTTTCACTTCTTCGATCTGCATGAACGGCGTGCCGTTCTGGGTCACGAGGATGCCGCCCTCGTTCAGGCAGCGGTGGCAGGCCTGGTAGAAGTTTTCCGAGAACAGCACTTCGCCCGGGCCGATCGGGTCGGTGGAGTCGGAAATGATCACGTCGAATTTTTCAGTGGTGGTCGCAACGAAGCGCATGCCGTCGTCGATCACCAGGTTCAGACGTGGATCGTCGTAGGCGCCCTTGGAGTGGTTTGGCAGGAACTCCTTGCACATGTCGACCACGGTGCCGTCGATCTCGACCATGGTGATGTGCTCGACGCTGGCGTGTTTGGTCACTTCGCGCAGCATGCCGCCGTCGCCGCCGCCGATGATCAGCACGCGCTTGGCGGTGCCGTGGGCGAGGATCGGCACGTGGGTGAGCATTTCGTGGTAGATGAATTCATCGGCTTCGGTGGTCTGGATCACGCCGTCCAGCGCCATCACCCGGCCCATGCGCGGGTTCTGGAAAATCACCAGGTGCTGGTGTTCGGTGCGCACTTCGTGCAGCAGTTTTTCCATGCGAAAACGCTGGCCGTAGCCTTCGTAGAGGGTTTCCAGGTATTCGCTGGTCTTGGTGACGGTCATGGTGAAGTGCTCCGATGAATGCGCGGGCGCCAATCGTCAGGTTCGATTGCCCGGGAAAGGCGCGCATTCTACGTTGCCGAAGATGACAGGTCGAACCTCAGTTCATCGGCCCGACCCGATCAGGGTGCGAACGGTCAGATCCGCACATTGCCCCGCGGCCCGGCGATCGCCCAGATGATCAGGCCCAGCACCGGCAGGAGGATGATCAGCAGCACCCAGAGGATTTTCATCCCGGTCTCGGCGCCGCTTTTCAGCACATTGATGATCGCCCAGATGTCGAGCGCAAGAATGATCAGGCCGACCAGGCCGTTGAACGTGGAACCCATGGTGTCGCTCCAGAATAGTGGCATGCACTTTTAGGATAGACGGTCGCGCACAGGGTTCCCTTTTATTGCGTTCAGACGTGAACGGCGACCTTCAGGGCTTCCAGCGACGGCGCGGCGGCGATGCCGACTTCGGCGCACAGTTCCAGCACGCGCGGCACGTCGTTGCCGTAGACCAGCACCACTTGCAGCTCGTCGTCGAGCAACTGGCTGAAGTTCATCAGTGTGTAACCGCCGTTTTCCTTGTTCAGGCTGCTCATCTGCACCTGGATGCGGTTGAGTGCGGTCAGCGCTTCGGTCTTGGCCAGTTGCTTGGGCTTGAGGTTGAACTCGACGCCCGGGCCGAACGAGGCAACGATCTGCGCGAACAGGTCGGCGTAGGTGTCAGCCTGGAACAGCACGGTCTCCGGCAGGCTGCCGACCACGACCCACTCGCCCAGCGGAATCGGGAAAGTGTCGTCATAGTTGATGTCCGGGTTGGCGGTCAGAAAAGCGTCGGCATCGGCGTAGGCCTGTGCCGCTTCGTCAGCGACCTTCAGGATCTCGTCTTCGCCCATGCAGCCGGAGCTGATTTTGCTGATGAGTTCGGCGAGTGCGGCTTTCATGGGGGCGGATCCTGTGGCGAAGGGAATTTTGAAGGCGCGAAGGATAGCGCATTCTCGCCTTCGCCACAGAGCGGGTTCCGGCCAGCGGCGTCAGCCCAGCAGTTTTTCCAGCTGCGCGGTGGTGTCGACAGCGCCCATGGTGCGGGCCGCGTCCAGCGCGGTGATGCCGTTGGCATCCTTGGCTTTCGGATCGGCGCCCTGGTCGATCAGGAAGTCGACGATTTCAACGCGGTTGAACATCGCCGCCATCATCAACGCCGTGCGGCCATCGAACGAGGCGCCTTCGATCTGCGCCCCACCGGCAACCAACGCCTTGACCACCGCCAAGTCACCCTTGAACGCCGCACCGGCAATCGGGCTCTGGCCGTTGCCGTTGCGTTGTTCCGGGTCGGCCTTGTGCTTGAGCAGCACTTGCACCGCGTCCACATGCCCGTAGTAACTGGCGAGCATCAGCAGGGTGTCGCCCTTGCTGTTGGTCAGGTTCACCGGCAGACCGGCAGTGATCAGGCGATCCAGCATCACCGCATCGCCCTCGCGCGCCTTGTTGAATACCTGCTCGGTGAATTCGGCAGCTTCTTCGGGGGTCATCTGGCGGCTTTGGTCGGACATGGGGCAACTCCACTTTCGGTCAATCGGAAAGCCGATAGTTTCCCGAGCGCGGCGATAGCTGTCATCCCCTTTTTTCCAAGACCGCCGATAGCCAATATCAATAACGGAACTTGCCTGCCCGGATGTCCGCAAGGATTTCATCCGTGACTTGCACGTAGGTTTCAGTCCCCGGCAGCCAGGCATAAATCGGGTCATCGCCCGTCTCGCCGGGGTCGAAGCCTTCGTTTTTCAGGCGGGTCTTCTGGTATTTGAAAGTGCCGGTGGTTTCCATTTTCACCTTGACCCGCAAGAACAGCGGCACCGCGTAGGCCGGCATGCGCTGGCGGGCGAAGGCCAGCAGTTCGGCGAAATCCAGGGTCGCCAGAGACTCGGCCGGGGTGATCGCCGCCATCCCGGCGCGGCCATTGGTGTTGGGGATTTCCACGCCATAGGCCACTGCTTCTGAAATGTGCGGATGCTGCAGCAGTAGATTTTCGACTTCGGTGGTCGAGACGTTCTCACCCTTCCAGCGATAGGTGTCGCCGAGGCGGTCGACAAACTGCGCATGACCGAAACCGATGTTGCGCAGCAGATCGCCGGTGTTGAAGAAGCGATCGCCCTTGGTGAACACGTCCTGCAATACAACCTTGGCGGTTTTCTGCGGATCGGTGTAGCCGTCCAGCGGCGCCTTG
Organism: Pseudomonas fitomaticsae; assembly: GCF_021018765.1. Classification (GTDB taxonomy): domain Bacteria; phylum Pseudomonadota; class Gammaproteobacteria; order Pseudomonadales; family Pseudomonadaceae; genus Aquipseudomonas; species Aquipseudomonas fitomaticsae. Next base: position 2,199,448 of record NZ_CP075567.1, on the reverse strand, counting down.
TCGTCGATCCGCGCCAGCAGCAGGCCACGCTCGCCCCGGCCGACCTTGCGCATGAATCCGTCAGCGCCACGGATCGGTTCGCCGCTGTCCTGGTCGTAGGCGACCAGTTCCCAGGCCATCAGCGAGAAGCCGATGGTGTTGTCGAAATTGAGGATGTTGGTGAAGCCGATATTGCCGTCGCTGGCGGCGTACAGCTCGCAGATGTGATCCACACCGAAACGGGTCTTGAACTCGGCCCAGGCACCGGGCCGCAGACCGTTGCCGATCATCTTGCGCACGTCGTGACGACTGTCGTCGGCGCTGAGCGGCTGATCCACCAGATACCGGCACAACTCGCCGACGTAACCGATGGTGGTTGCGCGGTACCGACGCACATCGCTCCAGAACTGCCGCGCGCTGAACTTGCGGCGAATCGCGAAACCCGACGCGCCATTGACCGCCGAACCCCAGCACACGCAAAGCCCGGTGGCGTGGTACAGCGGCAAGGTGCAATAAACGATGTCGTCGGGGCGCATGTCGAGGGCGATCATGCCGAAGCTCGCCGAGCTGCGCATCCAGCGTCCGTGCTTGAACACCCCGGCTTTCGGCAATCCGGTGGTGCCTGAGGTGTAGATATAGAAACAGGGGTCGTCGAAGAAAATCTGCCGGCTGCTGGCCGGGTTGTCGCCGGAGGCGTCGGCACTGGCGCTGATCAGGTTGATGTAGCCCTCGGGCGCGATGCCCGGATGGCTGAAGGTATCCTGATCGGCGACGAACCAGGCGCGCTCTGCCGGGATAGAGACTTGCTCGCGTACCGCCGCAAATGCCGGCAGCAACTCCTCACCGACGACAATCGCCGCCGGTGTCACCAGATTGATGCTGTGGATCAGCGTATCGCGGGTCTGCGAGGTATTGAGCAGCGCGCTGACGGCGCCGACTTTGGCCAGCGCCAGAATCGTCACCAGCAGTTCCGGGCGGTTCTCGATGAACACCGCCACCACATCACCCTTGCCGATGCCCTGCCCGATCAAGTAGTGGGCGATGCGGTTGGCCCACTGGTTGACCTGTGAATAACTCAGCACCACCTCGCCCGACAGCAACGCGGGCCCCTCGGGATTGCGCAGGGTCGCTTGCTCGAACGTCCAGCCCAGGCCACAGGTTTGGGTCGGATCCTTGACGTTGGCCGCCTTCATGCCTTTCACCACCCGAGGGATGGCTTTGGCAATCATCGGCAGTTTGCGGAGCATCATGCCCCAGGTAATCGTGTCGCTCGGCGCATGGCGCATGGCAGCTCCCGTTCGACCTTGACGTGCAGGCCGGATTTTTATTGTCGGGCAATCGGGTGACGCAACCGGCGCTTCTCGAGCGAGGGTCGAGGCCGAAAATACGTCAGGGCTTCGCGGGCTGTACACGCGGTTTTTGCAATGTTTTGTATCCACCAGCGCTAAAAGGCGAAGCAGGATTGCGGCCGGCCGGAATGGTTCCATCGAATCGACAGCGATCCCGCAAAATGCAGGATGCACGATGGCCATTCATGCAGATTGCACGACAACCCAAACGAACCATTTTTATAACTTATTGATTTATAAGGATTTTTAAAAACAGAAATACTGGCACAATCGCTGCAACTCCCTACGCATGCTTGCCATTCAAGTGCATACGGAGCTGAAAGACATGAGCCTGATCCAAGAAAAATTTACCTCCCTGTTCTCCAACTTCGACGTCACCACTGCGCCACGTCCCGATGGCGGGATCCTGCTGACACTGAAGAGTGCCGACGGCAAAGTGTTCAAACGTGCGCTGACCTATCAGCAATTGCATGCCGGCGACCAACTGTCGTGGGCGATCAGCGCGATCCGTCGTGATCTGGCGGAACAAGCGAGTGAGCTGCCGCAGATCGGCATGCTGCAAAGTCAGCAGCGTTTTGCTCTGCCGACCTATCACTCGATGTAATTCGAACACCGTATAAACAGACAGGCCGTGGAGCTTTCGCTTCACGGCCTGTTTTTTTTGCATCGATTGTGTGAACTCAGAACGCTTCCGGTTCGATTCCGGTGAAGCTGTCCACGGTTACATGCCCTGCCAACTCCCCGCCTTCACGGGCCAGCCCGCAGGTTTGCAGGCCGGCGGCCTGGGCGGCGTCGAGTTCCTGGACGATGTCGGACAGGAACAGGATTTCCTGCGGCTCGACACCGATGGCCTGCTGGATGTTGCTGTACGACTGCGCCTCGCGCTTGGGGCCCGACGTGGTGTCGAAGTAGCCACTGAACAGCGGCGTCAGATCCCCGGCTTCCGAGCAGCCGAAAATCAGCTTCTGCGCCTGGATCGAACCGGACGAATAAACAAACAGTTGATAACCGGCCTGATGCCAGCGCTGGAGCGCTTCAACGGCGTCCGGGTAAACATGGCCTCTCAACTGCCCGGCCTGATAACCCTGTTCCCAGACCATGCCCTGCAACGCTTTCAGCGGCGTGGCTTTGCGGTCTTCGGCGATCCAGGCCAGCAGAATTTCCATGACCCGCTCGACGTCAGCCTGCGGTTCGTTGCTGTCGCGGCGCACGGCGTCCAGTTGCTCGGAAACATCCGCGCGCTGGGCGTTCTGACGAACGAAGTCCGGCAGGTGTTTGGCGGCATATGGAAACAGCACGTCAAACACAAAACTCACCGCGCTGGTGGTGCCTTCGATGTCGGTGAGAATGACCTTGATCGACATCGGCTCAGTCCTCCAGACGCGGGAAGCGGCCGGCGATGTCTTCGCCGGTGAAGTTGGCGACCCAGCCTTCAGGGTTGTTGAACAGACGGATCGCGACAAAATGCGGGTTCTCGCCCATGTCGAACCAGTGCTTGGTGCCGGCCGGCACCGAAATCAGGTCGTTCTTCTCGCACAGTACGGCGTAGACGTAATCGTCGATGTGCAGGGTAAACAGGCCACGACCGGCGACGAAGAAACGCACTTCGTCTTCGCCATGGCGATGTTCTTCGAGGAACTTGGCGCGCAATTCGGCTTTTTGCGGGTGATCGCTGTTGAGGCTGATCACATCGACCGTGATGTAGCCGCGCTCGGTCATCAGTTTGTCGATCTGCTCTTTATAGGCACCGATCACTTCTTCCTGGCTGGCGCCCGGCTGGATCTTCGCGGCGGCTTGCCAGCGGTCGAAGCGCACGCCCTGCTCGGCCAGGGTCGAGGCGATGTCTTCGAAATGGGTCAGCACCTTGTTCGGAATTTCGGGGCTGGAAACGTGATAGACGGACAGGCTGCTCATGGGGGCATTCCTCGGTATCGGCCTTGCCGTCCGGTTCTTCGAGACCGGTCAGGCACTGCATTCATCAGGCAAATGGGCTGGTTCTGGTGAAGTCAGCCTTGGCGGTTCATGACGCTGCGGGTCTTCAACTCGCATTCAAACAGGAATTCAAAGGCCTCGATCTGGCGCAGCGCATCGCTCATCTGCGCGCCCCAAGTGTAGAGGCCGTGGCCGCGAATCAGATAACCCACGCAATCGGGATGGGCGTCGAGCCAAGGCTGCACCTTGGCGGCGAGGCGCGCAATGTCCTGATCGTTGTCGAAGATCGGCACGCGCACCCGGGATTCGTGGGTCGAAACGCCACTGAAGGCTTTTTGCAGTTCGTAGTCTTCGAACTCGATGAAGTCTTGCGGCGTCAGGCGCGACAGCACAGTGGCGTTGACCGAGTGGGTGTGCAACACGGCGCCGATTTCCGGACGCCAGCTGTAGAGCTGGGTGTGCAACAAGGTTTCGGCGGACGGCTTTTTGCCGGGCTCAAGACTGTTGCCGGACAGGTCGGTGGCGAGCACGTCGTCCAGGCCCAACTGGCCTTTGTGCTTGCCGGACACGGTCAGCAGCGCTTCGCTCGGCGACAGGCGCGTCGAGTAATTGCTGCTGGTGGCCGGCGACCAGCCGCGACCATAAAGAAAACGCCCGGCGTCGACAATTTGCTGGGCAAGCTGTTCACGGGTAAGGCTCATGGCCTGTCCTCTTGCATTCGATTGGCAATGATAACGGCAGCGGCGAGCGCTGCGAGACTGGCAATACTAAAGGTCAATGTCGCGCCGAGGGCATTCCAGCTGTAGCCGGAATACAACGCGCCGAGCGCGCCGCCGGTGCCGGCCAGCGCGGCATACAACGCCTGGCCCTGCCCTTGCTGGCGCGCGCCGAAGCTACGTTGCACGAACGCGATGGCAGCCGCATGAAAGCTGCCGAACGTCGCCGCGTGCAGCACCTGGGCAAACAACAGGACCCACAGGAACTCGGCGAACGAACCTAGCAGCAACCAGCGCAGCGCCGCCAGCAGAAAACTTGCCATCAGCACCCGCCGCAGGGAAAAACGCGCGAGGATCCGGCTCATGGCCATGAACATCAGCACTTCCGCCACCACGCCGACCGCCCAGAGCATGCCGATCACGCCACGACTGTAGCCCAGTCGCTCAAGGTGCAGAGTCAAAAACGTGTAATACGGCCCGTGGCTCATCTGCATCAACGCCACGCAACCGTAGAACGCCAGCACCCCGGGATTGCGCAACTGTTTGAGAAAGCCCTCACCCGTCGGACGGTTGCCCTGAGGCGGCTGAGCGTTCGGCACCCACAGACTGCTGAGCACGATGCCGGCCATGATCAACACCAGCGCCGCCGGGTAGATGTCGAGGCTGAGCCATTCGAACAGGCGACCGAGGGCGACCACGGTGATGATGAAACCGATCGAGCCCCAGAGGCGGATCTGGCTGTAGCGAGACGTCTGGCCCTGTAAATGCGCGAGGGTGATGACTTCGAACTGCGGCAACACCGCGTGCCAGAAGAACGCGTGCAAGGCCATGACCATCGCCAGCCAGGCGTAGGTCTTGCTGACGAAAATCAATGAGAACGTGAGCAGCGTGCACACCGCGCCGAAGCGCACGATGGCCAGGCGTCTGCCGGTGTAATCGCCGAGCCAGCCCCAGATGTTCGGCGCCACGCAGCGCATCAGCATCGGGATCGCCACCAGCTCGCCGATGCGCGCGGCGCTGAATCCGAGGTGATCGAAGTACAGCGCCAGAAACGGCGCCGTCGAACCGAGCAAGGCGAAATAGAACAGATAGAAACTGGACAGCCGCCAGTACGGGAGCGCCGCCACGGTCAGACCGCGGCGGCTTTGAGATCACCCATCAAAGCTGACCCAGCACCGGGGTGCTCACGCGCACATCGGCGTTCTGGCCACGGTGACGCAGCAGGTGATCCATCAGCACGATGGCCATCATCGCCTCGGCAATCGGCGTGGCGCGGATGCCGACGCACGGATCGTGACGGCCCTTGGTGATCACTTCGACCTGATTGCCGTCGATGTCGATCGAACGGCCCGGGGTGGTGATGCTCGAAGTCGGCTTCAACGCCAGGTGCGCGACGATCGGCTGACCCGAGGAGATCCCGCCGAGAATGCCGCCGGCGTTGTTGCTGAGGAAGCCTTCCGGGGTCAGCTCGTCACGGTGTTCGGTGCCGCGCTGGGCAACGCAGGCGAAACCGGCGCCGATTTCCACGCCTTTGACCGCGTTGATGCTCATCAGCGCGTGGGCCAGCTCGGCGTCGAGACGGTCGAAGATCGGCTCGCCCAGGCCCGGCATCACGCCTTCGGCAACCACGGTGATCTTCGCCCCGACCGAGTCCTGATCGCGACGCAGCTGGTCCATGTAGGCTTCCAGCTCCGGCACCTTGTCCGGGTCCGGACTGAAGAAAGCGTTCTGCTCAACCGACTCCCAGGTCTTGAACGGGATTTCGATCGGGCCGAGCTGGCTCATGTAGCCACGAATGACGATGCCCTGGCTGGCCAGGTATTTCTTGGCGATGGCGCCGGCCGCGACGCGCATGGCGGTTTCCCGCGCGGAGCTGCGACCGCCGCCGCGATAATCGCGCTCGCCGTATTTGTGGTGGTAGGTGTAGTCGGCGTGGGCCGGGCGGAACAGGTCCTTGATCGCCGAGTAGTCCTTGGACTTCTGGTCGGTGTTGCGGATCAGCAGGCCGATGGAGCAGCCGGTGGTGCGGCCCTCGAACACGCCGGAGAGGATTTCGACTTCGTCGGCCTCCTGGCGCTGGGTGGTGTGGCGGCTGGTGCCCGGCTTGCGACGGTCGAGGTCGCGTTGCAGGTCCTCAAGGGAAATCTCCAGGCCCGGCGGGCAGCCGTCGACAATGGCGACCAACGCCGGACCATGGCTTTCGCCCGCGGTGGTGACAGTGAACAGCTTGCCGTAGGTATTGCCGGACATGCAGGACGCTCCGTGAAATCGAACCCAAATTCGTGATGCGCGCCAGTATACGCAGGCTAACCGAGTAGTTCATCCTCGAACCTTAGCGGTGTGGGTGAGTCCAACCGGCACCTTGGCAAATGATGGCGTGATGATGCTGCGAGTTTTGATCTTGAGCCTTTCCCTGTTTACCGGCTTCGTCCAGGCGACTGTCCTGCAACGACCGGTCACATTGACGACTGACAATGGCGAACTTTTCGGCTCGCTGTTGCTGCCGAAATCCGACAACCCTGTGCCGGTTGTCCTCATCCTTTCTGGCTCGGGTCCTACGGATCGTGACGGAAACAACCCCGACGGCGGGCGCAATGACAGCCTCAAGCGACTGGCCTGGGTGCTCGCCAAACACAACGTCGCCAGTGTGCGTTTCGACAAGCGCGGCGTGGCGGCCAGCCTCGCGGCAACTCCGGACGAGCGAAACCTGTCGGTGGAAGCCTATGTGGCGGACGCCGTGGCCTGGGGTCAGAAGCTGAAAGCCGATCCGCGCTTCGGCCCGTTGATCCTGCTCGGCCACAGCGAAGGCGCGCTGATTGCCAGCCTTGCGGCGCCAAAGGTCGACGCGGCGGCGGTCATTTCGCTCTCCGGCACGGCCCGACCGATCGATCAGGTGCTGCGTCGGCAACTGGCCCGCAGCCTCCCTCCTCCGCTGATGCTGCGCAGCAACGAACTGCTCGACAGCCTCAAGGCCGGGCATACCGACGACAATGTGCCAGCGCCGTTGCAGGTGATTTTCCGTCCGAGTGTGCAGCCGTACCTGATTTCGCTGTTCCGTCAGGATCCGGCGGCGGCCTTCGCTCAACTGAAAATGCCGGCGCTGATCGTGCAAGGCAGCAACGACATTCAGGTTCAGGTCGATGATGCGAAGTTGCTCAAAGTCGCCAAACCGGACGCGGAGCTGGCGCTGATCGAAGGCATGAACCACGTGTTGCGCATCGTGCCCAACGACGTGAAGCGGCAACTGGCATCCTACAAGGACCCGAATTTGCCCCTGGCGGCTGAACTGGGGACACGCGTCCTTGAATTTATTGACGGACTTCGCACCCGTTGAGCTCTTTTTACCCTCTAGTCCTGTAGAAAACGGCCGATAAGCCTTTGTCGCCAGCGTACTGGCTGGCGGCAAGCAGCTTGGACAGGATCTCGCCGTTATGACTGATACCCAGACTTCACCCGACACCACCGCTGAAAAAGACGCACCGCCAGCGGTCGAGCTGCCATGGGCGGATGTCCACGTCGAGCACCACAAGATGCTCCGCCTGGCGCCGTTGCAGACCGACCGCAACACTGGCGGGCGGCCACTGCGCTTCGTTGAATTCGGTTACGCCGAGCGCAACGGCAAAGAACACAGCCTGATGCGCATGGCGATCAAGTTGCCCGCTCAGCGCGTGCGTAAAGAGCAGAATCATCTGGACGTGTGGGTCGACCACACGACCAAACGCGTGCATTTCGGCCCGGACAGCGGTTTGCAGATCGAACCGATGAACCGTGGCATCGGACGCTTCATGGCCGCCCAAGGCATCAACTGGGCGAAAAAGCGCTGGCCCACCTACACCGTCGACGGCATGGACTTGAACAACAAGGACGCGCTGAACGAAGACACTCGCCTGCGCCGCGATCACTTTCTGCGGGTGCACGGCTTTGATGTGGTTTACGCCGACGCCCAGCATTTGAAGGGCAGCGTCAAGGAAGTGCAGGTCGGTGATTTGCTGGGCGACTGGAACAGCGAAAAGCTGCAGATCGTCGAGATTCTTGAAGCCGCGCAGATGTTGCAGCAGGCCGAGCAGAATCTGGCCGAGCAGGAAGTGAAGCTGAAGAAGCAGGAAGACAAGGTCAGCAAGTTCAAGCGCGAAGACGCCGGGTTGCGTTTCACCATTACTTGCTTGGTGGCGTTTGCAGTGTTTCAGGCCGGGTTGCTGATCTGGATTGCAACGCACCGGTAAAGACTTCAGACCGAGGCGCCCCCATCGCGGGCAAGCCACGCTCCCACAGGTTTTGTGTCGTATCCGAACGTTGCGGCACACACAAAATCTGTGGGAGCGGGCTTGCCCCGGGCGGCGTTCCGACGATGCTTTTAAGGGTCAGACGCGGGAAGCGAACAGTGCCTGATGGGCGCGGCACTGTTCGGCAGTCAGCATGAACACGCCATGCCCGCCGCGCTCGAACTCCAGCCAGGCGAAATCGACTTCAGGGTACAGCGCCTCGACGTGTACCTGGCTGTTGCCCACCTCGACCATCAGCAAACCCTTCTCGGTCAGATGATCCGCCGCTTCGGCGAGCATCCGGCGTACCAGGTTCAAACCGTCATCGCCGCAGGCCAGGCCCAGTTCCGGCTCGTGCTGGTATTCGTCCGGCATGTCGGCGAAATCTTCCGCATCGACGTAGGGCGGGTTCGACACGATCAGGTCGAAACGTTGACCCGGCAGACCATCGAAACCATCGCCCTGCACAGTGAACACACGCTCATCGACGCCATGACGCTCGATGTTCTGGTTTGCCACCTCCAGCGCTTCGAACGACAGATCCGCCAGCACCACTTCGGCGTTCTGGAACTCGTAGGCGCAGGCGATACCGATACAACCGGAGCCGGTGCACAGGTCGAGAATCCGCGCCGGCTCATCACCGATCCATGGGGCAAAACGGTTTTCGATCAGCTCGCCAATCGGCGAGCGCGGGATCAGCACACGCTCATCGACGATGAACGACATGCCACAGAACCAGGCTTCGCCCAGCAGGTAAGCGGTCGGAATGCGTTCTTCGATGCGACGCTTGAGCAGGCGCTGAAGATTGACCAGTTCGTCGTCTTCCAGCGCGCAATCCAGATAGCTGTCAGCGATTTCCCATGGCAGGTGCAAGGCACCGAGCACTAGCTGCCGGGCTTCGTCCCAGGCATTGTCGGTGCCATGGCCGAAAAACAGATCCTCCCCATGGAAGCGGCTGACGGCCCAACGGATGTGGTCGCGCAGGGTACGAAGTCGGGAAGTGATCACGGGGCAGAACTCCAGAAAAAACGACTGGCGATTCTAGCAGCCAAAACGCGCCGCGACGACGCAGGAAAAATCCCGGGGCGACGGTAGGAGCGTTCCGAATTATTTATCAGCTATTGAACAGAACGTGTAACTTGACGAGGCTGCAGGCCAGTAACGACGGTGCCTACGATGGTAGCGATTCACAGAACCGCTCAGCCAGAGGACAATGTCGCAAAAGCCCCACCCGAAGGAGCCCCAGAATGTCCGTTCCAAAAACGATGTTTCAACTCAGCGGTCGCGGTTACGCAGCGGCCACGTTGAGCCATGCCACCGTGGTCATCATCGATGCCCAGAAAGAATACCTCAGCGGCCCGCTGGCCCTGAAAGGCATGGACGCGGCTGTCGCGAACATCAAACAACTGGTTGCCGCCGCCCGCGCAGCCGGCCGACCGATCGTGCATGTGCGTCACCTCGGCACCGTCGGCGGTCTGTTCGACCCGCAGGGCGAACGCGGCGAGTTCATCCCCGGCCTGGAACCCCAGGGCGATGAAACCATCATCGGCAAGTTGCTGCCGAGTGCCTTCCACGGCACCGAACTCTACGATCGTCTGCAAACCATCGGCTCGCTGGACCTGATCGTCTGCGGTTTCATGAGCCACTCCAGCGTCAGCACTACCGTGCGCGCGGCGAAGAACCTGGGTTTCCGCTGCACCCTGGTCGAAGACGCCTGTGCCACCCGCGATCTGCCGTTCAAGGGCCGCGTGCTCAGCGCCGAACAGGTGCAGGAAGCGGAAATGGCAATCATGGCCGACAACTTCGCCACCCTCGCGCTGACCCAGGATCTGATCTGATCGACCGTAAATGAGCGGCTCAGCCCGCCGCTCATCTGCAAAAACCTCGCATTTGCTTCAATTACCCTAGCCTCAGGAACAACCCGGTCAACTCCCGGTCGAAGGGCCGATACCCATTGAGGAAGGTCGGAATGAAGTTATCCGATGGATTTGACGCACGCCGCTTGCGGCCCAAAGGCCAAAGCAACTGGCGATTTCGATTCGGCGCGGCGATCGCGGCCATTCTGGCCACGTTCGGCGTGCTGCTGGCGATGGCCGGGGCCGCCAGCCTGCTGGGGCGCCCGCCGGCGCTCGGCGATCTGAATGCAACACCGCTCGGCTCGGCGATCATTCTCGCAGTGGGCCTGTTGTTCCTGTATTTCGGTGTGGCCCTGTGGCGTCGTTGCCGGCGTCGCGCACGGCAATCGCGAGAACTGAACATGTCCCCGCACCTGATGAAAAAACACGATTGATCGACGGCCTGGCTTTTTGCCGGGCCGTTTTGTGTCTGTTTGGGTAAACTGGCCGCCCTTCGCGGAGGCTGACATGCAAGACGACGATTTTTCCCTGTTCAAAAGTGCGATCCAAGGCGTCAAGCCGATCAAGCACGACCGCGCCGACACCGGCAAACCCAAGGCTGACCGTGACCGGATCGCCAAGCTGCGCCAGTCCGCCACCGTGCGCACCGACACCACGACCGTTGACGGCCTGTCCGATCAGTTCGTGATCGACGTCGGTCCCGAAGACGAGCTGATGTGGGCTCGCGACGGGGTGCAGGAAAGTCAGATGCGCAAGCTCAAGGTCGGGCAGATCCCGTTCGAAGGCAGCCTCGACCTGCACGGTATGAGCGTCGAAAAGGCTCGCGAAACCCTCTGGGCGTTTCTCGCCGAAGCGACCAGATTCGAAATCCGCTGCGTGCGCGTCACCCACGGCAAGGCTGTGCGTCTGGACGGCAAGCGGCCGATGATCAAAAGCCACGTCAACACCTGGCTGCGCCAGCATGCGCAAGTGCTCGGTTTCTGCTCGTGCCAGGCGAAACATGGCGGCGCCGGCGCCGTGTATGTGATGCTCAAACGCACCATGATGGAAGGCCGCGACGAATAATCCCGTCACACCGAACTTGCAGGGTCGTGTCCGCCACCGTACCCTTGCCCTTTGCGAAAATCCCCACAGGTAGTTTCATGTCCCTGGAACAGAATTACACCGCGATTCTCGGCCAACTGGGCGAGGACGTCTCCCGCGAGGGCCTGCTCGACACGCCAAAGCGTGCCGCCAAAGCCATGCAGTACCTCTGCCGCGGTTATGAACAGACGCTCGAAGAGGTCACCAACGGTGCCCTGTTCAGCTCCGACAACAGCGAAATGGTGCTGGTCAAGGACATCGAGCTCTACTCGTTGTGCGAACACCACCTGCTGCCGTTCATCGGCAAGGCCCACGTCGCGTACATCCCGAGCGGCAAAGTGCTGGGCCTGTCGAAGGTCGCGCGGATCGTCGACATGTACGCCCGCCGCCTGCAGATCCAGGAAAACCTCAGCCGCCAGATCGCCGATGCGGTCCAGCAGGTCACCGGCGCGCTGGGCGTTGCGGTGGTAATCGAGGCCAAGCACATGTGCATGATGATGCGCGGTGTCGAGAAACAGAATTCGTCGATGATCACTTCGGTGATGCTCGGTGAGTTCCGTGAAAACGCGGCGACCCGCAGCGAGTTTCTCAGCCTGATCAAGTAATTTGCGACACAAAAAAACCGGCGTTGATCGCCGGTTTTTTTTCGCCCGTGAAAAATCGGGTAAGCTGCGCGCCTTCTTCAATGTCCCTGTGAGGCTTGTAACGTGTTCGTCAAAGCGCTTCGTGTCGGCCTCGGCCAACTGATCATCTTCGTTGATTTCCTGACCCGCCCGGGCAAGAAACAGCGCCCCGCCGCTGCTCAGGCTCAGGTGGATACCGCCGCGAAAGACCTGACTCTGTATCAGTTCCACGCTTGCCCGTTCTGCGTGAAGACCCGCCGCAGCCTGCGTCGCCTGAACGTTCCGGTGGCCCTGAAGGATGCGAAAAACAACGAGCAGGATCGCCAGACCCTGCTGGAACAGGGCGGCAAGATCAAGGTGCCGTGCCTGCGCATCGAAGAGAACGGCCAGACCACCTGGATGTATGAGTCCAACACGATCATCGAGTATCTGAACAAGCGGTTCGCCGCAATCTGAATCAAAAAAACCGGCCTGATGGCCGGTTTTTTTATGCCGCCTGCGCGGCCTGCGCCTGGCGCACCACCGCCGCCAGCCGCTTGAGCCCTTCATCGAGTCGTGCCGGATCGATGTGACTGAAGTTCAGCCGCAGATGACCGGGGTTGCGATCCGGCTCGGGGAAGAATGGTTCACCCGGCATGAACGCCACATCGTTGGCCAGCGCGGTGTTCAGCAAGGTGCGGGTGTCCAGCGGCAGCTTCAGGGTCAGCCAGAAAAACAGCCCGCCCTGCGGCGTGTTCCAGTCCGCCAGATCGGCGAAATGGGTTTCCAGCGCCGCTTGAAAGGCATCGCGGCGCTGACGATAGAAGCCGCGCAAGTCACTCAAATGCTGCTGATACTTCTCACTGCCGATCCACTGCAACGCCTGCCACTGGCCAATGCGGTTGGTGTGCAGATCTGCCGACTGCTTGAGTTTGAGCAGGTGCGGGAACAGATCAGGGCTGGCAATCAGGTAACCGACGCGCAGGCCCGGCAACAGGGTTTTCGACACGGTGCCGGTGTAGATCCAGCTGGATTTCTTCAGGCGTCCGGCAATCGGCTGGGCGCTGCCGCCGTCGAAGGTCAGCTCGCGATAAGGCTCATCTTCGATCAGGGTCACGCCGAATTCGTCGAGCAATGCCGCAACGGCTTCGCGCTTGGCTTCGCTGTAGCGCACGGCGGACGGGTTCTGGAAGGTCGGAATCAAATAGATGAACGCCGGACGATGCTGCTCCAGACGCTGACGCAATTGCGCAAGGTTCGGACCGTCAGCCTCCAGCGGCACGGTCAGGCAATCGGCGCCGAACAGCTGGAAAATCTGCAAGGCTGCCAGATAGGTCGGCGCTTCAAGCAGGATTTCGGTGCCCTTGTCGATGTAAAGCTTGGCCGCCAGGTCGAGGGTTTGCTGGGAGCCGCTGACCACCAGCACCTGACTCGCTTCACACGGCAAACCCAGCGCCCTCGCCTCTGCTGCCAGCGCTTCGCGCAGTGCCGGCTCGCCTTCGCTCATGCCGTACTGGCCGAGAGACAGCGGCATGTCGGCCCACTCGACCTTCGGCAACATGGCTTCAGCCGGCAAACCGCCAGCGAAGGACATGACCTCCGGGCGCTGGGCCGCGGCAAGGATTTCACGGATCAGAGAACTTTTGAGGCGCGAGACACGTTCGGAAAAAACCATGGAAGTCACCGCTAGCGAGGCATGAGAAAAATGAGTCAAACTTGTTGACTGAAATTACGACAACCTCTCTGGAAACGTCAATATGCTTGACCTTAAAAACTGCGCCAGCCAGCAACAAGCGATGGAAGCGTTTTTCTTCGGTTACCAGGCGTTCACCGCCAAGGCCGATGAAATGCTCGAGCGTCGCGGGCTGTCCCGCGTGCATCAACGCATCGTGTTTTTCATCGCCCGTTATCCGAACCTGAGCGTCAAGGAATTGCTCGCGCTGCTCGGCGTCAGCAAGCAAGCGTTGAACATGCCGCTGCGGCAATTACAGGAAATGCATCTGGTGGACAGCGTGGCGTCAGAGACCGACAAGCGTAAACGCCTGCTGGAGCTGACCGTTGAAGGTGCGAAATTTGAACAGGCGCTGCGCCGCGAGCAGGTGAAATTGCTCGAGCGCGTCTTTGCCGAAGCCGGCGAAACGGCGGTCAACGGCTGGCTGGCGGTGAATCTGGCGTTGGGAACCAATCGCCCGGCCGAGTGATATAGCTCGATCACCAGTCTTTTCGTCTACAAAACCAAAAACAATATTTGCTTTATTTGTACACAAAAGCATAATCCACAGCGTGCGAGTTCCTGACCGCATGGTCAACAAATTCGCGTATGCCTCAAAGGACCGCTGCCACCCCTCATGGGTCCGGTCCTGGAAATAACAATAAAACTCTTGAGGAGTACTCGCTGTGGAAAGCCGCAAATCCGAAGCATCGACGCTGGAACTCTCGCCGCCGTTACGCACTGGCCTGCTTGAGCGCATCTTCAAACTCAGCTTGCATGGCACCACGGTGAAGACCGAGCTGATTGCCGGTCTGACAACCTTCATCACCATGGCCTACATCATCTTCGTCAACCCGAACATCATGGCCGATGCCGGGATCGATCACGGTGCAGCCTTCGTCGCCACCTGTATCGCCGCCGCGCTGGGCTGCCTGCTGATGGGCCTCTACGCCAACTGGCCGGTGGGCCTGGCGCCAGGCATGGGCCTCAACGCGTTCTTCACCTACACCGTGGTCGGCACCATGGGCTACAACTGGGAAACCGCCCTCGGTGCGGTATTCGTCTCGGGCGTGCTGTTCATGATCCTGACCTTTTCGCGGATTCGCGAATGGCTGCTCAACAGCATTCCGGTCAGCCTGCGCTATGCGATGGGCGCCGGCGTGGGTCTGTTCCTCGGGCTGATCGGCCTAAAAACCGCCGGTATCGTCGTCGATAGCCCGGCCACCCTGATCAAGCTCGGCTCGCTGCGTGAACCCGGTCCGCTGCTTGCCGCCATCTGCTTCCTGATGATCGCGATCCTCAGCTACCACAAAGTATTCGGCGCGATCCTCATCAGCATCATCACCGTGACCCTGGCTGGCTGGGGCATCGGTCTGGTGCACTACGAGGGCATCATGTCCGCCCCGCCAAGCCTGGCACCGACCTTCATGGCCATGAACGTCGCCGGCGTGTTCAACGTCAGCATGATCAGCGTGGTGCTGGCCTTCCTCTTCGTGCACATGTTCGACACCGCCGGCACCCTGATGGGCGTCGCCCAGCGCGCCAACCTGGTGAACGCTGACGGCCGCATCGAAAACCTGTCCCGTGCGATGAAAGCCGACTCCGCCTCCAGCGTTTTCGGCGCAGTGGTGGGCGTTCCGCCGGTCACCAGTTACGTGGAAAGTGCCGCCGGTGTAGCAGCTGGTGGTCGGACTGGTCTTACCGCAGTCACCGTGGGTGTGCTATTTATAGCCGCGATGTTCTTTGCACCGCTGGCCGGCATGATTCCCGCTTATGCCACCGCCGGCGCGCTGATTTATGTAGCGATGCTGATGATGGGCGGCATGGCGCACATCGAATGGGACGAAGCGACCGACAGCATTCCGGCGATCGTCACCGCGATCATGATGCCGCTGACCTTCTCCGTTGCCGACGGTATCGCGCTGGGCTTCATTACCTATGTCGCGCTGAAGGCCGGCACCGGTAAATACAAAGAGATCTCCGTCAGCCTGTGGGTGCTCTGCGCGATCTTCATCGCCAAGTTCATCTTCCTGTAAGCGTTACGCGGTTCAAGCTTCAAAACAGCCTCACCCCACCGGGTGGGGCTTTTGCACATTCTTGATAACGATAAAAAGGAGCAAGTGATGAGTCTGGAAACCTGGCTGCTGTTCAGCGGCGCTGCGCTGGTGGTGATCCTGATTCCGGGGCCACTGTCGTTGCTGATGATCAGCAACAGTCTGAATTACGGTCTGCGCCGTTCCTACCCGGCCTTTCTGGGCGGCGTGAGTGCGTCGATCTGCCTGCTCAGCGCATCGGCACTGGGGCTGGGCGCCCTGCTGCTGGCATCGGAAAAGCTCTTCAGCGCGCTGAAAATCGTCGGCGCGCTGTACCTGTTCTACCTCGCCTGGCAGAGCTGGCAGCAATCGCGCCAACCCTCGGTCGGTGCAGAAGTGCCGCAAGCGGCGCCAGCTCCACGCTTTCGCGCACTCTTCGGGCGTGCATTCGTACTGGGCGCCAGCAATCCGAAAGACATCCTGTTCTTCGCCGCGTTTCTGCCGCAGTTCCTCAGCGCCGGACAACCGTTCCTGCCGCAGTTGCTGGTGATGATCGTCACCTGGACCGTGCTCGACCTGCTGTGCAAATTGACCTATGGCCTCGGCGCCCACGGCGCAGCGCGCTACCTGCGCAGCGGCAAGGGCCAGAGCTGGTTCAACCGCATCAGCGCCGGATTGTTCGGCGGTGCAGGCGCAGCCTCACTGTTGAGCAGTCACTGACGCCCTCGAAGGGCGAGTAATACGCCGCAACATTTCGCCCTGAACGTAGATATATGTACCGCACTTCGCAGCGTGGATTCACCGAAGATCCGGCTTCTTTTGACCCGATCAACGTGAATCGACTCTGCGAGTGAAATGCCCCATGAGCCCCAAACGCCCGATAAAACCCGGCACGGCAACCGCCTCACCCGACACACCCTTTGCCATTCCCGATGCCAGGCCTCCAACGCTGCACAGACCACCCCTGAACATGGCCCCCCATGGCACAGACGGAGCCCCCGTCGCCCAACCCCGAACACCCGGTCAGTCATCATCCGCCCGGCCCGAGCCTCTGGAGATCATTGACCTTCCGCTCGATACCCATATCACCCCTGTCATTGTCCATGCGCCGATCGAGCACTTTTTCCTTCCACCCAATCAACTCTCCAGACTCCCGCCACCCAATGCACTTTCCGGCATTCGAGAGCTCGGGACGCAAAGGCACTTCGTGGACCTTCAGGAAGGGGGAACCGTATTGCTGGGCATTGATTCGGAAAACCATTTGCGGGCCAGATTGAATAGCGACCACAGGCCTTCCGGACCACGAGTCGAACGGGTGGAAGGCACCCTCACCTGGCGCGTCAGGCCCACCGATGAGAGCCCAGGTGGCATCGATTCCAGATTGACGATCAAGCGCCTGCGGGAAGCGGATGATGATTCGGCAGAGGCCGTCGTCCCCAAACGCACCAAGGCATCAAGGAGCGATGACTGGTCCGATCCCTGGAAACAATGGGAGGCGCCACCTCAACAGGCATCCCTGGGCACCATTGACGTCGATGGCACCCGATTCCTGCTCCTGCCACGCGGCACCGAGCCGGATCACCCGATCGTTTACATCAAGAATCCGGAGCACTGGGTGTACGATTTCGATTACATGGAGCGGATCCTCGGCACGGACCTGATGCAACAACCCAGAGGCGCGATCCGCATTCCGCCTGTCAATCAGTGGGAAGTCGATCCGAACCTTCCCTTCCAACACCCGTTGAAACAGTACATCGCCACCTATTTTCCGCAGCTGTCGGAAACCTCGATGAACAAAGTGGCCAGGCACCAGTTCATTCTGGCCAATGATGGAGACATGGCAACCGGCGTCGGCCTGACCCGCCTCAGGCAAACATTCAATGACTGGAAAAGCGGTAACAGTGCCCCCCGACCACCGTTGGCCGATCCGTTGCTGATGCTGCCGACGCTACCGACTTCCAGCAGCGGACCAGGATTCGCCCGGACCCTGGACTTGCCGACCATGACCCCGGAAGGCCCCCTTGAGCGACTGGACTTCGATCTGACAAGACAGGAATGGGATTACTTCAAAGCGACACAGACGGGCGTCGAACTCAAGCGGCTCATGGCAGACATTCTGAAACGTCAGGGCTATGAAGTTTTCACGCCCACGCCCTCAAATACTTTTCCAGCCTTGGTATTTCGCCGGAAAAATCATCCCTATGTTTTTTTCATCAGCCTGTATCGCGTCAGGGGCCGGAAAATTCATCAGCCCCTCAATTCCGATCCCTATGCAGCCGACGCTCGACTGAACACCCAGGTCGGGTACGCTGCACTACAGGAAATCCTCCAGGCGCATGTAGAAAAAAGGCTGGTCTGGCTCAAGGGCGGATCGCAGATTCACGCTTCACAGCCGGACAGCATTTTCATCGTCAGGGATGATGAATCGAGGCTCGGAACCATTACCGGTCTGTAATCCGGAACACTTTCCGCAAGATGAAAAAAAGCCCGCAGTGTGAGCGGGCGAAAGACCAAAGAAGCTATATGCGCAGTCGCTTCCCGGCAGGGGCAGCTGCTTGGGGGTCAGCTGCCCCGGTACGTGGAATAGCTGTAAGGCGAGATCAGCAACGGTACGTGGTAGTGATCCTGTTCGGCAGAAATGCCGAACCGCAGCACGACCACGTCCAGGAATGCCGGCTCCGGCAACTGGACGCCACGGGCGCGGTAGTAATCGCCGGCGTGGAACTGAACCTGATAGACACCGGTACGGTAGTCATCGCCTTGCAGCAGCGGCGCATCGACCCGGCCATCGCTGTTGGTAAGCGCACTGGCGACCAATTCCAGGTGCGAACCTTCAACGCGGTACAGCTCGACCTTGATCGAGCTGCCCGGGCAACCGTGTGCAGCGTCCAAAACGTGTGTTGTCAAACGTCCCATTGATTCTGCGCGCCTGCCTGCGTGGAGCAGTCAGACTTCGCGCCTCCCGAAGTCAGTTGAAAAGGAGACCGCACCGTTTCGGAGCACGAAAAGCTGCGGCGAGCGATTGATTAAGACACTTTTCAAAAAAATTGTACACAATAAAAACGACATTTTTCCTCCTACCCCCGCCATCCTTCGATTTCCCGGTGATTTGCCCCGTAAGCTCGCATTCATTGAACCCCCAATCCATTAGCTGACTGGTCAGGCAGGTTTCTTGCAGGTTCACGCCATTAACAGCAAAAGATGACAGCCGGTGAAAAATGCGAAAATTCAGGCTTACAAATTGAGAATAAAGTTGTATACAATCAGCCCATCACTGTGACGCCAGCCTGCCATCCAAACTTCAGGGCGCCACACAATCTGTCAACGAATAAGAAGGAAGACTGCAGTGAGCGCTGACTACCCACGCGACCTGATCGGTTACGGCAGTAACCCTCCTCACCCACACTGGCCGGGCAATGCCCGGATCGCCCTGTCGTTCGTACTCAATTACGAAGAAGGCGGCGAGCGCAACATTCTGCACGGCGACAAAGAATCGGAAGCCTTCCTCTCGGAAATGGTCGCGGCCCAGCCTCTGCAAGGCGCGCGCAACATGAGCATGGAATCGCTTTACGAGTATGGCAGCCGTGCCGGCGTCTGGCGGATCCTGAAACTGTTCAAGGAATTCGACATTCCGCTGACCATCTTCGCCGTGGCCATGGCCGCCCAGCGTCACCCGGACGTGATCCGCGCGATGGTCGAAGCCGGTCACGAGATCTGCAGCCACGGCTACCGCTGGATCGACTACCAGTACATGGATGAAGCGCAGGAACGCGAGCACATGCTCGAAGCGATCCGCATCCTCACCGAACTCACGGGCGAGCGTCCGCTGGGCTGGTACACCGGCCGCACCGGCCCGAACACCCGTCGCCTGGTGATGGAAGAAGGCGGTTTCCTCTACGACTGCGACACCTACGACGACGACCTGCCCTACTGGGAACCGAACAACCCGACCGGCAAGCCGCACCTGGTGATCCCGTACACCCTGGACACCAACGACATGCGCTTCACCCAGGTCCAGGGTTTCAACAAGGGCGACGATTTCTTCGAATACCTCAAAGATGCGTTCGACGTGCTTTATGCCGAAGGCGCCGAAGCGCCGAAGATGCTGTCGATCGGTCTGCACTGCCGTCTGATCGGCCGTCCGGCGCGTCTGGCTTCGCTCAAGCGCTTTATCGAATACGCTAAAAGTCATGAACAGGTGTGGTTCAGCCGTCGCGTCGACATCGCACGCCACTGGCACGAAACCCACCCGTACCAAGGGGCTGCCAAATGAGCACCTTTCAAACCCTGCAACCGTCGACCCTGAGCCGCGACGCCTTCGTCAAAGCCTTCGCCGACATCTACGAACATTCGCCATGGGTGGCCGAGAAGGCCTTCGACCTGGGCCAGGACGCGTCGATCGACCAGATCGAAACCCTGCACCAGCGCATGAGCGACATCCTGTTGAGCGCCGATCACGCCAGTCAGCTGGCACTGATCAACGCTCACCCGGACCTGGCCGGCAAAGCTGCCGTCCAGGGCGAGTTGACCGAAGCCAGCACCCATGAACAGGCTGGCGCCGGTATTCACCAATGCACGGCCGAAGAGTTCCAGCGCTTCACCGAGCTGAACGACGCCTACAAAGCCAAGTTCAAGTTTCCCTTCATCATGGCGGTAAAAGGCAGCAACCGGCATCAGATCCTCGCGGCGTTCGAAACGCGCATTCACAACCCGGTCGACACCGAGTTCAAATGCGCGCTGGCGGAGATCAACAAGATCGCCCTGTTCCGATTACTGACTCTCTAGCAAGCCTGGCCCGAGAAACCTCTAGAACGCTTGTGTTTCCCAGGGCCCTGCAAGCATCCCCAGCCACTTATTTAAAGGCAGACAAGAAGAATGAAAGCTTACGCCGTACCTTTCGAGAAGTTCGTCAACCTGGCCGATGCCCGTCTGGGCACCAAAATCATCTCGGTCACCGATGACTGGTTCGCAGACGCCAATCGTCTGTTTCAGCCAACCCCGGCCGTGTGGAAGGAGGGCGTGTTCGATGACAACGGCAAGTGGATGGACGGCTGGGAATCCCGCCGCAAGCGCTTCGAAGGTTACGACAGCGCGGTGATCCGCCTGGGCGTACCGGGTTCGATCAAAGGCGTGGACATCGACACTTCATTCTTCACCGGCAACTTCCCGCCATCGGCCTCGCTGGAAGCGTGCTTCCTGGCGTCGGGCGAGCCGGACGAAAACACCCAGTGGACTGAAGTGCTGTCGGCCGTCGAGCTGCAAGGCAACAGCCACCACTACCACGAAATCAGCAACGACAAGGCGTTCAGCCACCTGCGCTTCAACATCTACCCGGATGGCGGCGTGGCCCGTCTGCGCGTGTACGGCATTCCGTTCCGCGACTGGTCGGCAGTTGGCGACAACGAGCAAGTCGACCTGGCTGCAGCCCTCAACGGTGGCCGCGCCCTCGCCTGCTCCGACGAACACTTCGGCCGCATGAGCAACATCCTCAACCCGGGTCGCGGCATCAACATGGGCGATGGCTGGGAAACCGCACGTCGTCGCACGCCGGGCAATGACTGGGTGATCGTCGCACTGGGCCACCCGGGCGAGATCGAAAAAATCATCGTCGACACCCTGCACTTCAAGGGCAACTACCCGGACACCTGCTCGATCCAGGGCGCGTTCGTCAAGGGCGGCACCGACAGCCAGATCGAAACCCAGTCGCTGTTCTGGCGCGAGCTGCTGCCAAGCCAGAAGCTGGAAATGCACGCCGAACACACCTTCGTCGAGCAGATCAAGGCGCTGGGTCCGATCACCCACATCCGTCTGAACGTGTTCCCGGACGGTGGTGTGAGCCGCCTGCGCGTACTGGGCAAGGTCGCTAAATAAGGGTGAACCCAATCGCGGGCAAGCCCGCTCCCACAGGGGACTGTGGTGTACACAAAACCTGTGGGAGCTGGCTTGCCAGCGATGACGACAGAACCAACAACACAGAATTCGGAAAAGAACAGCATGCGCACACTGACGATTGAACCGCTGACCAAAGAAGCCTTCGCCCCTTTCGGTGACGTGATCGAAACCGACGGCAGCGATCACTTCATGATCAACAACGGTTCGACCATGCGCTTCCACAAACTGGCGACGGTCGAAACCGCAACGCCTGAGGACAACGCGATCATCAGCATCTTCCGCGCCGACGCGCAGGACATGCCGCTGACCGTCAGCATGCTGGAACGCCATCCGCTGGGCAGCCAGGCTTTCATTCCGCTGCTCGGCAACCCCTTTCTGATCGTGGTCGCGCCACTTGGCGATGAACCTGTATCAGGCTTGGTCCGCGCCTTCGTCACTAACGGCAGGCAGGGCATTAATTACCATCGCGGCGTCTGGCACCACCCGGTGCTGACGATCGAAAAGCGGGATGACTTCCTGGTGGTTGATCGCAGTGGCACAGGCAATAACTGCGATGAGCATTTTTTCAAAGAGGATGAGCGTTTGATCCTCGCCCCCCACCAATAAGAGAAGGTCTGATCACTCGACAACAAGAGTGACAGGCGAGAGGTAAAGACTGTGGAAGCACATCTGTTGGAATGGCTGAACCTGAGCGTGCGCTGGGTTCACATGATCACTGGCGTGGCCTGGATCGGCGCGTCGTTCTACTTCGTCTGGCTGGAGAACAACCTCAACCGCGTCAATCCGAAAACCGGTCTTGCCGGTGATCTGTGGGCGATCCACGGCGGCGGTATCTATCACCTGGAAAAATACAAACTGGCCCCTCCGTCGATGCCGGAGAACCTGCACTGGTTCAAATGGGAAGCCTATTTCACCTGGATGTCGGGGATCGCGCTGCTGTGCGTGGTGTTCTACTCCAACCCCGTGCTCTACCTCGTGGCGCCCGGCAGCGGCCTGACCGGCCCTGAAGGCGTGGCCATCGGCATCGGTTCGCTGATCGCCGGCTGGTTCATCTACGACTTCCTCTGCGATTCGCCTCTGGGCAAGAAACCTGCCCTGCTCGGCTTCATCCTGTTCGTGCTGATCATCGGCGCGGCGTATGGCTTCAGCAAGGTGTTCAGCGGTCGTGGTGCGTACCTGCACGTCGGCGCGATCATCGGCACCATCATGGTCGGCAACGTGTTCCGCATCATCATGCCGGCGCAGCGCGCACTGGTTGCCGCGATCGCCGAGAACCGCACGCCGGATCCGGCGCTGCCGGCCAAAGGCCTGCTGCGTTCGCGTCACAACAACTACTTCACCCTGCCGGTGCTGTTCATCATGATCAGCAACCACTTCCCGAGCACTTACGGCAGCCAGTACAACTGGCTGATCCTGGCCGGGATCGCGGTACTGGCGGTGTTGGTGCGTCACTACTTCAACACCCGTCACGACAGCCACAAGTTTGCCTGGACCCTGCCAGTGGCAGCGGTGGGCATGATCAGTCTGGCGTACGTCACCGGCCCGGCGCCGATGTCGACCGCTCCGGACGTGGCCAAGGCACCTGCGAAAATCGAGTACCAGCCACTGCCGGAAACGGCGCTGGGTGGTGGCGCGAAACCGGCTGAAGCGGCACAACCAGCCGCCCCTGCTGCACCGGCCGCCGCTCCGGCTCAGGCGTCCAACGCCGGCTCGGGTTTCGACAAGGTGCACACAGTGATCCAGGAACGCTGCGCGGTCTGCCACTCGGCCAAACCGACCAGCCCGCTGTTCAGCGCTGCCCCGGCCGGTGTGATGTTCGACACCCCCGAGCAGATCCGCCAGAACGCGGCACGGATCCAGGCGCAAGCCATCACCACGCAGATCATGCCACTGGGCAACATCACACAGATGACCCAGCAGGAACGTGACCTGATCGGTGCATGGATCGCCCAGGGAGCCCAGACCAACTAAGCAGTAAAAGCATCGCTGGCAAGCCAGCTCCCACAGGATTTTTCACTGCCTGTGTGGGAGCTGGCTTGCCAGCGATTAGCCGCAACGCGGTTTACCTGATGCAAAGAAACAGCTGTGAGCAACCCGGCAGCTGTTAATCACAAGAATAAAAAAGATCCGAGGTGTTGCATGTCCGAGCTGTCCAAAGCGCGCATCCCCGACGCACCCGCCATTCAGCGATTGCCCCTTTTGCAACTGATCCTGGTCGGTTTGCAACATGTACTGCTGATGTACGGCGGCGCCATCGCGGTACCGCTGATCATTGGACAGGCCGCTGGCCTGAGTCGTGAAGAAATCGCCTTCCTGATCAACGCCGACCTGCTGGTCGCCGGCATCGCCACCATCGTGCAGTCCTTGGGGATCGGCCCGATGGGCATTCGCATGCCGGTGATGATGGGCGCCAGTTTCGCCGCCGTCGGCAGTATGGTCGCCATGGCCGGCATGCCGGGCATCGGTCTGCAGGGAATCTTCGGCGCAACCATCGCCGCCGGGTTCTTCGGCATGATCATCGCGCCGTTCATGTCCAGGGTCGTACGCTTCTTCCCTCCTCTGGTGACCGGCACGGTCATCACCTCGATCGGTTTGTCGCTGTTCCCCGTGGCCGTGAACTGGGCCGGTGGCGGCGCTGGCGCCGCACAATTCGGTTCACCGATTTACCTGGCCATCGCCGCACTGGTACTGGCCACCATTCTGTTGATCCACCGCTTCATGCGCGGATTCTGGGTCAACATTTCCGTGCTGATCGGCATGTGCCTGGGCTACGTGCTCTGCGGCGCCATCGGCATGGTCGACCTGAGCGGCATGGCCAACGCGCCGTGGGTTCAGTTCGTCACCCCGCTGCATTTCGGCATGCCGAAATTCGAACTGGCACCGATCCTGTCGATGTGCCTGGTGGTGGTGATCATCTTCGTCGAGTCCACCGGGATGTTTCTGGCGCTGGGCAAGATCACCGGCCAGGAAGTCTGCCCGCGCATGCTGCGTCGCGGCCTGCTGTGTGATGCCGGCGCGTCGTTCTTCGCCGGTTTCTTCAACACCTTCACCCACTCCTCCTTCGCGCAGAACATCGGCCTGGTGCAGATGACCGGCGTGCGCTGCCGTTCGGTGACCATCGTCGCCGGCGGTCTGCTGATCGTCCTGAGCCTGCTGCCGAAAGCGGCGTTCCTGGTGGCGTCGATTCCACCGGCGGTGCTCGGCGGCGCGGCGATTGCGATGTTCGGCATGGTGGCGGCGACCGGCATCAAGATTCTGCAGGAAGCCGACATCGGCGACCGTCGCAACCAATTGCTGGTAGCCGTGAGCATCGGCATGGGCCTGATCCCGGTGGTGCGTCCGGAATTCTTCGCCCACCTGCCGTTGTGGATGAGTCCGATCACCCACAGCGGGATCGCCATGGCCACCCTCAGCGCCCTGACGCTGAACCTGTTGTTCAACATCCTCGGCGGCGCCGAACGCGCCGCGATCAACGACTGCCACGCACACCCGCATTGATCCGAAGAGTAAAAAAGGGGGCTCGCCCAAGCCTGCCCCCTCGCGACAGCTTTGCCTCAAACAATAAAAACAAGAGGGAGCAACAGATGATCCGGACTCAAACCAGCGTGTTGTTGAGCGGCGGCCTGCTGGCCGCATCGCAAGCCATGGCCGGCGATTTATTGCTGTGGCAGACCAACAGCCTGAGCTACCTGTACGGCAAGAATTTTGCGATCAATCCGTCGATCCAGCAGACGGTGACGTTCGAGCACGCCGACAAGTGGAAGTACGGCGACAACTTCCTGTTCGTCGACAAGATCTTCTACAACGGCCAGGAAGACCGCAACAAAGGCCCCCACGCGTTCTACGGCGAATTCAGCCCGCGCCTGTCGTTCGGCAAGATCTTCGACAGGAAGCTGGAGTTCGGCCCAATCAAGGACGTGCTGCTGGCCATGACCTACGAGTACGGCGAAGGCGACAGCGAGGCCTATCTGATCGGCCCCGGCTTCGACCTCAAGGTGCCGGGCTTCAACTATTTCACCCTGAATTTCTATCGCCGCCAGACCGAAGGCCCGCGCCCCGGCGACGGCGTCTGGCAGATCACCCCCGGCTGGTCCTACAGCATTCCCGTGGGCAATTCCGACCTGCTGATCGACGGCTATCTGGACTGGGTGGTCGACAACGACCAGAACTCCCGCGGCACCTATCACGCCAACCTGCACATCAACCCGCAGATCAAATACGACCTGGGCAAAGCCCTCGGCTGGGGTGAAAAGCAGGTGTACGTCGGCACCGAATACAGCTACTGGAAAAACAAATACGGCGTCGAAAGCACCCACAGTTTCGACACCAACCAGAACACCGCCAGCCTGCTGGTGAAGGTGCACTTCTAAGATGACCCGCAACCGTGCCCCCTACCTGTCGTCGGTGCTCTGTTGCGGGGCACTTGAGGCCTGGCCGTTGAGTCAGTATTCTCCGCGGCCTCCTGAATTCGGTCTAAAAAAAAGCCCGAATTTAATTCCTGACCGAAAAGCCAACTTATCCCGGCCGCGGTCAGTACCGAGGCATCCCGAAAACACGCTCAATCGACTGTTTTTCAGCAGCCGACGGGCGTTTTTTTGCTTTTCGAAAAGCCTTGGCTCAGCTCTTGCTAACAGCATGAAAGCTGACCGGATGGATGATTTTTTGCAGCAACGAAAAAAGGCGCCACACCAGAGCGCCGACTTAAAAAAATAAACGTGGAACACCTACTTTGGGAGCAACCGAATGAAACGTATGTGCACCAGCCTGATGCTTGCGGGATCG
This sequence comes from Pseudomonas fitomaticsae, assembly GCF_021018765.1. Taxonomy (GTDB): domain Bacteria; phylum Pseudomonadota; class Gammaproteobacteria; order Pseudomonadales; family Pseudomonadaceae; genus Aquipseudomonas; species Aquipseudomonas fitomaticsae. The sequence continues at coordinate 2,173,251 of NZ_CP075567.1, read as the reverse complement.
CTGCTGGCAGGGGGTCAGGCCATGGCCGACGGCCTGCTGCAATGGCAGAACAACAGCCTGACCTATCTCTATGGCAAGGACTTCCAGGTCAACCCGCGCATTCAGCAGACCGTCACCTTCGAGCACGCCGATGCCTGGAAATACGGCGACAACTTCCTGTTCATCGACAAGATTTTCTACAACGGCAAGCCTGATGGCGGTGTCGGCAACAACACCTACTACGGCGAATTCAGCCCTCGCCTGTCGCTTGGCAAAATCTTCGACCAGAAGCTCGAACTCGGCCCGGTCAAGGATGTGCTGGTGGCCATGACCTACGAATTTGGTGAAGGCGACGTCGAGTCGTACCTGATCGGCCCAGGCTTCGACCTGGCGATCCCGGGCTTCGACTACTTCCAGCTGAACTTCTACCAGCGCCACACCGAAGGTTCCCGCGCCGGTGACAACGTCTGGCAGATCACCCCGGTCTGGTCCTACACGATTCCGGTCGGTGACTCGAACATCCTGATCGACGGCTTCATGGACTGGGTGGTCGACAACGACTCCAACGCCAAAGGCGATTACCACGCCAACCTGCACTTCAATCCACAAATCAAATACGACCTGGGCAAAGCGCTGAGCATTGGCGAGAAGCAGTTGTATGTGGGTGTCGAGTACGACTATTGGTCGGACAAGTACGGGATCAAGGACAGCCAGTATTTCAAGACCGATCAGAGCACCACGAGCTTCCTGGTGAAGTTCCACTTCTGATCATGCTGCAGATGGCGCCCTCCCGGGCGCCATCGTTCTCAGGCCGGGACCAGCGCCTCGCCAATCCCTAGAAACCGGCACAGCTCATCGCGCTTGGCCAGGGCATCGCGCCGCCCAAGGTCGATCAATTCGCTGCAATACCCCGCCTCGAACAGCAAGTAGCTCAACACCCCTGCCCCGCTCGTCTTGGTCGCTCCCGGCCCACGCAGAAACAACCGCAACGCCGCCGGCAATTCCTGACGATGCCGTGCCGCGATTTCATCGATCGGCTGACTCGGCGAAATCACCAGCACCTCCACTGGCGCCACACCCAGCGCGCGGGTCGGCGTGCCTTCGGGCATCAGACGGCTGAACTGGTTCAGGCGCTGAAGCAACTCGATATCGCCTTCCAGGCTGTCAATGAACGTACTGTTGAGCATGTGCCCGCCGATCTGCGCCAGCGTCGGCTGCTGTCCGGTGTAGGTGCGCTCCAGCGGTTGCGTCGGATCGAAACCGCGCGGGTTGCCGCTGACGCCCACCACCAGCACCCGGCTTGCACCCAGGTGCAGCGCCGGGCTGATCGGCGCCGATTGCCGCACCGCGCCATCGCCGAAATATTCATCGCCGATCTTCACCGGCGCGAACAACAGCGGGATCGCCGAACTGGCCAGCAAGTGCTCCACCGACAACTGCGTCGGCACACCGATGCGCCGATGACGCAGCCATGAGTCGATGGTGCCGCCGCCCTGATAGAAGGTCACGGCTTGCCCGGACTCGTAGCCGAACGCCGTCACCGCCACCGCGTGCAATTGCTTGCGGGCGATGGACTCGGCGATGCCGGGCAGGTGCAGTTTTTCGTTGAGCAGATGACGCAGCGGCGAACTGTTGAGCAGCGCCACCGGCATTTGCCGGCCCATGCCCAACAGGCTGTGACTGACGAAACGACTGGCCTGGCGGATCACCCCCGGCCAGTCGCTGCGCAACACGCGATGGCTGCGAAAGCCTTGCCAGAACAGCGTCAGGCGTTCGATAGCGGCGCGAAAATCAGTCGCGCCACTGGCCAGGCTGACCGCGTTGATCGCCCCGGCCGAGGTGCCGACGATCACCGGAAACGGATTATCCGCGCCCAGCGGCAGCAATTCGGCAATCGCCGCCAGCACCCCCACCTGATACGCCGCCCGAGCCCCGCCGCCGGAAAGAATCAAACCTGTGACCGGTTCAGCTGGGCTCATCGCAACGCTCCGTGGTGCTTATGGGGATGGGTCAATCAAACGCGTTTGGCGTACAGCTTCGGCTCGCCCGGAGGCCGACTCTTGAAACGCCGGTGTGCCCACAAGTATTGCTCGGGGCACTCACGCAACACACTTTCGACCCACTGATTGATGCGAATGCAATCTTCTTCTTCGGTCTCGCCCGGGAAACCTTCCAGCGGCGGATGAATCACCAGACGATAACCGCTGCCGTCGGCCAGACGCTCCTGAGTGAACGGCACCACGAGTGCCTTGCCCAGACGGGCGAACTTGCTGGTGGCAGTCACGGTGGCGGCCTGAATGCCGAACAACGGCACGAAGATGCTTTGCTTGGCGCCGTAGTCCTGATCCGGTGCGTACCAGATCGCCCGGCCTGCGCGCAGCAATTTGAGCATGCCGCGCACGTCGTCACGTTCCACCGCCAGCGAATCAAGATTGTGCCGCTCGCGGCCCTGACGCTGGACGAAGTCGAACAGCGGGTTCTTGTGTTCGCGGTACATGCCGTCGATGGTGTGCTGCTGGCCGAGCAGCGCCGCGCCGATTTCCAGGGTGGTGAAATGCACCGCCATCAGAATCACGCCCTTGCCTTCGCGCTGGGCCTTTTGTAGATGCTCCAGGCCTTCGACGTGAGCCAGTTTCGCCAGGCGCTGACGCGACCACCACCAGCTCATCGCCATTTCAAAGAAGGCGATGCCGGTGGAGGCGAAGTTTTCCTTGAGCAGGCGCTTGCGTTCGGCGGCGGACTTTTCCGGGAAACACAGCTCCAGATTGCGCTTGGCGATGCGCCGCCGGTCGCCGGCGAAGCGATACATCAGGGCACCAAGAAAACGACCGATGGCCAGCAAGGCCGGATACGGCAGCTGCACGATCAGCCACAACAGCCCAAGGCCGCACCAGAGCGGCCAGAAGCGTGGGGCAAGAAATGCTTTTCGAAAACGCGGGCGATCCATTAAAGCTTCCGTAAATACAGTGGCCGCGCATTCTACATCGTTCGACCCGGCTTGCGGCCTGCGGGCGTTCTCGTTATAAGTCTCGGCACTTTTAGTGACAAGCCGTTGTATGCCGACATGAGCCAAACCGAACCGAAAGACCAAGATCCCGTGTTCCAGCTGAAGGGCAGCATGCTCGCCATTACAGTGCTGGAGCTGTCCCGCAACGACCTGGACAGCCTCGATCGGCAATTGGCCGCCAAAGTCGCCCAGGCACCGAATTTCTTCAGCAACGCGCCGCTGGTTCTGGCGCTGGACAAACTCCCGCCAAGCGAAGGTGCCGTCGACCTGCCGGGCCTGATGCGCGTGTGCCGTCAGCACGGCCTGCGCACCCTGGCGATCCGCGCCAGCCGCATCGAAGACATCGCCGCTGCCATCGCCATCGACATCCCGGTGCTGCCGCCGTCCGGCGCCCGCGAGCGACCGTTGGAAACTGCCGAACCTGTTGCACCGAAGAAGCCGGAAAAGCCACCGGAGCCAGCCGTCAAACCGACCCGCGTCATCACCACGCCAGTACGTGGTGGCCAACAGATATATGCCCAGGGTGGCGATCTGGTGGTGGTTTCCTCGGTCAGCCCGGGGGCGGAACTTCTCGCCGATGGCAACATCCATGTATACGGCCCGATGCGCGGTCGTGCGCTGGCCGGGGTCAAGGGCGACACCAAGGCGCGGATTTTCTGTCAGCAATTGAGCGCTGAACTGATCTCCATCGCAGGCCATTACAAGGTTTCCGAAGACCTGCGTCGCGATCCGATGTGGGGCTCGGGCGTACAGGTCAGCCTGTCGGGCGACGTGTTGAACATCATTCGGCTTTAACGGATACTGCCGCATTTTCCAAGCATCTCTAAAACGTAGCGAAAACGGCTCAAACGAAGTAGGAAAAAGGCCAAAAGCCGAATTCCAGCCAAGGCTGTCCGACTGCAGTAGTTTTCTAGAGATGTTTTTCAGGGGCTGAACAGTCCTTCTTCCTTAGGGGTGAAACACCTTGGCCAAGATTCTCGTGGTTACATCCGGCAAGGGTGGTGTGGGTAAGACCACCACCAGCGCCGCTATCGGTACCGGCCTCGCTCTGCGCGGCCACAAAACAGTGATCGTCGACTTCGACGTGGGCTTGCGTAACCTTGACCTGATCATGGGTTGCGAGCGCCGCGTGGTGTATGACTTCGTCAACGTGGTGAACGGCGAAGCCAACCTGCAACAGGCCCTGATCAAAGACAAGCGCCTGGAAAACCTCTACGTGCTGGCCGCCAGCCAGACCCGCGACAAAGACGCGCTGACCCAGGAAGGCGTGGAAAAAGTCCTGATGGAGCTCAAGGAACAATTCGAGTTCGTCGTTTGCGACTCCCCGGCGGGTATCGAAAAAGGCGCCCACCTGGCCATGTACTTCGCTGACGAAGCGATCGTCGTGACCAACCCGGAAGTGTCCTCGGTCCGTGACTCCGACCGCATGCTCGGCCTGCTGGCCAGCAAGTCCCGCCGTGCCGAAAAAGGCGAAGAGCCGATCCAGGAACACCTGCTGATCACCCGCTACCACCCGGAGCGCGTCGAAAAAGGCGAGATGCTGGGCGTTGAAGACGTCAAGGAAATCCTCGCCGTACGCCTGCTGGGCGTCATTCCGGAATCCCAGGCCGTACTCAAGGCCTCCAACCAGGGCGTACCTGTGATCCTCGATGATCAGAGCGACGCCGGCCAGGCCTACAGCGATACCGTTGATCGCCTGCTGGGCAAGGAAAAAGAACACCGGTTCCTGAATGTCGAGAAGAAGGGATTCTTCGAGCGTCTGTTTGGAGGTAGGTAATGAACCTTTTTGACTTCTTTCGTGCCAACAAAAAGCCAAGTACCGCCTCGGTCGCGAAAGAGCGTCTACAGATCATCGTGGCGCATGAACGCGGCCAGCGCAGCACCCCTGACTACCTGCCATCCTTGCAGAAGGAACTGGTGGAAGTGATCCGCAAGTACGTCAACATCGGCAACGACGACGTACACGTGGCACTGGAGAGCCAGGGCAGCTGCTCGATTCTGGAACTCAACATCACCCTGCCAGACCGCTGAGTCGATCCGGCAGGAACGACGGCGGCTCAGGGCCCTTCCGACACCGGAGGGGTCCTGAGCCGCCGTTGGCATTTGTTACGAGGCTGTTTTAATGCCGTTGTCCAACGTCCAAATCATTCATCAGGACGCCGCCGTTCTGGTGGTGAACAAACCCACCCTGTTGCTCTCCGTCCCCGGCCGGGCCGACGACAACAAGGACTGCCTGATCACCCGCCTGCAGGAAAACGGCTACCCGGAAGCGCGTATCGTCCATCGCCTGGACTGGGAAACGTCGGGGATCATTCTTCTGGCCCGCGACGCCGATACCCATCGCGAATTGTCGCGCCAGTTTCACGACCGCGAAACCGAAAAGGCCTACACCGCCCTGGCCTGGGGCCAGCCGGAACTGGACAGTGGCAGCATCGACCTGCCGTTGCGCTACGACCCGCCGACCAAACCGCGCCACGTGGTCGATCACGAACTCGGCAAGCACGCGCTGACGTTCTGGCGCGTGCTGGAGCGTTGTGGCGACTGGTGTCGCGTCGAACTCACACCGATCACCGGCCGCTCGCACCAGTTGCGCGTGCACATGCTGTCCATCGGTCACCCACTGCTCGGTGACGGACTCTATGCCCACGAACAAGCACTCGCCGCCTGGCCTCGCTTGTGCCTGCACGCGAGCATGCTCAGCTTTACGCACCCTCAAACCGGCGAACGTTTGCGCTTCGAATGCCCGGCGCCTTTCTGACTCTGCACAATGTCCCAAGCATCAGGCCGATGCGTTAAACTCCCGCCCATTGCTGTCTGGAGCTTCTTATGCGCGAAGAGTTGAACCAAGGCCTGATCGACTTCCTCAAGGCCTCCCCCACCCCGTTCCACGCCACCGCCAGCCTTGTTCAACGCCTGGAGGCCGCCGGTTATGTGCGCCTCGACGAGCGCGAAACCTGGCACACCGAAGCCAATGGGCGTTACTACGTCACCCGTAACGATTCCTCGATTGTCGCGATCAAGATGGGCCGCAACTCGCCGCTGCACGACGGCATCCGTCTGGTCGGCGCCCACACCGACAGCCCGTGTCTGCGGGTCAAGCCACAACCTGAACTGCAACGCCAGGGTTTCTGGCAGCTGGGCGTCGAAGTTTATGGCGGCGCACTGCTGGCACCGTGGTTTGACCGCGATCTGTCGCTGGCCGGCCGCGTCACCTTCCGTCGTGACGGCAAGGTCGAAAGCCAGCTGATCGACTTCAAGGCCCCGATCGCGATCATTCCCAACCTGGCCATTCACCTCAACCGTGAAGCCAACCAGGGCTGGGCCATCAATGCCCAGACCGAACTGCCGCCGATTCTCGCGCAGTTCGCCGGTGACGAGCGCGTGGACTTCCGCGCGGTGCTCACCGATCAACTGGCCCGCGAACACGGCCTCAACGCCGACGTGGTGCTGGATTACGAACTGAGTTTCTACGACACCCAGAGCGCAGCGGTCATCGGCCTGCACGGTGATTTCATCGCCGGCGCGCGTCTCGACAACCTGCTGTCGTGCTACGCCGGCCTGCAAGCCTTGCTGACCGCCGACACCGAAGAAACCTGCGTGCTGGTGTGCAACGACCACGAAGAAGTCGGCTCCTGCTCGGCCTGCGGCGCCGACGGCCCGATGCTGGAACAGACCCTGCGCCGTCTTTTGCCCGAAGGTGACGAATTCGTACGCACCATCCAGAAATCCCTGCTGGTCTCGGCCGACAACGCCCACGGCGTGCACCCGAACTACGCCGAGAAACACGATGCCAACCACGGCCCGAAACTCAACGCCGGCCCGGTGATCAAGGTCAACAGCAACCAACGCTACGCCACCAACAGCGAAACCGCCGGCTTCTTCCGTCATCTGTGCATGGCTGAAGAAGTGCCGGTGCAAAGCTTCGTGGTGCGCAGCGACATGGGCTGCGGCTCGACCATCGGCCCGATCACCGCCAGCCACCTGGGCGTGCGCACGGTCGACATCGGCCTGCCGACCTTCGGCATGCACTCGATCCGCGAACTGTGCGGCAGTCACGACCTGGCACACCTGGTCAAAGTGCTGAGCGCGTTCTACGCCAGTCGCGAACTGCCGTAGAACACAGCCGGGATCGCAGCTTCCGGCTGCGATCCCCCGGCCTGTAAAACCGGCTCATTTCTGATACACATCAGCACCGTCCATCGAAAACCCACCTAGACTTAAATCATTCCCTTCGACAAGGCTGTCGCCATGATCTCGATGTCTGCGTTCCACTCCATGCTCATTCCCATCCTGTGCGGAATGATTCTGCTGGCCATCGGCTTCAACTTCCGTGACAGGAACGCCGGTGTATTCGCCATGTGGATCGGCATGCTGATGATCCTGGCCACCGTGGTCTACAAGATCCTCGCCAAACTCAACGAATAAATCCGCGCCCGGCTCGCATTGAATCTGGCGGGCTCGTACACTCGCCCGATCCGCCCCTTGCGAGGTTGACCGCCTAGTGTTCGCTCGTCTTTTTGCCCTGCCCTGCCTGTTTCTCGTCTGCCTGATGACCCTGATGTCGTCGGCGCCGGCCGACGCCGCCGGTCTGCCGGGACTGCTCACGGGTTCCGGCAAGGCTCAACCCGAAGCTCAGGAACCGCTCGGCCAGTCGCTGGACGAAGTCATCAAGTCGCTGGAAAACGACAAGCAACGCGCCCAGTTGCTGACCGACCTGAAAAAACTGCGTGACGCCACGAAAAAAGCCCAGGCCAGCCCCGAGGAAGGTGTGCTGGGACTGATCGGCGGCACCCTCGCCACCTTCGAAAAACAGTTCACCGGCGCCGACAGCCCGCTCAATCGCTGGTCCGCCGAATTCGACATGGCTCAGGACGAGCTCAAAGGCCTGATGCTGCCGGCCAGTGAATGGCTGCCGATCATCTTCGCCTTCGCCGTGATCCTCGCGGTCTGGAGCCTGCTCGCCGCCGCACTGATCTGGCTCGGCCACCGGGTACGCATGCGCTTCGGCCTGACCGAAGAACTGCCGCAAAACCCGCGAGCCCTCGACATGTTGCGCTTCGCCCTGCGCAAGCTCGGGCCATGGCTGATCGCGTTGGTGATCACGGTCTACATGAGCTACGCACTGCCCTCGTCACTGGGCAAAAGCCTGGCGATGGTGCTGGCTTACGCGCTGGTGGTCGGCACGTGTTTCTCGGCGATCTGCGTGATCGCCTTCTCCGTACTCGACGGCCCGCACCGCCATCGCGCGTTGTACATCCTGCGTCACCAGGCATTCCGGCCGTTGTGGCTGATCGGCAGCTTCGCCGCCTTCGGTGAAGCCCTGAGCGATCCGCGACTGGTGGCCGGCCTCGGCGTACACCTGGCCCACACCGCAGCTACGGTTGCCAATGTCCTCGCGGCGCTGTCGACCGGCCTGTTCATCCTGCGCTTCCGCCGGCCGATCGCCCACCTGATCCGCAACCAGCCGCTATCCCGCCGCCTGACCCGCCGCGCCCTCAGCGACACCATCGAAATCCTCGGCACCTTCTGGTACGTCCCGGCGCTGGTGCTGGTGGGCATCTCCCTGTTCGCCACCTTCGTCTCCGCCGGCGACACCAGCACCGCCCTGCGCCAGTCGCTGATCTGCACCGTGCTGCTGGTGTTGTGCATGGTCATCAACGGCCTCGTCCGCCGCCACGCCCTCAAACCCCAACGCGGGCCGAAACGCCACGCGTTGTATTCCGAGCGCCTGAAAAGCTTCTTCTACACCCTCGCCCATTTGCTGGTGTGGCTGGCCTTCATCGAACTCGGCCTGCGGGTCTGGGGCATGTCACTGATCGGCTTCACCGAAGGCGAAGGCCACGACGTCAGCGTCAAACTGTTCAGCCTGATCGGCACGCTGATCTTCGCCTGGCTGATCTGGATCCTCAGCGACACCGCCGTCCACCACGCCCTCACCCGCTCCCGCAAAGGCCTGGCCAACGCCCGCGCGCAGACCATGATGCCGCTGATCCGCAACGTGCTGTTCGTGGCGATCTTCATCATCGCCCTGATCGTCGCCCTCGCGAACATGGGCATGAACGTCACGCCCCTGCTGGCCGGTGCCGGCGTGATCGGCCTGGCCATCGGTTTCGGCGCGCAGTCACTCGTAGCGGACCTGATCACCGGCCTGTTCATCATCATCGAAGACTCCCTGGCCATTGACGACTACGTCGACGTCGGCGGCCACCTCGGCACCGTCGAAGGCCTGACCATCCGCACCGTCCGCCTGCGGGACATCGACGGCATCGTCCACACCATCCCGTTCAGCGAAATCAAAAGCATCAAAAACTACTCCCGCGAATTCGGCTACGCCATCTTCCGCGTGGCCGTGCCGTTCAACATGAGCATCGACGAAGCCATCAAACTGATGCGCGACGTCGGCCAGAAAATGCGCACCGACCCACTGCAACGACGCAACATCTGGTCACCGCTGGAGTTTCAAGGCGTGGAAAGCTTCGAATCCGGCAACGCGATACTGCGCGCAAGGTTCAAGACTGCACCGATCAAACAGTGGGAAGTTTCACGGGCGTTCAATCTGTCGCTGAAACGGCACTTGGATGAAGCCGGCCTGGACCTCGCGACACCGAGGATGAATGTGCAAGTGATCACCGCAGGCGGTGGTGGCCAGACTCAGGAATAGCCCAACCTCCCCACCACTCACCACGATGAGCGTTAGCTCGAGTACCGCTTTTGACGTGCCGGCCCCATCGGAAGGCTGAGTGGAGGGATTCATCCGGGGGTGGGAGCGCAGCGACCGTGCGGCGCAGCCGCATGCATCGAGAGGAGGTGCAGCGAAGCAAACCGTAGGCGATGCCCCCGGATAAATCCCGGAGCGAAGGGACGCCGAGCCTCAGCGAGGTGCCGAACGCAGGGGCCAAGCCTTTTGCTTACTTTTCGGCGTCTGGAAAAGTGAGCCGCTGTAAGAGCGGAACCGCCAGCCGCAACACCCGAAGCAACGGATATGTACACAGTCAACCCAAAACCTGATCGGCCCAGCGGCCGCCAAGGTCAAACCACATCAACCCCAACGTGAATCGCATCATGCCGCCAAAACTCCAGATCACAATCAATCAACCGCCCAGCCTGATCATAATTGACCCGAGCAATCCTCAACCCCGGACTCCCCACCGAAACCCGCAACGCCGCCGCCGCATCGACCGATAAAGACGTAGGCACAATCTCGAACCGCACCCGCCCATAATGCAAATCGTAATGCCGCGCATACAGCTCGGTAATCGACTGATTCAAATCAAACTCCAGAATCCCCGGAAAAAACTGCGGATTCAGATAATGCTCCACATACAACACCAGCCGCCCATCGATCCGCCGCGACCGGCATATCTGAATCACGCTCGACAACGCCGGCAACTGCAACCACGCACAGACCGCCGCTGACGCTGGCTGCAACCGCGCCGAAATCACCTCGGTCGACGGCACCCGCCCCTGCGCACTGACCATCGCGTGAAAGTGACTGCGCTGCATCAGGTTGTAAGCCAGACGCGGCGGCGACACGAACCAGCCCCGCCGCTCCTCGCGATAAATCTGCCCTTGCGCCTCCAGTTGCAACAAGGCTTCCCGTACCGTAATCCGCGTCGTGCCGAACAGCTCACTGAGCTTGCGCTCGGCCGGCAACTTGCTCCCCGCCGCCAGCAACCCGTGGTCGAGCTGCTCCTGAAGGATCTGGCCAATCGCTGTCACCGCTTTTGTTGCCTCATCGCGCATCAACGTTACCTATCTGGACTAGACCAGCACTGTTTCGGGGCAAAACTGCACAGCAATCGCGCCGTTTGGTTGTGTTGCAAGCCTAGGCAGTGCAGATGACCGAGAGATGACAAAACTACCGAACGGTCGTCCTGACAACTTGCAATACATCGGCCAAGTCCCTTGCCCACCGGGACTTTGCGGGTGGTCTACGCTTACCGGGCAGCCGTCGATACCGGAGAAATAAAACGCGGGTCGGGTATCCGCCGACATCAAAGTGTCATCCAGCCCCCCTACATTGGCTCAGGTATTGCTGACCTAGACCAACACAAACCGCAATCGCAGCGTTGAACACGACCAAGGAGCTTCGGAATGAAACAGCTTTTCCTGGCAACACTGTTAGGCTCGACCATTGCCATGTGCACCGCCGCCATGGCGGCTGATGATCTGAAAACCCTCGAAGCCGCTGCGAAAGCGGAAGGCGCCGTGAACAGCGTCGGCATGCCCGATGACTGGGCCAACTGGAAAGGCACCTGGGAAGACCTGGCCAAGAACTACGGCCTGAAACACATCGACACCGACATGAGCTCGGCCCAGGAAATCGCCAAGTTCGCCGCTGAAAAAGACAACGCCACCGCCGACATCGGCGACGTCGGCGCGGCCTTCGGCCCGATCGCCGTCAAGCAAGGTGTGGTGCAACCGTACAAGCCGACCACCTGGGATCAGGTGCCTGCATGGGCCAAGGACAAGGACGGCAACTGGGCACTGGCCTACACCGGCACCATCGCCTTCATCGTCAACAAGAAACTGCTGCACGGCTCCGAAGTACCGACCAAATGGGCTGACCTCAAGGGCGGCAAATACAAGGTCTCCATCGGTGACGTGAGCACCGCGGCCCAGGCTGCCAACGGCGTACTCGCCGCTGCGCTGGCCAACGGCGGCGACGAGAAAAACCTCCAGCCTGCCCTGCTGCTGTTCGCAGACATCGCCAAGCAGGGTCGCCTGTCGATGGCCAACCCGACCATCGCCACCATGGAAAAAGGCGAGATCGAAGTCGGCGTGGTCTGGGACTTCAACGGCCTGAGCTACAAGGCCAAGATGGCCAACCCGGATGACTACGTGGTGCTGATCCCGTCCGACGGCTCGGTGATTTCCGGCTACACCACCATCATCAACAAATACGCGAAGAACCCGAACGCCGCCAAGCTGACCCGCGAATACATCTTCAGCGACGCCGGCCAGACCAACCTCGCCCGTGGCAACGCCCGCCCGATCCGCGCCGAACACCTGACCCTGCCGGAAGACGTGAAAGCCAAACTGCTGCCGAACGAGCAGTACAAGAAAGTCACGCCGATCAAGGACGCCGATGCGTGGGAAAAAACCTCCAAGGCCCTGCCGCAGAAGTGGAACGAAGAAGTCATCGTCGAGATGAAATAAAGCGGCTGATCACCCTTTTGTGATCTGCTGAAGATCCAAATGTGGGAGCGGGCTTGCTCGCGAATGCGGTGGATCAGTCAAAAAATTATCGACTGACACTCCGCTTTCGCGAGCAAGCCCGCTCCCACAGGGGGATCCGGGTTGAACCTGAATTTTCTGTTTCGCGGAGTTTTTGCCCCTATGAAGCACACCGTCATCCTTGTCGTGCTCGACGGCCTCAACTACGAGGTCGCGCGTCACGCCATGGGGCATCTGCAGGCTTATGTCGGCGCAGGACGCGCCGCGCTCTACCAGTTGGAGTGCGAGCTGCCGGCCCTGTCCCGACCGCTTTATGAATGCATCCTCACCGGCGTGCCACCGATCGACAGCGGCATCGTCCACAACAACGTCTCGCGCCTGTCCAATCAGCGCAGCATCTATCACTACGCCCGCGATGCCGGTCTGAAAACCGCCGCTGCGGCGTACCACTGGGTCAGTGAGCTCTACAACCGCTCGCCGTTCGTGGCAGCACGGGATCGGCATACCGATGACCCGACGCTACCGATCCAGCATGGCCACTTCTACTGGAACGATCACTATCCGGACTCGCACCTGTTCGCCGACGCCGAAAACCTGCGCCTGCGCCATGCCCCGGATTTTCTGCTGATCCATCCGATGAACATCGACGACGCCGGGCACAAGCACGGCCTCGACACCCCGCAATACCGCAACAGCGCACGCAGCGCCGACATCATCCTCGCCGACTACCTGCAAGGCTGGCTCGACGCCGGTTGCCAGGTGCTGGTGACCGCCGACCACGGCATGAACAACGACCGCTCGCACAACGGCCTGCTGCCGGAAGAACGTCAGGTGCCGTTGTTCGTACTCGGTGACGCCTTCAGCCTGAACACCGACGCCACGCCGAAGCAGACCGACATCTGCGGCACCGTCTGCGAACTGCTCGGCGTGCCCCATGACAAACCTGTGTGCCGGGAGTTGCTCAAGTGAACTCAATGACTCGCGGTAAATGGCTGGCCGCCCTGTGCCTGGTGCCTTTCGCACTGTTCTTTATCGTGTTCGAAATCGCCCCGCTGATCTGGGTGATGATCAACAGCCTGCAATCGGAAGAATTCGGTTGGGGCTTTGCCAACTTCAGCAAGATCTTCAATTCGAAGTTCTATCTGCAGGCGATCCAGTACAGCCTCGAAATCAGTTTCTGGTCGAGTGTGTTCGGCATCATCATCGCGGTGCTGGGCGCCTACTCCCTGCGCCGGGTCGATTCGAAGCTGCGCAACTTCGTCAACGCCTTCGCCAACATGACCAGCAACTTCGCCGGCGTGCCTCTGGCCTTCGCGTTCATCATCCTGCTCGGCTTCAACGGCAGCATCACCATCATGTTGAAGCAGGCCGGGATCATCGAGGACTTCAACCTGTACTCGAAAACCGGGTTGATCATCCTCTACACCTACTTCCAGATTCCCCTCGGCGTGTTGCTGCTGTACCCGGCATTCGACGCCCTGCGTGAAGACTGGCGTGAATCCGCCGCACTGCTCGGCGCTGACGGCTGGCAGTTCTGGCGTCACATCGGCCTGCCGGTGCTGACCCCGGCCCTGCTCGGCACCTTCGTGATCCTGCTGGCCAACGCCCTCGGCGCCTATGCCACGGTCTACGCGCTGACCACCGGCAACTTCAACGTATTGCCGATCCGCATTGCGGCGATGGTGTCCGGCGACATTTCTCTCGATCCGAACCTGGCCAGTGCCCTGGCCGTGGTGCTGGTGGCGCTGATGACCCTGGTGACCGTCGTGCATCAACTGCTGCTGAAGAGGAGCTACCATGTCTCGCGCTGAATCCGGTCCGACCGGCGTCTACCACCGCGTCGTGGTCTATCTGCTGTTCGCTATCCTGCTGCTGCCGCTGGTGGGCACACTGATTTACTCGATCGCCAGCAGTTGGTCGGCCACCATCCTGCCCAGCGGTTTCACCTTCAAGTGGTACATCCAGCTGTGGAGCGATCCGCGCTTTCTGCACGCCTTCGGCCAATCGCTGCTGGTGTGCGTCGGCGCGCTGATTCTGTCGGTGGTGCTGATCCTGCCGCTGCTGTTCGTGGTGCATTACCACTTCCCGAAACTCGATGCGCTGATGAACATCCTGATCCTGCTGCCCTTCGCGGTGCCGCCGGTGGTGTCGTCGGTGGGCCTGTTGCAACTCTACGGTTCCGGGCCGTTTGCGATGGTCGGAACACCGTGGATCCTGATCGGTTGCTACTTCACCGTGGCGCTGCCGTTCATGTACCGGGCGATCACCAACAACCTGCAAGCGATCAACCTGCGCGACCTGATGGACGCCGCCCAACTGCTCGGCGCCAGCACTTTTCAGGCAGCCTTCCTGGTGGTGCTGCCGAACCTGCGCAAAGGCCTGATGGTCGCGTTGCTGCTGTCGTTCTCGTTCCTGTTCGGTGAGTTCGTGTTCGCCAACATCCTGGTCGGCACCCGCTACGAAACCCTGCAGGTCTACCTCAACAACATGCGCAACAGCAGTGGCCACTTCACCAGCGCACTGGTGATCTCCTACTTCTTTTTCGTGCTGGTCCTGACCTGGGTCGCCAACATCTTGAACAAGGACAAAAGCGAATGAGCTATGTCAGCGTCCAACACCTGCAAAAAAACTACGCGGGCACCACGGTGTTCAGCGACATCAACTGCGAAATCCAGAAGGGTGAATTCGTCACCCTGCTCGGCCCGTCCGGTTGCGGCAAATCCACCCTGCTGCGTTGCATCGCCGGTCTGACGCCAGTGGATGGCGGCAAGATTCTGCTCGATGGCGTCGATATCGTGCCGCTCACCCCGCAGAAACGCGGGATCGGCATGGTGTTCCAGAGCTACGCGCTGTTCCCCAACATGACCGTCGAACAGAACGTCGCCTTCGGTTTGCGCATGCAAAAGGTCAACGCCGACGACAGCCACAAGCGGGTTGCCGAAGTGTTGAAACTGGTTGAACTCAACGATTTCGCCAGTCGCTATCCGCATCAACTGTCCGGTGGTCAGTGCCAGCGTGTCGCCCTCGCCCGCTCGCTGGTCACCCGTCCGCGCCTGTTGCTGCTGGATGAACCGCTGTCGGCCCTCGACGCGCGGATTCGCAAA
Source organism: Pseudomonas fitomaticsae (assembly GCF_021018765.1). Taxonomy (GTDB): domain Bacteria; phylum Pseudomonadota; class Gammaproteobacteria; order Pseudomonadales; family Pseudomonadaceae; genus Aquipseudomonas; species Aquipseudomonas fitomaticsae. The sequence goes on along the minus strand of NZ_CP075567.1, from coordinate 2,157,984 downwards.
CACCTGCGCGAACAGATCCGTCAGATCCAGCGCGAACTCGGCCTGACCACGATCTTCGTCACACACGATCAGGAAGAAGCCCTGACCATGTCTGACCGGATTTTCCTGATGAATCAGGGAAAGATCGTACAGAGCGGCGATGCCGAAACCCTCTACACCGCGCCGGTCGACGTGTTCGCCGCCGGCTTCATCGGCAACTACAACCTGCTGGATGCCGAGAGTGCGTCGAAGCTGTTGCAGCGGCCGATCAACCACCGCATCGCGATTCGCCCGGAGGCTATCGAGCTGAGCCTAAACGGTGAGCCCGACGCACAAATCCGCAGCCACAGCCTGCTGGGCAACGTGATTCGCTACCGCGTCGAAGCCCGGGGCGTGGAACTGGTGGTGGATGTGCTCAACCGCTCGGCGGCGGATCTGCATCCCGACGGTCAGCGCCTGTCACTTTCCATCGATCCCACCGCCCTGTGTGAGGTAGCCTGATGACTTTGCTGACACCCAAGAGGGAACTGAACTGATGGCCCTGGCAATTTTTGATCTGGACGAAACCCTGATCCACGGCGACTGCGCCACCCTCTGGAGCGAGCAGATGGGGCGCCTGGGCTGGGTCGATCCCGAGTCGTTCATGCGCAGGAACAACGAGCTGATGGACGCCTACAGCCATGGCAAGTTGCGCATGGAAGACTACATGGACTTCAGCCTCGAACCGCTGATCGGCCGCACCCCGGAAGAAGTCGAGCATCTGGTCGGGCCGTGGGTGGAAGACTTCATCGAACCGATCATCTTCAGCGATGCCACCAAAACCATCGCCGCCCACCGCAAGGCCGGTGACCGGATTCTGGTGATCTCGGCCTCGGGCACGCACCTGGTCAAACCTATTGCCGAACGGCTGGGCATCGATGAGGTGCTGGGGATCGAACTGGAAGTGGCGCATGGCGTGTACAGCGGCCACACCGTGGGCACCCTGACCTACCGCGAAGGCAAGATCACCCGCTTGCTGGAATGGCTGGACGCCGAAGAGGAAAACCTTGAGGGCGCGAGTTTCTACTCCGACTCACGCAATGATCTGCCGCTGCTGCTGAAGGTGGATTACCCGCATGTGGTCAATCCGGATCCGGTGTTACGCGAGCAGGCCGAAAAATCCGGCTGGCCGATTCACCTCTGGAAGTAAGCGATTGTCCTGTGGGAGCAGCCCTGCTCCCACAAGCATCGATGATCAGCTCAGGCTTTCGTCGATCACCAGTACCAGCTTCCCTGCCACGGTGTTGCTCGCCAGCTCGGCGAACGCTGCCTCGGCATCCTTGACCGGGAACGCCTTGGCCAGTTGCGGCTTCAAGCGCCCTTCGGAAAACAGTGGCCACACGTGCTGGCTCAGATCGCTGAACAGGTCAGCCTTGAACTGATCGTCACGGCTGCGCAGGGTCGAACCCAGCAGTTGCACGCGCTTGGCCAATACCTGGGCCAGATCCAGTTTTGCCTCGCGGCCGCCCATCAGGCCGATCAGCACCCAGCGGCCGTCCTGAGCCATCAACTTGAGGTTCAACGCCGAATAGTTGCCGCCCACCGGATCCAGAATCACATCGAACGGCCCGAAATCCCGCAGGCTTTCCAGATCGTCGGTGCGAACCACCCCGCCCTGTGCACCCAGCGATTCGCAGTAGGCCAGTCGCTCAGCCGAGCCGACGCTGACCCAGCATGGATTGCCGAAAGCCTTGCACAGTTGAATGGCGGCTGAGCCGATGCCACTGGCCCCGGCATGCAGAAGAACTTTCTCACCCGGTTTGAGCGCCGCAAGTTGAAACACATTCAGCCAGACGGTCGCGTACACCTCGGGCAAGGCAGCGGCCTCAATCAGCGATACACCTTCCGGAACCGGCAGCACATGCCGTCCGTCGACGACCACCTCTTGCGCCATCCCGCCCCCGGCCAGCAAGGCGCAGACCCGGTCACCAACCTGCCAGGACGAGCCTGCGCCGACCTCGCAGATCACCCCGGAACACTCAAGACCCAGCACCTGGCTGGCACCCGGAGGGGGTGGATAAAGTCCGGCTTTCTGTAATAAATCCGCGCGATTGAGGCCCGCTGCCGCCACTCGGATGCGAACTTGTCCTACATCACATGTAGGACTTGGTTCATCAACCCATGCCACTTGACCTTCAACGCCTTGCAATGCCTTCACAGTGCCTCCATAGTGAGTCTGGACTGAGCCCGAAGCTGTAGCGCCGGGCTTTTTGCATTATGCGACCGGCCCTGGGGTCTGAACGAACGCTGAACAACAGTTATCGTACAGAGCGTAGAGGTACCGGCGACTTCAAAGACGGCCTAATATGCGTTATCAATTGTCCCCGCGTCGAATCAGCATGAAGCATCTGCTCCCCAGCACCGCCCTCGCTCTTTTCATCGGTATCGGTCTGTTGCCGGTGTCGGGCACCACATTCGCAGCCAACAGCTGGGACAAGTTGCAGCCTGATCGCGACGAAGTGATCGCCAGTCTGAACGTCGTCGAGTTGCTCAAGCGTCACCACTACAGCAAGCCGCCGCTCGACGATGCGCGCTCGGTGATCATCTACGACAGCTACATCAAGCTGCTCGACCCGTCGCGCAGCTACTTCATGGCCAGCGACATCGCCGAATTCGACAAGTGGAAGACCCAGTTCGACGACTTCCTCAAGAGCGGCGACCTCAACGCCGGGTTCACCATCTACAAGCGCTACCTGGACCGCGTGAAGGCGCGTCTGGACTTCGCCCTTGCCGAGCTGAACAAAGGCGTCGACAAGATGGACTTCACCACTCGGGAAACCTTGCTGATCGATCGCAAGGACGCTCCGTGGCTCAAGTCCACCGCCGAACTCGATGACCTGTGGCGCAAACGCGTCAAGGACGAAGTGCTGCGGCAGAAGATCGCCGGCAAAGAGCCGAAGCAGATCCAGGAAACCCTGACCAAGCGCTACAAGAATCAACTGGCGCGTCTGGACCAGACCCGCGCCGAAGACATCTTCCAGGCGTACATCAACACCTTCGCCATGTCTTACGATCCGCACACCAACTATCTGTCGCCGGATAACGCGGAGAACTTCGACATCAACATGAGCCTGTCCCTCGAAGGCATCGGCGCCGTGTTGCAGAGCGACAACGACCAGGTGAAAGTCGTGCGTCTGGTGCCGGCAGGCCCGGCCGACAAGACCAAACAGGTTGCTCCGGCCGACAAGATCATCGGCGTTGCCCAGGGCAACAAAGAGATGGTCGACGTGGTCGGCTGGCGTCTGGACGAAGTGGTCAAGCTGATCCGTGGTCCGAAAGGCACCGTGGTGCGCCTGGAAGTCATCCCGGCCAGCAATGCGCCGAACGACCAGACCAGCAAGATCGTGCCGATTACCCGCGAAGCGGTGAAGCTCGAAGACCAGGCCGTGAAGAAGTCCGTGCTGAACCTGAAACAGGACGGCCGCGACTACAAGCTCGGCGTGATCGAGATTCCGGCGTTCTACCTCGACTTCAAGGCCTTCCGTGCCGGCGATCCTGACTACAAGAGCACCACTCGCGACGTCAAGAAGCTGCTGACCGAGCTGCAGAAAGAGAAAGTCGACGGCGTGGTCATCGACCTGCGCAACAACGGCGGCGGTTCCCTGCAGGAAGCCACCGAGCTGACCAGCCTGTTCATCGACAAGGGCCCTACCGTGCTCGTGCGTAACGCCGATGGCCGGGTCGATGTACTTGAGGATGAAAACCCGGGCGCGTTCTACAAAGGCCCGATGGCGCTGCTGGTCAACCGTCTGTCCGCCTCGGCTTCGGAAATCTTCGCCGGCGCCATGCAGGACTATCACCGTGCGCTGATCATCGGTGGCCAGACCTTCGGCAAAGGAACCGTGCAGACCATTCAGCCGCTGAACCATGGCGAACTGAAACTGACCCTGGCCAAGTTCTACCGGGTTTCCGGTCAGAGCACCCAACATCAGGGCGTACTGCCGGACATCGATTACCCGTCGATCATCGACACCAAGGAAATCGGCGAAAGCGCCCTGCCGGAAGCCATGCCGTGGGACACCATCCGCGCGGCGATCAAACCGGCGAGCGACCCGTTCAAGCCGTACCTGGCCCAGCTGAAATCCGAGCATGACAGCCGTTCCGCGAAGGACGCGGAGTTCGTGTTCATCCGCGACAAGCTGGCCCTGGCGCAGAAGCTGCTGGAAGAAAAAACCGTCAGCCTCAATGAAGCCGAACGCCGTGCCCAGCACGCCGACATCGACGCCAAGCAACTGGCGATGGAGAACATCCGTCGCAAGGCCAAAGGCGAAGAACCGCTCAAAGAGCTGAAGAAAGAAGACGACGACGCCCTGGCAGCCGCCGAGCCGGACAAGGTCAAACCGGAAGACGACGCCTACCTGAGCGAGACCGGGCGCGTACTGCTGGATTACCTGAAGCTGAGCAACCAGGTCGCAAAGAAGTAAGGTGATGGCAATTTAATGCTGACGATCCCCGGATCGTCATCAAACAGTCATCATTCTGTCGTGCAATAAAGGACTGGGAGCTGTTCTCTTCATGGAGAACGCTCCCAGTCCTTTTTTTATCGCCAGAGATTGCCATGACCACGACCGAACAGCTGAGTGCCTTGAGCTCGATCCTGACTCAAAGCGGTTTACACAGCCTGTTCCAGCCGATCATTTGCCTCTCCGAACGGCGCATTCTCGGCTACGAAGCCCTGACCCGCGGCCCGTCCAACAGCCCGCTGCACTCCCCCATCGCCTTGTTCGCCGTGGCCCGCCAGGCCGGACGCCTGAGCGAACTGGAAATCGCCTGCCGGCAAAGTGCCTGTCGTCGTTTCAACGAACAGCAATTGCCGGGCAAGCTGTTTCTCAACGTCTCTCCGGAATCCCTGCTCGAAGCGGCGCATCAGCCGGGGCGTACTCTGCAGTTGCTGCAGGATTTTGGAATTCCACCGAGCCAGGTGGTCATCGAACTCACCGAACAGACGCCGATCGATGATTTCCAGTTGCTGCAAACTGCGCTGCATCACTATCGAGCCATGGGGTTTTCGATTGCCCTCGATGATCTTGGGGCTGGTTATTCGAGCCTACGCCTGTGGTCGGAGCTGCGGCCGGATTACGTGAAGATCGACCGACACTTCATCGACGGCATTCATCAGGACGCGTTGAAGCGTGAGTTCGTCGGATCGATCCTGCAAATCGCCAAGGCCTCGCGGGCACAGGTAATCGCCGAAGGCATCGAGTTGCCGGAAGAACTGGCAGTGCTGACCGAGATGGGTGTCGATCTGGTGCAGGGTTACCTGCTCGGCCGCCCTCAGGAACACCCGCCGCGCGATGCCCGCGCCTTGATGCCCAAACACGACAGCAGCGCCGTTGCACTGAACGATGAAGGCAGCGACCTCAGCGCCCTGCTCAACGATCAACCCGCCGTGAATCGCGACACGCCGACCGCCACCGTACTGGAAGCCTTCCGCCGCCAGGCCAACCTGAACTCGCTCGCGGTGCTCGACGAACAGGGTCAGCCGTGCGGGATCGTTCATCGTCACTCGTTATCCGATGCGCTGCTCAAACCGTTCGCCACCGACCTGTTCGCCCGCAAACCGATCAGCCGCCTGATGAACGACGACTTCCTCGCCGTCGAAATGAGCCAGTCCCTGCAACAGGTCAGCCGCCTGATCACCAGCCGCGCCCGGCAACGCATCGAAGAAGATTTCATCATCACCCTCAACGGCAGCTACCTGGGCCTGGGTCGGGTGATTGACGTGCTCAAACTGATTACCGAACTGAAAATCCAACAGGCCCGCTATGCCAATCCGCTGACCTTGCTGCCGGGGAATGTGCCGATTCAGCAATGCCTCACCCGCCTTTTGCAACAGGGGCGCGAGTCGGTCATTTGTTATGTCGACATCGACAGCTTCAAACCCTTCAACGATATCTATGGGTATGGGCGTGGGGATGAGGTGCTGCTGTGTCTGGCGCAATGCCTCAACGAACGCGTCGACCCGTCCCGCGATTTCGTCGGGCATATTGGTGGGGATGATTTTCTGCTGGTGCTCGGCCCGGAGGATTGGCGCAAACGGCTGAATCAGTTGCTTGATGATTTCCAGAGCCAATGTCGGCGCTTCTACCGTCCAGAACACCTGGAAGCTGGGTGTTTTGTTGCGCCGAATCGTCAGGGTATTCGCCAGGAGTTTCCGTTGCTGTCATTGTCCATTGGCGTGGTGCATTTGCATCCTGAAGCGTGTGCGCAACTGGATGCGAGTCAATTGGCGGAAATGGCTTCGCAGGCGAAGCATCATGCGAAGAATGTTCCGGGGTATAGTGTGCATTTGATTGATAGTCTGTTCGCGCAGCCACCTGCAGAAGCACTTACACTCGGACATCGGTGATTCAACATAACCGAATCTCGTGCAATTAAATTTTCACCCTATGAATTCCCCAAATCTTACAAAATCGCAGCGAGTACCAAGTCGCAGTTACCAAGTTGATGCGTCTTCTTGGCTGGCCTTGTAAAGCTCGTCCATCCACGCTTCGGACAACTGAAAGTACATACTTTCAAAAAACGCCTTTGGATCACTCATCTCGTCCCAGCCGTCTGGTAACAAGGAGTGAGAGTATGGGTCATGCTCCAGCACCTCTTGAAAGACATCACTACCTTTTTCAAGCGCCTCTCCCAATACGGCAAACAAAACGAATTTATGCCGATAGCTCAGTTTCGAAAACCGCTGGATTACGTACCTGGAGATTAAAATACTTCTGTCTGATGGATCCTCAGGATCGTACGCAGCCAGCGTCTCACCCAAGCTCTCCTCGCGATCATATGTATCAAACCCGCCGAGAAAGTGTGACAACCTTGGACGATAAGGAATATCAAGATAAGGATGCATCAACATTATGCTTTCTCTATTGGATAAAGAGCCCAAGGCTTTAGCGTCTCGAAATCAAATTTCATTTCAAAGCCGTTCATTTCAGCAATGTAGCGTGGATCAGATGGATCTGCAGGATTTGGCTCATATCCTTCACCTATATTGTCTGTCTCCATCCTCACCACCAGATTCCCCAGCCTATCCTCTCCCGTGAAGCGAGGCATTTTTCTGGATTCTCTTGTCATTGCCTCGTTATATGCATTCATCTGTGCTTTGTGACTCAAAAAGCGAGAGCTGTGAACACCTCGGAACTTTTTAACTTTAGCAGCAGCCTCCTCATTTAACTCTTGTTTATTATTTGCAGACTCTTCAACTTCCTGAAACTGAAACTTCGCCCTTTGCTTCACAAACACCCCTATACCTTTACAACAAAACAAAACCCTTAATAAAAAACAAATTTTACGACTCAGCTCAACCACAACACCAACTCCTCTTAAAACCACTTTCTTATTCAACAAATATCAAACAATACTAACATCCCAAGAAACACTTAAACATCATTATGCGAAGCCTCACTAAAAAGTACAGAAACGTGCTTCAACCACGAATTTCCGTCTTGCCACTCATTCCAATAGCAATAGCAACAACCATTTTTTTTCAGCAAAAAATCTCGAGTTTCATTTTCTGTAATTTTCATCGCCAAAAGAGAGTCGATTTCCTTTACCACCTTCTCGAGCACGCAAGATTCCGAGTCCGCTATGAAAGATTTAACAACATCATCTGCTGAGTCAAACTCACACATCCAGTCCTCATGAAAATAGGCCCCGAGAAACTGAAACAGGCTAGGAAAATCTTCAATTTTCATTTACAAACCCCGTCAAAATAAAGTATCCAAGCGGTGAAGTTGCATCTCGCCGCAACACCAATCTAATGCTGGATAAAGGCTCCAACCTTCCGCTCTGCCTCACTACACCCACCCCAGCAGGAGCAGACACCTGTTCATTAATTACAAGTTTGCTAGCATTACCCTGCACAAAATTATCAATTGTCACCTTGTTGTTTCTAATAACATTCGAGAGTGCAGCTTCAGCTTCTGACCTATTTAGAAATGTTGACGCAATAGGTATGTTCGGCTCGGCCGCTAGCCTAGCCCTGAGTTGAGCCTCGGATCTATCTACATGTCTCGCAATAGCATGTCCACCGCGAGACTCATGGGCTTCTAAGCCTCCACCTGGAACAATTTCGCTATAAGGTCCATCAGCAGAAATGCCTCCCGGGCAGTTACAACTCAACCCCAACGGATCCACCCACCCCGTCGGATTCGGCACGTACCGGTACTGGTTCAGCCCACCCGCCAGCTTCACCGGATCCGGCGTCAGGTACCGGCCCACGTCCGGGTCGTAATACCGGTGCCGGTTGTAATGCAGGCCGCTTTCGTCATCGAAGTACTGCCCCTGAAACCGTAGCGGCTGGTTCAGGTAGTCCTCGGTCGCCAGTTCCAGCGAGGTGACTTTGCCGTAGGCGCTGTATTTGGCTGACCAGACGATGTCGCCGCTGTAATCGGTCAACTCCTGCGGGGTGCCGAGGTGGTCGAGTTGGTAGTAGAACGGGCAGGCGCGTTTCGGGCCTTGGCCGTCGAGCATCGCCAGGGGGCGGAAGGTGCCGGGTTCGTAGATGAAGCTGCGGTGCTGGGTCGGGCTGTTTTCGGCGATCAGGTGGTCGCCTTGCCAGAAGAATTCGGTGCTCTGGCCGTCGATGGTTTTGCGGATGCGCCGGCCGAAGGCGTCGTATTGGTAGGTGGCGCTGGTGCCGTCGGGGCGGGTGAGGCCGATCAGGCGGTGCTGGCTGTCGTAGCGGTATTCGGTGACGAGGGTTTGCGCGCGGCCGCGGCGTTCGCGGATCAGGTTGCCGAAGGCGTCGTAGTCGTAGTGGCGGTCGCCCTGCATCTGCAGGCGATTGCCGTTGATCTGTGTCGGGCCGGGGCGATCCTGCATCAGCAGGTTGCCGGCCGGGTCGTGGGCGAAGGTTTCCGGCACATCGTCACGGGTGTGGCGTACGCGGATCAGCCGGTCGAGCGCGTCGTACTGGTAGCTGCGCTGGCCGTGGCGGGTGTCGGCGATGTGTTCGAGGTTGCCGTTGGCGCTGTAGGCAAAGTCGCGGCGGTACAGCGAGTTGCGCTGATGGCCTACGGCGTGGGCGCTTAACCGACCCTGTTCGTCGTAGGCGTATTCGCTGAGCAGCAGGCCTTGCTGGCGCTGCTGTTCGCGGCCGTTGTGGTAGACGTGGCGAGTGAGCAAGGCGCCGTTGAGGTCGATCGCGGTCAGTGCGCCGCCCTTGGCGTAGTGGTAGTCGAGCTTGCTGTTGTCCGGCAGGCGCAGGCGAGTGAGCTGACCGCAGGCGTCGTAGGTGTAACGCAGGGTGCCCCAGCCCTGATGCTCGCGCACCAGCCGATCCTGCAGGTCGTATTCGAAGGCCAGCGGGTGATCCTGGCCGTCATCCACGCCGACCAAACGGCCTAAACGGTCATAGCGGTAGCTGACCTCGACCCCGTCCGGCAGGGTCTTGAGCAGCAAGCGCCCAGCAGCATCTCGTTGATAGCCGGTGACCAGCGTCGAATCGTCGTCGCCGAACTCGGTCTTTTCCAGCAGGTGGCCATTGCGGTCGTAGGCGTAGCCGGTGCGCCGGCCATCGAAGCCGGTTTCCTGTCGGATCAGTCCGGTGGGCGTGTAGTCCAGCCGGTACTTTTCGCCGGACTCGTTCTCGATTTCCGTCAGCAACAGCTGCGCATGGTCGTAGCGGTATTGCAGCCGGGTACCGTCCGGATTGATCCGGCGGCTGACCAGGTGCAGATCGTCGTCATATTCGTAGCGGGTGATGCGCCCCAGTTCATCGCGCTCGGCAGTGATCTGGCCGTAAGCGCTATAACTGAAGGCTCGAGTGGCGCCATTTGGCGAGGTGGTCTGAATCAGCCGGCCAACGGCGTCCCAGGCGTGATGGGTGACCGCACCGTGCTCGTCCTGAACCGTCGTCCGCCGCCCCAAAACGTCGTAGGAAAACTTGCGAACCCCACCGTCCGGCAGGCTTTCCTCAACCAACTGGCCGAGGTCGTTCCACACGAACACATGCCGACCCGAATCCGGATAACGGATCGACCGCAACCGCCCCTGCGCATCAAAGTGGTAATGGGTGACGTGGCCGTCCGGATCGACCGCCTCGGTGATGTCACCCTGGGCATTGCGCCGGTACGTCCACACCGCATCGCCACGCGAACGGCTGTGCAGGAAACCGTTGCGATACTCGTAGGACGTCGGCGCATCGTCCGGTGGAATCAGCGCAACTAACCGTCCGGCATCGTCATAGCGGTATTCGGTGACCGCGCCCAGCGCATCCTGCTCGGCGACCAGCCGACCCTGCGTGTCGTAGGCCTTGAGCTGCTCGCCACCGTCCGCCGACACCTGACGCACCAGTCGCGCGGTGTCGTCGTGGACGTAAGTTTCCTCAGTCCCATCGACGTAATGCACGGTGACACGGCCGGCGTCATCCCAGACGTAACGCGTGTCCATCTGCGAAAACGACGCCCAGTGCCGCACGCAACGCGCCGCCTTGCCGGCACGCTCCCATTCCCAGAAGAAGCTCGCGCCGCCGGCCAGTTGCCGTTGCAGGATGACGTGCCGGTCGTCGTAGTCGTAACGCTCGGTCTCGCCGACGGCGTTGGACGCCTCGATCAATCGATGGCGAGCATCAAAGCGGTAACTGGCCAGCGTCTGCTCGGTACGCCAGGCAGACTCCCGAAAAACCTGATAATCGACCGCCACCAGATGCGCCCGCTCGTAACGCAACAGCAGCGAACGTCCGGCCCCGTTATCCAGCCGCTGAACCCGATCGGAAAGATCCCGATGCACCGTCAGACGATTCGCATAGGCATCGCTGACCGCCGTCAGACGCCCAGCCCGAAAGTGATAAAACCGCGCCGCTTCCCCCGCCAGCGCAACAATCAACTCCTCCGGCTCATCCCCCAGAAAGATCGCCGCCCGCGACAGGCTGTTGTGGATTTCCGGCCGCTCGACACTCGGCAACGGAAACCGCGTGCGCCGGTTCTCGTGGTCAATCCAGACCACGCCATCGTCCTCAACCTCCAGCCGATGCGCCAGCGAGTGACTCCAGCCAAACCCCAGCCCGACATCAATCTCGGCCGCGCTGGTGCGATACAAGCGGCTGAACTCGAACGGCAACAGCCCGTCGAGCACGCCGTCAGTCAGGGTCAGCAGTTCCTCACCGGTGACCATCGACACCGGACACCCGTTGGTGCAGGTCCGAGGGACGCAATCGGCACTGTCACCGTTGGGATTTTTCGCCTGATCCGGCGTGTCGTCGTGGTGCTCATCCTTTTTCAAAGAAGCATTACGCCGGGCATCCCAACGCAATTGCATGCGACCTTTTTTCAGCCCGGCAGCAATGCCCCGTGCGGCGACGGATTTGTACTGGTTCACATAGCCGATGAAGGTGCTGACGACGCCGAACATCGCCTTCACCAGACGCATCACCGCCGACAACAACTGAGCGCCACGATCCGCCAGACGCAAGGTCAGATACGCAATCCCTGCACCGGCGCCAACAAAGGTCAGTACAACGCCGATCAACACATCGATCAGCAGTTGCACCACCATCATCGATACCGCTTCGGCGGTTTTCCCGGCAATCTCATTGGGAGGCAGCATTTCCAGCCAGAGGCTGGCAGTACGCAGCAACAAACACAGCGCCGCTTCGTCACTGACGAGCAGTTGGAGCTGCTCCATCTTTTCGGGCATCGACACCGCGAACTCGGCCAACGCTGTAGCGCTGTCTCCCAGACGACCACCAAACTCGAGCGGATTCTTGAGAATCTCCGACAGCAACCCGATGCTGTCCCACACTCCCTCAATCGCCGCCCAGCTCCCGGCCAGCATGCCGTTCCCGGCTGCTGTGGCCACCGACTGCGACCATTGCGGCTTGAATCCCTGCCATTCGCTGCGCAGCCAGCCATCCAGCTGCCGAGTCAGGCCATCGTAGGATTCGAACAGCGCATCAACCTGCTGCTCGCTGGCCTCGTTGTTCACCACCACCCGATAGAACTTGCCCGCCTCACCGGTGAAAACCCCTTTGCCCTGAGCATCGAGGGTGACCGACTTGACTGCACCGCCCTCCACCGCCACCACATCAACAACGATGTCGCCCAACGGAATGTCGTACGCCGACTCGAACTTGCTCTCAATCTCCATCGGCCCGGTTTCCGGGCATTGCACGACCGCAGAAGAGAAACGGCCGTCGTCAATCGCGACCGCCGTACTGTGCTCGCCGAAACGGATGATCCGCTCCATCCCCATCAGTGACGGCAGATCGGCCGCATGACTGACGCCATCTGCCGAGCGACTGAGCCAGTGCTTCAGCTGTTCGCGATAGAGATCGAGGGTGCGAGGAAAGCTGTCGAGTTCTTGCTCGATGCGGGTGACGGCATCCATCAGCGCATTTCCATGCGCATTTCGAAACGAAAAACCGGGTCAAACATGTGCGTTCCCTCGCGCAAAAATCAGGCGAGGGACTTTGCGGGGGATCAATCAGAAAAGAAGTCAGGCAAGTAGGCGGAGGATGTAGGACAAGTCTGTAACTGTTTTTTATCGAACGGCAGACGCAAAAACGGGGCGGGAGGTTTCCCTCGCGCCCCGTTCACGGAACAGATGATTTGCTTATTGAGAGGAGTCTCGGCCGGCCAGCTCCTTCAACTTGAGTTCGGCCAAGGGGTGCCCGGCCTTCGCGGCCATGGTCCACCAGCGAGCGGCCTCCGAAGGATCTGGCGCTTTGCTCGGCGTACCTGCAAGACTGATGACACCGACTTGATACGCCGCCTTGCCATCCCCGGCCAGCGCCGCCAGTTGCAGCAACCGAACACCTTCCTCACGTGCGCCCAGGCCAACCCCGCGAAACGTCAGGATGTGCCCGTAAAAACTTTGCGCGCCGACATCGCCCAAATTGGCCATGCGCGCAAACTGTCCTTCGAGCCAGCGCCAGCCGCGAGGCTGACGGACGAACCACGACCAGTGAAACAGCCTACGGGCCAGCCAGTAACTTGCCCGCGCCTTGAGTCGTAAAAACACTCAGGCCTCCGCCGATTCCGGGTACTCGTACTCAAACACCCGCACCACTTCCGAGGCATGCCAAGAGGCGGCGGCAACACCGTCGGACGGCCCGGAAAAACGCCCCAGACGCTCGACACATTCAAAGAAACCGGTGCGTGGCAGGCGACTGGCACCCTGGCTGATCACCAGCGAGCTGCGCAACGGTTGTTCGGCTTTCGCGTCCAGTGCGGCGAGATGCTCCAGTGCAGCGGTCAATGTCTGCATGGCCGGCGTGGGCAATTGCAGGCGTTCGAGCAAGGCTCGATAAGTCAAAAGATGGCGCTGCCTGCGCGCCTGATCCAGCTCCCCCAGCAATCCGTCCCAATGTTGACGACTGATGCGTACGCTCACGATTGTTCCCTCCACCCTGGCACCGTCAACTCCCAGGCCAGGCTGCGGCGAATCGCGGCGTCGGGCAGACGCTCGCCACTTTCGATCATGGCCAGGTAAGACGGGCTGATGCCTACCGTGCGGGCCAGCGCCTCGATGGCGATGCCCTTCCCTTCGCGCAAACTGCGTAACTGATCCAGACCTGGAAGAATCGGGTCCGGGGTGGCCGCAAGCGGCGCTGGAGCCGGTTGCGACGGTGCTTCGTTGATGCCTGCTGCTTTCAGTAGAGCCTGATACTGAGCCCATGGCAGAACCGCATATTCGGGTTCACCATCGCGTGCAATTATCTGAATATCCATGACTACCCCGTAGGACAACAACACTTAGCGAGTCGGCACTTTTCCCTAGAAGTGTAATCCTAACAGCGGCCAAGGTCGTGGGGGGTATCTATCTGAATAAGAGGCTGTCGCAATTCAGGACTTTTTCGGGCCCTGAAGCTGAAGTTGCTCGGGGGTATCGGGCAGGCGCTCGACCACTCTGAGCTTTTCCGGCGCCTGGCGCTGACGCCACAGGCGGAAAGCATTCAGTTCATCGTCGAGGGTTTTCATCAGCCAGGCGAGGACGGCGATGTCATCGAGCATGCCGAACATGGGAATGAAATCGGGGATCGCATCCACCGGACTGAGGAAGTACATCAGACCGGCCACCACAGAAACGATCGCCTTGGCGCTGATCGCGCGGTATTCGCCGCGCCAGTACGCCAGGCACAACGCCTGCAACAAACGCAAATCGTCCTTCAGTTTACCGAGACGATTGCCTTGGGCGGCGCCTTTGCTGGCCACGGCAAACAACAGTGTCGGCAAACGGCCACGGGCCAGCAGCCGTCCAGCCAATGGCAGGAACCGGGCGAAATTCCATGGAGCTTTCATCTATTTCTCCCGTTGAAATGTTATCCACACAAATTGTGGATAACCTTGTGAACAGAGCTGCATTTCAACGCTGAGAGCCCCGGTTCATAAGGGCTGCGCTCAGATCGGGCGTTTTTTACTCACATAAAAAATCCCAATATTTCATTGACTTGGCGGCTCCGGGCGTCTAGCACGGGCAACCTTAAAGTCTAGGACTGCCATGACCGGCATCGGTTCGGTCTGTTTACGCCGACCATCGTCCAGATGCAACAACGCCCCGCATAAGCGAGGCGTTGTTGTTGAAACCGACGCAGATTACTTGGCGGTGGCGTCTTCTTTGGCTGGATCCTTGATGGCCAGCAGTTCCAGGTCGAAAACCAGAACCGAGTTGGCCGGGATTGCCGGGCTTGGCGATTGTGCGCCGTAAGCCAGATCGCTAGGGATGTACAGCTTGTACTTCTCGCCAACGTGCATCAGTTGCAGGCCTTCGACCCAACCCGGGATCACACCGCTGACCGGCAGATCGATCGGGCTGCCGCGCTCGACGGAGCTGTCGAAAACGGTGCCGTTGGTCAGCTTGCCGGTGTAGTGAACGGTCACGACATCGGTAGGCTTGGGCTGTGGGCCGTCCGCTTTCTTGACCACTTCGTACTGCAGACCGGAAGCGGTGGTGGTCACGCCGGCTTTCTTGCCGTTTTCTTCGAGGAATTTCTTGCCGGCGGCTGCCGACTCTTCGCTCATCTTGGCCATGCGTTCTTCAGCACGCTTTTGCAGCGCAGCGAAGGCTTCGACCAGTTCTTCATCTTTCAGCTTCTGTTCTTTCTTGCCGACGGCATCTTCGATGCCCTGGGCTACCGCTTTGGAGTCCAGATCATCCATGCCTTCCTGAGCAAGGCTCTTGCCCATGTTCAGGCCGATACCGTAGGAAGCTTTTTGCGCCGGGGTTTTCAGCTCTACGCTGGTCTGCGAATCACAACCCGCGAGTACCAGGCTAACCAGGGCAACCGCCGCCGCCAACCGATGCTGTTTCATGCTATTTCCTTGTTCATGCGCCGAAAGGGCAATCGAGTAAAGCCGCGAGCTTATCAGGCCGCCACGACCAATGGCTACCGGCATGAGAGCAGGAATCTTCCGATAAGTTCAGGGATTAAAAAGCATTTGGCGAAAGCCACGATGAAGCTTCTGTCATCTTTCGCCGACAGCGATTGATGCCGCTTCCCACAACACTTGGCGTAATGGCCACTTGCCGCACACGACCCGCCTCAGGCATAACAGCGCAACAACTCGACAAGGATGTTCATCTTGCGCCTCTTATTCCGTGTACTGATGCTGATCGTGGTGCTGCTGGGACTGGTTCTGGCGGTGGTTCTTTACTATGTCGCCAATCCGAGATTGCCCTTCCCTGCGCCTGCAAAACAGGTGCATTACCTGAACCAGTGGACTGAGCAAGAACGCCAGACCTACTACTTCACCCCGCAGGGCACACAGGTCAAAGGCCTTCGTTACGAATGGTTTCAGGCGCTGGAGCTGCCGTTCTCGCAGCAGCGATTTGCCTCCCCGGAATACCTTGCGCGCTTCGGGTTTCTGATCGATCCGCAGCAAAAAGCCACGCCCGACAACCCGGGCAATCTACCGGTCGGTTTCGCCCGACATCAGAATCCCGGCAGCGCCGAGCAATATCTCGACATCACGTGTGCGGCCTGCCACACCGGTGAATTGCACTTCAATGGCCAGGCAATACGCATCGACGGCGGCTCGGCTCAGCACGTGTTGCCTTCCAGCGTTCCTACATTGCGTGGCGGCAGTTTCGGACAGGCATTGGTCGCCAGTCTTACCTCGACTTACTACAACCCGTGGAAATTCGAGCGCTTCGCCCGTCATGTGCTAGGCAACGACTACGACGCACGCCACGAACAACTGCGCAAAGACTTCAAAAGCTCACTGAACACTTTCATCAAAGTGGCCTGGAACGACACTCACCGTGGCCTCTACCCCACCGAAGAAGGCCCGGGCCGCACCGATGCCTTCGGCCGAATCGCCAACGCGACCTTCGGCGATGCGATCTCCCCAAGCAATTACCGCGTGGCCAACGCCCCGGTGGATTACCCGCAACTGTGGGACATGTGGACCTTCGACTGGGTGCAGTGGAACGGTTCGGCGCAGCAGCCGATGGCGCGTAATATCGGCGAGGCGCTGGGTGTCGGCGCCACTCTGAATTTCTTCGACGCCAACGGTCAGCCGCTGCAGGGCGATGAGCGCTATGCCTCCAGCGTACGTGTGCGTGATCTGCACAAGATCGAAGAAACCCTGCAAAGACTGCGACCGCCAGCCTGGCCTGAAGAATTGCTCGGCGTCGTCGACAAACCCTTGGCAGCCAAGGGGCGAGCCCTGTTCGCCGAGAATTGCGCCGGATGCCACGTCCCGCGTCAGACCCAGGAAGGCGAGCGTTGGGTGCAACATCTGCACATGCTTCCGGTGGACGTCATCGGCACCGACCCGAATGCCGCCAACAACATTGCCAATCACCGCTTCGACCTGACTGCCCTGCAATGGAATCCGGCGGAGCTTGAGCAGATGGACGTGAAGTTGCACCCCAAACCCAAGGAGCCGCTGGACCTCAGCCAGCTGTCAGTGGCCAAGGGACTGGCTTACGTCACCGCCTTCGTGGAAAACCGTGCGTACCGTGAAGCGGGCGTCACCGCCGCCGAAAAAACCCGGCTCGATGGCTTCGGTCTGCCGATCGGCGTTCGCGAAAAAGTCGCGTACAAGGCGCGTCCGCTTGCCGGCGTGTGGGCCACGGCCCCGTTCCTGCACAACGGCTCGGTGCCGAGCCTTTATCAGTTACTGTCGCCTCAGGACGAGCGCGCCACCACCTTCTATAAAGGCACCTTCGAATACGACCCGCGCCATCTGGGCTACCGCACCGAAGCCTTCACCAACGGTTTCCTGTTCGACACCCGCATCACCGGCAACCACAACGGCGGTCACGAATTCCGCGCCGGCGAGCGCGGTAACGGCGTCATCGGCCGACTGCTGCAGCCAGAAGAGCGCTGGGCGCTGCTCGAATACCTGAAAGTGCTGGGCGGCCCGCTGGAGGCGCAACTGCCATGATCTTCAATTCCTTAAAAAGACCTTCGATGCTGGCGCGTTTCTGGCTCTGGCTGGGACGGTTATTGGGCAAAACCCTGCTGATCCTGCTGGTGATCGGTCTGATCGGCTGGGCCCTTACGACCGCTTGGTTCGCCTGGCAGCACCGTGGCCCGGTGTCGGCGCTGGAGCAGATTCCGGACGGCGAAGCCGCCATGACCCAGGACGTGATTCAGACCGCCGTGCGCATCGTCGATCAGCACCGCGAAAGCACTCGCTATCTGCGCGATGCCCATGCCAAGGCCCATGGCTGCGTGAAGGCCGATGTGCAGGTGTTGCCGGATCTGGCTCAGGAATTGCGCCAGGGCGTCTTCAGCGAACCGGGCAAGCTCTGGAAAGCGACGATGCGCCTGTCCAACGGCAACGCCTATCCGCAATTCGACAGCATCCGCGATGCCCGGGGCATGGCGATCAAGTTGCTCGATGTGCCGGGCAAGCAATTGCTGGGTGACCGTCAGGGGCTGCACGAGCAGGATTTCGTGATGTTCAGTCACCCGAACTTCTTTGTCAGCGATGTCGCCGAGTATCGTCAGAATGTGGCCGCTCAGGCTGACGGCAAGAAGGTCATGGCGTTTTTTCCGGGGTGGGATCCGCGCAGTTGGCAAATCCGGCATCTGTTCATTGCACTGGCAACCCTTTCGCCACCACCGGAAAGCCCGACCCGCACGACCTATTTCTCGGTATCGCCCTACAAGTTCGGCGAGGCCAATGCCAAGTTCCGGGTGATGCCGGATCCGGAGCGCTGCCCCGCTTATACCTTGCCGAAACAGAACCAGGATCTGCCGAACTTCCTGCGCAACGCGCTGAATCAACAGCTGTCGACCGACCGGACTCCGGCGTGTTTCGTGTTGCAGATCCAGCGGCAGGACGCGAACAAGTACATGCCGATCGAGGACACCAGCATCGAATGGCGCGAACAGGACAGCCCATTCCAGACAGTGGCGAGGATCACCCTGCCCCCGCAGGACTTCGACACCCCGGCCCTGAACCTGCAATGCGACAACCTGTCGTTCAATCCATGGTTTGGTATCGAGGCCCATCGTCCGATTGGCGGGATCAACCGGTTGCGTAAAGCGGTGTATGAAGCGGTCAGCGATTACCGCCACAGTCGTAACTCGGCGCAATAGTCGCGCCAGAAACGAAAAAAGCGACCGTCATAGGTCGCTTTCTCATGTTCAGGCCCGGTAGAAGCCAAATCCCGGACAGCAAAAAGCCCGCACTAGGCGGGCTTCCTGTGGTGATCTGGCGTTCAGTGTTCCAGATTACCGAATATGGCGCAGCGGACGGGACTCGAACCCGCGACCCCCGGCGTGACAGGCCGGTATTCTAACCGACTGAACTACCGCTGCGCGAAACGCTTGAAACGAATGGTGGGTGATGACGGGATCGAACCGCCGACATTCTGCTTGTAAGGCAGACGCTCTCCCAGCTGAGCTAATCACCCTTCGCTTCGTTACGGGGCGCATTATGCCACAGATTTTCGTAATGTGTTGATTTAATTGAAGTTTTTTTCAAAAAAATCCGAAAACCGGTGAAACAACGCATCCCGCATGTACAACTCGAGGCAGAAAAAAACCCGCCTTGGCGGGTTTTTCCGTGGTGACCTGGCGTTCAGTGTTCCAGGTTACCGAATATGGCGCAGCGGACGGGACTCGAACCCGCGACCCCCGGCGTGACAGGCCGGTATTCTAACCGACTGAACTACCGCTGCGCTAAACACTTGAAACGAATGGTGGGTGATGACGGGATCGAACCGCCGACATTCTGCTTGTAAGGCAGACGCTCTCCCAGCTGAGCTAATCACCCTTCGCTTCGGTGTGGCGCGCATTCTACGGAGCGACCCAACCTCTGGCAAGCACTTTTTTAATTAATTTTCTTAGCCCTTCCAAAGGCTTAGAGAAGGGTTGGCCTATGACCCGGCGAAGACAATAATGCCCCCCTTTGTATAAAGGAGAGACTCACCCCATGTGGTTCAAAAACCTGCTTATCTATCGCCTGACCCAAGACCTGCCTGTCGATGCCGAGGCGCTGGAAACTGCACTGGCCACCAAACTGGCGCGTCCATGTGCAAGCCAGGAGTTGACCACCTACGGTTTCGTCGCGCCATTCGGCAAGGGCGAAGATGCTCCACTGGTGCACGTCAGCGGTGACTTCCTGCTGATCTCCGCCCGTAAAGAAGAACGCATCCTGCCGGGCAGCGTCGTGCGTGACGCGGTCAAGGAAAAGGTCGAAGAGATCGAAGCCGAGCAGATGCGCAAGGTCTATAAGAAGGAACGCGATCAGATCAAGGATGAAATCATCCAAGCGTTCCTGCCGCGCGCCTTTATCCGCCGCTCGTCGACCTTCGCCGCCATCGCGCCGAAACAGGGCCTGATCCTGGTCAACTCGGCCAGCCCGAAACGCGCCGAAGACCTGCTCTCCACCCTGCGTGAAGTGATCGGCACCCTGCCGGTTCGCCCGCTGACCGTGAAAACCGCGCCGACCGCCGTGATGACCGAATGGGTCACCACCCAGCAAGCCGCCCCGGACTTTTTCGTGCTGGACGAGTGCGAACTGCGCGACACCCACGAAGACGGCGGCATCGTGCGTTGCAAGCGTCAGGACCTGACCAGCGAAGAAATCCAGCTGCACCTGAGCACCGGCAAGGTTGTGACTCAGCTGTCGCTGGCCTGGCAGGACAAACTGTCGTTCATGCTCGACGACAAGATGACCGTCAAGCGCCTGAAATTCGAAGATCTGTTGCAGGATCAGGCGGAACAGGACGGCGGCGACGAAGCCCTCGGCCAACTGGACGCCAGCTTCACCCTGATGATGCTGACGTTCGGCGACTTCCTGCCGGCGCTGGTTGAAGCACTGGGCGGCGAAGAGACTCCGCAGGGGATCTAAGCCTCTGCGCAGTCTTTGGGTTATCTTCAAACGCCACCGCTTCGGTGGCGTTTTCACATAATAAGGAACAGGCCATGCGCGCACTGGCTGCACTGAGTCGTTTTGTCGGCAACACCTTCGCTTACTGGGTCCTGATTTTCGCGGTGATCGCGTTCCTGCAACCGGCGTGGTTCCTCCACCTGAAAGGCGCGATCGTGCCGCTGCTCGGGCTGGTAATGTTCGGCATGGGCCTGACCCTCAAACTCGACGACTTCGCCGCCGTCGCCCGTCATCCGTGGCGTGTGGCGCTGGGCGTGGTTGCGCACTTCGTGATCATGCCGGGGATGGCATGGTTGCTTTGCCAGGTTTTTCACCTGCCGCCGGAAATCGCCGTCGGCGTGATTCTGGTCGGTTGCTGCCCGAGCGGCACCTCATCGAACGTCATGACCTGGCTGGCCCGTGGCGACCTGGCGCTGTCGGTGGCCATCGCCGCCGTCACCACCCTCCTCGCCCCGCTGCTGACGCCCGCGCTGATCTGGCTGCTGGCCTCGGCCTGGTTGCCGGTTTCGTTCATGGAGTTGTTCTGGTCGATCCTGCAAGTGGTACTGCTGCCAATCGTCCTCGGCGTGGTCGCGCAACGAGTGCTTGGTGACAAGGTGCGCCACGCGGTGGAAGTGTTGCCGCTGGTGTCCGTGGTCAGCATCGTGATCATCGTCGCCGCCGTGGTTGCCGCCAGTCAGGCGAAGATCGCCGAATCCGGCCTGCTGATCATGGCCGTGGTGATGTTGCACAACAGCTTCGGTTATCTGCTGGGTTATTTCACCGGACGCCTGTTCGGCCTGCCGCTGCCGCAGCGCAAGTCCCTGGCGCTGGAAGTCGGTATGCAGAACTCAGGGTTGGGGGCTGCGCTGGCCAGTGCGCATTTCTCGCCGCTGGCGGCGGTGCCAAGCGCGTTGTTCAGTGTGTGGCACAACATTTCCGGGGCGCTGCTTTCGACGTACTTCCGACGGATGAGCGAAAAAGAAGACCGTGAGACGCTGGCGCAACAAGCGGCCGACTGATCCCGGATCAAGGCGTGGCGCACAATTTTAGGTAGTATGTGCGCCACGCGGGGACGACCCTGCGGCTCAATCGAGTTTTCAATCTGGGGACGGCCCCGTCAATCGATGGAGGTCTCTCATGTCCTGGATCATTCTGTTTTTCGCCGGCCTGTTCGAAGTCGGCTGGGCCGTCGGCCTTAAATACACCGATGGTTTCACCCGTCCGCTGCCTACCGTTCTCACCGTTGCCGCCATGGCAGTCAGCTTGGGCTTGCTGGGCCTGGCGATGAAGGAATTGCCGCTGGGCACGGCCTATGCGATCTGGACTGGCGTCGGTGCCGTGGGCACGGTGATTGCCGGGATCATTTTGTTCGGCGAATCGATGGCATTGATTCGCCTGGCCAGTGTCGCGTTGATCGTCACCGGGTTGATCGGGCTCAAAGTCAGCGCTTAAGCCACTGGCCTCATCGCGGGCAAGCCCGCTCCCACAGGTTTCCGGGTGTACACAAAATCCATGTTCACTGGAGATCCTGTGGGAGCCGGGCTTGCCCGCGATGAGGCCAGCACAGCCAATGATTATCTGACAGTCCCGCGCAACTCCCCGACCAACGCCTGCAACTCGGCTGGCTGCGCCGCTTCAACGGCGACCGGCGAACCCGCCACCAGCGTCACCCGCGACCACAACCGGTGAAAGAAACCTTTATCGGGATCGCGGCTGAAGAAACTCCCCCACAACCCCTGCAATGCCAGCGGAATCACCGGCACCGGCGTCTCTTCGAGAATCCGCGTCAGCCCGCCCTTGAACTCGTTGATCTCGCCATCGGCAGTCAACTTGCCTTCCGGGAAGATGCAAACAAGCTCTCCGTCCTTCAGATACTGGGCAATCCGGGTGAAGGCCTTTTCGTAGATCTGGATGTCTTCCTGGCGTCCGGCGATAGGAATAGTCCCCGCCGTGCGGAAGATAAAGTTCAGCACCGGCAGGTTGTAGATCTTGTAGTACATGACAAAGCGAATCGGCCGACGCACCGCGCCGCCGATCAGCAGGGCATCGACGAACGACACGTGGTTGCACACCAGCAACGCCGCGCCCTCATCGGGAATTGCCTCAAGGTTGCGATGCTCGACGCGGTACATGGAATGGCTGAGCAGCCAGATCATGAAACGCATGCTGAACTCAGGGACGATCTTGAAGATATAGGCGTTGACGCCGATGTTCAGCAGCGACACCACCAGGAACAGCTGCGGGATCGACAGCTTGACCACGCTCAGCAACACGATGGTGACAATCGCCGAAATCACCATGAACAGCGCGTTGAGAATGTTGTTGGCGGCAATCACCCGCGCCCGCTCGTTTTCGGCAGTGCGCGACTGGATCAGCGCGTACAGCGGCACAATGTAGAAACCACCGAAGATCCCCAGGCCCAGCACGTCGATCAACACCGCCCAGGCATGGCCAAAACCGAGCACTTCGATCCAGCTATGGCCGACGGCGCTTTCCGGAATTCCACCGGAATGCCACCACAGCAACAGCCCGAAAACGGTCAGCCCGAACGAGCCAAACGGCACCAGGCCGATCTCGACTTTGCGCCCTGAAAGCTTCTCGCACAGCATCGAACCCAGCGCGATACCGACCGAAAACACCGTCAGAATCAGGGTGACCACGGTTTCGTCGCCATGCATCCATTCCTTGGCGTAGGCCGGGATCTGGGTCAGATAAATCGCCCCGACGAACCAGAACCACGAGTTGCCGACAATCGAGCGCGATACCGCAGGCGTCTGCCCCAGACCGAGTTTCAAGGTCGCCCACGACTGACTGAAGATGTTCCAGTTCAGGCGCATTTCAGGGGTCGCCGCCGCGGCGCGGGGAATGCTGCGACTGGCCAGATAACCCAGCACGGCGATGCCGACAATCGCGGCGGACACCACCGGCGCGTAATTGGCCGACGACATCATCACCCCGGCGCCGATGGTCCCGGCCAGGATCGCCAGGAACGTGCCCATTTCCACCAGCCCGTTGCCACCGACCAATTCGTCTTCGCGCAATGCCTGCGGCAGGATCGAATACTTCACCGGCCCGAACAGTGCCGAGTGCGTGCCCATGGCGAACAGCGCCACCAGCATCAATGACAGTTGATCGAACAGGAAGCCGACGGATCCCACAGCCATGATGGCGATTTCCGCCAGTTTGATCAGACGGATCAACGCATCCTTGGCGAATTTTTCCCCGAACTGCCCGGCCAATGCCGAAAACAGAAAAAACGGCAGAATAAACAGCAGCGCACACAGATTGACCCAGATGGAGCGGTCACCTTCAATGGTCAGCCGATAGAGAATGGCGAGGATCAGCGACTGCTTGAACACGTTGTCGTTGAACGCGCCCAGCGACTGGGTGATGAAGAACGGCAGGAAGCGCCGGGTGCGCAGCAGGTTGAACTGTGAGGGGTGACTCATCTTCCGTGTGACCCTGTTGTTTTTGGAAAGAGAAGGTAGCAAGTGGCCTGGCTACGCTTATAAGAATCTCGAACCGCGATCCAGGCCACACATTACCTAATCTTTGCAGGTTATTTCTTCAAACCTGCAATGCACGGTGAAACAAACAGCTCGCCGCGCCATGCACCTTGCAGCGTGCGTTTACCGACGATCAGCCACATCACCGCCAGTAACGTCACCAGCACACAACCGGCCATGCTGAAGAATGTCAGGTTCAACGTGCTGCCCAGTTTCAGGGTCGCCAGCGAATAAACGCCCAACGGGAAGGTGAATCCCCACCAGCCGAGGTTGAACGGGATGCCGTCACGCAGGTACCGCACAGTGATCAGCAGCGCCATCAGCATCCACCACAGACCGAAGCCCCACAGTGTGATCCCGGCTACCAGGCCCAGGCCCGAAGCGATTTCACCAATACCCGGCAGACCGTTGACCGCAAAGATCGCCGGGGCGTCGCCACCCAGCAGCAACATGCCCAAAGCGCCGGTGCCGATCGGTCCGAGAGCCAGCCAGCTCGACGCTGCCATGTTTTCGTGGGGCAGTTTGTGCAGCGCCATGCGCAACAACAGGATGGTCAGGATGCTGAACGCCACGGGTAAGGAAAAGGCCCAGAGCACGTAGCTCGTCACCAGCACCACAAGTTGCGAGTGCGCATCGGCCAGATGCGGCGCCAGCAGTCCACCGCTGGCCGCCGCCACTTCCGCCGCTACCACAGGCAGCAGCCACACCGCCGTCATCTGATCGATGCTGTGTTCCTGACGGGTAAACATCATGTAGGGGATCAACACACCGCAGGCCAGCGACATCGCCACGTCCAGCCACCACAACACCTCGGCAAGCTGAATCACACCGTCGCCCCAGCGCGGCAGACCGAACAGCAGAAAGCCGTTGATGATGGTCGCCAACCCCATGGGAATGGTGCCGAAGAA
The DNA here is from genome assembly GCF_021018765.1 of Pseudomonas fitomaticsae. Taxonomy (GTDB): domain Bacteria; phylum Pseudomonadota; class Gammaproteobacteria; order Pseudomonadales; family Pseudomonadaceae; genus Aquipseudomonas; species Aquipseudomonas fitomaticsae. The sequence continues at coordinate 2,133,282 of NZ_CP075567.1, read as the reverse complement.
CATCGAAACCGTGGAATGCCCAAAGATCCGGCGCGCCTCGTCGAAAAACAGAATCCAGCGCGCGGCGTAGGCAGCGGTAAACAGCACGAACAACAGAATGTTGAACATCCACAGCCCTTCGGCCACGGCGTGCAGCCCCGGGATGGCGATAGGCAATTGCGCCAGCGCCAACGCCAGTACACCGGTGCCCATGGTCGCGGCGAACCAGTTCGGGGTGAATTGGCGGATTACTTCACGGGGATGCTGAAGCTGGCTGAAAGGCTTGATGCCGGGTTTGGCGCTGTTGGGGCAAATCATCATGAACTCCTGTCCTCAGGTGAGGTTGAGCTCATGGTAGAACCGAATCGAATATCTATATAACGGGTAATATCTCTAACTGTTATCTGTTTTACAGATATAGGTTTAAACGCTACCTTCAGTCTCGATTACCAGAATCCGCGCGGCGCCTTGCGGGTGGGCAACATGCTCGGTGCCGACGGACGCGTAGAAGATGTCACCGACATCGAGCTGCACCTGCTTTTCTTCGCCCTCTTCTCGGTAATGCATGAGCACCTGACCGTCGAGCACCACGAACACTTCCTCACCATCGTTCACGTGCCATTTGTACGGCTGATCGGTCCAGTGCAGGCGCGTGGTAATGCCGTTCATGTTGGCGATGTCGAGCGCGCCCCAGGCACGCTCGGCGGTGAAGGACTTGCTGCGGATAATCTTCATGGGGCGATCCGTGAGATGAATGGGCTGCCCAAGGCTAACCGAATCCGCAGGCTTATGGCGCGCTGCAGGTCTTTGCCGCTTGCGCCCGGAAACTCATCAGCAGCGCACCGACCGCCAGCACGATCAACACCGCACCGTACACATCGGTGGTGGCCAGCAGGCCCAAGCTGTGGGTGAAGTGCCCGGCCAGCAACGCCGGCAGGCAGAACGCCAGGTAACTCAGCACATAGAACGCCGACATCAAACCGGCACGCTCATGAGGCAATGCCAGCGGCACCAGACTGCGCACCGCACCGAGAAAACCGGAGCCAAAGCCACAACCAGCCACCAGTGTGCCGAAGAAGAACAGCGACAGACTGGCGCTGTGCACGCCCAACAGAATCAGCACGATACCGGCCGGCAGCAGGCTCGCCCCAAGTTGCAGCGCCCGGGAGGCAGGACGATTGCGCAACGTGAAGATCATCAGCGCACCGGTCACGGTCAACGCCGCCACGGTCGCGCCGCCGATCAGGTTGGAGGTGGAACCGGTGGCCGTGCGCACCAGCGACGGTGCCAGCGAGGCATAAAAACCGCCGAGCGCCCAGGTCGCGGTGTTCAGCGGCAATACTCGCCATAACGTTGAACGCGCCTGGACCGGCACGTGCAGGGTCGGCCGTAACGAAGCCCATGCCCCGGCCTGCGGCGTAACGCTTTCCGGCAGGTGCCAGACATAAATGCCCTGCAGCACAAACAGCGCGAGCAGCAACCAATAGGTCAACTGCAACGGCGCCGGGGCGAACTCGGCCAGCAAGCCGCAACCCATGCCGCCCAACGCCATGCCCAGCAACGGAGCAACGCTGTTGATCAGCGGCCCCTGCTGACGGTCGGTATCCAGCAGTGTCGCACTCAACACGGCGGTGGCCATGCCGGTGGCGAAGCCTTGCAGCACACGCGCGCCGATCAGCCAGCCCACGCTGTCGGCGTAGATAAACAGCAGCATCGCCAGCGCATTGAGCATCACGGCGGTGAAGATCACCGGTTTGCGTCCAAGATGATCCGACAGCGACCCGACCGTCAGCAGCGCGGCCAGCAGACTCAGCGCGTAGACGCCGAAAATCAGGGTCAGTACCGCTGCCGAAAAATGCAGCTGATCCTGATACAAGTGATACAACGGCGTCGGCGCAGTGGAAGCGGCGAGAAAACTCAGTAAGGTAATCGCCAGAAACCACAGGCTGGAACGGTGGGAAGCAAGGCTGGTCATGGGCACACTCCGCAAAAGCTAATTTTTTGCTTTTGCGGAGTGTGCTCTTGGCTTGCGCTTAAAGCAAATTCTTTGTGTTAAGGTCTGCCGCATGGCTATTAAAGAAGGTTTACGCCCCGGCGGTCGCAGTGCCCGGGTGCAGGAGTCGATTCACTCGGCAGTCCGCGCGCTTCTGCAAGAACAGGAGCGCTCAACGGTGACCGTCCCGCAAATCGCGGCGCGCGCGGGCGTGACGCCGTCGACGATTTATCGGCGCTGGGGAGATCTGGCGGCCTTGCTCGCGGACGTCGCCCTCGCCCGCATGCGTCCCGACAGCGAGCCGGCGGAAACCGGCAGCCTGCACAGCGATATCCGCGCGTGGGCGGAACAATATCTCGACGAAATGAGCTCGGAACCCGGGCGCAACATGATGCGCGACGTGCAGGCGAGTGCGACGCCGGGCTATTGCGTAACGATCATCGGCGCGCAATTGCAGACCATCATCGAGCGCCACCCCGAGGAACCGTCGCCGAGCGTGGATCGGCTGATCAATCTGGTGGTGTCCCCGGTGGTGTTCCGCATTCTGTTTTCGGCAGCGCCGCTGGAAGTCGAAGAGCTGCACCGGCTGATCGACATCGCGCTCAAACCGGACTGACCACAGAACTGCCTGGTTCTGTTCCTGCGACACCCCGCCACGCCACGACCTTGGTCGACACTGACTAACCGCCGCGCCCGTGCGAGACTGTCTGACCGGGCGCGAGTCCGGTCGTTTTCTGTCGGGAGTGTTCCATGTCGTTGTCCACCGGGCTGATCGCCGCCGTCGCCCTGGCCTATATGGCCATCATGTTCGCCATCGCCTTCTACGGCGACCGTCGCAGCACACCACTGCCGCCACGGGTGCGTGCCTGGGTGTACAGCCTGTCGCTGGCGGTCTACTGCACCAGCTGGACGTTCTTCGGCGCGGTCGGCCAGGCCGCCGAACAACTGTGGTCGTTCCTGCCGATCTACCTCGGGCCGATCCTGCTGCTGCTCGGTGCACCGTGGGTGCTGCAGAAAATGGTGATGATCAGCAAACAGGAGAACATCACCTCCATCGCCGACTTCATCGCCGCCCGTTACGGTAAATCCCAATCGCTGGCGGTGGTCGTCGCGCTGATCTGTCTGGTCGGCGTCCTGCCCTATATCGCCTTGCAACTCAAAGGCATCGTCCTCGGCGTGAACCTGCTGATTGGTGCCGGCGCCGACGCCATGGGCACCCGCGCCCAGGACACGGCGCTGATCGTGTCGCTGGTGCTGGCGCTGTTCACCATCGTTTTCGGTACGCGCAACCTCGATGCCACCGAGCACCACCGGGGCATGGTGTTGGCGATTGCCTTCGAATCGCTGGTCAAACTGTTCGCCTTTCTCGCCGTCGGCGCCTTCGTCACCTACGGGCTGTATGACGGTTTCGACGACCTGTTCAATCAGGCAATGCTCGCCCCGCGCCTTGAGGAATACTGGAAAGAAACCATCAACTGGCCGTCGATGATCGTGCAGACTGGCGTGGCGATGATGGCGATCATCTGCCTGCCCCGGCAGTTCCACGTGACGGTGGTCGAGAACATCGACCCGCAGGATCTGCGCCTGGCCAAATGGGTGTTCCCGGCCTACCTCGCGCTGGCGGCATTGTTTGTAGTCCCGATCGCCCTGGCCGGTCAGATGATGTTGCCCAGCTCGGTCATCCCCGACTCTTTCGTTATCAGCCTGCCATTGGCCCAGGCCCACCCGGCGCTGGCGATGCTGGCGTTTATCGGCGGTGCATCGGCGGCCACCGGCATGGTGATCGTGGCGAGTGTGGCGCTGTCGACCATGGTCTCCAACGACATGCTGTTGCCATGGCTGCTGCGCCGCAACAATGCCGAGCGCCCGTTCGAAGTGTTCCGCCAGTGGATGCTCTCGGTGCGTCGGGTCAGCATCGTGGTGATTTTGTTGCTGGCTTACGTCAGCTATCGTTTGCTCGGCTCGACCGCGAGCCTGGCAACCATCGGCCAGATCGCTTTCGCGGCAGTCACTCAACTGGCCCCGGCGATGCTCGGCGCGCTGTACTGGAAACAGGCCAACCGCCGCGGCGTGTTCGCCGGCCTCGCCGCCGGCACATTCCTGTGGTTCTACACCTTGATCCTGCCGATCGCTGCGCGCAGTCTCGGTTGGTCGCTGGACAGTTTCCCCGGCCTCGCCTGGCTGCACAGCAATCCGCTGAACCTGCCGATCACCCCGCTGACCCAAGGCGTGGTGCTGTCGCTGGCGGGCAACTTCACGTTGTTTGCCTGGGTCTCTGTGCTGTCGCGTACACGGGTGTCGGAGCACTGGCAGGCCGGACGCTTCATCGGTCAGGAAATCAGTGCACGGCCCAGCGCACGCTCGATGCTGGCGGTGCAGATCGACGACCTGCTGCAACTGGCGGCACGCTTTGTCGGTGAAGAGCGCGCGCGGCAGAGTTTCATTCGCTTCGCCTATCGCCAGGGCAAAGGCTTCAACCCGAACCAGAACGCCGACGGCGAATGGATCGCCCACACCGAACGGTTGCTGGCAGGTGTCCTCGGCGCCTCTTCGACGCGTGCTGTAGTAAAAGCCGCCATCGAAGGGCGGGAAATGCAGCTGGAGGACGTGGTCCGGATCGCCGACGAAGCCTCGGAGGTGCTGCAGTTCAACCGCGCGCTGCTGCAAGGCGCCATCGAGAACATCACCCAAGGCATCAGCGTGGTCGACCAATCGCTGCGACTGGTGGCCTGGAACCGTCGCTACCTAGAGCTGTTCAACTACCCGGACGGCTTGATCAGCGTTGGCCGACCGATTGCCGACATCATTCGCCACAACGCCGAACGTGGTTTGTGCGGCCCCGGTGAAGCGGAAGTTCACGTCGCCCGGCGCCTGCACTGGATGCGTCAGGGTCGCGCCCACACCTCCGAGCGGCTGTTCCCCAACGGCCGGGTGATCGAGCTGATCGGCAACCCGATGCCCGGCGGCGGTTTCGTCATGAGTTTCACCGACATCACCGCGTTCCGCGAAGCCGAGCAGGCTTTGACCGAGGCCAACGAAGGGCTGGAGCAACGGGTCAGCGAACGGACTCAGGAACTGTCGCAACTCAACGTCGCGCTGACCGAAGCCAAGGGCAATGCCGAAGCGGCCAACCAGTCCAAGACCCGCTTCCTCGCAGCGGTCAGCCACGACCTGATGCAGCCGTTGAACGCGGCGCGCCTGTTCTCCGCCGCCCTCTCCCATCAGGACGACGGCCTTAGCGGCGAAGCGCAAAAACTGGTGCAGCATCTGGACAGTTCGCTGCGTTCGGCCGAAGACCTGATAAGCGACCTGTTGGATATTTCCCGCCTGGAAAACGGCAAGATCAACCCGGATCGCAAGCCGTTCGCGGTCAATGAGCTGTTCGATATTCTCGGCGCGGAGTTCAAGGCGCTGGCCCAGGAACAGGGCCTGAGTTTCCGCGTACGAGGCAGTCAATTGCGCATCGACAGCGACATCAAGTTGCTGCGGCGGATTCTGCAGAACTTCCTCACCAACGCTTTCCGCTACGCAAAAGGCCCGGTGCTGCTGGGCGTGCGTCGGCGCAAAGGCGAAATCTGTCTGGAAGTGTGGGATCGCGGACCGGGGATTCCGGAGGACAAACAGCAAGTGATTTTCGAGGAATTCAAACGCCTCGACAGTCACCAGACCCGCGCCGAAAAAGGTCTGGGCCTGGGTCTGGCGATCGCCGATGGCCTGTGCCGCGTGCTCGGCCATACCTTGCGCGTGCGCTCATGGCCGGGGCGCGGCAGCGTGTTCAGTGTCCGCGTGCCGTTGGCCAAAGCGCAGACCGTACAGCCGCCAGCGGCGGTGGAAATCAATGGCAAGTTGCACAGCGGCGCGCAGGTGCTGTGCATCGATAACGAAGACAGCATTCTGATCGGCATGAACAGTTTGCTCACGCGCTGGGGCTGTCAGGTGTGGACCGCGCGCAACCGCGAAGAATGCGCGGCGCTGCTCGACGACGGCGTGCGCCCACAATTGGCATTGGTCGACTACCACCTGGATCACGGCGAAACCGGCACCGATCTGATGGCCTGGTTGCGCACAAGACTGGGCGAGCCGGTGCCGGGCGTGGTGATCAGTGCCGACGGGCATCCGGAAACCGTGGCGCAGGTGCACGCGGCGGGACTGGATTATCTGGCCAAACCGGTAAAACCGGCGGCGTTGCGGGCGTTGTTGAGTCGCTATTTGCCGCTCTAGCAGAGCGGCTTATTCAGGCAGTTCGACCAAGCCGTCGGCATCGGTCATTGCGCGTTCCAGCAGATCCGCCGGCAGGCTTTTGCTGGCTCGCGCACCGAGCAACTTGAGCTGTTCGCTGCGGCTGACCAGGTTGCCGCGCCCTTCTGTCAGCTTGTTGCGCGCTGCACTGTAGGCTTTGTCCAGTTGCTGCAAGCGATTGCCGACTTCGTCCAGATCTTGAATGAACAACACGAACTTGTCGTACAGCCAACCGGCGCGCTCGGCGATTTCCCGGGCGTTCTGGCTCTGGCGCTCCTGCTTCCACAGGCTGTCGATGACTCGCAAAGTGGCCAGCAGCGTGGTCGGGCTGACGATCACGATGTTGCGGTCGAAGGCTTCCTGGAACAGCGTCGGCTCGGCCTGCAACGCGGCGGAAAACGCCGCTTCGATGGGCACGAACAGCAAGACGAAATCGAGGCTGTGCAAGCCTTCCAGACGCTTGTAATCCTTGCCGGCCAGGCCTTTGACGTGGCTGCGCAAGGACAGCACATGCTGCTTCATGGCGATCTGGCCGATGGCATCGTCGTCCGCCGCGACGTACTGCTGATACGCAGTAAGGCTGACCTTGGAGTCGACCACCACTTGCTTGTCGCCCGGCAGATAAATGATCACGTCCGGCTGGAAACGCTCGCCGTCCGGCCCCTTGAGATTGACCTGAGTCTGATACTCGCGGCCCTTTTCCAGCCCGGCGTGCTCAAGCACGCGCTCGAGAATCAGCTCACCCCAGTTGCCCTGGGTTTTCTGGCCCTTGAGGGCGCGGGTCAGGTTGGTCGCTTCGTCGCTGAGGCGCAGGTTCAGTTGCTGCAAGCGCTCCAGCTCCTTGGCCAGCGAGAAGCGCTCGCGGGCTTCGGCCTGATAGCTTTCCTCGACGCGTTTTTCGAATGACTGGATGCGCTCCTTAAGCGGGTCGAGCAATTGGCCGAGGCGTTGCTGGCTGGTTTCGGCGAAGCGTTGTTCGCGCTCATCGAAGATCTTGCCGGCCAGTTCGGCGAACTGGGCGCGCAGCTCGTCGCGGGAACCTTGCAGGTCATCCAGGCGTTGTTGATGACTTTCCTGTTGCTCGCGCAATTCGGCATTCAGCGAAGCCGCCTGGGCGTCCAGGCGCCGTAATTCGGCTTCCTTGTTGGCGCGTTCGAGGTTCCAGGCGTGGGCGGCGTCACGGGCGTCATCGCGCTCGATCTGCAACAGCTCGACCTCCCGGCGCACGGCCGCGAGATCCGCTTGTCTGGAGGCGTTGGCCTGGCCGAGGTCGGCGATTTCATCGCGGCAGGCTTCAAGTTGTGCAGTGAGGCCGTCCTGGGCCATTTGTGCCATGGCCAGCCGCTCTTCGAGCAGCGCAACTTCAGACTGGTTCTGACTGGCCCGGCGTTGCAGCTGCCAGGCCAGTGCCAGCAGCGGCACGGCTGCGCCTGCCAGCCCCAGCAGGATGCTGGTCAAGTCCATCGCCATAGTGATTCCCGTCGATCCGATAAAGCCTGAAGGTTAACCAAGGCGCCAGGTCTTGGACAGCTCAGTCTTCGATCAGGCCGAGTTCCTGTTGCGCGCGTCGGTCACCGGCGCGGGCGGCCTGGCGCAGCAGGTCCTGGCCGATCCGGCGATCCCGGGCATTGCCGCACTCGCGGCACATCAACTGGCCAAGGCGACTCTGCGCCGCGACCACCCCTTCCCGGGCCGGTTGCTTGAGCAGGCGGCCGGCGAGGTGCTTGGCATTCTGGCTGTCGCCCAGGCGCGGGCTGTCGAGCAGCCATTCGGCCACGCGCACGGAAAATCGCTTGGGGGCGGTAACACGAGGGGGTTGGGAGGTAACAGATTCTGGAGCTGAACGAAACTTCATAAAGCACTGTGGGACAGATCGGAAGGCGCGCCACTCTACTCTTTTTTTCGCACAGGTAAAGTCGAAAAAACCCGGCACGCCCGTGCTAGAGCAAGCGCTTGGGACAATCCACAGAAGCTGTGGATAACTCAGTGGACAACCGTCCTCCAGTCGCCGCAAAGCCTTGTGGAATGGGGCTCGCAGTCAAACTGACGATTTTTTCACCAGTTAAAAAAAGCGATGTTTTTCATTGACTTAAACTTTCGATGCAGGCAGCCATCGGGGTCAGGATCGTTGTGACAGCGCCGTTACAGTCTGCGCAACTAATGTGCACAAGTACCTGTTACGCGGTTATATCGATGCGCCTTTTCGGGTCGTTTTGGCATTCGGGCTGGGGATAAGCCCCTGCGCCGAGCTTCAGCGCCGGTCATGTCGTGGCGACCGACGGTCATGATGTGAGCCAGATCGGGGCAGTCTCGGGGGCCTGGGCAATGCCTCCGGAATTTTTTTGATCAGCGGGTTTGCCTTCCGGGGATCGTTCCGTTAGTATCCGCGGCGTTAGTACCAAGCTGAAAGTCAATTCCGGTCGAACACACCCCACGGTCAGCCTTCTCTCACAGAAGCCTCCACCGACAAAAGCGGGACCGACCCCTCGATGGTTTCCAGGTAAATCTTGCGACGACACAGCCTTTGAATCGAATGCAAAGGGTGTCGCGAAGACCACTTACTCTGACCGAACCAACCTGCAAATTGATCAGGATCTTCACCCCGGGCCCAGAACCTCTGCCCTCGATGTGTTGCCTGTCCTCCTAAGTACCTACCTGCCAGCCCAAGCGCGCCAACTTTTATAGCGCTCGAACTGGCTGCCTTGTTCCAGTCGGGTTCTTCGTTCGACCAAAGGTGGTTGGCGTTACTGGAACGTTTTAACGTTGCACGGTTCTTATCCGTGTCATTTGTAGGAACACCTAATAACTATGTCGACTCAAATCCAGACTCAGGATGCCATTCGCACCCTAACCAACGCTTTTGCTCCAATGAACTGCCTGATCATGGCCGCTCGCAAAGGCTGCTTCAGCTTCACCGTGGTCAATGAACACGGGATCGCCCGCCACAGCGAGCGTCTGTACCCCGATCAATACTCCAGCGCCGAACCGCTGCAGGCCGTGATTGATCGCACCCGTCAGGCATTGATCGCCTGAGAGGCCGAAATGGCTGCAAAAGCAAAAGCCCCGCTGAAAATGCGGGGCTTTTTATTGCCCGATGTTTCACTTTTGCCACTTTCCGCTTAAGCACCAACCGATATAACGGTTATAACGCCTCGCCGGAAATATTTTAAAAACAGGCCTTTACGTCGCGAATATGACACTACACTTCAACTCAAGCGGCGTGATCCGCTTCCGGCGAGCCTGAGTCGATCCACAGCTGCCAAGCTCCCATTCAGGTCTCGCCGCCCGATAACAAGATCCGAGGGTTTTATGGGTATCGCTGCCAGCGAACTGTGCCGCTATGTGATCCGTCCTACGCTGATCTACCTGGGACGCCACTGCGCAACTGCCGAATCCCTGTTGCTGGGCATTGCCGCCAGCCAGTCTGCCCTCGGTTCCGCCCTGCATGACCGCCGTGGCCACGGCCTGTACCGGATTGCCGAACACCGTCACCAGGCGCTCTGGGATCATTACCTGGCGCTGGATCCGGAACGCGCCAGCCTGGTTCGCGGCCTCGCCAGCCAGCATGCTTTCCTCAGCGGCCCGCACCTCGAACTGACCGTCAACCTGCGTTACGCCACAGCCATCGCCTGGTTGCTGGTAGAAGAGCAAAACCCCACCCTCCCCGAGCCGGACGACCTGCTGGGCATGGCGCGCATCTGGCGCCAGACCTTCCAGCCTCAAGGTCGTCTGCGCGATTTTACCTGCGCCTGGCAGGCCTGTGTTTCACCACTGAATCAGGTCGCTTGCTGACCCACCGGTTTCACAACATCGCCCAACGGGTGGCGAATCTGGTCGGATTGTCCTACAAAACCGCTCTAACTCAAGGCATACAGGCTATAGCGCCGGGACGAAAATGTTGGTAATTTTCGCCCCGGTGATCACCAGGAGTTCTAATAATGAAAAAAGTCATGCTCAAAACCACCCTTAGCCTTGCCGTAACCGTGGCATCCACCCAGATCTTCGCAGCTGGCTTTGCCATCAACGAACACAGCATCAGCGGGATGGGGACTGGGTACGCCGGGCGATCTTCTTCTGCCGACGACGCAAGCACTGTTTACGGCAACCCTGCCGGCATGTCGCGCATCACGCGCGAACAAGTCACTGGCGGTGTTGCATTCCTCGACGCAAAAACCGATATCAGCGATGGCAGCTCCAGCCCGAACGGCGGCAGCAACAAAGGCGATATGGTGCCCTTCACCTCCGTACCTATGGGCTACTACGTCAAGCCGATCGACGAGCATTGGGCATTCGGTCTGGGTGTGTACGTTCCCTTCGGCCTGATTACCGATTATGAAAACGGCTTCGCCGGTCGCTACTTCGGCAGCAAGTCCGAAGTACAGGTCATTACCTTCCAGCCGACCGTGAGCTACAAGTTCAACGACGTCGTGTCGATCGGTTTCGGCCCGACCATCAACCGCATCGACGGTGCGTTGGAATCCAATCTGTCGATCACTCAGGCTGCGCCGGATGGCAAGGTCAAGATCAAGGGTGACGACACCGCACTGGGCTACAACATCGGCGTGCTGGTACAGGCTACCGACAGCACTCGCGTGGGTCTGACCTATCACTCGAAAGTCGACTACAAGCTCGAAGGCAACACCAAGGTCAACTACGGTGTGCTGGGTGCAATCGGTCTGGGCGCGAACCAGAAGTACGACGCTTCGCTGAAGATCACCACGCCTGAGTCCGTGGACCTCTCGGTCACTCAAGCGATCAACGACCAGTGGAACGTCTATGCCGGTACCACCTGGACCCGTTGGAGCCAGCTGGAAAAGATCACCGTCAAGAACTCCGGTGTTCAGCCGTTCCTGGCTGGCCAGTTCGGCGAGATCACCGAAGAACAGAACTGGCATGACACCTGGGCCTGGGCCGTCGGCACCTCCTACCAGCTGAACAAGGAATGGGTACTGCGCACCGGCCTGACCTTCGATCAGGCGCCGACCAACAACGTCGACCGCTCGCCACGCATCCCGACCGGCGACCGGACCATCTTCAGTATCGGTGCCGGCTGGAGCCCGACCGAAGACCTGACCATCGACGTTGCCTACTCGTACCTGAAGGAAGAGAAGGTCAACATCCGCAACGAAAACGATCGTGGCCAGACCTACAACTCCCAGTATGAAAACTCGGCAAACGGCTTCGGTGTCGGCGCAACCTACCGCTTCTGATGCTGTACGGCGAAGCTGAGCGCTTTACCATTTGAGGCCTCGCCCATTAAAAAAGCCCCGCTCTCTTCACAGAGGCGGGGCTTTTTGATGGGCGTCGATCAGGGTTTCAGCGGTTTGGAGGCAATGGCTTTCTCGATGGCCGCCAGAAATTCCGGATCATCCGGCTTGGTCAGGCTGGAGAAGTTGGCGATCACCTTGCCCTGACGGTCGATGACGTATTTGTAGAAATTCCACTTCGGTGCGCTGCTCTGCTTGGCCAGCACCTGGAACAAGTGAGTCGCATCGTCACCCCGGACCTTCTGCGGCTCGGTCATGGTGAACGTCACGCCGTAGTTGGCGTAGCAGACCTTGGCAGTCTCGGCGCTGTCCTTGGACTCCTGTTTGAAGTCATTGGACGGCACGCCGAGCATTTCCAGGCCCTGGGCCTTGTAGCGCTGATTGAGCGCTTCGAGCCCCTCGAACTGCGGCGCGAAACCACAGAAGCTGGCCGTGTTGATCACCACCAGCGGTTTGTCGGCGTAGCGCTGACACAGGTCGATGGATTCCTTGGCCCGCAGCTTGGGCAACGAACCTTGCAACAGATCCGGACAGTCTGCGGCCTGGGCCAGTCCGGTCAACGCCATCAGCAACGCGGGAACAGCACACCAGCGCTTGAGCATGTCGGGCATCCTTGAGCAATCGTCAGACCCCGACGTTACTCGCCCTCCCGCCGGTCTAGCAAGCACCCATGCCCAACTGCATCAGCGCCAGTCCGCCCTGATGCCAGCCCCACCACACCAGCGCCAGCAACGCGGCCCCAAGCGCAGTGACGACGATCTGCGGCCAGAAACGGTTCATGCAGCGCTCGCACGCGGTTGCAGGCGCTCGACCGGACGCTCGCGCACCGGCCAGTTCAGCGCGGCCGCCAGCAGGCTCAAGAGAACCGCCACTTGCCAGATCAAGTCATAACTCCCGGTCCGGTCATACACCACCCCGCCCAGCCAGCCGCCGAGGAACGAACCCAACTGATGGAACAGGAACACGATACCGCCGAGCATGGACAGGTTTCGCACGCCAAACAAGGTCGCCACCGTACCGTTGGTCAACGGCACCGTCGACAACCACAGGAAGCCCATGGCCATGCCGAACAGATAGGCTGAAGTCGTCGTCACCGGCAGCCACAGGAACAGCACGATCACCACGGCGCGCAACAGGTACAACCCGGTCAGCAGACGCGGTTTGGACATCCGCCCGCCGAGCCAGCCGGCGGTGTAAGTGCCGAAGATGTTGAACAGACCGATCAATGCCAGCACCGTGGTGCCGACGCTGGCCGGCAGGTGCTGGTCGACCAGATACGCCGGCAGGTGCACGCCAATGAACACCACCTGAAATCCGCAGACGAAGAAGCCGAACGCCAGCAGCCAGAAACCGGAATGCGAGCAGGCCTCGCGCAAGGCTTCGGACAGGGTTTGCTCATGCCCGAGCACCGGCAGCGGTTTGTCCTTGAGCATGCTCACCAGCGGCACGATCAGCGCCACCAGCAAACCCAGCACCAGCAACGCCGCCGACCATCCGAGCCAACCAATCAGCCCGAGGGTGCCCGGCAGCATGGCGAACTGGCCGAAAGACCCGGCAGCACTGGCGATGCCCATGCCCATGCTGCGTTTTTCCGGTGGCACGGCGCGGCCGACCACGCCAAGAATGACCGAGAACGAGGTGCCGGACAGACCGATGCCGATCAGCAAACCGGCACTCAGGGACAGGCCCAACGCCGTTTCCGAGAGTCCCATGAACACCAGGCCCAAGGCGTAGAGCACGCCGCCGATCAGCACGACTTTTGCGGCGCCAAAGCGGTCGGCCAGTGCGCCGGTAAACGGCTGCGCCAGCCCCCAGATCAGATTCTGCAAGGCGATGGCGAAGGCGAACACCTCACGGCCCCAGCCGAACTGGGCGCTCATTGGCGACAAAAACAGCCCGAAACCGTGCCGCACGCCCAACGACAACGCCAGAATCAGCGCACTCCCCAGCAACACCCAACCGCACGTACGCCACATCGAACTCATTGTTATTCTCCAGTCGCGGGTATATACCCGCTTAGATTCGGAAAAAACCGGCCCTCAGGCCAGTTCATCCAACAGCCGCAGCAAGGTTTCACGCTTCTCGGCACCCAGTCGGTCGATCAACCGCTGCTGCGCCGCTTCCCAGGCCGGCAGGGCCGCTGCAAGGCGTTGCGCACCGGTTTCGGTGAGCCGGACGATGCGGTTGCGCATGTCCTCGCCCTCGGCCAGCGCCACCAGGCCCTCGCCTTCCAGCACCCGCAGATTGCGCCCGAGGGTGCTGCGATCCAGGCCCATCGCTTCGGCCAGTTCGGAAATGCTCGGCTGATCCAGCCGCTGCAGGTTGCACAGCAAAGAATACTGGGCAACGTTGATCCCGAAGCCGTCGAGAGCGCCGTCGTAATGCCTGCTGACGCCACGCGCGGCGCGACGCAGGTTGGTGCACAAACACTGAGAAGGAAGCATGATGCGTGTATATACCCGCGACTGTGTTAAATCAAGTTACAGATCAAAGTTACTTATCAAAACAAGGCCAGCCCGACCAGCACTGACATCTCCAGCAATTCCAGCAAAGCACCGGCCGTATCACCGGTGGTTCCGCCCAGTCGCCGCACCATCAGATGTCGTAGCCAGATGAACACGACAACCGCCAGCAGCAACGCCACGACAGCGTTGAATCCGGCGATCACCACACACGCCGCCGCACTCACCGCCAGCACCTGCCAACCCGTCTTGCGTGGCAGATGATCGGCCAGCGCCTGCCCCAATCCACCGGCCCGGACATAGGTTGTGGTGAGGAACAGTGCGAGCAGCGCCGCTCGCCCGATCAGCGGCACGATGATCAATGCCATACCCTGCTGCTGTTCGATCAAGGCCAGCAACGCGGCGAACTTGAGCAGCAACACCAACACCAGCGTCACGACGGCGATCGGTCCGCTGCGCGGATCCTTCATGATCGTCAGCGTACGCTCACGATCACCGAAACCGCCAAGCCACGCATCAGCGCTGTCCGCCAGGCCATCAAGGTGCAACGCGCCGCTGAGCAGCACCCACACCGTCAGCAACAACGCGGCATGTAACAGCAATGGCGCGCCGGCCAACGCAATGTTCAGCGCCCAGAGAATGACGCCGAACAGCAAGCCCACCAGCGGATAAAACAGCAGCGAGCGCCCGAGCTGTTCAGGCGCCGGCATGCCCGGCAGACGAATCGGCAGGCTGCTGAGAAATTGCAGGGCGATCCACAGAGGCAGCATGTCAGCCCACTTCCTTGAGGGAACCGTCGGCCTCGACGATCAGCGAAAACAGCGCGCCGTGAGCGACTTCGACATTGAGCAGTTGCTCACGGGGCAAACCACGGGCCCGCGCCAGCAACAGACGCATGACGCCGCCATGACTGACCAGCAATACCCGCTCACCCGCGTGTGCCGCCTGCAGTCGCATCACCGCCGCCAGCACCCGTGCCGAAAAATCGCTGACCGGCTCACCCTGCGGCGGGGTAAATCCATACGGATCTGCCCAGAACAGCCCAAGCGCTTCGGCATCGGTTTCCATCAGCGCCGCAGCGCTCTGGCCTTCCCAGGCACCGAAATGCAGTTCCTGCAGATTCTTCTCCAGAGATACCGGCAGATCCCGCTGCGCACTCAACGCTTCAGCAAACCGCGCACAACGCTGCAACGGCGAACTGACCAGCCGGTCCCACGGCCCCTGCCCGCTCACCGCCTCGCGCATCTGCGCCCAGCCTTTTTCGGTCAGTGCATCGTCGAGACTGCCGCGCAGGCCGCCGCCGAGTTCGGTTTCACCGTGGCGCAGCAGATCCAGACGCAAGGTCATGCCGGACGATCCGCCACCGCCGCTTCGGCGAAGGTCGCCATCTGCCCGTGCAGGTCGCAGGCCAGACGCAACAACGGCACCGCCAGCGCGGCGCCACTGCCCTCGCCCAGACGCAGGCCCAGTTCCAGCAGCGGCTCAGCGCCGAGGGTTTCCAGCACATGGCGATGGCCCGGCTCGGCACCGCGATGACCGAACAGCAGCCATTCACGGCAGGCCGGATTCAGGCGTACCGCCACCAGCGCCGCCACCGTGCAGATGAAACCGTCCACCAACACCGCCACACCTTCCTGAGCACAGGCCAGATACGCGCCGACCAAAGCCGCAATCTCGAAGCCGCCGAGATTGAACAGCGTCTGCAACGCATCGCCGCGTTGTGCCGCGTGCAGCGCCAGCGCCCGCTGGATCACCTGCGCTTTGTGGCTGACGCCTTCGGCATTCAGTCCGGTGCCAGGACCGGTCAGATGCGCCACCGGGCAATCGAGCAGCGCACACGCCAGCGCACTGGCAGCCGTTGTGTTGCCGATGCCCATTTCGCCGCCGATGAACAATTGCGCACCCGCCGCTTTCGCGCGCAGCACGCTGTCGCGACCGCCCTGCAAGGCGAGTTCGCCCTGGGCCCGAGTCATCGCCGCGCCCTTGGCGAAATTCGCCGTGCCCGGGCCGATGTTCAGGTGACGCACGCCCGGCAGGTTCAGCGACGGCGTCACGGTGCCCAGATCCACGACTTCCAGCTGCGCGCCGAGTTGCCGCGCCAGCACGCTGATCGCCGCACCGCCGCTGACGAAGTTCAGCAGCATCTGCCCGGTGACTTCTTGCGGAAACGCGGAAACCCCTTCGGCGACAACGCCGTGGTCACCGGCAAAAATCGCGATCCAGACCTGATCCAGCTTCGGCTTGATCTGGCCCTGCAATCCGGCCAGTTGCACCGCCACCGCTTCGAGCTGCCCGAGGGAGCCGGCGGGTTTGGTCAATTGCTGCTGACGCGCCGCCGCGTTTTCAACGGCTTCGCTATCCACCGGTTTGCACGGGTTCAGCCACCAGGCTTGGGTCATAACGCAGGTCCTTTCAGAGTCAGGGGCAGGCCGGCGACCGTCAGGACGACTCGCTGACAACGCTCGGCCAGAGCTTGATGCAGCCAACCGGCTTCATCGACGTAGCGGCGAGTCAATTCGCCCAGCGGCACGACACCCATTCCGGTCTCGTTGCTGACAAAAATGATTTCACCCGGCAGCGACGCCAGGCATTCGAGCAGGGCCTCGCGCTCGGCGGCGAGGCGTTCGGCGTCTTCGAGCATCAGCAGGTTGGTCAGCCACAGCGTCAGGCAATCCACCAGCAGGCAACGTTCGGGGTCAGCGTTTTCGCGCAGTACACGGGCCAGTTCCAGCGGTTCTTCAATCAACGCCCATTCAACAGGACGACGGGCGCGATGATGGGCGACGCGCTCATTCATCTCGCCATCCAGCGGCTGGCTGGTGGCGATGTACGTCACGGCCAGCGCGCTGTCGGTGGCGAGTTTTTCCGCCAGACGACTTTTACCGGAGCGTGCGCCGCCGAGGATCAACTGGAGCATGGAGGCATCCTGAAAAAAATTCGTTGAAACAACTGACCTCTTCGCGGGCAAGCCCGCTCCCACAATGGATTTAGGCCAAGCATGGCATTTGAGTACACCTCAGCACCCTGTGGGAGCGGGCTTGCCCGCGAAGAGGCCATCACATCCGGCCTGGATGCCACAGAGTTCACCCAACAGATCGGTATCGAGATGCTTCTCCACCAAATCCGCCAGCCGCTCGATATCGCGTTCGCGCAGGCCGTGGTAATCCACCTCCTGTACATCGTTGAGACCGGCCCAGCGCAACAGCGCCACACTGGCCGCCGGCGATTCGAACAGGCCATGCAGGTAGGTGCCGAAAATCTGCCCGTCGAGACTTTGCGCGCCGTCGCAGCGACCGTCGTCCAGATGCACGGCAGCATTTTCCAGCGCCGCTCCCGTGGTCACGCCGGCATGAATTTCATAACCGCTGACCTCGGCATCTTCCAGCGCCAGACGCCCGCGCACATTGCGCAACTGTTTCTCGGCTTCGAGCTGCGTTTCAAACGCCAGCAGGCCCAGACCGGCGCTGGAACCCGGCGCGCCCTCAAGGCCCAGCGGATCATGCACTTGCTCACCGAGCATTTGCAGACCGCCGCAGATCCCGAGCAACTTGCCGCCGTAACGCAGGTGACGGCGGATGGCCGACTCCCAACCATTGGCGCGCAGATACGCCAGGTCACTGCGCACGCTTTTCGAGCCCGGAAGAATGATCAGATCGGCCGGTGGAATCGCTTGCCCAGGCCCGATGAATTGCAGATCCACCTGCGGATGCAGGCGCAGCGGATCGAAATCGGTGTGGTTGCTGATGCGCGGCAGCACCGGCACCACCACTTTCAGGACTTGCTCAGCTTTGTCGGTCTGGCGCTGGTCGATGCCGTCCTCGGCCTCCAGATGCAGGTCCATCACGTACGGCAGCACGCCCACCACCGGTTTGCCGGTGCGCTGTTCCAGCCAGTCGAGACCCGGTTGCAGCAAGGCGATGTCGCCGCGAAAGCGGTTGATGATGAAGCCTTTGACTCGCGCCTGTTCGCTCGGTGACAGCAGTTCCAGCGTGCCCACCAGATGGGCAAACACGCCGCCACGATTGATATCGGCGATCAACAGCACCGGGCAATCCACCGCTTCGGCGAAGCCCATGTTGGCGATATCGCCGGCGCGCAGATTGATCTCTGCCGGCGAACCCGCGCCTTCGACCATCACCAGCGGATACGCGGCGCTCAAGCGCTCATGGGAGGCGAGCACCGCCTGCATGGCGATGGCTTTGTAGTCGTGATAGGCGACGGCGTTCATGCTGGTGACCGCGCGGCCATGAATGATGACCTGGGCGCCGGTGTCGCTGTTGGGTTTGAGCAGCACCGGGTTCATGTCGGTGTGCGGCTCGAGAAACGCCGCCTGGGCCTGCACCGCTTGCGCGCGGCCGATCTCGCCGCCGTCGGCAGTCACCGCGCTGTTGAGCGCCATGTTCTGCGGTTTGAACGGCACCACGGCAACGCCCTGACGGGTTGCCCAGCGACAGAGCGCCGTCACTAGCGTACTTTTGCCGGCGTCGGAGGTGGTGCCCTGCACCATTAAAGTGGTCATGCTGGTTTGTTTTCCATAGCGCAGTCCTTGGCAAATGCTTGCAGGGCTTGCTCAAGGCGCGCCTCGTCGGCGGCATCGGCGGGCAGCCCGAATCGCAGGCTGCTGTTGTGCGCGAAGAGGCGCAGGAGAATGCCGCGACGAGCCATGAATTCGTGCAGCGCGGCGGCCTGTTCGGTGATCAGCCACTGAAACAGCGCGCAGCCGCCCTGCGGTTTGAAGCCATGGCGCTCAAGCAGCGCAGCCAATCGTTCGCTGGCCTCGTCGCTGCGGATCCGCTGGCGGGTATGGCCTTCGGTGTCGCGCAGACAGGCCTGCCCCAGTACTCGGGTCGGTCCGCTGACCGCCCAGGGTCCGACCTGCTCGGCCAGCAACCGGAGCAACTTGCGCTCGGCCAGCACAAACCCCAGCCGCACACCGGCCAGCCCGAAAAACTTGCCGAACGAACGCAGCACGATCAAACCCACTTGATGCGCATGCGGGGCGAGGCTCAGCTGCGGGGTGTTGTCCATGAACGCTTCGTCAACCACCAGCCAGCCGCCGCGCTGGGCCAACCGCGCATGCCAGTCGAGCAACCGCGCCGGGGTCAGGTTCAGGCCCGTGGGATTGTTCGGATTGACCACCACCAACACGTCGAGGCTGTCGAGAAAGAAGTCGACTTCCTGCTCCAGCACTTCGCGGACGATGTAACCACTACGTCGCCAGGCTTCGGCATGCTCGGCATAACACGGCGACAGCACGCCGACCTTGCCGGCCCGGCGCAATCGCGGCAGCAGTTGAATGGCCATCTGCGAACCGGCTACCGGCAGCACCTGGCTGGCGCCGTAGTAATCGCAGGCGGCCTGCTCCAGACCGTCATCGTTTTCCGGCAACCGCGCCCACGCCCGCAGCGGAATCTCCGGGACCGGAAACGGCCACGGCGCAAGCCCCGTGGACAGGTCAAGCCAGTCTTCTTCCGCGATGCCGTATTCGAGCGCCGCCCTGCGCAACCGGCCACCGTGCTCAAGCATAGAATTCAGCCCCCACGCAGAGAATCAGCAGCCATAACCATACCCCGCGCTGGACCAATTGCCAGCCACGATCAATGGAATCGGCATCCGCCGGCGCGCCCTCGCCCAGTTGCGGACGCTCGTGCAGCTCGCCGTGGTAAATCGCCGGCCCACCCAGTTCGACACCCAGCGCACCCGCGCCAGCGGCCATCACCGGACCGGCGTTCGGGCTGTCCCATTTCGGCGCCTGGGTGCGCCAGCATTTCAACGCGAGTCGGGTTTTGCCGAGCAGCGCGTAGGTCAACGCCACCAGCCGCGCAGGAATGTAGTTGAGGACGTCGTCGATTTTTGCCGCCGCCCAGCCGAATCGCTCGAAGCGTTCGTTGCGATAGCCCCACATTGCATCGAGCGTATTGCTCAAGCGATAGAGCACCACGCCCGGCGCACCGGCCACGGCAAACCAGAACAGCGCGGCGAACACCGCATCGCTGCCGTTTTCCAGTACCGATTCGGTGGCGGCGCGGGCGACGGCGGTGCTGTCCAGCTCATCGGTCTGACGACTGACCAGATAACCCACACGCTTGCGCGCCTCTTCCAGATCATCGGCGCGCAAGGCCTTGGCCACCGGCTCGACGTGCTCACCCAGGCTGCGCATGCCGAGGGCGCAATACAGCGCAAGAATCTCGACAATCCAGCCCACGTAAGGCGCCCAGGAAAACGCCGTGGCCAGCAGGGTCAGCGGCAACACCGCGATCACCCACGCGGTAACGCCATGGCTGCGCCAGCCGCGACCAGCGCTATTGAAACGTTGCTCGATGCGCCCGGCGAAATTGCCGAACGCCACCAGCGGATGCCAGCGTTTCGGTTCACCCAGCAGCGCATCCAGCGCAACCGCGGCGACACTCAACAACGCCACACTCATTGACTCACTCCCCAAAAATTTTCATACAGCAGCTCATTGAGCGGACGCGCCTGCGCCCACCCTTCGAGTACCAGCATCGGCGCCGGATAGAATTCCTTGACCGGCCCCAGGCAAAGCACCGCCAGCGGCTTGGCCCCGGCCGGCAGTTTCAGCAGATCGGCCAGCGCCTGCGGTTCGAACAGCGAGACCCAACCCATGCCCAGACCTTCGGCACGCGCGGCGAGCCACAGGTTCTGGATCGCGCAGGACAACGACGCCATGTCCATTTCCGGCAGCGTGCGACGACCGAAAATATGCCGCTCGCGATCGTCCATCAAGGCTGCGACCAACACTTCGGCGCAGTCGTTGATGCCTTCGACCTTGAGCTTCATGAACTCGTCACTGCGCTCGCCGAGGGCTTCAGCGGTGCGCACACGTTCTTCTTCAACCAGGTTCTGGATCTGGCCACGCAAGGCGCGGTCGCTGATACGGATGAAGCGCCACGGCTGCATCAGGCCGACACTCGGTGCCTGATGCGCGGCTTCAAGCAATCGGCGCAACAGTTCAGGCTCGACCGTGCCGCCGCTGAAGTGGCGCATGTCGCGGCGTTCGGCGATGGCGCGGTAGACCGCTTCGCGCTCGGCGTCAGTGAAGGCGTTGTCGGTCATGGCACCAACAGTGCGGCAATCGCCGACGGATTCGACGGAAAGTAAAAATGCACGTACGAGGCGGTCATCCGCCCTTCCCGGTACACCGCTTCCGCGCCGCGCCCGCCGTTGGGGCTGTGGCCACGGGCAATCGGCGTCAGTTCGGTGGTGGTCAGGGAGTGGTGATAGGTGTGGCCGCGCAACAGGCCTTCCGGCAGGTCGACCTCTTGCAGCGCCAGCGCGGCGAGACGCTTTTGCATCACGGCGTCGCCACCCAACAGGCCGACCAAATCAGCGCGGGTGCCTTCGACATCGGTCAGCGAGTCGAGCAGATAGAGCATGCCGCCACATTCGGCGAGCAGCGGTTTGCCGGCCGCGTGATGTGCGCGGATCGCTTTGAGCATGTCGGCGTTCTGCGACAAGGCAACGTGGTGCAATTCCGGATAGCCGCCGGGCAGGTACAAGCTGTCGGCCTCTGGCAATTGCGTATCGCGAATCGGCGAGAAGAAACTCAACTCGGCGCCCATCGCCCGCAACAGATCGAGACTGGCGCCGTAGGTAAAAGCGAAGGCTTCGTCGCGGGCGACGGCAATTCGCACGCCTTCGAGCAGCTTTTCGGTCTCAATGATTTCAGGCGCGGCGAATTCCACAGCCGGTGGCAGCGCTACCTCGCAAGTGCCGGCCAGCGCTTCGGCGGCGGCGTCGAGGCGCACGTCGAGATCATTGAGCTCGCTGGCCTGCACCAGACCGAGATGGCGGCTCGGCAGTTCGATCCCGGTTTCCCGGGACAATGCGCCGTACCAGCGCAGGCCTTCGGTGAGGCTGCCTTCGAGCAATTGCGCATGGCGCACGGTGCCGACACGGTTGGCCAGCACGCCGGCGAACGGCAGATCTGGCTGATAGCGCGCCAGTCCCAGCGCCAGTGCGCCAAAGGTCTGCGCCATGGCCGTGCCGTCGATCACGCCGAGCACCGGCACACCGAAATGCCGCGCCAGATCGGCGCTCGACGGCGTGCCGTCGAACAGGCCCATCACGCCTTCGATCAGGATCAGATCGGCTTCAGCGGCGGCTTCCCACAACAGGCGACGACTTTCCTGCTCGCCGACCATCCACATGTCCAGTTGATAGACCGGCGCACCGCTGGCGCGCTCGAGAATCATCGGGTCGAGAAAGTCCGGGCCGCATTTGAACACACGGACTTTGCGCCCCTGATTGCGATGCAAACGGGCCAGCGCAGCGGTGACGGTGGTCTTGCCCTGACCGGAAGCCGGCGCGGCGATCAGTACCGCCGGGCAGTGACGTGGTTGATTCAAAGTTCGACGCCTTTCTGCGCTTTGATACCGGCCTGGAAGGCGTGCTTGATCATGCCCATTTCGGTGACGGTGTCGCCCATCTCGATCATTTCCGGCTTGGCGGCGCGACCGGTGACGATCACATGCTGCATCGGCGGACGGGCCTGCAGATCGCTGAGCACCTGATCCAGATCGAGGTAACCGTGCTTGAGGGCGATGTTCAGTTCATCGAGCACCACCAGACCGATCGATGGATCGCGCAGCAGTTCGCGGGAGACTTCCCAGGCCGCTTCGGCGGCGGCGATGTCGCGCTGGCGGTCCTGGGTTTCCCAGGTGAAGCCCTCGCCCATCACATGAAAACGCACTTGCTCGGGGAAGCGGCGGAAGAACAGTTCTTCGCCGGTGCTGTTGCGGCCCTTGATGAATTGCACCACGCCGCACTGCATGCCGTGACCCATGGCGCGGGCGAGCATACCGAATGCCGAGCTGCTTTTGCCTTTGCCGTTGCCGGTCAGCACCAGCACCAGCCCGCATTCGTCTGGCGAATTGGCGATACGTTCGTCGATGACGGCTTTTTTGCGCTGCATGCGCGCCAGATGGCGCTCGTCGCGTTCGGGGGAATCAGTCATGGGGGAGCTCTCCGTTGAGGCTGGATAACGGCGGGCAGGCACAAGAATAGACGGCAACAAGCCTGGCATCGCCCACCGTGATGCCGCTGGATGGATCAGGCCGGTCTCCGGGCTCATGAGCGGCCTTGGCCTGGCTGCGCGCCTTCCCGCTTTCAAGCAGTGGCATCAGACGCAGCTTTCACTCATTTACCGTTGCGGGGGCAGCGCCGGGATCGTGAGGGTTCTTCGCTTGAAGACCCGCCTCACCGGCTTCCCTGTTTCACTCTGTCGACATGCGCCACAGAGCACCTGAAACAAGCCGCGAAGGTTAGAGGGTTGGGGGTGGAGCGTCAATTGAAGAGGGGCTTGTGCGGCGAATAACTGCCGCCGATCAATTAACTGACGCCAATCTTGTGCCACACTGTCAGCAGTGATATCAAAGAGCCATGCTTTTTGACTGCAGAGAGCACATCACAATAACAAGGGAGAGCACCATGCAAGGCATGATCATCAGCAATCCGCGGCTGGAATTCCTGCGCCCGGTGCTGGAACGATGGTTTGACTGTATCGACCGCTACAACGCCGTGCGCGGCGACAACGACACACCCTACTGGCACGACGAAAAAGCCAACTTAGGCCTGCTGTCGGCCGCTGCGTGGATGGCCGAACTGGTCACCCTGCGCGACACCGCCACCCGCAAACAGAACGAGGAAGGCGAGCGCAATGCCCGCGCCGACCTGTTTATCGCTGGCGCCGAGGACCGCGCCTTCATTCAGGCCACCCAACGCTGGCCACGCGTCACCAGCCTGAATCTGACGCAGGCCCTGACGGATATCACCAGCGACGCCAAGCGCATCAGCTACGCCAGCGACCTGAAACTCGGCTGCCTGTTCGTCGCCCCACAGAAAGCCCAGCATAGCGCCAGCCCTGAAGAACTGCAGGACATGGTCGACGACCTGCAAAAGGAACACACCTGCGCCGTCGCCTGGTACTTCCCCTACGCTTACCGCAAATTGCGCAGCGAAGCCGGCAACTATCACCCCGGCATTGCCGTGCTGTTCAAGGAAGCTCGCGGCTAAGGGTTGAACCATCGGGCTTGTGCGCCTCTCTATGATCAGGAATGCATTCATAGGGAAGATCAGCAATGCACAAGCCCCAGCTCGTTTTCGTCATCGTGCTCGCCGGAGGGCTCGCCGCCTGTGGTGAATCCTCCAGCCTGCAAGTCTCCGACGGCACCGGCCCGTCACCCAAATTGCCTGAACCGAACAAGACCCTGATCCCGACGGTGAACATCGCCCCGGCCATCGGCTGGCCGGCCGGCGCGAAACCGACGGCAGTGGCAGGTACGCAGGTGGCAGCTTTTGCCGAGAACCTCGATCACCCGCGCTGGCTGTATGTGCTGCCCAACGGCGATGTACTGGTGGCGGAAACCAACGCTCCGCCCAAGCCCGACGATGGCAAGGGCATTCGTGGCTGGGTGATGAAGAAAGTCATGGGCCGCGCGGGTGCCGGCGTCCCCAGCCCGAACCGCATCACCCTGCTGCGCGATGCAGATCATGATGGCGTGGCCGAAACCCGCACGGTGTTCCTGCAAAACCTTAACTCGCCGTTCGGCATGACCCTGGTCGGCAACGATCTGTACGTGGCCGATACCGATCGCCTGCTGCGCTTCAACTACGAGCCCGGCGCGACCGAAATCAAGAGCCAGCCGATCAAGATCGTGGACCTGCCGGGCGGCACGCTCAATCATCACTGGACCAAGAACGTCATCGCCAGCAAGGACGGCAGCAAGCTGTACGTCACCGTTGGCTCGAACAGCAACGTCGGCGAAAACGGCCTCGACCAGGAAGAAGGCCGTGCGGCAATCTGGGAAGTGGATCGCGCCACTGGCAACCACCGGATCTTCGCTTCGGGCATCCGCAACCCCAACGGCCTGGCCTGGGAGCCGCAAAGCGGTGCGCTGTGGACTGCCGTGAACGAGCGCGACGAAATCGGCAGCGATCTGGTGCCGGACTACATCACGTCGGTCAAGGACGGTGGCTTCTATGGCTGGCCGTTCAGCTACTACGGCCAACACATCGACGTGCGCGTGGAACCACAGCGGCCGGACATGGTGGCCAAGGCCATCGCTCCCGACTACGCCGTCGGCCCGCACACCGCATCACTGGGCCTGACCTTCGCCGAAGGCAATCGCCTGCCGGCGCAGTTCAAGGAAGGCGCATTCATCGGCCAGCACGGCTCGTGGAACCGCAAGCCGCACAGTGGCTATAAGGTGATATTCGTACCGTTCGCCGCTGGCAAGCCGAGCGGAACGCCAGTGGATGTGCTGACCGGTTTTCTCGACAAGGACGAGAACGCTTTGGGTCGCCCGGTCGGCGTGGTGATCGACCAGCAAGGTGGATTGCTGGTGGCGGATGACGTGGGGAACAAGATTTGGCGGGTTTCAGCGACCCGCTAGTGTGTTGCAAGCATAAAAAAACCGTGGGAGCCATTCAGCTCCCACGGTTTTTTTATGTATCTGAGTTAAGGGTTATGCGCCAGGTGCTCCGGCTGCAGAACGCGCTTGGCGCTCAGATAAGCCTTCTGCCAATACGCTTTCGAGAGGCTGTCCAGCTTCACCGTGCCGCCGGTGGCGGGCGCATGAACGAAGCGCCCTTCCCCGACATAGATCCCCGCATGGCTGACCTGTGAGCCGCCATTGGTGGCGAAGAAGATCAGGTCGCCGGTTTGCAGCCCTTCCTTGCCGACGTTCGGCGCCTGCATGACGATCATCTCGCGGGTCGAACGCGGCAGACTGATGCCAGCGGCATCGCGGTAGACAAAACCGATCAGGCCGCTGCAATCGAAGCCCGAATCCGGCGTATTGCCGCCCCAGCGATAAGGCGTGCCCACCAGACCGAGTGCACGGAACAGCACGTCTTCGGCAGCGGGTGAAAAGGCCTGGGAGGTTCCGAACACGATCGGAGCGCGAACCACCGGCGCAGGCGGCGGAGTGCGACTGGCGCAGCCACTGAGCAGCGCTGCGAAGAACATCAAGGCAAAGCGGGCCGACATCGTCATATGCAGAACATCCTGATCTGGCTGAGGCTTTGACTGCCGATTCGACAGAAAACAAAACCGCCTGCGTTAAGACGCAGGCGGTTTGCCATCAAACTAGATCAGGATTCTAGCGGCTACGCGGCAAACTTCAAGTAAGACTTTAACTTCACCTTGTAAAGTTTAAGTCTATTGCCCCTGAAGGACCGCTTGTCGCCACGAGCGTGGCGACAAAAGCGTGATTACTTGCGAGCGGTAACCACGGTTGGAGCGTTCGCCAAAGCACGTTTGGCTTCGATGAAGGTCTTGCTCCAGTAGCTGTCGCCCAGGCTGTCGATGCGAACACCGCCGCTGCGACGAGAGCTGGAATGGATGAACTGGTTGTCGCCCAGGTAGATCCCGGCGTGGCTGACACGACCGCGACGACCATTGGTGGCGAAGAACAGCAGGTCGCCCGGCTCGAGGTTGCTGCGCGAAACCAGCGGCGCATCAACGTTGATCATTTCGCGGGTGGAGCGCGGCAGGTTCATGCCGGCCTCTTCGCGGAACAGATAGCCGATGAAACCGCTGCAGTCGAAACCGGCTTCAGAGGTACCGCCGAAACGGTAACGGGTACCGATCAGGGACATCCCGCGTTCGAGGATGCTGTCGGCCAGAACTGGAAGCTGGTAAGGTTTCTTGCCGTTGAAGTCGGCGAGTTCTTTTTCGGTGTCCAGCTCTTCCTGGTAAATAACGGAAGACTGGGCGGTGGCAGAATTTTTAGCCTGTTGTTGCTGCTCTTGATTAACAGGTGAATGAGCAGCGCAACCGAACAACAGGGTGACGAGTGCGAGAGGCACGAGGGGTGCGAAGCGCTTTAGCATGGGCACGACCGTGGCTGATAGTTGTAAAGAAGTCGAGACTATGCCCGCTATCAGCCTCATTTGCAAATTCAATCGATCTTTTTGTGACTTCCCGGTTTCTCGTTAACATCTAAGCGCTTAAGCCTATTTGAATCGAGACGCAGCCTGTGCAACCCACAGGAAAGCGGGTTTTCTGGCGCCTGAAATATGCCGAAATCCGCTGAAAGCCCCGGTTTTACCAGCCCAGGGTTTCTTTCAGGAAGGGGATGGTCAGCTTGCGCTGAGCCTGCAAAGAGGCCTGATCGAGCTGCTCCAGCAGGTCAAAAAGCGCGCTCATGCTGCGGGTACCGCGAGTCAAAATAAAATGCCCGACTTCATCGGTCAGGTGCAGACCGCGACGGGATGCGCGCAATTGCAGGGCACGCAATTTGTCTTCATCGGAGAGAGGACGCATCTGGAAGATCAGCGCCAGGGTCAGGCGCGATTTCAGGTCGGCGAGTTTGATCGGCAGTTCACGCGGCGAGGTCGAAGCGGCGATCAGCAAGCGGCGACCGCTGTCACGCAGACGGTTGAACAGGTGAAACATCGCCTCTTCCCAGTCCGCCTTGCCGGCAATCACCTGCAAGTCATCCAGGCAGACCAGTTCGTACTGTTCGAGGTTGTCGAGAATTTCGATGCCGCGATCCATCAACTCGGCCAGCGGCAGGTACACCGCCGGTTCACCCATCTGCTCGAAGCGCAGGCACGCGGCCTGCAACAGATGCGTACGCCCTACCCCGTGCTTGCCCCACAGATAGATCAGGCTTTCGGTCCAGCCGGCGTCGGCTTCGCATAGACGCTCGACATAGCCGAGTGCAGCGGCATTGGCGCCTGGGTAGTAGTTGATGAAGGTGGCGTCGTCACGCAGACGCACACCTAGGGGCAGCTGAATCGGTTTCATGCTGACTGAACAGTTCCCAAGGAACCGTTAGTGGCCTCTGTGTAAAGTGAGCGAAGTTTATACCCGTGAAGCGGAGCGCACAATGCGACAGACCCCAAGCAAAATCAAAGGTTTGCGTTAACGTGCTGGTTTTATGACAGTTTCTTTGGCGCCATGGCCTGCATGAGACGAGCCAACCCGGCGATCCACCGGGCAGCCCGCGCGTCACGATTACAACTCCGGCTCATCCACCCCGCTATAGATGTCGGAATCCTTGTACAGATCGTGGACGTGTCGCACCAGCACCATGATCACCGCCGCCACCGGCAATGCCAGCAGCACACCGGTGAAACCGAACAGCTCGCCACCGGCCAGAATCGCGAAGATCACCGCCACCGGGTGCAGACCGATCCGGTCGCCCACCAGCAAGGGCGTCAGCACCATGCCTTCCAGCGCCTGACCGACCATGAACACCGCGACGATCCCGATCATCGGATACAGATCGCCACCGAACTGGAACAACCCGGCAATCAACGCCGCACCGATGCCGATCACGAACCCCATGTACGGCACAATCGCCGCCAGCCCTGCGATCAGACCGATCAACAGACCCAGTTCCAGACCGACAATCATCAAGCCGGCCGCATAGATCACGCCCAGCGCCAGCATCACCAGCAACTGCCCGCGCACGAACGCGCCCAGCACTTCATGACACTCACCCGCCAGCGCCACCACGCGCTCCTCGCGATCACGGGGCAACAGGCCACGGATCTTGGCCATCATCACGTCCCAGTCGCGCAGCAGGTAAAAGCTCACCACCGGGATCAGCACCAGATTCGCCAGCCAGCCGATCAGCGCCAGGCTCGAAGCCGTCGCCTGACTCAGCACCACACCGACGATGTCAGTGGTCTGGCCCATGTGTTCGCTGATCGCGGCCTTGACCTTGTCGAACTTCCAGAAGCCGTCCGACAGCCCCAGCTTCGATTGCGCCCATGGCACGGCGGTGTGCTGCAACCAGTCGAGCATTTGCGGCGCCAGTTCATACAGCCGCAGCAATTGTTTGGCGAGCATCGGCACCAGCACCAGCAACAACGCGGTGACGATCAAGGTGAACAAGGCGAACACCGTGATCACACCCCAAGTGCGGGACAACCCCAGGCGCTCCAGCCGATCGACGAGCGGATCGAACAGATAGGCGAGCAGCAGCGCCACCAGAAATGGCGTGAGGATCGGATGCAGCAACCAGACAAACGCGCAAAGCAGGAGCACCCCACCGAGCCAGAACCAACGCCGCGTATCGGCCATGTAACACTCCATTGCTTATATATAAGAAAGAAAACCTACCAGCGGAACCGCAAGGACGGCGCTGCTGGTGTCGGCGTCGGCGCAACGACTGGCGGCGCCCCGGCGACCGCAGGCTGAGGTGCAGCGACCGGAGCCGGCGCCTCGGCCGGCAGCTCCTGCAACTTCGCCAGCGACAATTGCGCCCGTAACTGATCGGCACTGCCGCTGACCCGATACAGGATGCGATCGGCATCGACACTCTGCAGACGCACGCCAAACGGTTCGAGTAACCGCAGCAGCGCCGCGTAGTGCTCCAGGTTCATGCCCTGCACTTCCAGGGTCTGCTGGCCGGACGCGCCGGGCTTGGCCACAAAACGTGGCGCCAGGCGTTCAGTGACCGCCAGCATCACCGCATCGGCCACAGCGGCCTGATCCGCGCCCTGCACGTTGCCCGCCTCTTTCTTGTCGCCCAGCCACAATTGCCATTTGGCCTGCCATTGCCCGCTTTCTTCGCGAGCATGCACGGCGAGCAAGGCGTCAGCGTTGTAGCGTTCGGAAGCGTTGCGCAACGCCGCCGGGTCGGCACCCTCAAGCGCCGGCGCCGTGGCGACCAATTGCTCGCTCAAGTCCGCCAGTGGCAAGCGCAAAGGCAAACCACGGTGCTGGGCGGCGCGGCGCAACGGTGCGGCACTGGCCTGACCGTCGCCCACCAGACTCGAACCCTCGGTCGAATCATTCAGCCACCAACTCAGGATCGAGGGTCGGTTGGCACCCCACAGCGCCAGCCCGGCGCGGCGCAACGCCTGCTCGGTGGTTCCCGGATCGAAATCGACTTTCAGCACTTCCGGCGGCCCGGCATCGAAACCGAACTGACTGATGATCTGCTGCGGATCCTTGCGAACCGGCGCCAGCCCCGGGTTCTGCGGGGCTTTCGGGTCACCGGTCAGGCGCAACACCAAGGTATCCAGCGCAGCCTGGGTCGCGCGATCGCGCTCCTCTGGCGACTGGCCAGTGACCGGTTCGCGGACCTGATAAAGACCTTTGAGATTTTCGGCCTGGCTCGCCAGGCTGATCAGAGACAAGCCACCCACTAACAGCCATTTACAAAAACGCATGGAAAATTCCCGTCGACAAGAGCGGCTGGAACAGGCCGCGTGTACCGTTGTGGCAAGCCTGTGACCACAGGCCATCGCAAAACATTCACACGCGGTCGGTAAGTTTTTGCACAGTCCTAACGATAGACGGTTCCTTATACAGGCACCCGTGATGTCGCCCACAGCGTCAATTGCAAAATTTTTCCACCGATATGCCCCTGCCCGTCGGCGTGAGGATGGCCGCTGCCCCTCAAGCCTGATAAAATCGCGCGCCTTCGCAGACCGGCAACAGCCGGGCACCCCGAACTTCGCGTGAGGCAATCGCCCCTGTCGGATTCGGCGTTCCCGCTGAACTCGGTCGTTACCCCTGAATCCCCTCCCCTAAAGGCCTGGATCATGAGCAAGCAACCCTCCCTGAGCTACAAGGACGCCGGTGTAGACATCGACGCCGGTGAAGCATTGGTCGAACGCATCAAGAGCGTCGCCAAGCGCACTGCGCGCCCGGAAGTCATGGGCGGCCTGGGCGGTTTCGGCGCCCTCTGCGAGATCCCGGCCGGTTACAAGCAGCCGGTGCTGGTTTCCGGTACTGACGGCGTCGGCACCAAGCTGCGCCTGGCGCTGAACCTGAACAAGCACGACAGCATCGGCCAGGACCTGGTCGCCATGTGCGTCAACGATCTGGTGGTGTGTGGCGCAGAGCCGCTGTTCTTCCTCGACTACTACGCCACCGGCAAGCTGAACGTCGACGTAGCGGCCACCGTGGTCACCGGCATCGGTGCAGGCTGCGAACTGGCTGGCTGCTCGCTGGTTGGCGGCGAAACCGCTGAAATGCCTGGCATGTACGAAGGCGAAGACTACGACCTGGCCGGTTTCTGCGTCGGCGTCGTGGAAAAAGCCGAAATCATCGACGGCTCGAAAGTCGCCACCGGTGACGCCCTGATCGCCCTGCCATCGTCCGGCCCGCACTCCAACGGCTACTCGCTGATCCGCAAGATCATCGAAGTGTCCGGTGCCGACATCGAAACCGTTCAGCTCGACGGCAAGCCACTGACCGAACTGCTGATGGCCCCGACCCGCATCTACGTGAAGCCGCTGCTCAAGCTGATCAAGGACACCGGCGCCGTCAAGGCCATGGCCCACATCACCGGTGGCGGCCTGCTCGACAACATCCCGCGCGTTCTGCCAAAAGGCGCTCAGGCCGTGGTTGACGTGGCCAGCTGGAACCGCCCGGCCGTCTTCGACTGGCTGCAAGAGAAAGGCAACGTCGACGAAACCGAGATGCACCGCGTGCTGAACTGCGGCGTGGGCATGGTGATCTGCGTGGCTCAGGAGCACGTTGAAGTTGCCCTGAACACCCTGCGTGACGCCGGCGAGCAGCCTTGGGTCATCGGTCAGATCGCTGTCGCTGCCGAAGGCGCGGCCCAGGTCGAACTGAAGAACCTCAAGGCTCACTGATGTCCCAGACCTGTGATGTCGTGGTGCTGTTGTCCGGCACCGGCAGTAACTTGCAGGCCCTGATCGACAGCACGCGGACCGGCGACAGCCCGGTCCGCATCGCTGCGGTGATTTCCAACCGCGCCGACGCCTACGGCCTGCAACGCGCCAGTGACGCGGGTATCGCCACCCGCTCGCTGGATCACAAGGGATTCGAGGGCCGCGAGGCCTTCGATACCGCCCTGATCGAACTGATCGACGAATTCAACCCCAAACTCGTGGTACTGGCCGGCTTCATGCGCATTCTCAGCGCTGACTTCGTCCGTCATTACCAGGGTCGCCTGCTCAACATCCACCCGTCGCTGCTACCCAAATACAAAGGGTTGCACACGCATCAGCGCGCGCTGGAAGCCGGCGACGCCGAACACGGCTGCTCCGTGCACTTCGTCACCGAGGAACTCGATGGCGGACCACTGGTCGTACAGGCAGTAATACCGGTAGAGTTGCACGATTCGCCGCAAAGTCTGGCGCAACGGGTTCACGTTCAGGAACACCTGATCTACCCGATGGCCGTACGCTGGTTCGCCGAAGGACGGCTGAGCCTCGGCGAGCAAGGTGCGTTACTGGATGGCCAGTTACTCGGGGCCAGCGGTCACTTGATTCGAAACTAGGAGATTTTATGCGTCGCGCCCTGCTCTTCGCTTGCGCTCTGCTCGCCCTGCCTTTTGCCCAGGCGGCAGACCTTCAACCGTTCTCCGCCAGCTACACCGCCGACTGGAAGCAGTTGCCCATGAGCGGCACTGCCGAACGCAGCCTGACCAAACAGGCCAACGGCGTCTGGAAGCTCAGCTTCAAGGCTTCGATGATGATTGCCAGCCTGTCCGAGGAAAGCACCCTGACCCTGGACAAGGACACCCTGCTGCCACAGTCCTACCACTTCGAACGCGGTGGTCTGGGCAAGGCGAAAAAGGCTGACCTGGACTTCGACTGGGCCAACAAGCTGGTGACCGGCACCGATCGCGGCGACGCGGTGAAAATCCCGCTCAACCGCGGCATGGTCGACAAATCCACCTATCAACTGGCGCTGCAGCATGACGTGGCCGCCGGCAAGAAAAGCATGAGCTATCAGGTAGTCGATGATGGCGAAGTCGATACCTACGACTTCCGCGTGCTGGGTTCGGAGAAAGTCGAAACCAAGGCCGGCCAGATCGATGCGATCAAGGTCGAGCGCGTCCGCGATCCGACACAAAGCAAGCGCATTACCGTCCTGTGGTTCGCCAAGGACTGGGATTACCTGCTGGTTCGCCTGCAACAGGTCGAAACCGACGGCAAGGAGTACAACATCATGCTCCTCGACGGCACGGTCAACGGCAAGACGGTCAAAGGCAGCTGATCCGACGCAAAATCAAAAAGCCCCGCAAACGCGGGGCTTTTTTTCGCCTGCCGAAAGCTGATCAAACCGAAAACTTGGCCACCATGCTGTTCAGGTCCACCGCCAGCCGCGACAGCTCCTGACTCGCAGCGCTGGTCTGATTGGCCCCGGCAGACGTCTGCATCGCCAAGTCACGGATGTTCATCAGGTTGCGATCAACTTCCCGCGCCACGGCCGCCTGCTCTTCCGACGCACTGGCGATCACCAGGTTGCGCTCGTTGATCAAGGTGAACGCCGAAGCAATTTCCTCCAACGCCACGCCAGCCGCCTTCGCCAGCTCCAGGGTCGAGCGCGCCCGGACGTTGCTCTGCTGCATCGAGCTGACCGCCGAATCGGTGCCCTGCTGGATGCCGCCGATCATCTGTTCGATCTCCTGCGTCGACTGCTGAGTGCGATGGGCCAGCGCCCGCACTTCATCCGCCACCACCGCAAAACCCCGCCCGGCATCCCCCGCCCGCGCGGCCTCGATCGCCGCGTTCAACGCCAGTAGATTGGTCTGTTCGGCAATCGAGCGGATCACATCCAGCACTTTGCTGATGCTGTAGACCTTCTGCGCCAGGTCCTCCACCTGCGTGGCATTGGCGGTGACATCGTCCGCCAGCAGTTCGATGGACGACACGGTCTGCTGCACCTGCTCGCGGCCATGCTGGGCAATGCGATCAGACTCACGGGAAGCCTCGGAAGTCGCGACAGCATTGCTCGCCACCTCTTCCACGGCGGCGGTCATCTGATTGACCGCCGTGGCCGCCTGTTCGATTTCCAGACTCTGCTGGTGCAGCCCTCGCGTTGCGTCTTCAGTGACACAGCTCAACTCCTCCGAGGCCGAGGCCAGTTGACTGGACGACTCCGAGATCCGGCGAATGGTGTCCCGCAGGTTGTGCTGCATGCTCTTGAGCGCGTGCAGCAGCCGCGCCGGTTCGTCCTTGCCGGAAATGCTGATATCCCCGGTCAGATCGCCGCCGGCCACCACTTCCGCCACATTGAGCGATTGCGACAGCGGCAGCACGATGCTGCGGGTCAACAACAACGCCAGGGCGATGGTAATCAGCGCGGTGATGCCGATCATCACCCCGACCCAGACCCGCGAATTGGTGAACACCAGCCGTGCCGCCTCAGTGGCGAGGTTGGCGTTGTGCTTGTTCAGCTCGACCAGTTCACGCAGGCTCACTGCAATCTCATCCGCCAACGGGCTCATCTGCCCGTTGAGAATGGCGGCCGCCTCCTCCACTCGTCCCTGAGCAGATAACGTCATCACCTGCGCCTGAAGCTCCAGGTATTTGTGTTCGGCGACCTTGAAGCGGTCGAACAGCGCGCGCTCTTCGGGCAATACGATCAGAATGTCGTAACGTTGCAGGGCTTCGCTCAGCACACCGCGCAAATCATTGAGCTTGGCCACATTCTGATCCAGCGCCTGCGGATCACGATTGAGCAACAGGCGCATGGTCAGCGCGCGCAGGCGCAGCATGTCCTGGCTCATCTCGCCCACCGCCATCACGCTGGGCAGCCAGTTGTTGTCGACCTCGTCGGACTGCGCGCGCATGTTCGACATCTGCAGCAGGGCAAACGCCCCAAGGGCAAACACCATCAGCGCCAGCACGCCAAAACCCAGCCCGGCCCGAGGCGCAATATTGAGACTACGGATACTCATTGCTCTGGTTCCTTCCAAAAGCGCTGCATCAACCCTGCAGCTGGTTGCTCTAGAAGGTATCGGCCCTTTGGAAAATTGCGTAAGACCAAAACGTGATATCAAAAGGCCTCAATACTTCGAACCTATCGCATTATCGATTCAGCGCGGGTTTGCCGGACTTGAGCGCTGTTCGCGGCAAGATCGCCAGGAAGTTGTCCCGTGCGACTTTTTTTGCCACTACCTCGGGCAAGGCATCGAGAAACGGACTGAAGCTGTGGATTTCCTTGCCGAGTTTGTTGAATCGCCCGACCACGTCCGAACCGATCATGAAGCGATCCGGATAGCGCTCCACCAGTTGCACCCACTCGGCTCGCGGCTGGCCCTTTTCGTCCAGCAGATAAGGCGTCAGCAGGCTCCACGACAGATCAATGAACAGGTTCGGGTACGCCTCCAGCATTCGCGCCAGGGTCGGCAGCAGAAAATCCAGTTGCGTCTGATGACGATGAATTTCGGCACTGGTGCCGGCATGGGCCCATATGAACCGGGTGTGCGGATGATTACGCAGCGGCTCTTCGATTTCCTTCAGGTACAGCGGATTCTTCTCACGCTTGGAGGTGATGTTGGAATGCAGCATCACCGGCAGATCGTTTTCGGCGGCCAGATGATAGATGCGGGTCATGGCTTCGTTGTTGGCGCGTGGAGTGTCGCCGGAGGTCAGCGCGGTGAGGTCGTCGTGACGGGTGAAGACCTCGCCGATGCCCTGCCACAAGCCGGGATACAGATCGAGCATGCGCTGGATGTGCGCGGCGGAGTTCTTGTCGTTGGGGTTGAAGCCTGAAAGAAACGGGTGGAAGTATTGGCGCTGCTCCGGTGCGAGTTTCTGCACCGCGTCGGCAACGATCACATCAGTCGCGCTGTACCAATAGGCATCGGCATCGTCGCCAGCGTAATAACGCGGGCGCTTCGGCTCGTCTTCGTGCCATTTCTTCGCCACAGGGATGCCGGAAATCATCACGTGCTCGATGGCGTTTTCCTTCATGGCCGTCAGCAATTTCGGCATGCCGGCGGTTTCCTGGAAAAAATCCACGTAATGCAGGTGCGCGTCACTGTAGGTGTAATCCCGGGCACTGGCGGCGCCGGTAAAAACCATCAGGCAGGCAAGACTCAAACGAAACACGGACACAAGCAATCTCCGGCAGACAGGCATAGCCTAGACCCTCGCCGGGCAACGAGGGTTCACCCGGCAAGAAAGTGGAACGCGCCTGTGTGGGAATGCTCTATACCTGCAAGGTCTTTTTTGATCGAATCCCTTTTCCTACAGCTTGCGAGGTTCACATGACCGTTACCGTCAATACCGTGTCCGCCGAAGGTTTTCGCCATACCGTACAGATCGATGAGCATGAACTGTTTGCCGACGTCCCGACGACTGCCGGCGGCGAAGGCTCGGCTCCGGAGCCGCACGATTACTTCGACGCCGCCCTCGGCGCCTGCAAGGCTCTGACCCTGAAGCTGTACGCGAAGAAAAAGGACATCCCGCTGACCGGCGTCGGCGTTGAGGTCAAACGCGACAACAGCCAGGAACAGAAAGGCAAATACGCCCTGCACGTGACCCTCACCCTCAAGGGTGTGCTCACCGATGCCCAGCGCGAAGAACTGCTGCGCGTTGCCGACCGCTGCCCGATCCACAAGCTGATGACCACCAGCGAAGTCACCATCGAAACCCACGCGCCAATCGGCTTCGACAGCCAGTAATCACCCCGACGACACCGGCGGGTTATGCTCCACGCATTACCCGCCAAGCCTGGAATGGAACATGGACACCCAACCCCTGATCATCCGCCCGCGCGCCGAAGACGTTGAAGGCCAGCCGATTCTGCGCCCGCTGCCGTCAGCCAAATGCCGCAGCGTCGGGCCTTTCGTGTTTTTCGACCACATGCTCGAAACGGTTTATCCGGCGGGCAAAGGCATGAACATCCGACAGCACCCGCACATCGGTCTGTCGACCCTCACGTATTTGTTCGAAGGACAGATCCAGCACAAGGACAGCCTGGGTTCTGATCAGGTGGTCAGCGCCGGCGATGTCAGCTGGATGACGGCCGGCACGGCGATCGCTCACGTCGAACGCACGCCTGAACCGCTATGGGAACAAAGCTTCAAGATGCACGGCCTGCAAATCTGGCTCGCCTCACCCAAGAATCACGAACAAGGCCCGGGGCATTACAGTCACCACCCGGCCGCGACCTTGCCGGTCAGCGATAACCTCGGCGTGCAGATCCGCATGATCGCCGGGTCAGGCTTTTGCCTGGAATCACCGGTGCCAGTGCTTTCTCCTACGCTCTACGCCGAACTGAAGATGCAAACCGCGACCACGCTGCTGATCCCGACCGAGCATGAAGAGCGGGCGCTGTACGTGTTGAGTGGTGATTTGCAGTTGAACGGCGAAGCGATCGAACCCCATGCGCTGGTGGTGTTGCCGGCCGGGGAAGAAATGAGCCTGTTTGCCGAAAGCGACAGCCACGCGGTGTTGTTCGGTGGTGCGCCACTGGATGGGCCACGGCGGATCAACTGGAATTTTGTCGCGAGCGATCCGGCGGCGATCGATGAGGCGCGGCGCAAGTGGGCGGCCGGGGACTGGCCGACGGTGCCGGGGGAAGTCGAGCGGATCGAGCTGCCTAAATCGCGCAGCGAACCGACACCGCTGTAAAGCAACACTCCCACGCCAGGCGTGGGAGTGTGTTCAGCCGATTCAGCCCTTGAACACTTCTTCCAGCAAATCATGCATCGACTTGAAGGCCCGCGCTGCGGTCTTCGCGTCGTACATCATCTTGCCCGGCACATTGGCGTGCGGATCGGTGAACGAGTGCACCGCGCCGCCGTAGCTCAGCAATTGCCAGTCCACACCGGCGGCGTTCATCTCGTCCTCGAATGCCGGCAACTGTTCTTTCGGCACCAGCGGATCGGAAGCACCGTGCAACACCAGCACCGAGCCCTTGATGTTCTTCGCGTCCGCCGGGTTCGGCGAGTCCAGCGTGCCGTGGAACGACACCGCCGCTTTCACCGCAGCGCCAGTGCGGGCCAGATCCAGCGCACAGCAACCGCCGAAGCAGAAACCGAACACCGCCAGTTTCGAGGTATCGACCGCTGCCTCGCCCTGCTTCTGCAATTGTTCGAACGCGGCCTGCATACGCTTGCGCAGCAGCGCGCGGTCATTCTTCAGCGGCATCATCGCCGCACCGGCCTGATCGGCATTCTGCGGACGCACGGCCTGGCCATACACGTCAGCGATCAGCACCACATACCCCTTGGCCGCCACCGATTTGGCGATCTCTTCAGCGCCAGCGCTGACACCCATCCAGTTCGGCGCCATCAACAGACCCGGACGCGCGCCTTTGTGCTCGGCATCGAACGCCAGGCGAGCTTCATAAGGCTGGCCGTCAATCTGATAGACCACGGAACGTACAGTGACCTGGCTCATTTCTGACTCCTGATTGGTTGAACACCAGAATGAAAAAACCCGCCGAAGCGGGTTTTTCTACAGTTTGATCAAGCGGACAGCTCGACCAGCAACTTGTTCAGGCGGCTCACGTAAGCGGCCGGGTCTTTCAAGCTGTCGCCAGCCGCCAGCGCGGCCTGGTCGAAGAGGATGTGCGACAGGTCGCCAAAACGCTCTTCGCTGGTTTCGTTGTCGAGCTTCGCGATCAGCGGGTGGCCCGGGTTGAATTCGAAGATCGGCTTCGAATCCGGCACCTTCTGCCCGCTGGCTTCGAGGATCTGACGCATTTGCAGCCCCAGGTCCTGCTCGCCGATGGCCAGAATAGCCGGCGAATCGGTCAGGCGATGGGATACACGGACTTCGGCAACGGAATCGCCCAGCGCGGTTTTCAGACGCTCGACCAGACCTTCTTTCGACTTGGCGACTTCTTCTGCAGCCTTCTTGTCCTCTTCCGAGTCCAGGTTGCCCAGATCCAGGTCACCGCGCGCGACGTCGACAAAGCTCTTGCCGTCGAACTCGCTGAGGTAGCTCATCAGCCACTCGTCGATGCGGTCGGTCAGCAGCAGCACTTCGATGCCTTTCTTGCGGAAGACTTCCAGGTGCGGGCTGTTCTTGACCTGCGCGTAGGTTTCGCCGGTGAGGTAGTAGATCTTGTCCTGACCTTCCTTGGCGCGTGCCAGGTACTCGGCCAGACCGACGATCTGCTCGCCATCGGTGCCATTGGTCGATGCGAAACGCAGCAGACCGGCAATTTTTTCCTTGTTGGCGAAATCTTCTGCCGGGCCTTCTTTCATGACCTGACCGAAGTTTTTCCAGAAACCCTTGTATTGCTCAGGCTCGTTTTTCGCCAGTTTTTCCAGCATGTCCAGAACACGCTTGGTCAGCGCCGACTTCATCGAGTCGATGATCGGGTCTTTCTGCAGGATTTCCCGCGACACGTTCAGCGACAGGTCGTTGGAGTCGACCACGCCCTTGATGAAGCGCAGGTACAGCGGCAGGAAGGACTCGGCCTGATCCATCACGAACACGCGCTGTACGTACAGCTTCAGGCCTTTTGGCGCTTCACGCTGGTACAGATCGAACGGTGCGCGGGCCGGCACGTACAGCAGCGAGCTGTACTCGAGCTTGCCTTCAACCTTGTTGTGGCTCCACGACAGCGGGTTTTCGAAGTCGTGGGCGATGTGCTTGTAGAACTCCTGGTATTCCTCGTCCTTCACTTCGGTGCGAGGACGGGTCCACAGGGCGCTGGCGCGGTTGACGGTTTCCCATTCTTGCGCAGGCTGCTCTTCGCCTTCGGCAGCGGCCACTTCTTTCGGCAGCTCGATCGGCAGCGCGATGTGGTCGGAGTACTTCTTGATGATGTTGCGCAGACGCCAGCCATCGGCGAACTCGTCTTCACCGGATTTCAGGTGCAGGACGATGCGGGTGCCGCGCTCTGGCTTGTCGATGGTGGCGACTTCGAATTCGCCCTCGCCTTTCGACGACCAGTGCACGCCTTCGCTGGCAGCGGTGCCGGCGCGACGGCTGTACACGTCAACCTGGTCGGCAACGATGAATGCGGAGTAGAAACCCACACCGAACTGACCGATCAGGTGCGAATCCTTCTTCTGATCGCCGGACAGGTTTTTCATGAAATCGGCGGTGCCGGATTTGGCGATGGTCCCCAGGTGGGCGATCACATCGTCACGGTTCATGCCGATGCCGTTGTCTTCGAGGGTGACGGTCTTGGCGTCCTTGTCGAAGCTCACACGGATTCTCATTTCAGCGCCACCTTCGAGCAACTCAGGCTTGGCCAGGGCTTCGAAGCGCAATTTGTCGACGGCGTCGGAGGCGTTCGAGATCAATTCGCGAAGGAAGATTTCCTTGTTGGAATACAGCGAATGGATCATGAGGTGCAGCAGTTGCTTCACCTCGGTCTGGAAGCCCAGGGTTTCCTTTTGAGTTTCCACACTCATGGTCATCAAACTCCAATCAGATGGCATTGGCCGCGACCTTGCTGGTCGGCGGCGGGTTGTTCTGTGAGTTGGGGGCGTGCCTCAGGATTTCAAGGGCTCATCGATTTTGAAGTGCGCGCGGGCGGTGGCAATCGGTTCGCTTTCGGTGCTTTGCCAGGCCGTGACCGCGACGTTGGCCACCCGCCGGCCCTGACGGCAGACCTGACACCGGGCCCAGGTGTCGCGAAACTGCCCGGCCCGCAGGTAATCGAGGGAGAAATCGATAATCTTCGGCACACCCGGCGCGCCGGTGAAAATCAGCAGGTGCAGGGCGGCGGAAAGCTCCATGAACCCGGCAATCACCCCGCCGTGGATCGCTGGCAACAAAGGGTTACCAATGTTGTCCTTGTTTGCCGGCAACTTGAACAGCAAGTCATCACCGACCCGCGAACACTCGACGCCGATGAGTCCGGCGTAGGGGATCAGTTTCAGCAGCGGCGCGTAGTCCCCCTTCTCGTGCGCCTCTTGCAGTTGCGGCTTGAAATCATCGCTCATGGGTTTTCTCCCTTGATCGCACCACCAAAGCCTTTGGTGCCTTTAAGTCCCTTGCCCATGCGCATGAAGGTGCCGACGACATGGGCAATCGGTTGCTCGGGATCATCCTGATAGGCGAAGCCGCGAGCGAAGATCACATCGGTGGTGACTCGATAACATTGGGCGAAGCCATACACGTCTTTATGCGGCTCGGCGGCGTGCATGTAGTCGATGCGCAGATCGAGGGTCGGGCAGACTTCGAATTCCGGCAGGACACACAGGGTCGACATGCCGCACGCGGTGTCCATCAGCGACGTGATCGCCCCGCCATGAACCACGCCGGTCAGCGGGTTACCAACGATTTGCGCACTGTACGGCAGCACCACCGTCAGACCTTCGCTACTTGCGCTATGCACCTTCA
The DNA here is from genome assembly GCF_021018765.1 of Pseudomonas fitomaticsae. Taxonomy (GTDB): domain Bacteria; phylum Pseudomonadota; class Gammaproteobacteria; order Pseudomonadales; family Pseudomonadaceae; genus Aquipseudomonas; species Aquipseudomonas fitomaticsae. The sequence continues at coordinate 2,092,339 of NZ_CP075567.1, read as the reverse complement.
ATCCCAGCACCTGACAGTGGCGCAAGGCCGAGAGAAACCGTGTCGCACGCTCAAAAACGGGGTTTTCGGCCATTTGATAATTACTCTTGTTAGTCGCCATTCCCAGTAGTGGAAAGAACAGCAAAAGTTCCATTGCAAAACAAACTTATATATCTGAAAGAAATGAGGAACTTAAGCCGTGGGCCTGAGCTCTTAAGGCCAGTAGTTATTTTCCATAAGGAGAAACACCCCATGCGTAAGACTTTAGCTATTGCCTTGATGTTGACCGCTTCCCTCGGTCTCGCTGCCTGCGATAAAAAATCCGAGGACAAAGCTCAAGATGCCAACCAACATGCTGAACAAGCTCAGCAAGACATGAACAAAGCTCAGGATAAGGTGAACGACGCAGCGAAAGAAAACGCCGAAGCTGCCAAAGCTCAGGCCGAATCGAACGCTGCAGCGCAAGAAGAAGCTGCCAAGAAGCAATAAGCCGCTTCTCGACAACTCAAAAGAAAACCCGCCAAGTGCGGGTTTTCTTTTGTCTGTGATTTTTTGCCCATGCCGTCTTAGAGCAAAACAGTTCTAAAAGTCGGACTAATCATCAGCAACAATGAACACACTAAGCCGACCAGCCAGACCAGACTGCGCAGCGTAGGAATATCCGCCAGGTAAAACCACAAATAGAAAATCCGTGAGATCACGAAGATGATCGCCAATGTATCGATCAGCCATCCCGCCGTCTGCGTGGTATGCGCCATCAACACGCCAACGGCAAACAGGATGAACGCTTCGATGCTGTTCTGATGTGCCGCCAGCGCCCGGGCTCCGTAACCGGTGAGTTGCGCCTGCTGCTGACGCGGCAGGTGGTTGTTGTAACCGCCCTGCTCTTTCATGGCCTTGCCGACCGGCATACGCGCCACGTAGATCAACAATGCACTGATAAACACACACCAGAACGGAATACTCATCAAGCAGCCTCTTTGTTCGCTTCGGGCAATGGCGCCTCTGTAGGGGTATAGACCATTACATCGAGCACGTCGGAATGAAACTCCCGGCGATACAACACCAGCACCACGCCGGCACTCATCAACATGAACAGCCACGGACTGACGAACCACGCCAGCATGCTCATGCCGAAGTAATAGGAACGCAGACCGAAGTTGAACTGGTTGGCCGCCATCGAAATCACCCGTGCCGCCCGCGAGGCGAACGCCTTGCGCTCCTGCTCCGAGACTTGCCGCTCACCGATCATCGGGGCCGAGCCGACCAGAATGGCGGCAAAGTTGTACTGGCGCATGCACCAACTGAAGGTGAAGAAGGCATAGACGAAAACCAGCGCCAGACACAGCAACTTGATCTCCGACATGCCCTGGGAGGCCTGTTGCACCATCGGGATGTCCGCCAGCAGCGACACCGCGCGCTCGGATGCGCCGAGCACGGTCAGGATGCCCGCCAGGATAATCAGCGTGCTGGAGGCAAAGAACGAGGCGTTGCGCTCAAGGTTGCCGATCACGCTGGCGTCGGCAATACGGTTGTCACGCAGCAACATGCGGCGCATCCAGTCTTCGCGGTACAGGTGCAGCACGCTGGCCAGGCACGCGGTGTCACGGCCCTTCCAGGTGGCATAACGGGTATAACCGCCCCAGCAGATGACGAACCAGAGCGCGGCCAGCAGATGGATCAGGTTGGCTTGGATGAACGACATGCAATTCCCTGTGATGAAGATTTCGGCTCCCCTTCGACGTTAGTCAAGGGAAAAAGACACTGCCTGAAGCCCATAAAAAATGCCCCGCATCGATTGATACGGGGCATTTCTGTCTAATCGCTCGGCAGCCGCTTGTGGCGGCCCGGCAATCTTAGGCGAGTGCTTCGGCGCGCTTGCCCAGCAGGCGGTCGCAAACCACAGCAACCACCAGGGTCATCACGCACGGCACCAGCCACGCCAGACCTTGCTCGCTCAGCGGCAGGTGGGCCAGTTGCGATGGCATCCAGTCAGCCAGGCCAGCACCTTTTAACGCATCGATGGTGCCGAACACGAACGACACCAGCATCACCGGGCCCATGATGCGGCTCTGCTCATGCCAGAACGCAGCGCAGAAGCTCAGGGCCACCAGCACGATGCACGGCGGGTAGATTGCGGTCAGTACCGGTATCGAAAACGCGATCAGCTTGGTCAGACCCAGGTTGGACACCAGCAGCGAGAACGCCGCCAGGATGATCACCAGGGTCTTGTACGACAGCGGCAGTATGCGGCTGAAGTATTCGGCACAGGCGCAGGTCAGACCAACCGCAGTCACCAGGCACGCCAGGGAGATCAGCACTGCGAGGAAGCCACTGCCCAGCGAACCGAAGGTGTGTTGCACGTAGGCATGCAGTACCGCCGCGCCGTTGGTCGCGCCCGCAGCCACTTCATGGCTGCCGGAACCCAGTCGGAACAGGCTGACATACACCAGCGCCAGACCGACACCGGCAATCAGCCCGGCGATGATCGCGTAACGGGTGATCAGCGCCGGCGACTCTACGCCACGGGAGCGGATCGCGTTGACGATGACGATGCCGAACACCAGCGCGCCGAGGGTATCCATGGTCAGGTAACCATTGATGAACCCTTGAGAGAACGGTGCCGCAACGTATTCCGGAGTGGCCACGCCGATGTCACCGGCCGGCAGTGCGAATGCGGCGATGCCGAGCACGGCCAGGGCGATGATCTTCAGGGGTGCAAGGAAGCGACCGACGGTGTCCAGCAGACGCCCAGGGTAGAGCGAAATGAAGAACACCAGCAGGAAGTACACCGAACTGTAGAGGAACAGTGCCAGGGGGCTCTCGCCGGTCAACGGCGCCAGACCCACTTCAAAGGAAACGGTCGCGGTACGCGGGGTGGCGAACAGCGGGCCGACGGCCAGGTAGCAGGCCGCTGCCAGCACGACGCCGGCGATCTTGCCGATCGGGCTGCTCAGAGCGTCCATGGCACCACCGACCTTGGCCAATGCGACCACGGTGACCACCGGCAGACCGACCGCCGTGATCAGGAAGCCCAGCGCCGCCATCCAGACGTTGGGCCCGGACTGCAAACCGACGATAGGCGGGAAGATGATGTTGCCGGCCCCGACGAACAGGGCGAATGTCATAAAACCAAGTGCCAGGATGTCCTGACCTTTCAAAACTTTCATTAAGGAAATACCACACTACTGAATCGGAATTTAGAGGGGGATTTCCCTGTGGGGTTAGGGAAATGCTGTCAATCCGTATAAGACTGACCCGTTTAGCGCGTTGCATGCCTTGTGGGCGGCAGACGCAAAAATGGCTGCTAGCCTAACGAATTTGCCTGACAAACGCACTGTTTGAGGGCGAACTATCCGATACGCGACGTGTCTGTGTCGCGTTTTTGCATGTAATTGGGCAAGTGCCTATAAATCGCCATCGTCAAACCGATCATCAGAAACGACAAAGGCCACCCGAAGGTGGCCTTTGTTGCTGGAGCTAAAAAGTCAGCCGAAGCTTACTTCTTCACTTCCCAGCCAGTCAGCTCGGCCAGGGCCTTGCCGATGTCTGCCAGCGAACGCACGGTTTTCACGCCTGCGTCTTGCAGAGCAGCGAATTTCTCGTCTGCAGTGCCTTTGCCGCCGGAGATGATTGCGCCAGCATGGCCCATGCGCTTGCCCGGAGGAGCAGTCACACCAGCGATGTAGGAAACAACCGGCTTGGTCACGTTGGCTTTGATGTAAGCAGCCGCTTCTTCTTCAGCCGAACCGCCGATCTCGCCGATCATGACGATCGCTTCGGTCTTCGGGTCTTCCTGGAACAGCTTCAGGATGTCGATGAAGTTCGAACCCGGGATCGGGTCACCACCGATGCCGACGCAAGTCGACTGACCGAAACCGGCGTCAGTAGTCTGCTTCACAGCTTCGTAGGTCAGGGTGCCGGAACGGGAAACGATACCGACCTTGCCTGGCAAGTGAATGTGACCTGGCATGATGCCGATCTTGCATTCGCCTGGGGTGATCACGCCTGGGCAGTTAGGGCCGATCAGGGTAACACCCAGCTCGTCGCACTTGACCTTGGCGTCCAGCATGTCCAGGGTAGGAATGCCTTCGGTGATGCAGACGATCAGCTTGATGCCGCCGAAAGCTGCTTCCAGGATCGAGTCCTTGCAGAAAGGAGCCGGAACGTAGATCACGCTGGCGGTGGCGCCAGTGGCTTCTACAGCTTCTTTCACGGTGTTGAACACAGGCAGGTTCAGGTGAGTGGTGCCACCTTTGCCTGGGGTCACGCCGCCAACCATTTTGGTGCCGTAGGCAATGGCTTGTTCGGAGTGGAAAGTACCCTGCGCACCGGTGAAGCCCTGGCAGATTACTTTGGTGTCTTTATTGATCAGGACGCTCATTACTTGCCCTCCGCAGCTTTAACGACTTGTTGAGCAGCGTCGGTCAGGCTGGTAGCAGCGATGATGTTCAAACCGCTTTCTGCCAGTACTTTAGCGCCCAGTTCAGCGTTGTTGCCTTCAAGACGAACAACAACCGGGATTTTCACGCCGACTTCTTTCACCGCACCGATGATGCCTTCGGCAATCATGTCGCAACGAACGATGCCGCCGAAGATGTTAACCAGTACTGCAGCGACATTGCTGTCGGACAGAATGATTTTGAAAGCTTCGGTTACGCGTTCTTTGGTAGCACCACCACCTACGTCGAGGAAGTTGGCTGGCTTGCCGCCGTGCAGGTTGACGATGTCCATGGTACCCATGGCCAGGCCGGCACCGTTCACCATGCAGCCGATGTTGCCTTCCAGCGCTACGTAGTTCAGTTCGAACTTGGCAGCGTGCGCTTCGCGCGGATCGTCCTGCGACGGATCGTGGAAAGTCTTCAGCTTAGGCTGACGGTACATTGCGTTGGCGTCGATGTTGATCTTGGCGTCCAGGCAGTGCAGATCGCCGTCAGCCTTGATCACCAGCGGGTTCACTTCCAGCAGAGCCAGGTCGTGATCCTTGAACAGCTTGGCCAGACCTACGAAGATCTTGGCGAACTGAGCAACCTGCTTGCCTTCCAGACCCAGCTGGAATGCCAGCTCGCGACCCTGGAATGGCTGAGCGCCAACCAGTGGATCGATAGTGGCTTTCAGAATTTTTTCTGGAGTGTCGTGAGCGATTTTCTCGATGTCCACGCCACCTTCGGTGGAAGCCATGAACACGATGCGACGGCTCGAACGGTCAACGACAGCGCCCAGGTACAGCTCTTTAGCGATATCAGTGCACGATTCAACCAGGATCTTGGTGACTGGCTGGCCGTTGGCGTCAGTCTGGTAAGTCACCAGACGCTTGCCCAGCCACTGCTGTGCGAAGGCTTTGGCGTCTTCTTTGCTGCGAACCAGCTTGACGCCGCCCGCTTTACCGCGACCACCGGCGTGAACCTGGGCTTTGACAACCCACTCGTTGCCGCCGATTTTGTCGCAAGCTTCTGCTGCTGCTTCCGGGGTGTCTACTGCGAAACCAGTGGAAACTGGCAGGCCGTATTCAGCGAACAGCTGCTTACCCTGATACTCGTGAAGATTCATGCTTTTTACCGTCTTCGTTAGGTACTGCGCATTCGGCGCTGCGCTCTTTATGAGTGCCGCGCCACCTGTGACTGCTGCTTGCGTAGCCTTTCCGGATACCCGGTGCAGCTACGCAAGGCTGCGTCCAGCGGACATTCCGCGGTGAGTCTTGCACGCAAGGCTCACGACGGGCCGTACCGCCGTGGTTTCTTATTGTGTGTCTTAACGCTTCTTGCGGTTGGCAATGTGGATGGCGCCGCCATTCACTGCCAAAGCTGCTTCGTGCAAGGCTTCAGACAGGGTCGGATGGGAGAAAACCATCATGCCCAGGTCTTCAGCGCTGGTGCCGAATTCCATACCGATCGCGCCCTGCTGAACCAGTTCTGCAGCGCTCGGGCCAATCACGTGCACGCCCAATACGCGGTCAGTCTTGGCATCGGCGATGACCTTGACGAAACCACCGGTATCGTTGGCGGCCATGGCACGGCCGGATGCTGCGAACGGGAAGGTGCCGACGTTAACTTCAACGCCTTCAGCTTTCAAGGCCTGCTCGGTTTTACCGACCCATGCGATTTCCGGGTGAGTATAAATAACCGAAGGGATCAGATCATAGTTCATCTGGGCCTTGTGGCCCTTGATGCGCTCGACAACCATGATGCCCTCTTCCGAGGCCTTGTGAGCCAGCATCATGCCGCGAACCACGTCACCGATGGCGTAAACGCCCGGTACGGTGGTGGCGCAGTGATCGTCAACGTGCACGAAACCGCGCTCGTCCAGGGTCACGCCGCTGTCGGCAGCCAGCAGATCAGTGGTCACCGGACGGCGACCAACGGCTACGATCAGCTTGTCGAAAGTGATGGTCTGTTCGCCGTTGGCGTCGGTGTAGTTCACAACGACTTCGTCGCCGTTCACTTTCGAGCCGGTTACGCGAGCGCCCAGTTTGATGTCCAGACCCTGTTTGGTCAGGGTTTTCAGCGCTTCCTTGGAAACCGCGGTGTCCGCCGCCATCAGGAAGGTGTCCAAGGCTTCCAGGACAGTCACTTCTGCACCCAGACGCGACCAGACCGAACCCAGCTCCAGACCGATCACGCCAGCGCCGATCACGCCCAGACGCTTAGGTACGGATTGGAATTCCAGAGCGCCGGTCGAATCGACGATGACTTTCTGATCGACCGGAGCCGGTGGAATGTCGATCGGACGCGAGCCTGGAGCCAGAATGACGTTTTCGGCTTCGATGACTTCAACCGAGCCGTCCGGCTTGGTGACTTCGACTTTCTTGCCGGCCAGCAGTTTGCCGTGGCCCTGGATCGAAGTAACGCCGTTGGCCTTGAACAGGGTGGCAACACCGCCGGTCAGGTTCTTGACGATGCCAGCCTTGCGGCCAACCATCGCAGCGACGTCCATTTTGACTTCGCCGGTCGAGATACCGTGGACGTTGAAGCTTTCTTTCGCTTCCTTGTATTTCCAGGAGCTGTCCAGCAGCGCCTTGGAAGGAATGCAGCCTACGTTCAGGCAGGTGCCGCCCAGGGCTTGCTTGCCTTCAGCATCGGTGTACTTCTCGATGCAGGCAGTGCTCAGGCCGAGTTGCGCGGCCTTGATAGCTGCCACGTAGCCGCCAGGGCCCGCACCGATCACTACTACGTCAAATTTCTGCGACATTCAAAAAATCCTCTTTAGCGAAAAGCTTCAAGCCGCGCGCTGCAAGCCAGGCTGCGTTTTCCCGCAGCTTGAAGCTTGCAGCGCGTGACTGCTTCTATCAGATATCCAGCAACAGACGAGCCGGATCTTCCAGCAGGTTCTTGATGGTCACCAGGAAGGTTACAGCTTCTTTGCCATCGATCAGACGGTGATCGTAGGACAGTGCCAGGTACATCATCGGACGGATCACGACCTGACCGTTGATGGCCATCGGACGCTGGATGATGTTGTGCATGCCCAGAATCGCTGCCTGCGGCGGGTTGACGATCGGGGTCGACATCATCGAACCGAAGGTACCACCGTTGGTGATGGTGAAAGTACCGCCGGTCATTTCGTCCATCGACAGTTTGCCGTCACGGGCCTTCTTGCCGAAGGTGGCGATGCCGCCTTCGATTTCAGCCAGGCTCATGTGCTCGGCGTTACGCAGAACCGGAACCACCAGGCCACGGTCGCTGGAAACAGCGACGCCGATGTCGGCATAACCGTGGTAAACGATGTCGTTGCCGTCGATCGAAGCGTTGACCGCCGGGAAGCGTTTCAGCGCTTCGGTGGCAGCCTTCACGAAGAACGACATGAAGCCCAGGCGTACGCCGTTGTGGGACTTCTCGAACAGATCCTTGTACTTCGAACGCAGGGCCATGACTTCGGTCATGTCGACTTCGTTGAAAGTGGTCAGCATCGCCATGTTCGATTGAGCTTCAACCAGACGCTTGGCAACGGTGGCACGAACGCGGGTCATCGGAACGCGCTTCTCGATGCGGTCGCCAGCGGCGAACACAGGAGCGGCGGCGGCCGGAGCAGCAGCCTTGGCAGGCGCGGCAGCCGGAGCGGCTTTCTTGGCAGCAACGGCTGCAACCACGTCTTCCTTGGTCACGCGACCGCCTTTGCCGGTGCCGGCAACGGAAGCGATGTTGATGCCGTTCTCTTCAGCCAGCTTGCGCGCGGCAGGAGCTGCGATCGGGTCGTCCTCGCCGTCGGCGGCTGGAGCAGCGGCAGCAGCGGCCGGAGCAGCAGCGGCAGCCGGAGCGGCGGCAGCAGCGCCGCCTTCAACGATGGAGCCCAGGACTTCGTCGGACAGGACGGTTTCGCCCTCACCCTTGACGATTGCGCCCAGCACGCCGTCGGCGGTAGCCAGCACTTCCAGTACGACTTTGTCGGTTTCGATGTCGACGATCAGTTCGTCACGCTTGACGGCGTCGCCCGGTTGTTTGTGCCAGGTGGCAACGGTGCCATCGGCAACCGATTCCGGGAAAGTGGGGGCTTTGATCTCGATAGCCATTATCTGTGGTTCCTTAAATTCGGTTTCAGGTGCGCGAAGGCGTTAAACGGTAAACGCGTCTTGCAGCAGTTGTTCCTGCTGCTCGGCGTGCATCGATGCGTAACCACATGCTGGTGCAGCAGAAGCCTCACGGCCCGCGTACTCGAGTACGAGAGACTTGTTGAGGTTGCTGATGCTGCGACGCAGGTGGTGCTGACTGCAGTACCAGGCGCCCTGGTTCATCGGCTCTTCCTGGCACCAGACAGCCGCTTTGGCGTTGGTGTAAGGAGCCAGGACTTCTTTCAAGTCGTCCTCAGGGAACGGGTACAGCTGCTCGATACGCACGATGGCAATATCTTCGCGGCCTTCGGCACGACGTTTTTCCAGCAGGTCGTAGTAGACCTTGCCGCTGCACAGAACAACGCGCTCGACCTTTTTCGGGTCCAGTGCATCGATTTCCGGGATAACGGTCTGGAACGAACCTTCGGCCAGATCTTCCAGGGTCGAGATGGCCAGTTTGTGGCGCAGCAGCGACTTTGGAGTCAGAACGACCAATGGCTTGCGCAGCGGGCGAATCACCTGACGGCGCAGCAAGTGGTAGATCTGGGCCGGGGTGGTCGGCATGCACACCTGAATGTTGTGCTCGGCGCACAGCTGCAGGTAACGCTCAAGACGCGCCGAGCTGTGCTCAGGGCCCTGACCTTCGTAGCCGTGTGGCAGCAACATGGTCAGACCGCAGAGACGGCCCCACTTGTGCTCGCCGCTGGTGATGAACTGGTCGATAACGACCTGTGCACCGTTGGCGAAGTCGCCGAACTGGGCTTCCCAGATCACCAGCGCGTTTGGCGTGGTGGTCGAGTAACCGTATTCGAACGCCAGTACGGCTTCTTCCGACAGGAACGAGTCGTACAGGTCGAAGCGTGGCTGACCTTCATACAGATGCTTGAGCGGGATGTAGGTACCGGCATCTTTCTGGTTGTGCAGCACAGCGTGACGGTGCGAGAACGTACCGCGGCCGATGTCCTGACCGGTCATGCGGATCGGGTGACCTTCGAACGCCAGGGTCGCGTACGCCATGGTTTCGGCGTAACCCCAGTTGATCGGCAGGCCGCCGGCTTGCATCTTCTGACGGTCTTCGTAGATCTTCGCGACCTGACGCTGAACCACGAAGCCTTCCGGAATTTCCAGCAGCTTGGCGGACAGTTCCTGCAGGGTCTTGAGGTCGAAACGAGTGTCGTGACGCGCAGTCCAGGCGTGGCCCAGATACGGACGCCAGTCCACGAACAGCTCTTTGTTCGGCTCTTTGACCAGCGATTTCACTACATGCAGACCGTTGTCCAGCGCGTTGCGGTATTCGTCGACTTTCGCCTGAACACGCTCGGCATCCAGCACACCGGCCTGGGTCAGACGATCAGCGTACAGCTCACGGGTGGTGCGCTGCTTGGTGATCTGCTGATACATCAGAGGCTGGGTGCCGCTTGGCTCGTCGGCCTCGTTGTGGCCGCGACGACGGTAGCAGACCAGATCGATCACCACGTCACGCTTGAACTGCATGCGGTAGTCGATGGCCAGCTGGGTCACGAACAATACGGCTTCCGGATCATCACCATTCACATGGAGGATCGGCGCCTGGATCATTTTCGCAACGTCGGTCGCGTACTCGGTGGAACGCGAGTCCAGCGGGTTGCTGATGGTGAAACCGACCTGGTTGTTGATCACGATGTGCACGGTACCGCCGGTCTTGAAACCGCGGGTCTGCGACATCTGGAAGGTTTCCATCACCACGCCTTGACCGGCGAATGCCGCGTCACCGTGGATGGAGATCGGCAGAACCTTCTCACCGGTAGGGTCGTTGCGACGATCCTGACGGGCGCGAACCGAACCCTCGACCACCGGGGAAACGATTTCCAGGTGGGACGGGTTGAACGCCATGGCCAGGTGAACTTCACCGCCGGTGGTCATTACGTTGGACGAGAAGCCCTGGTGGTATTTAACGTCACCGGAACCCAGCTCGACCTTCTTCTTGCCTTCGAACTCGTCGAACAGCTCGCGCGGGTTCTTGCCGAAGGTGTTGACCAGTACGTTCAGACGGCCACGGTGGGCCATGCCGATGACGACTTCCTTGGTGCCGTAGGAACCGGAACGCTGGATCAGTTCGTCGAGCATCGGAATCAGGCTTTCGCCGCCTTCCAGACCGAAACGCTTGGTGCCCGGGTATTTGGTGCCCAGGTATTTTTCCAGGCCTTCACCGGCAGTTACGCGCTCGAGCAGGTGGCTCTTGATGTCCGCGGAATATTCCGGACGGCCACGCACGCTTTCCAGACGCTGCTGGAACCACTGGCGCTGCTCGGAATCGGTGATGTGCGTAAATTCAGCGCCGATGGTGCGGCAATATGTCTGCTGCAACGCTTCGTGAATTTCGCGTAGGCTCGCTTCCTCTTTGCCGATGAACAGGTCGCCGGCACGGAAGGTCGTATCAAGATCGGCATTGGTCAAGCCGTAGTGATTGATCGACAGGTCTGCAGGTGCAGGACGCTGCCACAGCCCCAGCGGGTCAAGCTGGGCTGCCTGGTGGCCACGCATACGGTAGGCCTGGATCAATCGCAGCACTTCAACTTGCTTCTTCTCGTGCTCACTGCTCACGCTGCCGGCGGAAACCGGTTGGGCGCGGCGCTGGTTCTTTGCCAGCAGCACGAAATGATCGCGAATTGTGGAGTGCGAAACATCTGTGGCAGAGCTGCCGTCGGCAGGCAGCTTCTGAAAGTAGGTGCGCCACTCTTCTGGCACAGCGTTAGGGTCGTGCAGGTAGAGCTCGTAGAGCTCTTCCACATAGGCAGCGTTTCCACCTGAAAGGTAGGCGCTGTTCCACATGCGCTGCATCACGCTTTCTTGCATGCTTGGTCACCCTCGGTTAGGGGAACACCATCGGTGTCGACACCGAGCAAGCTTGCAGAAGTCCGAATGCAGCGACCAAAACAAGCCACTTAGGATCACACTGATAGTCCGGGTACCAGCCCGGATGCCCCTGCTTGTCTCATTTCTTCAAAATAAGAGCCGCAGCTTATGGCTGCTGCTCTGGTTATAGCCATGGCGCGGGTTGAAGCCCGCGCCTAAGCCCTCTACGGGTACAGCGGTTACAGCAGCTGAATCACACGCCGCTCGAAAGCAGCATGTTACGGATGTGACCGATGGCCTTAGTCGGGTTCAGGCCTTTCGGACATACGTTGACGCAGTTCATGATGCCCCGGCAGCGGAAGACGCTGAACGGGTCATCGAGGGACGCCAGACGCTCGGACGTCTTGGTATCACGGCTGTCTGCCAGGAAGCGGTACGCTTGCAGCAGGGCAGCTGGACCCAGGAACTTGTCCGGGTTCCACCAGAAGGACGGGCAAGAGGTCGAGCAGCAGGCGCACAGAATGCACTCGTACAGACCGTCGAGCTTTTCACGCTCTTCAGGGGACTGCAGACGCTCGATGGCCGGAGCCGGCGTGTCGTTCTGCAAGAATGGCTTAACCTTCTCGTATTGCTTGTAGAAGATGCTCATATCGACAACCAGGTCACGGATAACCGGCAAACCTGGCAGCGGACGAACGATCAGCTTGTTACCTTTTACGACAGCGGACAGCGGCGTGATGCACGCCAGGCCGTTCTTGCCGTTGATGTTCATGCCGTCGGAGCCGCAGACGCCTTCACGGCAGGAGCGACGATAGGAGAAACCTTCGTCCTGCTCTTTGATCAGGGCCAGCACGTCCAGCACCATCAGGTCTTTACCACCGGTATCAACCTGGAATTCCTGCATGAACGGCGCAGCGTCCTGATCAGGGTTGTAACGATAAACACTGACTTGCAACATGGCGGTCACCCTTAATAAGTCCGGACTTTAGGTTCGAAAGTCGGAACAGTCTTCGGCGAGAAGTTCACGGCACGCTTGGCAACGCGTTTCTCACCCGGGAAGTACAGGGTGTGGCACAGCCAGTTTTCGTCGTCACGGTCTTCGAAGTCTTCACGGGCGTGAGCACCGCGGGACTCTTTACGTACTTCGGCAGCGATGGCGGTAGCTTCAGCCACTTCCAGCAGGTTTTGCAGTTCCAGCGCTTCGATACGTGCAGTGTTGAACGCCTGCGACTTGTCGTTGATCTTCACGTTCGCGATGCGCTTGCGCAGATCTGCCAGCTGGGCAATACCCTTCTGCATGTATTCGCCAGTACGGAATACACCGAAGTAGTTCTGCATGCAGCTTTGCAGCTCGCGACGCAGGGTAGCGACGTCTTCGCCGTCGGTACGGTTGTTCAGGGCATTCAGACGCGCCAGGGCAGCTTCGATGTCGGCTTCGGTAGCGTCGTCGTATTCGATGCCGTCGGTCAGCGCCTTCTCCAGGTGCAGGCCGGCAGCGCGGCCGAATACCACCAGGTCGAGCAGCGAGTTGCCGCCCAGACGGTTGGCACCGTGAACCGATACGCAAGCCACTTCACCTACCGCGAACAGACCAGGAATGATCTGATCCACGCCTTCGGCGTCTTGGGTGATCGCCTGGCCATGAATGTTGGTGGCAACGCCGCCCATCATGTAGTGGCAAGTCGGAACAACCGGAACCGGAGCAACCACCGGGTCAACGTGTGCGAAAGTCTTCGACAGTTCGCAGATGCCTGGCAGACGGCTGTGCAACACTTCCTCGCCCAGGTGGTCGAGTTTGAGCATTACGTGGTCGCCATTCGGACCGCAACCGTTGCCGGCGATGATTTCCTTAACCATCGAACGGGCAACCACGTCACGACCGGCAAGGTCTTTGGCGTTCGGAGCATAACGCTCCATGAAACGCTCGCCGTGCTTGTTGATCAGGTAACCACCTTCACCACGGCAACCTTCGGTAACCAGTACACCGGCGCCGGCGATACCGGTCGGGTGGAACTGCCACATTTCAATGTCTTGTACCGGCACGCCAGCACGCAGAGCCATGCCGACGCCGTCACCGGTGTTGATCAGGGCGTTGGTGGTGGATGCGTAGATACGACCTGCACCGCCGGTAGCCAGTACGGTGGCTTTGGCGCGGATGTAGGTGGTTTCGCCGGTTTCGATGCAGATCGCGATCACACCGACGAATTCGCCTTCCTGGTTTTTCACCAGGTCGACAGCGTAGTACTCGTTCAGGAACGTGGTACCGGCTTTCAGGTTGCCCTGATAGAGGGTGTGCAGCAACGCGTGACCGGTGCGGTCGGAAGCGGCGCAGGTACGGGCAGCCTGCCCGCCTTTACCGTAATCCTTCGACTGACCGCCGAACGGACGCTGGTAGATACGGCCTTGCTCGGTACGCGAGAACGGCAGACCCATGTGGTCCAGCTCGAAAACGGCAGCCGGGCCTTCCTGACACATGTATTCGATAGCGTCCTGGTCACCGATGTAGTCGGAACCCTTGACGGTATCGTACATGTGCCAGCGCCAGTCATCGTTCGGGTCGGCCGAAGCGATGGCGCAGGTGATCCCGCCCTGTGCGGACACAGTGTGCGAACGGGTCGGAAAAACCTTGGTGATCACGGCAGTCTTGTGACCGCCCTGTGCCAGTTGCAGCGCCGCGCGCATGCCGGCACCGCCGCCACCAATAATGATGGCGTCGAAAGAAATCGTTGGAATGTTAGCCATGAATCAGATACCCCAGAGAATCTGCACACCCCAGACGAAGTAAGCGAACATCGCGACGCCGCATACTGCCTGGAAAAGGAAACGTACTGCAGTCGCGGACTTGCCCAGCGCCATTGGCGTCAGGTAGTCGGTCGCGATGGTCCACATGCCGACCCAGGCGTGAGCGCCCAGGGCAACCAGTGCCAGCAGACTGAAGATACGCATTCCGTTGTGGGCGAACAGGCCGTGCCATTGGTCGTAGCCAATGCCCGGGTTCGCGACGAGGTAGCCGATCAGGAAGATGAAATAAGCCGCGAGAACGACCGCAGACACACGCTGTGCCATCCAGTCATAGAGGCCCGAACGCGAAAGGTTTGTAACGCTGGTTACCATATCCAAACTCCTGCCAGAACGATCAGCACCACGGAAACGGCGATGATCAGTTTCGAGCCCAGGCGGCCGCCTTCCAGCGTCTCACCGATGCCCATGTCCATGATCAAGTGGCGCACACCGGCAACCAGGTGATACAGAAGAGCGGACAGGAGGCCCCATGCTACGAACTTGGCCAGCGGGCTGGTCAAGCATGCCTTCACCTCGACATAACCTTCCTCGGAACCCAGGGATTTGCCCAATGCATAAAGCATGATGCCAAGTCCCAGGAAGAGGATGATGCCGGAAACACGGTGAAGAAACGACGTAACGCCGGTGATGGGGAGTTTGATGGTCCTTAGGTCTAGGTTTACAGGTCGTTGGCTTTTCACGGCTTTTTTTTCACACTGAAGAGCCCCTAACAATCAGGGCAAAGTTGTTGGGGAGTGCACTGGTCAGGTAACCACCACCCAGGGATGCGACCCCCAATGAAAGCAAGCCCAAAAGCCCTTGGCGGTCGGTCGCCGAGTATAGACAGTTAGGCTACTAATGACAACGCAATCGCCTACCCCCAATAGCGGATTGCACAAGTCGTATAAAAGGCGTAAATGGCAGGCAATTTCGAGGAAAAAGTACGGTTAAAGCCTTCTGGAGCAAGACTTTAGGCAAATTGACATTCGAATTTATCTCACTATAGTGGTGCGGGCCCTGCGTGGGGGGTCTGTCTGATGATTTCAAGCATAAATAGGAGGCCACATGGCTGACAAAAAAGCGCAGTTGATCATCGAGGGCGCAGCCCCCGTCGAGCTGCCCATTTTAACCGGCACCGTTGGTCCCGATGTTATCGATGTTCGGGGCCTGACGGCCACGGGCCGCTTCACTTTCGACCCCGGTTTCATGTCGACCGCTTCCTGCGAATCGAAGATCACCTATATCGACGGTGACAACGGCATCCTGCTGCACCGCGGCTACCCGATCGAACAGCTGGCTGAAAAGTCGGACTACCTGGAAACCTGCTACCTGCTGCTGAACGGCGAACTGCCGACTGCAGAGCAAAAGGCCCAGTTCGTCGGCACCGTGAAGAACCACACCATGGTTCACGAGCAGCTGAAAACCTTCTTCAACGGCTTCCGCCGTGACGCCCACCCGATGGCCGTCATGTGTGGTGTAGTCGGCGCCCTCTCGGCCTTCTACCACGACTCCCTCGACATCAATAACCCGCAGCATCGCGAAATCTCCGCGATCCGCCTGGTTGCCAAGATGCCGACCCTGGCCGCGATGGTTTACAAGTACTCCATGGGCCAACCCATGATGTACCCGCGCAACGACCTGTCGTACGCGGAAAACTTCCTGCACATGATGTTCAACACCCCGTGCGAGATCAAACCGATCAGCCCGGTACTCGCCAAGGCCATGGACCGGATCTTCATCCTCCACGCCGACCACGAGCAGAACGCTTCGACCTCCACCGTGCGTCTGGCGGGCTCTTCGGGTGCCAACCCGTTCGCCTGTATCGCCGCCGGCATCGCCGCACTGTGGGGCCCAGCCCACGGCGGTGCGAACGAAGCCGTGCTGACCATGCTCGATGAAATCGGCGATGTTTCGAACATCGACAAGTTCATCGCCAAGGCCAAGGACAAGAACGATCCGTTCAAGCTGATGGGCTTCGGTCACCGCGTCTACAAGAACCGCGACCCTCGCGCGACTGTAATGAAGCAGACCTGCGACGAAGTGTTGAAGGAACTGGGCATCCAGAACGATCCGCAACTCGAACTGGCCATGCGCCTGGAAGAGATCGCCCTGACCGACCCGTACTTCATCGAGCGCTCGCTGTACCCGAACGTCGACTTCTACTCGGGGATCATCCTCAAGGCGATCGGCATTCCGACCAGCATGTTCACTGTGATTTTCGCCCTGGCACGTACTGTCGGCTGGATTTCGCACTGGAAGGAAATGCTCTCCAGCCCGTACAAGATTGGCCGTCCGCGCCAGCTTTACACGGGTTACGAGTCGCGGGATATCACCAAGCTGGAAGACCGCAAATAAGAGCTGTCTTGCGATAGCGTCTTAGCGTTTTACCGGGAACGGCCTCCATGTGAATGGGGGCCGTTTTTCGTTTTGGGCATCTCAGTGGCCTTTGGGCCGACTGTTTTTTTGTTGATTGGGTGTATATCCGTTGCCTCGGGTGCTGCCGCTGGCGGTTTCGCTCTTACAGCGAGTCCCTTTTTCAAACGCCAAAAAGGAACCAAAAGGCTTTTGCCCCGGCGTACAGCACTTCGCTTAGGCTCAGTGTTCCCTCGCTACGATGCCCCCGGATCAATCCCGGAGCGAAGGAACCCGAGCCACAGCGAGGGCCGTACGTCAGGGCAAAAGGACCTTTGGTTACTTTGGGCTGGGCCGGCATTCCGGCGTTTGCCAAAGTGACCCGCCGTAAGGGCGGAACCCTAAGAAGCCGTTACCGCAGCAACGGATATACACACAAACCAAAACCACCCAAAGAAAGTCCGATAACCGCCCACAAAAAAAATGCCCCAATCTCTCGACCAGGGCATTTCCATCCAACTCGACCTACATATTCAACCTGAAAGCCTCAGTGCGAAACCGCCCCACTAGCCCCCAACCCAGTCTGCGAACGCACAAACTGCGGGAAGAACAGCGCCCGCTCGTTCTCTGCCGCCGCCGACTTGTCGGTAACGGAGAAGAACCAGATGCCGATGAACGCAATGATCATCGAGAACAACGCAGGATACTCGTAAGGGAAGATCGCCTTCTCATGATGCAGAATCTGCACCCAGATGGTCGGGCCAAGAATCATCAGCCCCACCGCACTCGCCAGACCCAGCCAGCCGCCAATCATGGCGCCGCGGGTGGTCAGCTTCTTCCAGTACATCGAAAGCAGCAGCACCGGGAAGTTGCAGCTCGCCGCGATGGAGAACGCCAGGCCGACCATGAACGCGATGTTCTGGCTTTCGAACAGGATGCCTAGGCCGATGGCCAGAACGCCCAGTGCGATGGTGGTGATCTTCGAAACGCGGATCTCATCCTTTTCGTTGGCCTTGCCCTTCTTGATCACGCT
Source organism: Pseudomonas fitomaticsae (assembly GCF_021018765.1). Lineage (GTDB taxonomy): Bacteria > Pseudomonadota > Gammaproteobacteria > Pseudomonadales > Pseudomonadaceae > Aquipseudomonas > Aquipseudomonas fitomaticsae. Next base: position 2,074,814 of record NZ_CP075567.1, on the reverse strand, counting down.
GGCGTACAGGTCGTGAGACACCGCCGAAGCACCGGCCAGGGTCAGACCGGCCACTACCGCCAGAATGGTCGCGAACGCCACCGCCGAGATGAAGCCGAGGAACACGCTGCCGCCCACGGCGTTGGCCAGGTGCACCGCCGCCATGTTGTTGCCGCCGAGCAGAGCGCCCGCCGCATCTTTGAAGGCCGGATTGGTGCTGACCAGCAGGATCGCGCCGAAGCCGATGATGAAGGTCAGGATGTAGAAGTAGCCAATGAAACCGGTCGCGTACAGTACGCTCTTACGGGCTTCTTTCGCGTCGCTTACGGTGAAGAAGCGCATCAGGATGTGCGGCAGGCCGGCGGTACCGAACATCAGCGCCAGACCCAGGGAGAACGCCGAGATCGGATCTTTCACCAGACCGCCCGGGCTCATGATCGCTTCGCCCTTGGCGTGAACCTTGATGGCTTCGGAGAACAGGGTGTTGAAGTCGAAGTTGACGTGTTTCATCACCATCAGCGCCATGAACGAAGCACCGGACAGCAACAGGACAGCCTTGATGATCTGTACCCAGGTGGTCGCCAGCATGCCGCCGAACAGCACGTACAGGCACATCAGGATACCGACCAGAATCACCGCAACGTGGTAGTCGAGACCAAACAGCAGCTGGATCAGCTTGCCGGCACCGACCATTTGCGCGATCAGGTAGAACGCCACCACCACCAGCGAACCGCAGGCAGACAGGGTGCGGATCTGGGTTTGCCCGAGGCGGTAGGACGCCACGTCGGCAAAGGTGTATTTACCCAGGTTGCGCAGACGCTCGGCGATCAGGAACAGAATGATCGGCCAGCCCACCAGGAAGCCGATCGAGTAGATCAGGCCGTCGTAGCCGGAGGTGAACACCAGCGCGGAAATCCCCAGGAAGGACGCCGCCGACATGTAGTCACCGGCAATCGCCAGACCGTTCTGGAAACCGGTGATCTTGCCGCCCGCCGCATAGTAGTCGGCGGCCGAGTTGTTGCGCTTGGACGCCCAGTAAGTGATGCACAGGGTCGCGCCAACGAACGCCACGAACATGACGATCGCAGAAGCGTTGAGTGGTTGTTTGTGGACTTCGCCGCTCAGGGCGTCAGCGGCCCAGACGGCCGGAGCGAACGCTGCGATGCTCAAAAGAGCCAGTAGACGCCGGATCATTGCTGAGCCTCCTTGAGAATCGCGTTGTTCAGGTCGTCGAACTCGCCATTGGCGCGGCGCACGTAGATGCCGGTGAGGATGAAGGCCGAGACAATCAGTCCGACACCGATCGGGATGCCCCAGGTGATGGATGATTCGGCACTGATTTTCGTCCCGAGCACTTGCGGCCCGTACGCGATCAGAAGGATGAAGCCGGAGTAGAGCCCGAGCATGATCGCCGAGAGTATCCAGGCGAACCTTTCTCTTTTCTTGACCAGCTCCTTGAAGCGCGGGCTGTTCTGAATCGAGAGGTAAATGCTGTCGTTCATTGTTTTTATCCTCGCAGCACAGATTTTTATTTTTGGAACATATCCACTGTATGCGGCTGCGAGCCGGGTTCCAGACGACCTTAGTAGTAGAACGCCATGACGTTTTTGCCAATTTCCAGACCCGCCGAAAACGGCCAACGCTGTCTATTAATAGAGGGCAAACAAAAAAGGCCGCCCGACTGTCATGTCGGGCGGCCCTGGGAAGCGCAGATTAGACGCTTCGGCTTAAATCACTTGGTCCAGTCGGCAACACGCTCAGGGTGTTTGGCAACCCAATCCTTGGCCGCTGCGTCAGGTTTTGCACCGTCCTGAATCGCCAGCATGACTTCGCCGATTTCGTCTTTCGAAGCCCACTGGAAGTTCTTCAGGAACTTGGCCACTTCCGGCGCCTTGGTCGCCAGTTCCTTGCTGCCGATGCTGTTCACGGTTTCAGCTGCGCCATACACGCCTTTCGGGTCGTCGAGGAAGCGCAGTTTCCACTTGGCGAACATCCAGTGCGGCACCCAGCCGGTGACGGCGATGGATTCGTTTTTCTTCTCGGCGCGGGTCAGCTCGGCAATCATGCCGGCGCCGGAACTGGCCTTGAGTTGATAGCCGGTCAGGTCGTAATCCTTGATCGCCTGATCGGTCTTGAGCATCACGCCTGAACCGGCGTCGATGCCGACGATGCGCTTCTTGAAGGAATCGTCGGTTTTCAGGTCTTCGATGGTCTTGGCCTTGACGTACTCCGGCACGATCAGACCGATTTTCGCGTCCTTGAAATTCGGGCCGTAATCGACGACCTGATCCTTGTTCTTGGTCCAGTATTCGCCGTGGGTCACTGGCAGCCAGGCCGAGAGCATGGCGTCGAGTTTGCCGGTGGCAACGCCCTGCCACATGATGCCGGTGGCGACGGCTTGCAGTTTCACGTCGTAGCCGAGTTTCTGCTTGATCACTTCGGCCGCCACGTGGGTGGTCGCGACGCTGTCGGACCAGCCGTCAACGTAACCGATGTTCAGGGTCTTGGTTTCAGCACTGGCGAGTGTGGAGCCCATCGCAAGCACCAGAGCGGCACCTGCGCCTAAAAGTCGTCGCATCTTCATCGTTACTTCCCCGAAATGCTGCGCCCGACGGATGCCGGGCATCGTCAACGTATTGTTATGGTGCACAGCGCCCCCATCACGCCTGACCGCAAACTCGTTCTAACATCAGCGGAGTACTGATGAGTCCGATCATCAACCTGACGCACACAGCGACCTGCTCTGTCAGCGACCTCAAGGCAACGAGAAACGACATCAGAAAGCCATTAACTGCGTCCGGATATTTGGCGCCAGACAATCCGCCCGAACTTTGCATGTCAAAATCGTGCGGGCCACCAACCTGCTTATAAATGCAGGTAACATGCGTCGCTTTGCAGCCACTCGGCCTGACCATGTCCGCGACTTCCCGCTTCCCCTTTCTTCCTTATGTGTTCGCCTGCCTGCTCGGGCTGTTTGCCCTGTGCGGCTTCTGGTACGGCCTCGGCAAACCGGTGATCCTGCCGGACGTCGCCACCCCGACCCACAAGCTGCAATGCGCCTCCTACACCCCGTTCGACAAAGACCAGTCGCCGTTCGACGTGCCGTTCAAACTGCGCCCGGAACGCATGGACGCCGACCTCGCCCTGCTCGCCACCCGCTTCGAATGCATCCGCACCTACTCGATGACCGGCCTCGAAGCGCTGCCGGATCTGGCGCGCAAGCACGGCTTGAAGTTGATGATCGGCGCGTGGGTCAACAGCAATCCGGTGGACACCGAGAAGGAAGTCGACTTGTTGATCGCCTCGGCCAACGCCAACCCGGATGTGGTCAGCGCGGTAATTGTCGGCAACGAGGCCTTGCTGCGCAAAGAGGTTACCGCGACCCAGCTGGTGAAGCTGATCAACAAGGTCAAGAGCCACATCAAGCAGCCGGTGACCTACGCCGATGTCTGGGAGTTCTGGCTCAAGCACCCAGAAGTCGCGCCGGCGGTGGATTTCCTGACCATTCACTTGCTGCCGTATTGGGAAGACGATCCGTCGAACATCGACGCCGCGCTGCATCATGTGGCGCAAGTGCGTCAGGTGTTCGGCAACAAGTTCGCCCCCAAGGACGTGATGATTGGCGAAACCGGCTGGCCGAGTGAAGGCCGCCAGCGTGAGACCGCCCTGCCGAGCCGGGTCAACGAGGCCAAGTTCATTCGTGGTTTTGTCACCCTCGCCGAACAGGAAGGCTGGCGTTACAACCTGATCGAAGCGTTCGACCAGCCGTGGAAGCGCGGCAGCGAAGGCGCGGTCGGCGGTTACTGGGGGCTGTTCGATGCCGATCGCCAGGACAAGGGCGTACTGGCCGGGCCGGTGTCGAACGTGCCGTTCTGGTCGCAGTGGCTGGCGGTCGGCGGGCTGATTTTCCTCGGAACATTGCTGCTGGGCGGCCGGGTACGTACGACGCGCTCGGCACTGATCCTGCCGCTGCTCGGCGCCCTCGCCGCCTGTTCGATCGGCGCCTGGGGTGATCTGGCCCGGGTGACCACGCGGTTTGCCAGCGAATGGCTGTGGGTCGGGTTGCTGACGACTCTGAATCTGTTGGTGCTGGCCCAGGCCGCGCTGACCTTGAGCGCCCGCAATGGCTGGCGTGAACGGGCGTTCAACGCTTTCGAGCGACGGGCCGGCTGGCTGGTCGCGGCAGCCGGTTTCGCTGCTGCGGTGATGATGCTGGAGCTGGTGTTCGATCCACGCTATCGCAGCTTTCCGAGCGTGGCATTCATTCTGCCGGCACTGGTTTACCTGTGCCGCCCGGTGCGCGTGGCCCGGCGGGAGATCGCCCTGCTGACCTTCATCATCGGCGCCGGCATTGCGCCGCAGCTGTTCCGTGAAGGACTGCAGAATCAGCAGGCGTGGGGCTGGGCGCTGGTCAGCGTGTTGATGGTGGCCGCGCTGTGGCGCTGCCTGCGGGTTCGCAAAGGCTGATCTTCAGAGGCTGAACCGGCCTCTTCGCTGGCAAGCCAGCTCCCACAGGATTCCCTCTGCCACAGGTTCTGTGTCTACATGGATCAAATGTGGGAGCTGGCTTGCCAGCGATGGCTGACTGTCAGACGCCGCGGGATTCCCGAACCAGCCGCAACCCGGCAATCACCACCGCAAACACCGCCAGCGTCGTGTTGTACAGCGCCAGCGCCGGCAACCCGAATACCAGCGCCAGCACCGCCAGCCACCACCCTGCCCGTCCCGGCACGACAAAACCGATCACCGCAGCCGCGACCGCCGCCCAGCCCAGCACCTGGAAATGAATCATCAGGCCCAGGTTCGAGCGCACCGAGCATTCCCAACGGCTCGCCTCATCCACGCAGATGCCCACCCACTGCGCGTCCTCCATGAAGCCATAACGCGTGCCATAACTGGCGGCCAGCCACAACGGCAACAGAACGAGCAGCAGAATCACGGGCAAGCGGCGGGACATGAAACACTCCAATCGATGAAATCGGCGGCCAGCTTAATCTGCCGCCGCGCATACGCAAGGGCTAACAACTCTTAACTGGTCATTCATTCCGTGCAAAGTGTATCGTCCGGCTACTATTACCCCGAATTCCGTCAGTTTGGTGCCGTGGCATGGCACTTTGGCGCAAACCCGGTGGTCATAGCCTGCGAACCTCATTCGGCACCTTCCTCTAAGGGATCTAGTCATGCTCCGTTCCTTGCGCTTCGCCGCCCTGTTTGGCGGCCTTATTCTGAGTGCGTCCGCGCTGGCGGTGGATATCGACGCCGCCAGCTATGGCTATCCCCTGACCAACCCGTTCGAGGCGACCATCGCCACCACGCCACCGGACTTGCGCCCTGAACTGCCACTGGACGACGACATCGATCAGACCGATCGCAGCGTCACTCTGCGCCCCGAGCGCGAATTCATCCTGCCGGACAATTTCTGGCCGGTGAAAAAACTCACCTACCGCATCGCTACCCAGGACAAGGCCGCACCGCTGATCTTCCTGATCGCCGGCACCGGCGCGCGCTACGACAGCACGCTCAACGAATACCTGAAGAAGCTTTATTACAAGGCCGGCTACCATGTCGTGCAGCTGTCATCGCCGACCAGCTTCGACTTCATGAGCGCCGCCTCGCGTTTCGCCACCCCCGGCGTGACCAAGGAGGACGCCGAAGACATGTACCGGGTGATGCAGGCCGTACGGGCGCAGAACCCGAAACTGCCGGTCACCGACTATTACCTCAGCGGCTACAGCCTCGGCGCACTGGACGCAGCGTTCGTCGCCCATCTGGATGAAACCCGCCGCAGCTTCAACTTCAAGAAAGTCCTGCTGCTGAATCCGCCGGTCAACCTCTACACCTCGATCACCAACCTCGACAAGCTGGTGCAGACCGAGGTCAAGGGCATCAACAACAGCACCACGTTTTATGAGTTGGTGTTGAACAAACTGACCCGCTACTTCCAGCAGAAGGGTTACATCGACCTCAACGATGCACTGCTCTACGACTTCCAGCAGTCCAAGCAGCACCTGAGCAACGAGCAGATGGCGATGCTGATCGGCACTTCGTTCCGCTTCTCGGCGGCGGATATCGCGTTCACTTCGGACCTGATCAACCGCCGCGGCCTGATCACCCCGCCGAAATTCCCGATCACCGAAGGCACCAGCCTCACGCCGTTCCTCAAGCGTGCGCTGCAATGCGACTTCGACTGCTATCTCACCGAACAGGTGATCCCGATGTGGCGCGCCCGCACCGACGGCGGCAGCCTGCTGCAATTGATCGATCAGGTGAGCCTGTACGCATTGAAGGATTACCTGCACGACAGCCCGAAAATCGCCGTCATGCACAACGCCGACGACGTGATCCTCGGCCCGGGCGACCTCGGTTTCCTGCGCAAGACCTTCGGTGATCGCCTGACCGTTTACCCGCTGGGCGGCCATTGCGGCAACCTTAACTACCGCGTCAACAGCGACGCCATGCTGGAGTTCTTCCGTGGCTAAATATCTCCTGCTGATTGCAGCGCTCCTCAGTGCAGGTATGGCCCAGGCCGACAACAGCAAAGCCAATGCACCGGTGGTCATCGACAGCGACGGCTTCAAGGAGCCGCTGTCCAAACTCAAGTTCAACCCGGGGCTGGATCAGCGCGAGTTCGAGCGCTCGACCCTCAGCGCGCTGAACGTCTACGACCCGCTGGAAGAGTGGAACCGCCGCGTCTACCACTTCAACTACCGCTTCGACCAATGGGTGTTCCTGCCGGTGGTCGATGGCTATCGCTACATCACCCCGAGCTTCGTGCGCACCGGCGTGAGCAACTTCTTCAACAACATTGGCGACGTGCCGAACCTGGTCAACAGCCTGTTGCAGTTCAAGGGCAAGCGCTCGATGGAAACCACCGCGCGCCTGCTGCTCAACACCACCATCGGCATCGCCGGGCTCTGGGATCCGGCCACAGCCATAGGCCTGCCGCGTCAGAACGAAGACTTCGGCCAGACCCTGGGCTTCTACGGCGTACCGGGCGGCGCTTACTTCGTACTGCCAATCCTCGGCCCGTCGAACCTGCGCGATACCGCAGGCCTGGCCGTGGACTACACCGCCGAATCCGCAATCAACTTCCTCAACGTCTCGGAAGTCAGCTCCAACCACCCGGAAGTCTGGGTACTGCGTGGCGTCGACAAGCGCTACCAGACCAGCTTCCGCTACGGTCAGCTGAACTCACCGTTCGAGTACGAGAAGGTGCGCTACGTCTACACCGAGTCGCGCAAGTTGCAGATCGCCGAGTAAAAACGCCGGCCACAAAAAAGGCCATTCGATGCGAGTCGAATGGCCTTTTTGTTTGAATCGGGTCTTAGCCTTTCAGGGCTTTCCAGACTTTGCCGATCACGGACACGCCCGCCAGCACCACTGCACCCGCGATGATCCCCGCCACGCCGTTCAACAGCATCGGCACCACGAACCCGGCGCCACCGGCCGCTGCGCCGACGCTTTCGATCCAGTGATGCACCACCGGCACGCCGTGAGTCAGGATGCCGCCACCGACCAGGAACATCGCCGCCGTGCCGATTACCGACAGGCTTTTCATCATGTACGGCGCCGCACGCAGGATGCCGTTGCCGATACGTTTCGCCGCAGCGCCGGGCTTCTGAGTCAGCCACAGACCGAGGTCATCGAGTTTGACGATGCCGGCCACCAGCCCGTAAACGCCCACGGTCATGACAATGGCAATGCCCGACATCACGATCACTTGCTGGGTCAGCGAAGCGTCGGCCACGGTGCCGAGGGTGATGGCGATGATTTCCGCAGAAAGAATGAAGTCGGTGCGGATCGCGCCCTTGATCTTGTCCTTCTCGTACGCCACCAGATCGGTGGCCGGATCGGCCACGGCGTCGACCAATTGCGCATGCTCGGCCTCGTCTTCGGCCTTGCTGTGCAGGAACTTGTGCGCGAGCTTTTCGAAACCCTCGAAACACAGGTAGGCGCCACCGACCATCAGCAGCGGCGTTACCAGCCACGGCACGAACGCACTGATCGCCAGCGCCGAGGGCACCAGGATCAGTTTGTTGACGAATGAGCCCTTGGCCACCGCCCAGACCACCGGGATTTCCCGCTCCGCGCGTACGCCGGAGACCTGCTGGGCATTGAGCGCCAAGTCGTCGCCGAGCACGCCGGCGGTCTTCTTGGCAGCCATTTTGGTCATCAACGCAACGTCGTCCAGAACGGTAGCGATGTCGTCGATCAGCACCAGCAAACTGCTTCCTGCCATGAATCATGTTTCCTTATGTGAATAATGCCGCGCAGCATACCGCGACTGTGGGCCACACGGGGCATTGTTGAGCGCCGCGCGAGGCCGGTGCTACCATGCGCAACCGCCAGAACAGGCAAGGAACCACCGGGTTTATGAGCACAATCCGCGAGCGCAACAAAGAACTGATCCTGCGTGCAGCCAGTGAAGAGTTTGCCGACAAGGGCTTCGCTGCGACCAAAACCAGCGACATCGCCGCCAAGGCAGGACTGCCCAAGCCCAACGTCTACTACTACTTCAAGTCCAAGGAAAACCTCTACCGCGAGGTGCTGGAAAGTATCATCGTACCGATCCTGCAGGCCTCGACCCCGTTCAACCCGGACGGCGTACCGAGCGAAGTGCTGAGCGGCTACATCCGCTCGAAGATCCGCATCTCCCGCGACCTGCCCTTCGCCTCCAAGGTGTTCGCCAGCGAAATCATGCACGGCGCCCCGCACCTGAGCGCCGACCTCGTCGAGCAGCTCAACGGCCAGGCCAAGCACAACATCGACTGCATCCAGACCTGGATCGACCGCGGCCAGATCGCACCGATCGATCCCAACCACCTGATGTTCAGCATCTGGGCCGCAACCCAGACCTACGCCGACTTCGACTGGCAGATCTCCGCCGTCACCGGCAAGGACAAGCTCGACGAAGCCGACTATGAAGCCGCAGCACAAACCATCATCCGGTTGGTGCTCAAGGGCTGCGAGCCGGACTGAGAGACTGCGGTGACCGCTTCGCGAGTAAGCTCGCTCCCACATTCGATCTATGAACACCACAAATCAAATGTGGGAGCAGGCTTGCTCGCGAATGCGGCACCTCGGTCTCACGGTCAGACCCAGATCGCATCCCACAGCGGATAGTCACCAAGCTTTTCCACCAGCCCAGCCCGCAGGGGGTTGGCCACGACATACCGTGCCACTCTAACCAGATTTTCTTCCCGCCGAAGCGAATGATCATGGAAGCTTGGCTGCCACAGACTACCCGTCCTGCCAGTCGCTGAATTGACTGGTCTAGCACTCAAGGATTTGACCTGGCACATCAACTGCCCCAGCGATCCTTTCTGCAATTGCACCAGCCAGTGGAAGTGATCCGGCATGACGACCCAAGCCAGTGAGTCGATAACCCCCTTTTCTTGTGCATGCCTGAACTGATGAACAACTAGTCTTCCCAGGGCGTAATCCTTGAAGACAGGCTCGCGCTTATGAGTATTGGCTGTCAGGAGATAGATGTGGTTTTGTTCGGAAAAGCGTCCGACTCTCAGTCGGTGTGATGCAGACAGTTCCGGCATTCCTTTGCCTTTTCTCATGATTGACTTCATGAAAAGGCTAGCCCGGAACATCGAACATTGAAGGCAGGATTTTTAGCTGGATGTGTCTGGAAAATCGCCTTCGCGAGCAAGCCCGCTCCCACATTCGACCGAGTTTCTTCAGTACAAATGAGGTCACCGTGACCTGCTCGCGATGGCGTCAGTTCAAACGCCGCAAATCACGCAGCCACCCCCGCATCCGCCCGCAGGTCCAGGGCCTCTACGGCCTTGATTGCCACCTGCTCATCGATGTCCGACAGATCGCCGCTGATGCCGATCGCTCCCAGCACGTTGCCCGCCTGATCACGAATCAGCACACCACCCGGTGCCGGGACGACGCTGCCCTGCCCCATGCTGTTGAGTGCGGCGATGAATGCCGGGCGTTGTTGTGCGTCCAGCGCCAGCAGGCGTGAGCCCTTGCCGAGGGCGATGGCGCCCCAGGCTTTGCCGATGGCAATGTTCGGGCGCAGCAGGCTGGCGCCGTCTTCGCGTTGCAAGGTGACCAGGTGGCCGCCGGTATCCAGTACTGCGATGGTCAGCGGCGCGGCGGAGATCGCCCGCCCTGCGCTGATGGCTTCGTTGACCAGGTTGACTGCGACTTTCAAGGTTAAAGCGCTCATGGTGCCGTCCTCATTTTGTTATTGGGAAAGCCGGTGGACTGCGCTTTTCTGCCGCAGCCCGATGCAACAAATAGAACACAATGAATTATTTTTTTGTATACAATAATTCTCGAAAAGCGCTCCATGCGACGAAAAGCCACAGCAGAAAAGGCTTCCGACGAATGAAACAGGCGCTTGAGAAAATGGATTGACCTGCGCCGTCCGCCGTGAATACACTCTGCGCAAAGCCACTTGTATACAATTACAAAACGTAAAGAGGCACAAAACCATGAGCAAAATGAGAGCAATCGAAGCCGCCGTTCTGGTGATGCGCCGTGAAGGGGTTGATACCGCTTTTGGCATTCCAGGCGCTGCAATCAACCCGCTGTACTCCGCCCTGCAGAAAGTCGGTGGCATGGATCACGTCCTCGCTCGCCACGTTGAAGGCGCCTCGCACATGGCCGAGGGCTACACCCGCACCAAGGCCGGCAACATCGGCGTGTGCATCGGTACTTCCGGCCCTGCCGGTACCGACATGGTCACCGGTCTGTACAGCGCCTCCGCGGACTCGATCCCGATCCTCTGCATCACCGGGCAAGCACCCCGCGCCCGTATGCACAAGGAAGACTTCCAGGCCGTCGACATCACCAGCATCGTCAAGCCGGTGACCAAGTGGGCGACCACCGTTCTGGAGCCGGGCCAGGTGCCTTACGCCTTCCAGAAAGCCTTCTACGAAATGCGCTCCGGCCGTCCGGGCCCGGTGCTGATCGACCTGCCGTTCGACGTGCAGATGGCTGAAATCGAATTCGACATCGACGCTTACCAGCCACTGCCGCTGGCCAAGCCAAGCGCCACCCGCGTGCAAGTCGAAAAAGCCCTGGCGATGCTGGATCAGGCCGAGCGTCCATTGCTGGTGGCCGGTGGCGGCATCATCAACGCCGATGCCAGCGAACTGCTGGTCGAGTTCGCCGAGCTGACCGGCATTCCAGTGATCCCGACCCTGATGGGCTGGGGCACCATTCCGGACGATCACCCGCTGATGGTCGGCATGGTCGGTCTGCAGACTTCGCACCGTTACGGCAACGCCACGATGCTGAAATCCGACGTGGTACTGGGCGTCGGCAACCGTTGGGCGAACCGTCACACCGGCTCGGTCGACGTTTACACCGAAGGCCGCAAATTCATTCACGTCGACATCGAACCGACCCAGATCGGCCGCGTGTTCACCCCGGACCTGGGCATCGTTTCCGACGCCGCTGCCGCGCTGACCGTGTTCATCGAAGTCGCCCGTGAATGGCAAGCCGCCGGCAAGCTGAAAAACCGCAGTGCCTGGCTGCAGGACTGCCAGCAGCGCAAGGCCAGCCTGCACCGCAAGACCCACTTCGACAACGTCCCGGTCAAGCCGCAGCGCGTTTACGAAGAAATGAACCAGGTGTTCGGCAAGGACACCTGCTACGTCAGCACCATTGGTCTGTCGCAGATCGCCGGCGCGCAGTTCCTGCACGTCTACAAGCCTCGTCACTGGATCAACTGCGGCCAGGCCGGCCCGTTGGGCTGGACCATTCCGGCAGCGCTGGGCGTGGTGAAGGCCGATCCGAACCGTAAAGTCGTGGCCCTGTCGGGGGACTATGACTTCCAGTTCATGATCGAAGAACTGGCGGTCGGCGCTCAGTTCAAACTGCCGTACATCCACGTCGTGGTGAACAACTCGTACCTGGGGCTGATCCGTCAGGCCCAGCGCGGGTTCGATATGGACTACTGCGTGCAGCTGTCCTTCGATAACCTGAACGCGCCGGAACTCAACGGTTATGGTGTCGACCACGTCGCAGTCGCCGAAGGCCTGGGCTGTAAAGCGCTGCGTGTGTTCGAACCGGCTGACATCGCCCCTGCCCTGCGCAAGGCCGAAGAGCTGATCGAAGAGTTCAAGGTGCCGGTGATCGTCGAGATCATTCTGGAGCGTGTGACCAACATCTCCATGGGGACCGAGATCAACGCCGTCAACGAATTCGAAGACCTGGCGCTGGTCGGCAACGATGCGCCAACGGCGATTTCGTTGCTCGATTAAAACTGCTTGCCGTTCGTTCCCGCGCCGGGCGCGGGAGCGATCATTCTAACGGGAGACCACCATGCCGCGTTTCGCAGCCAACCTGTCCATGCTGTTCACCGAACAGGATTTCCTTGCCCGTTTCGACGCCGCCGCCAAGGCTGGCTTCAGCGGTGTCGAGTACCTGTTCCCGTACGATTTCAGCTCTGCCGAAATCAAGGCCAAACTCGACGCCAACGGTCTGACCCAAGTGCTGTTCAACCTGCCGGCCGGTGACTGGGCCAAGGGCGAGCGCGGTATCGCGTGCCTGCCGGACCGGGTGGAAGAGTTCCGTGCCGGGGTCGATCTGGCCATCGCTTACGCACAGGTTCTGGGCAACACCCAGGTCAACTGCCTGGCCGGTATCCGTCCGCAGGGCGTGGACGATGCCACCGTTGAAAAGACCTTCGTCGCCAACCTCAAGTACGCCGCCGACAAGCTGCAAGCCGTCGGCATCAAACTGGTGATGGAAGCGATCAACACCCGCGACATCCCGGGTTTCTACCTGAACAACACGGCACAGGCCCTGTCGATTCGCGAGCAGGTCGGCAGCGCCAACCTGTTCCTGCAATACGACATCTATCACATGCAAATCATGGAAGGCGATCTGGCCCGCACCCTGCAATCGCACCTGGGCGAGATCAACCATGTGCAGCTGGCCGACAACCCGGGCCGCAACGAGCCGGGCACTGGCGAGATCAACTACCGCTTCCTGTTCGAACACCTCGATCGCATCGGTTATCAGGGCTGGGTCGGCTGCGAATACAAACCGCTGACCACCACCGAAGCGGGCCTCGGCTGGCTGAAGACCCACAACGCGATCTGACCCTTATTTGCTTGAGCAAGACAAAAACAAGAGGATTTTCTCATGGCTAAAATCGGATTCATCGGCACCGGCATCATGGGCCACCCAATGGCGGCGAACCTGCAGAAAGCCGGTCACAGCCTGTTCCTGTCGGCGCACCACGACGCCGCCCCTGCCGACCTGGTCGCCGCTGGCGCCGTGGCCCTGGCCAACCCACGCGAAGTGGCCCAGGAAGCTGAATTCATCATCGTCATGGTGCCGGATACCCCGCAGGTCGAAGACGTGCTGTTCCGCGCCGACGGCGTCGCTGCCGGCATCGGCAAAGGCAAGGTCGTGATCGACATGAGCTCGATCTCGCCGACCGCCACCAAGGCTTTCGCGGCGAAGATCAACGAGAAAGGCGCGCAATACCTCGACGCTCCGGTGTCCGGTGGTGAAGTCGGTGCCAAGGCTGCGACCCTGAGCATCATGGTCGGTGGCGACGCCGATGCCTTCGAACGCGCACTGCCGCTGTTCCAGGCCATGGGCAAGAACATCACCCTGGTCGGTGGCAATGGCGACGGTCAGACCGCCAAGGTGGCGAACCAGATCATCGTTGCCCTGAACATTCAGGCCGTGGCCGAAGCCCTGCTGTTCGCTTCGAAAAACGGTGCCGATCCGGCCAAGGTGCGTGAAGCGCTGATGGGTGGTTTTGCCTCCTCGAAGATCCTCGAAGTGCACGGCGAGCGCATGATCAAGGGCACCTTCGATCCGGGCTTCCGCATCAGCCTGCACCAGAAGGACCTGAACCTGGCCCTGCAAGGCGCCAAGGAGCTGAACATCAACCTGCCGAACACCGCCAACGCCCAGCAAGTGTTCAGCACCTGCGCGGCCATTGGTGGCAGCAACTGGGACCACTCGGCGCTGATCAAGGGCCTGGAACACATGGCCAACTTCTCGATTCGCGACAAGAAGTAAGTTGCGCCTCTGACCCGCTCCCTGTGAGAGCGGGCTTGCCCGCGATGGCATCGACTCGCTCGGCCTGAAAGACCGCAGCGCCTGAATCGCTGGCAAGCCAGCTCCCACAAGGATCGCGTCGCTGCATCGCTGTCGCTCTATCCCAATAACAAGAATTCCGGGAGCCCGCCATGTCGGTCGATCCGCAACAACTGCTGCGCGAGCTGTTTGCCACAGCCATCGACGCGGCCCATCCGAACCAGGTCCTCGAAGCGCATCTGCCGGCAGATCGCACAGGTCGCGTGATCGTCATCGGCGCCGGCAAGGCTGCCGCTGCCATGGCGCAAGTGGTCGAGCGCTGCTGGGAAGGTGAAGTCTCGGGCCTTGTGGTGACCCGCTACGGTCACGGCGCCCCGTGCGAAAAAATCGAAGTGGTCGAAGCCGCGCACCCGGTGCCGGACGCTGCCGGTCTGGCCGTGGCCAAACGCGTGCTGGAACTGGTCAGCAACCTGACCGAAGACGACCGCGTGATCTTCCTGTTGTCCGGTGGTGGCTCTGCCCTGCTGGCGCTGCCGGCCGAAGGCATCACCCTGGCCGACAAACAGTCGATCAACAAAGCCCTGCTCAAATCCGGCGCGACCATCGGCGAGATGAACTGCGTGCGCAAGCACCTCTCGGCGATCAAGGGCGGACGCCTGGGCAAGGCCTGCTGGCCAGCGACTGTTTATACCTACGCGATTTCCGATGTGCCGGGCGACCTCGCCACGGTCATCGCCTCCGGCCCGACCGTGGCCGACCCGAGCACCAGCGCCGAAGCGCTGGCGATCATCAAGCGCTACGGCATCGAGATTCCGGCCTCCGTGCGCACCTGGCTGCAAAGCCCGGAATCGGAAACCGTCAAACCCGGTGATCCGAGCCTGGCCCGCAGTCACTTCCAGTTGATCGCCCGCCCTCAGCAATCGCTGGATGCCGCGGCGGTGAAATGCCGTCAGGCCGGTTTCAGCACGCTGATCCTCGGCGACCTGGAAGGCGAATCCCGCGAAGTGGCGAAAGTCCACGCCGGCATCGCGCGCCAGATCATTCATCACGGCCAGCCGCTGGCAGCGCCGTGCGTGATTCTCTCCGGCGGCGAAACCACCGTGACCGTGCGTGGCAATGGCCGTGGCGGACGCAACGCCGAATTCCTCCTCAGCCTCACCGACAGCCTCAAGGGCCAGCCCGGCGTCTATGCGCTGGCCGGTGACACCGACGGCATCGACGGCTCGGAAGACAACGCCGGCGCGATCATGACCCCGGACAGCTACGCCCGCGCCGCCGCCCTCGGCCTGAGCGCCAGCGACGAGCTGGATAACAACAACGGTTACGGCTACTTCGCGGCGCTCGATGCGCTGATCGTCACCGAGCCGACCCGCACCAACGTCAACGACTTCCGCGCCATCCTGATCCTCGAGAGCTCTAAATCATGACGCCTGATAAAAAGGTCAAAATCCTCGCCACCCTCGGGCCTGCCGTCGACGGCATCGAAGACATCCGCGAGCTGGTCGAGGCCGGGGTCAATATCTTCCGCCTCAACTTCAGCCACGGCGATCACGCCGACCACGCCAAGCGCTATCAGTGGATCCGCGAAGTCGAGCGCCAGCTCA
This sequence comes from Pseudomonas fitomaticsae, assembly GCF_021018765.1. Classification (GTDB taxonomy): domain Bacteria; phylum Pseudomonadota; class Gammaproteobacteria; order Pseudomonadales; family Pseudomonadaceae; genus Aquipseudomonas; species Aquipseudomonas fitomaticsae. Next base: position 2,059,200 of record NZ_CP075567.1, on the reverse strand, counting down.
ACTATCCGCTCGGGATCCTGATGGACCTGCAAGGGCCGAAACTGCGGGTCGGCAAGTTCGCTGACGGCAAGGTTCAGTTGCATCGCGGTCAGGCCTTCCGCCTCGATCTGGACGCAACACCGGGCGACGAGCGCCGGGTGAACCTGCCGCATCCGGAGATCATCGCCGCGCTGGAAGCCGGGATGGATCTGCTGCTCGATGACGGCAAACTGCGCCTGCGGGTCGTGACCAAATACACCGACGCGATCGACACCACCGTACTCAATGGCGGCGAGCTGTCGGATCGCAAAGGCGTGAACGTGCCACAAGCGGTGCTCGACCTGAGCCCGCTGACCACCAAGGATCGTCGCGACCTGAGCTTCGGTCTGGAGCTGGGTGTGGACTGGGTCGCGCTGTCGTTCGTGCAGCGTCCGCAAGACATCATCGAGGCCCGCGAACTGATCGGCGACAAGGCATTCCTGATGGCGAAAATCGAGAAGCCGTCGGCCGTCGAGCAACTGCGCGAGATCGCCGAACTGAGCGACGCGATCATGGTGGCTCGCGGTGACCTGGGCGTGGAAGTGCCGGCCGAAAGCGTGCCGCAGATCCAGAAAAACATCATCACGACCTGCCGTCAGCTCGGCAAACCGGTGGTGGTGGCAACGCAGATGCTCGAGTCGATGCGTTTCTCCCCGGCGCCGACCCGCGCCGAAGTCACCGACGTGGCCAACGCCGTGGCCGAAGGCGCCGATGCGGTGATGCTGTCGGCAGAAACCGCGTCCGGCGAGTACCCGCTGGAAGCCGTGCAGATGATGAGCAAGATCATCCGCCAGGTGGAGAACGGTCCGGACTACCAGACCCAACTCGACGTCAGCCGCCCGAAAGCCGAAGCGACCGTGTCCGATGCAATCAGCTGCGCGATTCGCCGGATCAGCAACGTGCTGCCGGTGGCGGTGCTGGTCAACTACAGCGAGTCCGGCGCATCGAGTCTGCGTGCCGCGCGGGAGCGGCCGAAAGCGCCGATCCTCAACCTGACGCCGAACCTGCAGACCGCCCGCCGGTTGAGCGTGGCGTGGGGCATTCATTCGGTGGTCAATGATCGCCTGCGTCAGGTGGACGAGGTGTGCTCGACCGCGCTGGAAATCGCTCAGGCTCAAGGTATGGCCGAGCGTGGCGATACGTTGCTGATCACCGCGGGTGTGCCGTTCGGGCAGCCGGGGTCGACTAATTCGCTGCGGATCGAAACATTGATTTAAGCAACACCTGTGTGGCGAGGGAGCGTGCTCCCGTCGCTCGGCATGACGGTTTCCACAAGAGACACCGCATTCACCGGGTATGAGCTCCCTCGCTACAGCTTCACGCAAGACCTTTTGATTTTCCTACTGCCCAGATTCTCCAGACATGCCTGCCAATCATTTCAACACCCACTGCCCTGACTGGGCCGAAGCGTTGCTCAACGGCTTCAGTCAAATTTTCCTCCAGCGCCATCCGCTGTGTGGACTCCTGTGCCTTTTGGCCATTTTATTCACCGCGCCGGTGCTGTTCGCCGGCGCGCTGCTCGGTGCGGTCGCCGGTTTGCTCACCGCGCAACGGCGCAACTACGCCAAGGCGGATCGCCAGGCCGGACTGTTCAGCTACAACGGCGTGCTGGTCGGCCTGTTGCTGAGCCTGTATTTCCCCTGGTCGCCGATGCTGCCACCGCTGATTCTGGCGGCCGGTGGTCTGAGCGCGATGATCACGCAGCAATGGCTCAAACGCGCACGCCTCACCGAGTACCTGCCCGCCTACACTGCGCCGTTCGTGCTGCTGAGCTGGGTGTTCCTGTGTTTCGCCGAGCCTTTGTCCGCCGCACCGGCGCTTGAACTGAATACCGTGAACCTGCTCGGCGCCGCCCTGAAAGGCTTCGGTCAGGTGATGTTCCTCGACCATCCGTTGGCCGGTGGATTGATCGCCGCCGGTTTGCTGATCGCCGATCGCCGGGCCTTTGCCTGGGCGCTGCTGGCTTCGGCGATTGGCTTGGGTTCCAGTCTGTTGCACCACGACAGCCAGGTCGCGCTGCTGGGTCTGGGGGGTTACAACGCTGTGCTCGCCGCCCTCGCCTTCAGCGCCCAGCGCCAGCAACCGTGGCTGCCGGTGTTCGGCATCGGCCTGGCGCTGCTGCTGACGCCGCTGTTCAGTGCCCTGGGTCTGGCGACCCTCACGGCACCGTTCATTCTCGCCTGCTGGCTGCTGCGCACCGGCATTCGCCTGATGCGCCAACCGCAGATCAACGTCGCGCCTTGCACTAACGGGGAGAATCAACCTAGGCTGCGCTGATTGATGGCCAAGGCGATATGAATGAACGGCAACAACACGTGGCGTGATCGCCTGTACGTGATCATTTTCCAGACCGATACGGTGGCCGGCCGCCGTTTCGACAAGACCCTGCTGCTGATCATCTTCGCTAGTCTGGTGATCGTGATCCTCGACAGCATCGATGAAGTCCACCAGAACTACGCCGATGTGCTGGCGTACATCGAATGGGGCTTCACGATCATCTTCCTCGGCGAGTACCTGCTGCGCCTGTACTGCTCGCCCAAACCTCTGCGCTACGCCTTCAGTTTCTACGGGCTGGTGGATTTGCTGGCGATCGTGCCGGGCATCCTCGCGCTGTATTACAGCGATGCCCAGTACCTGCTGATCATCCGGGTGATCCGGATGCTGCGGATCTTCCGTGTGCTCAAGCTCGGCCCGTACCTGAAGCAGGCGCATTACCTGCTCGACGCCCTGCGCGGCAGCAAGCAGAAAATCCTCGTGTTCCTGCTCAGCGTCTGCACCCTGGTCACGGTGTTCGGCACCCTGATGTACGTGGTCGAAGGCCCGGAGCACGGCTTCACCAGCATTCCCAAAGGCATCTATTGGGCTATCGTGACCCTGACCACCGTGGGTTACGGCGACATCGTGCCGAGGACCGTTCTCGGCCAGGTGATTTCGTCGCTGGTGATGATCACCGGTTATTCGATCATCGCCGTGCCGACCGGGATTTTCACCGCTGAACTGGCCACCGCCATGCGCGGCGGTCAGCTGCAACACGACTGCCCCGTGTGCAAGAAAAACAGCCATGAACACGAAGCGTCGTTCTGCTCCCGTTGCGGCAATGCGCTGTTCAATAAAATGGAATAAGCAAAGTTCTTTTTAATCTTTAAACGACTATGCGGGCCCCGCTATAGTCGCTGGCAAATGGCCTCATCTTTGTAAAAAAACACCCCTACAGAACAAGGAATGCGCAGTGAAAAAACTCTTTGGCGCCTCACTTCTCGCCGCTGGTCTTGCCTTCGGCAGCGTGGCTCAGGCCGCACCGACCCTGCTCAACGTTTCCTACGACGTGATGCGCGATTTCTACAAGGACTACAACGCTGCGTTCCAGAAACACTGGCAAGCCGAGCACAAGGAAGACATCACCGTGCAGATGTCTTTCGGCGGTTCGAGCAAGCAAGCCCGTTCGGTGATCGATGGCCTGCCGGCTGACGTCATCACCATGAACATGGCCACCGACATCAACGCCCTCGCCGATAACGGCCAACTGGTGCCGAAGGACTGGGTCACCCGCCTGCCGAACAACAGCGCGCCGTTCACCTCGGCCACCGTGTTCATCGTGCGCAAAGGCAACCCGAAAGCCCTGAAAGACTGGCCGGACCTGCTCAAGGACGGCGTGCAGGTGATCGTGCCGAACCCGAAAACATCGGGCAACGGCCGCTACACCTACCTGTCGGCCTGGGGCTACGTGCTGAAAAACGGCGGTGACGAGAACAAAGCGAAAGACTTCGTCGGCAAGCTGTTCAAGCAGGCGCCGGTGCTGGATACCGGTGGCCGCGCCGCCACCACCACGTTCATGACCAACCAGATCGGCGACGTGCTGGTGACCTTCGAAAACGAAGCCGAAATGATCGCCCGCGAGTTCGGCCGCGACCAGTTCGAAGTCATCTACCCAAGCGTCTCCGCCGAAGCCGAGCCGCCGGTGTCGGTGGTCGACAAAGTGGTCGAGAAGAAAGGCTCCCGCGCCGCTGCCGAGGAATACCTGAAGTTCCTGTGGTCGCCGGAAGGTCAGGAAATCGCGGCCGCCAACTACCTGCGTCCACGTGACCCGGCGGTACTGGCCAAGTACACCGACCGTTTCCCGAAAGTCGACTTCCTGTCGGTCGAGAAGACCTTCGGCGACTGGCGCACCGTGCAGAAGACCCACTTCAACGATGGCGGGATCTTCGACCAGATCTACAGCGGCCAGTAAGGCTTGAGCTGAAATGAAAAAGGCGACCTGAAGAGGTCGCCTTTTTTGTGGGCGGCTACATGGGCGGCTTGACGCCATCCTTGCCGGCGGAGATGGACTGCGCCGTCAGCGTGCCGTCCGCGCTCTGGGTCACGAAGGTGACGATCTTCACGCCCACCTTGAGCAAACTGCGATCGCCCGGCGTCAGGTTGACGATCGGCACGTCCTCGGGAACCAGAATCTTCTGCTGGCCGCCCTTGTAGTTGACGGTCAGCACCCGGCCGTTACTCACCACCAGATCACCGACGCTGCCATTGGTCATGCTGCTGCCCTTGGCCAGGTCGAACGGCCGATGGCCATCGCCGCTGCCGGCCAGTTCCGGTGGGAAGACATGAACCTCCAGCGCCTTGAGCGTGCCATCCTCCTGGGGAATGGCAGCCGAACCGATGTAGCTGCCGGGCTTGATGTCTTCGATATTGGCCAGGGTGACCGCGCGAACCTTGGTGTCCGGGGTCAACTGGATCACCACGTTTTCACCGCTGTTGACGTGAACCTTGAGCGAGTCGGGGCTGACCCCGGTGATCTCGCCGCGCACGCCCATGCGCATGCCGGGCGCTTCGGCGGCCTGCACAGCAGTGGCGCCGAGCAGACTGATCAGGGCAATCGTTGTGGTGTGGCGAAGCAACTGACGAAACATTGCAATCCTCCGTTGATGAACGCTGAAACCCGGTCACAACATAAGCACGCTATCGAACAAGATGTAAGTGAATGTATCATCGCCACTCAACGGTCGGACGCAAGGTTCGCCGATGAACAATGGATTGTTCGGCGCCACCTATTCCGCAACGGAATAACTGATATCGATCAGAAGCCTCTACTGCCGGCTCGGCCCGTCCCTTAGCCTCACCGCATTCCTTTTCGCTGGATCGAGAAACCCTATGACCGCCACAACTCACGCAATGACCCGAGGCATGGTGCTGCTGTTCGCTTTCTGCTGCGGCGCCATCGTTGCCAACATCTACTACGCCCAGCCGATCATCGGCCTGATCGCGCCGGACATTGGCCTGACCGACACCATGGCCAGCTTCATCGTGTCGCTGACCCAGATCGGCTATGCGCTGGGCCTGTTCTTCCTTGTGCCGCTGGCGGACCTGCTGGAAAACCGCCGCCTGATGATCATCACCACCGTAGTGGCGATTGCCAGCCTGCTCGGCGCAGCGTTTACCGATCAACCGAATGTGTTCCTGCTGATTTCGTTGCTGGTGGGTTTCAGCTCGGTGTCGGTGCAGGTGCTGATTCCATTGGCGGCGCACTTGGCGCCGGAAGAATCCCGTGGCCGGGTGGTCGGCGGGATCATGGGCGGTTTGCTGCTGGGAATTCTACTGGCGCGGCCGGTGTCGAGCGTGGTCGCCGACCATCTCGGCTGGCGGGCGATGTTCATGATCGCAGCAGCCTTGATGGCAGCGATCAGCGTGGTGCTGGCGTTGACCGTGCCCAAGCGTCAGCCAGATCACAGTGCTTCTTACGGCCAACTGCTCGGCTCGTTGTGGACGCTGCTGCGCAAACAACCGGTGCTGCGTCAGCGCGCGTTTTACCAGGCCTGCATGTTCGCCACGTTCAGCCTGTTCTGGACCGCCGTGCCGCTGGAACTGGCGCGCAACCATGGCCTGTCCCAGAGTGAAATCGCAATCTTCGCCCTGGTCGGCGCGATCGGTGCCATCGCCGCGCCGATCAGCGGACGCCTGGCCGACGCCGGTCACACCCGCGTTGCCTCGCTGCTGGCCATGCTGTTCGCCAGCCTGAGCTTCCTGCCCGCCTTCATCCATCCGGCCTACAGCGTGATCGGCCTGGCCGTGACCGGCGTGGTACTCGACTTCTGCGTACAGATGAACATGGTGCTCGGCCAGCGCGCGGTCTACTCCCTCGACGCCAAAAGCCGCGGCCGCCTCAACGCGCTGTACATGACCAGCATCTTCGTCGGCGGCGCCTTCGGCTCGTCGGTAGCCAGTGCGGTGTACGAGCATGGCGGCTGGTTGTGGATCGTGATCGTTGGCAGCGCGTTCCCGCTGCTGGCGCTGCTGCGGTTTTTGAGTGCTTCGCAAAAACCTGTTCTGGCAACGGCCTAGAGTCTGAAAAGCACTGCCGGATCGCTGATCCGACAGTGCTCAAGGCTCAATGCCGGACCAGTTTTTCCATGGCGGCATCCGCCAAGAAAGAGGAGCGGCTTTTGACATTGTGCTCACGCACGTAGCGGTCGATCCGCTGGATGACATAGCCGGGCAACGTCACATTGACCTTTTCGGTCTTGCCCATGTACGGCGAGATGTCCAGCTCGAGCATGCCCCAACCCATGTCCGCGAACTCTGGATTGTTGCGGTGAGCAGCCGCAGAAGTCGGCATCGGAATCGAATCACCATCCGCCGCGATCTCCTGCAGCATGATGTGGGCAATCTCGACGGCCGAGTTGTAGGCATCCTCAAACGTATCCCCGGCCGTTACCGCGCCGGGAATATCGGGGATCTGAATCCCGATGGCGGTGTTCTCGTCACCTCACTCGATGCAGATTGGGTATTGCATTGTGAAATTGCCTCGACCATTAAAGTAACTCTAGAGATACCTTTAGTAGCCTGCGGAAGGTTGTGACACAACGTTGGTTGTTTTGCAGGATGTTCTGACTACCTGTCGGCAGTGTTTCCGACGGGTAGGCTGGCCAGTGTCAAGGCGCGGGCGTTAGTTGAATATGTGCAGGGGTTGTTGGCGAAAAAACCATAAAACTCCTACTCGTTTCGTTTATTGCGATTTTCGCTTATTTCGAATAACGTTCCGGCATTCCTCATTTCCAAAGCCGGACTCGCCATGTCGACCGTTATTCATCCCTCCATCAGCCTCCCCGTAGAACGCGAAGTCAAAGCCGCCATTGAAGGACAGCGTGCCCTGGCTGCTTACCTTGCGACCCATTTCGAGACCCAGCACATTCAGATTTTCGACGAGCAGAACGAAGCTCATCGCGTCGAACTGCCCACCTCGGCCCTGCGTCTGCTGATCGACATTCTGGCGGAGCTGGCAGCCGGCAACGCGGTGCAGGTCGTACCGGTGCATGCCGAATTGACGACCCAGGAAGCCGCCGACCTGCTCAACGTCTCACGTCCACACCTCATAAAACTGCTGGAAAGCGGCGAGTTGTCCTACCACAAAACAGGCAAGCACCGACGTGTGCGTTTTGCCGATCTGATGGACTATAAGACCCGGCGCACCACCGTCAGCGAGCAGGCAATGGCGCTTCTCGCAGAGCAAGCTCAGGCGTTAAGGACAGGATACGAGTGAGGCATTCCTCTTTTACCGCTTTGTACGATGCATGCGTCTTGTACCCCGCCCCCTTGAGAGACTTCCTCATGTGGCTTGCCCTCTCGGGACGATTTCGGGCGCGATGGACCCAGGAGATTCACTGCGAATGGAAACGCAATCTGCTGAAGAACCGACCTGACCTGACGATGGAACAGCTGGATCGTACGTCCGGCCTGATGGATCAAGCGATACCCGACGCCTGTGTCCATGACTATGAAGACCTGATTGCCGGCCTCACCTTGCCCGACTGCGATGATCGTCACGTTCTGGCAGCGGCCATCCGTTGCGGCGCAAGCGTGATAGTAACCTTCAACCAGAAAGACTTTCCCTGCAAAGCGCTGGAGCCTTTCGGCATCGAAGCGCAACATCCGGATGAGTTCGTCGACAACCTCTTGGGGCTTGATCCGGCAGCAGTGGTTGCAGCGGCGCAAAAGCAGCGTCGGCAGTTGAAAATGCCCGCCATGGACGTCGAACCTTTTCTTGATCTACTGCAACGACAAGGCCTGATTAAATCGGTCCAGGCACTCAGCAGTTATCACGCGATTCTTTGAAAGCTCATGACTCCAGACAGCAAAACGGCGATCCAAAGATCGCCGTTTTTCATTACTCCCCGAACTGCTTGCCCAGTCCCGCCGGTACCCCGTGGATATTGGTTTCTTCCCACGGGCCGTTGGGGCTGATCGAGCGGCTCCAGCCGTTGTTCCAGCGGTAGTAGGTGCGCTGGCGGTAGAAGGTGTTGGTCTGGTCGTCGAGCACGTACACGCCCAGTTTCTGATCCCAGTGGCTGTTGCCGCCCGGTGGCGGGGCGAAGCTGGCGGAGGTGCGTGGGACCGGTTTGGCGGGTTTGGCCGGGATGCCCGGTTTGCTCGGCGTCGGGGTGGTCGATGGGGTCGGGCTGGGTTGTGACGGCGGGATCGGCGGCAGCCGAGTGGTCGGCTCCGGTCGTTGCACCGCACATGCGCTCAAGCCCAGGGCCAGTGTGAGGACTGTGATTCGGGTGATGGCGTTCATGGCGGTGCTTTCCTGTTGGTTCCGGCTATTTGTCCGGGCTGTCGATGGTCAGTGTCTGCGGCGCGGTGGTGCTGCTGGCCAGAGGCCCGCTGCGACCGACCCACTCACCGGCGGTCGGCTGACCGGCACGGGAGATGCGCGCAACCAATTGGACTTCGGGGAAGTTCGACAGTTTCAATTGCGGCATCATCGCGTCGGCATCGCCAAGTTCGACGGTCACCGGCAGATCGGCGACGGTCAGGCGCTTGGCTGCCAGCGGTGCCGGCGGGCCCGAAGTGGCGCGGGCAAAAATGAACACGCTGTCGCCCGGTTGCACCTTGGCTTTGAGCTCGCTGGCCAGATCGACACGCACTTTCAACAGCGCAGCCGCTTTCGCCGCCGGCGCCTGGGCAACCTTGCCGCCGCTGGCTTGCAGTTTTTCAGTGGCGCGGGTGATGCCGCCCAGCAGGGCCTCGCGGGATTTGTCCTGCGGCGGCAATTGCGCCAGCAGACGGTTCCAGTAGTCGATGGCTTCCTGATAACGCTCGCCTTCGAACGCGGCGATGCCCAACAGGCCGAGGCTGGTGACTTCTTTCGGATCGGCTTTCAGCGCTTCATCGGTCAGGGTCTGAACCTTGTCCGACCATTTTTTGTTGTCGGCAAAGTACTGGGCCTGCGCCCACTGGCCGAGCAGTTCCGGCTGTCGACCGGCGAGATTGACCGCGCGTTCGAACATCTTCGCCGCGTCCGCCGGACGATCCTGGGCCATATAGGTACGGCCGAGGAAATACACACCTTCAGCCGAATCCGGTTGCGCCGCGACTGCGCGCTCCAGACGCTGGGTCATCTCTTCCATCGACTGCGGCGCCTGAGCGAACTCGCGGGTCAACTCGACCTTGTCGCTCGCGCCAAAGTGCAAGTACAGACCGAGGCCCAACACCGGTACCAACAAGGCTGCCAGCAAAGGCAACGGCTTGCCCAGACGCGAAACCCGCGCCGGCGCCACACCTTCGGTGTCAGCCAGCAACTCACGGGCGGCTTCGGCACGGCCGCTGTCCATTTGCGCGGCATCGAGTACGCCTTCGGCCTGCTGCGATTGCAGTTCGGCGACGCGTTCCTGATACAGGGCGACGTTGAGAGCGGTTCGATCCTCTTCACGCTGGGCGCGACGTTCACGCAGGACGGGGATCAGCAGGAAACTCAGGGCGACCAGAAGCAACAGCCCTGCGGCAAGCCAGAAATCAATCATTCTTGGTTTTTATCCAACAGTTGGTCGAGGCGCTGACGCTCTTCAGGGGACAGCGATTGCGGCGTCTCGGCGCGTTGCCCGCGACGACGGCGGACGATCACCGCGATGACGACAAAACCGCCCAGCAGCAGTCCCGCAGGGCCAAACCACAGCAGCGCGGTCTTGGCATTGAGCGCCGGTTTGTAGCGGACGAAATCACCGTAGCGGTCGACCATGAAGTCGATGATCTGCTGATTGTCCTTGCCCTCGCCGAGCATGCGGAAAATCTCTTTGCGCAGGTCGGCGGCAATCGGCGCGTTGGAATCGGCGATGTCCTGGTTCTGGCACTTGGGGCAGCGCAGTTCCTTGGTCAGTTCGCGGAAGCGCTCGCGATCGCCTTCTTTGGCGAACTCGTAAGTATCGATGGCGGCGTGGGCCACACCGGCCAGGCTCAAGCCCAGCACCATGGCAGCTAAGAAGCGCTTCATGGCTTGGCCTCATCAACCAGCGCCTGATATTTGGCCGCCAGTTTTTCCCGCCAGACCTGCTCGTCGATCACCCCGACGTACTTGTCGCGGATGATGCCCTTGGCGTCGATGAAGAAGGTTTCCGGCGCGCCATAGACACCGAGGTTAAGGCCTAGGGAGCCTTCGTCGTCGCGGATGTCGAGCTGATACGGATTGTGGAACTCGGCCAGCCACTTCAACGCATCGGCGTTGGTGTCCTTGTAGTTGATCCCGTAGATCACCACGCCGCGCTCGGCGAGTTTGTTCAGCACCGGATGCTCGACCCGGCAGGAAATGCACCAGGTGCCCCAGACGTTGACCAGCGCCGGTTTGCCGAGAATGTCGGCGCGGGTCAGGGTCTTGTCGCCCTGCACCGCCGGCAGGGAAAACTCCGGGAACGGTTTACCGATCATCGCCGACGGCAGCTCCGCCGGATCCAGGTACAGACCGCGATAAAGGAATACGGCCACCAGCAGGAAAATCGCCAATGGCACCAGCATCAACCAACGTCTCATGCAGCGGCTCCTTCCATGCCCAGCGCTTCACGCACACGGGCTTTGACCTTCACTCGATAACGCCGATCCAGCGCCGCCAGCAACCCACCGAAACCGGTCAGCAGACCACCGAACCAGATCCAGCGCACGAACGGTTTCACATGCACCCGCACCGCCCAGGCGCCATCGCCCAGCGGTTCGCCCAGGGCGACGTAGAGGTCGCGGGTGAAACCGGCGTCGATCCCGGCCTCGGTCATCACCGAATTCTGCACGGTGTACAGGCGTTTTTCCGGGTGCAGCACGCTGACTTCCTGACCGTTGCGGATCACCCGGATGGTGCCCTTGTCGGAGGTGAAGTTCGGGCCTTCGAAGTGCTTGGCGCCTTCGAACACAAACTGATAACCGGCCAGGTCCATCGACTCGCCCGGTGCCAGACGCAGGTCACGCTCGGCGCTGTTCTGGCTCGACAACACCACGCCCAGCGCACACACAGCGATACCGAGGTGAGCGATCTGCATGCCCCAATAACTGCGGGTCAGGGTCGGCAGACCTTTGATCAGGCCTTTGTGGCGAGTCTTGTCGAAGATGTCGCGCACACCGGCCAGCAATACCCAGGCCGCGAGCAGGAACGTCGCAATCACCGCCCAGTTGAAGTCGCCGTAGGCAACACCGGCAACGACCGCCAGCGCCACGCTGCCCAGCAGCACCGGCGTGAGCATGCTGACCAGCCATTTAACCGGGGTGTCTTTCCAGCGCACGATCACACCGACCGCCATCACCAGCATCAACAGCGCCATCAACGGAATGAACAGTGCGTTGAAGTACGGCGGGCCGACCGACAGCTTGGCGCCGCTGATCGCATCGAGAATCAGCGGATACAGCGTGCCGAGCAGGATCATCGACGCCGCCACCACCAGCACCAGGTTATTGCCCAGCAGCAGGGTTTCCCGCGACCACAGGTTGAAGCCGACCTGGCTCTTGACCACTGGGGCGCGCAAGGCAAACAGCGTCAGCGAACCACCGACCACGAACAGCAGGAAGATCAGGATGAACACGCCGCGCTCAGGATCGGAGGCAAACGCGTGCACCGAGGTCAGCACGCCGGAACGTACAAGGAACGTCCCGAGCAGGCTCAGGGAGAACGCGGCAATTGCCAGCAACACCGTCCAGCTCTTGAATACGCCGCGCTTCTCGGTGACCGCCAACGAGTGAATCAGCGCCGTGCCCACCAGCCATGGCATGAAGGAAGCGTTTTCCACCGGGTCCCAGAACCACCAGCCGCCCCAGCCGAGCTCGTAATAGGCCCACCACGAACCGAGGGTGATGCCGATGCCAAGGAAGGCCCACGCAACGATGGTCCACGGACGCGACCAACGCGCCCACGCGGCATCGAGACGACCGCCGAGCAATGCGGCGATGGCGAACGCGAATGCTACCGAGAAACCGACGTAGCCCATGTAGAGCATCGGCGGATGGACGATCAGGCCGATGTCCTGCAGCAGCGGATTGAGGTCACGACCGTCGGCCGGGATCTGCGGCAGGATCCGCGAAAACGGGTTCGAGGTGAGGATCAGGAACAGCAGAAAACCAGTGCTGATCATGCCCATCACCGCCAGCACGCGAGCGAGCATCACTTGTGGCAACTGCCGCGAGAACACCGACACCGCGAAGGTCCAGCCGCCGAGGATCAACGCCCACAGCAGCAACGAACCTTCGTGGGCGCCCCACACCGCGCTGAACTTGTAGTACCACGGCAAGGCACTGTTCGAATTCATCGCGACGTAGGCCACGGAGAAGTCGTCGGTCATGAAGGCGTAGGTCAGGCAACCGAAGGCGAACAGCAGAAACGCGAACTGCCCCCACGCCGCCGGCTGGGCGAGGCCCATCCACAGACGATCGCCGCGCCAGGCACCGAGCAACGGCACCACCGCCTGCACCAGCGCAAAACACAGCGCGAGGATCATGGCCAGATGGCCCAACTCAGGAATGAAAATGCTGGATGTCATCGATCAACCCTCCTTCGCAGGGGTTGGCGCGGATTGACCGCTGTCCTTCAGGGCCTTGGTCACTTCCGGCGGCATGTATTTCTCGTCGTGCTTGGCCAGCACTTCATCGGCGACCACCACGCCGTCGGCGTTGAGCTTGCCGAGCGCGACGATGCCCTGCCCTTCGCGGAACAGGTCCGGCAGGATCCCGCGATAGGTGATGGTCACGGACTTGTTGAAGTCGGTGACCACGAATTTGACGTCCAGCGAATCCGTGGAGCGTTGCAGCGAACCCTTCTCGACCATGCCGCCGGCGCGGATGCGGGTGTCCTGCGGCGCTTCGCCGTTGGCGATCTGGGTCGGGGTGTAAAACAGGTTGATGTTCTGCTGCAGGGCGCTCAGGGCCAGGCCGACGGCAGCGCCGACCCCGACCAGAATTGCCAGGATGATGATCAGACGCTTTTTACGCAGCGGATTCACTTGCCGTTCTCCCGGCGCAGACGACGCGCCTCTTGTTGCAGATAACGCTTGCGGGCCGCGATCGGCGCCGCCACGTTGAGGATCAGTACCGCCAGACAGATGCCGTAGGCCGACCAGACATACAGGCCGTGATGGCCCATGGCGAGGAAGTCGCCGAATGACGCGAAACTCATCGAGCGGCCTCCAGGCTGTTCTGCACTTCTTCTTTCACCCAACTGGCGCGGGCTTCGCGCTTGAGCACTTCAAGACGCATGCGCAGCAACAGCACGGCGCCGAAGAAACAGTAGAACCCCAGCACCGTCAGCAGCAGCGGCAGCCACATCTCGACGGGCATCGCCGGTTTTTCGGTGAGGGTGAAGGTCGCGCCCTGGTGCAGGGTGTTCCACCACTCCACCGAGTATTTGATGATCGGAATGTTGATCACGCCGACGATGGCCAGCACCGCGCAGGCCTTGGCGGCGCTGTCGCGGTTGCTGATGGCGTTGCCCAGCGCAATCACGCCGAAATACAGGAACAGCAGAATCAGCATCGAGGTCAGGCGCGCGTCCCAGACCCACCACGAACCCCAGGTCGGCTTGCCCCAGATCGCCCCGGTGACCAGCGCCACGGCGGTCATCCACGCGCCGATCGGTGCGGCGCATTGCAGGGCGACGTCGGCCAGTTTCATCTTCCACACCAGCCCGACCACACCGCACACCGCCAGCATCACGTAGATCGACTGAGCGAGCATCGCGGCGGGTACGTGGATATAGATGATGCGAAAGCTGTTGCCTTGCTGATAGTCCGGCGGCGCGAAGGCCAGGCCCCAGATGACGCCAACGCAGATCAGCAACAACGCTGCGATGCTCAACCACGGCAGCAACCTGCTGCTGATGCCGTAGAACCACTTGGGCGAGCCGAGCTTGTGAAACCAGGTCCAGTTCATACTGTTTCCATCACGGGTGCCGCTCATCGGTGTGAGCAGTCTCAGGGTCTTTGCTGGTTAAATTTTAACCAGACCTCATTATTCGCCGACGCTGATCTTCAGGCCAGCCGCTATTGCAAAGGGTGTCAGGGTTATTGCCAGGGCGGTCAGGCTACCAAGCCACAACAGATAACCAATCGCCGGCATGCCCTGCAACGCCGCCTGCAAGGCGCCACTGCCCAGAATCAACACCGGGATGTACAACGGCAGAATCAGCAGCGCCAGCAACAGGCCACCGCGTTTCAGACCGACCGTCAGCGCCGCGCCCACCGCGCCGAGCAAGCTCAGCACCGGTGTTCCCAGCAGCAACGAAAGCAGCAACACCGGCAGACACGCAGCCGGCAACCCGAGCATCAACGCCAGTAACGGCGAGAGCAAAACCAGTGCCAGCCCGGAAAAAAGCCAGTGTGCCAGCACCTTGGCCAATACCAGAAGTGGCAGGGGGTGCGGCGAAAGGACCCACTGTTCAAGGGAGCCGTCTTCGAAATCACTGCGGAAAAGCCCGTCCAGCGAGAGCAGGACCGACAAAAGTGCCGCCACCCAGACTAACCCCGGGGACAAGTTTTGCAATACTTGAGTTTCCGGTCCGACGGCCAGCGGGAATAAGGCGATGACGATGGCGAAGAAAATCAGCGGATTAGCCAGCTCCGCCGGGCGGCGGAACAGCAGTCGGGATTCTCGGGCAACCAGCAGGCCGAACACACTCATACCGCCCAATTCCCCAGATCGATGTCGCGATAACCGGCCGGCATCCGGCTCAGCGTGTGGTGCGTGGTGAGCACCACCAGCCCTCCCCGTTCGCAGTGCCCGGCCAGGTGTTCTTCAAGCTGTGCCACACCCTGCTTGTCGAGGGCGGTGAACGGTTCGTCGAGAATCCACAACGGCGGGCTGTCCAGATACAACCGTGCCAGCGCCACGCGGCGCTGCTGGCCGGCGGACAGACTGTGGCAGGGAACATCCTCGAAACCGCGCAATCCAACCGCCGCCAGTGCCTGCCAGATCGCGTCGCGTTCGGCGGGTTGATGCAGGGCGCAGAGCCAGGCGAGGTTTTCTTCCGGCGTGAGCAAGTCCTTGATCCCGGCGGCATGGCCGATCCACAACAGATTGCGCGCCAGCTCGCTGCGTTGCTCGCCCAGCGGCTTGCCGTTGAGCAGCACCTGACCGTCGGTCGGCTGCATCAGCCCGGCCAGCAAACGCAGCAGGCTGGTCTTGCCGCTGCCGTTGGGACCACTGATCTGCACCATATCGCCACTGGCCAGTCTCAATTCGAGATTGTCGAAGAGCAGTCTGAGATCACGTTCACACGCGAGGGCAACGGTTTGCAGGACAGGACTGGTCAAGGGTTCACGGGCCTTATACGGTTCAAGTCGGCTCTGGCGCGGCCGTTAAAGAGTTGCAGCATAAATGCAATGACGGCTCAATCCAGAGAGCTGCGTCAAACAATTGCTATGTTTTTTGAACGAATGGAAGGACGGGCGGCATTATACATGTCGCCATCCTCTCTCCAGAGTGCATTTTCCTCAGGTTGTGTCCGCGTATGACAGGCGAAATGAACATCCTCCCGCTCCCGCCCACCACCCCGGCGACCGTTCGCCCGCAGGTGGGTGAGCTGCTGAAGTTGCTGACGCCGGTCGACGGGCTGATTGCCGCCGGCCAGAGCGCCAAGGCCGAGGTGTTGTCGCTCAAGCAGGCGGATCAGACCTTTCAGTTGCTGCTCAAGGTGACGCTGGACAGCGGCCGTCAGACCACCGTGCAGGCGACCAGCAATCTGCCGCTGCCTCAGGGCACCAGCCTGGCGATCACCCAGCCGTCGGCGGGCAATCTGGCGATCACCGTGCAACAGGCCATCGCCAGCAGCGTCGCCACCCTCACCCGCATCGACACCGCGCAATTGCCGGTCGGCACGCTGCTGCAAGGCAAGGTGCTGACGGCTCAGGCCTTGCCGCAGGTGCCGGGGCAACCGACGGTGTACCGCTCGATGGTCAGCCTGCTCAACACCGCGTTGAGCGGCAGCACCCTGAGCATCGACAGCCCGCAACCGTTGCGCATCGGCACCCTGCTGTCGGCGCTGGTGCAGGACTCGCAGACCCTGAAGTTCCTGCCGCTGAGCAATCGCCAGGAACAACTGGCAGTCAGCCAGCAACTGGTCAGTCAGCAAAGCCGTCAGGGCTCGCTCGACGGCTTGCTGAAAATGCTCCAGAGCCTGCCCCCCGCCACCGATCAGACGTCCCAGGACTTGCGCGCCGCCGTGGACAAACTGCTCGCCAATCTGCCGGACGTGCAGCAACTGAGCACCCCAAAAGGTCTGGCCCAGGCGCTGGCCAACAGCGGCGTGTTCCTCGAGACCAAACTGCTGACCGGGCAGAACCCGACGCTGGCCCCGGACATGAAAGCCGATCTGCTCAAACTGATCGCACAGCTCACCCCCGGCCTGCCCGGCAATACCAATTTGAACGCGATCATCGCCGCCAACACCCTGGCCCAGGCATTGCCGAGCTTTGTGCGCAACGCCCTCGGCATGCTCGGCCAGGTCAGTGCGAAACCGGTGCCGAGCAGTTTTCCGCTGCCCGACCGGTTGCTGCAAAGTCTGGAAGGCGAAGGCGATCTGGAACATTTGCTGCGCCTCGCCGCCGCCGCCGTGTCGCGCCTGCAAAGCCATCAGCTGTCGAGTCTGGAACAGACCGGCGTCACCGACGACGGCCGCCTGCTCAGCACCTGGCAACTGGAAATCCCGATGCGCAATATGCAGGACATCGTGCCGTTGCAGGTCAAGTTCCAGCGCGAAGAAGCGCCGGAGAAACAGGAAGCGAACGAGCAGCGCCGCGATGAGCGCGAGCCGAAACAACAACTGTGGCGCGTCGATCTGGCGTTCGACATGGAACCGCTGGGGCCGATGCAGATTCAGGCACAGTTGATCAGCGGCAGCCTGTCCAGTCAGCTATGGGCCGAGCGGCCGTACACCGCGAGCCTGATCGAAAGCAACCTGACCGCCCTGCGCCAGCGTCTGCTGGATTCCGGGCTGAATGTCGGCGATCTCGACTGCCACCTCGGCACTCCGCCGCAAGGCATCCAAACCCGCCTCGAACACCGCTGGGTCGACGAAACCGCATGAATGACACCACCGCTCCACGCCAGGCCATCGCCCTCAAATACGACGGCAACCACGCCCCGACCCTCACCGCCAAGGGCGATGAAGAACTGGCCGAAGAAATCCTGCGGATCGCCCGCGACTGTGAAGTGCCGATCTACGAAAACGCCGAGCTGGTGAAATTGCTGGCGCGGATGGAACTGGGCGACAGCATCCCCGAAGAGCTGTACCGCACGATCGCCGAAATCATCGCGTTCGCCTGGAACCTCAAGGGCAAGTTCCCGACGGGACACAACCCGGATGCACCGATGGTCGAGAAAGACGTCACCCAACGCGGCGACGATTACTGAGGTTTTAAAGGCCCCTTCGCGAGCAAGCCCGCTCCCACAGTTAACCGCGATCCCATTGAAGGAATGCAGTCAAATGTGGGAGCGGGCTTGCTCGCGAATAGGCCATCAGCCTCAAAGCAAAAATCAGTTCTTGTGCAGCTTGCGCATCAACTCCGCCTCAGCCTGGGTCAACCCGCAGGACTGAGTCAGCTCATCGACGCTCGCGCCCATTCCCACCAGTTTCGCCGCCTGGGCGAACGACAGGCTGGAAGGATCGCGCTGTTCGAGCTGGGCGAGTTTGTCCGGGATCGGACCGACCACCGAGCGCAGCTCGTGCAGGGCTTCGCCCATGCGCACGTTGCCGTTCTGGTAATCGTCGACACGCTTGGCCAGGTCCTTGATGCGCTGATCACGCAGCGCATCGCCCTGGGCCTGTTGCGCAGCGATCACGCGCTGCGCCTTGATGTACGCCAGAAACATCGCCAGCGTGCCTGCCCAGAACAGGAACAGGACAATGACCGCTACCTCGAGAATCAATCAGATGTTCTCCAGTTCCGACCATTCTTCTTCGCTCATCATCTTGTCCAGCTCGACCAGGATCAGCAACTCGTTGTTCTTGTTGCACACGCCCTGGATGAACTTGGCCGACTCTTCGTTACCGACGTTCGGTGCGGTCTCGATTTCCGACTGACGCAGGTAAACCACTTCAGCGACGCTGTCGACCATGATGCCGACGACTTGCTTGTCGGCTTCGATGATGACGATACGGGTGTTGTCGCTGATCTCGCCGCTCATCAGGCCGAAGCGCTGACGGGTATCGATCACGGTCACCACGTTGCCGCGCAGGTTGATGATGCCCAGCACGTAGCTTGGCGCACCCGGAACCGGAGCGATCTCGGTGTAGCGCAGGACTTCCTGAACGCGCATCACGTTGATGCCGTAGGTTTCGTTGTCCAGCTTGAAGGTCACCCATTGCAGGATCGGATCTTCGGAACCCTTTGCCGCCGTAGCCTTGTCGTTCATACCCTAGCCCCTCGAAATACCGCAATGGCGGTGTGTGTCTCGTGTGCCGGCGGTGAATGCCGGTACATGTCTGTTATGTAAGTGTTATGTCGGTTTGTGGTTCGGCTTACTGCCGGACATGTGCTTTGCCCCACCGCTGGCGATCAACTCGGCCAGAGCGGAGACATCAAGCAAGGCGCACATGTGTTCAATCACCGTGCCGGCGAGCCATGGCCGCTGACCCCGGTGACTTCTCCATTTGATTTCATTCGGGTCCAGGCGCAACGAGCGACTGACCTGATGCACGGCCAGGCCCCACTCGTAGCCCTGCACCGAAATCACGTATTGCAGGCCCTGACGGAAATCATCGCGATAACGGTCCGGCATGACCCAGCGTGCGGTGTCCAGCACCTTCAGATTCCCGGCCTGGCTCGGCAGAATCCCGAGGAACCATTCCGGCTGACCGAACAGCGGCGTCAGCTCCTGGCCGGCCAGCGAATAGATCGAGCCCAGGCACACCAGCGGCACGGCCAGGGTCAACCCGGCGACGTCGAACAGCAGGCACTCAAAGGCTTCCGAAGCCCAGGCCGGACGACCGTCGGTTTCTACCGGTGGCGGCGTGTTGCTGGGCGGCAGATGCACTTCGACCAGCGGCGCAACCAGGGTCGGTTCGACCGGAGCTGGCGCAGGCGCTTCAGGCTCGGATTCTGGCGCTGCCGGAACCGGAGGCGTTTGCAGAAGTTGTGTTTGCAGCAACGGCGCCAGGGTCGAGACCACGCGCACCGGCTCAGGCTCTTTGATCAACGTCGCAGGTGCCTTCGCTACCACAGCGGCAGGCGCTGCAACCGGGGCGACCGGCCGGGCGGCTTTTTGCGCATCCCGGGCCTGTTCTTCAAGCACGGCAGCCTGGAATTCATCGAGCGCCGCAGCGGTCTCGACCACCTCGACCGGCGCTGCGATCTCCTGCTCGACCTCGTCCGGCACTTCCTGCAGCAAGCCGTCCAGATAGGACTGCAGCGCCAGTTGCGGCTTCGACGTCAGCTTGATCGGCCGATTCATGCTCAAGCCACCTGCGGAACGAGTTGCTGCGCCAGCAGATGCTTGAGCAGCGCGCGGTAAGCCAGCACGCCACGGCTCTTGCCGTCGAACTGCGAAGGCGTGACACCGGCACGACTGGCGTCGCGCAGACGGGTATCGACCGGGATGTAACCCTGCCAGATCTCGTCGGGGAATTTGTCGCGCAGCACGCGCAAGGTGCCCATCGACGCCTGGGTGCGGCGGTCGAACAGGGTCGGCACGATGCTGAACGGCAGCGCCTGTTTGCGCGAGCGGTTGATCATCGCCAGAGTGTTGACCATGCGCTCCAGGCCTTTGACGGCCAGGTGCTCGGTCTGCACCGGGATCACCAGTTGCTGACTCGCGGCCAGGGCGTTGACCATCAGCACGCCGAGCAACGGCGGGCTGTCGATGATCGCGTAATCGAAGTCCTGCCACAGCTGCGCCAGACTCTTGGCGATCACCAGGCCCAGGCCACTCTGCCCCGGCGACTGGCGCTCGAGGGTGGCCAGCGCGGTGCTCGACGGCAACAGGGAAATACGTTCGTCGCTGGTCGACAGCAGCAATTGGCCCGGCAGGCCTTGCGGCACGCTGCCCTTGTGCAGAAACAGGTCGTAGTTGCTGTGTTCCAGACTGTCGGGGTCGTAACCGAAATAGCTGGTCATCGAGCCGTGCGGGTCGAGATCGACCACGACCACGCGCTTGCCCGCCTCTGCCAGCAACCCGGCTAAAGCGATGGAAGAAGTGGTTTTACCAACACCACCCTTTTGATTGGCGACTGCCCAGACTCTCATTCAGATCGTTCCTCCCGGCCGGGATACTCGGCCGAGACATGGTTCAGCGTATTAATGCGGGCGACGGAGAATTGACGGCACTCTCGCGTCCCGGCGTCTTGACCGGGGTCGGTGCAGTTTGTGTGCCAGCACGCTTCAACGCGGCATCCGGTTGCGCATGGGCGGTTCCGGTGCCGGTCAGGCTGCGGCGCACATCGAGATTGCGCGACACCACCAGCACCACACGACGGTTCTTCGCCCGGCCTTCGGCGGTGGCGTTGTTGGCCACCGGCTGGAATTCGCCATAGCCCACCGACGCCATGCGGCCAGGGTTTACGCCCTGCATCGCCAGCATGCGCACGATGCTCGCCGAACGCGCCGAGGACAGTTCCCAGTTGGTCGGGTACTGCGCGGTGCGGATCGGTTGATCGTCGGTGAAGCCTTCGACGTGGATCGGGTTGTCGAACGGTTTGAGGATCGCCGCGACCTTGTCGATGATGTTGAACGCGATGTCGCTCGGCATCGCATCACCGCTGCCGAACAACAGGCTGGAGTTGAGTTCGATCTCGACCCACAGCTCGTTGCCGCGCACGGTCATCTGGTTCGAGGAAATCAGGTCGCCGAACGCGGCGCTGATGTCATCGGCAATGCTTTTCAGCGGATCGCTGGCCCCGGCGATGCCGGCGTCGACCTGTTCGGCGTCCTTGACCAGCGGCTTGGCCGGGGTCACGGTCTTCGGTCGTTCTTCGCCAATCGGGATCGGCTTGAGCGCGCGGTCGGAATCGGTGAAGACCCCGATCAGCGCTTCGGAGATGATCTTGTACTTGCCTTCGTTGATCGACGAGATGGAGTACATCACCACGAAAAAGGCAAAGAGCAAGGTAATGAAGTCGGCGTAGGAAACCAGCCAACGTTCATGGTTTACGTGCTCTTCATGCTGGCGACGACGTGCCATGAGGTCAGTCCCTTAATCCATGAAGCCCTGAAGCTTCAACTCGATGGAGCGTGGGTTTTCACCTTCAGCGATCGACAAGATCCCTTCCAACAACATTTCGCGATAACGCGACTGTCGCAACGCGATTGACTTGAGCTTGGCGGCCACCGGCAGCAACACCAGGTTGGCACTGGCCACACCGTAGATGGTGGCGACGAACGCGACCGCAATCCCGTTGCCCAGTTGCGACGGATCGGCCAGGTTGCCCATCACGTGGATCAGGCCCATCACCGCGCCGATGATGCCGATGGTCGGCGCGTAGCCGCCCATGCTTTCAAACACTTTGGCGGCCTCGATGTCGCGGGCTTCCTGAGTGTAGAAATCCACTTCGAGGATGCTGCGGATCGCTTCCGGCTCGGCGCCGTCAACCAGCAGTTGCAGACCCTTGCGCGAGTAGGCGTCGGGCTCTGCATCGGCCACGCCTTCCAGACCCAGCAGGCCTTCCTTGCGGGCGGTGAGGCTCCAGTTGACGACGCGGTCGATACCGCCGGCCAGGTCCACACGCGGCGGGAAAAAGATCCAGGCCAGAATCTGCATGGCGCGCTTGAACGCGCTCATCGGCGATTGCAGCAGCGCGGCACCGATGGTGCCACCGAGCACGATCAGCGCTGCAGGGCCGTTGGCCAGCGCGCCGAGGTGACCACCTTCTAGGTAGTTGCCGCCGATGATGGCGACGAACGCCATGATGATTCCGATAAGGCTTAGAACATCCATCAGACGCATGCCTCGACGATGTGCTTGCCGATATCGTCCAGGCTGTACACCGCGTCGGCGAGGTCAGCTTTGACGATGGCCATCGGCATGCCGTAGATCACGCAACTGGCTTCGTCCTGAGCCCAGACCGTGCTGCCGCCCTGCTTGAGCAGGCGTGCACCTTCGCGGCCGTCGGCGCCCATGCCGGTCAACACGACCGCCAGAACTTTGTCGCTGTAGGACTTGGCCGCTGAACCGAAAGTGATGTCCACGCACGGCTTGTAGTTCAGACGCTCGTCACCCGGCAGGATTTTCACCGCGCCACGGCCGTCGATCATCATCTGCTTGCCACCCGGTGCCAGCAGCGCCAGCCCCGGACGCAGGATGTCGCCATCCTCGGCTTCCTTGACGCTGATGCGGCACAGCTTGTCCAGACGTTCGGCGAAGGCCTTGGTAAAGGCCGCCGGCATGTGCTGAATCAGCACGATCGGCGCCGGGAAGCTCGCCGGCAACTGGGTCAGGACCCGTTGCAGTGCGACCGGGCCGCCGGTCGATGTACCAATCGCCACGAGCTTGTAGTTTTTGCGTTTCGGGGCCGGCGACGAAGCGCTGGCCGCTGGCGCGCGAGTCGGTGCAGGCGCTGGTGCCGGACGGGCCGGAGCACTGTGGCTGCCAAAGCTCGACGGCGCTGCTGCCGGAGTCGGCGCAGGTGCAGGTGCAGCGGCAGGCGCCGGCGCACTGTAGGCACTGAAACGACGGTTGCTGCGCGAGATGCTGTGAACCTTCTCGCACAGCAGTTGCTTGACCTTCTCCGGGTTGCGGGAGATGTCTTCGAAATTCTTCGGCAGGAAATCCACCGCGCCGGCATCCAGCGCATCCAGGGTCACCCGGGCGCCTTCGTGCGTCAGCGAGGAGAACATCAACACCGGGGTCGGGCAGCGCTGCATGATGTGCCGCACGGCCGTGATGCCATCCATCATCGGCATCTCGTAGTCCATGGTGATCACGTCCGGCTTGAGGGCCAGGGCCTGATCGATCGCCTCTTTACCGTTGGTTGCCGTGCCGACAACCTGGATGCTCGGATCCGCTGAAAGAATTTCCGAGACGCGGCGGCGGAAAAAACCCGAATCGTCCACCACCAGGACTTTGACTGCCATAAACACTCCATTAGGTGCGGCGGGACGTTGTCGCCCCGCCGCCCCGGATTCAAATACGCCGTGCGGCGTAACGCTTGAGCATGCTCGGAACATCGAGAATCAGTGCAATGCGGCCGTCACCGGTGATGGTGGCGCCGGACATGCCCGGAGTTCCCTGGAGCATCTTGCCCAATGGCTTGATGACCACTTCTTCCTGGCCGACCAGTTGATCGACGACGAAGCCGATCCGCTGGGTGCCCACCGAAAGGATCACCACATGGCCTTCGCGCTGCTCTTCGTGAGCGGCGGAGCTGACCAGCCAGCGTTTGAGGTAGAACAATGGCAGCGCCTTGTCCCGCACGATCACCACTTCCTGGCCATCCACCACGTTGGTGGTCGACAGGTCGAGGTGGAAGATTTCGTTGACGTTCACCAGCGGGAACGCGAACGCCTGGTTGCCGAGCATCACCATCAGGGTCGGCATGATCGCCAGCGTCAGCGGCACCTTGATGACGATCTTCGAGCCCTGGCCCTTGGTCGAGTAGATGTTGATCGAACCGTTGAGCTGGGAAATCTTGGTCTTCACCACGTCCATGCCCACACCACGGCCGGACACGTCGGAGATCTCGGTCTTGGTCGAGAAACCCGGGGCGAAAATCAGGTTGTAGCACTCGGTGTCGCTCAGGCGATCGGCGGCATCCTTGTCCATCACACCGCGTTTCACGGCGATGGCGCGCAGGACGTTCGGGTCCATGCCTTTGCCGTCGTCGGAGATCGACAGCAGGATGTGGTCGCCTTCCTGCTCGGCCGCCAGGATCACCTTGCCGCCACGGGCCTTGCCCGACGCTTCGCGTTCTTCCGGCGACTCGATGCCGTGGTCGACCGCGTTGCGCACCAAGTGGACCAGCGGGTCGGCCAGTGCCTCGACGAGGTTCTTGTCGAGGTCGGTCTCTTCGCCCACCAGTTCCAGGTTGATCTCTTTCTTGAGCTGGCGTGCCAGGTCGCGAACCAGACGCGGGAAGCGGCCGAAGACTTTCTTGATCGGCTGCATCCGGGTCTTCATCACCGCGGTCTGCAAGTCGGCGGTGACCACGTCGAGGTTCGACACGGCTTTCTGCATCGACTCGTCGCCGCTGTTCAGGCCCAGGCGCACCAGACGGTTACGCACCAGCACCAGCTCGCCGACCATGTTCATGATTTCGTCGAGACGTGCAGTGTCTACACGCACGGTGGTCTCGGCTTCGCTCGCCGGCTTTTCCGGTGGCGGAGTCGCCGGTGCACGGGCCGGAGCCGGTGCAGCAGCGGCAGCCGGTTTGGCCGGTTCGGCTTTCGGCTCAGGCGCTTTTGCAGCAGGTTTTGCCGCAGCGGCCGGGGCCTTGGCAGCAGGCGCTGCAACCGCCGAAGCATTGCCGGCGGTCACGACGGCACCGGTGGCGACGTCGGTGAACTTGCCTTTGCCATGCAGATCGTCGAGCAGCGATTCGAACTCGTGGTCGGTGATCAGATCGCTACCGGCCGCAGCGGCTGCCGGGGCAGCAGGCGCAGGCACCGAAGCAATCGCCGACTCCAGCGCATCGACGGCAAAGTTGCCCTTGCCGTGCAACTGATCGAGCAGGGCTTCGAATTCGTCGTCGGTGATGTCCGAGTTGTCGCCCGCCGCCGGAGTAGCAGGTGCAGCGGCTGCCGGAGCCACGGCGTCCGCCGCGAACTGGCCCTTGCCATGCAACTGGTCGAGCAGCGACTCAAACTCGGCGTCGGTGATTTCATCGCTGGCTGCTTCATCGGAAGCAGGCGCAGCGGCAGCCGCCGGGGCTTCGGCTTCAGCCTTGACGGCATTGAGCGAGTCCAGCAACTGTTCAAATTCGTTATCGGTGATGTCGCCCGAATCGCCGGTTTCGTTTTCAACGACCAGCTCTTCGATCATCTCGGCAACAGGCGAAGCCGGGGCTTCATCCGCCGATTGCGGTTCGGCCAGACGCGCCAGGGCGGCCAGCAGTTCCGGGGTGGCGGCAGTGATCGGGCTACGATCGCGGACTTCGCTGAACATGCTGTTCACCGCGTCCAGCGCTTCGAGCACCACGTCCATCAGTTCTGCATCGACGCGTCGCTCACCCTTGCGCAGGATGTCGAACACGTTTTCGGCGATGTGACAGCACTCCACCAGCTCGTTGAGCTGAAGGAAGCCGGCGCCCCCTTTTACAGTGTGGAAACCGCGAAAAATTGCGTTGAGCAGATCTGCGTCATCCGGGCGGCTTTCCAGCTCGACCAGTTGTTCGGACAGTTGCTCAAGAATCTCGCCGGCCTCAACCAGGAAATCCTGAAGGATCTCTTCATCGGCGCCGAAGCTCATTAATGGGGTGCTCCTACAGGTCTAAAAACCCAAAAAAACTCAAAATCCAAGGCTGGATAGCAAATCGTCCACATCGTCCTGACCGGACACAACGTCTTCTCGTTTATCGGCATGAATCTGCGGACCTTCACCCTGCGAGAGATGTTTTTGTGGATCTTTTTCAGCAAGCATCGCCGCACGGTCATGTTCGATGCCCGCAAAGCGGTCCACCTGGCTGGCCATGAGCACGAGCTTGAGCAGGTTGCTTTCGACTTCGGTGACCAATTGGGTCACGCGCTTGATCACCTGGCCGGTGAGGTCCTGGTAATCCTGGGCGAGCAGAATGTCATTCAGATTGCTCGACACTGCGCGGTTGTCCGCGCTGCTGCGTGCCAGAAAACCGTCGACCCGGCGCGCCAGTTCACGGAACTCTTCAGCCCCGACCTCACGGCGCATGAAGCGGCTCCAATCGGCGCTCAAGGCCTGGGCTTCGTCAGCCAGGCCATTGACCACAGGGGTCGCGCTTTCCACCAGATCCATGGTGCGGTTGGCGGCAGCTTCGGTCAGTTTGACCACGTAGCCCAGACGCTCGGTAGCGTCGGTGATTTGCGACACTTCCTCGGCCTGCGGCATGTGCGGATCGATCTGGAAATTGA
This sequence comes from Pseudomonas fitomaticsae, assembly GCF_021018765.1. Taxonomy (GTDB): domain Bacteria; phylum Pseudomonadota; class Gammaproteobacteria; order Pseudomonadales; family Pseudomonadaceae; genus Aquipseudomonas; species Aquipseudomonas fitomaticsae. The sequence goes on along the minus strand of NZ_CP075567.1, from coordinate 2,032,927 downwards.
CGATCGCACTGTGCAGTTCACGCGTGAGCTTGCCCACTTCCTGGTACAGGCCACGGTCACGGGTCTGATTGAGCTCATGGATCAGTTGCACAGCGTCGCCAAACCTGCCCTTTTCAAGGCTTTCGACCAGTTCGACCGCGTGTTTTTTCAGGGTCGACTCGAAATCGCCCTGTGAAGATTCGTTATGCTCCATAGCTCCCCCGCGCGTTCATCAGCCGATGCGTTCGAAAATCTTCTCGATTTTTTCTTTCAACGCCTGGGCCGTGAAAGGTTTGACCACGTAGCCGTTCACGCCGGCCTGGGCCGCTTCGATGATCTGCTCGCGCTTGGCTTCAGCGGTCACCATCAGCACCGGCAGGTGCTTGAGTTTTTCATCGGCGCGCACGTGACGCAGCAGATCGATGCCGGTCATGCCGGGCATGTTCCAGTCGGTCACCAGAAAGTCGATGCTGCCGCTGTTGAGTACCGGAATGGCAGTGACGCCATCGTCGGCTTCAACGGTGTTGGTGAACCCGAGATCACGCAACAGGTTCTTGATGATCCGCCGCATCGTTGAGAAGTCATCAACGATGAGGATTTTCATGTCTTTGTTCAATTCGACCTCCAAGCAGTCTTAAACGCGCCCAGCACCTGGACGCGCCATTTCAATCAATCCGGCAAAACACTCGATGACTGTCTGGAGCACAACAGAGCAAGACCGGTGCCGTTCACCACCGCACCAGCCTCGTTCGCAGTGTCCCCACACTGCCTTCAGCGCGCTCGCCACTCCCCCAAACGCCCCCGCAAGCGGGCCGCGCACTGGCTGTGTAACTGGCTGACCCGCGATTCACTGACGCCAAGGACTTCACCGATCTCCTTGAGGTTCAGCTCTTCGTCGTAGTACAGCGCCAACACCAGTCGCTCACGCTCCGGCAAATTGGCAATCGCGTCCGCCAGCGCGGCCTGGAAACGTTCGTCTTCCAGATCGCGCGACGGCTCCAGATGAGCACTGGCGCCATCCTCGTGCAGCCCTTCGTGTTCGCCGTCCTGCAACAGGTCGTCGAAACTGAACAGCCGGCTGCCCAGGGTGTCGTTCAAAATCCCGTAGTAATCGTCGAGACTCAATTGGAGTTCGGCCGCAACTTCGTGATCTTTAGCGTCACGGCCGGTTTTAGCTTCAATCGAGCGAATTGCGTCGCTGACCATACGGGTGTTGCGGTGAACCGAGCGCGGAGCCCAGTCCCCCTTGCGTACTTCATCGAGCATCGCGCCGCGGATCCGGATGCCCGCGTACGTTTCGAAACTGGCGCCCTTGCTGGCGTCGTATTTGGTCGAGACTTCGAGCAGGCCGATCATCCCGGCCTGGATCAGGTCTTCGACCTGCACACTGGCCGGCAACCGCGCCAGCAAGTGGTAGGCGATGCGTTTGACCAGTGGCGCGTAACGCTCGATCAGCTCGTACTGCGCGTCACGCGCCGACTTCTTGTAGAAATTCATACCGCTGGCGGTCATAGCACAGGTCCTGCCGTTTGCTGCACGAGGCGCTCGACGAAAAATTCGAGGTGGCCGCGCGGGTTGGCGGGCAGCGGCCAGGTGTCGACCTTCTGTGCGATCGCCTTGAACGCCAGTGCGCACTTGGAACGCGGGAAGGCTTCATAGACCGCACGCTGCTTCTGCACCGCCTTGCGCACGCTTTCGTCGTAGGGCACTGCGCCGACGTATTGTAGGGCGACGTCGAGGAAGCGATCCGTGACCTTGGTCAACTTGGCGAACAGATTGCGACCTTCCTGCGGGCTCTGGGCCATGTTGGCCAGGACGCGGAAGCGGTTCATGCCGTAATCGCGGTTGAGCAGTTTGATCAGCGCGTAGGCGTCGGTGATCGAGGTCGGCTCGTCGCAAACAACCAGCAACACTTCTTGCGCCGCGCGAACGAAACTGACTACCGAGTCACCAATACCCGCAGCGGTGTCGATCACCAGCACATCGAGATTGTCGCCGATATCGCTGAACGCCTGGATCAGGCCGGCATGCTGGGCCGGGCTCAGGTGAACCATGCTTTGCGTACCGGAAGCGGCCGGCACGATGCGGATCCCGCCGGGACCTTGCAACAGTACGTCGCGCAGCTCGCAGCGGCCCTCGATCACATCGGCCAGAGTACGTTTGGGCGTCAGGCCCAGCAGAACGTCGACGTTCGCCAGACCCAGGTCGGCATCCAGCAGCATGACCCGACGGCCAAGCTCTGCCAGCGCCAGGGACAAGTTCACTGACACGTTAGTCTTGCCGACGCCACCTTTGCCGCCGGTCACCGCGATCACCTGTACGGGATGCATGCTGCCCATGTTATTTCTTTACCTTGTCTTGCATAGACGGAGGCCACATTACTGGCTGCGCGTTCCCAACCGGAACAATGCGTGGCAGACCATCGATGTAGGTACAAAAACTGTTCATTACCTCAGCCAACCTGCTTGGTCGGACTGTGGTAGATATCAGCGAACATGTCAGCCATGGCTTCTTCGCTGGGTTCTTCCTGCATTTGCACGCTGACGGCGCGGCTGACCAATTGATGACGGCGCGGCAGATGCAGATCATCCGGAATCCGTGGGCCATCGGTCAGGTAGGCGACCGGCAGTTCATGACTGATCGCCAGACTCAGCACTTCGCCAAGGCTGGCCGTCTCATCCAGTTTAGTCAGGATGCACCCAGCGAGCCCGCAACGCTTGTAACTGTGATAAGCGGCGGTTAGAACCTGTTTCTGGCTGGTGGTTGCCAGCACCAGATAATTTTTCGACCGAATGCCACGACCGGCCAGACTTTCCAGCTGCATGCGCAGGGCCGGATCGCTGGCCTGCAGGCCGGCGGTATCGATCAGCACCACGCGTTTGCGCAGCAGTGGATCCAGCGCCTGCACCAGGGACTGGCCCGGATCGACGTGGGTCACCGAAACGTTAAGGATGCGGCCCAGCGTCTTGAGTTGCTCCTGAGCACCGATACGGAAACTGTCCATGCTCACCAGCGCGATGTTCTGCGCGCCGTACTTGAGCACGTAACGGGCGGCCAGTTTGGCGAGGGTGGTGGTTTTGCCCATGCCGGCAGGACCGACCATGGCAATCACACCGCCCTCTTCCAGCGGCTCGACTTCGGGTACGGAAATCATCCGCGCCAGGTGCGCAAGCAGCATGCGCCAGGCCTGACGCGGTTCGTCGATCTCGGTGATCATCGACAGCAGATCGCGGGACAACGGGCCGGACAAACCGATGCGTTGCAGACGACGGTACAGATTGGCCTGGGCCGGACGGCTGCCTTGCAGCTGGTTCCAGGCCAGAGTGCCGAGTTGCACTTCCATCAGTTCGCGCAGGCTGTTGAGTTCGAAGCGCATCGAGTCCAGAGCACGCGGGTCAACGCCAGCGGAAACCGGTGCAGGCGCCGGGGCTGGACGGGCCGGAGCCTCGTAGGTCGGTTCGGTCAGCGGTTCGGCAGCGGTCAGCGGCAGGCCGGCCGTCAACGGCAGCCCGGCGAACAACTGGCGATTGGTGTTGCCGTCGGCCTCACCACGCAGGCTCAGCTCGGCCTGGGCAGTGACGATGCGTGACTGGGTCTTGCGCAGCTCGTCTTCGAGTTCCATGTTCGGAACCCGTGGCGCCAGCGCCGACAGTTTGTAATCCAGCGCCGCCGTCAGCTCGACGCCGCCGGCAATGCGGCGGTTGCCAATGATGGCGGCATCAGCGCCCAGCTCATCACGAACCAGCTTCATGGCCTGACGCATATCGGCGGCGAAAAAACGCTTAACTTGCATAAACCACTACCTCAGCCGTTGGGCCCTACTGTCGCAACGATGGTCACTTGCTTGTTGTCCGGAATTTCCTGGTAGGCCAGCACATGCAGTCCGGGAACTGCCAGGCGACCAAAGCGCGAGAGCATCGCGCGAACCGGGCCTGCTACCAACAGGATCACCGGCTGACCTTGCATTTCCTGGCGCTGCGCCGCTTCGATCAGCGAACGCTGCAGCTTCTCGGCCATGCTTGGCTCCAGCAGAACGCCCTCTTCCGAGCCTTGTCCTGCCTTCTGCAGACTATTGAGCAATATTTGTTCCAACCTTGGCTCCAGCGTGATAACTGGCAGCTCCGACTCAGTCCCTACAATGCTTTGGACGATGGCGCGGGATACGCCGACTCGCACAGCGGCCACCAAAGCGGCGGTATCTTGACTCTTGGCGGCATTGTTGGCGATGGCTTCGGCAATGCTGCGGATATCGCGCACCGGCACGTGTTCGGCCAGCAACGCCTGCAGCACCTTGAGCAGCTGCGACAGCGTGACCACGCCCGGCACCAGCTCTTCAGCCAGTTTCGGCGAGCTCTTGGCCAGCAATTGCATCAGTTGCTGCACTTCTTCGTGGCCGATCAGCTCGCTGGAGTGCTTGTACAGAATCTGGTTCAAGTGGGTCGCAACCACGGTGCTGGCGTCCACCACGGTGTAACCGAGCGATTGCGCCTGGGCGCGCTGGCTGACTTCGATCCACACCGCCTCCAGGCCGAAAGCCGGATCTTTGGCGGTGATGCCGTTGAGCGTGCCGTAGACCTGCCCCGGGTTGATCGCCAGTTCGCGATCCGGGTAGATCTCGGCCTCGGCCAGAATCACGCCCATCAGGGTCAGGCGATAGGCGCTCGGCGCCAGATCGAGGTTGTCGCGGATGTGCACGGTCGGCATCAGGAAGCCCAGATCCTGCGAGAGCTTCTTGCGCACGCCCTTGATCCGCGCCAGCAATTGTCCGCCCTGGTTGCGGTCCACCAGCGGAATCAGGCGGTAGCCGACTTCCAGGCCGATCATATCGATCGGCGTTACGTCGTCCCAGCCCAGCTCCTTGGTTTCCATGGCGCGGGCCGGCGACGGCAGCAGCTCCTGCTGACGCTTGACCTCTTCCAGAGCGACGACCTTGGCCACGTTCTGCTTCTTCCAGAACAGGTAAGCGCCACCGGCAGCCAGGGCGGCCATGCTCAGGAACGAGAAGTGCGGCATGCCCGGCACCAGGCCCATGACCGCCATCAGACCGGCAGCCACCGCCAGCGCTTTGGGCGAGGCGAACATCTGGCGATTGATCTGCTTGCCCATGTCTTCCGAGCCGGAAGCACGGGTCACCATGATCGCCGCAGCTGTAGATAACAACAGTGATGGCAATTGCGCCACTAAACCGTCACCGATGGTCAGCAAGGCGTAAACCTTGCCCGCGTCAGCGAAGGTCATGTTGTGCTGGAAGATACCGACGGCCATGCCGCCGATCAGGTTGATGAACAGAATCAGCAGACCGGCGATGGCGTCACCGCGCACGAACTTGCTGGCACCGTCCATCGAACCGTAGAACTCTGCTTCCTGTGCCACTTCCTGACGGCGGGCCTTGGCCTGGGCCTGGTCGATCAGACCGGCGTTGAGGTCGGCGTCAATCGCCATTTGCTTGCCGGGCATCGCATCAAGGGTGAAACGCGCGCTCACCTCGGAGATCCGGCCGGCACCCTTGGTCACCACGACGAAGTTGATGATCATCAAGATCGCGAAGACCACGATACCGACCACGTAGTTACCGCCGATCACCACCTCACCGAAGGCCTGGATCACCTTACCGGCAGCGGCGTGGCCGTCCTGACCGTGGAGCATCACCACCCGCGTCGACGCCACGTTCAGCGCCAGTCGCAACAGCGTCGCCACCAGCAGGATCGTCGGGAACACCGCGAAATCCAGCGGCCGCAAGGCGTACACGCAGACCAGCAGCACGACGATCGACAGGGCAATGTTGAAGGTGAAGAACACGTCGAGCAGGAACGGCGGCACCGGCAACATCATCATCGCCAGCATGACCAGCAGCAACAGCGGCACACCCAGATTGCCCCGACTGAGGTCGGCAATGTTCGAGCGAGCACTGTTGATTAACTGAGAGCGATCCACCGGTTTTCCCCGTTCCTTTAAAGCAAACTTTTGACGCCCGGAGCGGGCGCACGGCGGCTACTGCAAGAAGCCTTCCAACTTTTGCACCGAAAAAAAGATCACCGTAGAAAGGCGATCTTTTGCTTTGAATGTCGTGCCAATCACCGCTTGTCGGCACCTGTCAGATCTGACAGGTGTGGGGTCTGTATTTCAGCGATTAAATGGCACCTGACCGTTCCGACCACGCAGGAGCCTAATTCATGACCGCCTCGACCCCACCGGACAACACCGTTCTCGTCCTCTATCCACCCATCGTCAATGGCCAGACCACGCCCGTGGAAGGAGCGCATATCGGAGTGCCCCTGGTCGCCTATGATCTGGTCACCGATGGTGAAGGCGCTGTCGTTCCCGTCGATCCGCCGTCGTCGGGCAACATGGATCCCAACGATGTCATGGAGCTTTGGCTTAAGGGGGAACAGGCTCCACTGGACAGCGAAACCATTGTCAATCCGAACGCACGTACCACACTGCGCATTCCCAAGGGTCGACTACACCCGGACCGGATCAACATGCTGTACTACACGGTCAGGCGTGGAAGCAGCAATTTAGGGACGTCCACGCCCCCGCTCGAAATACTCTATAACCGCATCCGCCCCGGCCTGAAGGATCGCTTGACCGATCCCGGTGGCCACTCTGAACTCAAGCTCCTTCTGCCTGACGCGATCAAGAACGGCGTCGGCCCGGATTTCGTCAGCGCCGAAGTGTGTGTGGCCTATCCATATTGCCGGGCGTATGACCTCATCACCCTCAAATGCAATGGTGAACTGCTGGAGCCCAAGCCCAGGGTCAATCCGAATCAGGCGCCGCAACCGCCGAATCCCGGTGACGAAGAACCGATCATGTTTGGTTTCACCGTGGATCGCGCCTATCTGGAGCGTGCGAAACGACTGGATCAGAAACTGAACTTTTCCTACACCGTCACCGATCAGCTCGGCAACGGCCCGGACCCCGATGCACCGTGGTCGCCGGTGCAGACAGTGGATGAGGACCTGGATGGCAAGCGTCTGCCGATGGCGATCCTGCTGGAGCGGATGGAGGATTATCCCGGCGACGACGCCGAGGAAATCGATCTGGTGAAACTGGCAGGCGGGCCATTGCTGCTGGTGGTCCTGACGATAGACCCGCGCTTTGTCGCGGGCTATGAAGTCATCGCGACGTACACCGCGAAAAACACGGGGCAACCCGCTGATGTAGTGGTTACCGTCAGCGGCAAAGTCGAAGCGGATCCGTTCGGGCAGAAAAAACCGTGCATCCTTGAAGTGCCGAACAACAAGATTTTTGCCGGTAGCAACGTCATCGTGACTTACGAACTGCGCAAGCCGAACGGCGATCTGGTGGGCAATTCCAGACCGGCGACCGGCACCGTAACAGGATCGACTCCGGAGGATTTGCTACCGCCGTCTCTGGTGGCTCCGGCAGTCAACCCTATCGATGTCTTGGCCTATCCGAATGGAGTGACGGTACGCATCGAACACCTGCAGGCGCGGGACGGTGATCGGGCACGGCTGGTGGAAGTCAATCCACCAGCGGGGTCGACGCCGTTTCCGCTGGTGGCGTTTAACAGCAACAAGCGAGTGAACACCGTATTGAGCCCTGCATTTCTTGCCGAGCGGCATGGTCAGAATATTGAGGTTCGATGGAATTTGAATCGTGACGGGGGACAGGCGGGGAAATCGCCGTTAGCGAAGTTTCGTGTATCGAGGATTGCAGATGGGGATACGCGGTTGCCGATACCGAATGTCACCCAGGCATCGAGTAAAACTTTGAACTTAAATGATTTTACCGGCCATGCCGAGGCCACATTGCGTGCATGGACTGGAATCTCCACAAATCAGATAATAAATCTGCAGTGCACAGGAACTGACAACTCAGGCGCCGCCCACACCATCGAGCTTCTAACCAATCATCAAGTCACCGCCGAGAACATTAGAGATGGCTTTACAAAAGCCATACCGCGAAATGAACTTGAAAAATTTAAAGACGGAGACAACATTCACCTTATAGCAAGGGTCGACTTCCCCTCTAACATCGGAATACCGGCCATATTACTTCCGACACTGACCCTCACACTCATCTCAACTCTAAAGGAAATACTCATAACTTTTGACAATGAACCAAATCGAGAAATTTTCAGCGGAGAATCGATCGAAATGCAATATGTCACCATCACTAACATTTCTTCTTCAAGACCAGTAACTATACGACCAGCAACGTCAAACCCCAACCCTCAATTAAAAAACATTGAAGGACAAGTAATTTTCACGCCACTGGGAACCTGCACAATACAATTAAACTTTAAAAACACTTACTCATACATCAGCTTTTATCAAGCCTGGGGAGACGTAACAAATCGCGCAAACTACTACAATTCAAAAGGTGCACTCCTAGGTCGAGCATCTCTCACTCCCACAGTACTTAACCCTGCACAACTCATCGAATTCAGGAACATCGACATTGCCCGAGTTGAGATAATCACCACTAACGACGTAATCGCTCTCGACAACTTTAAATGTATACGATAAAAAACAAACTACTGAATAAAAAAGTGGACACACTTACTAGCACTCTCTAAAAAAGGGATGTATTTATTTACCAGCAAAGTCGCTCCCACAGAAAGAAAAAAAGAGAAAAAAAGGGACGTATTTATTTACCAATGACTGGAACAGCGGGACTTGAGCGTGGGTTTCCTGCTGACCAGGATGGTGTCTTCGTGAGCAAGCTCGCTCCCATAGAGGAATGCGTTCCAAATGTGGGAGCGACAGTGCGACGATTCGACTTGCTCGCGAAGAGTCCCGAGAAGTCAGCACAAAACGTCTTTTAAACTTCGGTGTTTAAAAGACACCTTCAGACACGCCTTGAAGGCTACGAATTCTTGCGCCATTGCCTACAGCTACGCCAGAATCCGCCGGCTTGTGCGCTGTGGGGTCGGGTTCTATTGTGGATCGGTCGCTGACGAATCAGCGATCGGGTTTAGCGACTCGGTTCGAATTAAAGGTGCACCAGCGCTCCAGGCTTCGTTGCGGATCTGCTTGTCTGCAATTTCGTTATGGTGGCTGTATGCGGGAGACCCTTGTGGTCTACCGGGTGCCTTTGACCGGTTCGCTAACCTGCGTACAGCCGCCACCCTTCCTGTTTAGCGACTGGATTTGGCGGCGCCACCCCAAAGGAGCTTCACCATGATCAAACCAACACCCAACCCACCCGAAACCGATCCCGCCTCGCCCTACGAATCCCTCGACTCCAGAAAGCTTCACGAAGCCGCCGACCGCGCCCTCGATCACTATCTCTGCCCGCCCGGCGCCACGCCACCGCCGCGCAAGACCCGCAGAATGTACGCCGTCACCGCGGACTTCAAAAACGAAGAACTGCTGGTCGAACTCTGCGAAACCCTCGCTTCCGCCAGAACCATCGCCAATGACTTCGCCCACCTCATGCCCGCCTCGCAACGCAGGACACTGACGGGCATCGGGCAACTGATCATGCTTGGGGAACTGGCTGCGAATCGGGTGTTGAATAATCTGGAACTACAACCGTCGCAGACCTCCGTGTAAAGGCTTGAGAAATGCGTCAGCGGCCACGACGCATGTCATCAGGCATAAAAAAAGCCGCCTCCGGGCTCAACCGGATGGCGGTTTTTTTGTTTCATCAGAATCAGGAATCGCGCCGCAGATCCGGCGGGATCGGCAGGTCGTCCTTGAGCGGTTCCGGGAACTTGCCCTTGCCCGCGCGGTGCTGGCGGATCTGGTAGACGTAGGCCAGGACCTGAGCGACCGCCAGATACAGACCACCGGGAATTTCTTCTTCCAGTTCCGTGGAGTAATAGATCGAACGCGCCAGCGCTGGCGATTCGAGAAGCATGACGTTGTTGGCCACGGCGATTTCGCGGATCTTCAGCGCCAGGAAGTCGCTGCCCTTGGCCAGCAGCATCGGCGCCCCGCCCTTCTCGGCGTCGTACTTGAGCGCCACGGCGTAGTGGGTCGGGTTGGTGATGACCACGTCGGCATCCGGGATCGCCGCCATCATCCGGCGTTGCGACATCTCGCGCTGGACCTGGCGAATCCGCTGCTTGACCTCCGGCCGACCTTCCTGGTCCTTGTGCTCGTCGCGCACTTCCTGCTTGGTCATCTTGAGCTTCTTGATGCTCTCCCAGATCTGCACGGGAACATCGACGGCCGCGATGATGATCAACCCGCACGCCAGCCACAGCGAGCTCCAGCCCACCAGTTGCAAGCTGTGAATGATCGCCCGGTCCAGCGGCTCATGGGCGATGCGCAGCAGGTCATCGATGTCCGAATTGAGCACCACCAGCGCCACACCCAGCGTGATGAGAAACTTGGCCAGCGCCTTGAGCAGCTCGACCACGGCTTTCATCGAGAACATCCGTTTGAAGCCCGCCGCCGGGTTCATCCTGCTGAACTTGGGTGCCAGCGATCCGGCGGCGAACAGCCAGCCACCCAGCGCAATCGGCCCGAGGAACGCCGCCAGCAACAGCGTGATCATGATCGGCTGGATCGCCAGCAATGCCTGCAATCCGGAACTCATCAGGAACGTCGCCATGGAGCGCTCGTCCATGATCACTTCCCGCGACAGTGTGAAGTTCTGGCGCATCAGCTCCATCAATTCCTGCGCCAGCATCCCGCCAAAAATCAGCAGCGCGGCGGAACCGGCGAGCATGATCGCCAGCGTATTGAGCTCCCTGGAGCGTGCAATCTCGCCCTTCTCCCGGGAGTCCTTTTTGCGCTTCTCCGTGGGGTCTTCTGTTTTGTCCTGACCGCTTTCGCTCTCAGCCATGACTCAGCGCGCCTTTGCCAGTTCGCGTAAAAACTGCAAGGCCTCGGTGGCCAGCGGTTGATACTGATTGAGAATGTCCGCCAGCCCGACCCAGACGATGAACAGCCCGAGCACCAGGGTCAGCGGAAAGCCGATAGAGAAAATGTTCAGCTGCGGCGCGGCCCGGGTCATCACACCAAAGGCGATGTTGACCACCAGCAGCGCGGTGACCGCCGGCAGCACCAGCAACAACGCGGCGCCCAGCACCCAGCCGAGTTTGCCGGCCAGCTCCCAGTAATGCGTGGTCATCAGCCCGCCGCCGACCGGTAGCGTGGTGAAGCTTTCGGTGAGCACTTCGAAGACCACCAGGTGCCCGTTCATCGACAGGAACAACAACGTCACCAGCATCGTGAAGAACTGCCCGATCACCGCCACCGACACGCCGTTGGTAGGGTCGATCATCGACGCGAAGCCCATGCCCATCTGGATCGCGACGATCTGCCCCGCCACCACGAAGGCCTGAAAGAACAGTTGTAGAGAGAAGCCCAGCACCGCACCGACCAGAATCTGCTCGGCAATCAGCAGCAGACCGCTGAGGTCCAGAGGGCTGACCGCCGGCATCGGCGGCAGGTTGGGCGTGATCACCACAGTGATCGCGAAGGCGAAGTACAGGCGGATCCGCCGGGGCACCAGCGTGGTTCCGAAGACCGGCATCACCATCAACATCGAGGCGACGCGAAACAGCGGCAGCATGAACGTCGCCACCCAGGTACTGATCTGGGTATCGGTCAGCTGAAGCAGCGATTGCATGGCTTAGCCGATGACCATCGGAATGTTTTTGTACAACTGGGTGATGTATTCCATGAACGTCTGCACCAGCCACGGGCCGGCGACGATCAGTGTCACCAGCATCACCAGCAGACGCGGCAGGAAGCTCAGGGTCTGTTCGTTGATCTGGGTGGCGGCCTGGAACATCGACACCAGCAGGCCCACCAACAGACTCGGCACCACCAGGATCGCCACCATCATGGTGGTCAGCCACAGGGCTTCGCGAAAGATGTCGACCGCTACTTCTGGCGTCATGGCGATACACCTCCGAAACTGCTGGCCAGGGTGCCGATGATCAGCGCCCAGCCATCCACCAGCACGAACAGCATGATTTTGAACGGCAGGGAAATGATCAGCGGCGACAGCATCATCATACCCATCGCCATCAGCACGCTCGCGACCACCAGGTCGATGATCAGGAACGGGATGAAGATCATGAAGCCGATCTGGAACGCAGTCTTCAGTTCAGACGTCACGAACGCCGGCACCAGAATCGTCAGCGGCGCAGCATCCGGAGTGGCGATGTCGGTGCGCTTGGACAGGCGCATGAACAGCTCCAGATCGCTGGAGCGGGTCTGGGCGAGCATGAAGTCCTTGATCGGCACCTGAGCCTTTTCCACTGCCTGCTGGGCCGTCAGCTTTTCCGCGAGGTACGGCTGCAAGGCATCGTTGTTCACGCGATCGAACACCGGCGCCATGATGAACAGCGTCAGGAACAGCGCCATGCCGGTGAGGATCTGGTTCGACGGTGTCTGCTGCAGGCCCAGAGCCTGACGCAGGATCGAGAAGACGATGATGATCCGGGTGAAACTGGTCATCAGGATGACGGCGGCCGGAATGAAGCTCAGCGCCGTCATGATCAGCAGGATCTGCAGGCTGACCGAATACTCCTGCGCGCCCTCGGCGTTGGTGCCCAGGGTGATCGCCGGGATCGACAACGGATCGGCGGCGAATGCCAGCGGCGCGGCCAACATCAAGGCCAGGGTCAAGACGATGCGCAACGCACCCATTACTTCTTATCCTTCTGATCCTTGCCGAGGATCTTCAACAGATGCTGGGCAAATTCCGGTGTCGCTTTGTCGGCGGTGCTCGGCACCTCGACCGGCTCTTTGAGCACGTGCAACGCTGTGATGGTTCCGGGGCTGAGGCCGAGCAGAATCTGCTCGTTGCCGACCTGCACCAGCATCAGACGGTCACGCGGCCCGAGCGCGCGGGAACCGATCAGCTCGATCACCTGCCCCTTGCCGGCGGGCCCCGCCTGCTGCACCCGGCGCAACAGCCAGGCGAGGAAGAAGATCAACCCCAGCACCAGCAACAGCCCCAGCACCAGTTGCGTCAGCTGACCCGCCACGCCGCTGTTGACGGCCGGCGCAGCAGCGGCCGCAGTTGCCGCCACCGGCTCGGCCGCCAGCACGCTGAACGGCAACGCCAGCGCCAGACCGAACAAAGCCCCCAGAACCTTTTTCACTCAGCGCAGCTTCTTGATGCGTTCGCTCGGACTGATCACGTCGGTCAGACGGATGCCGAACTTTTCGTTGACCACAACCACTTCACCGTGAGCGATCAGGGTGCCGTTGACCAGCACGTCCAGCGGCTCGCCGGCCAGACGATCGAGCTCGATCACCGAACCCTGGTTGAGTTGCAGCAGGTTGCGGATGTTGATGTCGGTGCTGCCCACTTCCATCGAGATCGACACCGGAATGTCGAGAATCACGTCCAGGTTCGGACCATCGAGGGTCACCGGATCGTTGTTCTTCGGCACGCTGCCGAACTCTTCCATCGGCAGACGGTTGGAGCCCGAAACGCCAGCGTCGGCAGCCAGCAGCGCGTCGATGTCGGCCTGCCCGGCTTCACCGGTTTCTTCCAGGGCGGCAGCCCATTCATCGGCCAGTGCCTGATCGTCCTGGGTGTTCATATCGTCGTTCATCATTTGTCCTCGGCGGGCAAAAAACCGGTAAAAAAATCAGGGAGTGAGGGCGCCGCTTCAGCGGCGCTCGATCGGCTCGATCACTTGCAACGCGAGGTTGCCTTTGTGTGAGCCCATCTTGACCTTGAAGGCCGGCACGCCGTTGGCGCGCATGATCATGTCTTCCGGCATCTCCACCGGAATCACGTCACCCGGCTGCATGTGCAGGATGTCGCGCAGTTTCAACTGGCGGCGAGCCACGGTGGCACCGATCGGCACGTCGACGTCGAGCACGTCCTGGCGCAGGGCGTTGACCCAGCGTTCGTCCTGGTCGTCGAGGTCCGACTGGAAACCGGCGTCGAGCATTTCGCGCACCGGCTCGATCATCGAGTACGGCATGGTCACGTGCAGATCGCCGCCACCGCCATCGAGTTCGATGTGGAACGTGGAGACCACGATCGCTTCGCTCGGGCCGACGATGTTGGCCATGGCCGGGTTCACTTCCGAGTTGATGTACTCGAAGTTGACTTCCATGATCGCCTGCCAGGCTTCTTTCAAGTCGACGAACGCCTGCTCCAGCACCATGCGCACCACGCGCAGTTCGGTCGGGGTGAATTCACGCCCTTCGATCTTGGCGTGACGGCCGTCGCCGCCGAAGAAGTTGTCCACCAGTTTGAACACCAGTTTGGCGTCGAGGATGAACAGCGCGGTGCCGCGCAGGGGTTTGATCTTGACCAGGTTGAGGCTGGTCGGCACGTACAGCGAGTGCACGTATTCGCCGAACTTCATCACCTGTACGCCACCGACGGCAACGTCCGCCGAGCGGCGCAGCATGTTGAACATGCTGATGCGGGTGTAGCGGGCAAAACGCTCGTTGATCATTTCCAGAGTCGGCATGCGTCCACGGACGATGCGATCCTGGCTGGTCAGGTCGTAGCTTTTGACACTGCCGGGTTCGGCAGCGTTATCGGTCTGTACCAGACCATCGTCGACGCCATGCAACAGCGCGTCGATTTCATCCTGGGACAGCAGATCCTGCACGGCCATGTCGTGTTCCTACTGCAGTACGAAATTAGTGAAAAGCAACTGTTCGATCACCACTTTGCCCAGCTCTTTCTGCGCCACTTCCTGGACGCTGGCTGTGGCCTTCTGGCGCAACATCTCTTGACCGACCGGCGTCGCCAGCGTGGCGAAATCCTGACCGGAGAAGAGCATCACCAGGTTGTTGCGGATTACCGGCATGTGCACTTTGAGCGCTTCCAGATCCGCCTGATTGCGCGCCAGCATGGTGATGCTCACCTGCATGTAGCGCTGACGGCCGTTCTGGTTGTAGTTGGCCACGAAGGCTGGCGCCATCGGCTCGAAAATCGCCGGTTGCTTGCCGACCGGAGCCGCTTCGGCAGCAGCCTCGGGCTTGCTCTGGGCACTGTGCATGAAGAACCAGGTCGCCCCCACGGACGTGCCGATGGCCAGCAACAGACCCAGCACGATCACGATGATCAGCTTGAGTTTGCCTTTGGTTGCGGGGTCTTTTACTGCTGCAGCTTCGCTCTTCGCCATGCCAATAATCCGTCACTAATCGGGTTTTCACAGTCGCACGGCAAGGCAAGAGCAAGTGTTATGCCAGAAGTGTCGGAGCATCGTGGAGAGCATCACAAACCAATGTGGGAGCAGCGGTGCGACGATTCGACTTGCTCGCGAATGCGGTTCAACATTCAACAGATGTGTTGTTTGTCTTACCGATTTCGCGAGCAAGCCCGCTCCCACAGGAGTACAGCGGCGTGTCAGGCGTAGTAGTCGACGGCGCTGGAGCCGATCACGTGAGTGGCGGTGGCCGCCGCTTCAGCGACCGCCGCCGGCGTCAACTCTTCTTCAGCCGAATCCAGGCGACCGCCGGCAGCGCTGGTGCGACCGCCCTGCCCCTGCTGCGCCTGTTCCTGGCCTTGACCTTGCCAGCCACGGTTCTGGTCGGACACGTTGACGTCGACCTGCCCCATGCCTTGCTGGTTGAACATGTCGCGCAGGCGGTGCATCTGACCGTCGAGGGCTTCACGCACGCTCGGATGCGCGCTCATGAAGGTCACCTGGGTCTGCTGGTCCGGGACCATGTTCACCCGGATATCCAGACGCCCCAGCTCCGCTGGCTGCAACTGGATGTCAGCCGCTTTCAGGTTGTTGCTCGACAGGTACATGACCCGGTTGACCACTTCTTCGGTCCAGCCGTTCTGGTGCATGGCAATCGGCTGATTCACTGGCACCGCGTTGGCGGTTTTCGGCGTCGCAGCCTGGGTCAGCGCCGCCAGACGGTTGGCGAAATCATCTACGCGGGTGTCGCTGGTAGCGGTCTTCAAGTCTTTCAGGCCGTCATCGATCAGACCGCTGAACGCCTTTTCACCGCCCTGACTGGTGCTGTCCTTGTCAGCCTGCACATCGAGCATGCTGGCCATGCCGGCAGCGAAGTTCTGCGCCGAGGTCAATTCACCGTCAGCCTGAGTCTGGGCCGGGGTGGCCTTGGGCTGGGACTGGCTGGAAGCGGAAATGTGGCCACTCTGCTCCATGGCCATGCGCACGGCAGGCAGCGAATCCAGTGGATCCGCCTCGGGGTCGAACGCCGGGTCAGTGGCCGGCGCCGGATCCTTGACCATACCCGGCAATGCCGCCACGGCAGGTTTGTCGGTTTCAGGTTGCGCGGCGGTCTCGACGACGGGGGTGGCTACCACCGGTGCGGTAACGACGGGATCTACCGCCGCCACCAGTGCCGGGTCCACTGGCGCCGTGTCGACAACCGGAGTCGGCACGGTTTCAGCCGTTTCGTCATCGGTAGCAGTCTTGTCGTCCGCTGCTGCCGTCGCCGGTTTGTCGGCGGGCAAGGCTTTGCCGCTATCGGCAACCGCCGGCTCCGGGGCGGCAGACTGATCCTTGCCGACGTCTTTCTTGCCGCTGTTGTCAGCAACCTTGTCACGGGCAGGCTTAGCCGAATTGTCGACGCTCACCGAAGGCTTGTTCGAGCCTTGATCGGCGAACACCTGAGCGAAGCTGGAGGCCTTGTCCCCGGGCTCTGCGGCCACTGCCGATGATTTGGCCGAGGCAGCTTGGGCCTTGGCCTGGGCGGCGGTCTGAAGAAGAATGTTGGGGCTTGCAGGCATGGCACGGTCTCCGCTGCACTGGGATCGTAGGTACAGTTGGGATAGATGACTGCAAGTGCCGGGCCAGTTTCGTCAGCAATCTGACAAAACCGCCCGGCGGCAGGATCAGTGGGTCAGCGAGCGCTGTCGCTCGGCGACATAAACGGGCCGCACGTCGGCGAATTCGTTATGGATGTCGGCGACCAGTTTGATGATTTCAGAAGGGCTTTTGTCTTTGGCATGCTGTTCCAGCTCCTGGCACAGCACCGCAAGACGGGTCGCGCCCATGTTGCTGCTGCTGCCCTTGAAGCTGTGCGCAACGGAAGACAATGCGTCGGCATCGGCAGTCTGCTGCAACTCCCGCAGGCGATTTTCGGAATCGGCGAGGAAGGTATCCAGCAGTTCCGGATAGCTGTCTTCCATCACTTCCCGCAGCGCGCTCAGCGCCTCGTGGTCCACATGTGTATCAGCCACTTGTTCACTCCTTGATCAAGAATGCGCGGATTATGCCAGAGCCTCCCAGAAAAACTCCACGCGAGCACTGCGACCATCGTCTGACCAGCTGGCATTTCGGGCCAATTGCCGGATCAGACTGACACCGCGCCCCGACAGACGGACACCGTCGAGCGGCCGCTCCATCACACGCGAGACATCGAATCCCTGGCCGCTGTCCTCGACCCGCACCACCAGACACCCGCCCTCGCCTTCCGGCCGCACCTGCAAATGCACGCGCACGTAACCGTCCTGCAAGGCCTCGAGACGCGCATTGCGCTGCTCATAATAACGGGCGAAACCCGACGCATCGCGCTTGAGGCTTGAATCCAGGCCCAGCACGCCATGCTCCAGCGCATTGGAATAAAGCTCGGCCAGTACGCTGTACAGTGCGCCACTCTGCGCCCGCAATCCATGCACCTCAAGCAGCAACTGCAACAGGTAAGGCAGCGGATTGAAGCGTTTGAGCGTGGCACCGCGAAATTCGAAGCTCACCGACCAGTCCAGCGGACAGGACTGGCCACTGTCGGAATACACCGGCGCCGACGGATTGACCTGCGCCATCTCCAGCAGGCTGACCTCGACCATGCTCACATCGTCCCGGGCCTCACCGCGAAAATCCTGCAACGCCTGCTCGATGTCCTCGAACAGCCGATCCGGCTGGCGATTGGCGGCGAACACCTTGTGCAAGCGCTCGACACCGAACAACTGATCGTTGGCATCGCAGGTGTCGATGACCCCGTCCGAGAGCAGAAACACCCGATCGCCTACCGCCATCGAATGAACCTCGGTGCGGTCATCGAAGGTCTGCGGGCTGAGCACCCCCAGCGGCAGGTGGCGTGCCGCCAGCGGCGTGCGCTCCCCGGTGGCGAGGCAATGCAGATAACCGTCGGGCATGCCGCCGTTCCAGACTTCCACCGACCGCCGCTGAAAACTCAAGCACAACAGCGTCGCGCAACAGAACATGTCCACCGGCAGGATGCGCTTGAGCTTGGCGTTCATTTCCCGCAGGGTCTCGGCCAGACCGTAACCCTTGGCGGTCATGCCATAAAACACCTCGGCCAGCGGCATCGCCCCGACCGCCGCCGGCAACCCGTGACCGGTGAAATCACCGAGCAACACATGCATGTCGCCGGCCGGGGTGTACGCGGCCAGCAGCAGGTCGCCATTGAACAGCGCGTAAGGCGATTGCAGGTAACGGATGTTCGGCGCGCTCAGGCAACCGGAATGCGCAACCTTGTCGAACACGGCCTTGGCGACCCGTTGCTCGTTGAGCAGATAGTCGTGGTGTTTGGCGATCAGGTCGCGCTGCTGAAGAACCGTGGCCTGCAACCGCCGCAAGCGATCCATCGCCTTGATTTTGGCGGCGAGGATCACCTGGTTGTAAGGCTTCGCCAGAAAGTCGTCACCGCCGGCCTCAAGGCAGCGAGCCAAAGCCTCGCTCTCGGTCAGCGACGTGAGGAAGATGATCGGTACCAGGTTCTCACCCGCCAGCTTCTTGATCTGGCGTGCGGCTTCGAACCCGTCCATCACCGGCATCATGGCGTCCATCAACACCAGATGCGGCTTTTGCCGGATAAATGCCTCGACCGCTTCCGCACCGTTGGTTGCCGTGAGCACTTCATGCCCCTGACGACGGACGATGGTCGACAACAGCAGCCGGTCGGCGGCGCTGTCTTCGGCGATCAGAATCGTCAGCGGCTCTTGCGGCTGCATGGCCGTCAACTGATGTCGAACAGTTTGTCGAAGTTGGAGATGGCGAGAATTTTCTTCACATCGGAACTGCTGTTGACCACGCGAATTTCCGAATCGTCGCCACCGACATGATCACGCAGCAGAAGCAGCATGCCGAGCGCCGAACTGTCGAGATAGGTCGCCTCCTTGAGGTCGACAATCACCGATTCGGGCTGCTCTTTTTCGTAGGATTGGCGAAATTCCTGATGCTTGGCGAAATCGAATCGCCCCTTGACCGAAATCGTCAGTTTTTTCTTGTCCGCAGACACTTCTGTAACGACTGACATGTACTGGCTTCCTTGTCATTGACGAACGTGTACAAGGTTTAGCACTTGGAGGGACCATGAGCAAGGCGCGATGGCGTCGGGATCTGTGCGAGATCTGCCCGTCAAAACGCCTCGTGGCGCGGCAAACGCTGGGACAACTCGTCCAGCAGCTTCTGTTCGCGCTTGTCCTCGGCACGCTGCGCTTCGTCACGGTAACGTTGTACAAGTTTGCGCAGACCTTCGACCCGGGCAAAAGCCTGTTGCCAGGCGTCCCGTGCCTTGTCGAGGTTGTTCTGGTGCCATTGCAGGCTCTGGCGCTGCTGATCGACGGCGGTGTCGAGTTGCGCGAGAAAGCCCTGGAAACCCAACAGCCACTGACCGGTCACGCCGGTGCTGCCGCGCACGATCCACTGCTGCGAGTAATCCAGGCGAAACGCGTTGAGGTCGGCGAGCTTGCTCTCGGCCACTTTCACCTGTCCCTGAAAGTAACCCAGGCGCTGCACGGCGGTTTTCTCGGCCTTCTCGGCCATGTCCACCACCGGCGCCAGACGTGCGGCTCGGCTCAGGGCCATGACCGGTTACCCGCCGGCCGCCGGGGCGAAGATCGTGCCGAGGTACGCCTCGCTTTCACCCAGACTGATGCTGTCGTTGAGACCCTGACGCAGATACCTGACCAGCTGCGGCTGGAGGGAAATGGCCGTATCGGTTTCGCGGTCGCCACCGGCAACATAGGCGCCGACGCTGATCAGGTCGCGGCTCTGCTGATAGCGCGACCACAGCTGCTTGAAGTATTGCGCGCGCTGCATGTGCTCCGGCGAGACCACCGCCGGCATCACCCGGCTGATCGAGGCTTCGATATCGATGGCCGGATAATGCCCTTCCTCGGCCAGCCGCCGCGACAACACGATGTGCCCGTCGAGCACACCCCGCGCGGAGTCGGCGATCGGGTCCTGCTGGTCATCGCCTTCGGACAATACGGTGTAGAACGCGGTGATCGAACCCCCGCCCTTCTCCGCGTTACCGGCGCGTTCCACCAGTTTCGGCAGTTTGGCGAAAACCGACGGCGGATAACCTTTGGTCGCCGGCGGCTCGCCGATGGCCAGGGCGATTTCCCGCTGGGCCTGGGCGAAACGAGTCAGCGAATCCATCAGCAACAGGACGTTCTTGCCCTTGTCGCGGAAATATTCGGCGATCCGCGTGCAGTACATCGCCGCGCGCAGACGCATCAGCGGCGCATCGTCCGCCGGCGACGCCACCACCACGGAACGCTTGAGGCCTTCTTCACCGAGGATGTGCTCGATGAACTCTTTAACTTCTCGACCCCGCTCACCGATCAGGCCGACGACGATGATGTCGGCCTCCGTGAAGCGGGTCATCATGCCCAGCAACACCGATTTACCGACACCAGTACCGGCGAACAGACCCAGACGCTGGCCGCGACCGACCGTCAACAAACCGTTGATGCAACGGATGCCGACGTCCAGCGGCACGCTGATCGGGTCACGGTTGAGCGGGTTGATCGTCGGGCCGTCCATCGGCACCCAGTCTTCGGCCTTCATGCCGCCCTTGCCGTCCAGCGCACGTCCGGCGCCGTCCAGCACGCGACCGAGCATGCTCATGCCCATCGGCAAGCGACCGGTGTCGGCCAGCGGCACCACGCGGGCGCCCGGGGCAATGCCGGCCACGCTGCCGACCGGCATCAGGAACACCTTGCTGCCGGAGAAGCCCATGACTTCGGCTTCAACCTGGGAGGGGTGATAGGTGTCGTCGTTGATCACCATGCAGCGGGTGCCCATGGCGGCGCGCAGGCCTTCGGCTTCGAGCGTCAGGCCGACCATGCGCAGAAGGCGCCCTTCGAGAATCGGCGCACCGGCGATTTCGGTGGCCTCGGCGTAGGTGCTCAGGCGCTTGGCGAAACTGGTGCGTTCAAGGCGCATCGGGGGCGTCCGCGAGCGGCTCTTCCGGGACCGGTGCCGGCTTCGGTGTTTCCGGCAGGTCCAGGCTCAGATCCGGCGCGGCCGGGTGCAGGGCCTGTTCGTGCAACTGGTCGAACAGCTTGGCCATGACCTGGCTGACGCGGGTTTCAATGCTGGCGTCGATCCGGCTGTGGTCGGTCTCGACCCGG
Source organism: Pseudomonas fitomaticsae (assembly GCF_021018765.1). GTDB lineage: Bacteria > Pseudomonadota > Gammaproteobacteria > Pseudomonadales > Pseudomonadaceae > Aquipseudomonas > Aquipseudomonas fitomaticsae. Next base: position 2,011,729 of record NZ_CP075567.1, on the reverse strand, counting down.
CAACCGCCCGGCAGCAGGGATTCGTCCTCGACGATGCGCCAGGTTTCCTCATGGCGTTCGCGCAGGGCTTTGACCTGTTCGAAATCCTGCGGATTGACGTACAGCCGCACATTGCCCACGCCCAGCGGCAACAGCTTGAGGGCGTCGCGCATGACGTGTTCGATCTGCGTCGAGTCGATGGCCAGTTCGCGCTGGATCACCTGACGGGCGATGTGCTGCACGAGGTCGACCAGCGACTTTTCGATTTGTGTGTCTTGCTCGGCGATGGGCTCGAAGAGGTGACCCATCAGCTGCTCAAGGTTGTTGACCTTGGCCGCCAGGACCACTTCGGCTTCCTGGCGCACTTTGAGGGTGGCGCTGTGGAAGCCTTCCTTTTCGCCGATGGCGAAGCCCTCGTTGTAGGCCTCCTGACGGATGCTTTCGAGTTCTTCCAGAGTCAGTGGCTGGACTTCCTCCAGCGGCACTTCTTCCATTTCCGGCGGTTCGGGCTCCGGTTCCGGCTCGGGTTCCGGTGCCGGCGGATCGAAGCTCGGGATTGCCCAGGTTTCGAAACCGCGGACGTCCCGGGCACGGATCAGGTCCGTCACATCGTCGTCATGCTTGTCCATGGGCTTAGATCATTTCCTCGCCGCCCTTGCCACCGAGCACGATTTCTCCGGCTTCGGCCATACGGCGAGCGATGGTGAGGATTTCCTTCTGCGCGGTCTCCACGTCGCTGACGCGCACCGGGCCCTTGGCCTCGAGGTCGTCGCGCAGCAGTTCGGCGGCACGCTTGGACATGTTCTTGAAAATCTTCTCCTTGACGCCTTCGTCCGACCCCTTGAGGGCCAGTACCAGCACGTCGGAAGAGACTTCGCGCAACAGCGCCTGGATCCCGCGGTCGTCGACATCGGCCAGGTTGTTGAACACGAACATGAGGTCTTCGATCTGACCGGACAGGTCTTCGTCGACTTCGCGGATCGAGTCCATGAGCTGGCCTTCGATCGAGCTGTCGAGGAAGTTCATGATGTCCGCCGCCCGCTTGATGCCACCCAGGGTGGTGCGCGAGGCGTTCGAGTTGCCGGAGAACTGCTTCTCGAGGATCTGGTTCAATTCTTTCAGCGCGGCCGGCTGCACGGTGTTCAACGACGAGACGCGCAGGATGATGTCCAGACGCACTTTGTGGTCGAAGTTACCCAGCACTTCACCGGCCTGATCCGGATCGAGGTACGCGACCACGATCGCCTGAATCTGCGGGTGCTCGTAACGGATCACGTCGGCAACGGCGCGCGGCTCCATCCATTTCAGGCTGTCGAGGCCACTGGTGTTGCCGCCCAGCAGAATGCGGTCGATCAGGCCGTTGGCCTTGTCTTCACCCAGGGCCTGGGTGAGCATTTTGCGCACGTAGTCGTCGGAGCCGACACCCAGACTGGTCTGATCGCCGACGATGTCGACGAACTCGCTCATGACCTGCTCGACCTGCTCACGGTGGACGTTGCCCATCTGGGCCATGGCCACACCCACACGCTGGACCTCTTTGGGGCCCATGTGGCGCAGCACTTGTGCGGCATCGGTCGAACCCAGGGACAGCAGCAGAATCGCGGCTTTATCGACCCGGGACAGTTTGGCGACGGCGGCTCGGTTATCACTCATCTGCGTTAATCCACTCTTTCACGACCTGGGCCACACGACCCGGGTCTTCTGCCACCAGACTCTTGATTGCGTTCAACTGAGCGTCATAACCCTCGCTCGGGCTCGGCAGCAGAATGCTGGTCGGGCCGCCGAGGCTGACGCGATCGTTGGACAGTTCACCATCCAGACCGCCCATGCCACCGAGTTCCATGTCGCCGCCCAGACCGGCCAGCTCCTTGCTTTTGCCGCCACCGGTGATGTTGTTGAGCACCGGACGCAGCACGCCGAACACCAGCACCAGGATGAACAACACACCCAGCACTTGTTTGACGATGTCCCAGAACCATGGCTGGGAGTAGAACGGAATGTCGGCGATCACTTCGCCGCGCTCGGCGGAGAACGGCATGTTGATCACGCTGACGCTGTCGCCACGGCTGGCGTCGAAGCCGACGGCGTCCTGCACCAGACGAGTGAAGCGCGCCAATTCGTCGGCGCTCCACGGCGCGCGAGTCGTTTCGCCGTTGGCCGGGTTGATCTTGACCTGATCGTCCACCACCACCGACACCGACAGGCGATTCAGGCGACCCTGCTGCTGCTTGGTGTGGCTGATGGAACGGTCGAGCTCGAAGTTCTTGGTGGATTGTTGACGCTTGTCCGCCGGGTACGGCGCGAGCATCGGCTGACCGGTGGCCGGGTCCATGATCTGCTGACCGTTGGCGTCAACCAGCGGCTGACCAGGCTGCACCATGCTCGCCGGCGCGGCTGCGCCACCGGTGGTCTGCGGTGCCGAGGCCGGCGATGGTGGCTGGTTGCTCAGGGCACCCGGCACACCTTGCGGGCCATTGCTGGCGGTGCGTTGTTCGTTGACCGACTGTTCGCTGCGCAGGGCCGGTTGATCCGGGTTGAACTGCTCGGCGGTCGATTCGACGGCACTGAAATCGACGTCGGCCGAGACTTCAGCCTTGTAGCGATCGTTGCCCAGTACCGGTTGCAGAATGTTGTGCACGCGCTGGGTGAGCATGCTTTCCATGCGGCGGCTGTAGTCGAACTGCTTGCCGGCCATGGTCATTTCGGAATTTTCCGCCTGATCCGACAGCAGGTTGCCCTTCTGGTCGACGACGGTGATCTGCGACTTGCTCAGCTCGGGAACGGAGGTTGCCACCAGATTGATGATGGCAACGACCTGGCCTGGCTCCAGCGAACGACCGGAGTACAGCTCGACCAGTACCGAAGCGCTTGGCTTGCGTTCGTCACGCACGAACACCGAACTTTTCGGGATCGCCAGGTGAACGCGCGCGCCCTTGACGTTGTTCAGGCTGGAGATGGTGCGGGCCAGTTCGCCTTCGAGGCCGCGACGATAACGGGTCGCTTCCATGAACTGGCTGGTGCCCAGACCCTGTTCCTTGTCGAGGATTTCAAAACCGATGTTGCCGTCGCTGGGAGTGACACCAGCGGCCGCGAGCTTGAGCCGCGCACGGGACAGGTCATCGGCCTTGACCAGCAAGGCGCCGGAATTCGGTTCGACGGTGTAGGGAATGTCGGCGGAGGCCAGGGTGTCCATGACCTGTTTGGCGTCCATGCCGGCAAGGCTGCCGTACAGAGGCCGGTAGTCCGGTTGCTGCGACCACAGCACCACGGCAAAGCCAATCGCCACGCTCGCGGCCAGGCCGACCAACAGGCCCACCTGACGCAGCACGGTCATCTCGGAGAGGTTTTCCAGGAAGGACAGGCCGAACAACGGCGGTTTGCCGTCTATCGGGGTGGCCTTGGCCGGAACGTTATCGGCGACTGCTTCTGCCATGACTCAATCTCGTCCTTAAACCGGCATCTGCATGATGTCTTGATAAGCCTGAACCAGCTTGTTGCGCACCTGGGTCAGAGCCTGGAACGACACGCTGGCCTTTTGCGAGGCAATCATCACGTCCGTCAGATCGACGCCGCTCTTGCCGATTTCGAACGCGTTGGCCAATTGGCTCGAAGCCTGCTGGGTATCGTTCACTTTGTTGATGGCCTGACCGAGCATGTCGGAAAAGTTGCTGCCTGCCACTTCCGGGACAGCGGAAGTCGATTTCGGCTTCGACATGGCGTCCATTTGCATGGCCTTCATGTCCATCATCAACCGATTAAATTCAATACCTTGGCTCATGGTCTACTCTCTTGGGCGGCCCGCAATTTTTTGACACTCACTCGGCGGGTACTCAGGTGTTAGCAACAACGGTGCCAGCTCATGGGCACCGCTTTCAGAAAAGCCGTTTCAAACGTTTGCGCCACCCGTCAGGTGGCGAACAGGTAGCCTTCGACATCCATGCCCGCATCGCGCATTTGCGCCAGTTTGTACCGCAGGGTGCGCGGGCTGATGCCGAGCTTTTCGGCGGCTTCCTTGCGTCGGCCGCGCTCGGTACGCAGGGTGTCGATGATCATCTGGAACTCGCGGCGACGCAGGTCATCGCCCAGCGCACCGGCCGAATCCGCCTCGATCTCGACTTCACGAATGACCGGCGCAACCGTCGGCAATGGAGCGAACAGCGCAGGCCCGGAGAGACAGAAATCCTGCGGCTGGATCAACCCGCCCTGCTGCAGAATCAACGCGCGCTGGACCGCGTTATCCAGCTCGCGCACGTTGCCCGGCCACGGATAACCGATCAGGCACGCTTGCGCCTCGGGCGAGAACTTCGCCATCGCATGCTTCATTTTATTGACGTGTTTGGCCAACAGACGCTCGGCCAGCGGCAGGATATCGGCGGTGCGCTCGCGCAACGGACGCCAGGCCAGGGGAAATACCGACAGACGATAATAGAGGTCTTCACGGAACCGCCCCGCCGCCACTTCGCCGGCCAGATCCCGGTTGGTGGTCGCGACCACGCGGATATCAAGGGTGATCGGCTTGCGTGCGCCGACCCGCTCCACTTCCCGCTCCTGCAATACCCGCAGCAACTTGGCTTGCAGGCCCAGAGGCATTTCGGAAATTTCGTCGAGCAGAATGGTGCCGCCGTCCGCCTGTTCGAACTTGCCGGCCTGGGCCGCGATGGCGCCGGTGAACGAGCCCTTTTCGTGACCGAACAGAGTCGCTTCGAGCATGTTGTCCGGGATCGCCGCACAGTTGATCGCAATGAACGGCTGACTGGCGCGATGGGATTGCTGGTGGATGTAGCGCGCCAGCACTTCCTTGCCGGTACCGGACTCGCCGGAAATCAGCACGGTAGAGTCGCTGCGCGCGACTCGCGCTGCCAGATCCAGCAATTGAGCACTGGCCGGTTCGACTGCGACGGGCCCTTCGGCGTCGCTGGCGCCGAGGCTGCCCAAGGCGTGACGCGCTACCAGATCCAGCAGAGCCTTGGGTTCGAACGGCTTGACCAGATAATCCGCCGCGCCCTGACGCATGGCATCGACCGCGCGCTCGACGGCGCCATGGGCGGTCATCAGCAACACCGGCAATTGCGGCTGCCGCGCGCGCAGCAGACCGAGCAATTGATGACCGTCCATGCCCGGCATGTTGACGTCGCTGACCACCAGACTGAACGCTTCGCGCTCGACGGCGCTCAGCGCCTCTTCGGCCGAACCCACCGCATGATAGTCGTGACCGGCCAGCAACAGCGTATCGGCCAGCGCTTCGCGCAACGAGCGGTCATCCTCGACCAGCAGAACCTTGATGCCCATGACCTTCACTCAGCTCCCTGTACAGCAGAAAACAACGGCAGGATGACCTGCGCGCACGTACCGCGCCCGACCCGCGAACGCAGCTGCAATTCTCCCTGATGCGCACGCGCCACAGCCTTGACCACGGTCAGGCCCAGGCCGGTGCCGGTGACTTTGGTGGTGAAAAACGGCTCGCCCAGCCGCGCCAGCACTGCCGCATCGATACCACTGCCGCTGTCACTGACACACAAACGCAGGGTGTTGTCGCGGGTATAGCAATGCACCTTCAGACGCACCTCACCGGCACTCGCCTGAATGGCGTTTTCAATCAGATTGAGCAGCGCCCCGACCAGCGTGTCGCGATTGCAGAGCAGCTCGCCGGCATGGCTGTCGCACTGCCAGCGGATCGGCAGATCCTGCACATGAGTCAACGCCGCCGCCTGCAACGACTGCATCAAGGCATTGGGTGTGACGCGATCGGTCAGCGGCAACTCGCCGCGGGCGAACACCAGCATGTCGCGCACCTGATGCTCGAGCTCGTGCAGGCGCTCCTTGAGGCGACCGGCAAAACGCTGCTGGGTGGCGACCGGCAATTCCTGCTCGGTCAAATGACTGGCGTACAGCAGCGCGGCGGACAACGGCGTGCGAATTTGATGAGCCAGCGAAGCGACCATACGCCCCAGGGACGACAGTCGCTCGTGGCGCGCCAGTTGATCCTGCAAGTGACGGGTTTCAGTCAGATCGTTGAGCAGCACCAACTGCCCCGGCTCGGCATCCAGCGAGCGGGTGGCAATCGACAGGCGTCGACCGTTCTTCAAGGAAATTTCGTGGCCGTCGTCTTCACGAGGCGCGAAGCAACGGGCAATGACATGGCGCCACAGCTCGCCTTCCAGTGGAAGACCGAGCAAATCGATGGCGGCAGGATTAGCCTCGCACACGATGCCGTGACCGTCGATGACGATGACACCACCGGGCAACAGATCAAGGAGGTTTTGCAGACGGTTGGCCAGGCGTTCTTTTTCCGCCAGCTCCTGCATGCGCTGGGCGCTGACCACGGCCAGCTCGCCCTTGAGCTCGGTGACCCGGGCTTCGAGCATGCTGTAGGAGTCGGTCAGCTGGCTGGACATCTGATTGAACAGGGCGAATGCCTGCTCAAGCCCTTGGCGGCTCGCCTGCTCTACGGACGGCAGTTGCCCCGAGGACTCGGGAACAGAAGACATCTGGGAGGCTTGGGGCATTGTGCTCTCTCGCTTGGCTGACCGTCAGTTAAACGGAACGTTGCGAGGGACGTAGCAATACCCGTGCCTAAAAAAAACCGCTTATAAATGAAGCAGTTGAAAAACAGGCGTCAATCATCCGCCTGTTCATCACCTTCACGACGGCTCATGCCGTACTTGCGCATCTTCTCCACCAGCGTGGTGCGGCGAATGCGCAGGCGTTCGGCGGCGCGGGCCACGATACCGTTGGCGTCGTCCAGCGCCTGCTGGATCAGCCCCTGCTCCAGACCACCGAGGTAGTCTTTCAGGTCGAGACCTTCCGGCGGCAGCATGGCGTTGGCGGTGAAGTCCGGCGTATGGCCGTTGATCGCCACGCGCTCTTCCAGATCGCTGCGCAGGCTGTCGACCATTTGCTCGTCTTCGTCGTCGACGTAGCGGAATTTCTTCGGCAACTCGACCACGCCGATCACCCCGTACGGATGCATGATCGCCATGCGCTCCACCAGGTTGGCCAGCTCGCGGACGTTGCCCGGCCAGCCGTGGCGGCACAGGGACATGATCGCGGCGGAGTTGAAACGGATCGAACCGCGCTTCTCGTGCTCCATGCGCGAGATCAGCTCGTTCATCAGCAGCGGGATGTCTTCGACGCGTTCACGCAGCGGCGCCATCTCGATCGGGAACACGTTCAGGCGATAGTAGAGGTCTTCGCGGAAGGTGCCGATCTCGATCATGCTTTCGAGATTCTTGTGGGTCGCCGCGATGATGCGCACGTCGACGCTCTGGGTCTTGTTGCTGCCCACGCGCTCGAAGGTGCGCTCCTGCAGCACGCGCAGCAGCTTGACCTGCATCGGCAGCGGCATGTCGCCGATTTCGTCGAGGAACAGCGTACCGCCGTTGGCCAGCTCGAAGCGGCCTGCACGGCTGGTGATCGCACCGGTGAAGGCGCCCTTCTCGTGACCGAACAGTTCGCTTTCCAGCAACTCGGCCGGAATCGCCCCGCAGTTGACCGGTACGAATGGCGCGTCGCGACGCTTGGAATGGTAATGCAGGTTGCGCGCAACCACTTCCTTGCCGGTCCCGGACTCGCCGAGGATCAGTACGCTGGCGTCGGTGTCGGCCACTTGCTGCATCATCTGTCGCACGTGCTGGATCGCGCGGCTGGTGCCGACGAGGCTGCGGAAGAGGTTGGGTTCGCGATGACGGCCGCGTTCGCGGGCCTGATCGTACATTTCGCGATAGACCTGGGCACGATGCAGGGAGTCCAGCAGCTTGCTGTAGCTCGGCGGCATTTCGAGGGTCGAAAGTACCCGGCGGCGCTGGTCTTCGGGCAGGTCCACCGAAGAATTATCGCCCATCAGCAAAACCGGAAGGAACTCATCCCAGGTTGAGAGTGTCTTTAACAGGCCCAAAAGCGCACCAGGAGCATTGACCGTCCCGATCAGTACGCAAATGACCTCACGACTAGACGACAAAGAGCCGACTGCCTGCTGCCAGTCATGGCTTCCGCAGGGTAAATTTTCTTCGCCAAGAAAATTTAAAATCACCGCCAGGTCGCGGCGGCGGACGCTATCGTCATCGATCAGCAGAATTTTGGTTTCACGCCACATGCAATAGCAACTTCCCTAGTCAACTCAATGCCCAAAATAAGGGGCAAGCGAGACGCTTGCAGGACACCTTGTGCCTGTAGACGCCTGAAATCTGAAAACAGCCACTAGTTAAGTCAAAAAACCGTGCACAGTCAAATTTATGGCGCACATGTCTGGATTAACTGAGGGTTAATTAACCAAACAGATGGTAAACCTTTGCCGCGTTTTGCGCTTGGGTGATCTGCGACATCTCGTCGACTATCGCCTGACGCTCGCCCATCGCCACTTCAAGCAGCTGCTTGTAGACATGCAGCAACTCTTCGAGGTTATCGCGCAACGCCTCCTCGTCCACCGAAGCTTCACTCAAGACGTCTTCCATGCAGGAACGGCAATCAAGATCCAGTTGACCGATGGCCTCCCAGTTGCGCTCGGCCAGAGCACCGATCAACGCCGTCCGGGTTTGTTCGATTCGCTGCAATACAAGACTCATGGTGATCTCCTCAGAACTGCGGAGCAGGCGCAGGCGCGATCGCGTCCCAGCCTTCCTTGACGGTGCTCAGCAAGCCGGCGACCTCATCAAGAATGCGTGGATCGCTGCTGATGTTCGCCTCCGCGAGACGCTTCATCATGTAAATATAAAGACCGTCCAGATCAGCCAGCGTGTCCGCGGAATTTTCCAGGTCCAGACCTTCGCGCAGCCCGCTGACGATACCGATGGCCTTGCTGATCGACGTGCACTTGGCGGGAATATCCTTGCGCTCGATCGCACCCTTGGCCTGAGCGATACGGTCCAGGCCGCCTTCCATCAGCATTTGTACCAGGCGATGAGGGCTGGCTTCAGACGTCTGAGCGTGTGCACCTACTTTCTGGTATTGCCGAAGGGCTAACATCGGATTCATGTTCTACCTCATTTGCCACAATGACTCGTATGACCAGTGTATCGCCTGCGAGCCGAAAAACTTTAGACCATAAGACAAAAACCCGGCACACGCTCGAAAGCGTAGCCGGGTTTTTGTCGTTCTTGCATGTTACTTCGCGGATTGCTGAGCGTTCAGCGAGCTGAAGAACGACGTGATGTTGCTCGCCGTGGCCTTCATCTGCCCGACCAGCAAGTCCATGGCGTTGTATTTTGCAGTCAACGTCTTGGTCAGGTTGGCAACACGCAGGTCCAGCGCCAGTTGCTGGGAAGTGATGTTGCGCGTGTTGTTGTTCAGGATGGTCAGGCGCTGATCCAGCAGACCGCTGGTGGTCTTGCCATCGGCCGAAGCCTTGAGGTAAGGATCCACCGCCTTGCTCATGCGCGCCAACAGACCGTTGGTGTCGTTGGTGCCGGTAAACATCTCCTGAACCTTGCCGCTCATGCCCGGCGTGGCCATGGTCTTGTTGAACGCAGCCGTGTCGAACGTCAGGTTACCGGTAGTGCGGTCGGTCATGACACCCAACTGCGACAGATAGGCCATCGGGCTGCCAGCCGTCGCACTAGGGGCCGTGATTTGTCCGCGGATATCGGCAACCAGCGAACGCGCCAGGGAGTCGCCGGTGAACGCTGCCTGAACAGTCAGCTTGCCATCTTCGTCCGGCGTCGCCTTGGACAGCGTATCAATGGTGCTTTTCAGGGTGTTGTAGGCATCGACGAAAGCCTGAACCGACGTCTGCAAACCCTTGGTGTTACCGTCGACAGTCACCGTGACAGGGGTCGAGGGCGGCGTGCCGGCACTGACCGTTGTCAGGTTCATCGTCAAACCACTGATGGCGCCGGTGACCGTGTTGCTCTTGCTGGTCACTGCCAGGCCGTCAATGGTCAGCGACGCGTCCTGAGCGAGGCCGTTGACCGCGCCGGAAGCCCCGGCGGCCGGGTTGGCGCCCATCGTCTGGGTGCCGTCGATTTCCAGACCGGCAATGCCGCTGACTTTCATGTCGGAGCCGGCGCCCGTCTTGCTCGAACTGATCACCAGGCGCGAAGCACCGGTGCTGTCGGTCACGATGTTGGCGGAAATACCGTTGACGGCCTGAGCCGAGTTGATCGCATCCCGGGTGCTCTGCAAGGTGGCATTGGCCGGGATCGTGACATTGTAATCAGTGCCATTCTGACTGATTTTCAGGGTACCACTCGGAATGGCACTGGCAGCACCGCCGGCAAAGGATGCACTGGCTATTTTCGAGCCGGTGGCCAGTTTATTCACAACAACGCTGTAAGTACCCGAGACTGCAGTGTTATCTGCAGAAACACCCAAAACGGCCGGAGTGCCCGAAGTCGCCGTGTAACCGGCAAACGCTGGATTGGTCTTGCTGCCCAGGTTGGTCATCGCCGTCTGGAATGCGGTCAGTGCACTCTTCAACGTGCCGATACCGGAAATCTTCAGCGTGTTGGTTTTGGTGGCATTGTCGATCTGCGTCTGCTTCGGCGACTTGTCGGCATTGACCAGCGCAGTAACGATTGCACCGATGTCCAGGCCGGAACCCAGGCCCGAACCCGGTAAAATTGGACTTGCCATGTGCATCTCCCTTGGGGTTATTGCCAGTCTTTTGACCAATACCTGCGTCTAAAGAACTTCAAACACTATTCATGCCAGCTATCAGACTTTGGCGTCGAACAACACGTGACTCGCGTTGGCCAGACTGTCTGCCAGCTTGAGCGCTTCTGCGGAAGGGATCTGTCGAACGACCTCGCCCGTCTCGCTTGCAATCACCTTGACGATGACCTTGCCGGAATGCTCATCGATCGAGAACTCCAGATTGCGCTTGATCGACTGTACGAACTTCTCGATCTCCTGCACCGCCAGCTTCAGCTTGGCTTCATCTGCTTCCTGGCTCTTTTTCGAGGCAGGGACAGCTTCAACGGTCTGAGGCTTGGTCTCCGACGGTTTGTCGGGGACAGTATTGGCTGGCTTGGGAGCCGGATAAGACACGTTAAGCTTGACGCTCATGTCCATGCTCATCACCTCATAACGTAAAAAGCGAGAGAGCACGCAAGCGCACTCCCCCGCCAAAACTCATTCCGAAATTACTGAAGCAGCTTCAGTACAGCGGAAGGCAGTTGGTTGGCTTGAGCCAGAACAGAGGTCGAAGCCTGTTGCAGGGTTTGCTGCTTGGTCAGGTTAGCAGTCTCTGCGGCGAAGTCGGTATCTTGTACGCGACCTTGTGCAGCAGTGGTGTTCTCGGTGATGTTCTGCAAGTTCTGGATGGTGCTGGTCAGACGGTTTTGCGAAGCACCCAGAGCGGCGCGAGTGGCGTTGATGTTCGCAATTGCAGCGTCGATCGCGGTGATCGCGTTGTCGATGTTCGAAGCGGCGGCAGCCGAAGTAGCACCGGTCAGAACAACAGTACCGCTACCTACCGACAGGCTGACGGCGTCGAACTTGCCGCTCAGTACCAGGTCGATGTGGTTGGCGGAGCCAGTGTTGGCGCCAACTTGCAGAGTCACAGTACCAGCCGAACCGTCCAGCAGGTTTTTGCCGTTCAGGTTGGTAGCGGCGGAGATACGGGTGATCTCGTCGGACATCTGAGCGAATTCAGCGTTGGTAGCGGTCTGGTCAGCAGTGCCGTTGGTACCGTTACGTGCTTTAACAGCCAGTTCACGCATACGCTGCAGGATGTCGGTCGAAGCTTGCAGAGCGCCTTCAGCGGTCTGGGCAACGGAGATACCGTCGTTGGCGTTCTGGATCGCCTGAGTGTTACCACGGATCTGCGAGGACATGCGGGTAGCGATCTGCAGGCCGGCGGCGTCGTCTTTAGCGCTGTTGATTTTCAGGCCGGAAGACAGGCGCTGCATCGAAGTCGACAGAGCGTCGGAAGCGCGGTTCAGGTTTTTCTGAACGTTCAACGACGTGGTGTTGGTGTTTACTGTTAAAGCCATGACGAATTCCTCGTTGGTTGGGTACTGCGGCTTCCGGCCCTGGCAACCGCCGGGTATGGCCTAGAGAACCTTCGTAATAGTTATCGTCGGGTTTGCAGGTTGCTTGAGGGCTTTTTTGAAAAAATTTGCCATCAACCTGCCACCCCCCAGAAAACAAAGACTTAGCAGCACTTTCCCTTCGAAAAAATGACGTCATAAATCCGTCCATGGCGCAAACCTGCGGGCCAGCGCCTCCGGCCCTCTTCAGGCGGACGGATCTTCCAGCAATTGAATCAATTCGTACTCCATGAAGTCGGCAAGCCCCAACCAGTCCTGACGCTCCTGACATTCGAGCATTTGCGTGAGCAACTGCGCCCAGACCTGCTGCGTCTGCGCACCGGCTGACAGCAATCTCTGCTGCGCGCCTTCGAACACCTCGACCATGGTCAACGCGGCCTCGACATCGCGCCCCAACCGGAACAGCCCGGCGCACTGATGGCATTCGTCTACCCATCGCTGCAGCGCACTCATTGCACGAACTCCTGGTTGTAAGCCGTCCCGGCAATCTGCGCACCCGCGCGGCTGCTGTTGAAAAACGCCACCTGCGGCTGACTGGCGATGTATCGCTCCAGCACGCACAGGTAACCGCGAAAGTTGAGCTGGGTACTGACACGCTGGCCATACCCGTCACGCACCCAGTGTCGCGCCTGATTCACCGACGGGCCGAGGTCACCGTCACTCCAGCCGGCATGGGTCTTGTTCATCGGGAAGGCGAAATCGGCGCCGAACAGTGTGATGCGTGCAGCGCCCATTTTCACCGCCAGGTCCACGGCCGGGTGAATCACACTGCCGCCCACATGCAACAGCGCCCTCGGGTGCTGCTCACGCAATGCCGCGTAGACCGGACTGGCCGAGTAACCACCATAACGCCTGCCCTTCCAGGCCCTCAGCACCTCAGGATCACTCATGGGCAGATACACCAGCGGGATGCCGTCGGATTCCTCGAATGGCAAATGCCGGAAGCTGATGCGCTGATCGATACTCACCACATAGTCGGGCACGATCCCGTGCTCGCGCAGCGGCCGGTAAGCAGTATCGACACAAATGAACAACGGACGCTCGGCTCTCTCGCGAATCGCCGCCAGACGTTCGAAATGCTGCTCCAGCGTCGGCCCGGTACCGATCACATAGATCTCCCGACCGGCACAGGTGCCGAACAAGATCGCCACATCATCGTCAGCGAGCAATACCGGCAAACAGTCCTGCAGACGCTGCTGAATGAATGGCGACTGCGGATCGAACTCACGGTTGTTGAAGCTCAGGTGCACTTCGCTGACCAGCCGATCACGAATCTTCGCGTTGAAGTCATCGGCCAGCAGCATTTCGGCAGGCAATGCAAAAAACGGCGTGCAGATGTCGGACAGGTCGCCGGCGTAAAGCAATTCAATTCGGGGATCCTGCAGCCACTCCCGCTGATCCAGCAGTTGCAGCACCAGAGCGAACAGCGCGCCATTGAGGATGTGTACGTAAAGTCGCTCAAGCCCGGCGCGCTCCAGCAGTACCGTGGGCAGATCGCCCAGGCCGGTGCCATAGACATGCAGTTGCGGCTTGTCCGCCGGCAGGCTGGCGGCCTGAATCTGCGCCTCACGGATACGGTCATGACGACTGGTGAGCTGAATGCCGCCAATGCTCAGCGTCGAACCCAGCCCCTGCGTCAGCTCGGCCTCGATCACCGAACTGTCTTCGTTCAGCAATCGTGCGTACAGCGCCGGCCAGCGTCGTTCGACGACTTCAGCGTTGGCCTGGAAAAACTCGCTCATGGCGCCTCGTGCTCCCTTCAGGCAAAAAAACAGCGTTCAAGGTTAACCCTTGAACGCTGTTTTTGTATCCGTCGTTCCTGGCGGATTCAAGGACGATAAATAATCGCCGAACCCCACGACAGACCGACACCGAAACCACTGATCGCAATGCGATTCCAGTCGGAATCCATCACGTGTTTTTCCAGCAGCAGCGGCACACTGGACGACACGGTGTTGCCGGTCTCGACCATGTCCTTGATGAACTTCTCCGGCTCGCCTTCGAAGCGCCGCGCCACGGCGTCGACAATCGCCGCACTGCCCTGGTGAATGCAGAAGGCATCGATGTCATCGGCCTTCAGGCCCGAATCGTCGAGTAGTTCGTGCAGGTGCGCCGGGACTTTGAGCAGCGCGAAGTTGAACACCTGACGGCCGTTCATGAAGAACACGCCATCGGTCACCTTCAGGTGCGGTGCGCCGGAACCGTCGGTGCCGAACTTGGCCTTGCCCAGCGCCCAGACCGGGTCTTCGCCCATCCAGGTGGCGGTGGCGGCATCGCCGAACAGCATGGTGGTGTTGCGATCTTCCGGATCGACGATCTTCGAATACGGGTCAGCGGTGATCAGCAGGCCGTTCTTCAGGCCGGCGGCTTCCATAAAGCCCTTGATCGCGTAGATGCCGTAGACGTAGCCAGAGCAACCCAGGGATATGTCGAACGCCGCGACATTGGTCGGCAGACCGAGTTTGTCCTGGACGATGGCAGCGGTGTGCGGCAGGCCTTCTTCGTCACCGTTCTGGGTGACGACGATCAGCGCATCGATGGATTCACGTTTCAGTTCAGGGTTGTTGGCAAACAGCACATTGGCCGCTTCAACGCACAGATCGGAGGTTTCCTGTTCCGCGTCTTTGCGTGGCAGGAAGGCCGAACCGATCTTGCCGAGGATGAATTCTTCATCCTTCTCGAATTTTGCACCTTGTGCGTAATTGTCCACGCCGGCTACAGGAACGTAGCTCGCAATGCTTTTTATGCCAATCATTACGGCTTCCCAATAATAAACAGCCCAATACCACCGCTCGCAAGGATTCGAGGGGCGCCGACAAACAGAAAACGGCCGCCACAACGGGCAGCCACGGGGAGCGCAAAGGGCTATCACTGGAACCGAAAACGGGCCAGGCGCCATCTCCCCGGTCATTACAATACAGTGAAGATGCGCGTTATGACTCGCAGGTCACGCTATTTTGCCGAATCGGTGACAGATCGGGTCATTCGACCAATGACCAGTCCAGCGGCGTACCGCGTTTGATCGGCTGACGCGCACGGCGCCCGAGGACGGCATCGGTGTGCTTGGGCGGCAGACCGAGACCGGGACGAATGGCGCGCACATTGGCCGCCGTGAAGGGTTCACCGGCCGCCATATCGGCCGTGACGTACAGCGACCGGCGGTAGACCAGGGACTTTTTCTCAGCCTCGGTCACCCCGTAATGCACCTGGCCCATGGCCTGCCAGGCGCGTTCGGTCTCGCTCACCAGGCTGGCCAGCTCCGCTGGTTCCAGCGAGAAACTGGCGTCCACACCACCGGCCGCACGGTCGAGGGTGAAGTGTTTTTCCACCACCGTCGCGCCCAGCGCCACCGCCGCCACCGATACGCCTACGCCCATCGAATGGTCTGACAGACCGACCTCGCAGCCGAACAGCTCACGCAGATGCGGGATCGTGCGCACGTTGCTGTTGATCGGGGTCGCCGGGTAGGTGCTGGTGCATTTGAGCAGCACCAGATCCTTGCACCCGGCCTCACGGGCAGCGCGCACGGTTTCATCGAGCTCGGCAATGCTGGCCATGCCGGTGGAGATGATCAACGGTTTGCCGGTGGCCGCGACACGGCGGATCAGCGGCAGATCGGTGTTTTCGAAACTGGCGATCTTGTAGGCCGGCACATCGAGGCTTTCGAGGAAGTCCACGGCGCTTTCATCGAACGGCGTCGAAAACGCGAGCATGCCCAGTTCCTTGGCCCGGGCGAAGATCGGCGTGTGCCATTCCCAGGGCGTGTGGGCCTTTTCATACAGGTCGTAGAGCGAGGTACCCGCCCACAGACTGTTCGGATCCTTGATGAAGAACTCGCCTTCGGCCAGATCCAGGGTCATGGTTTCGGCGGTGTAGGTTTGCAGTTTCAAGGCATGCGCACCGGCCTTGGCCGCCGCTTCGACAATCTGCAAGGCGACGTCCAGCGACTGGTTATGGTTGCCGCTCATTTCAGCGATGATGAACGGCGGCGCATCGGCACCGATCTGGCGGTTGCCGATCTTGAAACTGCTCATTGACGGGATTCCTTCAAAACCTTGGTGAACGCGCAGGCACTCTGGGTGAACCCGGCGTCACGGAAAACATTCATCGAGGGCCGATTGGCCGGCAACACCTGGGCGGTGATGGCGGTCATTTGCGGCCAGTGCCTAGCCACGAAGGCTTCACCTTGCGCCAGCAGCGCCCTGCCCCAACCCAGACCGAAACGCCCTTCGAGCAGATACAACGAAACCTCCGCCTCAAAGCCGCGCAAATCGTAGCGCAGGATACCCACCGGGCCGTCATCCGCCTCGGCCACCAGCAGCAGCCGCTGAGGATTGCGCAGGCTCGCGCCCAGCCAGTTCCCATGTTGAGTCCAGTCAATCGCACCGCTGTCCAGCGACCAGCGGCGCACCGTTTCGGCATTGCGCCCGTCGAACAACAACTGCGCGTCATCCAGTGTCGCCAGACGCAACTTGAGCACCGCGCCGGCCAGTGCTGCCGCGACCCGCAGCGCGCCCCGCCCGTCGACCAGTTGCCGCGAACGCTCGGCCAGGCTCTGGCGCAGATAAAAGTTGCCCACGACAAAGCCGATGGCATCGCGCAGTTGCTCGACGCTGACCTGCTCCCGCGCGCCCATGAACACATGCGCCCCGGCCGCCGCCATCACCTCGCCGTTGGCCTGCTGGTTGTTCGACACCGCGATACAGATTGTCGGCAGGCCCAGGGCTGCGCGTTCCCAACTGGTGCCGCCGCCGGCACCGATAAACAGGTCGGCTTCGGTCATGCGTCGGTGAAAATCGCTGACGAAACTGTGCAGGCGCCAGTGCGGCCGCGTTTCGGCCAGCGCTTGCATCTCTGCCCAGGCCGGGTTGTCGGCACCGGCGACGAAATCCACTTCCAGTTCCGAAAAATCCGCCAGCGCCAGCATCGCGTGATGGGTCTGGCGCGCCGCATCGAAACCGCCAAAATTCACCAGCACCCGACGCGCCACCGGTTTGATCTCGATGGCCGGGCCACTGAACTCTTCGCGCAGCATGGCGAAGCGCGGGCCGAGCAGCGTTCGGCATCCGGCCGGCAGCAGCGGCTGATAGTTTTCGCTCAGCCCCGACAGGTTCTGGTTGAGCAGCAGATCCACGCTGTACTGCCGGGTCGCCAGATCATCGACGGCGGCAATCCGTGGCGCAAAGCGACGGGCCGCGGTCTGCCAGTGATGATCGAGGCCGTAATGGTCGGCGATGACCCAGTCAAACCCGGGCTGCCCTTCCAGCTGCGCCGCCAGTGCCTCGATATCCGCCTGCCACGGCAACATCGACTCGATGGCCTGCTCCGGGTCTTCACCGGCATAGCGATCCGGCAACGCGAAGGCCTCGAAGCCTTCGGCCTGCAACGCATCGAGCCGATGCCCCGGCAAACGACGACAGGCAAACGCGACATGACTGCCCTGCGTGCGCAGTACTCGCGCCAGTGTCAGGCAACGGGCGATGTGGCCGCTGCCGATGGTCGGCGAGGCATCGGCGCGGATCAGCACTCTCATTGCAGTTCTCCGCCGGCCCTGAGGGCGGCGTAAAGGTATTCGGCGCGCTTCCAGTCTTCAGCGGTGTCAATGTCCTGTACCAGATACCGAGGCAGGATCACCGGCAGACTGGCCGGCGAATACAGCACCTCGCCACCCAGCCAGGCCTCGCTACGGCCCCAATAGAACTGGCCGGCATCCTGAAAGGCCGTCGGCAGATCCTGCGAGCGGGTATTGCGAAATTCGGGGTACAACGCCGTCAGCGCGCCCTGACCGTCGAGGGTCAAGGCGCGCTGCACCGGAAAGCCGAAATCGGTGACCGAAAAAGCAAAGGACTTGTCCGGATGCTGCTCCAGCAACTCAAAGCCCTGGTGCAGAAAGCGCGCCTGCAACAGCGGCGCCGTGGCGTACACACAACAGGCGTAATCGAAGGCTGGCAGTTGTTGCAAGGCATGCACGATCACTGCCGCAGTGCCGGTGAAATCATCGGCCAGTTCCGCCGGACGCATGAACGGCACGTGAGCACCGTTGGCTCGCGCCACGTCTGCGATCTCTGCGTCGTCGGTGCTGACCACCACCTGCTCGAACAACCCTGAATCGAGGGCCGTGCGAATCGAACGGACAATCATCGGCACACCGTCGAACGGCTTGAGGTTCTTGCGCGGGATGCGTTTGCTGCCCCCGCGGGCCGGGATGATTGCGACGTTGTTCAAGGACGTTTTTCCAGCAGGAACCAGGTGATGTCGTCCACCGGAAATTGCGGATCGCGGTGATAACCGAAGCCGTAATCCAACAGTTGCAGATCAGGATAGCGATCGAGCATTTCCCCGGCGAAATCACGCTTGAACAGCTTGCCGCTGTTACCGCGATAGGACACTTCCACTGGCGACGGATTGTAGTACTCGGCGATCAGGATGTAGCGCGAACTCAACTCATACAACTGCGCATACGCCGTCGGCAACAGTTCCGGTGCCAGATGGATCAGCACGCCTTTGCTCAGGGTCAGGTCGTATTGGCGCTCACGGGGAAAGTCGAACAACGAACCGTGCCAGATGCTCGCAATCTCCAGCGCACGCGCCTGGGCGCAGGCACTGGCGTTGATCTCGACCCCGAACAGCTCGCAGCGCGGCAGCAACTGACGCAGCGCCTGCAGGTTGTTGCCGGCGTTGGTGCCCAGTTCCAGCAGGCTATCGATCCGCCCGGCCCGGGTCAGCGCCTTGGCGAACAACGCCAGATTGGCCGCCACCAGTGGCTGGCCGATATTGCGGTCAACGTACTGGTTGCCGAATTCGCCCTGCCAGAATTGTTCCTGTTCGCTCAGATCACGCATTACCGTTTTCCATCCACCGCAGCAGCGGCAATCATTCAGTCAACCGACGCAATTGCTCGACCACGTAGTCCTGCTGCTGATCGCTCAGCAACGGGAACAGCGGCAAGCTGATCGCTTCGGCGTAATAACGCTCGGCTTCGGGGAAGTCACCCTCGGCGAAACCCAGGTCACGATAGTACGGCTGCAAATGCACCGGAATGTAGTGCAGGTTCACGCCGATGCCGGCGGCACGCAAGCCTTCGAACACCTGACGATGGCTGAGGCTGATGCGCCCGGTCTGCAAACGCACCACGTAAAGGTGCCAGGCCGATTCGGCGTCCGTCTGGAGGCTCGGCACGGTGACCGGCAAATACGCCAGCAGACGGTCGTAACGCGCGGCCAGCTCCCGGCGACGGGCGATGAATCCGTCCAGTTTGTTCAGCTGTGACAGGCCCAATGCTGCTTGCAGATCAGTGATCCGGTAATTGAAACCCAGCTCGACCTGTTGGTAGTACCACGGGCCATGGCTGGCTTCGGTCATCTGCTGCGGATCGCGGGTCATGCCGTGGCTGCGCAGGCGTTGCAGACGCTCGGCCAGCTCCGGGCGATTGGTCAGCACCATGCCGCCTTCGCCGCTGGTGATGATTTTCACCGGGTGGAAGCTGAACACGGTCATCGCGGCAAACTCACCGCAACCGACCGGACGCCCGGCGTAGCTTGCGCCGACCGCGTGGGAGGCGTCTTCGATCACCGTGAAGTTGTAGCGCTCGGCCAGTTCGACAATGCGCCGCATGTCGCAGCTCTGTCCGGAGAACGCCACCGCCACCAGTACTTTGGGCAGCGTGCCGTCGCGTTCGGCAGCATCGAGTTTGCTCGCCAGAACTTCAGCATCGAGGTTCCAGGTCAGCGGATCGATGTCGACGAAATCAACGTCGGCGCCGCAGTAACGGCCGCAGTTGGCCGACGCGAGAAAGGTGTTCGGCGTGGTCCACAAGCGGTCGCCTGCTCCCAGCCCCGCTGCCAGGCAAGCAATGTGCAGCGCCGCCGTGGCGTTGCACACCGCCACCGCGAAATCGGCCTGACAACGCTCGGCCATCGCCTGCTCGAAGCGTTCGATGGTCGGCCCCTGGGTCAACCAGTCGGACTGCAACACCTCGACGACCGCGTCGATATCCGCCTGGTCGAGGCTTTGCCGACCGTAGGGAATCATACCGAGAGCTTCGCGTGCAGGTCGGCGATCTGCCCCACCGAAAGGAAGTGCGGGTTGGTGTCGGAACGGTACTCGAAGTCTTCACCGACCGGCACGCCACGCTCGCCGAGTTTGTCCTCGGCGAAATCCACGTCGACGCTGGTGAAGCGGATCGACGGCTGGATGGTGTAGTGATCGGCAAACTCCAGAGTCATCCGCGCATCGTCCAGCGGCACCATCAGTTCGTGCAGTTTCTCGCCCGGACGAATGCCGACGTTCTTGTGCGGCAGGTGCTCGGCCATTCCCCGCGCGAGATCGACCACGCGGATCGACGGGATCTTCGGCACGAACACTTCACCGCCGTGCATCCGCGCAAAGCTGTCGAGCACGAATTGCACACCGTGATCGAGAGTGATCCAGAAGCGGGTCATGCGCTCGTCGGTGATCGGCAGCTCTGTCGCGCCATCGGCGATCAGTTTGCTGAAAAACGGCACCACTGACCCGCGTGAACCGGCGACGTTGCCGTAGCGCACCACGGCAAAACGCGTCTGCTGTTCGCCGGCGATATTGTTGGCCGCGACGAACAACTTGTCCGACAGCAACTTGGTGGCGCCGTACAGGTTGATCGGGCTTGCCGCCTTGTCGGTGGACAGCGCGACGACTTTCTTCACGCCGTTGTCGATGGCGGCGGCGATGATGTTTTCCGCGCCGTTGACGTTGGTGCGGATGCATTCGGTCGGGTTGTATTCCGCCGCCGGCACCTGCTTCAACGCCGCGGCATGCACCACGTAATCGATGCCGCGCATGGCCTGGCGCAGACGATCGGCGTCGCGCACGTCACCGAGGAAGTAACGCATGCACGGCGCGTTGAACGTCTGCTGCATTTCGTATTGCTTGAGCTCATCCCGGGAGAACACCACCACCCGCTTGGGCTGGTATTGCTCAAGCAGGCGCGCGATGAACTTGCGCCCGAACGAGCCGGTGCCACCGGAGATGAAAATCGATTTTCCGTTGAACATGTCTTGAGTCCCGTTTCCTGTGCCCCGAGGCGTCAGCCCAGCCACTGCGCCCAGTTCACCGCAGCACGTTCGTTCAGACCAAAGCCTTTGCCGCTGAGGATCAGGTTCGGGTTGCCGGCCGGGTCCTGAGCGAAGACGGAGGACCATTTTTCAGCCAGGGCTTCCAGCGCCTGCGGCGCTTGCGGCAGTTGCCCGTCATGCAGCACCTGCACCAGCGGGGTCCACACGGTGAGGTAACCGGCCTGACTGGCCTTCAGGCACAGGTCGACATCACTGAAGCCGGCGCCGAAGTTCTCTGCGTCCAGACCGTCGAGTGCCTCGAACAACGCTTTGCCCAGCATCAGGCACACGCCCGAAACGGCCGAGTAATTCTGATCCACGGCCAGGCGCTGCATGTAGCCTTCGGCGTCATGCTTCTCGCCGATGAACGCCGAAGCGACCGTGCCATCCGTGCCGAGAATCAGCCCGGCCTGGGAGATTTTCCCGTCGCGGTCGACCAGCTTCGGCCCGACGATGCCCACTTCAGGGCGCTGGGCATGATTGAGCAGCGATTCGATCCAGTTCGGGTTGACGACTTCGCTGTCAGCGGCCATCAGCACCAGGTACTCGCCTTGCGCCTGCTGGCTGGCGGCGTTGCACAAGGCCGCGTCGCTCAGCGGTTGATCGGCGTGCAGAACACGGACCTTGGCGTGGTTCAGGGTGCCCAGCCAATCGTTGACGGCGGCGGACTGATTCGCCCGTGCCGCCAGCAACACTTCATAGCGGGTGTAGCGGGTTCGCAGCAGCACGCCTTCCAGGCAGCGTTGCAGGGCCGGCAGATCATCGCTGGCCGGCAGGATGATCGACACCAGCGGCTGCTCGGTGTGGCGATAATCGATCTGGTAGGTGCCCGGCACCGACGAGGTGATCTTGGCCTTGTAGCCGCGATTGCCCAGGTGGCGCAGCAGCGCCTGACGCTCATCGGCGTTTTCCGCCAGCTCCGAAGTGCGGGTAATCAACAGAGGTTCGTCGAGGTGCGCGAGGCCGCCCAGACCACCCTGCTCGATGATGCGCAGCAACAGGTCGAATTCCAGCGCCTTGCTGAAGTCCGCCTGGTAACCACCCGCCTCGATCAGCACTTCACGACGGATCAACCAGTGCCGCGCCATCAGTGCCGGCAGGCTTTGCAGCAGGTCGAGGTTGAAACCCGGACGGAACACGTCCACCAGGGCACCGTCGGCGTTGCGCTGGATTTCATCGGTGGCCACGGCGCGGCAACCGTCGGCCGATTGCAGCTCCAGACCGGCACGCAGCAGGCCGCCGGCGGTGAACTCGTCACCCGCTTCGGCCAGCAGCAGCCAGTCGCACGGCGACTGTTTGACGCTGAGGTTCAGCTTGTCGACGAAATTGCCCGAGGTCACCCGCACGAAGTGCAAGGTGTTCTGCGCCGTGGTCGCCGCTGGCGGCTCACCGGTGGTGAACACCACCACCTTGAATGCCTTGCTGTGTCCTTCCAGCAGGCTGTCCAGAGTGACCTGCAACTTGTCGATGTCGTTGTCCAGATCCAGCAGGAAGATACCGAACTGTGGACTGCCGCCATTGGCCGCCAATTGAGCGGCAATCGCCTGGGCCTGTCCGGCATCCGGCTGGCGGGCATCGAGCCACTTGAGCAGGCGACCGCTGAGCATCTTGCCAAATGTCGCCTGATTGCCCTCGAGCGATAGCGCTTCGAGACGAGCGACCCACGTGCGCAGTTTTTCGGCGTCTTCGTCTTCACCGAGCAAATTCAGTTGCGCCACCAGACGGTTGATCACCGTGCGGTTGAACACGTTGGCGTCGTGGGCTTGCCACAAGCGGTCCACCACGCTTTCCGGGGTGTCGTTGTTGCGGGCCAGCATCAGGTTTTCCTGACGGGCCCAGATGCCTTCCAGCCCTTGCAATTGAATGCGGCCGGCGGGCATGGCGTGCAGCAGAAACTCGAACTGGGTCAACTGATCGAAGAACGCCTGATTGTAGAACGGCATTTCTACGTACTGCTTCGGCCCGAAACGGCGCTGCGGGCCGGCTTCGATGTCGGTCCAGGCCGACTCCAGAATCAATTCGGCGGTCAATGCGCGACCGGTGCGCAGGCTGTCGGCCAGGGCTTCGAAACTTTGCAGGACAAACGCTTTGCCCTGCTGTGCATCCTGATGCTCGACCTGGGTCGGCAGTCCGGCCAGGAACGTGGCAAAGGCCTCTCGCTCGGACACCGATTTGGCGTCGGTATAGGCCAGCGAGTGGAAGATCTCGGTGTTGTGATCGGAGTGCTGATAGTTGATTTCACGCACGACATAAGGGATCGGCAGGATCCGTGCCTTGCCGCGTGCCAGCATGTAGTACGTGTGACCGACTTCCTGCCACTGGAAGATTGTGTCTTCGGGCATCGCGTCATACCAGGCGCGCAGCACCTCGGTGCGTTGCACCGCATAAAACGGCGGCAGGTATTGGGACATGTAGTCCAGCAGACGATCCTGGGCACGGTCGGACGCGTAGTCTTCGCAGACTTTCTTGTCACGACGGTAGTAGCTGACGCCATTGGCCAGCGTCAGGTACATCATGCTGTAGCCGTGGCACAGGCTGTAGTCGGGGTTGGCATCCATGAAATCAACCGCCTGGTGCAAGGCATCGTGCACCAGGAAGTCATCGTCGGCGGCGAACACCATGTAGGGGGTCTGCAACTGCTGTACGCCGTAGGCCAGCTTGGCGCGGATGCCCCAATAGCCGAACTGCGGCAGATGCTGATAATCCACGTTGGCAAATTGTCCGGCCACACCCGGCAGCGCCTCGGCGGACGAATCCAGCACCAGGATCCTGCACGGCAGGGCGCTGTAGAAACGCACGGCCCTGCGCAAAAACGCCGGGCGTTCGTGAGATATCAGCACAACGGTCAACTGTTCGTTGAGTGCCAAACCGTGTCCAGAACTGTTCTTGCCTTGCATAAATTCCCCACAAGCGGCGAGTCGCCGAAAACTCAACGTTGTTTTTGTCGATTAACGAACGCGACGCAGATAGCCATCCGGCGCGACAGTGATCAGCAACTTGCTGTGAATGGCCTGATCGATCTCGAAATCGCTGCTTTCTTTCAGGTAGGCCCACACTGCGGTTTTCGGGTTGTCACCCTTGCCCCACGGACGATCCGGGAACGCATCTTCCGGCATGTCTTCGACCACGGTGTCCATCACCACGCAGTAGCTGCCCACCGACACCAGCGGTGCGTACAGGCGCAGCTCTTCGAGGACGTGCTCGTGGGTGTGGTTGGAGTCCAGCACCACCAGCACTTTCTTGCCCTGTACGCGCTCGCGTACCTGGTCGACGATGGCGGTGTCGATGCTCGAACCCTGGATCATGCTGATCCGCTTGAACATCGGGTGCGCTTCGATGGCTTCGCGGTTGTGCTGGCGGATGTCGATATCGATGCCCAGCACTTCGCCGTGACCGATCAGCTCAAGGATCGAGGCGTAGAACACCAAGGAACCGCCGTGGGCGATACCGGTTTCCACGATCACGTCAGGACGCAGGTTCCAGATGATTTCCTGCATGGCGACCATGTCCTGCGGGAACTGGATGATCGGCCGGCCCATCCAGCTGAAGTTGTAGGTGTACTTGTGTTTTGCGGTGGTGCCGACCCAGTCCAGCGACTCGGTCTGCAGCGCCTTGTCCTGTTGCAGGCCTTCGATGTTGGCCTTTACTTCTTCGCGAAACTGCTCATGTGGATTCATTGCGACTCTCCAAAAATTCGGGAAAACGGCTTACCTGAACACCCTGGCGTCAGGGTATGGCACGGTGTTGGTCTTGATGATCCTGGCGGGATTGCCCGCCACGACTGAAAAATCCGGGACATCTTTGGTCACCACGGCGCCGGCGCCGATGGTCACCCAGCGACCGATGCGCAGACGCGGCAGAATCGTGGCGTTGGTACCGATAAACGTACCGTCGCCGATTTCCACACAGCCGGCGATGCAAACGCCCGGCGCCATGAACACCGAGTGGCCGATCCGCCCTTCATGCCCCACGACGCTGCCGGCGCTGATGCTGGTGTTGTCGCCGAGTTCGACCTCGGCCTGCATCAACACGCCTTCCTGCAAGTAACTGCCCTGGCCCATGCGGATCATGCTCAGGTCGAGGCCGGGATGAATGAACTGGCCGAGCCTCGCGCCGGCATCCACCAGCTGGCAGGTGGTTTCGTAACGCAGACGGGTGCTGCCGGTGATCAGGTTGACGAAGCGCACGTCCGGGCCATTGAGCTCGGCGACCCGCTCCGAACCGCCCACCACCGGCACCCCGTAAAACAGCGTGCCGTGCTTGCGCGGATCGTTGTCCAGAAAGGCGAACTCGACGTTCGGCGTACTGCGCTTGACCGCGTGCAGCATGCGCACCGCTTCCGGGTTGGCGGCCCCCAGCAGATACATCTTCACGGCGCGGGCCTGCTTGCCAGCAAGTCCAGCACCACTTGCACGACGCGCTGCTGATCGGCGTCGGTCATGTCGTGGTAACTCGGCAGGTTGAAGGCGCGCTCCGGCAGGGCGAATGACACCGGTGTGTCAACGTTGTGCTCGCTGAACATCGGCAGCGTCGACAGCGGCCAGAAGAACACCCGGGCATCGATGTCGGCGGCCTGGAACGCCGCGATCAGTTGCTCGCGATGGATACCGGTATCGGCATCGAACACCACGGTCGGCATCCAGTAACCGTTGCGCCCGTGAGCCGGCTCGGGATTGAGCGACACCCCCGGCACGCCTTCCAGCGCCTGCGCATAGTGGGCAAAGATCGCCCGCTTGCGCGCGATCAACTCTTCGATCCGCTCGACCTGCGCGCAACCGACCGCCGCCTGCAGGTTGCTCATCTTGTATTTGAAGCCGACGAATTCCGGCCAGAACTGCTTGGTGCAGCCCGCGACACGGCCATGGTTGGACAGGGTCAATACGCGCTCGTACAAGGCCTTGTCCGAGGTGACGAACATGCCGCCCTCGCCAGTGGTCATGGTCTTGGTGCCGTGGAACGAGAAGGCACCAAAGGCACCGAGCGAGCCCGCCGCCTTGCCGCGCCACTGCGAACCGATGGCCTCTGCCGCGTCCTCGATCACGGGAATGCCGAACTCCTTGCCGATGGCCAGCAAGGCATCCATGTCGCAAAGATTGCCGTACAGGTGCACCGCCAGAATGGCTTTGGTGCGCGGGCTGATCGCGTTTCTGACCTGCTGCGGATCCAGGCACCAGCTGTCGGCCAGCACATCGACGAACACCGGCGTGGCGCCCAGATAAGTGATCGGCGCCGCCGAGGCGATCCAGTTGGTGTTGCCCAGGATCACTTCGTCACCGGCGCCGACACCCAGTGCCGCCATGCCCATGTGCAGGGCCCCGGTGCAACTGGAGGTGGCGATTGCGTAGGTCGCGCCCAGGTGCTCGGCGAAGCCGTGTTCGAAGCGGGTCAGGTATTCGTAGCAACGTGCGCCCCAGCCGTTCTGCACGGCGTCCAGGGCATATTGCGCCTCAAGTTCGCCGACGCTCGGCTTGGTGTAATGAATTCTGCTCATTGAATGCTCAACTCCGGAACGGCGACGACAAAGCGTGCACCCCACGTTTTGGCCGAAGCCAGTTGCTGCGTCACTTCACTCAACAGGTTCCACGGCAGCACCAGGATGTAGTCGGGCTTTTCTGCCTCGATGCGCTCGGGCGCGACAATCGGGATGCGGCTGCCCGGCAGAAACTTGCCCTGTTTGTGCGGGTTGGCATCGGCGACCCAGGCCAGCAGATCCGGCCTGACCCCGGCGTAATTGAGCAAGGTGTTGCCCTTGGCCGCGGCGCCATAGCCGACCACGCGCTTGCCCTCGGCCTTGGCCTGCAACAGAAAGCGCAGCAGCTGATGCTTGATGTGCTCGGCGGCCGGCGCGAGGGTCGCGTAGTACTCGGCGGTTTTCACACCTGCATCGAGTTCGGCCTGCAACTGCTGTTGCACCGCTGGCCGGACATCACGACGCTCGCCGTCCTTGCGCTGCACGAACACCCGCAACGATCCGCCATGGGTGGTCAACGGGCTGACGTCGAACACTTCCAGACCGTTGCGCTCGCACAGGGTCTGCACGGCGGTCAGGGACAGGTAGGAATAGTGTTCGTGATAGAGCGTGTCGAACTGCGCGCCGGCCATCAGCGTCAGCAGTTGCGGGAATTCGAAGGTGGCGACGCCGGTCGGCTTGAGCAGCGTGGCGAAACCGCCAAGGAAATCATTGATGTCCGGCACGTGAGCGAGCACGTTGTTGGCGGCCATCAGGTCGGCGGCCCAGCCTTCGCTTTTCAGCTGGGCGGCGGTGTCGCGACCGAAGAACAGTTCACGGATCTCCAGGCCTTTTTCCCGTGCCGCCTGCGCGGTGCTGCGGGTCGGCTCGACGCCCAGGCACTGGATGCCGCGACCGGCCACGTATTGCAGCAGGTAGCCGTCGTTGGCTGCGACTTCCACCACCCGGCTGTCGGCGGTCAGGCCGAAGCGCTCGACCATCTCGGCCACATAGCGCTCGGCGTGGGCAAGCCAGGTGCTGGAGAACGAACTGAAGTAGGCGTACTCGGCATCGAACAGGCTGTCGGCGGAGGTGTAATCCTCGGTCTGCACCAGCCAGCATTGCTGGCACACGGCAACCTTCAGGGGCACCCATTGTTCGGCCTGCTCGAGGCGATCGGCGTGCACGTAGGCATTGGACGGTGGCGAGGTGCCGAGGTCGATCAGCGGCAGGCTCAGCGGTGCGGCGCACCCACGGCAGTTCATAGACGCACTCCAGCAAAGTGTTGATCGAGCGCGGGATGGCTGGAATCACGCGCTGACAAATTATTGACAGGCAACGGCCAGGCAATCGCCAGCCGTGGATCGTTCACCGACAGACCGCCCTCGTGCTCCGGCGCGTAATCGGCGCTGTGCAGGTAAAGCAGTTCGGCGTCTTCGGTGAGGGTCTGGAAACCGTGGGCGAAGCCGGCCGGAATCAACAGGCTGCGACCGTCGCCGGCCTTCAGGTGCTCGGCGTGCCAGTGCAGGAACGTTTCCGAGTCCGGGCGCAGGTCCACCGCCACGTCCCACACTTCACCGCGCAGGCAGGTGATCAGTTTGGCTTCCGGGGCATTGGCATTCTGATAATGCAGACCGCGCACGCTGCCCTTCTCACGGGTGCAGGAATGGTTGATCTGGCGGATGTGAAATTCGCTGCCGAACGCTTTCAGACTGCCCTCGCAGAACAGCCGTGCGAAGTGCCCGCGCTGATCTTCGAAGCGTTTGTGCTGGACGCTGAACAGACCTGCCAGCGGTAACTGTTTCAAGGAAAACTCACTCACAGCGCGCCCCGGTACAGGTTCAGTTGGCCGAGGGTCACGGTGCGCATGTCGTCGCCGTTCTGCCAGGCCAGGTGCCAGTCGAGGGTCTGGGTCAGGCATTGCTGCAACGACCAGCGCGGTTGCCAGCCCAGCACCTGACGGGCGCGACTGCTGTCCAGGCGCAACAGGCCGGCTTCGTGCAAATCGCTCTTTTCGATGCGCAGACCACGGGCCTGAGGCCAGCGGTTGGCGAGCAGTTCGACCACTTCGCCGACGCTGCACATGTCCGTTTCACCCGGGCCGAAGTTCCACGCCCCGGCATATTCCGGACCTTGTTCGTAGAGCCCGGCAGCCAGTTGCAGGTAGCCGGCCAGCGGCTCCAGCGCGTGTTGCCAAGGGCGCACGGCTTGCGGGTAACGCAGGGTCACCGGCTCGTCGGCCGTCCAGGCTTTCAATACATCGGGAATCAACCGCTCAGGGGCAAAATCACCGCCGCCCAACACGTTGCCGGCCCGCGCAGTGGCCAGGGCCAGACCGTGCTCGGCGTATTTTTCGGCCGGGAAGAACGACGCCGCGTAAGACTGCGCCAGCAACTCGCAGCAGGCCTTGCTGCTGCTGTAAGGGTCGTGGCCACCAAGGGCTTCGTCTTCGCGGTACGGCCACAGCCATTCCTTGTTGGCGTAGACCTTGTCGGTGGTCACCAGCACGCAGGCCCGCACGCAACCGACCTGACGAATCGCTTCGAGCAGGTTGAGGGTGCCCATGACGTTGCTGGAATAAGTGCCGAGCGGATCGCGATAGCCTTCGCGCACCAGCGGCTGGGCCGCCAGGTGCAGAACGATCTCCGGTTCGGTGTCGGCGATGATCTCGAGCAAGGCGCCGAGGTCACGCAGGTCGCCGCGCTGATCGTTGATGCCTTCGCTGACGCGCGCCAGCTCGAACAGGCTCGGCTCGGTCGAAGGATCAAGGGAAAAACCGCTGACTTGCGCGCCGAGGCTTTGCAGCCACAGGGTCAGCCAGCTGCCCTTGAAACCGGTGTGTCCGGTAACCAGAACCCGCTTGCCGCGCCAGAATTCCGGACTCAGTCCCAATGCTTCCATGGGGCCTCCCCGCTCTGCCACAAGGCTTCGAGGTGGTTCTTGTCACGCAGGGTGTCCATCGGCTGCCAGAAGCCTTCGTGCTGGTACGCCATCAACTCGCCGCGCTCGGCCAGACCGTCGAGCGGGCCGGACTCCCAGGAGGTCGAATCACCTTGGATCAATGGCAGGACTTTCGGTGACAACACGAAGAAACCGCCGTTGATCCAGCCCCCGTCACCGCGCGGTTTTTCGGTGAACCCGAGTACTCGGTCACCGTCGCGATCCAGAGCACCATAGCGGCCCGGTGGCTGCACGGCCGTCACTGTCGCCAGTTTGCCGTGGGTCAGATGGAAGTCCACCAGCGCGCTGATATTCAGGTCCGAAACGCCGTCGCCATAGGTGAAGCAGAAGGCTTTTTCGTCTTCCAGATAGCGCGAGACACGGCGCAGACGGCCACCGGTCATGGTTTCCTCACCGGTATCCACCAGCGTCACGCGCCAGGGCTCGCTGTAGTTCTGGTGAACGTCCATGCGGTTTTCGCGCATGTCGAACGTCACGTCGGAGGTGTGCAGGAAGTAGTTGGCGAAGAAGTCCTTGATCGCGTAGCCCTTGTAGCCAAGGCAAATCACGAATTCATGAATTCCGTGTGCGGAATACTGTTTCATGATGTGCCAGAGAATTGGCTTGCCACCGATCTCGATCATCGGTTTCGGCTTGAGGTGCGACTCTTCACTGATGCGCGTGCCCAGGCCACCCGCCAAAATAACTGCCTTCATGGTCTCCCCTCTCGTTCGTCACAGGGCTGCGCACTGCTTTATGAGCTTTGCGGCCTTCTGGCTAAACCTTTCTGCCGGTTCGGGCGCAGGGGCGATGACCGCGAGCGCTCGTTTTATGGCGATTTGAGGGGGACTTGCAGGAAACGCGCCAGCTCCGCCGGCTGCGCGTCGGCAGGACTGCCGACGATGTACACATCGTCACTCCAGCTACCGTCCAGCTGATCATCCGACTCCATTCCATAGCGTTCGTCATTACCATCGGTGCCCACCAGGTAATCCACGTCGCTCGTTCCATTCACTACCGATATTTACTTCTTCCTTGCGTTGTCGTTGAACCGGATACCGTCAAAGAGCGCTGAGCATCAGCTTGCTGAAAACAAACTTCGAACCCGTGACTTCGGTCATTTCGAATGACGCCACACGGCAGGAATCAACCTGGAAAAACCAAAACAGGCGACTGTAAAAGTCGCCTGTTTTTCAGAAGCAGCCTGTACGAACCGATCAGTCCGCCAGCCAGCCGTTTTCCCAGTAGCGCAGGTTGTCGCCGCGCAGCACGTAATCGCGCAGGACGACCTCGCGCAACTGGTCGCCCATGCGATAGCTGGCGTCCGGATCGGCCAGGTGCATGCGGATCGCTTGCAGCCATTCGTCCGTGGTGTTGGTCTTGATCCGGGTGCACGGCAAGTAACCGCGATAGGCCTCGGTGTCGGTGCAGATCACCGGGTAACCGCAGGCACCATATTCCAGCAGACGAAGATTGCTCTTGCAGTCGTTGAAGATGTGGAACTCCAGCGGCGCCAGGGCCAGGTCCAGGTTCAGGCTGGCCAGTTTTGCCGGGTACACGTCCAGGCCGATCACGCCATGGAATTCGTGCATGTACGGGCGCAGATCATCCGGGCACATGCCGAAGAACACCCAATCGACTTCGTTCGCCAGCTCGCGAACCACGTCGGCGATCACTGCCAGGTCGCCGTGGTGACTGGTGCCACCGCCCCAGCCGACCCGTGGTTTTTTCGAGGTCCGGCGCTGGCTGTGCAGGTCGCTCCACAGATGCTTGGCCAGCATGTTGGGAACCACGCGAATGTCGCTGTGCATGCTCGACAGCGCATTGCCCAGCGGCGCGGTGGACACCACCACCCGGTCGCACATGCCGATGGCGCGCCGGACCAGTTTTTCCATGTCGTCCCGGCCCGGCATGTTGCGAATGTGCGCATTGCGGTGGGGAACATCGATCACGTAATCGTCGAGTTCGTAGATCCGCCGGGCACTGGAGTACTTTTGCAGGCTCGGGATTTCGTTGATCGGACCTTCGGAATAACGGCCCTGCAAAATGATCACGTCAGGGGACTGACGCTCGACTTCGATGATGGTCGGCAGGTTGTAGTGAATACGCCCCAGCGCCCGGCCCGCCTCTTCCAGCTCGATCAACGGCTGGGTGACACGATAGTGACCGATGGCCGACGCGTTGACCGGCAAGGCGAGGATCTTCGGCAATTGCGGCTGGGAAAACGGGCTCCAGCCAGTGCGCAGTCCCGGATCGAGGCTGAAGCTCGAACCGCCCAGACCATTGAGCGACAGGTTGGCGTTATATGCCGGATCACGCGCGACAATCGGCAGCCAGCGCTTGTAGAACACTTCCTGTTCCTGACTGCGCAGAGTCGTTTCGCTCTCGGTGGCCACGACGGTCGGCTGGGCGCCGAGGGCCAGTTGGGCATAAGGTGTCCAGACCACCAGGTAACCTTGCTGGCCGATGCGCAGGCACAGGTCCACCTCGTTGAGCGACTGCGCCAGATCCTGCTCATCGAGGCCGGTCACCGCGTCAAAGACAGCCTTGCGCACCATCAGGCAATCACTGCCGACCGCGCTCAGATTCTGGGCGACCAGCAACCGGTACATGTACCCGGTCGCCTGCATCGACTCACCGTAGAACGGCACACCCGCCGGCCCTTGCAGGCCCAGAATCAGACCGGCATGCAACAGTCGTCCATCCGGGTTGAACAGCTTGGCTCCCACCACGCCGACTTCCGGTCGCTGGGCGTGATTGAGCATTTCCGCCAGCCAGTCGCCGTGGGTGATCACCGCATAAGGGTTGAGCAGCAGCGCGTATTCACCACGCGCCTGGCTAACCGCAGCGTTGCGCACGGCGGCCAGGTTCTCCTGCTGCGGGCAATCCAGCACGCGAATCCGCTCGCTGCCCAGTTGCACCATGCCGTCGAACCAGGCTCGCGCCTCGGCGCTCACGCTGCCGTTGTCGACCAGCAGCAACTCGTACTCGGCGTACAGGGTTTTCTCCAGCAGGGTCTCGACGCAGCGTTGCACCGCCGCGGTCTGATCCTTGCTAACGATGATGATCGACACCAGCGGCGTCTGGCCATGGTGGTAGTCGACCCGGTTGAGCAGCGCCGAAGCGCCTCGACGGATCGTATGGGAAAGGCCCAGACGCTGCAGGTGAGCTTCGATCAGTCGTGCGTTGTCATCGGCCATTTGCGGCTGCGACAACCACTTGGCCAGGTCAAACGCCGACTCCAGCAACACCTCGGCAATGTGGCCGACCACCTGCGTGCCGTCGTTCTCGACCATGCGCCACAGCACATCGTGTGCAGCCAGTTCGCCGAACGCGGAGTCGAAACCGCCCAGCGCGAGAAAACGCTCGCGCTCGAACGCCAGCGCCCGCCCCACATAGGGATAACTGCGCAGAAGGTCGAGGTTGAAGTCGGGCTTGAACACCGGCTCGGCCGATTCGCCCTGACTCAATCCGCCTTCGTCGCTGTACAGGCAGGTCAACGTGCGCGAAAGCGCAATGCGCTCGGCCATCACCAGCAACGCCGGAACCACCAGCCGATCACCGGCCTGCAGCAGGTAGAACCAGTCGGCGCCGTCCAGTTGCGCCAACAGCTCATTGAGTTGCTGCTGCCAGTCATCCTGCAACGGCATGCGCACGACCCGCTCGCTCAGTTGCGCTTCGGTGCAGGACGCCGACAGCACCAGCGTCAGCTCGGGGGCGTATTCCTGATCTGCGAGCGATTGCAGGGTGAGTTCCAGCGCCGAACGGCTGCCTTGCTCGTCGATGATCACCGGCACGATTTTCGGCGTGCGCGGCCAGGCGGCCAGGGTATCGGGCAGCAATTCACGCTGGCCTTCGGTCAGGCTGCGGCAGGCCAGCCACTCGGCGTACAGCTCGGCAAAACTGACGCTGGAAATACCGACATGCCAATCCTGGGTGGTCTGCTTGGTGCCCAGGGTCCGGCTCAACGGCAACTCTTCCCAGACCCGTGGCGACTCATCGGCCTTGGTGATCGGCAAGTAACGCACCCAGCCCGGGGCCGGCGCCGACTCACCGCTGCGCGCCTTGAGCATCTGCGTCAGCCATTGCCGCTCGGCCACGGCCGCATCGCGCATGGCCTGCTGGCCACTCAAACGCTCAGGATACAAACGCTCGACACTGAGCACATGGTTGGACACCACCATGTTGCCGCGACGCAGCAGACAGACGTACAGGGCGAAATCCAGGGTAGCGACAAAACAGTGACCGGCCTGGGTCAGCGCCGGCAGCAGTTCCAGCACGTCGGCACGACGGAACAGCGCCGCACTGAAACCGCCGAGGATGTTGACCGGGAAGTTCTCGAAAATCGCCAGCAGGTCTTCGCCCTTGAACAGACCACACACCGGCGACAGCGGGGTGTTTTCCAGACGCGATGGCAATGGCAGGTCGTTGGCGTCCCAGAACAGACGCTGGGCCAGCACCAGGTTGACGTCTTCACGATCGATGAGCACTTGCGCCTGACGTTCGACGCAGGTGGCAAACAACTGATCGTCGTCGCACAGGAATTTGATGAACTCACCCTGAGCCTGCGCAAGACAGGCCTGCAGGTTGCCGACCAGCCCCAGCGTGCGGTCATTGCGCACATGACGCACCGCCACCCCGGTGCTCTCGATCATCGAGGCGACGGTTTCTTCGATCTCGCTGCCGCGGCTGTCGTCGCAGACAATGATTTCAAGATTGGCGTACCCCTGGCTCACGGCACTGAGCAACGCGCGCTCGAAGAAGCGCGGATTGAAGGCTGGGATGACAAGGCTGACAAGGGGAAGTGAATTCACGGCGGACTCGCAAGCGGCGGGAACCCGCCCGGAACAGCG
This sequence comes from Pseudomonas fitomaticsae, assembly GCF_021018765.1. Lineage (GTDB taxonomy): Bacteria > Pseudomonadota > Gammaproteobacteria > Pseudomonadales > Pseudomonadaceae > Aquipseudomonas > Aquipseudomonas fitomaticsae. The sequence continues at coordinate 1,977,435 of NZ_CP075567.1, read as the reverse complement.
AGCCCTTTGAAACCGCAAAAAAAAGACGATGGATACAGAGCGGTCAGAGCAAACGGGCGCTTGCGCGCCCGTTCAGGATCAGATCTTGTTGAACAGACCCAACTGGCTGATTTTGCTGAATGCCAGTTGCGAGGCCTGCAGCATGGTCTGCTGCAAGGTCAGGCGGGTCATCACTTCGGCCGGATCCGAATCACGGATCGAACCCTGGGTGGTGGAGTTCGCCTGACTCAGGCTCTGGTTGGTGGTGGTCTGATCATCCAGCGACTGGCCACGGGCACCGATCGACGTGACGGCCGAGCCGATCTGGTTCGAGGCACTGTCGATGTTGCCCAGGGCCGATTCCATGGCGCCCTGGAATTTCTGTTTGGCCACCGGATCACCGTCGACCGGCGTGTTCAGCGCCGTGACCATCTGGCCCAGGGTGTCGAGCACGTTCTGGGTCTGGTGGTTGTTGGACTGGATCGAGAACTGGTCACCGGCCGCCGGCGTGCCGCCGAGGGCGAAGGTCACACCGGCCGCTGTCGCGTTGCCACCGGCCACCGTGCCCGACGAGATCGGCTTGCTGTCAGCGGTGACAGGCGCCGCGTACAGGTCGAACGCGGTAGCGCTGGTGAACTTCAGGACCGCGCCGCCGCCCGACGGGAAGGCCGCGTTGTACGCTGCCTGGTTGGTCACGTTCGAGCCGGTGATGACCGCGGTCGACGGATTGCCCGGGCTGCGCGAGGTGGTGAACGAGTCCGGCGTGGCCGCCAGCTGGAAGCTGTGACCGGCAATCACTGCGTCCGGGTTGGTGTCACCGGCCTTGAGGTTGATGCTCAGCTTCAGGTCGACGCCGCGGAAACTGACCGTCTGGTTGGCGCCGTTGCTGTTGCTGATCGCGCCGTTCTGGCTGGCTTCGGTGGTCACGTCGTTGCCCAGGGCATCGGTGATCTTGATCTGGGTGCTGCTGATGAAGTCCACGGTGTACGGCTGGCCGGCCGCGAACTTGGAATTGTACGTTGCCGCAGTGCCCACGATACCGTTGGTCAGCACCACACGACCGTCATCGACCGCCGGAGCCGTCATGGTGGTCTGGGTGCGGGCGGTATTGATCGTCTGCTGGAAAGCATCCCAGCCAGTGGTGTTGGTAGCCACCGACAGGCCGTCACCGATGCCCAGGTTGATCTGGGTCTGGTCGCCGTTGTAGGTGTAGGTGCCATCGGCGTTCTGCGAGTACGGCGCGGTATCGGTCTTCGAACCGGAGAACAGGTAGTTGCCGTTGGCATCCTTGGAGTTCATCAGGCCCAGCACTTGTTGCTGGATCTGGCTCAGTTCGGACGCATAGGCCTTGCGGTCCGCGTCGGTGGCGATGCCGTTGTTGGCGGCCAGACCGATTTCCTTGGCGCGCTGCAAAGCGGTGGTGATGGAGTTCAGTGTGGACTCCTGAACGGTCAGCGCGCTCTTGGTGGTGTCGATGTTGCCTTTGTACTGATCGAGAATCGCGGCCTGCTGGCCCAGCTTCAGCAAACGACCGGCGCCGATCGGATCGTCGGCGGCGGTGTTGATGCGCTGCAGGCTGCTGGCTTCGTTGGCGGTCGCGACCGTCTTGCTGTAGTTGCGCTGATATTGGGCAGCTTGTGTCGCGTAATACTGGGCGGTGGAAATGCGCATGAATTACGACTCCTTAAAGACTGTTGATCAGCGTGGCAAAGGTTTCCTGCGCAGCTTTGATGATCTGCGAAGACGCTGTGTAGTACTGCTGATACTTGACCAGGTTGCCGGTCTCTTCGTCCAGGTTGACCTGGGACAGCGAATCACGCGCGCCCTGAGCCTGATCCAGGATCGCCGTGGTGGCCTCGATGTCGGACTTGCCCTGAGCGGCCTTGGTACCGACGTTGGTCACCAGCTTGTTGTAGGCGTCGGTCAGGCTGATGCCCTTGCTCCCCGTGCCGGTGTCCACGGTCTGCTTGGTTTGCAGGCCGACCAGCGCCTGGGCGTTGCGGTTGTCCGAAGAGGCCGCACCGGTCAGGTTGATGGTGAAGGTTTCGCCGGACTTCGGCGTCGCGCTCACGGTGGTCTGCACGGTGAAGGTTTTCTGCACGTTCGGCGTGACGGTGGTGTCCATCACCGGAGCGCCGGTGGAATCGACCATGCCGATCTTCAGGTTCAAGGTGTTGGCCTGGCCCGGAACGATCACGCCGGATCCGATTGTGGCGCCCTTGGCATCGACCATGTTGTAGGTCTGGCTGCCGCCGCTCGTTGCGCCGAACACCAGTTTGACCGGGGTCGAATACTTGAGCGCGTTCTGCAACTCGGCCTGGGAGGTCGGGTTGTAGATATCGATGGTGTCGGTCAGCGTCGGCTGGGTGTAGGTGCCGGAGTTGTTGGCACTGGCCACGCCGGTCAACGGTGCTGCCGCCGCGACCTTCTTCGGATCTGTGAGCACGGTCTGGATGGTCGAGGCCGCACCACGGGTCGGCGTCACCTTGAAGGTGTCGCCGGCGCTCAGCGCACCGCCATTGAGGGCCAGGGTAAAGCCGTCGATGACCGGAGGCGGCGTGGTCGTGGTACTGAACGAACCCATGTCGGTGCCGTCGGAACGCTTGACCGTGTAATTGGTGGCGCTGGTGAAGGTGACCTGGTAATCGCTGGTGGTCAGCTTGCCGGTGTCTTTGATGGTGACGTCAAGGTTGCCCGAACCCGCGCTGTTGCCGGTCTGGGCAATGCTGCGCTGACTGATCAGCGCGGCACTGTTGATGTTGTTGAAAATCGCTGCGCCGAAGTCACCGTTCTTGTCGATGCCCTGGGCCTGCTGGCGGTTGACCTGATCGGCGATCACCAATGCCACGCGACCCAGCTCGTTGAGCGACGGGTCGAGCACTTCCTTGCGATAGCTCAGCAGACCGCCGATTTCGCCGCCGCTGATCACCGAAGTGATGTCGATGGTGCTTGAACCGCGATCCATCTGGATGCCCATGCGCGACGGGTCGTCCCGGCTCGGCACGGTGCTCAGCGTGTTGGTGGTGTTGCCGATCACCAGCGGCTGACCGCTGCCGACATAGACGTCGAAACTGGTACCGCGCTCGACGACCTGCGCACCGGTCAGCTGGGACAGCTGACGCACGGCTTCATTGCGCGAGTCGAGCAGATCGTTCGGCTGGCCGCCGCTGGTGGAAATCTCGCCGATCTTCTGGTTCAGATTGGCAATCGAGGTGGCCAGCTTGTTGACCTGGGCCGCCATGTCGGCCAGGTTGCCGTTGAGCGTGGTGTTCTGATCGTTGAGCTGCTTGGCCAGTGCGTTGAAGCGACTGGTCAGGGCCTGCGCGCCGGTCAGCACCGATTGACGGGAGGTGTCATCGGTGGCCGAGGTCGATACGCCTTGCATCGAGGTGAAGAACTTCTGCAGCACGCCGGTCAGGCCGGTGTTGGTGTCGGACAGCGAGCCGTCCAGTGCCGTGGCCTGCGCGCCATAGGCAGCCGCTTCGCTGTTCAGCGAGGTGGCGGTATGCAGTTGCGACTCAAGGTAGGAGTTGTACACCCGGCGCACGTCGGCGAGGGTCGTACCGGTACCGATGAAGACGTTACCGTACTGGATCGAGGACTTGGTGCCCTGCACGGTTTGCTGGCGCGAATAACCGGCGGTGTCGACGTTGGCAATGTTGTTACCTGTCGTCGCCAGAGAGGATGAACTCGCGGCCAACCCCGACATCCCGATATTGAGCAAACTCATGATTCAAACCTTACCTTGTGTTTATAAGGGCGTCGTTGAAACGCCGGCCGCAGCGTAGTTCTGATTGACCGTCATCTGCCTGGCAATCTGCGAAATCTTCGTCGCGTAGTTCGGGTCGGTCGCGTAACCGGCCTTCTGCAATTCGCGTACAAACTGTTCTGGGTTATCGGCCGACTTCAGCACATCTTGATAGCGATTATTGCTCTGCAGCAAAGTCACCAGATCGTGGAAGCTGTCCTTGTACGAGGCATAGGAACGGAACTCGGCCGTCTCCTTGACCATCTGCCCGTTGCGGAATTCGCTGGTGATCGCCCGGGCCGAATCGCCCTTCCAGTTGCTGCTGGCCTTGATGCCGAACAGGTTGTGACTGCTGCTGCCGTCCTGGGCGCGCATGACCGATTTGCCCCATCCGGTTTCCAGCGCGGCCTGAGCCACCAGATAACGCGGATCGACGCCAATGCGTGCGGCGGCTTCCTGCGCCATCGGCAACATGGTGTTGACAAACTGGTCGGCGTTGCTGAACGCGCGCTTGGCAGGTGCCAGCGGGATCTGCGCCATGGCGCGGCCGTAGATCTGCATCTGCCCGCCGGAGGCTTTGTCCGCCTCGGCACGGGCCAGCCAGTCGCCGTTGTAGAGCGGGCCGGAACCGGTGACAGCGGCGGTCGTGGCGCGCTGCGGCAGTTGAGTGGTCGCTGCCGGCGTGGCCGACGGCACCAGACCGGCGAGCAAGCGATCCGCCAGTTTCGGCGGCAACGCCAGACGACGCTGGTTGATCATTTCCATGTCGTTGCGATGGGTCAGCTCGGTGTTCGGCGCATGCACCGAACGCGACGCCCACAACGGACGCTCGCCATTGAGTCGCGACAACGGGCCATTGGTGGCCACGGTGCCGGCGGCAACCGGCGTGACCACGGCTGCGGCCCTGGCTTTGGCTTCTTCCTGCTTGGCGGCGGATGCAGCCGCAGCCTCGCCCGGCGCCATCGGTTTGTTCTTCGACATCTGGCGCATCAGCACGTCGGCGAGGCCGATACCACCGCCCTCGCGGGACATGGAAACCGCCAGTTGCTGGTCGTACATTTCCTGATACTGCTTGGCGGCCGGCGTGTTGAGCGGGTTGTCCTGGCCCAGCGCTTCGGTGGCCGAACGCATCGACTTGAGCATTTCACCGAGGAACAGCGATTCGAACTCCTGCGCAACCTTGCGCATGTTTGCATCGCTGTTCTTGTCGCCGACCTTGAGCTGGTTCAAGCGATTGAGGTCGGAGTACGAACCCGAATCGCTGCTGCTGACCAGACCGCTTTTGCGCATATCCATGGTCGCCGTCCTCAGATCACGATCAGGTCGGCTTGCAACGCGCCGGCCTGCTTCAGAGCTTCGAGGATGGCCATCAGGTCACCCGGCGCTGCGCCGACCTGGTTCACCGCCCGGACGATCTCGTCGAGGGTGGTGCCCGGGCCGAACTTGAACATCGGCTTGGCTTCCTGTTCGGCATTGACCCGCGAGCGCGGTACCACGGCGGTCTGGCCGTTGGACAGCGGGCCCGGCTGGCTGACGATCGGGTCTTCGGTGATGGTCACGGTCAGGCTGCCGTGGGTCACGGCGGCCGGCGAGACCTTCACGTTCTGGCCGATGACGATGGTGCCGGTACGCGAGTTGATGATGACTTTCGCCACCGCCTGCCCCGGATCGACTTCGAGGTTTTCCAGGATCGACAGATAGTCGACGCGCTGGCTCGGATCGAGCGGCGCGGTCACACGGATCGAACCGCCGTCGATGGCCTGAGCCACGCCAGGGCCGAGCATGTCGTTGATCTTGTCGACGATGCGCTTGGCGGTGGTGAAGTCGGAACGGTTGAGGTTCAGCGTCAGGCTGTTGCCCTGGTTGAAACCGCTCGGCACCGAACGCTCGACCGACGCACCGCCAGGGATGCGACCGGCCGACGGAACGTTGACGGTGATCTTCGAACCATCACGACCTTCAGCGTCGAAACCGCCGACCACCAGGTTGCCCTGGGCGATGGCGTAGACATTGCCGTCGATACCCTTGAGCGGGGTCAGCAACAGGGTGCCGCCGCGCAGGCTCTTGGAGTTACCGATGGACGACACGGTGATATCGACCTGCTGACCCGGTTTGGCGAACGCCGGCAGATCGGCACTGACCGACACCGCCGCGACGTTTTTCAGCTGCACGTTGCCCGATCCCGGCGGCACCTTGATGCCGAACTGCGAGAGCATGTTGTTGAAGGTCTGCAGGGTGAACGGGGTCTGCGTGGTCTGGTCGCCGGTGCCGTTAAGACCGACCACCAGGCCATAGCCGATCAACTGGTTGGAACGCACGCCGGAAATGCTGGCGATGTCCTTCAACCGTTCGGCTTGTGCATTGAAGGCCGCCGACAACAGGAACGCGGCCACCATGAGACTTCTGAAATTCAACGTAGCCACCTAGAAAGGGAACAGCGGGCTGAGGAAGAAACGGTCGAACCAGCCTGGCTGACTCGCATCGGCGAACGAACCGGTGCCCGAGTAGGTGATGCGTGCATCGGCAACCCGGGTCGAGGACACGGTGTTGTCGGTGGCGATGTCATCGGCCCGCACGAGGCCGGCGATCCGCACCAGCTCGTCGCCGGTGTTGAGGGTCATCCACTTCTCGCCACGCACGGCGATAATGCCGTTGGGCAGCACGTCGGCAACGGTCACGGTGATCGAGCCGGTCAGGGTGTTGCCCTGGGCGGCCTTGCTGTCACCCTTGGTCGCGCGGTCGCCTTCGTAGCTGGCGCTCAGGCTCAGGTCATTGCTGCCGATCGGGTTGTTGGTGGTTGCACTGCTGCCGAACAGCGACGTCAGGCCGATGCCGGTCTTGCTGTTCTTGGCCACCTGCGAGTTGGCGTTCTTGCTGGCCTGGGTCTTCTCGTTCAGGGTGATGGTAATGATGTCACCGACCCGGAACGCCTTGCGGTCGCTGTACAGGTTCTGCTCGAAACCGGCCTGATAGATCGAGCCGTTGTTGGCGGCCGACGGCAACGGTGTGCGCGGCAACACCGGGGCGTAGTAAGGATCATTGGGCTTGGGCGTCGGAGCGACGCAGCCCGCGAGCGAGACGACCCCACTCAATGCCACAACAGATACAAAGCGCTTCATGACCCTTACCTCACGGTGTTGCAGGCGACCTCATGGCCGCCTCATAGACTTGATTACAGATTCTGCGTTACGAACGAGAGCATCTGGTCGGCGGTGGAAATCACCTTGGAGTTCATCTCGTACGCGCGCTGGGTAGTGATCATGTTGACCATCTCTTCCACGGTGCTGACGTTGGAGGTTTCCAGGGTGTTCTGCAGGGTAGTGCCGAAACCGTTCAGGCCCGGAGTACCGACTTGCGGTGCACCGGAAGCGGCGGTTTCCAGGAACAGGTTGTTGCCCACTGCTTGCAGACCGGCCGGGTTGATGAAGTCGGCGGTTTGCAGGTTGCCGATCACTTGCGACGCGGCGTTGCCGGCCACGGTGATCGACACGGTGCCGTCACGACCTACCGTGAAGGTCTGGGCATTGTTCGGGATGACAATCGCCGGCTCCAGGGCGAAACCGCTGGCGTTGACGATCTGGCCGTTGGAGTCGAGGTGGAAAGTACCGTCACGAGTGTAGGACGTGGTGCCGTCCGGCTGCAGGATCTGGAAGAAACCGCGGCCGTCGATGGCCATGTCCAGCGGCTGCTCGGTGGTTTGCAGGCTGCCGGCGGTGAAGTTTTTCTGGGTGCCGACAATGCGCACACCGGTACCCACTTGCAGACCCGACGGCAGTTCGCTGTCCTGGGTCGACTGGGCGCCTGGCTGACGCTTGATCTGATACAGCAGGTCCTGGAACTCGGCGCGGTCACGTTTGAAACCCGTGGTCGACACGTTCGCCAGGTTGTTGGAAATGGTGGTCAGGTTGGTGTCCTGGGCGGACAGACCGGTTTTGGCAACCCATAGAGCCGGAAGCATTCGATTCTCCTCGTGCGCCTGTTTTACGGCGCGACGTTCTGATAATTAGCTGATCTGCAAGACCCGAGCCATGGCCTGGTCGTCGTCTTTGGCGGTGTTCATCATCTTGACGTGCAACTCGAACTGCTTGGCCAGGGCCAGCACCGAGGTCATCTCTTCCACGGCATTGACGTTGCTCGACTCCAGGAAACCCGACACCAGCTTGACGTTGGCATCGGCCGGCGCAGGCTGGCCGTCCTTGGTGTAGATCGAACCGTCCAGGCCCTTGTTCATGTTCTTGATGTCCGGATTGACCAGCTTGATGCGGTCGACTTCGGCCATGACGCGCGGGCCCTCGCCCATCGCACGAATACTGATGGTGCCGTCTTCACCGACTTCCACCTGCTGCTCCGGCGGCACGGCGATCGGCCCGCCGTTGCCCATGACCGGCATGCCGTTGCCGGCACGCAACACGCCGAGGGCGTCGATATTGAGGCTGCCGGTGCGCACGTAGCTTTCACCGCCATTAGGGTTCTGCACGGCGATCCAGCCGTTGCCCGACACGGCGACGTCGAGGTCACGGCCGGTCTGCACCAGCGAGCCCGGCGTGAAGTCGGTGGCGGGCCGTTCGCTCATGGCAAACGCACGCGCCGGAAAGCTGTCACCGAACACCGGCATCGAACGCGCCTGCTCCAGGTCGCGCTGAAAACCGTTGGTGGAGATGTTCGCCAGGTTGTTGGCATGAGCCTTTTGCGCCAGTGCGTTCTGGCTGGCGCCGGTCATTGCCACATAAAGGTACTTGTCCACACTCTTTCCTCTGCATGCCGGACGTTTGCCGCCCACCGCTGTACTGCTGAGCCATAAGCAATTTGCAGACCAACTTTTTTCTGGCGGCCGACGACCCGGTAAACAAAGGACTTGAGGGATTTTGCGGGGAGGAGGGAAATGTATCGAAGACGAAAAACCGGCGGTGTCATGCCGTTTGGCGGCAAACACCTGACCCGGCCGTGATCACTCGGACGCGTCCTTGCCGACTTCATACTCACGCAGCTTGTTGGCAATCGTGGTGTGCGAAACCCCGAGCCGCTTGCCCAGTTGCCGACTGCTCGGATGCTCGGAATACAGTCGCTCAAGCACCGCTTTCTCGAAGCGCCCGACAATCTCGTCGAGCCCGCCCTCGAGGGAAAAATCGCCAAGCGGCTGACGCACACCGTAATCCGGCAGGCGAATGTGCTCGGCCTTGACCGTGCCGCCGTCGCACAGCGAAACCGCCTGGAACAGCACGTTCTCCAGTTGCCGGACGTTGCCCGGCCAATGGTAGTGACTGAGCCGGTCCATCGCCGCCGGCGCCAGTTTCGGCAGCGGGCAGCCGATCTGCCGGCTGGCCTGATCGAGGAAGTGCTCTACCAGCGGCGTCAAACCGTCGAGGCATTCGCGCAGTGGCGGGATGTGCAGCGACAGCACGTTCAAGCGGTGATACAGATCCTGGCGAAACTCGCCGCGCGCGCACAACTCCGACAGGTCGACCTGGGTTGCGCAGATCACCCGCACATCCAGATAAACCTCTTCATCACTGCCCACACGGCGGAAGCAGCCGTCCTGCAGGAAGCGCAGCAATTTCACCTGCAAGCGCGGGCTCATTTCGCCGACGCCATCGAGGAACAGCGTGCCGCCCGCCGTCAGCTCCAGCAGCCCGAGCTTGCCTTCGGCCCGCGCACCTTCAAAAGCACCCGGGCCGTAGCCGAACAGTTCGGTCTCGGCCATCGACTCCGGCAGCCCCGCGCAGTTGAGCGCCATCAACGGCGACTGACCGCGCGGGCTCGCCAAATGGCAGGCCCGTGCCAGCAATTCCTTGCCGGTGCCGGTTTCGCCTTCAATTAAAAGAGGCGCATCGAGCGGCGCCATACGTCGGGCTTCACGCACCACCGCCGCCATCACCCTGGAGCTTTGGAAGATGCTGTCGAAGCCACGCAACTCTTGTTTGCGCACGTTATAGATGCGCTCGCCGACGCGGTCCGCGCGGTGCAAGGTCAGCACGGCACCGGCCATCGCCTCGCTGTCGTCATGTTCCGATTGCAGCGGCGCGATGTCGGCCAGAAAGATGTCGCCCTTGACCTTGACCCGCATGCCGTTGATTCGCGATTTATTGGCGCGCACCAGTTCCGGCAGGTCGAAATCCTCGGCGTAACGCGACAACGGAATCCCCGGCACCTCGTCCACCCTCACCCCGAGCAACTGCGCCGCCGCCCGGTTGGCCGCTACGATGGAGCCGCCCATGTCGATCGACAGCACCGGAAACTCCAGCGCGCCGAGCAGCGCATTCAACTCCATGTGCCGCCGCTCGCTGGGCATCAGCCCTACCCGCTTGACGCCGAACACCCCGGCAATCGCCTCGAACTTGGGTCGCAGCGCCTGGAACTGAATGTTGATCAGGTTCGGGCAATGCAGGTAGATCGCGTTGCCATGCTCACCGCCCACCTCGCCACGGGCGACGTTGATCCCGTACTCCACCAGCAGATTGAGAATGTCGCGCAGGATGCCGATGCGGTTCTGGCAGTGGACTTTGATACGCATATAAAGGCCCGAAACAGGTGAAGAGGCGGTCTGGCGCCGGAATTTTCTGCGCAGCGCGCAAGATAGTCGTCAAGATTATGTGACAGCCATCGGCCTTTTCAAACCCGACAGCCACCGCAAACACGACTTATCGCACGAAGCGTAACGAAAATTTTACGAATTAAAGAGACTTTTCCTACTCGACCGGTCTTCAACATGCTGCAACAACGAACGTTCCGGGGTATTTCTCAGTCCATCGCAGGACATAACAAGAACGAAATTCCCCTCGCAGGAGAGCAGTATGAAGCAGACGCAATACGTGGCCCGCGAGCCCGATGCGCAAGGTTTTATCGACTACCCCGCCGAAGAACATGCGGTGTGGAACACGCTGATCACCCGCCAGATGAAAGTGATCGAGGGGCGCGCGTGCCAGGAATACCTGGACGGTATCGAAAAACTCGGTCTGCCCCACGACCGCATTCCGCAACTGGGCGAGATCAACAAGGTGCTCGGCGAGACCACCGGTTGGCAAGTTGCCCGCGTCCCGGCGCTGATCCCCTTCCAGACCTTTTTCGAATTGCTCGCCAGCAAGCAGTTTCCGGTGGCCACGTTCATTCGTACCCGTGAAGAACTGGACTACCTGCAAGAGCCGGACATTTTCCACGAAATCTTTGGCCACTGCCCGCTGCTGACCAACCCGTGGTTCGCCGAATTCACCCACACCTACGGCAAGCTCGGCCTGCAAGCGACCAAGGAAGAACGCGTTTATCTGGCGCGCCTGTACTGGATGACCATAGAGTTCGGCCTGGTCGACACCCCGCAAGGCAAACGCATCTACGGCGGCGGCATCCTGTCTTCGCCGAAAGAAACTGTTTATTCGCTGTCGGACGAACCCGAGCATCAGGCCTTCGATCCGCTGGAAGCCATGCGTACGCCGTATCGCATCGACATCCTGCAACCACTGTATTTTGTCCTGCCGAACCTCAAGCGCCTGTTCGACCTGGCCCACGAAGACATCATGGCCATGGTCAAGCAAGGCATGCAGCTGGGTCTGCACGCACCGAAGTTTCCGCCAAAACCAAAAGCCGCGTGACTCGCGACTTTTGCTTACAAGTGAGTCTGTCAGTCGTCGCCACTTTGGTTTAGCGTGGCGACACTGACCGCCAATATAAAAAAACACCTTCAGATTTCAGGAAGTCCACCATGTCCACTTTGAACCAAGCCCATTGCGAAGCCTGCCGTGCCGATGCCCCACAAGTCAGCGATGAAGAACTGCCGATTCTGATCAAGCAGATCCCTGACTGGAACATCGAAGTACGCGACAGCATCATGCAGCTGGAAAAAGTCTTCCTGTTCAAGAATTTCAAGCACGCTCTGGCCTTCACCAACGCCGTCGGCGAAATCTCCGAGGCCGAAGGTCACCACCCGGGTCTGCTGACCGAGTGGGGCAAAGTCACCGTGACCTGGTGGAGCCACTCGATCAAGGGCCTGCACCGCAACGACTTCATCATGGCCGCGCGCACTGACGAAGTGGCCAAGACTGCAGAAGGACGCAAGTAATGCACTTCGACGCCATCGGCCGGGTGCCCGGCGACCCGATCCTCGGCCTGATGGAGGCCTACGCGCAGGACTCCAACCCGCGCAAGTTCGACCTCGGCGTGGGCGTCTACAAGGATGCCCAGGGCCTGACGCCAATCCCCGAGGCGGTGAAAATCGCCGAGGCGCGTCTGGTCGAGAGCCAGGACACCAAGACCTACATCGGTGGCCACGGCAATCCGCTGTTCGGCAAGGTCATCAACGAACTGGTGCTCGGTACCGATTCGGCGCTGATCGCCGAGCAACGCGCCGGCGCTACCCAGACCCCGGGCGGCACGGGCGCCCTGCGTCTGGCTGCAGATTTCATCGCGCAATGCCTGCCGGGCAAAGGTGTGTGGCTGAGCAACCCGACCTGGCCGATCCACGAAACGATTTTCGCGGCCGCCGGGGTCAAGATCAGCCATTACCCCTACGTCGGCAGCGACAACCGCCTCGACGTCGATGCGATGCTCGCCGTGCTCAATGAAGTGCCGAAAGGCGATGTGGTGCTGTTGCATGCGTGCTGCCACAACCCGACCGGTTTCGACCTGAGCCACGACGACTGGCATCGCGTGCTGGAGGTGGTACGCCGCCGTGACCTGCTGCCGCTGATCGACTTTGCCTACCAGGGCTTTGGCGACGGTCTGGAGCAGGATGCATGGTCGACCCGGCTGTTCGCCGCCGAGCTGCCCGAGCTGCTGATCACCAGTTCCTGCTCGAAGAACTTCGGCCTGTACCGCGACCGCACCGGTGCGTTGATCGTCAGCGCGAAAACCGCTGACAAGCTCATCGACATCCGCAGCCAGTTGGCGCACATCGCCCGCAACCTGTGGTCGACGCCACCGGATCACGGCGCAGCCGTCGTCGCAACAATCCTCGCCGACCCGGAGCTGAAGCGCCGCTGGGCCGACGAAGTGGAAGCCATGCGCCTTCGCATCGCCCAGTTGCGCAGCGGTCTGGTGGAAGCGCTGGAACCGCACGGTCTGCGCGAGCGTTTTGCGCATATCGGCGTGCAACGCGGGATGTTCTCCTACACCGGCCTGTCGCCGGAACAGGTGAAAAACCTGCGCGAGCATCACAGCGTGTACATGGTCAGCTCGGGCCGGGCAAACGTCGCCGGGATCGATGCGACGCGCCTCGACCTGCTGGCCGAAGCGATCGCCAACGTCTGCAAATAAACGAATGTCGGAGACGGCGGGCATACCGCCGCCCCTGCATTTGCCCTGCGTCACCCTGTCGCACTTGTCTAGACAATCCCGCCCGTCGAAACAAATGGATTTAAAAATCTGTTTGTCACTTTTCCTGCTGTATCCTTCGCAGGCTTTCTGAAAGCGCGGATCTACCAGATCTATCAACAGACTTAGCGAGGAGCGCAACCATGCACGAGATTCCGAATCTCCCCTTCCCAAGCCTGCACGAAACTGAGCAGACGACCACGCAACAAGCCGGTGCCCAACAGCCCGAGTCGAAAGAAGCCGCCGAGAGCCGTCCGGCCGACAGCGAAGAGTAAGCAACACCCGCCGTACAGACCGTGTGGAAAGCGCTAACATGCGCTTTCCACACTGCCTGAAACCTGAGCTGCCATGTCCAAAGAATTCGATGAACAACAGGCCGAGATCCTGATCGGTGCCACCGAGAAGATGATCGAGATCTGGAGCCGTCTCTCGCCCGAGAAACAGGCCGCCCTGCTCGCCCGTTTCGGCAGCGAAGAAAACGCGCTGGCTGCACTGGTCACCACGCAATTGGTCGCCCCGGCCAAATAGTTTTACTTTTCCCCGCCCCAGACGCGTCCGCATCGGTATCATGAGCAGCCTATCTATTCTGCTCTTCCCGTGGATCGTAATTCATGTCGTCCTCTATGCCAGAACCCCAGCGTCCCCTGGCGGTCACGCTGCAAGTCGTTTCCATCGTCCTGTTCACCTTCATCGGCTATTTGAACATCGGCATTCCGCTGGCCGTGCTGCCCGGTTACGTCCATAGCGACCTGGGCTTCGGCGCGGTCATCGCCGGGCTGGTGATCAGCGTGCAATACCTCGCCACGCTGCTCAGCCGTCCGTATGCCGGCAAGATCATCGACAACAAGGGCAGCAAACGCGCGGTGATGATTGGCCTGGCCGGTTGTGGCTTGAGCGGTGTGTTCATGCTGATTTCGGCGTGGACGCCCAATCTGCCGCTGCTGAGCCTGATCAGTCTGTTCGTCGGCCGTCTGGTGCTGGGCAGCGCTGAAAGCCTGGTCGGCTCAGGCTCGATCGGCTGGGGCATCGGCCGCGTCGGTGCCGCCAACACCGCCAAGGTGATCTCGTGGAACGGCATCGCCAGTTACGGCGCGCTGGCGGTCGGTGCGCCACTGGGAGTGTGGCTGGTCAGCCGTTTCGGTCTGTGGAGCATGGGCGTGAGCATTCTGCTGCTGGCGGCGCTGGGGCTGCTGCTGGCCTGGCCGAAGACTGCTGCGCCGATCGTGGCCGGTGAGCGCCTGCCGTTCATGCACGTTCTCGGCCGTGTCTTCCCGCACGGCTGCGGTCTGGCGCTGGGCTCGATCGGTTTCGGCACCATCGCCACCTTCATCACCCTGTATTACGCCACGCAACACTGGGATAACGCCGTGCTGTGCCTGAGCCTGTTCGGCGCCAGCTTCATCGGTGCGCGACTGCTGTTCGGCAACCTGATCAACCGCCTCGGCGGCTTTCGCGTGGCGATTGCCTGCCTGTCGGTGGAAACCCTGGGCCTGCTGTTGTTGTGGCTCGCGCCCGACGCGCACTGGGCCTTGGCCGGTGCGGCATTGAGCGGTTTCGGTTTCTCGCTGGTGTTCCCGGCGCTGGGCGTGGAAGCGGTGAATCTGGTTCCGGCTTCCAGCCGTGGTGCGGCGGTCGGCGCCTATTCGCTGTTCATCGACTTGTCATTAGGGATCACCGGGCCGCTGGCGGGAGCCATTGCGGCGGGCTTCGGTTTTGCCTCGATCTTCCTGTTCGCCGCCCTCGCCGCGCTGAGCGGTCTGGCCTTGAGCGCCTATCTCTACCGCCACACGGCGAAGTATCGCGAAGACTAGAAATCCACCTTGCCGCGCCCGGCCTTGATGCTGCCGCGTTTGGTTTTCGATTCGAGCCGACGCTTCTTCGAACCCAGCGTCGGCTTGGTCGGCCGGCGCTTCTTCTCGACCTTGGTGGCACTGAGGATCAGCTCGGTCAGACGCTCCAGCGCATCGGCGCGATTCTGTTCCTGCGTGCGGTACTGCTGAGCCTTGATGATCAGCACGCCATCGCCGGTGATGCGACTGTCGCGCAGCGCCAGCAGCCGCTCCTTGTAGAACCCGGGCAAGGACGAGGCGGGAATGTCGAAGCGCAGGTGCACGGCGCTGGAGACCTTGTTGACGTTCTGCCCACCGGCGCCCTGGGCGCGGATGTACGTCAGTTCGATCTCGGCATCCGGCAGATGCACGTTGTTGGAAATCACCAGCATGGAAAAGCGTCCGTATTCAGAACCCGCAGGATACCGCGAAAGCACAAAAAACCCGGCACTTGGCCGGGTTTGTTGTTTTTGCAACGACGCTTACTTGGCAGCGCTCGCGGCGTGCAGTGCCTGTTGAGCACCGCGCTTGTTCTTGATCACGTAGCAGACCCACATGAACACCACCCACACCGGGATCGCGTACACCGAGACCTGAATGCCCGGGATCAGCAGCATCACGCCGAGGATGAACAGGACGAACGCCAGGCAGATGTAGTTGCCGTACGGGTACCACAGCGCCTTGAACAGCGGCTTCTGGTGGGTCTTGTTCATGTGCTGACGGAACTTGAAGTGCGAGAAGCTGATCATCGCCCAGTTGATCACCAGCGTTGCAACCACCAGCGACATCAGCAGTTCCAGCGCGTGTTGCGGGATCAGGTAGTTGAGCAGCACGGCCACCAGGGTCACCGCCGCCGACGCCAGGATCGAACGCACCGGCACGCCGCGCTTGTCGATCTTCGCCAGCGCTTTCGGCGCATCGCCCTGCTCGGCCATGCCCAGCAGCATGCGGCTGTTGCAGTAGGTGCCGCTGTTGTACACCGACAATGCCGCGGTCAGAACCACGAAGTTGAGGATGTGCGCGGCGGTGTTGCTGCCAAGCATCGAGAACACCTGCACGAACGGGCTGCCGCTGTAGGAATCGCCCGAAGCATTGAGGGTTTCCAGCAGGCTGTCCCACGGGGTCAGCGACAACAGGATCACCAGTGCGCCGATGTAGAAAATCAGGATCCGGTAGATCACCTGGTTGATCGCTTTCGGGATCACGGTTTTCGGCTTGTCGGCTTCGGCTGCGGTGAAACCGAGCATTTCCAGGCCGCCGAAGGAGAACATGATGATCGCCATGGCCATTACCAGACCGCTCACACCGTTCGGGAAGAAGCCGCCGTGGGACCACAGGTTGCTCACCGCCGCCTGCTCGCCGCCATGGCCGCTGACCAGCAGGTAGCTGCCCAGGGCGATCATGCCGACGATCGCCACGACCTTGATGATCGCGAACCAGAACTCGGCTTCACCGAAGACTTTGACGTTGGCCAGGTTGATCGCATTGATCAGCACGAAGAACGCGGCAGCAGTGACCCAGCTCGGGATCTCCGGCGCCCAGTAGTGGATGTATTTGCCGACCGCCGTCAGCTCCGACATGCCCACCAGGATGTACAGGATCCAGCAGTTCCAGCCCGACAGGAAGCCGGCGAAACCGCCCCAGTATTTGTGCGCAAAATGGCTGAAGGAACCGGCCACCGGCTCTTCGACGATCATTTCGCCGAGCTGGCGCATGATCATGAAGGCGATGAAGCCGCAGATGGCATAGCCGAGGATCATCGACGGGCCGGCGGATTTCAGCACCCCGGCCGAGCCGAGGAACAATCCGGTACCGATCGCGCCACCGAGGGCGATCAGTTGAATATGGCGATTTTTCAGGCCGCGTTTCAGCTCGCCTGATTGCGAGTTTTGTCCACTCATGAAAAAGGTCTCACGCAAGGTTTGATGATGTTCAGTAGACGTTGCTGCAAGGCTGCGATTTCAGCCAACCTTGATCAAACCCCAGCGCAGGCACCAGGAATTCAGCTTTTTTACAACGGTCATGCGTCACCTGTTTGTTTTTATCTGTGACGAAATCGAACCCGACACGCTTGTGACGCGGCGGAGTGAACAAGGCGGATAAACCTTGAGGTTTGCGCGATTACGCAGAGGGTCACAGTTAAAACGCGGCGCATTGTACACCGCTAACCCCCTGCTGCCAGACCTCGCCGGATCAGCGTGTCGGTTGCCGGGATTGCATGTGTCCACCCCGGGAAGCCCGGGCGGCTGCAAAAATTGAGTCAGGCCTTTGCAGGCCATCGGCGTGGACGATGGAAAAACCGCCCCACGTGGAGAAGTGAAATTGGATAACGGCGTTCATTGCGCCTCCTTCTTGTTATGCACCTGCACGACAGGCATGCAGCGCATCTCACCTTCCAAACGACGCTGAAACAAGCGCGCCAGAGCGCTGCGCAAGGCCCGGCGGACCTGGCTCCGGCAGATTTTCCTTACAGCCTGACAAACGCACCCGATTTATGGGACGGCGACGGCTTTTTCGTAAACATTCACTGACAGTGCGTAACGTAAAGTTTCCACCTCAGACCCATCGAAGCGGCGTCCGATGATTGACGTTAGCTGGCTAACTATTTGAAAGGCGTTAAGTTTTTTGTTTTAAAACAAGAAAAACACGCCCGAAAAAAAGAAATAAAAAGTCCAAAAAAAACGCCAACCCTGAGGTTGGCGTTTCTGTTTTCAGCTTGAAGCTTGCCGCTCGAAGCTTACAACGGCCTTATTCAGGCTTCTTGCGACCGAAACCCGGACGCTGGCCGGAACCGACCGGGGCGCCACGGCGCTTGCCCGACGGCTTGTCATCGTCAGCCAGCTTGATGCCTGGACGCTTCGGCGCCGGCTTGGCCGGGCGCTTGGTGTCGGCTGGACGATCCGCCACCGGCGTACCGCGACCTTCGCCCCGCTCGGTACGGCCATTAGCCGGACGCGGCGTGCGTGGACCGCGCTCGCCATCCGGACGCGCTGCCGGCTTGCGACCTGGACGCTCGCCTTCGATCTGCGGCTCGCGGACCGGACGCGGACCGGCGCCAATCGGTGCACCGTTGGCCGGACGCAGGGTGCGCACGCGCTCGGTACGGGCCATCGGACGCGACGACTTGCGCTGCATGCGGTCGAGCTTGTCTTTGCTCTTGGCGTTCAGTTGCGGCATGGCCACCGGGGTCAGGCCGACTTCGGCGCTCAGCACGTCGACTTCGTACTGGCTCATTTCGCGCCAGCGGCCCATCGGCAGGTCGGAATTGAGGAACACCGGACCGAAACGCACGCGCTTCAGACGGCTGACCACCAGGCCCTGGGATTCCCACAGGCGACGTACTTCACGGTTACGGCCTTCCATCACCACGCAGTGATACCAGTGGTTGAAGCCTTCGCCGCCCGGTGCCTGTTGAATGTCGGTGAAACGCGCCGGGCCGTCTTCCAGCACAACGCCGGCCTTGAGGCGCTCGATCATTTCGTCATCGACTTCGCCACGTACACGCACCGCGTACTCACGGTCCATCTCGTAGGACGGGTGCATCAGGCGGTTGGCCAGTTCACCGTCAGTGGTGAACATCAGCAGACCGGTGGTGTTGATGTCGAGACGACCGATGTTGATCCAGCGGCCTTCTTTCGGACGCGGCAGCTTGTCGAACACGGTCGGACGGCCTTCCGGGTCGTCACGGGTGCAGATCTCGCCATCGGGCTTGTTGTACATGATGACGCGGCGAACCGACTCGGCGGCTTCTTCGCGCTTGATGACTTTGCCATCAATGGTGATGGCGTCGTGCATGTCGACACGCAGGCCCAAGGTAGCGTCTTTGCCATTGACCTTGATACGGCCGGCAGCGATCCAGGATTCGACGTCACGGCGCGAGCCGACGCCGATACGGGCGAGGACTTTCTGCAGCTTTTCGCCTGCTGGGCCTATTTCCTGGTCGTCTTTCTGATTGATGTCACTCATCTGGGCACCTCCCGGTGTGGTCTGTTCAGCGGCGCTGAATTGAGCCGCTGAAGCGTTGAAATCTGGGTTTTCGGGCGAAGGGATCGCCGAAGGGTCGCGAATCATACGCGGATGTGGCCGCGCGCGCATCAGAGACTAGTCGATCAAACCAAGGTTATTTCTTTTTCCGCCGACCGGTGGCCCCGAGCTTGATCAGACGCAGCGCAGCTTCGGCCAGTACGGTGCGCTTGTCGTCCTTGTCGAGTTTCTTCCAGGCCCGGATCTCGCGCTTGCTACGGCCGCAGCCGAGGCAGATGTCATCGCTGAACTTGCAGACGTTGATGCACGGATCCCTGGTTGAGCTCATCAATTACTCCAGAACAGCGCATAAACCTGTGGGAGCGGGCTTGCCCGCGATGAGGCCGGTACATTCAACATCATCTTTGACTGCTCGGGCACCTTCGCGGGCAAGCCCGCTCCCACAGGGTGCTTCGTTACCAGGAACATTGAGCTCAATCCTCGAACTCGCGGCGTTCGGCTTCGATGGCTTCGGCCAGGGCGCGGGCTTCGGCTTCTTCTTCGCTCAGTTCTTCCTCGGCGGCAGGTTCCGGTGCGGGCTGTTCAAGCCGGGCGACGGCGGCCAGCAGTTTTTCCCGGGCTTCGGCCACACCGAGCACATCGTCTTCCTGCTCGGGCTCTGGCTCGAATTCTGGCTCGGACTCGAATTCAGGCTCACCCTCAACCGACTGCTCGAGCGGATCGGACTCAAACCCGGTCGGCATCGATTCGCCGCCCACCCCGTCACGCAGCAAGTCGTCGAAGTCGGTCTTGATCCCCTCCTCCATGCTGTCCAGTTCCAGCAGCAGGGTGTGGAAACTGGTTTCCTCCTTCGGCTCTTCCTGCTCGACACTGGCGTCGGCCAGCTCCTGCAAGCCTGGCGGCACCGGCGCGTCGTCGAAGTCGAGCACCGGATCAGCCTCCATTTCGCGCAGTTCGGCCAGTGGCGGCAGTTCGTCGAGGCTTTTCAGATTGAAGTGATCAAGAAACAGCTTGGTGGTGGCAAACATCGCCGGTTTGCCCGGCACGTCGCGGTAGCCGACGATGCGGATCCACTCGCGTTCCATCAGCGTCTTGACGATGTTGGTGTTGACCGCCACGCCCCGCACATCCTCGATCTCGCCCCGGGTGATCGGCTGGCGATAGGCGATCAGCGCCATGGTTTCCAGCAGCGCTCGGGAATAGCGCTGCGGACGCTCTTCCCACAGTCGACCGACCCACGGCGCGAACTTCTCACGGATTTGCAGGCGATAGCCGGAAGCGACTTCCTTGAGCTCGAACGCCCGGCCCTCGCAGGACTTGCCGAGCAGGGTCAGGGCTTTCTTGAAGACCGGCGGTTCCGGGCGCTCGCCTTCTTCGAAGAGTTCATACAGGCGCTCGAGGGATTGCGGCTTTCCCGAGGCCAACAGAAAGGCTTCAAGCAGGGACGCCAGCTCGCGGGGTTCAGTCAGGTTCATATCGGGACTCGTTATTCGGCTCGGGCTCGCACGTGGATCGCGGCGAACGGCTCATTCTGCACCAGCTCGATCAAGGATTCCTTGACCAGTTCAAGGATGGCCATGAAAGTCACCACCACCCCGAGCTTGCCCTCTTCGGCGGTGAACAGCTCGACGAACGGCACAAACCCGCCGCCCTTGAGCCGCTCCAGCACGTCGCTCATGCGCTCGCGGGTGGACAGCGCCTCGCGGCTGACCTGATGGCTTTCGAACATGTCGCCCCGGCGCAGCACTTCGGCCATGGACATCAGGATTTCTTCCAGCGCCACGTCCGGCAACAGCTTGCGCGCGCGGGCTTCCGGGGCATCGAGCTTGGGCACGATCACGTCGCGACCGACCCGGCTCAGGCCATCGATGCCTTCGGCAGCGGCCTTGAACCGTTCGTACTCCTGCAGGCGGCGGATCAGTTCGGCGCGCGGATCGTCCTCTTCGTCCTCGACGGTTTCGGCCCGGGGCAGCAGCATCCGCGACTTGATCTCGGCCAGCATCGCGGCCATCACCAGGTACTCGGCGGCCAGCTCCAGGCGCACCGACTGCATCAGCTCGACATAACCCATGTACTGGCGGGTGATTTCCGCCACCGGGATGTCGAGGATGTTGATGTTCTGTTTGCGGATCAGGTACAGCAGCAGGTCGAGCGGGCCTTCGAAGGCTTCGAGGAACACTTCCAGCGCGTCCGGCGGGATGTACAGGTCCAGCGGCATCTCAGTGACCGCCTGGCCATAGACCATGGCAAACGGCAGTTCCTGCTGGGCACCGGCCTGGGGATCAACGGTTTCCACTGCGGACATTCAGGCCTCGACCATGAATGGAGCCGGATCGCCGCAACCGACGCGGATCACTTCCGGATCGTCGCCGGTGAGGTCGATCACGGTGGAAGCCTTGATGCCGCCGGAACCGCCGTCGATGATCAGATCGACCTGATGCTCGAGCAACTGGCGCATTTCGTACGGATCGCTCAGCGGGTCTTCTTCGCCCGGCATGATCAGGGTCACGCTCATCAGCGGCTCACCCAGTTCGGCCAGCAACGCCAATGCGATCGGATGGCTCGGCACCCGCAGACCGATGGTGCGTTTCTTCGGATGCAGCAGCAGGCGCGGCACTTCGCGGGTGGCGTTGAGGATGAAGGTGTACGGCCCTGGCAAGTGGGCTTTAAGGATTCGAAAGGTTCCGGTGTCGATCTTGGCGTAATTGCCCAGTTGCGACAGGTCGCTGCAGATCAGCGCGAAGTTGTGCTTTTCGTCGAGCTGACGCAGGCGTCGAACGCGCTCGATGCCGTTCTTGTCGCCGATCTGGCAGCCGATTGCGTAGGAAGAGTCCGTGGGATAGACCACCACCCCGCCCTTGCGGATGATCTCGACCGCCTGTTTGATCAGGCGCGCTTGCGGGTTTTCCGGATGAATCTGGAAAAATTGACTCACATTCTCTACCTGTTCAGACGGCGGCAATAACTGTGTCATGTTTGAACCGACACCACAGGGGTGGAAGGTCCTCCGGCACCGGCCGGTACTGGCCGATCTCGGACCAGCCACCAGGGCCATGGAAATCACTGCCGGCGCTGACCAGCAGACCGAACTCACGGGCAAGAATCGCAAGGCTGCCCACCTGTTCCGCAGGCTGATGACCGTTGACCACTTCGATCGCCTGCCCGCCCGCTTGAATATAGTCGGCAATCAGCTTTCGGCGCTTGCTGCGGGTGAAATCGTAGTGCCACGGATGCGCCAGACTGACCCAGGCACCGGCGGCGCGCAGCGTGCCGACGGTGTCTTCGAGGGTCGGCCAGTGTTGCTTGACGTCCCCCAGCTTGCCGGCGCCGAGCCATTTGCGAAACGCCTCGGCGCGATCCTTTACAAAACCTTCACGCACCATCCAGTCGGCGAAATGCGGGCGGGCCGGCGCGTTGCCGCTGTCGCCCAGTTCCTGCTGAATCTGCCGCGCGCCGTCGAGCGCATTCGGCATGCCCTTGAGGGCGAGCTTGCGGCTTATTTCCTTGGACCGCAGCCAGCGGCCGTCGTGCAACTGCGCAATCGCCTCGACCAACGGTGCGGCGTTGACGTCGAAACCGTAGCCGAGCACGTGAATGGTCGCCCCGCCCCAGGTGCAGGACAACTCGACGCCGTTGACCAGTTGCATGCCCAGCCCCTCGGCGGCCGTGCGCGCTTCGGCGAGGCCCTCGAGGGTGTCATGATCGGTCAGGGCCAGGACTCGCACGCCGTTCTCGAACGCACGCGCAACCAGTGCCGCAGGCGCCAGGGCGCCATCGGAGGCCGTGCTGTGGCAGTGCAAATCAACATTCACGGGGATGTGTAACCTCAAATCAGCTGGCGCTATCGCGCGCCCATATGTTTGTTATTATGCCGCCACATCCAGCTTCTGGCTCTCACTGTGAAACAATTCATCGATTTCATCCCGCTTCTGCTGTTCTTCATCGTCTACAAACTCGATCCACGCACCGTCGATGTTGCCGGCCATGAACTGACGGCAGGCGGCATTTACAGTGCCACCGCCATGCTGATCATCAGCTCCCTGGTGGTGTACGGCGCGCTCTTCATCAAGCAGCGCAAGCTGGAGAAGAGCCAGTGGCTGACGCTGGTCGCCTGCCTTGTGTTCGGCAGCCTGACCCTGGCCTTTCACAGCGAAACCTTCCTGAAATGGAAAGCCCCGGTGGTCAACTGGCTGTTCGCCCTGGCCTTCATCGGCAGCCATTTCATCGGTGACCGCCTGCTGATCAAACGCATCATGGGCCACGCGCTGACCCTGCCGGATCCGGTCTGGACCCGACTGAACATCGCCTGGATCGGTTTCTTCCTGTTCTGCGGGGCCGCCAACCTGTTCGTCGCCTTCACCTTCCAGAGCATCTGGGTGGACTTCAAGGTGTTCGGCAGCCTGGGCATGACCGTGCTGTTCCTGGTCGGTCAGGGCATCTACCTGTCCCGTCACCTGCACGACGCCGATACCACAACGCCAAAAACCGAGGACTGACATGCTCTACGCCATCATTGCCACCGACGTCGCCAATTCCCTGGACGCCCGCCTCGCTGCGCGCCCGGCACACCTTGAACGCCTGCAAGTGCTCAAGGGCGAAGGCCGCATCGTGCTGGCCGGCCCGCACCCGGCGGTCGACAGCAATGATCCGGGCGCAGCAGGTTTCAGCGGCAGCCTGATCGTCGCCGAATTCGACTCCCTGAGCGCGGCGCAAGCCTGGGCCGATGCCGACCCGTACGTCGCCGCTGGCGTCTACGCCAATGTTGTCGTGAAGCCGTTCAAGCAAGTCCTGCCGTAACCTCCCCCGCAAAAGCCCTCAGCGCGATGAACCTTGTCGGTTCATCGCGTTCTCAATCGCTCATTATTCTCGTTTGCCGGCCGACAACCTGCCCAATATCCATTTGGAAACAGGAGTCGCGATGCGCAAGGGTCCGTTGTGTCTGATGTTGGTCACGTTGTCGATCATGGCGCCCGCCCATGGTGAAGAAAGCACCGAAGGCAACAGCTCCACGCCGCTTTCATTGAGCGCCGGCAGCCAGATCACCGAGTTGCAGCAGCGCCTGAAGGCCAGCGAGCAGCAACGGGAAGAACTGAGCAAACAACTGCAAAATGCCGACAACACCCGCGAAAGCGCCCAGCTTGCCCGGTTGCGCCAGGAGAACCAGCGTCTGAAGCTGCAACTCAAGGAAGCCCAGGCCAGCCCGCTGCCGCGCCTGCTGACCGAACAGCAGCAATGGTTCGTCACCGGGGCCGGGGTAGCGCTATTGGCGCTGCTCTGCGGTATCTTTGCCAGTGGAGCAAGCCGAAAACGTCGGCAATGGCTAAATTGAGTGAGTCATGAGCGAGCTGTTACTGATTGATGATGACCAGGAGTTGTGCGAACTCCTGAGTAGCTGGCTGAGCCAGGAAGGCTTTCAGGTCCGGGCCTGCCACGATGGCCAGAGCGCCCGCAAGGCGCTGGCCGAAACCGCGCCGGCGGCCGTGGTGCTGGACGTGATGCTGCCCGACGGCAGCGGTCTGGAACTGCTCAAGCAACTGCGCAGCGATCACGCTGATCTGCCGGTGCTGATGCTCTCGGCCCGGGGCGAGCCGCTGGACCGGATCCTCGGCCTGGAACTGGGCGCCGACGATTACCTGGCCAAACCCTGCGATCCGCGCGAACTGACCGCCCGCCTGCGCGCCGTGCTGCGCCGCAGTCATCCGGCCGCCGTGTCGACCCAGCTCGAACTGGGCGACCTGAGCTTCAGCCCGGTGCGCGGCGTGGTCAGCATCGACGAAAAGGAATTCACCCTCACCGTCTCCGAAAGCCGCCTGCTCGAAGCCCTGCTCAAGCAACCGGGCGAGCCGCTGGACAAACAGGAACTGGCGCAGATCGCCCTCGGCCGCAAGCTGACCCTGTACGACCGCAGCCTGGACATGCACGTCAGCAACCTGCGCAAAAAGATCGGCCCGCACCCCGACGGCCGCCCGCGCATCGTCGCCCTGCGCAGCCGTGGCTACTACTACAGCCTCTGATCGTCTGGAAGTTTTGTCAGGTCGGCGCGAAAACGTGTTTACCCAAGCTTTACACAGCGCTGACCGCCGCTGACCTTGATCTCCGTAATCTGTACTCATCCGGAACGTACCGGGAACGAGACAAAGGAGATTCACCATGCGCAAGACTCTTATCGCTCTGATGTTTGCCGCTGCCCTGCCGACCGTCGCCATGGCCATGCCACAGGATGGCGGCCCGATGGGTGGCCCGCTGGACGGCCCGCGCCATGGCGGTCAGATGCACGGCATGCACGGCAAAGGCCCGTACAGCCAGCTGGACCTGTCACGCGAACAGCGCGAGCAGATCCGCAAGATCATGGGCGAGCAGATGCACGAGCGTAAGCAGACGGTCGAAAAATACCTGGAGAAACTCTCGCCAGCCGACCAGAAAGCCATGAAGGACGAGATGGCGGCCAACCACAAGAAAGCCGAGTCGGATGTCCGCGCCGTGTTGAAACCGGATCAACAGAAGAAATTCGACGAGATCCAGAAGAAACAGGCCGAGCGTCGCGCCGAATGGGCCGAGTTCAAAGCCTGGAAAGCGCAACAGCCGCAAAAGGCGCAATAATGCAGTAACTTCGGATCCGACGGCTAAACACCGTCGGATCTGTTGCCACTCAATTCAGATGTGGGAGCGGGCTTGCTCGCGAAGAGGGAGTGTCAGTCGACATCATCGGTGACTGACACACCGCATTCGCAAGCAAGCCCGCTCCCACATTGGATTTGTTTTTGCTTGAGGATTTTCTGTGCGTTCATTGTTCTGGCGTATCCTCGCCAGCTTCTGGCTGGCCATCGCTCTGGTTGCAGGGCTTTCCATTCTGCTGGGGCACATGCTCAATCAGGATGCTTGGATCCTCAGCCGCCATCCGGGCCTCAACACCCTGGCTGCCGAATGGACGCAGACCTACGAAGCCCAGGGCGAAGACGCCGCCCAGGACATCCTCGAACAGCGCAAACGCCAGTACCACATCGACGTCCAAGTGCTGAACGAAAGCGGCGACCCGGTGGTGCGCGGCACCTTCCCTCGGCGCGCGGCGGCCTTCGAGGCGCGGCAGAACAACGATGACCGACGCCTGCCCTGGCGCCGTCTGACCGACGAATTCACCAGCGACAAAAGCGGCGATACCTACCTCTTCATCTACCGCATCCCGCACCCGGAACTCGACGCCTGGCACCGCGAAAGCCTGCTCTGGCCGTTGAGTGCGCTGGGTATCGCGCTGGTGGTGCTGACCTTGTTCAGCCTGCTGGTGACGTTCTCTATCACCCGCCCGCTCAGTCGCCTGCGCGGCGCGGTGCATGACCTCGGCCAGACCACCTATCAACAGAACAGCCTCGCGCAACTGGCCAACCGCCGCGATGAATTCGGTGTGCTGGCCAATGACTTCAACCGCATGGGCGCACGCCTGCAAAGTCTGATCGGCAGTCAGCGCCAGTTGCTGCGCGACGTCTCCCACGAATTGCGTTCACCGCTGGCACGGCTGCGCATCGCCCTGGCCCTGGCGGAACGGGCCAGCCCGGAAGAACGGGAAAAACTCTGGCCGCGCCTGACCCGCGAGTGTGATCGGCTGGAAGCGCTGATCAGTGAAATTCTGGTGCTGGCGCGGGTCGATGCCGACAACGCCAGCGCCGAAGACGTGGATTTGAATGCCTTGCTCGCCACCTTGCAAAAGGACGCGCAATTGGGTTCACCGGATCAGACCGTACGCCTGGAGGCCGAGCCGGCGCTCAATCTGACAGGCTGGCCGACCATGATCGAGCGCGCCGTGGACAACCTGCTGCGCAATGCCCAGCGCTTCAACCCGGTGGGGCAGTCGATTGAAATGCAGGCGTCACGTCAGGGCGAGCGGATCGTGGTCAGCGTACGTGACCATGGGCCGGGGGTGCAGGCCGAGCATCTGAGCCAGTTGGGCGAACCGTTTTATCGGGCGCCGGGGCAGACGGCTGCCGGCCATGGCCTGGGACTGGCGATTGCCCGGCGGGCGGCGGAACGGCATGGCGGGACATTAGTACTGGCCAATCACCCGCAGGGCGGGTTTGTGGCCAGTCTTGAGTTACCGCTGGAGCCGGGGGCTGTTGTTCAGCCCTGATGGAATCAGGATTTCCCCGGCCAGGCGCTGACAAACTCCGCCAGATCAACCTTCTCGGCCACCCGCGGTTCTTTCTGCGGCGTGCCGAGGTACAGGAACGCAATCACCTCTTCGTCATCCGTCAGCCCCAAACCCTTGGCGACATGCTTCGAGTACGCCAGATCACCGGTGCGCCACACCGCGCCAATCCCCTGCGCGTAAGCCGCCAGCAGAATCCCGTGAGCCGCACAGCCTGCGGCCAGCAACTGCTCGGCCTTCGGGTATTTGACGTGATCCTGCAATTTGGCGATGACCACGACCACCAGCGGCGCCCGCAGCGGGCCGTTGCGCGCCTTGTCGATCATCGCTTCGGTGATTTCGCCTTCCTGCATTTGCGCCGCTTCGGCCAGCAACTCGCCCATCTGCTCACGCGCCGCGCCTTCGACGGTCAGGAAGCGATACGGCTGCAAATGGCCGTGATCCGGTGCGCGGGTCGCGGCGGCGAACAGCACTTCGCGCTGTTCGGCGGTGGGGGCCGGATCGATCAGTCGTGGAACGGAAACACGGTTGAGCAAAGCGTCGAGAGCCTGCATCGGCCACCTCCTGAAAAAAATGTCCGGCTATTCTAGCTGCAAGTGATCCAGACGCGTCGGTTTACATGCCTTGCACCGCAGGTAGAATGGCGCCCTTCCCACATCAGCCCGAGCGGACTTCATGGCGTTGCCGACCTTACGGATCATTGGTTTCATCATCGGCATCTTCCTGATCACCCTGGCCATCGCCATGGTCGTGCCCATGGCCACCCTGGTGATTTTCGAGCGCACCGGCGATCTGCCGTCGTTCCTCTGGGCGAGCATGATCACCTTCGTCGCCGGCCTCGCGCTGGTGATTCCCGGTCGCCCGGAACACATTCACCTGCGCCCCCGGGACATGTACCTGCTGACTGTCAGCAGCTGGCTGGTGGTGTGCATTTTCGCCGCGCTGCCGTTTTTGCTGACTCAGCACATCAGTTACACCGACTCGTTCTTCGAAAGCATGTCCGGCATCACGGCCACCGGCTCGACCGTGCTCAACCATCTGGACGACATGTCCCCCGGCATTCTGATGTGGCGCTCGCTGCTGCACTGGATCGGCGGCATCGGCTTTATCGGCATGGCGGTGGCGATCCTGCCGCTGCTGCGCATCGGTGGCATGCGTCTGTTCCAGACCGAATCCTCCGACCGCTCGGAAAAGGTCATGCCCCGCTCGCACATGGTGGCGCGGCTGATCGTGGCAGCCTACGTCGGCATTACGATTCTCGGCAGCCTGGCGTTCTGGTGGGCCGGGATGAGCCCGTTCGATGCGATCAACCACGCGATGTCGGCGATTTCCACCGGCGGGTTCTCGACCTCCGACCAGTCCCTGGCCAAGTGGACGCAACCGGCGGTGCACTGGGTCGCGGTGGTGGTGATGATTCTTGGCAGCCTGCCGTTCACCCTGTACGTGGCGACGCTGCGCGGCAACCGCCGGGCGCTGATCAAGGATCAACAGGTGCAGGGTTTGCTCGGCATGTTGCTGGCGACCTGGCTGGTGCTCGGCACCTGGTACTGGTGGACCACTAACCTGCATTGGCTGGACGCCCTGCGCCATGTAGCGCTGAACGTGACGTCGGTAGTCACCACCACCGGATTTGCACTGGGAGATTACAGCCTGTGGGGCAACTTCTCGCTGATGCTGTTCTTCTATCTGGGCTTCGTCGGCGGCTGCTCCGGCTCGACGGCGGGCGGGATCAAGATCTTCCGTTTCCAGGTCGCCTACATCCTGCTCAAGGCCAACCTTAACCAGCTGATTCACCCACGCGCGGTAATCAAGCAGAAGTACAACGGTCATCGCCTCGACGAGGAAATTGTCCGTTCGATTCTGACCTTTTCGTTCTTCTTCGCCATCACCATTTGCGTGATCGCCCTGCTGCTGTCGCTATTGGGCGTGGACTGGATGACCGCACTGACCGGCGCCGCCAGCACCGTGTCCGGCGTAGGCCCCGGCCTGGGCGAGACCATCGGCCCGGCCGGCAACTTCGCCAGCCTGCCGGATGCGGCCAAGTGGATTCTGTCGTTCGGCATGCTGCTCGGCCGACTGGAGATCATTACGGTGTTTGTACTGTGTATTCCGGCGTTCTGGCGTCACTGATCGCGTTCGGCGCTTCCAGCAACCGCGCCCGGTAATCGCCGGGCGTGGTGTCGAACCAGCGGCGGAAGGCGCGGAAGAAATTGCTCGGATCGGCAAACCCCAACAGGTAGGCAATCTCCAGCAAGGTCATGCTCGGCTGCGCCAGGTATTGCTCGGCGAGTTCGCGGCGGGTGTCGTCGAGCAACTGCTGAAAACTGGTGCCCTCCTCCTGCAAGCGCCGTTGCAAGGTGCGCTGCGACAAGTGCAGGGTCTGCGCAACCGTGTCGCGCTTGGGTTCGCCCTGGGGCAGCAAGCGACACAGCACCTGACGCGCCTTGTGGGTCACGCGGCTTTCGGAAAACCGCGCCAGATATTCCCCGGCAAACCGGTCGTGCAGCAGCGCCATCGCCTCGTTGGCGGTGGGCAATGGCGCTTCCATGTCGGCCCGTTCGAAGATCAGCGCGTCATACGGCGCGTTGAACACCAGCGGTGCATGGAAGGCTTGTTTGTAGGGTTCAAGGTCATCCGGCTCATCGCCCTGCACCAGCACTTTGCGCGGGTGCAGCGTGCGCCCGGTCAGCCAGCCGCACAGCGCCAGCGCGCAGGCCAGCGAGGCTTCGGCACTTTGCCGGGTCGGCGGCAGATGATCGCCATGTACCGTCAGAATCAACGCATAACCTTCATCGAGCAGACGAAAACTCAGGTCGGCACTTTCGGCGATGATCCGCTGATAACGCACCAGTCGCTGAAAACCTTCTGCCAGCGTATTGCTGGACATCAGCGCGTAGCCCGCAACATGGAACGAAGCCGGCCGCACCACCTTGCCCATGTTCAAGCCGATGGCGGGATTACCGGACAGTTCGACCGCCCGTTGCCAGAGTCGGGTCATGGAATCCTGTGGGAAACGTGCGTCCGGATCCTCCAGCGCCGCGTAGTCGAGCCCCAGCTGTCTGAACAAAACCCGGCAATCCAGGCCGTCCATTTCCAGTGCCTTGACAATCCCCATCGCCCAGCTTGCAGAAGTCGTTCGTTCGCTCATGGCGTTTTTTCTTGAATGACATGATGAGCCGCATACTACGGCCGATTTCCCAAGGATAGTAAAGTGGCGCCGATTGTCACTGGCCGACGCCATTGATCACTCTAGACTCAAATAAGCTACCCGCCGAACAACTTGCAATCAGAACAATAACCACAGAGATCGCAGTCGTGGAAACCATCAAGCATTTCAACAGCTTCGCCGAGTTCTATCCGTATTACCTCAGCGAGCACAGCAACAGCACCTGCCGTCGCCTGCATTTCATCGGCACGACGCTGGTGATCTTCATTCTCGCCCTGACCATCGCCAAGGGCGCCTGGCTGCTTTTACTTGCGTTGCCGCTGGCGGGCTACAGCTTTGCCTGGGTCGGCCATTTCTTTTTCGAGAAAAACCGCCCGGCCACCTTCCAGCACCCGTTCTACAGCCTGCTCGGCGACTTCGTCATGTACCGCGACATGATCCTGGGCCGCGTGCCGTTCTAGAAATTCCGACCAAGAGGACTGCCGATGAATGCCACTGCACGTTTCACCCACATGAAGGACGGCACACAGGACGACTGGGCGATCATTGCGGCGGATTTCAGCGCCTACGCCCGTCAGTTGCCGGGCCGGATCATGGCCCACCTGAAACTGCTCGAAGGCGATTTCGGCGGTTTCCCGGTGGATCGCCTGACCCACTCGCTGCAAACCGCCACCCGCGCCTTTCGCGACGGACGCGATGAGGAATACGTGGTCTGCGCCCTGCTCCATGACATTGGCGACACCCTCGGTTCCTACAATCACCCGGACATCGCCGCCGCCATCCTCAAGCCGTTCGTCAGTGCCGAAAACCTGTGGATGGTGGAAAAACACGGGATCTTCCAGGGCTACTACTTCTTCCATCACCTGGGCATGGATCGTCACCTGCGCGAGCAATTCAGCGACCACCCGCAGTTTCTGGCGACCGCGGAGTTCTGCGCCAAATACGACGCGGCGGCGTTCGACCCCGAGTACGACACCCTGCCGCTGAGCTTCTTCGAACCGATGATGGAAAGGCTGTTCGCCCAGCCGAAGAACTCGATCTACAAAGCGGCGATGGAAGAGCACACCCCGGCCTGAATTTGATGTCGGCTGTACCGGCCTCTTCGTCGGATCGCCGCCCGGAGCAAGCCCGCTCCCACAGTGACCGCGTCGCTCATAGATTCTGTGTACGGCGCGAAACCTGTGGGAGCGGGCTTGCCCGCGAAGAGGCCATCGAAACCACCAGAGATCCTAAGCCAGCTCGGCAACCTTCGCCGCTTTCAATTCGGCTTCCCGCGCCTGTGCATCGGCCAGGCGATACAGCTCGATCGTGCCGTCCCAGTGCTCGATCAGCGCCGTACACGACTCCACCCAATCGCCACAGTTGAGGTAATCCACCTCGCCGACCTTGCGGATCTCGGCGTGGTGAATGTGCCCGCAGACCACACCGTGCAACTCGCGCTTCACGCATTCGTGGGCGATGGCTTCTTCGAAGTCGCTGATGAAGCTGACCGCGGTCTTCACCTTGTGCTTGAGATAGGCCGACAGCGACCAGTATCCGTAACCGTATTTCGCCCGCCAGTGATTGAGCCAGCGGTTGAGGGTCAGGGTGAATTCGTAGGCCGAATCACCGAGGAACGCGAGCCAGCGGTGATAGCGGGTGATCACGTCGAACTGGTCGCCGTGAATCACCAGCAGATGACGGCCATCAGCCGTGACGTGTACTGCTTCGTCAACCAACTGAATATTGCCCAGAATCAGTTTTGAATAGCGGCGCAGGAATTCGTCGTGGTTACCGGTGACGTAAATTACCTCGGTGCCACGCTTGCTCATGGTCAGCAAACGGCGGATTACGTTGGTGTGCGCCTGGGGCCAGTACATGCCGCCGCGCAGCTTCCAGCCGTCGATGATGTCACCGACCAGATAGATCTTGTCGGCGTGATAGCCCTTGAGAAATTGCGACAGATGCTCGGCCTGGCAATCTCGCGTGCCCAGGTGCACGTCGGAGATCCACAGGGTGCGAACCCGTTGTTTACGGCTGGGTCTGGCGAGCTCGGCGCTGGTCATGGGCAACCCTCTGCGATGTTTTCGCCACTCTGCGCGCGCCCGGTTAATCGACCATGACAGGTATGCGTCAGTCGTGTGACAAACGCGTCGCCCCTGCACCGGTGTAGACTGGCGGCTCGCCCGGAGACCGCCATGCAACCGATCCTGACCCTGCGCCATTACAGCCACGACCTGATCGCCCACAGCCACGACCACGCGCAACTGGTGTTCGGCCTGTCCGGCGCGCTGGATTTCGAAGTCGAAGGGCGCGGCAGTCAGGTATTGCAGCAGAGCTTCGTGGTGATCCCCGCCGGCGCGCATCACGCGTGCGGCAGTCCCAAGGGCAGCCGCTGTCTGGTGCTGGATGTGCCTGACGAACAATGGCTGACACGCTCCCTGGGCAATCACGCCGATTCCAGCCGGCGACTGCTGGACAGTGCAGCCCGGTTGTCGCTGGATGCCGGGCAGGGTCAATTGGTCAACTGGCTGGCAAACAGTCCGGTGGACGATCCGTTGATTGCGCAACAGGGCGCGGTGTTGTTGCTGGCGAGCCTGAACCACGTGCCACCCACCGAGATCGTCGCGCGCCGCCTGCCCTACGCGGCACTCGATGCGCACATCGAGCAGTACGCGGCCTATCCGCTGCAGGTCGCGGATCTGGCGCGCGTCGCCGGGTTATCCAGCGCCCGGTTACATGCGCGGTTCGTCGCCGAATGCGGGCAAACGCCGATGGACTACATTCGCAGTCGCCGTCTGCACAAAGCCGTGGCGCTGTTGCGCAACACCACGCTGCCCATCGGTGAAGTGGCCAGCCGTGTCGGCTACAACTCGCAAAGTGCGTTCTCGGCCGCCGTCCTGCGTGAGTTCGGCACCTCTCCTACACAATTGCGACGCGAGGCTGACGACAAAAGTCGATAGCCTGCCGACAGACTTTTCGGCTGTTACACGTTTCAATGTGTGCCTGAAATGGTGTTTGGAAAAAGGACTGCAATGACTCCCCGTACCGCCCTCGGCGCCCTGCATATCGGCGCATTGATGTTCGGCCTGACCGGCGTCTTCGGCAAACTCGCGGCCGCAACGCCCGCCGTCATCGTGTTCGGGCGCGCCGCATTTGCCGTGCTGGCCCTGGCGTTTTTTGCCCGCTTCGCCCAACAGGGCGGCTGGCAGAAACTGCAGGCCGTGGACTGGCGGCGACTGGCCCTGAGCGGTGTGCTGCTGGCCGGGCACTGGGTGAGCTTCTTCATTGCGGTCAAGGTCGCGGGTGTCGCCATTGCGACCCTGGGTTTCGCCAGTTTCCCGGCCTTCACGGTGATCCTCGAAGGGCTGATCTTCCGCGAACGCATCCGCATCAACGAAATCGTGCTGGTAGTGCTGGTCAGTGTCGGACTGGTGCTGGTGACCCCGGCGTTCGATCTGGCCAGCGGCGCGACCACGGGCCTGCTCTGGGCGATCCTGTCCGGCCTGCTGTTTTCCCTGTTGTCCCTGACCAACCGCGCCAGCTCCGGGCGCATCCCGGCGGTGCAGGCGGCGCTGTGTCAGAACGTGGTGGTGGCGTTGTGTCTGCTGCCGGTGGCGGCGCCGCAACTGAGCGAAGTGCGCGCCATCGACTGGTTGTGGATCGGTCTGCTCGGGGTGTTCTGCACCGGCGTCGCCCACAGCCTGTTCGTCGCCAGCCTCGCGGTAATCAAGGCGCGCACCGCCGCGGTGGTGTTCGCCATGGAGCCGGTGTACGGGATTACCGTGGCCTGGTTGCTGTTCGATGAAGATCCGACCCTGCGCATGTTGATTGGCGGCGCGCTGATCATCGTCGCGATCGTGGTGTCGAGCCGGATGTCAGGCAGCAGCGACAAGAAAACCGTCGCGGCCGAAGCCGCCTCTCACTGAGTACGGTCGTTGTGGCCGAGGTCGCGGTCAGGGTCGATCTGGTCGCGCACCCGCTGCTTGAGCACCTTGGCCTCCGGGAAACCGCCGTCGGCCTTGCGTTCCCAGATCTGCGCGTCGTTGCAGGTGATGTGGAACACCCCGCCGGTGCCCGGCACCAGTGACACTTTGCCTAAATCGTCGCCGAAGGTGCTGAGCAGTTCTTGCGCCAGCCACGCGGCGCGCAACAGCCACTGGCATTGCGTGCAATAGGTGATGACGATTTCCGGTTTTGTGACGGTCATGATCGCTGAAACTCCTGAGCCAGAGGGCGCCGCTATAATAGCCGGCTTTATCGCTCGCCCCGAGACTCACGATGCGTCGTCTTCTGATCTGCCTGTTGCTTGGTTTCCTTCCGCTGTTTGTTCATGCCAGTGAGGCAACGCGCCCCAAAGTCGGCCTCGTTTTGTCCGGCGGCGCGGCCCGGGGGCTGGCGCACATCGGTGTGCTCAAGGCCCTGGAAGAACAAGGCATCAAGATCGATGCGATTGCCGGCACCAGCATGGGCGCGGTGGTCGGTGGGTTGTACGCCTCGGGCTACAAGATCGACGAGCTGGAAAAACTCGCCCTGACCATCGACTGGCAGCAGGCGCTCTCCGACGCCCCGCCCCGGGAAGACGTGCCGTTCCGGCGCAAGCAGGACGACCGCGACTTTCTGGTGAAACAGAAACTGAGCTTTCGCGATGACGGCAGCCTCGGCCTGCCATTGGGCGTGATTCAGGGCCAGAACCTCGCGCTGCTGCTGGAAAGCCTGTTGGCCCACACCAGTGACACCCGGGATTTCGACAAGCTGCCCATCCCCTTCCGCGCCGTGACCACCGACATCGCCAACGGCGAAAAAGTGGTGTTCCGCAAGGGCCACCTGCCCCAGGTGATCCGCGCCAGCATGTCGATCCCGGCGGTGTTCGCCCCGGTCGAACTCAATGGTCGTCTGCTGGTGGACGGCGGCATGACTGACAACATCCCTCTCGACGTGGCCCGGGAAATGGGCGTCGACGTGGCCATCGTGGTCGACATCGGCACCCCGCTGCGCAACCGCAAGCAACTGGTGACCGTGGTCGATGTGCTGAACCAGTCGATCACCCTGATGACCCGACGCAACTCCGAAGAGCAACTGGCGACCCTGCACCCCGATGACGTGCTGATCCAGCCGCCGCTGGCGAGTTTCGGCGCCACCGACTTCGGTCGCGGCCAGGAGATGATCGACGCCGGCTACCGCGCGACCCAGGCCCTGAACGTGCGCCTCGCACGCCTCAAACCCGTGCAGTCGCAGGACGCTGAACTCAACGCCGCCCGCGCGCCGGGCCAGCGCACGCCGATCATCACCGCGATCAAGGTCGAGAACGACTCGAAAGTCGGCGATGACGTGATCCGCTACTACATCCGCCAGCATATCGGCGAACCGCTGGATCTGGGTCGTCTGCAGACCGACATGGGCACCCTGTACGGCCTCGATTACTTCGAGCAGGTGCAATACCGCGTGGTGCACAAGGGCGCGGATCACACGCTGGTGATCAGCGCGCGGGGCAAACGCACCGGCACCGATTATCTGCGGGTCGGCCTCAACCTGTCGGACGACATGCGCGGCGACAGCGCTTTCAACCTCGGCGCCAGTTACCGCATGAACGGCATCAACCGCCTCGGTGCGGAATGGCTGACCCGGGCGCAGATCGGCGATAAACAAGAGTTGTACAGCGAGTTCTATCAACCACTGGACGTGGGCTCTCGCTACTTCGTCGCGCCTTATGCGTCGTTTGCCGCGCAGAACGTCGACTCGGTGCTGGACAACGATCCGATCGCCCAGTATCGCGTCGAACGCTACGGCTTCGGCCTCAATTTCGGTCGGCAGATCGGCAACAGCGGCGAAGTCCGTTTCGGCGTCGGCGAAGCCTGGGGCAAGGCGGATGTGCGGATTGGCGATCAGGATCTACCGAGCGAAAACTTCAACGAAGGGTTCTATGCGCTGAAGTACTCGTTCGACTCGCTGGACAACGTCTACTACCCCCACGAAGGCGAAGACATCGGCCTGACGCTGGTGCAGTTCGAGCCGAGCCTGGGCTCCGACACGCGCTACCGGCAGTGGGAGTTCAAACTGGACAAGGCCATGAGCAGTGGCCCGGACACTTTGATTCTGGGTGGCCGTTACGGCCGCACGCTGGACGATGCCAACGTGGTGACCTCCAGTTTCCTGCTCGGCGGTGCCCGGCAATTGTCCGGTTTCCGCGAGGACGCGATCTCCGGACAGAACGTCAGTCTGATGCGCGCGGTGTATTACCGCCGCCTCACGCCGCGTTCGTACCTGCCACTGGATTTCCCGCTGTACGCTGGCGCCTCACTGGAACGCGGCCGGGCATGGAACAACGACAACGAGTTCGACAGCGGCTACATCAACGCCGCCAGTGTGTTCATCGGCTTCGATACGCCGCTGGGGCCGTTGAATTTCAGTTATGGCCTGAACGATGCGGATGAGCAGGCGGTGTACCTCAACCTCGGGCAGACCTTCTGACAACGGTCAACGAATCCCCGCCAACAACGTGCGCGCCGTTTGCTTGAGGGGTTCGTCGGCTTCCTTGAGCAGTTCGTTGAGCAAGGCAATGGCGCTGTCGATATCGCCGTCATCGATGCAGGTCTGGGCCTGTTGGAGCTTGCCGGCGTTGGCGGCGTCCGAGGGTTCGGGGTCCAGTTCCGGGGCATGCAGCTCCAGTGGCTCCAGCGACAGCGACGAACCGGGATCGCCAAACTCGTTGAGAAAGTCCTCGTCCAGTGGCTGCGCTTCAGGCTCGGCGATCCATTCCAGCTCGGCGGTTTCAGCATCGTCGGGCAAGTTTTCCGGCAACTCGAAATCCTGTGGCAATACCTGCAGATCGGAACCCAGCGTTGATGGAGCCTGTTCAGGTGCTGTGGTGGCCGGGCGCGTTTCCTCAAGATCCCAACTGGAGGCCATTGAGAGCTGATCAAGGTTCAGTTCAAAATTGTCTTCGGGTTCCGGCTCCACAGAGGGGGCGATCGGCACTGCGGCAATCAACGGGGCCGACACCAAAGGTGCGGCACTGACCAGTTTCGGATAGCGGGCGCGAATCTCCTGCAAACGCTGATCCTCGACCCCGAGCTGGCGCAGACGGTTTTCCTGCTCGTCATAGGCCGGCGTGTCGCCCTGCCGCCCCAGCACTTCAA
This sequence comes from Pseudomonas fitomaticsae, assembly GCF_021018765.1. Taxonomy (GTDB): domain Bacteria; phylum Pseudomonadota; class Gammaproteobacteria; order Pseudomonadales; family Pseudomonadaceae; genus Aquipseudomonas; species Aquipseudomonas fitomaticsae. Next base: position 1,940,174 of record NZ_CP075567.1, on the reverse strand, counting down.
GCAACTGCACACCAAGGTCGATGCGCTCCGGCTCCCGCTGCAACGCATCGCGCAACAGACCGGCAGCCTCACCCAAGCGTCCGTAGGCCAGATAAATGCCGACCGCTTCCAGCACATCGCCGTTGGCGTGGTCATCGCGATGCTCGACAGCACTGTGAACTGTACTCGGCTGCATCGGTTCGACGTCGTCGACCGGAGGTTCGTTGCGTACCGGCAGGAACGGCAACGGCGCCTCGGCTCCTTGCGCCTGCTGGCGTTGCCGGCGCACGTACAGCCCTGCCACCAACAACCCCAGTACCAGCAGCAATCCGCCGAGCAGCGGCCAGTTGAGTGAATCCTCCTGAGACTCGACCGGGGCAATGACCGGCGCAGGCGCAGGCGCCACGGGGGCTACCGGTACTGGCGGAGCCTGCTGCACTTCAATCAGACGAGCCTGCAAATCACCGAGCTGTTTCTTGCCGTCAGCGATCAGCACTTCCTGGGCCTGAAGCTTCACGTTCAATTCATCGATGGTTTTTTGCAGTTGCTGGTTCTGCACAAGGCTCGCCGCCAGCTGCTCGGCCTGCGCGTCGGCGACCGGGGCCGGTGGCTGCACCGGCGCAGCAGGTTTGGCCGGCGTGGTTGCGGAGGGAGCCTCGGGGGTCGGGAACTCCGACGATTGCGCACGCGCAGTTGGCTCGTCGGTGGCCGGGACAATCCCCGGCGAACCCGGCGGATCGATCAGCACTGTGTATTCGCGCAGCAGGTGGCCGTTGGGCTGATCGAGCTGCACGAGGAAATTCAGAAAGGGTTCGTTGACCGGTTTGCTGGACGTCACCCGGATCATGTTGCGATTGCCGCGCAGGATCGGAGTGAACTTGAGGTCATTGAGAAAGAACACGCGCTCGATACCGGCGCGGCCAAACTCGTCCGCCGAGGCCAGACGGACCGCCAGTTCGCTTTCGCTGACGCCCCCGACATCCACCAGAGCGATGTCAGCCTTGAGCGGCTGATTGAGGGCTGAATGCACGGTGATGTCACCGAGCCCCAGCGCCAATGACGCGGTGGACCAGGTGAGAACACCGGCCACCAACAGCGAGTTGGCGCAACGCAGTACCACGTGCCGACTTCCGAGCATGAGCATCCCTTAAATAAGCAAAACCGACTTCTATGCGTTCGCACATCCGGTACGAACACGATATTGCCCAGTAGTTCTTATAGTCTGCCCAGCGCGATCTCTCAAAAAAACGGCACGCAGTTGTACCTCAAGACTTTTCCAGATTGGCCAGAATGTGCCCGTGAACCCGCATGCACACCTTCAGATCCGCCTCGTCGACGCCTTCGAACAATTCCTTGCGCAATTGTGTAGCGATGGTTTCGATCTGTTCGATCAGCGGCAGGGCCGGTGAGCACAGCACGATTTTTTTCGCCCGACGGTCTTCCATCACGGACTGGCGTTGCACCAGTCCCTGGCTTTCCAGGCTGTCGAGCAGACGGGCCAGGGTCGGCCCTTCGACGCCGACGCTTTGCGCCAGCTCCCGTTGGGTCGGCGCCTCTTCGAAGCGCGCCAGATGCAGCAGCACCAGCCAGCGCGCCTGGGACAACCCCAGGCCGGCCAGCCGGCGATCCAGTTCGGCACGCCAGCCACGGGACATCTGGGCCAATTGCATGCCAAAACGGTGTTGATCGGTTAACGGCATAAAACACTCATGATTAGACTGAACAAATAGAGAAAAACTAATTATTAGTCAGCTAAGCATGACATTTGCCTATAGGCAAGAGGCGTCCTGTACTGAATCGTTACAACCGTATAACGGTTGGCACAAACGCCCTCTTACATTTCAAACTCGGATTGCAGCGCAGCCCGCACGCAGTAAAGCACGCCTTCCGGTACGCGACCGGCAAACAGCTCGGCCACTTCGGCGACCGACGGCAACTCGCCTTCGCCGTCGAGGAACGCATCCTGGACTTCGCCCATCAGGTCTTCCGGCAGATCCAGCGCCTGTTCCAGCGACAGCTGCTGCTTGCCGATGGCTTCGGCGAGCATGGTGTAGACGTTCTTTTCCGAGCACTGCAACTGACCGGAGATCTGCAACGGCGTCATGCCGGCGCGGGCCAGGGTGATCAGTTCGTGGCGCACGTCGGCCACCACTTTCGGCGCCTCGGCCTCGCCGCCGAGCACTTCGAGGAAGGCCTCGCCGTAACGCTCCAGCTTGCGCGCGCCGACGCCGCTGACCCGGGCCATGTCCGCCAGCGAGGTCGGCTGGCTGCGGAGCATTTCCAGCAGGGTCGAGTCGGGGAAGATGACGTACGGCGGCACGCCGTGTTCTTCCGCCAGTTTGCGCCGCAGGGCACGCAGCGCTTCCCACTGTTCGCGCTCTTCGCCCCGCACCAGCTGGCTGGCCGGGCTCTTGCTGCCGCTCTTGGCGCTGACTTGCGGCTTGAGGTCGCGGCGCAGCTCCAGGCTCACCTCGCCCTTGAGCAACGGCCGACAGGTGTCGCTCAGGCGTAGCCCGCCGTAGCCTTCGTGATCGACATCGGCCAGGCCGCGAGCGACCAGTTGACGGAACAGCGAGCGCCATTCGCTCTCGCTCAGCGCCTTGCCGACGCCATACACCGACAGGTGCTGATGGCCGAAGCTGCGAACCTTTTCGTTGTCCTTGCCCAGCAACACGTCCACCAGATGGCCGACGCCGTAACGCTGGCCGGTGCGATAGATCGCTGACAGCGCCTGACGCGCAGGCTCGGTGGCGTCCCAGGTCTGCACGCCGTCGGTGCAGTTGTCGCAGTGGCCGCAAGGCTCGGGCATGTCTTCGTCGAAGTACGCCAGTAGCGCCTGACGGCGGCAGCGGGTTTCCTCGCAGAGCGAGAGCATCGCGTCGAGCTTGTGCTGCTCCAGACGCTTGTGGCGTTCGTCGCCCTCGGAGTTCTGCAGCATCTGCTTGAGCATCACCACGTCTTGCAGACCGTAGGCCATCCACGCGTCCGCCGGCAGACCGTCACGGCCGCCGCGTCCGGTTTCCTGGTAATAGGCTTCAAGGGATTTCGGCAGGTCGAGGTGAGCGACGAAGCGCACGTTGGGTTTGTCGATGCCCATGCCGAACGCCACGGTGGCAACCATGATCAGGCCTTCCTCATTGAGGAAGCGCTTCTGGTGATAGGCGCGCAGATCGTTGGGCAGACCGGCGTGGTACGGCAGCGCCGGGAAACCCTGCTCGGTGAGAAACGCGGCCACCTCTTCGACCTTCTTGCGCGACAGGCAATAAACGATGCCGGCATCGCTACGCCGCTCGGCCAGGAACGCCAGCAACTGCTTGCGCGGCTGCTCCTTGGGCACGATGCGGTAGAAGATGTTCGGCCGGTCGAAGCTCGAGAGGAAACGCTCGGCGTTCTGCAGGTGCAGGCGAGTGACGATTTCTTCCCGGGTACGTTTGTCGGCGGTGGCGGTCAGGGCGATGCGCGGCACGTCGGGGAACATTTCCGCCAACTGCCCCAGTTGCAGGTATTCCGGGCGGAAGTCATGGCCCCATTGCGACACGCAGTGCGCTTCGTCGATGGCGAACAGGGCGATGTTCAAGCCTTGCAGGAACGACAGCATGCGCGGCTGCACCAGACGCTCCGGCGCCAGATACAGCATTTTCACTTCGCCGCGCTTGATCCGGTTGGCGAGGTCGCGCTGTTGTTCAGCGCTTAATGTGGAGTTCAACGCGGCGGCGGCCACGCCCAGCTCTTCGAGGGTGGCGACCTGATCATCCATCAACGCGATCAGCGGCGACACCACCACCGCCAGGCCGTCGCGCAGCAGCGCCGGCACCTGGAAGCACAGGGACTTGCCGCCGCCGGTCGGCATCAGGACAAGGGCATCACCGCCACTGGCCACGCGCTCAATGATTGCACCCTGACGGCCACGGAAACTGTCGTAGCCGAAGATGTCCTTGAGGACGCGTTGAGCCTGTTCGAGCATAAAAACTCCAAAAATCCACCGAAACATCCCTGCACAGGCTGGTTCAAGACAGCCGAGGCTGCTTTAAACAAAACGTAAGCGCGCGTTGCATAGCGCCGTACACAATCAGCCGCGACACCGGCAGGGATCGCAAAGCGCGGCAGTATACCCGAGCCCTTCCCGGCAAAGGGCACCGCCGATAAGAAGCTTGTGCGGGCAAATCTGCCGTGCGGCTGGCTTGAGGGCTCAAGAAGGCCTAGAATTCCCGCATTGTTTATTCCCCCAAGGTAGCCCTTTAATGTCCTTCGCCGAGCAACTAACCCGCCTGCAAGTCTTCCTCGACGCCGACGAGCTGCATGAAGAGGCGCTGGACTACGTGGCCGCTCACGGTTACCTGACTGCGCTGTCGATCTGCGCCGACGTGGTGCCGGATCGTGAGTGGATCGACGCCCTGTTCGCCGAAGAGCCGCATTACAGCAGCGAAGCCCAGCGCGAAGAGATTGAAGCCACGCTGATCGGCCTCAAGGCTCACATCGCCCGCCAACTGGCCTCCGATGAAGAATTCGAGCTGCCATGCGAACTGGACCTGGGCGACGACCCGGACGATTCCGAACTGCGCGGCTGGTGCATCGGCTTCATGGAAGGCGTGTTCCTGCGCGAAGCGGCCTGGTTCGAAACCGCCGAAGAAGAAGTCAGCGAAATGTTGCTGCCGATCATGGTCGGTTCGGGCCTGTTCGACGAACAGCCGGAGTTCGAAGACATCGCCAGGGACGCCAACCTGATGGACGACATGATCGTGCAGATCCCGGAAGCCCTGACCGCGCTGTACCTGCTGTGCCAGGCACCCGACGAAAAACCGGCGATCCTCAAGCCACGTCACCACTAAGATCCGGCCTATGGACAACCCCATAGGCAACCGCCCCCTGATGTTGCGCTACATCCTGCTGGCCATCGGCTGGCTGAGCGTGGCATTGGGGGTGATCGGGATATTCCTGCCTGTTCTCCCCACCACTCCTTTCCTCCTGCTGGCAGCCGCCTGCTTCGCCCGCAGCTCTCCGCGTTTCTATCAATGGCTGGTGGAGCATCCCCGGCTCGGGCCATGGATCCGCGATTACCTCGACGGCAACGGCATACCGCTCAAGGGCAAGGTCTACGCGATCGGGCTGATGTGGGCGAGCATTCTGTTCTCGTGCTACCTGGTACCACTGATGTGGGCGCGGGGGTTCATGCTGACCAGTGCGGTGCTGGTGACGGTTTATATCTTGCGGCAGAAGACGTTGCACAAGTCCTGAGCCCCCGCACGATAACCGCTCGTCGAAAACCCTCGTACCCCTGTCAGATCTGACAGTAGGCAGGCCTACGCGTCAGCGCTCTAATCCTTCATCAACGGTGCCGGCATCCAGACAGTCGGGCACCCCTTGCGAAGGTGCGCGTACATGAACAGTCCACTTACAGCGTCCGATTCCACCCCCGAAACAATCGTTGTTTTTCCGCCTGACCGCAGCGGTATCGGTGCACTTGCCGTACCCCCGCCCAATCCGGTCGGATACAAGTCTCAATCGGATGGCAGCCTGGGTGTCAACATCAACATGGTGCATGGCGACCGAAATGGCTTGCTGATTTACATCCTTTCCTATCTGAACATGGAGATCGGCGACCACATCAAAGTCTTCATAGAAACGAAAAACGCGCCGGTAGTGGAGTTTCCAGTTACCGACGCACATTTCGACAGCAACGGGGAAGCGAAAAATATCCCCTGTTATATCTCCGCCGCCGTCATGGAAAGCAAGTTTCCCCCCCTGCTATCGGAAAAGAAGGATATATGGGTCGAAGTTCGCCGTATCAGCGACAACTCTACGGAGGACTCGCCGCATGCCCTGCTGTTTTTTAAACGTCCAGCCCCGGGCGAGTCTGACACGGATGGCGGCAAGCCATTCAATCAGGGTCTGAAATTGCCTGTCGCCTCGGAAACGATCATCGATCAGACCGTAATCAACGACGGGATGTCTGTGACAGTACCGAAGTACTTCAATCAGCAAATCGGCGACACCGTGGTGCTCGCTTTCGGCCCGCTGCTGCTGGAAATCGAAGTCACCGCACTGGGCGATATCGAATTCGAACTGACACCGGAAATGCTCGTCCCCCTCAAGCCCACCAACCTGATAATCGTGCGATGGGAGGTCTTCGATGTGGTTGAGAACTCCAGTGGCTGGTCGGATGCACTGGAGATTGTATTCAAGCCCGGCATCGTGTTGCTGGTTGCCCCCATTTTCGAATTGGCCGATATCGACAACGTGGTGCACCACGATTGGCTCGCGGGCGGCCCCATGCCGATATTGATCACCGGGGTTTTCGCGATTGGTGATGTGGTGGTGCTTTTACTTGAGGGCGTCACCGAAGGGGGCGACCCCGTTAGCCATAGCTACTCGATATCGGTGTCGGCCGCCACCCGCTCGTTGAAGGTGGATGTCGAAAACTTCCGTGTGCAAAACCTCATCAGAGGCAGTTGCCGCGCGACCTACACGCTGACCCGAGCCGGCAAGACCCAGGAGTCGAAACCCGCCGATGTCACCATTACCGGTGGAACATTCACACTGGGCCAACCCACCGTAACGCCACTGGAAAATACCGGCACCGTCCCCGTGGATACCCAGGAGGTCAAGGTACAGTGCGCCGACTATTGGCCTCTGAAATCGGGGGCGACTGTCCAACTGCTCTGGCAAACCGTCGACAATGCCGGGGTGCCGGTCCTTGTCATTTTCCGGCAGATCGTCACCGACCGGACGCTACCCATCATTTTCAAGGTGCCTGCCAAATATGTCGGCCCTTACCCCGGTTCGTCGCTGATGGTGCAATGCGCGATCATCAATCCGAACAAAGTCAGGGTCATGTCCGAACCGCTGCCGTTGAAGATCGGTGACGAGAAGGTCATCGAGTTGCAACCACCGTCTTTGGTGAAGCCGGTGGTAAGTCCGATTGATCCGCTGGCCCATCCCGATGGCGTCACTGTGCGGATTGAATTCCCTGAGGCACGGGAGGGCGATCGCGCACGCTTGATTGTAGTTAGCCCAAAGGGCTCTGAGACGTTTCCATTGGTAGCGTTCAACAGCAACAACCGGATCAATACCCTCTTGACCGTGGCGATGTTGGCAAGCTGGCACGGGCAAGTGGTTCATTTGCGCTGGAACTTGAATCGTGGGGGCAAGCAGATCGCGCAGTCGCCATTGCGGAAGTTTGATGTGAAGAAGATTGCGGATGGGGATCAACGGTTTCCCGTCTCGGTCATTGATAAAGCTGACTCTGCAAACGTATTGGACCTTAACGCTTTCAAAGAGCAACCGTCAGTAGAATTCAAGTCATGGCCATTTCCTGTAGGTAATTATACTGTCGATATAGATATCGAAGGCACCTCTACTTTCTCGGTCGTCCGGGGTGGCACACTAACTCCCGATGAAAAACTGAATGGCTTCAGTCGTGCCATTTCGCGAGAGCAGCTGTTATTACTTAAAAACAATTCAGCATTCCGGGTCAAGACGACCGTTTACTTCAACATTGACCCGCAAAGCAAGGTGGTATTTCCATACTCCATCCCCTATGTAATCAAAAATGCGCCCCCGATATTGTCGGAAAACTTCGACAACTACGGAACAAATGTCATTGCGGTCGGCGGACACATCGAATTGGCAAGCATGACCATCAGATTTATCGGGGGAGATGGCAACTTGGGAATCACCGCCCTGTCGAGTATTTTACCTGCACACGGTGGCCCGTTCGCTGCAATACCGGGCGCCAGTTCGGGGCAGATCCTCGAGATGCACGTCCATGGGACCGGAAGTTCGCAGAACATGCTTATTGAGTTCAACTGGGGATACTCTTACGTCCAATGCTATTGCCGATTCGTTCAACACAGCAATATCACTGTTAACTTCTTAAACAAGGACAAACAGAAAATAAATCCCACTCAATATCTTGCCAATTACCCCTACCAACAATTAGTGTCCTTCAGAGCGCCCGGAAATGATATTTGGTTCATGCAAATCGTAACACCTCAACTGGATTTGATTGGAATCGACCACTTCGATATGGAGCGAATAGCAATTAAATAGCACGCATCTGATTTTCAGCCCGGTCCTTCAAGCCCGCACTTCCTTTAATCCGGAAGTGCGGGTTTTGTCGTTCCGCGCCTTCGAAAGCCCTTGTTGAATAGTGTTGAAGCTTATGTCCGCAAAGCCACACCACCTTGCGCCTTTGCCTACGCATCCGCCAGAATCCGCCGGCTTGTGCGCCTTGGGGGTGGGTTCTATTGTTTGGCGGTCGCTGAAAAGCAGCGATCGGGTTTAGCAGCCCGGATCTACTCTAGACGCACAATGCCGTTCGTTCGTGATCAGGCTCACGCCTGTCCGTTCACGTTATGGCGGCTTTGCGTGGGGCACTTCGGTGCGCCGGGTTCTAGAGTCCTGGTCTGCTAACCCGCGTACGGCCGCCACCTCTTTCGTTTAGCAGCGAAGCGTGGCGCCTCCACCACTCTAGAGGCTTTATCCATGGTCAAACCCACGCCAAACCCGCCGGAAGTCGATTCGACTTCGCCCTACGAAACCCTCGATTCCAAGAAATTCCACGAAGCCGCCGAACGCGCCCTCGATCACTACCTCAATCCGTTCCACCCCAGAAAACCGCTGCTCAAACCCAACACCCGCTACCTGATCGCCCCCGGCATCCCCAGCGAAGAACTGCTGGCTGACGCCTGCGAAACCCTGACCTCGGCCAAAACCATGGCCAGCGATTTCGCCGGGATGATCGATACGCCGCAGCGGCATGTGCTGCTGGGTATCGGGCAGCTGATCATGCTGGCGGAACTGGCGGTAAATCGGGTGCTGGATAATCTGGAACTGAAGACTGAGGCGCCGCTGTAGCCTGAGCAAAGAAAAACCCGCCGTCCCGTTTGATCGGGTCGGCGGGTTTTGTCGTTTCAGCTCCGGCCTATACCGTATCCACCTTCAACGAATGATCATTCAACATGCCGTTGATGATCGTCGCCGTGTCGTGCCCGCTGGCGATCAACCCGCCCGCCCCCGGTGTCACGCCGTAGTGGCTGGCGAGGTTGACGCCGGCCAGGTCGATGGTCTGGTTCGGCGTGGCGCCGGCCATGGCGCTGACGTCGATGGTGGTGACCACCGAAGCACCGCTGCCGGTGACGGTGAAGTGCAGGTAGTCATCCAGTGACGCCGCCGTGCCGTTTTCACCTTGCAGCAGTTGCGACAGGTCGAGCTTGTCGGTGCCCGGGGTGAAGTCGGTGACGGTGTCGTGGCCGCTGTTGCCCTTGAGCCACTGGAAGGTGTCGGCGCCCGGCCCGCCGGTCAGGGTGTTGTTGCCCATCCCGCCGATCAGCAGGTCGTCACCGCCACCGCCGTTGAGGATGTCGTTACCCAGGCCGCCATTGATGACGTTGTTATTGTTGTCGCCGGTGAGGGTGTCGTTGAAGTTCGAGCCGACGAGGTTTTCGATACCGGTCAGGGTGTCTGTCCCGGCGCCAATGGTGTTTTGCGCACCGAGCAGACCGAGGTTGACGGTCACCCCGGCGGTCGCGTGGGCGTAGCTGGCGGTGTCGATGCCAGTGCCACCGTCGAGCAGGTCGTTGCCCGGGCCGCTGTAGAGCAAGTCGTTGCCGGCGCCGCCGTGCAGTTCGTTGTTGCCGGAGCCTGCGGTCAGCACGTCGTTGCCGTCGCCGGCGTTGATGATGTTGTCGCCTGTGCCGGCCACCAGCACGTCATCGCCCGAGGTGCCGGTGAGGGTGTGGCCGTCCTGATAGCTGATGGTCACGTTGGCCGTGTCGCTGCCGCCGTGGTTGTCGTTGGCGGTGTAGGTGCCATGGTAGTCCGGGGTGATGTCGTGGGCCCCGGCGTAGTTGAGGGTCATGGTCAGCTGGTAGTTTTCCGCCGCGTTGGCGTTGCTGCCCGTGGTGTTGGTGATGTTGGTGATGTGGATCTGGTAGACGCCGTCGGACGTCGCGGTCAGGGTCTGGCCGTCCGTGAGGGCGATCCAGGCGCCGCCGTTGATCGAGTACTCCATGGTGATGTGACCGGCCGCCAGGTTGTGGTCCAGGTTGAGGGTTTCGCCCTGGCGCAGGTTGACGGTGATGCGGTCTTCATCGTTGGCGTTGGTGTTGGTCACCGCGCCGAGGTAGCCGCTGACCACCAGCACGGCGGTCATGGTCGCGGCGTTGGCGCTGAACGAATTACGCACGTTGGCCAGGTTCTGGTTGGCGGCGGTGTTGGCGTTGGTGCCGGTGAAGCTGATCGCGCCGGTGCCGGTGAAGTCTGCCGACTTGGAGATCCAGCCGGTGTTGAACGAGGTTGGCGTGGCGTTGAGGGTGTCGCCGTTGGGGTCGGTGTCGTTGGCCAGCAACAGTTCGCCCGGCACCACGATGTTGCCCGACAGCACGTTGGTGATGATGTGGTCGTCCACCGCCACCGGAGGCGCGTTGGGGATCACTTTCACGGTCAGGGTCGAACTGGCGAGGTCGCCGTCGTTGTCGCTGAGGGTGAAGCCGATGTTCTCGGTGATCACCACGGCGGTGGTTTTCTGCGAGGTGTAGCTGTAGTCGCCGGTGTCGAGATTCACCACCAGGGTGCCGCTGTTGTTGGTGGCGATGCTCAGGGTGTTGTTCACCGTGTTGAAGGTGCCGTGGTTGGCGCCGCCGCTGGCGACCAGTGAACCCTGACCGCCGTTGGCTTTCGGGTCATAGGTGTAGGTGGTGCCGTCGACCACGATGGATTTGATGAACCCGCCATCGGCGCCGAACGTGCCGCCCTCGCCCAGCAGCGAACCGGTGACCGGCGCGCCCTCAACCGTGCCGGAGAGCACCGAGTTGAGTTGATTGAGGTCGGTGACCACCACCGCGTTGGTGTTGGTGTGGGTGATGCCGTCGTACGCCAGCGGATCGAGGTTGGCGTTGCTCACGCCGCTGCCCAGGCCGATCGCGTAGTTCTTGATGTTGTTGGCATCGAGGAAGTTTTTCAGCGCCGCTTCGTCGGCGGTGCCGATGTCACCCTCGTTGGGTTTGCCGTCGGAGAAGAAGTAGCCGACGTTCTGTGCCCCGGTGAGTTTGCCCGAGGTGTTGAACGCGTTGTACATGGTCGCCACGGCCGCATCGTAGTTGGTGCCGCCGCCAGCGCTCAGGCCGGCCAGAAGGGTCTTGGCCGTGGCGACATCGACCCACACCGAAGTGCGGTCGGTGGCGTTGCTGCTGAAGGTGACGAGCTGCACTTTCACATCGCCCAGATCGTCGTATTTGTCGAGCAAGGCGCTGATCGCCTGCTTGGCCAGCTCCAGCCGCGACAGGCCCGGTACGCCGGAGGCGTCGGCCATGCTGCCGGAGATGTCGAGGACGATGAGGATGTTGGAGTCGATCTCCACCGCCGCCACCGACCGATCCGACGCCACCGCTTTGGGCACGTCGTCGACGATGTTGACCACGAGGGTGCTGGTGGTGCTGTTGCCCAGCGCATCGGTGGCTTTGTAGGTGAAGCTTTCGCTCAGGGTGTTCGGCCCGTCGTTGGCGTTCGGCGTGGTTTTCGGCGCCGAGGTCAGGGTGTAGGTGTAGGTGCCGTCGGCGTTGAGCTGGATCTGCCCGTAAGTCCCGGTGGCGCTACCGACTAGGGTGTAGGTGATCGCGCCGCTGCCGCCGCTGACCGAGCCGACCAGCGTACCGCTCGCGGTTTCGCCGGTGTTGCTCGGGTCGCTGCCGGTGACCGTGCCGGGGGCCAGATCTTGCCCGTCCTTGGTCAGGTCGAGGGCTTTCTCGTAGACGGTGACGTCCTGATCGGTCGAGGCCACGAGTTTGCTGTCGGCGACGTTGACGGTGATGGTGGTGGTGCTTTCGTCGCCGTCACTGTCGCGAATGGTGTAGGTGAAGGTGTCGGTAGCGCCCGGCGGGCTCACCGAGTTCGGGTTGCTGTGATAGACCGCGTTGCCGGCTGCATCGAGGGTCAGGTAACCGTAGTTGCCGTTGATATTGCTGTTGAGGCCGCCGATGGCTGAGGTCGCGGTGTTGCCGCCGCCGCGCACGCCGACCACGATCGCCGCGCCATCCGCGCCGCTGATGTCGTTGCCCAGCACGCTGATGTTGACGGTGCCGCCCTCCGCCACCGAGCCGGTATCAGCCTTGGCGGTTGGCAGGTCGTCGATGATGTTGACGTTGATCTGCCCGGTCGCGGTGCTGCCGTCGGTGTCCGTCGCCACCACGTTGAAGTTCTCGGTGATGCTGTTGGCGCCGTTGGCGTTCGGGTGGGTTTCGTTATCGACCAGGGTGTAGCTGTAACTCACCACGCCGGTTGCCGGGTTGTAACCGGTGATGGTCAGCGTGCTGCCCAGCGGAGTGACGGTCGATTGCGGGAAGCCGGCGGCCACGCCGTTGGTCATCACGGCGATGCCACCCACGGTCAGGGTTTGCAGACCGTCGAGGGCCGTCACGGTGAAGGTGCCGCTCTGGGTCAGCGCCGGGGTGTTGGGGCTGGTGCCGTCGCTGAGGTTTTTCTCGTAGACGGTGAGTTCGCCGCCATTCACGTCGAGGCCGTTGAGGACCACCGGATCGTCGTTGTTGTGGATGTTCAGCACCAGGTTGGCGGTGCTGGTGTCGCCGTCGGCATCGGTCAGGGTGTAGGTGAAGGTCTCGGTGCCGTTGCCACCGCCGTGCAGATTCTTGAAGTCTGCATCGTTGGTGTTAAGCGTGTAGGTGTACGTGCCGTTGGCGTTCAACACCAACGTGCCGTAAGTGCCGGTGAAGGTGCCGGGGGTGATCGGGCCGGCATTCGGGCCGGTCGCCACCAAGTCGGCGCCTTGCACGTCGTTGGTCAGCACGTTGCCGTTGAGGGTCAGCTGGGTCTCCGACGCGGTGCTGGCGTTGCTGTCGTTGATCGCCTTCGGTACGTCATCGACGATGTTGACCACGAGAGTGCTGGTAACGACGTTGCCCAGCGAATCGGTGGCCTGGTAGGTGAAGGTTTCGGTCAGGGTGTTGGCGCCGTCGTCGGCGTGCGGGGTGGTGCTGGCCGGTGAGGTCAGGGTGTAGGTGTACGTGCCGTTGGGGTTGAGCACGATTTGCCCGTAGTTGCCGGTGGCGCTGCCGACCAGCGCGTAGCTGATCGCACCGACCGCGCCGGTGACCGAGCCGACCAGCGTGCCGGACGCGGTTTCTCCGGTGCTGGTCGGGTCGCTGCCGGTGACCGTGCCAGGGGCCAGATCCTGGCCGTCCTTGGTCAGGTCGAGGGCTTTTTCGTACACGGTGACGTCGGTGTCGCTGACCGCTTTGAGGCAGCTGTTGTAGACATCGATGGTGATGGTGGTGGTGCTTTCATCGCCGTCGGAATCACGCACGGTGTACACGAACACGTCCACCGCACCCGGGCCGCTCACGGCATTCGGGTTGCTGTGATAGACCGCGTTGCCGTTGGCGTCGAGGGTCAGGTAGCCGTAGGTGCCGTTGATGTTGCTGTTGAGCCCGCCAATGGCCGAGGTCGAGGTGTCGGAGCCGGCGCGCACGCCCACTACCGCGCCACTGGCTGCCGGGCCGTCGGCGCCGCCGATGTCGTTGTCCAGCACGTTGCCGCTGACGGTGCCGCCCTCCTGCACCGACGTCGCGTCGGGTTTGGCGGTCGGCAGGTCGTCGATGATGTTGACGTTGATCTGCCCGGTGGCGGTGCTGCCATCGGTGTCGGTCGCCACCACGTTGAAGTTCTCGGTGATGCTGTTGGCGCCGTTGGCGGTCGGATGGGTTTCGTTATCCACCAGGGTGTAGCTGTAGCTGACCACGCCGGTGGCCGGGTCGTATCCAGTGATGGTCAGCGTGCTGCCCAGCGGCGTGACCGCCGATTGCGGGAAGCCTGCCGCCACGCCATTGGTGATCACGGCGATGCCACCCACGGTCAGGGTTTGCAGACCATCGAGCGCAGTGACGGTAAAGGTGCCGCTCTGGGTCAGCGCCGGGGTGTCGGGGCTGGTGCCGTCGCTGAGGTTTTTCTCGTAGACGGTGAGTTCGCCACCGTTGACGTCGAGGCCGTTGAGGTAGACCTGATCGTCATTGTTGTGGATGTTCAGCACCAGGTTGGCGGTGCTGGTGTCGCCGTCGGCATCGGTGATGGTGTAGGTGAAGGTCTCGGTGCCGTTGCCGCCGCCGTGCAGCGCTTTGAAATCGGCGTCGCTGGTGTTGAGGGTGTAGGTGTACGTGCCGTTGGCGTTCAGCACCAATGTCCCGTAAGTCCCGGTGAAAGTGCCGGCGGTGATCGGGCCGGCATTGGGGCCGGTTGGCACGCGGTCGGCGCCTTGCACGTCGTTGGTGAGGACGTTGCCGCTCAAGGTGAGGTTGGATTCCGAAGCGGTGCCGGCGTTGCTGTCGTCCACGCCTTTTGGCAGGTCGTCGACGATGTTCACGTCCAGCGTGGCATTGGCGGTGGTGCCGTTGTCGTCGACCACGGTCACAGCGAACTGCTCGTTGAGCACGTTGGCGCCGTTGGCGGTTGGGTGGGCTTCGTTGTCGACCAAGGTGTAGCTGTAGCTGACAACGCCGGTGGCGGCGTTGAAGCCAGTGATGGTCAGCGTGCTGCCCAGTGGCGTGGTCACCGATTGTGGGAAGCCTGCTGCCACGCCATTGGTGACTACAGCGATGCCGCCAATGGTCAGCGTGGTGACGCCATCCAGCGCGGTGATGGTGAAGGTGCCGCTTTGGGTCAGGGCTGGAGCATCGGGGCTGCTGCCGTCACCGAGGTTTTTTTCGTAGACGGTGAGTTCGCCGCCGTTCACGTCGAGGCCGTTGATGATCACCGGATCGTCGTTGTTGTGGATCTGCAAGACGAGGTTGGCGGTGCTGGTATCGCCGTCGGCATCGGTGATGGTGTAGGTGAAGGTCTCGGTGCCGTTGCCGCCGCCGTGCAGCGCTTTGAAATCGGCGTCGCTGGTGTTGAGGGTGTAGGTGTACGTGCCGTTGGCGTTCAGCACCAATGTCCCGTAAGTCCCGGTGAAAGTGCCGGCGGTGATCGGGCCGGCGTTTTCGCCGACAGGCACGCGGTCAGCGCCTTGCACGTCGTTGGTGAGGACGTTGCCGCTCAAGGTGAGGTTGGATTCCGAAGCAGTCCCGGCGTTGCTGTCGTCCACGCCTTTTGGCAGGTCGTCGACGATGTTCACGTCCAGCGTCGCGTTCGCGGTGGTGCCGTTGTCGTCGACCACGGTCACGGCGAATTGCTCGTTGAGCACGTTGGCACCGTTGGCGGTCGGATGCGCTTCGTTGTCGACCAAGGTGTAGCTGTAGCTGACGACGCCGGTGGCGGCGTTGAAACCGGTGATGGTCAGCGTGCTGCCCAGTGGCGTGGTCACCGATTGTGGGAAGCCTGCCGCCACGCCATTGGTGACCACGGCGATGCCGCCGATGGTCAGCGTAGTGACGCCGTCGAGCGCGGTGATGGTGAAGGTGCCGCTTTGGGTCAGCGCTGGAGCGTCAGGGCTGCTGCCGTCGCCAAGGTTTTTTTCGTAGACGGTGAGCTCACCGCCCTCGACGTTCAACCCGTTGATGACCACCGGGTCGTCGTTGTTGTGGATCTGCAAGACGAGGTTCGCGGTGCTGGTGTCGCCGTCGGCATCGCGCAGGGTGTAGGTGAAGGTCTCGGTGCCGCTGCCACCACCGTGCAAGGCCTTGAAGTCGGCATCGCTGGTGTTCAGGGTGTAGGTGTAAGTGCCGTTGGCATTCAGCACCAGGGTGCCGTAAGTGCCGGTGAAGGTGCCGCCGACCACCGGGCCACTGTTGGCGCCGACGAGGATGCGGTCAGCGCCCTGGACGTCGTTCGACAGCACACTGCCGGTCAGGGTCAGCAGGGTTTCCGAAGCGGTATTGGGGTTGCTGTCATCGACAGCCTTGGGCACGTCGTCGGTGATGTTGACGTCCAGCGTGCCGGTGGCGGTGTCGCCATTGCTGTCGCCGGCGATCACGGTGAATTGTTCGCTGAGGTTATTGGCACCGTCGCCTGCCGCGTGGGTTTCGTTGCCGTTGAGGGTGTAGCTGTAGCTGACCGTGCCGGTGGCCGGGTTGTAGCCGGTGATGGTCAGGGTGTTGCCCAGTTGCGTGGTGATCGATTGCGGGAAACCGATCGGCACGCCGCCGACGATCACGTTGATGCCGCCGATGCTCAGGCTGCTCAGGCCGTCCGGCGCCGATACCGTGAAGCTGCCGGTCTGGGTCAGCGCGCCAGGGTTGGCGGCGGAACCGTCGGGCAGATTGGCTTCGTTGAGGGTCAGTTCACCGCCGGACACGGACAGGCCGCCGAGGGTCACCGGGTTGTTGACCGGTGGCGGTGGCGGAACGATCGGTGCGGCCTGGCCGTCACCGTTGTCGATCACGGCGTTATGCCGTTCTTCGGGAAACTCGGGAATGCCGTTGAAACCGGCCGTCGGGAAACCGATGACCGGATCGACCCGGCCCGCCACTTCGGTCAGCAACACAAAACTGTGGCCGCCACCCAGGCCACCCGGCGCGCCACCGGTGGCTCCGGGGCCGGCCGCTGTCGCTTCGGCGGTTTGGGTCGGGTCATCGCCGGCGGCAATGGCTTTCTGGATCTGTTCGACATCGGTCAGTTGCGACTCGCTCGGGGTCACCGCTTCCGGGGCATTGACGTGGGCGGCCTGATCGGCGAGCAACTGCCCGGTCATGGTCAGGCTGCTGTCTCGACCGAGGGTCAGTTCCTGGCCATTTTGCAGATGGACGGCAACCGCCCCCTCCGCTCCGGTGATCAGTTGATCTCCTGCAAACAGCCGATCGCCTTCGACCAATGGGCGCCGACTGCCGTCTGCCGATTGCGCGAAAACCTGACCAATGACTTTAGTGACGATCCCGATGAGCGTTGCCATGTGCATTCCTCCGCTGCCGACCACCGTCGGCGCTGGTTTGCGAAGCAGCCCATGGCTCAAGCGGGTTGTCGGGGCGACGCTCGCACCTCGACAGTTCGTTTCGCAGGTTGCGCAAATCCAGAAACGCCAGCGCCATCAGGCACTTGGAATCTCTGTTCGATGCAGCACGCCCACTAGCGCTACGTAACGGTGGTGAATCACCCAAGTGACAAAAAAATGTCGCTCATCAGCCGCTACGCGTCCCTCCCCTTTAGCAGTACTTCGCCCGTATGTCGCAAAGTGAGTGGAACTTTCCTCAAGCCTTTCTGTGCTCCCTAACGCGCATAAAACAAAGGCTTTCGAGAGGAACAATGTGCCGGAATTGGCAAACCGCATAAGTTTTTTTTGGCATAGCCCTTATGAAAATTTTTTCTTAGCTACGCTTCAGGATGTTCTTAGCTCTGTTGTTACAGGCATGAAACGCTTTCTACTAAAAATATCGTCAATAAATTGGCGACAGCGGAACACCATCAGGACTCAGGGAGATGCACCCATGCGCGTTCTAACCCCCCTCTGCAGTGCGGTTTTGCTGGCCATGGCTTGCACTTCCCAAGCTCAGGCCATGAACCTCACCGAAGCGATCCAGAGCACCATCGCCACCCACCCCGAACTTGCCTCGCGCGTGGACGCGCGCCTGTCGGCTGATGAACAGGTGAAGGTCGCCAAGGGCGGCTTCTATCCGTCGGTGGATCTGAACGCTGCTTACGGGCGTGGCTACAGCGACAACACCAACACCCGGGCCTTCGGTAACCACCACACCGAAATCCTCAATTACACCCAGTCCGAATTGCGTCTGCGGCAGATGCTGTTCGACGGTTTCAACACCGCCAACGAAGTCGAGCGCACCAAGGGCGTTTCCAACTCGCGCGCCTACTATGCGCAAGGCACCGCCCAGGACCTGGCCCTGCGCACCATCGAGGTCTACCTCGAAGTGCTCAAGCGCCGTGAGTTGGTGACCCTGGCCAAGAACAACCTGCAGGCGCACTTGCGCGTCAACGACCAGATCGGCCTGCGCACCGAGCGCGGCGTGGGCAGCACCGCCGACTCCGATCAATCGGTCGCCCGTAAGGCGCTGGCGCAGAACAACCTCGACACCGCCGAAGTCGATCTGGCCGACGCCGAATCGAACTTCTACAGCGTGGTCGGACGAATGCCCGATGAGCTGGAAACCCCCGCCTCGACCCGCGGCGAGTTGCCCGCCACCTTGCCCGAAGCCCAGCAGAGCATGGTCGAGAACAACCCGTACCTGAAATCCGCCCAGGCCGACGTGCAATCGGCCGAGAGCCAGTACGAAGTCGCCAAGTCGCCGTTCTACCCGCGCTTTGATGCCGAAGCGGCAGTCGGCGCCAACAACAACGTGCAGGGTGACGAGGGCCACGACAACGAATGGCGGGTCGGCGTGGTGATGAACTACAACCTGTTCCGCGGCGGCAGCGACAAGGCGCGACTGGCCTCCGATGCGCACCAGATCAACCAGGCGATGGACATCCGCAACAACGCCCTGCGTCAGCTCAACGAGAACATTCACCTGGCCTGGAACGCCATGGTCAACGCCAAGAAGCAGACCCCGACCGCCCGCGAATACGCAGAAACCACCAAGCGTGTGCGCGCCGCGTATCAGGATCAGTTCGGCCTCGGCCAGCGCACCCTGCTCGACCTGCTCGACAGTGAAAACGAGCTGTACAACGCCAACCGCCGCTACACCGAGATCCGCTACACCGAGGAGTTCTCGATGTACCGCGTGCTGGCAAACATGGGCCAGTTGTTGAACAAGCAGCGGATCGTGCTGCCGGCCGATGCGATTGCCGCGACCGAGGTGAAGAACGAAGCGCGCTTGCCTGAACTGAAGTAGTCCCGATGATGCAGTGCCAGGGGAGCGATCAATATGACCAGCATGCAGTCCGGTAACACCGGGATCGATCCGCGGCTGAGCTTCGATGACCCGTTGCTCGACGGTCTGTTGATCCTCTGCAAACTGCATGGCGCGACGGTCAGTCGCGCCAGCCTGAGCGCCGGCCTGCCCCTGGACAGACAACGCCTGAGCCTGGACCTGCTGCCCCGCGCCGCAGCCCGGGCCGGGTTGCAGGCGCGCTTGCTGCGCCGGGAACTCAAAGACATTTCACCGCTGAACCTGCCGGTGCTGTTGCTGTTGGGCAACGGGCGCACGGCGGTACTGCGGCGGTTTGCCGAAGACGGCAAGGCGCTGATCCTGCCCAGCGAAGCCGACGGCGGCGAGCAATGGGTCAGCCGTGAAGAACTCACCGAACACTACAGCGGCCAGGCCCTGTTCGCCCGGCCCCGGCATGAACTGGAAGACCTGCGCTCGCCGCTGGTGCCACGGGTGCAGGCATGGTTTCGCGACACCCTGAAGCTGTCGAAATGGCTGTACAGCGATGCGATCCTCGCCAGTTTCCTGATCAACCTGCTGGGCCTGATGGTGCCGCTGTTCGTCATGCAGACCTACGACCGCGTGGTGCCGAACCAGGCCACGTCAACCCTGTGGGTGCTGGCCATCGGGCTGCTGATCGGCACCGGTTTTGAACTGGTGCTGCGGGTGGTCCGCGCGCACCTGCTGGACACCGCCGGCAAGAAGACTGACGTGATCCTTTCCGCGACTTTATTCGAGCGCATCACCGGCATGGCGATGAAGGCCCGGCCGGCGACCATCGGCGGATTCGCCCAGAGCATTCACGACTTTCAGGGGCTGCGCGAATTTCTCACCGCCGTGACCCTGACCAGCCTGATCGACCTGCCCTTCGTGGTGTTGATGCTGGTGGTGATCGGCCTGCTCGGTGGCTGGCTGGTGGTGATTCCGCTGCTGGCGTTTCCGATCACGATTATCTTCGCGATGATCATTCAGGCCCGTCTGCGCGACACCGTGCAGAAAAGCCTGAGCCTTGGTGCCGAGCGTCAGGCATTGCTGATCGAAACCCTCGGCGGCCTGGAAACCCTCAAGGCCTGCAGCGCCGAAAGCGAGCGCCAGCACAAATGGGAAAGCACCCACGGCGCCCTCACCCGCCTCGACAGCCACGCCCGTAATCTCTCGGCGCTGGCCACCAACGGCACGCTGTTCATCCAGCAGTTTTCGGGGATGGCGACGATTGTGGCCGGGGTCTACAGCATCATCGCCGGCAACCTCAGCGTCGGTGCACTGGTGGCCAGTTACATGCTCGGCAGTCGCGTGCTCGCGCCGCTGGGACAGATCGCCGGACTGATCACGCGCTACCAGCAAGCGCAACTGACCATGAAAAGCACCGATGCGCTGATGTCCCTGCCCCAGGAGCGCGACGGCAAACAACGTCCGCTGGAGCGCACGCAATTGCAAGGCGCGCTGGACGCCAACGCCGTGACTTTCCACTACAACGGCCAGAATGCCCCGGCCTTGAGCAACGTCAGCTTCAGCGTCAAACCCGGCGAGCGGATCGGCATCATCGGCCGCAGCGGCTCGGGCAAAAGCACCCTGGCGCGGCTGGTGATGGGGTTCTACGAACCGGAAGAAGGCCAGTTGCTGCTCGACGGCCTCGACCTGCGGCAACTGGATGTCGCCGACCTGCGCCAGCAGATCGGATACGTGGCCCACGACCTGCCGCTGCTGGCCGGCAGCCTGCGTGACAACCTGACCCTCGGCGCCCGCTACATCAGCGATTCGCGGATGCTTGAAGTCGCTGAACTGACCGGCGTCACCGAGCTTGCCCGGCAGCATCCGCAAGGCTTCGACCGGCCGGTGGGCGAGCGTGGGCAACTGCTCTCCGGTGGCCAGCGCCAAGCCGTGTTGCTGGCGCGGGCGCTGTTGCTCGACCCGCCAATCATGCTGCTCGATGAACCCACCAGCGCCATGGACAACAGCAGCGAAGATGTCCTGCGCCAGAAGCTGCACGGCTGGGTGCAGGGCAAAACCTTGCTGCTGGTCACCCACCGCACCTCGATGCTGAGCCTGGTGGACCGGTTGCTGGTGCTGGACAACGGCCGGATCGTCGCCGACGGTCCGAAAGAAGCGGTCATCGATGCACTGCGCAAGGGCCGGGTCGGCTCGGCAGCGGTCTAGGAGTTGCCCCATGTCTGCTTCCTCCTCTTCAAAACCGCGCGGTTACTTCGACAGTTTCGGCAAAAGCGCCGAGGCTGAATTCATGCCGGAAACCGCTGGCGCCTCGTTGCAGGATTCACCGCGCTGGTCGCGCATCACCGTGTGGCTGGCGGCGGCGCTGTTGATCAGTGCGCTGGTCTGGGCCAAGCTCGCCGTGCTCCAGGAAGTGACCATGGGCGAAGGCAAGGCGATTCCGTCGAGCAAGGTTCAGGTGATCCAGAACCTCGAAGGCGGGATCGTCACCGAGATCTTCGTGCGTGAAGGGCAAATGGTCAGCAAGGGCGATACTTTGCTGCGTCTGGATGACACGCGGTTTCTGTCGAACAAGGGCGAAAGCGAGGCCGATCGTTATGCCCTGACCGCGCAGGTCGAACGCTTGTCCGCCGAGGCCGAAGGACGGCCGTTCAAGCTCTCGGACGAGGTGATTGCCAAGGCCCCGCAAGTCGCCGAGGACGAGCGCTCGCTTTACGAACAACGGCAACGGCGGCTGGCCAGCGAGCAACGCACCCTCAGCGAACAACTGCGGCAGAAGGCGCAGGAACTGGCGGAGTTTCGGTCGAAACAGGGGCAATACAGTTCGAGCCTGGCGCTGGTCAATCAGGAAATGAACATGTCCGAACCGCTGGTCAAGACCGGCGCCGTGTCGCCGGTGGAGATCCTGCGACTCAAACGCAGCGCCGTGGAAATTCGCGGTTCATTGAACGCCACGACCCTGGCGATTCCCCGCGCCGAATCGGCCATCGCCGAGATCCGCAGCAAGATCGACGAATCGGAACAGACCTTCCGTTCCGAGGCGGCCAAGGAGCTCAACGAAAAACGCACCGACCTGTCGAAAATCACCGCGTCGAGCATCGCCATCGACGACCGCGTCAGCCGCACCACAGTGACTTCGCCGGTGCGTGGGGTGATCAAGCAGATGAAGGTCAACACCATCGGCGGCGTGGTCCAGCCGGGCAGCGACATGGTGGAAATCGTGCCGCTGGAAGACAACCTGCTGATCGAAGCCAAGGTGCGGCCGCAGGACGTGGCGTTCCTGCATCCGGGCCAGAAAGCCATGGTCAAGTTCAGCGCCTACGACTACACGATCTACGGCGGGCTCAGCGCCAAGCTTGAACTGATCGGCGCCGACACCATCACTGACGACAAGGGCAACAGCTTCTACCTGATCCAGGTGCGCACCGACAAAAACCATTTGGGCGGGGATGTGAAACCGCTGCTGATCATTCCGGGAATGGTGGCGACAGTGGACATCATCACCGGAGAGAAAAGCGTGCTGGATTACCTGCTGAAACCGGTGCTCAAGGCCCGGACCGAGGCAATGCGCGAACGCTAGTAATGATCCGGATTGAATGCTGAATGATCTGGCCTCTTCGCGGGCAAGCCCGCTCCCACAATGTACCTGTCGTACACACAAGCTGAGTACGACGCCATACCTGTGGGAGCGGGCTTGCCCGCGAAGAGGCCAGTGAGAGCACCCTTATTTTCCAGCATGATTGCGCTGGAAAGTCTCCTCCCCCATCGCCGCAATCTGCCCTTCGATCAGCGCCTCGAACGGCTTGAGCAACGGCTCGAAAGACGCCGGCGCTTCCAGCGTCTGCAACGCCTGAACGATCGCCTCGATGGTCGACAACGCCCCCGGCCCCGGTGCCTTGCGCAGCCGATACCGTGAAACCCCACCCTGCGCCAAAGTCACCCGCGGCAACGCCGCCAGCAGCGGATTGAGGTGCAGCATCTTGCGTGCCTTGCGCCACGTGCCGTCCGGCACTACCAGCAACAGCGGTTCATCGGACGCGGCGTAAGCCTGCATCGGCTGCGCATCGTCCGCCGGAAACAGCAATCGCGCCCGATACCCCGGCCGGTTCAGCAGCGTTGGCAAATCCTCGAACACCTCGCCGACGATCAGTTCGGCATTGTTCAAACCGAGCGCCGCCAGCCGCGCAGTGTTGAGCGCGTGATTGACCTCGCTCGGGTGCTGCAACAGCAACACGCGGGTGCGGCTGTCGAGGCTGGGGATCAGCGGGCAAAGGCAATGGGTTTGTGGGCGCAGGCAGCGCGGACATTGGGGTCTGGACATGTTCTTATGCCTGATTGAGCTGCGCTTTGAGCAGGTCGCGGAAAGTCTGGATCAGCGGCTCGCGGCTGCGACCACGGCGCATGATCATGGAAAACGGCGCCTGATAACCGAAGGTCGCCGGCAGCAGCACCCGCAGATCGCCCTTGTCAGCCCAGGCCTGGGCGTAGTGCTCCGGCAGATAACCGATATAGGCGCCGGACAGCACCAGAATCAGTTGCGCCTCCATACTTTCCACGGTGGCGGCGCTGTGTTTGAAACCGTGGCGCGCCAGTTCGGCCTGGCTCCAGTAGCCGCGTCCGACCATGCGTTGCTGGGTGATGACCTGCTCGGGAATCCGCCGTTCGTTGAACAACGGATGACGGCTGCTGCAATACAGCCAGTGCTGCTCGCGGTACAGCGGCATGTACACCAGACCGCTCATGCGCGTGGAGAATGCGCCGATGGCCAGATCGAGGCGGTTGTCCTGCACGCCGAGTTGCAGTTCATACGGGCTCATCACCGACAGATGCAAATGCACCGCCGGGTGTTCCTGACTGTAGGCGCCGATGGCTTCGGCGAACGGCAAGG
Source organism: Pseudomonas fitomaticsae (assembly GCF_021018765.1). Classification (GTDB taxonomy): domain Bacteria; phylum Pseudomonadota; class Gammaproteobacteria; order Pseudomonadales; family Pseudomonadaceae; genus Aquipseudomonas; species Aquipseudomonas fitomaticsae. Next base: position 1,916,597 of record NZ_CP075567.1, on the reverse strand, counting down.
CCTTGTCGCTGACCGTGGAGTCGATCACTCCCAGATTGAGCGTGCCGCGCAGTTCGCCCTTGAGCGCAGCGGCGTATTGCTCGAAACCTTCGAGTTCGGCCAGCAGGCGCAGGGTTTCCTGGTGGAACAGCTCGCCCTTGCTGGTCAGGCTGAAACCGCCGCGTCCGCGATGGCACAGCACCAGACCGAGCGCGGCTTCGAGCTGGCTCATGTAGGTGCTGATCGCCGAGGTCGACAGGTTGAGTTCCTGCTGCGCGTTGGCAAACCCCTGATGGCGCACGACGCTGACGAAGATGCGCAAAAGTTTCAGGTCGGGTAAAGCGTTGGCCATGGGGACTCCACTGATCGGGCAACGAGCATGGGCGAGAAGTCTATCTCCAGCCATTCCATTAGTTTAGAAAAATCTGAACTAAGTTTTTGTTCGTAGCGATTCTTCCGCCCCACTACATTTCGCAGAATCGGCCCACAGCGGTGCCCGTGACCTTGCGAATGCGGTGCGCCGACATAAATAAAACAAAGACGATGAGGCCCTACCCGTGGACAAGATTCTTCACCAACCACTGGGCGGCAACGAAATGCCGCGCTTCGGCGGCATCGCCACCATGCTCCGACTCCCCCATGTACCGACCGCTGCCGGCCTGGACGCTGCCTTCGTTGGCGTGCCACTGGACATCGGTACTTCGCTGCGCCCCGGCACCCGCTTCGGGCCGCGCGACATCCGCACCGAATCGGTGATGATCCGCCCGTACAACATGGCCACCGGCGCTGCGCCGTTCGACTCGCTGTCGGTTGCCGACATCGGTGACGTGGCGATCAACACCTTCAACCTGCTCGACGCCGTGCGCATCATCGAAGAAGCCTACGACAACATCCTCGAGCACAACGTGATCCCGATGACCCTGGGTGGCGACCACACCATCACCCTGCCGATCCTGCGTGCCATCCACAAAAAGCACGGCAAGGTCGGTCTGGTACACATCGACGCCCACGCTGACGTCAACGATCACATGTTCGGCGAGAAGATCGCCCACGGTACGACCTTCCGTCGCGCCGTCGAAGAAGGTCTTCTGGACTGCGACCGCGTGGTGCAGATTGGTCTGCGTGCGCAGGGTTACACCGCTGACGACTTCAACTGGAGCCGCGATCAGGGCTTTCGCGTGGTGCAGGCCGAAGAGTGCTGGCACAAGTCGCTGGAACCGCTGATGGCCGAAGTACGCGAGAAAGTCGGTGGCGGTCCGGTGTACCTGAGCTTCGACATCGACGGCATCGACCCGGCCTGGGCGCCTGGCACCGGCACCCCGGAAATCGGTGGTCTGACGACCATTCAGGCGATTGAAATCGTTCGCGGCTGCCAGGGCCTCGACCTGATCGGTTGCGATCTGGTAGAAGTCTCGCCCGCTTATGACACCACCGGCAACACCTCGCTGCTGGCCGCCAACCTGCTGTACGAAATGCTCTGCGTACTGCCGGGCGTCGTCCACCGCTGAGGGTCGGGTCATGAACGAACGTGATCAGGTTCTGAAAGCGGCCGCCGATCTGGTGTCCGCCTTCGCCCGCAACGATCGCGAAGCCTACTTCGGCGCATTCAGCGCCGATGCCAGCTTCGTGTTCTACACCCTCGAACAGCCCCTGCTGTCGCGCGATGCCTACCAGGCGTTGTGGGACAGCTGGCGCGCCGAGGATGGCTTCGAGGTGCTGTCCTGCACCTCGAGCAACGCCTTCGTCAGCCTGCAGGGTGATGTGGCGATTTTCATCCATGACGTGGCCACCGAGCTGCGCATGCAAGGGGAGCAACACTTCAGCCAGGAGCGCGAGACGATTGTTTTCAAGAAACAAGCGTCGAGCCTAGAACAACAAGGCCATTGGCTGGCCTGCCACGAACATTTGTCCGCAATGCCGGAAGGGCTGCCATCCCCTTAGCCAAGACAGGTGACGCTCACGCACGATGAGCGCGCCTTTGTGATCGGAGCAGATCATGAATAACAACAACAAAGACCAAAGCCTTACGCAGATTGAAACCCACGGGGTCGAACAGATCCCGGACAACGAACGCACCGCCGGTCCCGTGGACTTGTTCCGCATGATCTTTGGCGGCGCGAATACCTTTGCCACCGCCGTGCTCGGCAGTTTCCCGGTGCTGTTTGGCCTGTCCTTTCAGGCGGGCGTCTGGGCGATTGTTTCGGGCGTGCTGCTTGGCTCGCTGATCCTCGCACCGATGGGCCTGTTCGGCCCGCTCAACGGCACCAACAATGCCGTGTCGTCCGGTGCGCACTTCGGCGTGCACGGGCGGATCGTCGGTTCGTTCCTGTCGCTGCTGACCGCCATCGCCTTCTTCTCGCTCTCGGTGTGGAGTTCGGGAGATGCGTTGATCGGTGGTGCGAAACGCCTGATCGGCCTGCCGGAAACCGACCTGACCCTGGGCCTGGCCTATGGTCTGTTCGCGATTCTGGTGCTGACCGTGTGCATCTACGGCTTCCGCTTCCTGCTGTGGGTGAACAAGGTCGCGGTGTGGAGCGCGAGCCTGCTGTTCCTGCTGGGCATCTTCGCCTTCGCCGGTCCCTTCGATTCGCACTACGCCGGCACTGTCAGCCTCGGTCAGCCGGGCTTCTGGGCGGCGTTCATCGGCGCTGCGCTGGTAGCGATGAGCAACCCGATTTCCTTCGGTGCGTTCCTCGGCGACTGGGCTCGCTACATCCCGCGTGAAACTTCGCGCAAGCGGATCATGGCGGCAGTGATTTTCTCGCAGATCGCCACCTTCATCCCGTTCCTGTTCGGCCTGACCACCGCGACCATCGTGGCGATCCAGGCGCCGGACTACATCGCGGCCAACAACTACGTCGGCGGTCTGCTGGCGGTGTCGCCGAGCTGGTTCTTCCTGCCGGTGTGCCTGATTGCGGTGATCGGCGGCATGTCCACCGGCACCACCTCGCTGTATGGCACCGGGCTGGACATGTCGAGCGTGTTCCCGCGTCTGCTGTCGCGGGTCAAGGCGACGTTGCTGATCGGCGTGCTGTCGATTGCCTTCATCTTCATCGGGCGCTTTGCGGCGAACCTGGTGCAGAGCGTGTCGACCTTCGCCGTGCTGATCATCACCTGCACCACCCCATGGATGGTGATCATGATCATCGGCCTGGTGGTGCGTCGCGGCTTCTACTGCCCGGACGACCTGCAAGTGTTCACGCGCGGCGAGCAAGGCGGGCGCTACTGGTTCAGCCACGGCTGGAACTGGCGCGGCCTGGGTGCCTGGATCCCGAGCGCGGCGGTCGGCCTGTGCTTCGTCAACCTGCCGGGGCAGTTCGTGGGTCCGCTCGGTGAGTTGGCGGGCGGCATCGACATCAGCCTGCTGGTGACTCTCGGTCTGGCTTCGGTGATGTACCTGATGTTGCTGAGCCTGTTCCCGGAACCGGCGCTGGTCTACGGCCCGAAGGATCCCCGGAGCCAGGGTACTGCCAACGCAGCGAAGCCTGAAATGCGTCAGCCAGCCTGACACCATCCCCTGTGGGAGCGGGCTTGCTCGCGAAAGCGATCTGTCAGTCACATTAATGTTGAATGTGCCGCCGTCTTCGCGAGCAAGCCCGCTCCCACAAGGACAAAATGATTTCTGTTTCACCATAAAAAAGACAATCGGAGACACGCCATCATGGCTTTGGATTTATTCGTCGTCCTCATCTACGCCGCCGGCATGCTCTTGCTCGGCTACTTCGGCATGCGCAAGGCCAAGACCAACGAGGACTTCCTGGTCGCCGGGCGTAACCTCGGCCCGAGCCTGTACATGGGCACCATGGCCGCGACCGTTCTCGGTGGCGCGTCCACCGTCGGCACCGTCCGCCTGGGCTACGTGCACGGCATTTCCGGTTTCTGGCTGTGCGCGGCACTGGGTTGCGGCATCGTCGCGCTGAACCTGTTCCTGGCCAAGCCGCTGCTGAAACTGAAGATCTACACCGTTACCCAGGTGCTGGAAAAACGCTACAACCCGATGGCCCGCTCGGCGAGCGCAGCGATCATGCTGGCCTACGCGCTGATGATCGGCGTGACCTCGATCCTCGCCATCGGCACCGTGCTGCAAGTGCTGTTCGGCCTGCCGTTCTGGATCTCGGTACTGCTCGGCGGTGGCGTGGTGGTGGTGTACTCGGCCATCGGCGGCATGTGGTCGCTGACCCTGACCGACATCGTCCAGTTCATCATCAAGACCGTCGGCCTGATGTTCATCCTGTTGCCAATCTGCCTGTACCGCGTCGGCGGCTGGGACGAGCTGGTGCTGAAACTGCCGGCCACCGCCTTCAGCTTCACCACCATCGGCTGGGACACGATCATCACCTACTTCATGATCTACTTCTTCGGCATCCTGATCGGTCAGGACATCTGGCAACGGGTGTTCACCGTCAAGAACGAAAAAGTGGCTCAGTATGCCGGTAGCTTCGCGGGCATCTACTGCATCCTCTACGGTCTGGCCTGTGCCCTGATCGGCATGGCGGCGCACGTGCTGATCCCGGATCTGGACAACGTCAACAACGCCTTCGCCGCGATCGTCAAACTGTCGCTGCCGGACGGCATCCGTGGTCTGGTGATCGCCGCCGCCCTGGCCGCGATGATGTCCACCGCCAGCGCCGGCCTGCTTGCCGCTGCCACCACCCTGACCGAAGACCTGCTGCCGAAACTGCGTGGCGGCAAGCAGTCGAGCCTGGGTGTGAACCGTCTGTTCACCCTGCTGACCGGCATCGTGGTGCTGGGCATCGCACTGGTGGTCAACGACGTGATCAGCGCCCTGACCCTCGCTTACAACCTGTTGGTGGGCGGCATGCTGATCCCGCTGATCGGCGCGATCTTCTGGAAACGCGCCACCACTGCCGGCGCCATCGCCAGCATGGGCATGGGTTTCGCCACCGCCTTGCTGTTCATGTTCAAGGACGGTCTGGACGCCAACACCCCGATCTACTACAGCCTGGCTGTGGGTCTGGTGAGTTTTGTGGTGGTCAGCCTGATGTCCCGTCGCCCAAACGCGGTGGCCAGCGCGATCTAAGCTGAACACAACGACTTGATGCTTTCTTCGGCGGGTGTGGCGTCGGTTGCCACACCCGTTTTTTTCGTCTCAAGGAAAGTGCTAATGAAGATTGTTTCTCGCGATCAGTGGTTCGAAGTGCAAACCCTGAGCGACGGCATTCGGCTGATTCACGAGCCGTACATCCGCCCGTTCTATCGCTGCAACCTGTGGCACGTTCAGGGTCGGGACAAGGATCTGCTGCTCGACAGCGGTTCCGGGCTGGTCAGCCTGCGCGAGCAACTGCCGTGGTTGACCGAACGGCCGCTGGTGGCGGTGGCCAGTCATTGTCATTTCGACCACATCGCCGGGCATCACGAATTTGCCGAACGACTGGTACACCCGGCCGAGGCGGACATTCTGGCAGCGCCGGATGGCGAGAACGATCTGAGCCGGGCCTTCGTCGGCGATGACATGTTCGAAGCGCACCCGGATTGCCCGTTGTGCTACGCCGAATATCGGGTCAAGGCAGCGCCCGCCACCGGTTTTGTCGAGGATGGCGATGTGCTGGACCTCGGCAATCGCACCTTGCAGGTGCTGCACACGCCGGGGCATTCACCGGGCGGAATCAGTCTCTTTGAGGCGGCCACGGAAACCCTGTTCAGCGGCGACATCATTTACGACGGGCCGTTGATCGAAGACGCCTACCACTCCAACCTAGACGACTACGCCGCCAGCCTGCGCCGTTTGCAGGAGTTGAAGATCCGCACAGTGCATGGCGGGCACTTCGGCAGTTTTTCCGGAGAGCACCTGCGCGGGATGATTGACGAATGGTTGCGCCAGCACGCCTGAGGCCTGCTGTACTCCAGTCAGACCAACAACCATAAAGATCTACCATGAGAAGAGCTGCCGTGCGTGCTGCCGTGCACCGGTTCATCCTGCGCCTGCTGGAAAATCGTGAATTCGACGACAACACCAGCCTCGCGCAGCTGGGGCTGGAAAAAGCGGATATCGAGGATCTGATCTTCCATCTGGAAGATGAATTCGGACTGACGGCCTTCACCGCCGAAGAGGACCGGATGCTCAAGACTGCGAAAACCGCGAATGACCTGAGCCGGTTTCTGATGGAAATCGGGCGTCACTGAAAACAAAAGATCGCACCCGCCCGCCATTCCAATGGAGCGACGGCCGGGTGCGATCTTTTGTCGTTTAAATCCTTTGATCCTTCAAAGCGGGGCATTACCGCCGACGTGGCTGACGCCGACGCTGTTCGTCATCGGTGCGAATCGGGACCGGTTGCAGAGGCGGTTCGATCAAGCCGAGGGCAACACCCAAATCGTGCAGCCAGTTTTGAATTTTCTCTTTCATCGTCATGCCCCCTTCAGGGTGGTGCTGAGCGTCCGGAATTCTGAGGCCGCTTCGCACTGATAATAGTCCGAAGTCCTACGCAATGCTCGGCCAAATCCGCAATGATCTGTTACTGAATTGATCCAAATCCCTGACCGTTCGTTCAAGCCGTTTCCCGCACGTCTTCGCCAGCCACGGGATAGAGCGCCTGCTGCTGTTCTATCCAGGCATTGAGGTTGGCGCCGACCATGCCCCGGCGCCACATGAGCCATGTTGTCGCACTGGCAAAAGGCTCGGCCAGCGGATGCACTGCCACGCTTTCACGCCCCGGCAGGCTGGCGAGCATCGACTCCGACATCAGCGCCACACCACTGCCGGCAATCACGCAGGCGAGCATGCCCTGATAGGACTCGATCTCCATCGCCCGGCCCATTGCCGCCTGATAATGCGCGAACCACGCTTCCAGCCGCGCACGGTAGGCGCAGCCATGACGGAAGGTGAACACCGCCCGACCTTCGACATCCCTGGCGCTGCGTATCGGCGGGTGATCGGCCTCGCTGATCAGCACCAGCCGTTCGTTGCACAGCGGCACACCGTCGATCCCGGCCAGTTGCGGCGGACCGTCCACCAGCGCGGCGTCGAGACGTCCGGTGAGCAGGCCTTCGAGCAATTCACCACTGGGCCCGGACTGCACTTGAAGATTCACCGCCGGATACTGCTTGTGATACCGCGCCAGCAGCCCCGGCAAATGGATCGCGGCGGTGCTGTACAGCGTGCCGAGCACGAAATCCCCCGCCGGTTGCCCGCCCATCACCGCTGCACTGGCCTGATCGCGCAGGGCGAACAGTTTGCCGGTGTAGTCCAGCAGGACTTTTCCCGCAGGCGACAGCTGCAAACGCTGACGCTCACGGACGAACAGTTCGACACCCAGTTGCTCCTCCAGCTGTTTAAGCCGGGTCGACAGGTTCGACGGCACACGGTGCAAACGTTCGGCGGCGCGGGTGATCGAGCCCTCCTCCGCCACGGCCTGGAAGATCCGCAATTGGCTGAACTCCACAACCTTTCTCCTGAACAGAACAAGTTACTCACTATTATTCAATTTTAAAGAAAGTCAATCAGTCCTAGCCTGACGGTCATTGAACCTGCAACGGAATTCAAACCATGTCCCCGCTGATTCGCTTATCCGCCTGTTTCATTGCCTTGATGATGGCCATGGGCATCGGGCGTTTCGCCCTCACGCCACAACTTCCACATTTGATCAGCGAAGGGCAGATCGACCTGACTGCCGCCGGTCTGATTGCGGCGGCCAACTACCTCGGTTACCTGCTCGGCGCGGTGGATGCGATGTTTTCCCGCCGGCCGGATCAGGTGCAGCGGCGCCTGCATGGCGGTCTGTGGTTGTGTGTGCTGTTGACGCTGGCGTCGTTCTGGGCCAACGGTTTCTGGTCGCACCTGCTGCTGCGTTTCGGCACCGGCGTGGCGAGTGCCTGGGTGCTGGTGATGATTACTGCGCTGAGTCAGCCGCTGGCTGCGGCGGCGGGTCGCCCTCGGTTGGGAGCGCTGGTGTTTGCCGGGCCGGGGCTGGGGATTTTTCTGACGGGGTTGCTGGCGCTGTTCTCACATCTGGCGCAGCAGACTTCCGCGACTCTGTGGCTGATTTATGCCGCCGTGGCGTTGGTGATATTGCTGGGGATCGTGCGGATCCTGCCGCAACCGGGCGTCGGTGTGCCGGTCGTGCCGGCTGCCGTGAGTTCATCGAACCGTGGCATTGGGCGTTTGGCGGTGGTGTATGCCTTGTATGGCGTGGGCTACATCATCCCGGCCACGTTTCTGTCGCAGATGGCCAACGCGCAATTTCACGGGCAGTGGCAGGCCGATCTGTTCTGGCCGTGCTTTGGCCTCGGCGCCGCAATTGGCGTGTTGCTGGTGAGTTTGCGTCGGCACGATCCGGAAACCACCCGGCACTGGTTGATGGCGACGTTGTGGCTGCAGGCTGCGGGAGTTTTCGCTTGCCTGTTGGGCAGCGGCCTCGGTCTGGCATTGGGCGTGATCCTGTGCGGCACGCCGTTCCTGGCCTGCATGCAACTGGTGATGCAACGCTCCCGGGAACTGGCGCCCCACGCCACCCAGCGCAACGCCGGCCTGCTCACCGCATGCTTCGCCGTCGGTCAGCTCAGCGGGCCGTTGCTGGCGGCGGTCAGCAGCCACTTCAGCGGTGGTCTGCAACCGGCGTTGGTGATCGCCGGCAGCGGCCTGCTGATTGCCGGCGGTCTGGCGTGCAAATCGGTTACGGCTGACCGAGGGCTTTGCGCAAACGCCGACGCACCCACTGTTCCGCGCTGACGAAGGTGATGCCGAGCAATACCAGCACGGCACCGATGATGAAGTTCAGGCTCAGTTCTTCGCCGAGCAGCACCACGCCGAAGGTCACGCCGAACAACGGCGTCATGAAGGAGAACACCGCGAGGTTGGCCGCCAGATAACGGCGCAGCAGCCAGAACCAGGTCAGGTAACTGAAGAACGACACCACCAGCCCCTGGAACAACACGCTGCCCACGGCGACGACGGTCAGGCTGACGTGGGTGATCTGGCCGCTGAGCAGCGCGATCAGCAACAGGCCGATGAAGCCGACGATCAGTTGATAGAACAGAGTCAGGGTCACCGGCGCTTCCGACAGGCGCGAAGCGCGCACCACCACGGTGGTCGCGCCCCAACTGGCGCCGGCCAGCACGCCGAGGGCATCGCCCATCAACATGCGGCGGTCGAGGTTGTCCCACGACACGCCGCCGGCAAACGCGATGGCAATGCCGACGAACGCGAGGAAAATCCCCAGCCATTGCACCGGCCGCAGACGCTCACTGGGCAACAGGAAATGCACGCCCAGCGCGGTGAAGATCGGCGCAGTGTAGAGGAACACCGACATGTGCGCCGCCGTGGTCAACTGCAAGCCTTCAGAAATGAAGAAGAACTCCAGACCGAACAGCGCACCGGCCAGCAAACCACCGCGCCAGGTAGCGCCGACCTGATCCCAACCGCCCTTCCAGCAGATCAGCAGTCCTACCAGCAACGCGGAAATCCCCGACCGCCCCGCCGCCTGCATCACCGGCGCAATGTCGGTCGCCGCCCACTTGATCATCACCTGCTGCACGCCCCAGACCAGGCACAGGCCGATCATCACTTGCAGGGCAAACCCGTCGGCACTGCGCCGACTGACGCTCACCTCGACACCTCGAACACACACGACATGGCAGTTTTTCCAATGGTCAAACAAAGCCCCGGCTCTTTGTCCGGGGCGAAAAAGGATGAGTGGATTATTAACCAGTCGGCCAGAAAAAGCCGTCTGGAAAAGACATTTGATTCTCCTGAAGCGTCAGTGGTGATTGGCTGACGGCTGCGCCGTCAATCGCTGGCAAGCCAGCTCCCACAGGATCAGCGGTTTTTACAGATTTTGTGTACGACTGGGACATTGTGGGAGCTGGCTTGCCAGCGATGGCGTCAAGTCAGGCGACCCAGATCAACGAGCTGATCTGCCAAACCAGCTGGCCACAACAAATCCGACCGTACAGGCCAGCGCCGTGGCAAACGTCCCCCAGGCCCAATCCATCAACGACACTTGCGCCGACCAGCCGCGCAACGTCGCCCAGTTGGTCAGGTCATAGGTGCCATAAGCGACCAGCCCGAGCAGCGCGCCCATCCGGGCGGAGCGTTGCCAGGTCAGCGACGGCAACACCACAAACACCACACAACCCAAAACATACAGGCAATAAAAAACCGCTGCTGGCACCAGCAACGGTTTTTCGAGCATCAGCGAACCGAGCAGTTCGCGATAGGTCGGCGCCATCAACACACCGAGCCAAAGGCCGTCGAGCAGAAGAAACGTCAGCAACGTGGCGACGTAGGCAATCAGTGCTTTTTTCATCTGCCCGACCTCAAGTGAGCCCATGCAACATGGGCCACGTCAGGCTCAGGTTAGTTCAATGCGATCGGCATGAATGACGATCTTGCCTTCCTTGTACAACGAACCGATGGCCTTCTTGAAGTTACCCTTGCTGACACCGAACAGGCTGCTGATCAGCGCCGGGTCGCTCTTGTCGCTGACGGCCAGGGTGCCATCGCTTTCGCGCAACTTGGTGAGGATCTTCGAACTCAGGCTGCTGGCCGCTTCCTGCCCCACCGGTTGCAGGCTCAGGCTGATCTTGCCATCGGCACGCACTTCCTTGATGAAGCCTTTCTCGCGCATGCCGGAACGCATGAACTTGAAGATTTCATTCTTGTGAATCAGACCCCAGTGCTTGTTGTTGATGACAGCCTTGAAGCCCATGTCGGTGGATTCGGCCACCAGCAGATCAACTTCCTGGCCCACGCTGTAGTTGGCCGGGGTCTTGTCGAGGTAGCGATCAAGACGTGCAGTGGCGGTGATGCGGCGGGTGTGTTTGTCGAGGTAGACGTGCACCACGCAGTACTCGCCGGCGGTCATCTGGCGTTTTTCTTCGGAGTAAGGCAGCAGCAGATCCTTCGGCAGGCCCCAATCGAGGAACACGCCGATGCTGTTGACTTCAACAACTTTCAAACTGGCAAATTCACCGACCTGAACTTTTGGTTTTTCAGTGGTGGCAATAAGTTTGTCGTCACTGTCCAGATAAATGAAAACATTGAGCCAGTCTTCATCTTCGCTGGGAATATCTTTAGGGATATAACGGTTGGGCAAAAGAATTTCGCCGTCGGCACCGCCGTCCAGATATAAACCGAAGTTAGTGTGTTTAACCACTTGCAAACTGTTGTAACGCCCGACTAAAGCCATTTCCAATACCCTCATTGCGTGGGCGGCATTCTACCCGGTTTTGCCGGGTTCGTCGGTCGCCAGATCGGACGGCTGACCGAAAATCTGTGGGAGGCCTTGATTTTCCTGGATTTTGCGCCGAGCGCGCGCCACTCGTCAGGCCAGCGTGACGGCTTTCGCCTGATCCCGACGCAGCCCGGCATCCTCAAATCGAATAAATGTTGTTATTTAAAACAGCAGGTTAGCGGGATATTTCGAATAATTTATCAAGAATAATCCACCTGCACGCTGGGTTATTCCGGGGGATATTTACCAAGCAATTGTCAAGTTATTCCTGTACGATGCCTGGCCGAGTTACTTTTCTACAGGTTAATGGCCGCCATGCGTGTAAAAGCATCCACCAGCAAAGCAAAGCCAGCTCCAGCCGTTGAAACCAGCGAATCGATCAACGATCAGATCGCGGCATTCCTCAAGTCCGGCGGCGAGATCCAGCAAATTGCCAAGGGCGTCAGCGGCCAGACGTTCGGCCCGTCCAAGCAGATCAGCCTGGGCAAGAAGTAACACCCCGCAGCACACCTGTCCAAAGGCGCTTTGAGCTTCGAAGCGTCTGGACCGGATCCCTCGCAAGACCTCTCTTACGTTTAATCAAATCAACATAAATCGACGAACGGCCTTCGATGCCGATCATTCGCCGGTATCCTTGCACGCGTCTGGATCAAGCGTTTCAGCAGGTTTGTCGCACCTGCGCTCGCTGCTCAAGGAGTGACGCATGCTCAAACCTTCCTGTTTACTGCTTGTAGGCCTGCTGGCGAGCCCGGCGGCGCACGCGCAGATTTTTCAGCGTGAACTCGGCGATTTCGACCTCAAGCTCGGCACCACACCCAGCCGCAGCATGGCCCAGGGGCTGGTCAAACCTTCGGCGGTCGGCTCGTTCCATGGCGGTCTGGACCTGAGCCATGACAGCGGCCTCTATGTCGGCCAGTACGCACCGAGCATGGGCCTCACGCCGGGGAAGAATCTCGAAATCGATTCCTACGTCGGCTTCAAACAACCTTTCGATCAGACCCTCGGCTACGAAGTCGGGATGATCCATTACAGCTATCCCAAGGTCGACACCCTCGACAGCCAGGAACTGTTCGGTGGCCTGACCCTGCTCGGCAGCCGGATCGGCATCGCCCTGAGCAACGATCCGGATAAACAGAACAACACTCTGTTTGCCGACCTGGGTGGCAATCAGCCGTTCGGCATCGGGATCAGCATGAAATACACCACCCATCAGCTCAACACGCCGGTCTCGGTGGACGGGGGTTATGTCAGCAGTTTTACCGATTGGTCGGTGAAATTTTCCCGGCCGTTCATGGGCATCGACCTCGACCTGATCTACAGCGACTCAAGCCTCAGCGGCAGCGATTGCTCGGCCTATTCCGGGCATAACAGTCAGTGCGACGGGCTGGTCACGCTCAAGGCCGAACGCCCGTTCTATTGATTGGCTGAACTGCCGGGTCCATCCTGCGTTCACATGAGAATCAGACCCTCAAGGCTGGCTTTCGCAAGGACTCGCCCATGTCTAGCTGGTTCAAACGCCTCGCCGTTCTACTGATCCTGACCCTCGCCCTCGGCGCCTGCAGCCGTGTCGGCCTGGCCTATCGCAATCTCGACGTGATCATTCCGTGGACGCTCAGCGACTACCTGGACATGAACGGCGAGCAGAAAGGCTGGTTCAATGAACGTCTCAGGGAGCACCTGAGCTGGCACTGCACGACGCAGTTGCCGGGTTATCTCGACTGGCTCGATCGCCTGCAAACCATGGTCGAGACCAATCAGGTCACCGACGCCGCACTCCAGGCCCGCACCGCAGAAGCCAAGCAGGCGATCGCCGAAACTGCCCGGGAAATCACCCCGTCGGCCATTGAATTGCTGCAAGGGCTGGATGATCGGCAAGTCGCCGAAATGAACGACGCCTTCGCCAAAGACCTGCAAAAGCGCCAACAGGAATACCTCAAGCCACCGCTGTCGCAGCAGATTACCGAGCGTGGCGCGCGCATGGACAAGCGACTCAACGACTGGCTCGGCCCGTTGAGTGCCAGGCAGGAACAACGGGTGATGGCCTGGTCGACTGCCCTGGGCGATCAGAACACCCAGTGGATCGCCAACCGCGCCCACTGGCAGAAGCAGTTCAGTGCGGCGGTGGCGCAACGCAACAGTCCCGAATTCCCACAACGGATCGAGACGCTTCTGGTCAATCGCGAGCGTTTATGGACAGCGGATTATCAAAAGGCCTACGCCAATACCGAGGCGCAGGCCCGTTCACTGTTCGTCGATCTGATGGCCGACAGCACGCCGCAGCAGCGCCAGCGCCTGTTGAAAAAGATCGAAGGGGTGCGCAAGGACTTCAATGACTTGAAGTGTCTGAAGGCCGCCCGATCAAACGGATGACCTTCAAGCGATCTGCGCCTTGGACGCCACCTCATCGAACGTCCGCTCATCCAGCGCATCTTCCTGATCATCCAGCACCTCACGCGGATGATCATTGCCGGGAATGCTGCTGTCGATCAGGCTCAACAGGCTGGAACCGCGCGGCGTCAGGCTGAAGTTGTTGCCGGTGCTGCCTTCGTCATCGCCACGGGGCTGGATGTAACCGCGCAACAGCAGCAGTTGCTCATAGTCGCAGGCGAGCGTTTTCAGATGATCCAGATTTTCGATCGGCTCGCCCGCCGCCGCTTTTTCCGCCGCATAAACTTCAGCCACAGAGCGCGGCGCAAAGCTTTGTCCCGCGCCGTTCTGCACTTCATGCAGCAGGCGTTCAATCAAATCCCAGTTATAAGTCGTCATCCTGATTCAACCTCCGGTGCGCGTGATTTTTGGGCGCGTTCACAGGTTGTGACCGGAGCGCTGCGTCACCGTTCAGGATTATTCGGCGCCCCGACCGACCGGCGGTCTGTCGATTTCCCGGGTGGTTGAACGACTAGTCTGAGACAGACGGTTTCAACCCCCGCAGGAGAAATCATCATGAACGTTGAGAATCATCCGGTGGTGTCGCGCGAAGAATGGCTCGCCGCCCGCAAGCAGCATCTGGCCGATGAAAAGGCCTTCACCAGGGAACGCGACCGCCTCAGCGCCAAACGCCGCGCCCTGCCCTGGGTGAAGGTCGACAAGGATTACCGCTTCATGGGGCCGAACGGCGAATTGAAACTCGCTGACCTGTTCGGCAACCACAGCCAACTCGTCGTTTATCACTTCATGTTCGCCAAGGGCTGGGAGGAAGGCTGCCCGGGCTGTTCATTTCTCAGCGACCACATCGACGGCGCCAACCTGCATCTGGCCCATCACGATATTGCCGTAGTGGCGGTGTCCCACGCACCGTTCGCCGAATTCCAGGCCTTCAAGCGGCGGATGGGCTGGACATTCGACTGGGTGTCGTCGGACGGTTGCGATTTCAATTACGACTTTGGCGTGTGCGCCCGTGCGGAAGATGCCGAAACAGGAAAGGCTACGTACAACTACGAAAAGACCGACAGCGCGGAGGAAGAAATGCCCGGGCTGAGCGTGTTTTATCGCGCCGACAATGGCGACATTTTCCACACCTACTCAACCTATGCCCGCGGTCTCGACCTGCTGGTGGGCGCCTACAACTACCTCGACCTCACGCCCAAGGGCCGGAACGAGGATGAGATCATGGAATGGGTGCGGCATCATGATCGGTACGACGGGGCAGCAAAATCCAGTTGCTGCCACGCGACCTGATTCTCACTTGATTGCGATGAAGCGAGACAGATTGTCCGGTCTGATGAATCTGTCTCCGCCTCGCGCGCGGGAAAGCGACGCCATCACTCGACCGGCAAGTATTCGTACCCGCGAACCATGGATTGCCCCTCCTGCGGTTTGCGCAGCCGGATCAGTTCGATCATGTTTTCCTGCGTGTATTCGACGAAGTATTCTTTGCCCGCCTCGACGGGCAGGTTCAGGGAAACGTTGCCGGGGCTAGGGCGCTGCCCTGCGGAAACCTTGTGCAAACCAGGGCTGACGTACACCCACGAATAGTTTTTGCTGCCGAGCGCGACGACGGCACTGTTATTGATGCTGAAGATACTGTCGTAGAAACTGCCCTGAATCACCTGAGTACGCATCATGTAGACCAGCGCCTTGCCCTGCGGTGGCTGGGGCGGCTCGAAGTAAGGTTGAGCCGGTTGATGGTGGCTGCACCCGCCCAGCATCAGCAGGAACAACAGGGCCGGGAGACGCTTGAAGAACAGACTCATTGTTTTTGCCCCAACATCTGGTTGAACACCGGCGCCATTTTTTCCTCGACCGAGGCCAGTTTGGATAAATCCAGACCGCCTTCGTTGGTCAGGTTGTAGTGGGCAGACCCGATAGGCTGTTCACCCTTGTAAAGTTGAACAGTGGCATCGGACAAGTACATGGACAGATCCCAGGAGCGGACGGCGGTGTAGGTCAGGCGGTATTCGCAGTTGGCAGGCACCGGAGCGGTATACACCTGGCTGTCGATGCCGTGGCGACGCAGCAATGTCTGAACACCGGCAACGAAGTCTCCCACGACCACTTTCGGGTTTTCTTCGATGCACAGTCTGGAAATCTTGTATTGAGGAGCCACCGGCTCGACCCTGACGTTGGTGCAACCGGCCAACGCCAGCAACAAGCCTATCGTGACGACTCTGGACAGCATGTTCGATCCTTCAGCAGCAAGTGATATCAATATAATGGCCGCATCCTATTGGAGCATCAGGAAACGGTCAATTGCAGGGCGCACCATCAATACAGGAACTGAACTTTCCCTCGGTCAAAACCCTCAACCGGTTAACCCGCCTTAAGCGGATCTGAGGCCTGCCCCCATGAAAACACTGCTCAAACTCACTCTCGCCACCACACTCGCCTGCGCCCTGCCCGTCTGGGCCTGTACGCCGGAAGAAGCCACCGCCAAACGCGAACAATTGGCCAAGGAAGTCGCGAAGCTCACCGAGCAAAACCCGACCAAGGCCAAGGAGATCAACGCCGAGTTGCAGAAAATGGACCTGGGCACGGCCTCCGCCGATCTGCCGGACAAATGCCAGTTGATCGATCAGCGCTTGAAGGAACTGGGTTCGGCCGAGAAAAAAACCGAGGGATAACACCCACTCAGACAACAGCGGGCTTTGGCATCGGTCAGGCGAGATCGATACCAACGCCTGCGTCCTTTCGTCCGGCAATTTGCATTAGCGCATTATGTTATTTGCACAAATGCATATTCGCACCTAGGGTTACCCCGAGCCTGATCGGAACCGGCCATCGGAGATGGCGACCCTTGAACACCGATCGCTCGGCAATACCGTTATCCCGCAAACGCGGAACGTTTGTTTTCATTCATGGAGGATTGAAAAATGTTAACCACTGAAACAACGGCATTCACCGGCAACACCCTGCCCGAATGTCTGATCGGCCATCTGCTCGACCCGCAACTGGTCGAAGTCGAGGCGGCTGTACAACAACGCGCCCTGGCGGCCGCCAGCCTGAACTTCACGATGCAGCAACAAACCCAGACCAACTGGTGCTGGGCAGCGGTTTCCGCCTCGGTCGGCAATTATTACGGCACCGGGTTCTGGACCCAATGCGCCGTTGCCAGCGCCGCGCTGGATCGCAACTGCTGCAATCAACCGGGGCCGTGCAACGTGTACGGCTATCTCGACGTTGCGTTGAAGATCACCCGCAGTTTCAACGGCATGAATTCGGGTTCGCTGCAGATGTCGGCCATCCAGAACCAGATCAGCATGGGCCGTCCGATCGGCCTGCGCTGTGCCTGGTACGGCGGCGGTGCGCACTTTCTGGCGATCTACGGCACCAACGGCAATTACGTGCTGGTCGCGGATTCGATCTACGGCTACTCGACCCGCGCGCTGAGCTCGTTCCCCGGTTCCTACAACGGCGGCGGCAACTGGACCCACACTTACTTCACGGCGAAAAACTAGGAGGGCGACATCATGCAACTGACTTATCCAAAGGCGCCTTCCAACGGCGTACAGACTTTGCGCCCGGCCCTGCAGGCCGCGTTGCAGACCCAGGGTTTCGGCGTCAATCGCCAGTTCGCCAGTGCAGCACCCGCCGGGATCAGCCTCAGCGAGGCCTATCGCGGCTACTCGCTCAATCTGGATGACTTGAGCCAGGGCAAAGGCCTGAAAGATGCCAGAGTCGGTGACTGGCATTACCTGGTGTTTTCCGGCGGGGTGTCGATTGCCGATGCGCAATTGGCCGAAGTACGCGGTCACGTCGAGTTCGCCTCGTTGAACCACGGCAACCTGGCGGCCGCCACGGTCGATGCACTGAAGCTGGCCGAGCAATCGCCGCAGCTGCAGGGCAAAACCGTTGAGCTGCGGATGCTGTTTGTGTCGGCGCTGCACCTTGTGGCGATCTGGCTGCATTCGGCGGGTGAAGATGTACTGATCCCGATCGAGCCAACCCCAAAAGAGCTGGCACTGACCGGGTTTTACAGCGAGGCCGCCCTGCTCGCTCAGCTCAAACCGGCAGCCGATCAGGCCAAGCGGCGTTTTGACGCCGACACCACTGGCCTGCTGGGCAGTTGATAAACCCTGGCAATAAAAAAACCCGGACCATGTCCGGGTTTTTCTTTACCTGCCTGAAACGACTTATTCAGCCGCTGGCGCTGCCGGCTTGCGGCGTTTCAGCGGGGCCATACCGTCGCTGCTCACCAATGCGTCCGGCTTCGGACGGTTGGCACTCTTGCGCTTGGTCGGAGTCTTGGCGGCGGTTTTCTTCTTGTCGCCCTTGGCGTCGGTCTTTTTCTTCTTCACACCGACGGCCTTGCCCGAGGCCTTGACCTTTTTCGGTCCGCCGTAGGTGCCTTTGACTTCCTTGATGGTGCGGCGCTCGAAACTCTGCTTCAGATAGCGCTCGATGCTCGACATCAGGTTCCAGTCGCCGTGGCAGATCAGCGAGATCGCCAGGCCGTCGTTGCCGGCACGGCCGGTACGACCGATACGGTGCACGTATTCGTCGCCGCTGCGTGGCATGTCGAAGTTGATCACCAGATCCAGGCCGTCGACGTCCAGACCACGGGCCGCCACGTCGGTGGCCACCAGGATCTTCACGCCGCCCTGCTTCAGACGGTCGATCGCCAGTTTGCGGTCCTTCTGGTCTTTCTCGCCGTGCAGCACAAACGCCTTGTATTCCTGGGCGACGAGGCGACCGTAAATGCGGTCGGCCATGGCCCGGGTGTTGGTGAAGACGATGGCCTTCTGATAGGTCTCGTTGGCCAGCAGCCAGTTGACGATCTGTTCTTTGTGCTGGTTGTGGTCGGCGGTAATGATCTGCTGACGGGTGGTGTCGTTCAGCTGGCTGACCGCGTTGAGCTGCAAGTGCTCAGGGTTGTTCAGCACCTTGGCGATCATCTCGCGCAGGCCGGAACCGCCAGTGGTGGCGGAGAACAGCATGGTCTGCTGACGGTTCGGGCATTCGTCGACCAGACGCTGTACGTCTTCGGCGAAACCCATGTCGAGCATGCGGTCGGCTTCGTCGAGCACCAGCACTTCGACTTCTTTGAGGTCGAGGTTGCCGGCGTTCAGTTGCTCGATCATCCGGCCCGGGGTGCCGATCAGGATGTCCGGCACCTTGCGCAGCATGGCGGCCTGGACCTTGAAGTCTTCACCGCCGGTGATCAGGCCGGACTTGATGAAAGTGAACTGCGAAAAGCGCTCGACTTCCTTCAGGGTCTGCTGGGCCAGTTCACGGGTCGGCAGCAGGATCAGGGTCTTGATGCTGACGCGGATCTTGGCCGGACCGATCAGGCGGTTGAGGATCGGCAGGACAAAAGCGGCGGTCT
Organism: Pseudomonas fitomaticsae; assembly: GCF_021018765.1. Classification (GTDB taxonomy): domain Bacteria; phylum Pseudomonadota; class Gammaproteobacteria; order Pseudomonadales; family Pseudomonadaceae; genus Aquipseudomonas; species Aquipseudomonas fitomaticsae. The sequence continues at coordinate 1,897,664 of NZ_CP075567.1, read as the reverse complement.
TGCCGCTACCGGTTTGCGCCGTCACCCGCAGGTCACGCCCCTGAAGCGCCAGCGGAATGGCCGCGGCTTGCACAGGCGTTGGCTCGACAAATTTCAGCTCGGCCACGGCTTTGAGCAGGCGTTCGTGCAGGGCGAATTGGGAAAACACGGGTGCTACCTCGAAGATATGCAAAAAATCAGCTGCATAGGTTACCGGTTTCGAGCGCTCAGGCCGAGTTTCTTTGTGAAATACGCCGTAATCAGTGGCTTTTTTGTTGCTCGATTTGTCTCCAACGGTAATACACAGCGTCTTAAATGCTCTAATCGCCCGTCGCGTCTTACAGAAGAATCGTCTCTCCCATGGATTTCAAACAGCTCTGGCTCAACGCCCAAGACCTCTGGGGTGCCCTCGAACAGCACCCGCTCCTGCACGCCGGCCTGGCTTTGATATTGCTGCTGGTGATCGCGCTGGTCCTCGGACGAGTGGCGCGTTACCTGATCCTGCATGCCAGCCGCATGCTCGGTCGCCAGCCCGCGCTGCACTGGATCAACGACTTTCGGCATAACAAGGTGTTTCAGCGTCTGGCGCAGATGACGCCGTCGCTGGTGATCCAGTTCGGCCTGCACCTGGTGCCGGAGCTGAGCAAGACCGCCACGGTGTTCCTCGGCAACGTGGCACTGGCGTTCACCATTCTGTTCCTGCTGCTGTCGGTCAGCGCCCTGCTCAATGCACTGCTGGACATCTATGCCCGCACCGAACACGCCCGCACCCGCTCGATCAAGGGTTATGTGCAACTGGCGAAAATGGTTCTGTACGTGTTCGGCGCGATCATCATTGTCGCCACCCTGATCGACCGTTCGCCGCTGTTGCTGCTGTCCGGTCTGGGTGCGATGTCGGCGGTGATCCTGTTGGTCTACAAGGACACCCTGCTGTCGTTCGTCGCCAGCGTGCAACTGACCAGCAACGACATGCTGCGGGTCGGCGACTGGATCGAAATGCCGCAGGTCGGCGCCGATGGCGACGTGGTCGACATCACCCTGCACACGGTCAAGGTGCAGAACTTCGACAAGACCATCGTCTCGATCCCGACCTGGCGCCTGATGTCCGAGTCGTTCAGAAACTCGATCCAAGCACCGCACTACAACTACTATCATACCCACAATCCCCGCAAAGCATGAACCCTCAAATAGTAGACATACTCCCCATCCTACTACTATCTTAGTAGCCCTCTGTTACCTGCCCTCCCTGGCAGCCACCTTGCTCACCTACGTAGCCAGCCAAAAGCCACCCGCGACGCCTCGGAGCCAATTGTGATGGACATGATGCGGTTCAACGATTTCTATCTCCGCCTGTATCAGGGCGACGCCAAGCAGGACGGCCCGGCCATACTGGAAGATTTCTACACCCTCTGGCGGGAGGCGGAAAATTCGGGCGTGGACGCAGATTCACTCCACGAAGAAGCAAAAGGCGTCCTTCAGCGGATCGTGGCCATGGATTTGTTCTTACTGGCTGCTTGTGAATGGATCGGAAAAAAGGGCCATTTCAGGCTCAGCAAGGCATTGGCCCACGAGGTCAGCGTCCGTTACCTGCAGCACACGGAGTTGCTGAAATTTGCGCTATCCGAGACCACCGAAGAATGCGCTACTACCATAGCCCGTAGGTTGTGTGCTTTGGATGTTCCGGTGGCGGTCTCACTCGGCTGGGCGCTCAGCATGAGCGAAGACCTACCTCCGAGCCAGCCGATTGCGAGCACCACAGCAAAGGTCACCAATTTCCTAGCCACGGAACACCCGGCAACCTGTAAACGCCTTCTGGAATCGGAGTCGTCACCGTTTGCTGAGTCGCAGGTTGCCCAGCAACTAACACAGAGGTTTGCCACTGAACTCAATGCCTTGGAAGCGCTGCCCCAGTTGGTCGAGCTCCGGATGTCATCGGAAATGCGCCGGAGCTTCCGCTACCTTCGCCGGAGCGAAAGTCGAGCGGTCACCGAGCGAGCGCATGGGGAGTCCTTCCTGGCCGACATGTTCATGGTCTCGGAGCATTTCAAATACTCCAACCAGGTCGCCGTGGAATACCAGGACGATCAGCAAACGGTAGAGACCATGATCCCCATGTTCACTCACGAGATGAGTGTGGAACTGCCCCAGACCTGGATCGCCGATCCTCTCCTTTATGGACACATGGTGGCGGATCTGTGGCAGGAGGCCGGCCAATGAGTATCCAGCTGGTTCTCTCGCATTACCTTTCAGGGCTTCGTGAACGCGACGAGCTGGACGCCCTCCTTCCGGATCTGCTTCAAGCGATGGGTCATTCGGTGCTTAGCCGCGCCCAAGTCGGCGTGAACCAGGGCGGGGTTGACGTGATGTCCACCAAGGAGAGTGACCAAGGTGAAACGGAAGTCTTTCTGTTTGTCATCAAATTCGGCAACGTAAGCCGAAATGATTTTTACAGCAGCCAGCAGGCGATCCTTCCGTCCGTCCTGCAAGCTTCGACCGAGTACATCCAAAATCGATTGCCGGAAGCGCTACGCGGTTTCAAGAAACGGATTGTCCTTGTCTCCAACGGTGTGCTGAAACAAGACGCCCAGTCGGACTATTCGGCCCTGTCGACCCGGGTAACGCAGATGGATCCCCTCTGCTCGCTGGACTTCTGGGGTATGGATCAGCTGAGCCCGTTCATTGAGAAATACCTCTTTGACGATGCGCTGCTGCTCGAAAAAGGTAAATCTGACCTCCGAGCAGCACTGGCAGGCCTGGAAGACACGCACGCCTCATTCTCCAGGTTTGTGCGGTTCGTCGATGATTGCTTGAGCTCCAGGGAAGATGACCAGGACATTTCTGACACTTCTCGTCGGAGCCGCTTCTATAAACGCTCGGCTGCGGCTGCGGTGGGATGGGCAGTGCTGCTGGTATGGGGCGAGAGCGAAGGCAACCAAAAGCCAGGGGTTCTCGCAGGTGAATACCTCTTACTGCGCCTGTGGGGCGAGTCGGTGAAGCTGGGGCTGCAGAATGAGGCTCAGTTCACCAAGAGGTTCGAAACACTTGCGCACCTCCACGCCGATGCGCTGCTGCGGTACTACGAGCGTGTGATGCCGTCACTTCTCAACCGCCGGAAGGTGCTCCGGTATCGCCCTGATCACGTGCTCTACATGGACTTGATTTGCGATGAGCTTGGCCGGCTAGGCACCACGATCCTGCTGCTTCTTGCACTGAAAGTCGATCGGACAAGGGTGGTGGCCATGCACAGTTGCCTGGTATCCCTCATTAACGAACATAACGGCTGCTTCCTGCCGGTCTATGACGGGCAGGCCATCGATCTGTCGCTTGCTATGGGGGCGATCCTGGCAACTGGTGACAACACCAGCGCACGCTTTATGCTTCAGGAATGCATAGATCGCTTTGACACAGCTCTAAGGCAGAACAGGATCATGCCTGTAGACACTGATGACCTAGAAGACGCCATGGCACTGCATTATGGACAAGAGCCTGACAGGAAACGATTCTTCCAAACCACAACGCTCGTGCCGATGCTAGGCACCATGGCCGCCGTGCTGGGTGATCAGGACTGCCTCACCCAGCTGTCTGATGAGATCATCCCGAGATTGAAAGGCGTGACCAAGGAGCGCTGGTACCCCCAAAGAGCGCTGGAGACACTGGTTTGCTCCGATGCCTACGTGAATGATGTTGGGATATCACGAGGCCTTTCCGGCTTCCAGTCATCACCAGCTGAGGAGCTGGAGGCATCTCTGAAGGTACCTGAAAAAGCCGCGCCTCCCGAAGATTTTTCTTGGCACGGCACTTCCTGGGAAGTATTAATTGCACTTTCGGCAAGGTTGCACCGCCACCCTATACCGACTTGGTATCTGGCGAAGCTTGCGGGATTACAACGATCGTCATAATACGTCTCGACCCATCTCACCATTTCAATCCATAGAAAGGCTAGGCCCGACCTACACCGCATCGGAAAGTAGACGGGCCTTACTCCGAAACATGGAAATTGCGAAATTAAGGCTAACCCATGGACGTGCAAGAGATGTACGAAAGCTTGCTGAAAGGATATCAGCAAATTGTCTTCGATGACTTGACCCCAAAACTGGCTCTTTACCATTCACTATATAAGAAATACGAAGAAAACAATGAGGTCTTTCTCGATAAAGCTGGCATCTTCGCCTACGTGATACAGTCACTAGAAGTCGACACCCTTTTGCTCATGGCAAAATTACTCGACGGCAAGCGATCTGACAGAAACATTCTTAAATTTATTGCTTTCAGTGATAGCAATCGTCTGGCGATCAGTTGGAAAAACGGGAACATCCCTGCAGAGTTAATAACAAAGCACAAAGAGCTTATCGCTGAAAAACAAGAGATTATAAATCGGATCACTGTACGCCGCGATAAATTCTTAGCGCATTCCGATAAGCAATATTTTCTGAACAGGGATAAACTGGATGAAGACTTTCCTGTAAGCATCGATGACTTAATAGGTGTAGTTCAGTGTTTTCAGAGGATACTAACTGACCACAGCTTTGGACTGATGAGCGGTGGACGAGCATCATACGAGGGTTTTTTCTACATCGCAGTGGATAATTTGTTGAACAAAATCATGTACCCAGAGCATTTCAAGTGGCCGTGCTCGACCCCTGACAAAACTCTTTGATTTTCTGCCATCTAAGTTGCGAGGCCGCCTACCCTCAGACGGCCATAGCAGGCCGTTCTTCATGGGGTACCTACCGTTGCTTCCCACCGATTGTCCCCCGTAAAAGCTTTCATGTCAGGTGGATGGAGTTGCACATTCACCAAATAACACCTCGATGCAAAGCCCCCTCACCCAGGCCTCAACCTGAAGAATTCCGTACTCGACAGGTCGTGAATCACCTGGTCGAAGACTTGGTCAGGATCTTCCGAATCCGGAGGCTAGCTACGTTAGGCACAAAAGCCATGCTCCAATCGCGCGAGCAGATCCAGTGCATCCTCAATGTCCGCATCAACCGGGCTTTTGTCGGCCAATGCATGCAGCGGAGTGGTCAGCCAATGCTCGGCCAGCGACTCATCACCGAAAACTCGGATTGCGGCCTCGCGTAATCCAGGATCGCCTTTTTTCACTTTTACACCCTCAAGAGGCACCACCGGCTCGGTGATACGACGGCGACGTCACGGACACGTCGTTGACCGCTTCAATTTCAGCGCAAATCCCTGCAAGCTGCGACTAACTCTGTCGACTCAAGGGATCTGTGATGACTGACCGGTTTTTGCTCTACATCGACATTCTCGGGTTTTCTGACATGACCCGAAAAGACCCGCGAAAGGTCGCTCGTGTCTACACGATCCTGAACCAACTGAATTCCCATCACAACGACAGTTTCAAGACCATCGTCTTCTCAGACACCGTCCTGGTCTACAACGTCAAGCCGGCTGAAGGAGACCCAGACCGCGAGCATTACGTATGGTACCTGACAGAGTTTGCAGAGCACTTGCACCACATGCTGACGGGGCAGGACATCTACTTCAGGGCAGCCTTGGTGGCCGGTGATTTTTTCCATTACCGGTTAGATAACGTGGAGTGCTTCTTCGGGGGCGCATTGATTGATGCGTACAACGCAGAGAAAGAGATACCGTCACTAGGGTTGTTCATGGACGCCACTTGCGTCCGCTACAACCAGTTTTTCCGCCTGGCCCCGTTCAACGAAAAATTTTCATTCGTGTACCTGAACCGGCATCTCGAATATTTAAACCAGCGCTGCCAAGGGCGATACCCTGCAAGTCTTGAACTCATCATTGACAACCCTGCGCCCTACCTTCCTTGGCAAGTCCGCTTCCTCCAAGACATCCACTCTCAGATGCGAAACCATCCTTCGCCTCATGTCAGGACAAAGTTTCTCACAGCATGGGACTTCCACTACAAGCGATACCCCGAGATGCTACAGGCCCTGCTGCTGCACGGGTTCTCCCTGAGCGCACTCGGGCATCCAGAGGCTTGGGGCAAGGAAGCTGACACGATGGAAAAGGACATCAAGTACTTCAAGCGTATCGGTAGCGGCACTGACCTCTCGATGACCATTTCGGGCAAAAAGTCCAAGGGCGCGACGCTTCCCGTAACCCAATCGCGCAAGCTCACCTCAAATACCGGCAACGATTCGAGCTCTCCCAAGCGACCGCTACGAAAGTGACTACTGACCGAGCGCCTGTAGGCACAGATCAGACAGTTTTTGGCCTCTCAGCAGAGGCCAGGAGTCCGGGTGGTAGTAACTGCGAGCACTTGAGTTGCATCGACCCTAGGCAAAACCGGAAGCTTCAGTGAGTCCTGGCCCATCGGCCAGGACAGCCTTCCACCAGGAGTTGCCATGACCCATCTGCGTTTTCCGCCCATTAAACTGGCCCGCTATCCACACACGAACGAAGCGCTGCTCGCCATTGCCCTATGGCCGGTGTTGTTCGCGATCGGCTGCTGGCAAACGCAACAGATCGCCCAGTTTCTGAACGCTCAGGGGCTTCAGATCAGCACGCTGCAGGTCTTTCTTGCAGGCTTGGGCGCCTACCTGTTTTTGCTCGGCAAGCACCGGATATTCAACCGCCGTCATTTCATGCGCCATGCAGTCGATATTGCCTGGCATCGCCGGCTGTGCGAGGTTGATCAGGAGATGGTTGCGGCAGGCCAGGCTGGAACCAATACGCACAGGGCCGTGATGAGCGAGATAGCGCAGCTTCGCAAGCGACTGGGTTTCCTGGTCGACGCGGACAACTTCTACCGCAAGCTGAAAATCTTGATCGATCTGATGAGCTGGCTGCGCAACAAGCTCAAGTAACTTAGCCATCCCCTGCAAAACACATTCCGGGTTCGCAGTGCTGAACTCGGCCTCTACCGTACCTGATCAAGCAGTTGGAATACGCACCATGACAACCGAGCTAAACACTCACAGCATCAGAGGACTCACCCGTCTCGCACTACCTGCTGATGATGGATACATTTACCGGCTAGGTGTCGCGCTGTATGGCTTCGCTTCTCTGAGCAGCTTCATGGCCGAGGTAGCACACCATATGGATCCGCGCGTAGATCGTACGGAGCTGCAAGCGAAAACCGGCGGCCATATATTAGACGGCTTCCGCGCTAGCCTTAACAAAGCCAAAAAAACACTTCCGGCGGTGGGGCCCATTGGCAGGGTCGCCGCCGACATGTTCCAAGCGCTGAACACCAGGCGATCAGACATCATGCATGCCTACCCCATCACCGACGCGGCCAACCAGCAAATACTGCACCGTCGACTGGACGAGAAAAATCGATACTTCGACGTCACCAATGAACTGTTGGACGAGTTCATCAGCAAGCTTCATGAGGTGAGCCTCAAGCTCTACGACATCCGCGATATTGTGAAGCCCGAGCTCGGCGACTGATCACCGATAACAGCAGATCGAAGGTCAATCGGGAATGTAACCAGCAGCCATAACCCGCCCCGACACCACCTACCTACTGCAGCGGTAGGTATGGATTGACGTAACTGCAATCTGGCAACGAAGAGATGAGATTCAAAACTGAGAGGAGGTGCAGCTACCACCTAGGTACGTTCAAATTAACGGCGCGGAAGGGAGCGCATGTGCATGCACACGGTCTCCCACTGCCCGAACCGGAATCGGTTGTACTGGCGAACCAGGACAACTTTTCCATGATTGTTCATGGCGTATTCTCCATCTGATCTCAGCGGGCCGCTGATAGCCTTTACACCACGTGCAAAGCGAGCAGATGAATGACAGGCAGGAAGGAGAGTCCTTGGGTGGTAGCTGCAGGCGCAATGCTATCAGTGCAGCCAGAGCCTGGAAAGCCCAGCGAAAGGGTAAAACGATTCACTTCTGGTGCATTCTCAGCAAATCAGTCCTTGGAGTAGCCATCGATCTGAAGAGCCCGCTGCAAGCGGCCACGCACGTCGCCCCCCATGCCCTGACTCAAGCGATAAGCGAGCGCTATCCCATCATCTTGTCGTAATGCTCCTGAAATTCCGTTCTGACAAACACCTGGCGGAACCGCTCGACGTACACCGCCGGGTCGATTTCACCAAAATCGGTGATATTCACGGCATCAGCATGGGACTCGCGATTGATGTAGCGGTACAACGAGCGGAACTGGGGGTCTTCGTCGCTCAGGTCTTCGAGCGCCTTGGCGAGCCTGTCCTGGCGGTGCACGAACGTGAAGTAGTACTCCAAGATATTTCGCATCATGTTCGGGATGACGGTGGCCGAGGTGCGTCCATTCAAGGCGTCCTTGATGGCCTGCCAAAATGATTGGTAGTCGTTCTGGATCTCCTTGGGCTGCATCGCAACCACTGCGCTGTACTCGGACTTGGTGATCCGGAACAGGGCCAGCTGACCTTCCTGCTGACCATCGTTACCCCGGCCACGTCCTCCGTCCTCATTCATGAGCTTGACCATCTCGTGAAAGAAGAACAGGTTGTGGGTCAGGATAATCACCTGCTGAAAGCGGGTGTTCGGGCTGATTACATGGCGCTTGATCAGAGAGGCAATGTCATAAACGTAATTGTGGGACAAGCTTGAAATAGGATCATCGATCACGATGATGCGGTCGCTGATCAACTTTCCCGCAGTCGCGTTCAGCTCTCCATTGCAGACTTCCAGAAAGTACAAAAACGAGATGAGTGTTTTCTCGCCCTCACTCAGCGTTTTGAAGACACCCGCGCGTTGCTCGGGGCGCTGCAACCTGTATTGAGGAACATCTCCCTCCTCCTTGGTCAACTCAAAACCTTTGAGGCCGAGGATGCGCAACCAGTGGTTGATGCTGTCAACCGACTGGTCGATATTCGTGATGGCTGCCCTGGACTGGGCGATGATTTCGCGTTCAGCCCTGGCCTTGACCCGAAGCGCCTCGATGGCGTCCCTGGCATTTTGCTGAGCCTGGGCCAGTTCCTGATCCACTTGAGCGTAATGACCCAACAATGCACCGGCTGAAGTCCTGAGCACGCCCCAGAATCGATCCTTGATCTGGGCCAGATGAACCTGCTTATTTTTGACCTTGAGGTTGAAGGCGTCGATTTTTTCCTGTTCGACTGCAATGCACTCATTCAAGGCTTCAACCAACCCAACGCTGGACTCAAGCTCAACCACAATCGACGGGCTTGCCATCTTTTTTTCGATAGCCTGAACGTTGCGCTGAAGGGCTGCAGTTAGGTTAGCGATAGCCAGTTGAAACGATGGTTTCTGGTAGCTCGGGCTACTAAGGCGCTGCTGCGTTTGCTCGACAGCTCCGGCGTAACGGCGTTGCAGGTTCGTCAGGTCACGTATGCGCTGCTCGTAGGTTTTATCGAAGATCTTGGCAATCTCGCCATGAAAACCTTCCGGTAACGGCTGCTGACAGAAGGGGCATAAATCGCCATCGATGGGGGGTAATGACAGCGCATGCTGAACCCAGTCGGAATGGCCGAGCGCGTGGATGAGACCTGCCAAATAGGAGTTGTCTGTGCCCGTGATGATCTCCCTGAAAATAGGATTGGGCTCAAGCTCGGAGCTTGGGAAACCGACAAGCGAAATAGAGGGCAACTGCGCGTCCGTTGCCGCCTGAAGCTCAGTGGCCTCTGCCATCAATTCGGCATTGGTGACGGCTTCCGGTGCTTCAGGCGTAGCCTGGATCCTCTCCAGCAGACGATCCTTGGTATTCACGCCTTGAAAACAGTAGGCCAAGGGTGAGCCATCGAATGGTGTTTTGAGCTTCCACAAGCCGTCTTTCAATGCCTGCATCTCAGCGTCTCGGGCCGCCTTACTCGACTTGCCCTTGGCCATCTCCTCCTCTTGCTGAGTCGACAGCAACTTGATGGCGGCCTGCGCGGCATTCAGAGCATTCTCGGCCTCAATGTTGCCGGCGTTGAGTGTAAACACCCCAGGTTGTGCTACGTCTTCGTGGAAGTTCATCTCCATGAAGGCGTGGTTGTAGACCAAAATTTCGCGTTCGGGGTCAGCAGGCGCCATGCTACAACTCTGGTAGCAAGCCTCACCAGGCGTTTGCAGGTAGTTGCCAATCGTGCTCTTACCGGTGCCATTTTGCCCGTAAAGCATGCTCACACGCTTGAGAGGGCCGATGAGGGTCGGGGCGTTAGGCGAATAGCTTGATACGCCGCGTATGAGCAGATTCTCAATCACAAGGGCTGTCCGTGGCACACAGAAAATCCGAGATTAAGCCCTCTGCCAAAAATTGCAATGTGCCACCACAGAACTCTTTCTAGCTCCAGAACGGCCAAGACCTACCAGTCCAATACCGCTGGCGTATGCTAGGGCGCGCAAAGCCATGCTTAACCAACGCACCCGGCAATTCAAGGGATCAGGATGATGCCGTCCTCTATTCAGGAACAGGAGAAGACTCAGCCGTGGCTCAACCAGTTCGATAAGCGGCCTGGTGATCGCGAGCTGGCCGAGGCTTTGCTGGACTCAATCAACAACTGGTTGTTTGCCGGGTCGCTGTGCAGTGGCAAACGGGCGGCGGCGATCATGAGCCTGATCCAATCAGCGGGCATCAATAGGCATGACCGCCCTATGCCTATCTCAAAGATGTGCTGACGCGGCTGCCAACACAGCGGGCCAGTGAGATTGGGCAGTTGCTGCCGCATCAGTGGAAACCGGCTGACTTACGCAAGGAGAGATGGGCGGACGCTTACTTTTGGCGATCGCATTTCATTCGCTAACCAAGCGTATTCCGGCCAATGAGCGCTCCAATACTTCAAAGGGCACGCATGGTGGTCATGTCCAAGCACGCGTGCCGACAGATCAGTGATCGCGCCTTCGCACTACTTTGCAGACTCAGGCGCAGCGCCAAGCTGAGGTGCCTGGCTGAACGATGCAGCTCTCGCCTCTGGGCTTTCCAGCACCATGGCCGAGAACAGGGTAAGAAACAGATTTTGTTCTTCGTCCTTGACGGCTGGGAGAATTTTTTCCAGGTAAGTACGAGTCTGCTCCATCGACTCAGAGATTGGGAGCGAGTGAAAACTGCTCTGCAAGCTTTCTAGCTTTTCCCAGGTGTCCCGTGCAAATTCCTCAGTCATCCAGCCTTCGTCGAACATCTCTTGGACAAATTCGAAGCTACGCTCGAACTGCTTGTTCTTGAGGTAGGCCATGGCCAGTTTGTCGATAGAGAGCAGAAAGCTCATGATCCTGTCCTCTTCCTCGGTCGTTTCAGGAGGAGCAGAATCCAGAGGAATCAACCCCTGATACATCCTTCTAGCATAGGCTTCTCGTACTTCTTGATGAGCAATGACCCGCGCTCTATCCAGGTTGTTTGACTCGATCAATGGCTCCAAAATCCGCACTCTGTATACCGGTGGCAAGGTGCTCAGCACCGTCGCCAGCCAATCCGTTGACATGAGGCCGTGCTTTTTGATGTACGTCAGAATCGCCCATTCGCAAAGCACACTTAGGGCGCTGAGGCCATCACCTATACGCTCGTCCGTGAGGGCTGCATGCTTCGCTTGATGGGCGCCGTCATTGCCTAACAGCCTGATGCTGTGAAGCCGATCAATGACATCGGCAGAAAAGAAATGGCTAAGTAGGCCAATCCGGATATTCAAATCACCCCTGCGCCATTTAGCCTTATCAACAGGTTCAACGATGTGAACGAAGATCGTTTCAACGATGTTTTCCAAGCAGCTACGGATGCTCGCGACCTTTTGGTAAGGGATCGGAGATTGCTTCTCGTCGAGATAATAAACCAGCGCAGACTTGGGCATCAGTGGCAGATTTTCAGCTTCCTGCACGAGCAGCTCCTTTTAAGGGTCATCAGCAAATAGGGGCTTAACGAGTAGCGATGATAATGAATTGAGATCATGAGATCACCCTGCGCCGCGTTCGACTCCGTCGAGAACGCCCCCTCAAAATGATGTGCAGGCTACCAACATAAGCGACTGGGCAGGCATACGCGGCTACAAGGCTGGCATCATCTAAAGCCGCTCAGTCCAGCCCCTGGATAGCGTTCAAATCCCTACGAATCTGGAAACCTGTTCGGCTGGATGCCCGCGTGATCGCGATCCTCCGGCAAGCACCATACTCTGCTGACGCGAAAGCCTTACATGGACGCCTTAACGGCCTCATATTTGTCCCAGGTCATATGAGAGTGCTCGATCATATGGTCAATCATCTTCCGAATATAACCATCGAGCTCAGCAAATATCTCCTCTCGCTCACGACGACTTTTAACCAATTGCTCAAGTCGCGAACCTATGTGAACAATCTTTGTACGAAGGCCTATTTGCTCTTTCGTAACTTCATCTACTTTACTGGTCAAGACCTCGAACCTGTCCAGTATTCGCTTACGATCCCCAAGATCATCAGCCATGTACCTCGACACCACAGTTTTTACCTTTTTGAACTGCTGGTATTCTTTGGGGTAGGCTAAAAATTCGATCAGGCTGAGTGCTTGCACAAATTTCGAAGTTGCAGACTGCACCTGAAGCATTTGCGAGTACAACGACAACGCATGCGCTGCAGTAATGCCGACGCCCCCGCCCACAGGGAATCTATCCCACTCAGGTTGCCGCAGGTCAAGCCCGAGTCCCTTGGTTATGGTGTGGGTAAATGCCGCCCCTGCCAGGAATACAGAATCCATCTCACCAGACCTCACCAGCATAGCAGCCGACATCATTGGCTTGGAAGATAATTGTCCAGGGGACGCCGGCTTGCTTTCTGAGGACAGGTGCTCCAGCTTGCAGTTCAAGTAATTAATCATGTCGAAGGACAAGCCATCCACAATTTCGGAAATGCTGACTATCATTTCCATGTGACTTTGGTGATTCCCAAGCACGAGCGAATCCCAAGAAAACCTTAATGGCACCACCAGAAGAGGGTATTTATTGAATTCCTGAAAGCTTACTCCAGAAGCACCGACCTGAGATGAAGCTGACTTGGTCAACGTCTTGTTATTGAGACTTATCGCACTTAAGTTCAAACGGCCCTGGGGGTAGACCATGACGCCATAGGGTAGAAAAATCGAGCGATCAGTCACCAACCGCGACAGCGGAAGTATCGCCAAGTGACAGCCTTGATGAAAGTATTGGCTATAGGCAGCACAGAGATCACCTTGATCAATGGCTTGATAAATTGAGGCATCATACCAGTGACTATGGTCATGAGCAGCCTCAACTTCGATCGCAAAGCTTTCACTTTTTGACAAGAGTGCCCCTTCCAGCTCAGAGACACCCAGCCAGCACTCCAGACAGTTCCGTTCACAACCATTCTTATAGTTTACCGGCCTGTAGAAATGATGCTTGCTCATTCCAATATAGTCATGGATGCTGTATTCCTTGCTACAACCGAAGCACGTTCTAACAATTTTTGTCTCATAGCGACTTAACGTCAGACCATCAATACTCAATTTCAAATCGACTACTCAATAGCTACAGGAAATTTTCTTGTGGTTTACCAACTCGCAAAAGCCAGCCTCAGATCAAATTCCCAAGAAGCTCCTCAGAAACAAGCCAGCAGCGCAGTGAGCTGGATTAACTCCGCAGCCGTAAAGCGCTCATGCTCTCCAGCAGTTGAACCACGCCCTCAACCACGCCTGCGTCGAAGTCATCCCTATCGGCTTCTTCGTGGGTACCTTTGTTCAAGTACCGCCAGACCAAGGTTTGCTCGCCAATGCCAAGAATTCGGGCCAGAGCATCGATCAGCGGTTGTTTGTCCACATGCTCGAATGTGTTGGCTCCACGCAGCTTCGCACAAATAGAACCGCAGAGGTTGCTCAGGCTGGGTTGATCACCATCCTTGGCCAGTTGGACGGTGAGAACACCCTGATTGCATTTGCAGAGCCACTTCCAGATTTTCAGCGTGAGCATTTCCAGCGCCTGCCGGGAGAACTGCAACGCCGCTCGATAGTCGCCCCGATCCACAGCGGCCCTGGCCAGCACCAGGTATGCCTGAGGCGGAAGATTGCGGATGACTCTGGGGTGATAGTCTCCGTGATGGTGCATAAGCGCATAGGCCAACCACTGATTCTGAGGGACGTGGTTCTGGATATCCTTGATGAACTCGTTACTGTGGCAGGTGACAATGATCTGAGTGTTGGCGAATCGCTCACTCTCGAACAACGCCTCGCGAATGCCTTGGCGATGCTCATGATCGATAGCGTTGATTGCATCGTCGAAGATCAACGTAGGGGCTTGGATGCTGGACGCCTTCGCGAGGAGAATCGCCAGCCCCAGGCATCGAACATGACCTTCACTGAGCACCTGAAGCGCGTCGACGCGTCGCGCCGGAGCTCCTCGGAAGCAAAGCTCAATGCGCCCCTCTCCAGTTACCGGTAAGTGCAGCTCGGCGAGCTTGTCCTGCTCCGCATCCCTGACGTTGAACTCGTTGTAGAGCTGCAAGGCCTGCGCATTCAAACCAGCCATCAGGGTGCCAGGCAACTCTGAGCGATGCCTGCGCAACAGGGCCAAGAATTCGTTATACGCCTGTTGGATCCGCTGCTCGGCGGCGATGAGTTCGCTCTCCGCTGCCGCCGCTTCAATCAACTCGGCGTTCTGCACTTCAAACTCGGCAATGCGTTGCCGTGCCCCCTCGATAGCCAGCTGGGCTTGCTGTCGCCTCGCCGCATGCTCAGCCAGCGCGATTCGTGCTTCGTTCAAACGATCTCTCTCAGCGACGTGCATAGCTCTCTGCGCCAGGTTCTGCTGAGTAGTGGCATCAGTTTGCTCCAGTTGCGCGGCCCAGTTTACCGCCTGCTGAGCAATGGACGGCGCTCCACCCACCTCGGCAAAACCGAGTCGCCACCAGGCGGTATCTGCAACGACACCTGGAGCAGCCAGATAACGGCAAACAGCATTCTCGCTATCAATCCTTGCGCCCACCCGCTGGGTAAAGTGTGCCAGGCAAGCACTCAGCACATCGGACGCTGCCCGACGGCGCCCCAAGGCAGCCTGATACCCTTGCTGCAGCAGAGTCAGCTCACGCATTTGCTCCAGACCTTGCGCGGCCTTGTGATACGGATCAACCTGAACTCGGGGATTTCCATGGAGCGGTGTTTCGCACGCTGGACAACGGTCAGGAGAAACCGCCTGCAACCCTTGAATGGCCGTGAACAGCTCCTGGTAAGCGACGTCGTCATGCTGCCGTCCGAGCTGTTGGGACAGCGCCTCGACTTCATTGTGAGCTTCTTCGGCTTCCTGATAGGCAGTGACCAGATCTTGCGAGCGTACGCCGTACAACGAGGGCTGTGGCTGATTGAGCGTTAACTCCAGCTCCTGGAGCCTCCCCGGAACGCCGAACCAACCCACAGCCTCCTGAAGCTGTCGATAGGTCATGCCATCTGTATAGGCCTGGGCGTAAGCCTCTTCGACCCGATGAAATTCCGCCCCAGCCAAAGCCTCCCCCGCAACAGCCCCCACGTCGTTGGCAATGGCGTTCTGTCGGAGTTCAAGCTCCTGCCCTCTCAATGGCGCCAAGTTGAGCTGCTCAGTGAGCGCCTCGTTGAACTGCCCGACAAACTCGTTGTAGTGATCCATGCCGAACAGCGCCGCGATGAGCTCGGTCTTTTGACCTGCTGGTTTGGCTGCAATTCTTGAGAAGGAGTCGATTCGATTTTTCTCGATAAAGCAGAACCTGTAGGCGTCTGCATCAGCGGTGATGACCATGAGTTGACCGGCCAGGTCAACGCCCCGGAGCTGAGGGGCCACGAAGCGATTTTCGTGGATGTTGCGCAGGTACTGGCCGGCATCAATCCGCTTCTGCGCCCCCTCGTCCACAGCCCCCAGTAATCCGTATTCCAGCGATTCGCAAAGGCTGGTTTTTCCACTGCCGTTAGGGCCGTAGAAGAGGATCAGGCGTTTGTTGAGGTCAAAGGTTTCGGGATGTCGGAACCCTCTGAAAGGGCCGAGTGTGAGTTCAGTGAGACTTCGCCAACCCCATCCTGCCCCCACCGCGATGGCATCCAGCTCAGGCAGGCCATCGTTCACCTGAGCAAACTGAGCACGAGCCAGTTCAACGATCCGAATAGCTCGCTGACTACGATTACGGGTTGTCGCGATGACCGCGTCGAAATTGCGCAACACAAGGTTGCCCATACGTCGAGCATCGGGTGATGCCCCCACCAAAGGCTCATGAAGCCACCGCACGAAATGCTGAAAGTCGTGTTCCGCAGATGCCATCCTTGCCTCCCGAAAACCCTGTCAGCTTTGCCAACCACGCCGGTGCACGCCTAGCGATTACTTCTCATCAATTTCTCATGATAGCAATACGCAGGAATCTGGCACTCGCCATACAAAGCTTTTAGGCTGAGTATGGCGACCGAAGTGAGTAAGTATGAACAGGAGGGCCGGTCACGGTAAGTTGTGAATGATCTAATCCGCACCACCAGGTACTGGCACAGCAATCACTAGCCTAGGCATTCGCTATCGTACAACGATGCCGTGATCAGCTAGCTCATTGACCAATGTCTTACGACGCAGCATGCGAGGGATCTTGAACATGTTTCTGTATGCGTAAAAGAAGCCCACTGGAATGAAAAGCAATCCTACCCCGTACGTGGCGGTTGCGATGATAACCCCTGCCGGTATAGCCGCCAGCGCATAGACAACACCCCTGATGACGCTGGACTTAGCAGCGACCCGGATGTTATCCAAATCATATTCAACTTTGCCGCCAGCCTTCTCAAATGCAATGAGAACAATCGACTTCTTACTTAAATTCTTATAATACCAAGTACGCGACGCATCAGTAACTATTGCGCCATGGCGCTTAAGGTAATTCAGCATAACTACTTCTTTAAAATAAAAAGTATTACCTTGCTCATCTTCACATCGAACGTCTTTATAGAGCGCATCAAGATCACTACTGGCTTGCAGATGGTAATTCTTGACAACAACTGTCATTTTCTTAATCTCAGACATACGTCATCCTCAAGCACACATTTATCATCAGAAAATCTGTGTTCGTTACCGCAGAGCCGCTCGGTGGCGCTAACCCATTACTGGAGAAAACGCTAAACTCCTGGGCTCGGCTGAACTATCTTCAGAGCCTGAATAACCGCAGTCCCTCGCAGGTCGTGCTTAGCTGTTCAGCTCGCTGGTAATCACATAGTGATCGCGACCACTCACGCTCCGCATCAATTTGAAACCTGACCTGGACTCAATAAACTCAAGCGGCGGAGTTGCAATGGTCATCCCGTTCTGGCTTACGCCCGAACGATCTGAATAGACAAGAGCCGAATAACGCCGCCCCACCCGGGCAGCGTCGGACAAATATGCGTCAACTTCCACATCCCACTCGATGGCCTGAGCCTGAATCACCTCTGATGGAGCGCAAGCCTCAAGGGGGAGAGCCTCTACATCAAACTGGAAAGATCGCTTCCCCGCGCAATTAACCATCAAAATTGGATCTCGAAATAAGGGTCAAAGCCCGTTTTTTCATTTGGATAGCCCTTTGGGTTGGAAATCACCCTGCAGCCGGCCAGTTCAATGTCCACAGTTTCGTGAGTGTGGCCAAACACCCAAAAGTCCGCCTCAGGGATAAGATCCTGCCAATCATTTGCATAGGCGGCAGTGAGGTGGCCCTCATGCTGGCCCCCAATCATTCCGGGCGACGGACAGTGGTGAGTCACGACGATAGTTGTGCCTTCGAACTTTTCAGCCAACTCTTGACGCAGCCAAACCTTGGCCGCGTGGTTCTTGGCAATTACGTCATCAGGCCTCAAGCGCCGGTAGTTCGAATCGGTGCGAATGTATTTGAAATCACCCATCCACTCCCGGGCCAAGTTACTCGCCGAAACTTGATCACCAGTGACAGTGAAATCAGTCCACCCCGTCGTGCCCAAGACTCTCAGATTGCCAAGCACCAGGGTCTCGTTCTCCAGAATGTGAACATGGCCGGAGGCGGCGTCCTTCATCTTTTGCAGCGTACGGTCGACATGCCCATCATAGAACTCATGATTGCCAGTGACGTAGGCCACCGGGCAGTCAAAAGCGTCATTGGCCCAACTGACTCCCCTCCCCTTTTTGTCAATGTCCCCAGCCAAGATCACCAGGTCGACCTTCGATGACTCTGGAGCCTCCCACGCTTCAAATTCACGGTGCAGGTCAGAATAAATTCGCACTCTCAAACCCTGACCTCCATTGAGCTGCCCCCTTCCGATGACGGTGGGTTGCTATACGGTTTAATGATTAATTGATCAGCACCACCTGGCCAGCCTGTCGAGACTGACTGCGATCAGCACCTGCTGGGTGCTGATACGAACCTGCGCATAGGTCGCGTCATGAACGGCCAGCCTACAGCGCAACAGGACACAAAACGCCTGGCGACCAGTTTTATACACCATATGATGTGTAACTGTACATCACGACGTGGCTACATCCTCAATTTTGAGGACATTCGCGTTGACGTCGATAAGGCCTGCGCTAGCAGCAGTCATAAGAGCAGTTCGAGGGAGTCTGGGGTTGACTCAAGAAGGGATGGCGCAGGCCACCTCGCGCACCTATTTGACCAAAATCGAAAGCGCTCAAAGCACCCCGACCCTGGATAAATTCATCGAGCTCGCGGCAGTACTAGAACTGAGTCCCGTGGCGTTAATGGCTTTGGTGGTAGCGACCCGCGATGGCGAATCCACCTCACATTTGCTCGCGTTGGCTACAGAGGAATTGGAAGCGCTCCAAGAGCGTGTCAGCCAGGATGAAATCGCTGCCCATATTGCGGGCACCGAGTTACTGAAACGGCCTCCAGCACGTCCGGCAGATCTCAATAAGCTGCAAAAGGTGCAGGAGTGCAAGAAGACTGGGCTGACCCAGGCGGAGACGGCAAGGGAGTTGGGAATCAGCCGATCAACCGTCAGCTTCCTTTGGAAGCGATCGCTGCCAGCAGCTCCCTGAACCGGCGGGATAAACATCCCTGTCGATACCAGTGGGGTTGATCCTCACATACCCTAACGCTTGTCCTCAATCACAAGCTGCGCAAACTGAACAAGGTTGGTTAGCCCCCCAGCTCCTTTCCTGTCCAGGTAGTATCCAGAAATCCTGACAGCTGCGGGGCCGATCTGATCACACTGCAGAGAATCACCGATCATCACGACCCGCTCATCGGAGTGGGCCACGTCTCTGTTCGGACGCACCTTCAGTTGGTCGCAGATATTGCGATAAATCCCCTCTTGGGGCTTCATCATTCCGACCTCATAGCTCAAGGCGAACGCCTCTACATCACACAGTAACTTCCTGAGTACAGGCCCGTAGGGCGCTGCGAGATTCGAACAGATACCTGCCACTATTCCCTGGGCCTTGAGCATCAGGAGCGCATCGACTGCATCGGGATAGACCGAGATCGACTCCAGTTCGTCATCAAGATCATGCTGCCGCGATGTCAGCTGTCGCAGGCTCAAGGTGATACCGAAGCGCTCAGCAGCATCCTCCAGCGCGAAGTTGGATGTCATCAGGCGATGGAGGTCAGCACCACTTGGCCTGCGACCTTGTTGAGCACGCGACCTGTCAAATGAGTCCTCAGAAGGATCTAGTCAGACAGCGACGGCGTCAAAAGAGCTAACGGTTCTAGCACATGAATTGAGTAGCCTTATCAAAAAGTTTCAAGTCTAACGGCACCTCACAGCCAACTGAAAAGTTACCTGTTAGATCTTACAGAGCAAATTCGCAGCGACCACAAATAGGGGGCGATCAGTCCTAACTGTCCCCCCGCCCTCTTGCAGTCCACCTTGCCGCCTGCTGCGGCTACCTCGCTCTTGTCGCTTTACGCTTTATGCCGTCAGAAAGTGGAGTCGGTCGGGGAGTTGCGACATTCCAGAAGGCCTCGTGTGCCCTGATGTGGCGACTTGCTTTCTCGGAGGCAGGAACCTTCTCCTCCCAGGAGATGTACCAATAGCAGTACGTCACGGCGCGGGTGATCGCGACGTAGGCTGTACGCAATGCTTCCTGCTGCTGGGCCGTATCGTATCCGCAGGGATCACTAGGACTACCCATACCGGCCTGGGCATAGAAATCGTTTCTCGATGGCGACGAGGTTGTGACCTCACAATCCCCCAACAAAAAGACTGCGTTGGCCTGTAAGCCTTTGGAGGAGTGATAGGTCAAAAACTTGATTTTCTTGCTTCGCTTGTCATCGCGCGCTCGTTGAATGATGTGCGCGAGCTTGTCTTTGGCCTCCTTTTTAGTCTCACGTTTTCGGTAAAGAACCAGGATGGAATGGCCGGCATCGTAATGCCACTCAAACATCTGCGCCACGTGCTCCCAATCGAGCTCACGAACCGATACCGGTATCTGGTCATCGATTACAGTCTTGTTGACTGCCACACCATGCTTGTCCTTGAAGCCCGGCGTCTTTTTCACAATCGACTCGGCGGCATCGACCACGAGCTGGTGCGACCGATGGTTTTCTTGCATGAACACCTGGGTGTGTTTAGGCGACACGAACTCTTTGCCGAATTCCATAAGGAAACGTGGTGAGCTGCCACGCCAACCGTAAATGCTTTGCCAATCATCGCCCACGGCCATCAGTGATGCGTAAGCCGGTGCCCCAAACGTTCTGACCGCCAATCCACGTGCTTCGACCTCCTGGAAAGTCGCTCTCACCCACGAGATCGTGTTGGCTCCGACGTCCTGGAACTCGTCAATAAGTAATGTCGTCATGGGGCGGAGGACGCTGTCCGGCACTGCCCCAAAATTCTTCTGACCACGCTCGCTGAACATCGCGAACATGCTGTTGAACGTCATCACGGGCGGACTCATACTCAACAGCTGTTCGTTGAAGGCTGCCCAATAGATGCCCAAGGCATGGAAGAAAGCGGCATCTGGATCATTAGGGTACATTCCCATTTTTTTGATCGCTTCGACGGCATCCAGCCCAAGGTTCTCAATGAACGAGGCTGTGTTGTAAAACGCCTCCATGATGTAGGTGGAGCTGATCTCACCCTTGACCTTGTAAAAGAATTTCGGGCAAGCGATCGCGCGCCCCCTGAGTGCATCGACCGATGCAGCGGCATCCACGTAGCTGCTCAGGTAGACGACCCTGGGACTACAGAAAGCCTGAAACAGCGTACGCTTGTCACGGACATGCTTGCGCAGGAACCAACCGTACTCGACCTCAAGCTTCAGATCCTCTGGCTCAGAACGATCCACTCCGAGAATGACGTAGGTGTTGTATTCAGGGATGTATCCGTTTACGTGAAAGTCCTTTCCGAGCAACCTGATCTTCTTTTGGGTAGGCTCGACTCCCTCGATAGGCCAATGCCCAGCATCGCTCCAGAGACCTTCGAGGGTTGTGCATAAGGCGCGATCGAGCTTCGCCATCGCCCAGGCCTTGTCCTGGCGCTTTTGCACCTCCGGATTGTCCTTGTCGAGGGACTCCAAAATCAGCGAGCGCTGGTAGAGGTGGCCAATTAACGACCGGAAGGTGGCATTCGTTTCGTAGAGCTTTTCATACAGCGAATTCATCAGGTCGAGCTGAATTTCGCCCAACTTCATCTGAAGCGTTGATCCCTCCTTCTCGTCCTCATCGGGCTTGCTATCCAAGAACTCGAAGGCCTTCACGTCTCTCAGGTCATTGATGCTCTTGGCAAACGACAGAATGCGTGAATGGAAGGTGCGGACGATCTCAAGCGACTTCTTCTCGCTGACCTCGTAGCCCCAGAGATCAAATACTTCCCGCACCTTTTTCGCGAAATCAAGCTTCGACTCCTTGGTGAAGGTCACGACCGTCAGGCTCGAAAGATCAATTTTCAAATAGTGAAAGAGAACAATCAGTCGCAACACCATGGTGGTGGATTTTCCACTACCAGCCCCCGCGACAACCGAAGTGGTGGGTGTCGTCGACAAGATCATCTTCCACTGGTCGTCAGAGGGCGGCTGATCAGGGAGATAATGCACAACATCCTGACGAATCTCGGACTCCATTTCCGGAGTGATGGCAAATCTCCAGTCCTTGAAAAGGGCCGACTCCTTGATCACTGGCGAACCGGGCTCACTAATGGCCCCTGGTCGCAGCTCCACGATTAGCTTCCCTTCATCGAGCCCTTGGGAATGTCCCTGAGAGAAGCCTTCTTTCAATCCTTCGCTTTTGCCTTCCTGATGCCCTTCGGTTCGACCTTCAACCCGACCAAGCTCCACTCCGTGGTCTCGACCTGCATGAAAACCCTCCCCGACACCTACCACATGGCCCGCCTTCCACGCTGAGAGCTGTTTGAAGCCTGTGGCATCGAGAATCAGATTGGTAAGGCGACCGAAAAATCCGCCTTTACCCGGCAGTACACTTTTGTTTGGTGCGGGCGGTTTGCCCTCAAACGAGGCATTTGCCTGAGGCAATGGGGAGTTGGGGTCGGTTGATGGCGAATGCACTAGCTAAGGGCTCCCTGCTGGCCTTGAGCGTGCCGGGCAACCCGATCACGTCTTCTTTGAAGAAAGGCCAAAGGTTACCACCATAATTGTAACGCCAAGCTTCTAACACGCAGGTTTGCTCTGATTTCAGCCTTAATTGGCCATTAATCCCCTGAGCCTGATCTAAGATGCCAGCAAGGTGGCGCGCGAGGAGTTTATTTTGCAGCATCGCCATGACCTTCAGCAGCAACGTGTTAAGAAGATCAATCTCAAGGAGTGAAGAATGGCTTTCAAGACCCCGCCTACCGCCTCAACTGTTCCAGAAACTCCCGACAAGCTATTCCGAGAGCTTACTCGTCGCAAATTCCCTGACGTACTGCCACACCAGGCCAGCATGATGCAGGCCTATGCTGCGAAAGCGATCAACACTCCAGATGTTGCACTCCAGCTACCGACGGGGAGTGGCAAGACACTTGTAGGCTTGTTGATTGCGGAGTGGCGTCGACGCAAATTCCGAGAAAGGGTTGTTTACCTCTGCCCCACCCGACAACTGGTTCATCAGGTGGCCGAGCAAGCAAATGATAAATACGGCCTTTCCGTAGCAACCTTCGTGGGCAAGCAGCGTGACTACTCACCTGGGGACAAAACGGACTATCTCCAAGCTGACAAGATCGCAATCACCACCTATTCCGGCCTGTTCAATACAAACCCCTTTTTCGACCAGGCCGACGTCATTTTTGTGGATGATGCCCACGCCAGCGAAAACTACATCGCCGCCCATTGGACACTGCGCGTCAGCCGCGTGGAAGACCGCCACAAGGCTCTCCATCAAGCCTTGAGCAACGCAGTCGCGCCCTGCCTATCAGCCACTGACCTATCTCGCCTGCGAGGCGTCTGGGAGGACGTGGTAGACCGTAATTGGGTCGACAAGCTGGCAACCCCCACCGTTACCCGTCTTGCCCCGCAAATCATCGAAATTCTGGACGCCCACACCAACGGCACCGAACTGGCTTACCCATGGTCATTAATTCGAGGGCATTTGGAAGCATGCCATATCTATCTCACCTCCCAGGAGATCTTGATCCGGCCCTTGCTCCCTCCAACCTTTTCCCACCCAGCATTTGAAACCGCCAAGCAGCGCATTTTCATGTCTGCCACCTTGGGCGCTGGTGGCGATCTGGAACGCCTCACTGGACGGAAGTCGATCTTGCGATTGCCAGCGCCGGACGGCTGGGACACACAAGGCGTAGGTCGCAGGTTCTTCATCTTCCCTGAAATGTCTCTGACGCCAGATCAGTCGATTGAGCTGAGAAGACAATTGATGCGGCGGGCAGGTCGCAGCGTTGTGCTCGTCCCAAGCGACAAGGCAGCGACTGCCATAGCCGAAGATATCGATGAAAATTTGAAGTTCCCGGTTTTCCATGCGAGCGACATCGAAGAGTCCAAATCCGACTTTGTCGGACTGCCCCAAGCGGTTGCCGTAGTGGCCAACCGTTACGACGGAATTGATTTCGCAGGTGACGAGTGCCGGCTGCTGTTCATCGAGGGACTGCCCAAAGCGATGAACGCCCAGGAACGATTCCTGATGACGCGCATGGCAGCCAATGCGCTGTACAACGAACGTATCCAGACTCGTGTGGTTCAGGCTATTGGCCGATGCACGCGCTCTCTAGAAGACTACTCAGCAGTGGTTGTATCCGGAGAGGAATTGCCCGATTACCTGGCTGACGTCCGCCGTCGTCCGTACTTTCACCCGGAGCTCCAAGCTGAGATCAGTTTCGGAACGCATCAATCGAAAGACACCGGACTGGCTGACCTGATGGAGAACTTCAACATTTTCCTCAGAAACGATTGGGATTGGGAACATGCCAATCGGCAGATTCTGGAAGAGCGTGACCGAGCACAGCAGCAATTCATGCCAGCAATCCAAGAGCTGGCAAAAGCAGTAGGTGCTGAAATTGATTATCAGACAGCACTCTGGCGACATGACTTTGATGGCGCTATCGCCGCTGCCGATCGTGTTCTTGGGACACTGGCAGCTCCCGAATTACGAGGCTATCGAGCGCTTTGGAACTACTTAGCCGGCTCAGCCTGTCACCTCGCCGCGCTGCGCGGAAATGCAGCCATGGAGGCAAAGTCCAGGCAATACTTCAAAGACGCTCACGGATGCGCCCCAAATATTCCGTGGCTCACGGCCTTTGCGCGCAAAGAGGTTGGTGAGGCTGTCACAGCCCAGGCGGATGACATTGCATTGCAGCAGCAGGTGGAACGGGTGGGGGCAGAACTGACACGCCTGGGGGCAACCCATGACCGCGATTTTGCAAAGTTAGAGCAGTCCATTCTTGAGGGGCTACGACACCCTGACACCTTCGAGAATGCGCAGAAGGATCTTGGATCGCTGCTCGGCTTCAATGCAGGGAAAGTTGAAAGCGAAGGTTCACCGGATCCTTGGTGGATCTCTGGTGGGCGTTGCATCGTGTTCGAGGACTACGTGAACACCACTGATGGCACGCTGAGCGTCAACAAAGCTCGCCAAGCCACATCTCATCCAGACTGGATGCGGGCAAACGTGGCCGAGTCCACAGAGTGCGAGTTCCAAACGGTGCTCGTTACGCCGGCGACCAAGATCAGCGCCGCCGCAACCTTCCACGCTGCAGGACTACTTTACTGGGAACTCAATGACTTCCGGGTCTTCGCCGCCCATGCGCTACAGGTGATCAGGCAGCTTCGGACAACCTTCTTCGAGCAGGGTGATCTGGTCTGGCAAGCCGAGGCCGCCGAGCAGCTCAAACAGCAAGGCTTGGATTTTGCCTCAATTTGCAAGTACCTGCTGACCAAGCCTGCTGTGGAGTGCATGCAGGCGGTCTAACTAGGCCAGCGGGCGTGCAATTCAGGGGGAAGGTTAGCCTTCCCCCCTTTTGGATTTTAGCGCGATGGAAGCCAGGCCCTAGCGCTTCGCCCTTAATCTCATGCACGAATGATTCAGCTATTCGAACGACCAGAGACTACGATATTGCTGGCCAGGCGTTCAGTAGGTCGATCACCATGCCGAGTGACGGGTGACCGACTTGCATCATTGGATCAGCCTCTCAGTGGAAAGAAGCCATATCTCCCAATCTTTTTGCTTTTCGTAAAGTGCTGGTAGTTCATATGAGGGATAAGCGCCATATCAGGCTCCTTGTTCTCAAATACAATCACTTGAGAATCTTTGAAGTTATCAGCAATATCCTGATAGAACGCATAAATCACGTCCGCAGCTACTTCCTCATCACCTTCCTCTGGCTCCGGATCCCCTTCCTTGTACGTGGTCAGCGGCGAATCGAGCACTACAAAGCCAGGATGGCGCCCAGATAGCTTCAGTAGATTCATCAACCCCAGAGCAAAAGCAGAGGAAGCGATGGCCCGATACCCTTTCCCGAAATTACCTCTCGCGCTGCCGCCAATGGTGATGTCCCGCGCTCCGAAGTCGAACTCCACTGGGGAGTAATTCGGGAAGCTCCAACGCTGCAAGATGTCCTGAATCTCTTTCACCAGCGGCTTGGCAGACTCCTCAAAGCTTTCAGGGGTATAGGTGTTTTGCTCCTCAAGCAGCAGAACACCTAGTCGTTTCAGCTCTTCTTTCAGCTTGGCCTTATCGGTAACGAGTCTATTCAGCACCGAATGATCATGCTTGAGGCACGAGGCAAGCTCCTTCAAGTCACTCACTGCCAGCACCGAGCTCTGGAGCTCCGAAGTTATCAGTTTCTCTAATACCGCTATTGAGGTCTTGGTGCTCTCAGCACTAGTACTGTTCGATTCAATCGCTGCCGTGAGAGATCCCTGGGCTTCAGCAAGCTCGTGAATGTTCTTCGATATTCGATCCAATTCAAAGGAGACACCCTTTTTGATGTCATCTACGTCCGTCGTGCATGACTCGGAGTCAAAATGATTACCACACGTTGGACAAAGCACGGAATCTGAGTCATCAAGCAGGCCTGCCGCTTGCTCAATGCCCTGCAGACGCTGGCGGTCTGATTCGTACTTCTGCCCAAGCATGTCAAATCGGCTAAGGAGTACCTTGTCTTCAGCAATTTTGCCTTCGACCACCTCCAGCTCAGCAATTTGATTGGCTTTCTGGGTGAACAAGTCTTCACTTGAATGAAACGCGCCTTGCAATTCATCTTCAGCCTGCTTCAGTCGAAGCGCGACCTGGTCGGCAAACGAACTGAGCTTCTGGAGTTCAAGGCATTCAGCGGTGTCGTTACCCGGATATAACTGCTTGATGATTTCTTCGACAGCATTAAAGCGGTGCTTCAACGCTCCCTTTGACGCCAACTCCTTTTTGGCCTGTTTAACCCCTGCATCATCCATCCCCGTAAGCAGCAGCTTCAGGATGGACTTCTCTTTAGGCCCCTCATTATTCTGGCCTGTACCTAGAGGAGAGTAGTCAGCCACAATTCGCGTCTCATCCATCAAAAAAACTTTTTCGAAATCGCGAAGTGTGAAAGAAGCATTACTCAGAGAAGTTGTACCTTTCAGCAAAAGCTTCCCATTCAGTCCCAACCTATTCAAAAACTGATTGGAGACCGAACTCATATTTCTAGGATTGTGCTTAACCCCCAGAGTCTGCACCTTACTCTCTTCATCATAAAAATTCGGCTTGGAGCTTGCGGTGAGTTCCCTCACAATGGTGAAGAAACGCCCATCATCGTGCACAAACTTCACCTTGACGGTGGTATACCCTCGCGACTCCTTAATAGTCTTCGGTGGCTTGGTCGCACCAAGGGCGAACTTTATGCACTGAACGATGTATGACTTACCGGTATTGGATCCACCTTGAACAACATTGGCGCCCTTCTCAAAAAAAACAGCAGCATCTGCAAGCTCAGGGCCACTCACAATAACACTTTCAATAAACATCAGACCGCCCTCTCAACTTTATAGATGGTGAGACGCTGAACCATGAGGTAATCAATATTCTCCTCAACCCAAGATACACGCCGTCTGAAATCAGCGTGATAATCAGTCGTCAACTTGGTGGCAAAAGCCCTGCCCTCGTCAGTGACGGCATATCGAAAGCCTTGCTCATCAATCTGAGAGTTCATCAAACCCTTTGAGGTAAAAAGTTTGATAGCGCCAGGAAAAATTTCCCGTCGACGAACCAGCTCAGTCAGACGATTTACCATCATGGGATGCAAGCTTGGCCCCCCTTGAAAGTCACCACTATAAATTGATGCGTAATCCAAGAAAATCAGTTCGTCCAGATCAAGCGTACGGGTAAGGCCTGCGAGCAACAAAACAATACGCGCGCCAACCTCCACAGGACTATTGTACAAATCCTTTGATTTCATGTTTTTTTCTTCTTCACCCAAGTGAACTTTCGATCATTCACTAACTGATGGCATAATCCCTTACGATCGGCGACTTGCAAGAAATGACGGAGCGGATGAGAGTCGTATTGTACACACACAGCGTGCGTGCTCACTTTAAGAAACCGTTGGAATCCATCATCGTGTTTCTCGTGCAAGACACTGTCTATGCCCTCATGGCATTCTGCTTTAAGCTTGTCATAGCAGTCCGCAGGAAACCCATCCCGAGAAAATACTTCTAAGTACTCAGCACTGAAGAAATTTATCCGAGCCCGATCCAGAATATTTTCATACTCACTCTCCATGATGCTTTCAAATGAGTACTCAGCTCCATCAGCCTCTGAAAAAGCGTCCAAGAGAGCTCCAATATAGACCTTCTCGTTATCAGCGACGGTCTTTGGCGCGACCGCTGGAGCTACAGGACGCTTTAGATGATAGCTACCAAATCGGGACGTGTGATATGGCGTCCGGGCGTGCATCTTTATCAAGTCTAGCGAAGAGATCTCATCAACAAACGAAAAGTCGATGGTCTTTAGATAATCTAGCAGGTCGCCCTCTAAAGGAATTGATTCTTTGCTAGTAATTTTATTCTTACACGCCTTATCCCAGCGCTTGATTATCTCTCCCTGGATCCGAGTCTTTTTGGTAAATATGCCCATGCAAGGCGCACTGCACCCTTTCGGGGTCACAAAGCGGTATTTACGTGGCAGGGTGTATTCATTTTTCCAGGTGTAGTAAACGAGTTTGCCAAGTTCAGCAGCGACGTCAGCAATACTCAGCTTCTCTTTGTAGTGCTTACATTGAAAGTTATCCCATCCTGTTGCGAACTTAGCGATGACGTCACGCCCCATATCACCGCCGCCGCCACACAGCGTTACCGAGTCATAGTCCTTATCTAGGTAGGATACGAATTCGGAGGTAAAAACTTCCCATTCAGGCGCCGACATGATCTGCAGACGATCTAGTGGCTGAACTGGCGCACCTTTCTCAACATCTAACGCCGTAAGCTCGAACTCAGGGGGAGGAGGAGTCTTGATGGGTATTTCACCAATTGGCATTAGCTGCACCTCCGGAAAGGCACTGTGATTGCTGAATTGCAATATGAGAACATCATAAGCCGAGGTCGCGCTCCAGCTGAAGAGCTTGGATATGATTAGGCATATCACCAATTATTTTATTCGGATTTTTCCGCAAGGCACCCGTGAGCTTTTTCAGGAAACGCTGATTCAACTCCATATTTCCCGCGAGCTCATCAATGATGAATTCAGGGTGAACATCAGCGCCTTCCAGCCCAATTATCAGTGCCGCGCGGGCTGCACCAATGGGCTTATCCATCACATATTCGACCAGATCAGCGGGATGAAAAGCGTATTCCTGCTTCTGTTCCTGTCCCTTTTCCTGTTCCTGCTCACTCATGCATGAGTACCTTGGTTATTGAGATGTTGTTCTTGTGGGCGAACCGGCCCGAAGCGAGCAAGCCCTTCAAGCCCTTCATAGCACCTTCCATCGGCACTCCTGCGCCAGGCGCCGGCGATGGTCGACTGCCCAGGGCGCGCAACGGTGGCGATGGTCTCTGGGGCATTCAGCTATTGGGAGTTCTCTCCCACTGAGGATTCACCACCAGCAGCTCTGAATCGAGCACTGTACGGGAGATCAATGACAGCGTCTCAAGCGAAGGCCGGGCCCGGATCACCCTGCTCAACTGCTCAGTATCGATTTCCTTCGGTCGAGACCAGTTGTCTTTGAACCGGCGCAACTTGGCAACCTTCACTGCCTCAACGATTTCATCCCCCAGCCTGATCACCCCTTCCGTACTCAAAGGCTCCGGCGGAGGACTTTTCAGGCTTCCGGTAAGGAAACGGCTCAATTTATCGAACTTGACCTGGGCAGGCTTCTCGGAGCAGCGGTAAGCCGTACCCACCCGCCTGAACACCACGTAATGGTCTTTATCATCAGGCAGTGGCCCAATATCTGATGGTCGAAAAGCCACCGAGTTATCCAGGATTTGGTCGTTTAAATAGTGCGTGTTGAGCTCCGCAGACTGAAAAAATATGGGGGCCACGTAGGCCACAAGATGTCCTTTGCTTTCAAGATCCAGAAGCAGATTGTGCTGATCTGATCGCTGAAGTGAATGCAGATGCCAGCGGTAGTAAGGCCCACCCATTAGCTCGTGTTCTTTCGCGTTACTCCGCCCCATGTAGTGGCTCAACTTAAACTGTAAAAAGAGCGGAGTACCTCCAACAATCTTGACGTCATACCCTCCTCCCGCCTGGCCCTCAGCATACAGCGTCGGAAATTGAGGAGCTGCAGCGATCGAAGACCCCAGCAGTTTCACAACCTCGCTAGTCACTGCATAGCCATACGAAAATTCGGAGATGCTTGGCGTCATGATGATCCTTATCGAAAGCCTGAAATTCCATTAGCACTAAAGTGAACGCGCGGTAACACCATCGTTGTATCGACGTGGATACCAAGCAGCCAACCCACCTTCGTTAGCTTCGTCTATCCGCCTGTAGATATCGACGTACTCATTCCCGTACGTCACACCGCGCTCATGGGTAGGGATGACAAATATACTTTCATATCGCTTCACACCATCGGCGTAGCCAATTTCCCATGGACACCATCTTGATGCCAACGAGTTCGGTGTTGCCAGAAACAAAAACAGGTCGGCTTCAACAATCCTGTTTTTAATCTTCCTGGCCGTGTCACCATTTGTTGTCGCTGGCATCTCGCTGTCCATCCAATCGACATAGAGATGCAGCCCCTGCTCCCTGAAGACCTGAAGCAACCCCAGAACCGCTGTTCGATCCTGGTGGCTATGGCATAGGAACGCGGTCTTGTAACCCAGCGCGCGGGCGCTCTGGGAGTTTGTAGCTGTAGAGTAATGGCGGCTACGTGAGGCCGCAGATCGAAGGTTACCGAGGTCAACGGGCATTGCTGGCTATCCTGTTAAAACGCCATGGCAGGTCAAGACTCTGGGCACCCACAACTCTCATATGGCCTGCCTGCGCTGGGGTCTTTGCCGTGGCGTTGTTGGGCTTGGGTGTTGGATGAATGGTGTTGTGCTGGCCGTTCGCTTACTGGTTAACCGACTGTCACAGGATGCTTGCCGCAGCCGTAACAGAAATGATCACTGCACCATGGAAAACCAGCAGCGTTTTCGAAAAACAGGCCTGAAAAAAATCACGATTGCCATTGGACACCACAAGCGTCATCGCAAAATCGACCTCATCCGGAGTCAATCGGCGCACCTGGTCATAAAGGCTGCGGTAGTTGCGCTCCAGGGCCAGGAAGTAACCATCCAGGCCCCATAGCGCAATCGCGGGCACCAGGGAATAAATCGCAAAACCCTTGTTATCTTGAGCCGCAGCAAGCGCAAAAAGCCCGGAGATCAGTAAGACCGACCACCCCTTGAGCAAGAAAGAGTTGGTAGACAAACGATTGATGACGGCCTGCACAAACTCCAGGTGTTTTAGCTTTCTATCCACTTAGTAGACTCTGCTCTGGCCGCGATAAAGATTTTTTGCTGCCATTGCAAAGCCTTGAGGGTTTCCGGAGTTGCTATAGCCTCTAACCCAGGCCGAAAAATCTCGGTACGTAAGTGGCTTCAAGTGCTCAGTATGAGCCTTGTGGTAGATCGGCAGAGAGTCTGTTGAATAAGACTCCAAAGCCGCATCAAGCATATTTTTGTCCTGCTCGATTTGCCAGACCATATGACTAAACATCAACTCCATATGAATCCAAGCAGAGTGAGTCTTTTTCTCATCCTGGACGGAATGTTTAGTCGAAATAGAGTTCTCAGTATTCAAGAACAAAAGCATCGACGAGCGCATGATCATCTTCTGCAAAGCGCTGGCCAAAATCATATTTACATGAGCCGCAGAGCGATTGAGTCGTTTATAGTCGTATGCTTTCTGCCCCAAAGGTATGGAGTATTTGTTATCGATTGCCCTGAGCAGCTCGTAAGCCGAACCCCAGAACATCGAATCAACAAATGCAACAATACCTTTCTTTCCTAGATTATGAGCCAATTGAATGGCCGCATTTTGGTCATTGAACGAATGAGAGATAAACACATCGCAATGCATGGCGGGAAACAGATGCTTAGCGATCAATTCCGCATCAATGCTTTTGCCATCATCCAGGAAATATTTTTGTAAGGTAACAACCTTCTTGCCAAGCTCATTTTTGTAATCCATCAAAACCAGAGGATCAAGTGCCAGCTCACCTGAACCAAGCTCCATGTCGAAACCGTAATGCATTTCATATCTCCCTGTTTAAGTTCATACCGCGCTTGAGCCTCGGAGTAGGTACATCTTTCAGCAACTCTTTGCCAATCTTCAGGCCTTTGCCAAACAGCCCATCATAATCAAGCAGCTCATCATCCTCTACCATCGAACCACCGATAGTTGCTGCCGCACCGCCAGGACTCTTCAATGCCAATACTTTTGCGGACGGGAAGGAATTCCTAAACAGCCTATGCTCATGCTTGATACCTTCCTTCCCGCCAATGAATACCGCAGCGTCATAATCATATGCTGCGAACATCTGCTTCCTTAACACCGCCAGGCTTTTGTCAACTGACTCCAGCGCTGGCGTGAGAATGAAGTTGTCAAACTGAAAACTCTCAGCTGGAAAGCTTTTCTCAAAGTACTGGCTTTGAAAGAGAGTAACTGCTTTCTTATTCTCAACACCCAGCTCTTCACAAACTGCCAGGATCAATGGCGTGATAGATGGATGTCCGCCAAAGACCAGATGCTTACGACCCACAACACTGAACAAGAAGGAGCGCAACGCGGATTGAATCAACACGGGGTTGCAACCCTTGTAGTACTCGCTATCAGAGGTTGGAACGCTAGCGGAAAGAAAAATGCTGCTCATAATTATGGTCTCTGGCTGCTTGAGTGGCTATACATCATCATGACGCCATGTCATCGACCTGGGTCAAGGCTCTCGATGAATCTACACACGAGATTGATGCCACACACTCAACTCCCAGGCAGCTTCATCAGTAGTGACCAGTCGAACGTGATTCTCAACATACTTGCCGAACCACTCCATATGCGCTCGCCATTTCCTTTCCTTAATGCCCACCTGGTTGTAAACAACAGCAACAGGAGGCTGGTGTAGATCCAGGGTAGCCTCATACAACGCATGGCTCGTAGGTACACCGAGCTCGGGATAAACAGCGATCTTCTTTCCACCGATTGAGACGATCAGGCTTCTGCTAACCGAATGGCCCGCGATCTCACCACCATACTCAGCCAACGAGTTCTTTAGCTTGTTGACCACTTTTGAGTACCGATTCGCCACGCTTTGGGTACGAAGCAGCTCGACCATGTGGACGATTTCTTCGATGCCTTCTTCCGCAATCTTTCGGTTGAGCTTGGCATTGATGGCATCGGTGGTGTTGGTGTTGGGACTGTCGCTGCTTGCAGTGACGCCGCTGGAGGTGATGCCATCGGCAGGGGTGAAGGAGGATTCGGGCAGCACGATCTCGCCACCGATGATCTGGGTCGTCTTGGACTCCACCTCCGGCCAAGCCACCCTCAACACCGACAAACCTCGCAAGGTCGCCCGAGCAAATTCAGCACCCGTCCACCGGCTGTCAAAATACCCAGGGGTGTCCAGGTAAACCATCACGTCTGAATCACACAGCTTTTGCCAAAGCACCTCTTGGAAATGCTCGCCGGAATGGATGCCATGAGTGTCGAGGAATACATCGTATTGGCGAGCTGACAGGGCAGCATAGAGTTGCAGGGCTACCTCGGTGGATTCGACTCGACGGTAGCTGAGAAACACACGCCGCTGTCTCGGTATGAGCGCAGCGCTTTCCAGAAGAGCGGTGGTAATCACCTCAACACCGTCGCCCACCTCAAGCCCATTGAGTGCCCCTAGCGCCCCAGGAAACTCCGAGGCAAAGGTACGTTTACTTTGAGCGACAGGTATCAGAGGAACACGGCGCTGGATCAGCCTCTCAACGGACGCTTCTTCATGGCTTGCGACGCTAAAACAGAGTGCTGCACAGCACCGCTCGATAGCAGGGTTGAAATCAAGGATGCTGCCCTCGATCAGGCTCACATCCCGGCCAACCTCAAGCCCAAGGTCTTCCACACAGCGAAAAATCCTACCGCGAAGTGCCATCCGAAGATTTTGCGGAATATCCCCCAGAAGCGCCAAGGAATAGAGGGATGAGTGATCGTCCATTAAGCCTACCCGAACCATACTGATTACTTTGGTGGCAATAGGCTATCAAACCCATTCGCTCTTGGCTCACAAATATTTTTATCAATATTGCCATCAGATATAGATGTTCATCCTAGGGCTGTTTTTTGCGCTCCAGGTAGACTCACAGGCGTTGGTCGAGGATGGACGTGCGCTTGGTACTGACAGGGCACCCGGGGCTCCGCAGGTGCTTCGTCGGAGGCCACAATCTGCCACGAAGACAAGACCTTGGAACCCGCAGCCGCAAGCCGATATTGAGGAGGTTAAAAATGCAGGACTCGGAAGAATTCATGTCAAAAGATGCCTTTACAGACATGATGCTGGGCCAGGTTCATCCGGTGATCCTCAGCAGCGAACATCTCGGCGACTACTACACCCATGGCGGGGTTGGCACTGCTTTTGTGCTGGAGTACGAGGGTGAACTCTTCGTCATAACCGCCATGCACGTGCTCAACAACCAACTCGCCACACATGACGATTTGCGGATTCTGCTGCGTAACGCGCCTATCTCCATCCTGTTTGACCTACGCGCGGTTTTTCCGGAAGAGTCTGACCCCGATCTTGACTTAGACTTGGTCGTCCTCCGTGTGGTGAAAGAACAACATGCTGATTTGTTCGCAGCGGGGCTCACCAGCCTGGACGCCGCCTGCTGTATTAAGGATGAGGATTTCTGTCGCGCGGATTCCTTCCACGTCTTCGGCTATCCCGACGAGGGCCGAGAATACGACTATGAAGAAAAAGTCCTGGGTGCGCGCTTGCACTGGCTCAGGGGAGAACTCTCCGAGCCAAAAATCCGGGGCCTCTCAACTATAGAAATCGTCGGCGATCGCCCGAGCGACTTCAATGGCATGAGCGGCTCAGTGGTAATCGCCGATATCGACGACGTGTGGAAATTCGCTGGCATGGTCACGCTTGCAAACGAAAAACACGGACTTTTGCATTTCATCCCCGCAGAGAAGATTGCTCATCACTTGAACGAAATGATGCTGATGGAGGCACTCTCATGAGCGGCTTCAGAGAAACTTCAGCACCTTCTCAAGCGCATCGAGAGTGCCAGGCTTGAAGATTGCCCTACCCCTCTGGTCGAGCACATCGCCCAGATCGCCGTGCTGTAGTTTGAAATCATTCAAGAAGTCTTTCGAACGCAAGTACTCAAGCGCACGCCTCTCTAATGAGTTGAGCTTGACGTCCGGTGCACCACCCGCGCGGTCGTCAATCCGGATCACCTTTCCAGGGGGATGGATTTCTTTGAGAGCAGCCTGTGCCTCAGCTAGCTCGACGAGAGTCTGCTGAACCAGCAACCGCAATTGTGGATCCTGAATCTCGTCGGCCCATGCATCCCCGCGACGTGGTCGCTTGGGCCTTTTACGACTGGCTGAGGAATTGGCGAAGCATTTGATTAGCGCCTTGTAGTTATCACCGGTGCTGTTGGCGATGCTCTGTGCCTTCGGCACCTTTCTCGACTCCCCGAGCCGCGCGACATTGGCGTAGGAGAAATCAGTACTTTTCTCCGCCACGATTTCCTGGCAAACCTCAAAGATCGCTTCAAGCGAAGCTCGCTGCTTCGGGTTCTTCTCGCACAGCAAGGCGAGCATTTCCTCAGGTGTCATTTCTCTCTCGTTCTCTGGCCGACCCACTCATGCCTAAGCCGTCTCAGAGAGACGGCCTCGTGAAGATACTTTACCGAAGGAGCGATCAATGATGCATCGCTCTCCCGATCTTTTTGATCACAGACGACTAAGCAAAGGCCTCCAGCTCGATCGACTCTGTTTGCTCCATGAAGGGCAAAGCCGTGGAGTTGAGGGATGGCTTCGTCTCCAGCAACCTTGCAAAATCAGGCTTCGAGATACGATCCGGGCCATGCAAGTCATCAATCAAGAGCTCACCAGAGATCAGCTTATTGACCTTATTCCAGCTGTGAAGCCGAGTCAGAAAGAAATCGGTGACCTGGTTACCTAGGATCAGTTGCTCCTTCTCGCTGAGGTTGAACATGTTGGGCCGAAGGTCATTCAACTGCGCCATCCGATCGATTATTTGCGAACGGCGTGGGGTCGCCATGAGAGCAGAAGACGACTGGTAGATCGTGGCGTTCACGCACACCTCGTTCAGATGCTGGTAGAAAGAGGTCTCTTCGTACTCGATCTCGATGTCGCTGCGGTCGGTAGCAATGAGCTGCAGAGGCATCTCCTCTCCTTCTGCTGACACCTCAGCCTGGTTGCTCAAAACGACACGAGAATCATTGATCAGCCGAGTGATTGCCTGCATGTCACACAGGTTTAAATCCATTTTCGTCGCCAGTGACTCCATGTCAGCGTGCAGTCGGCTATTGGCGAGTTCTAGCCCAAGCCGCCTCGCTTCATCAAACTCGATGCCCGCCCTCATGCACATCACCTCCTCACGATCGAGCGCTTGGATCAGCTGCTTGTTCTCGGCAGTCTGCGTTTCCAAAGCGCTGTATTGCTCGAAAACCAAGGTCACGGTCAGACTGATCTCAGTCCACAACGCAGAAAGGCCACCGAGGAATACAGGCCCAGTAATGAAATGCCGGCAGCGCGGGCAATTTTGCATGCCTAGATACCCAGCCGGGGTCGCCCCATAAGCAAGCGAATTGAGCGCCGGCCCGCCATCCTCACACCGTGAACCTGCATACGGACAGATCCCATAGTCGCGCACCAACTGGGTACCCGTCATGCCCGACATCAGCGCAGCGAGAGCTTCCTCACTATTAGCAACCAGTTGATGCCTCAACTCATCGATCCGATTCTGCTCAATCATCAACTGAGCATGCACGGCCTTGTTCATCAAGGCTCGCTTCTCACCCTCTGCCATCGCGTGACGCATCTTCGCACCACCAATTTTGGTGTAGTAGACACTCATCACGATGGAAGCATGGCCAGCGATCTTCATGATGATGTGGATGGGCATCCCAAACTCAGCGACATAAGCGGTAATCAGGCTCACCCGCATGGAGTGCGGAGTGAAACGAGACTCGTAGGCAGTCAACGCACTAGGACGAGCACCTTCTTCAAAGGTTGCTAGCGTCAGGTTCTTGGGCTGGATGTTGTACAGCGCCGCTGCTAAGCGCGTGGTCAGAGGCGGAGCGAAGGTCGGGGGTTGATCCTCACCGAATGCCCTGAACAGGAAAGTATTCGAGCCCTTGCGAGCAAGCTTCTTCTTGGAGAGCCCTGTACGTTTGCTGCAATCCACCCAAGGAGTTAGTCGGGTAATGGGATTGTATTTGCGCTGCCAGTCCCGCAGCACCGTTAACCAATAGATCATCGGTTCCGGGATCCAAGGGACGTCGTAACCGGCACCGTCGTAGGAGGTCTTATTGCTCGTAAAGTGCATGCCCCAACCTGGGTTACCCTCTGAGTCCATTTCGCGTCGCACAAAGCCTTCCTGACGCCCATGCTTAACTAAGGGCCCCAGGTTTTTCACCCAGTCGGGTTTACCATCGACGAATCTGACGAAGTAATCATCTGACTCTCCCGAGTCGTTATACATGATCTGCCGGCCACGGGCGGGTACCGAGACCATGCAATACAGCGCGATCCAGAAGACCGGAATCCACAGGTAGTATTCGCCACCTGATTCCCGCCAAATGCAATTGGGGTCATCAAAGTCGATCATTTCCTTGTCCACAGGATAGTAGTCAGCGTCATAGTTCTGGATATTCTTCAGATCTGCGAACGTCTTCGCCTCCGGCGGGATGATCCAGTTACGAACCTCTTCAACATACTGGTAGGCGAGAACCGGCTTGACGGATTCGGAGGGTTTTTCCCTCTGCCCCATAAATTCAACAGCGGCCAATGGATTGGATGCACCAGGCACGATGTAGACGAAGCCGTTTTCATCCTCCTCAGTGAAGTGACGCTTCAATGCATCTTTCAGGTATTTATTCACCTCGTGCCAGATACGGCGCCCAATGATCGGGTCGGACTCAGCCTGCAAAAAATTGAGGTATTTCTTGGTATCGACCACCTTTTTTGTCAAAAACTCACGCACATTGGCGCCAAGATCGTTCGGCTCGACATAATTTCGCAGAAATTTGCAAAGTGAATGTTCCAACGAACCTTTCACAGGGCTATTGTTAACAAAGTGCGCGATATCATCGTGCCAACCCTTGCTTTTATCCGAGATTTGCTCAAGCCTGAAAGGCAAATCCTGCTCTAAGAATTCAAAGATATTTACCCACTCTTCATAGATCATCTCAGGATTGTAGGGCATCCTCGGATCTTTCAACTTGACACAGAGTGCTCGATAATCAGAGCGAGTCTTGCACTTGTATCGAGTAGCGATCGTTTTAAGGTCTTCAAACGAATAAGGCTCCGGCAGCCCCAACGCATTCGGCCACCCTTTCCACTCCTGCCCAAACACCTCTTCCGGGGCCTCCGGAAGTACAGGGTAGCTGAGGCGGGCTGTCTGATAATCGCTTTTATCCTTCAGCTTGAGGATCTTGATCGCCAGCTTCAGGTCATCCAGAGTGCTGCACGCTTCAGGCATCAAGAAAGTTGGCCAACCTGGAAAATCGGAGAAACGCCTATCAGGCGCGGCAGGCAGACGCGTGTCGACCTTCCAGTTCTTTCGATAGTTTTCTGCACCGAAGAACCTGTGTGGCAATGCTAGCTCGCGTGCCTGCTGCCAGGTCGTGCAGTAGTAGGTTGTCTTTGATTGCGTGATGGGAGCCCAGCCCCTCCAATGAGACAGGTAGGTATTTTCGGGCCGGGGAGGCAACTTAGGATCAGTGCGAAATTTACGAGCGTAGTCTTCCTTAGACGTAACATCCAGAAGCTTTACCGCCTCCATGAACTCGTCAACAGTAGCGTAATAACCGTCAGCTGCTGGATCCCGAACATCAGCCTCATCCCTACCCAAAAATTGACCCCAGTTCTTAAACGCCCAACCATATGTTTTGGCTGGGCTTTTGGGTAGGCGCGGGTCGAGATGACGTTTACGCCTGTAACTGTCAGCGTTATGGATCTCCAGTCGCGAGCATGCTGCAGCGGCTTCTTCGATGGTTTTATATGACGGCTCCTCTGTTCCAAGAAGGACGGGGATACTCGGGAAGTCTTTATAGACCCGAGTAGGAGCACGTGGGATTCTCGGATCTTGCTTACATGCTTTTTGGTAAGCGCGGACAGTGGTCAACCCCAAGCTCCGAACAACCTCCTGCAGCTCATTTAATGTGTAGAACTCTGGAATACCAAAAAACTCATTCCAGCCAACCCACTTACCCGCGTACACTTTTATAGGACTTTTTGGCAGATCGTCATGCTGCTCCTGAAGAGTTCGGTAATCTTTAATTTTTGAGACACCGCACTCCAATACGAATGCCTTGGCTTCTTCGTAAGTCTTAAATACTTGAGCAACAAGGATTGGACGGCGCGAACCATGATTGAAAGTTCGAGTTGGCCTTTTCTTTGT
Source organism: Pseudomonas fitomaticsae (assembly GCF_021018765.1). Classification (GTDB taxonomy): domain Bacteria; phylum Pseudomonadota; class Gammaproteobacteria; order Pseudomonadales; family Pseudomonadaceae; genus Aquipseudomonas; species Aquipseudomonas fitomaticsae. The sequence continues at coordinate 1,858,408 of NZ_CP075567.1, read as the reverse complement.
AGGCTGTGGCGAAGGGTTATTATCGTACCCCTGTGCAAACTTTTGATTTCCAGCCTGCTCAACCTGGCCTTGTTCAGCTTGGCCTTGATCAACTTTAGATTTTTCACCTAGACCAAATTCTTCATTTGCTTTCTTCTGGGCATAGTTCTGCTTGCCGCCTGACTTGGCCATGGGCGCTCTCCAACGTTTGATCTGAGGCCAGCAAAACTACCTCAAATAAAAACGACTGAAAAGACCCACTTAATTGTGAAAAAAGCAATTTATGCCTAATTCTAAATTTAGATTAAGACTTATATTGAAATTAATTTTGAATTGAAATCTACATCACGAAATCTAGCGAGCTCATACGGGCCAATGGCCCGGAATTTCGCGCAAGGGTCGCCAATTTTGAATTGGGATTTTTTTTCTGGCCGGCCCAAGCGTTTGCTCAATTCAGAATTGAGCACACATAGAAACATTTTGTTACATTTTAGGTCGTTTTTAGGGATTTCGGGCTATTTCTGGCCGGCCAGTCCTTTGGCAGGTTGATCAGGAGGGGGACTTGAGCTCTCGCAGAGGCCTTCGGCGCTATGGGCTCACCTCAGGTTTTGATAGGCTTTCAGGCAGAAAAGCAGGGTGTGGCTGACGTCGGGGAGGTAGAGAAATGTGGCCGGCGGGCGAAATGAGCAGCCAGGTTGGTAACGCGAGCAGGCTGGTAGAAGACTCGAATGTTAGGGCTGCCCGGGGTTCAATCCGGACAGCTGGCATCGGCTAGGATCCTTCCCGTTCGCTCTGGAGCTCGCGTGCTTCCCGACGCTTCTCTGCGAGACGTTTCTCACCCTTCATCCTTTCGACCCTAGTGTCTTCGTACGTAGGCTCTTTGTAGACCCGCTGCGACTCGATATTGCGATGGTGCAAGGCCTTCTGAATAAACTCCTCAGAAAGATCCGACTCACAGAGCCTGTAGCCGTATGCGTGACGATGACCATGTTCAGTGGTTCCGAGCTTCTTGGAGTGCTCCAAGCCGATACGGTGCACTGCATCCCGGTGTTGTCGGTTGAAGTTTTTCATCGTCTCAGGCCGACCGTCTGTGTTCGTGAACGCGTACGGATGGTCTTCAGTCGGCAGAGGGTCGACTCGCTGATATTTAAGGTAGTTTGCGTAATAGTGAAGGAATACCTTGGCCATATCTAATGGATAGAAATAGACTTCAAGAAAGCCATCAGAACCATCAGTCAACAGCGGGGACTTCCAGCCGGCATGTAGCGAGTCCGTCTTTGAATACTCCGTGCGAGGCTTTCTGCGATAACGCCGGTTCAGATAGTCACGGCGATTGGTATAACCCTCTTCTTGAACTCGCCCATTCTCAGGATGCCAGATACGTACATAGGCTTCCTTACGCTTCCTGTCGACGATCACATCAGACAAAAACAAGTGAAAGATCTCGCTCTTACGCAGGCCCGCATAATGCATCAAGACTGTGATCGCCCTTCCCTTCCAATCGATACGGTCATTTGCCGTAGCTTCCGGATCGGCCATGCGCCGCACCCATCCTGTTTCAAGCAAGTTGTTAATCTCACTCTCGGGAAAGCGCTTCGTTGGCCTCCTATTGAACATAGGCACGTTCGAAGTCTGCGTGCGACGAACTCTTTGGCTCTCAGCCGCCGCGTCTTCAGGCTTGTTGAGGTAATTCAGGAACACATTGGATTGACGCTGGTAGTACGCGCACCAGTTCATCCGCTCCTCCACAGAGGTCGCCTTCCTAAATGGGTTCACTAAGGACTGCTCGTGTCCAGACTCACCAACGAGCCAGTCGGTGTACGCGGTGATGTGCTGCAAGAGCGTACGGGCATCCTCGGCTTTACGCGGCAACCAGTACAGCCCACCAGGATCCTGTTGGCTCTCAATATTGATCGTCCCGTACTGCAGTGCTGTCGCAAACGACTCCAGGAGCTCTGTCGTCTTGGTGAAGTGAGCTTCGTTCGCACCGATGTAAGACAGCAGCAGCCTCATCGCGAATACGTTCCGCTCACGCCATGAGGCACTCTTCTTGAGGTAGCGCGTTGAGGCCAGGAACCTCAGATGGGAGATCAGAATGCCTTGGGGTGTGAGCAGCGCGGGAAGCTCGATCTCACGCCCCGTATTGTCGTTCTGGTACAGCGTCCTGATCTTCAAGCTGACTGTCATGGTGTTAGCTCTCCTGCCCTCTTCTCCACGCCCTTTGCTGCCAAACTTGGTGAGGTCTGTGTCTTCTGATCGTCGTCTGCTTTGCCTGGAATGATCTACTTGGGGTCTTCAGCTTGGCGGAGGACGCGTGGCTTCTGGGGTTGGAGGCTTTTTGGATTTAGTAGTAGGTAGTAGTTAGTATGTGTATATTGCCTATTATAGGGGTAGAGAGCGTCCTAGTGGAAGATACTGCGCTGGGGGTATTTGGTTAATTTTTGAACGCGTTCTGGGAGTTGAGGGGCTTAAGGGGCGCTGGATAGTATTAATGTGGTACCGGTGATAATGGCGCGGCATGCAGCAGTCCGGCGGGCGACGGATCAAGCGCAGCCTGTTCATCGACGCCAGCGGTGTGCGCTTTATCCGCGACGATGAAGAAGAGAAACTCTCCCAGGTGCACCTGCTGACCGCGTACATGGGCCGCAAGAAAGCCGAGCTCAAGGCCTGGAACGAGGCTCAGGGCAACGTCGCGGCGATGTCGGCCAACCGTCGGCGCATGACCAACATCGGCACGTTCCGCGCTTATGCCTTGGCTTACTTGAAGAGCCACCCGGAGATCCAGCCGAACATGACCTGCATGGTCCGCCAGATGCAGACCACGGCCCAGGGCATTCCGCTGGAAATCTACTGTTTTACCACCACCACGGTGTGGGCCGATTACGAGCGGATCCAGGGGGATATTTTCGATTACCTGCTGGCGGTGCTGCCGGAGTTTGGGTTGAATCTGTATCAGCAGCCGAGCGGTGGGGATTTGCGGACGGGGTTGTTGCCGGCAGTCCTCGGCGCGAGCCATATTCCAGAGGCTGAAAAACATCTGATGTAGGGCTTTCTTGAACGCAATAAAAAAGACGCAACCCCGGTTGCGTCTTTTTTTGTCCCGCCGATTTATCAGGCCTGCCGCTGCGGTGCCTTGTGCACCATGGTGTAGGCGTAGTCGACGCCCATGCCGTAAGCGCCGCTGTGTTCCAGCACCAGGTCCATCACCGCCTGATACGTGTCTTTGTGCGCCCAGTCACGCTGGTACTCGAGCAGCACTTGCTGCCAAGTCACCGGCACCGCGCCCGCCTGAATCATCCGCTGCACCGACATGTCGTGGGCTTCTTTGGTGGTGCCGCCGGACGCGTCGGTGACGATGTACACCTCGTAGCCTTCGGCCAGGGCTTCCAGGGCCGGGAAAGTCAGGCAGACCTCGGTCCACAGCGCGGCGATGATCAGTTTCTTGCGGCCGGTGGCCTTGACCGCGTCAACCAGCGCCTTGTCTTCCCAGGAGTTCATCGAGGTGCGCTCGATCGGCTTCTGCTCCGGGTGTACTGCCAGCAGTTCCGGCCAGATGTAGCCGCTGAAGCTTTCGGTTTCGACCGAGGTGTAGATGGTCGGCACGTTGAAGATCTTGGCGGCCTTGGCCAGGCCGACGGTGTTGTTCTTCAGGGTCTGACGGTCGATCGACTGCACGCCGAACGCCATTTGCGGCTGGTGGTCGATCAGGATCAGGGCAGAGTTGGTTGGGTTCAGCAGTTCACGGATAGACATGGCGCGTTCCTTTTGATGTCGATTCAAAGTTCGATTGGGTATTGGGTGAGTCGAGGCGTTTTGCCGTCTGCGGCGTTGTTGTCTCGGCTTGGATGTCACTTTAGGGGCTAGCCGACAAAGGGACAATTCCCTAAAATCGAGAATCATTGATTCTAAAAAAGGGACAATCATGGATCGCATCGAATGCATGCGCGCCTTCGTGGTAACGGTCGGCGAAAACGGCTTCGCAGCCGCCGCCCGGGCCATGGACGTGCCCCGCTCGAAAGTCAGCAAACAGATTCAGGCGCTGGAAGAAGCCATCGGCGTACAACTGCTGCAACGCACCACCCGCAGCCTGCACCTGACCGAGGCCGGTGCCGAGTATTTCGAAGCGGCGCGGGAAGTGATTGCGGCACTGGACGAGGCCGAACAGCGAGCGCGGGACGGGGTGGGCGAATTGCGTGGGGTGCTGCGGGTGAACGCACCGATGTCGTTCGGCCTGCGGCGCTTGGGCAAGCTGATTCCACTGTTCCACGAGCAGCACCCGAACATCGAGCTGCAACTGGTGCTCAGCGACCAGCAGGTCGATCCGGTGCGGGGCGGGTTCGACGTGACGATCCGCATCGCCAGCCTGCCCGACTCGACCATGATCGCCCGGCAACTGGCGCCGGCCCCGCGCATCATGGTCGCCTCCCCCGCTTACCTCGAACGCGCGGGCACGCCGCAGACCCCGCAGGATCTGCGCTCACATCAATGCTTGAACTACGGCTATCTGCAGAGCGGCGTCAGCCTGCAACTGTGCAACGGCAAGGAAACGCAACGGGTCAACGTCACTGGCCCGCTGCACGCCAACAATGGCGACCTGCTGGCGCAAGCGGCCGAGGCCGGCATGGGCATTGCGCTGCTGCCGGACTTCATCGTCGAAGAAGCACTGGCGGCCGGGCGGCTGGTGCCGGTGCTGTGCGAATGGCAAGCCCCGGCGATCACCATCAACGCGGTGTATTCGTCAGCGCGGCGGGTGCCGCAGAAGACCCGGGCGTTTATCGAGTTTCTGGTGGGGCAACTGGCGCCGGAGTAGTGCCGGCTGCCTGGGCAAACTCCTGCGGATTCCTGAACATCACATACACAGGCTCCAGGCCCGAGTCGGCAGGGAACACCACGACATAGTCATCGAAGACCACGGTTGAGGGTTCGATGAACGTTTCCAGCAATGGCACCGCTGCCGAGCGCAGGAACCCCAGGCGATGATCGGCGAACGTTGTCCGTTTCGGGGAATTCTCGTCTACGCCCGAAGGAGACCAACTGACAGACAACGGCGCAACGCCTTCAGCCGTGAACAAATAGGTTTGCGTACTCTCAATCCAGACTGCCGGGCGAACTCTGACACCCGATGACGAGTCGCCCGTACTCACCGGTGAAAGGGCCACCTGGTGCAAGGTTTTGATTTCCCTGATGCCCTGGGACAAGGTTCCGGGCGCTACGGAACAGGTGCCGCTGCTCATTCTGAACGGGACATCGACCGCACCCTGCGTTTGCGCAAGGTAGTGCCAATCCAGTCCTTCAATCGAGAGAAGGTCCGCCAGCGGAACGCAAACCCCAAACCGGCCCACCTCGGCGCGACTGCGAAACTCGAATTGCAGCACAGCGGCATACTGACCTTGGTGCGTCGGAGCACTGGAGGTGATCTGCCAGGTGAACTCCGCCACCGCCGAACGAATGGCCTTTTGCAGATCGACGCGATGGTTTTCCAACGGTGGCGACAGTGCGCCTTCAACGATGATGGCCGGACGCACATCGGCGAAAACCAGAGGGGAAAACATCTGAGCCCCGACCTGCGCGGGCCCGAGTTGTTGCTGATCGCGCAGCCCCACAAGTTGAGTTTGTGCCGTCGACAACAGCGCTTCGGCCTCCGTTTGAAGTTGCCTGAGACGCGGATTGAGTTGATTCAACTTCGCGACATAACCGTCGTAAATGGCACTGATCTGCTGCGAAATGCTTTGCCACTGCCCTCGTTCCGTCCCTGCGTACGTGGCCTCGCGTTGCGCGTTGTCTCTTTTGAGTTGCACGTGCAATTGCCAGTATCGAAAGCGTTGCATGGCAAGGCGGGAATCAAATTCGCTTTCTTCCAGCGCACGGATATCCAGCTCTCGTTGGGCAATGAGCGCTTGCGTACTCAGTTGCTGGCGCAAATGGCTGATGCGCAGTTGCAGATCCGCGAGTGCCGCCTGGGCGGCGCGCTCGGAAACGTCCAGATCGGCAATGAGTTTTTGTACCTCGGCCTGAGTCTGGGCAATGCGTTGTCGGGCGATCTGCGCCCGGTCCATCGGCGCCGGCGGCCATTGCGCGGGCGCAACCGCCGGGGGCGCAGCCTGTCCATTGAACGCAACCCGACCCTGTTTGCGATGCCAGTCTTTGACGTAATAAACGACCGAGCCACTGGCGTTCGGATTGGGATCATCCTCGGGGTGATAGAACAACAGATCGGCCCCTTTGGGATGACCTGAAATCCGGTCGAAATGATTGATCAATCGGTCGTGATCCGCTTTGGGCATATCGACGGCCCAGATCCGCTCGACCAGTGCCAGGAACTCCGGCTCGGTGTAATCGCCGAGGGTTGGTTTGAGTTTCATGGTTTTTAACTTCCTTGTAGGTCCGCATGACACCGGAGGGCATTCAAGCGAATGCCCTCCGTCCTTGGTCACTTGCTTCAAAGTTACTCAGGTTTGAAGCCAGGTTTGTTATTGAGTGCGCGCCACTCCTTCACTTCTTTCAGGATGCCTTCGGGGCTGTCTTCACGTCCTTCCTTGGGGTAGAAGATGACGTCCGAGCGGTCGGGGTGTTCGGTGATTAGCTCGAAATGATCGACTAGTCTGTCCAGATGGACCTCTAACGCTGCCCCCTCTAACCCGCTGGGAAAGTGCACGAATCCTTGTAGAAAAGATAAAAACTCGGCTTCGGTGTAGTGCTCAAATTTATCTTTAAATTTCATTTCCTTTCCTCTCCTGGTGCAGCTGAATGTGTCGCCGTGGCGTCATCACCAAAATATTGTCGATCCCATAAACCTCACCTCCACTAACAACTTCCACATCATGATGAAGTTCAAACGTCTTTCTTCCTCCTCTCTGATCTACAGCCGGTGGGAAAGGAGCAATCCCGACCTGCATTCGCCTTAAATTGTGATCAGAAAACTGAATGCTGAGATTTGAATCAGCAGCCACAGCCCTCCAAAACGCCTCCCTGAACCGATGAAAATTGGCAAATTCCTTCCCTCTCAACTGATCGGCAATCTGCACAGGAATTGACGCCCCCACGGTTCTCGCCGCCTCCCCCAACCAAACTCCTGTAACCGCCTTCCCGACTCCCGTCGCAACCCCCGGATCATCCCGCCGATCCAGAAACAGAACATCCGGCGCAGGCAGCTCCATATCCCCCGGGAACCCCGGAATACTCGCACCCGCCTGCCCTTCATCAACAGCCGGAAACGTCTCGTTTGCCGGTAGGATCGGGATGAGCGGGTTGCCGGGGTAAGCCGTGGGTGTCGAAGGGGAAATCGGTGTGGTGGTCGGCCCGAGGTGTTCGCTGCCCGGCGGCACCAACGGGGTCCAGGTTCCAATGCCCACTGGAGGAATCGGCCAAGGCTGGACGGCAGGTAGGACACCACGCCGTCCGTGGGCACTTCGCGGCGCAACGATGCTGACCCGGTCGAGATTGAACGGGTTCTCGCCGACGGCTGCATCGTCCTGAAAGCGCAGTTCGAACTCGCGGCGTTCGCCCACCCATGTGCTTTTCGGCGCATAAGGCGCGAAGCCTTGCTCGACACGTTTTTTGTTGACCTCATCGAACTGACTGGTGAGTGCGGATTGCTCACCCAATGTCCGCCACAGCGCGTCGCCAAATGCGCCGAACGACTGAATTTCGCGCCCGCGCAACTGGTCGCCGATCTGACTGGGAATGGCTGCACCGGTGCTGCGGCTGGCCGTGCTCCACCAGTCAGCCGTGGCGGGCTGACCCTTGCCGGTGACGACGCCCGCGCCCAACGGTGGCAGGTTGAAGGACAGGTACATCGGCGCCGAACCCGGCACGCAGATGATGCAGTCCTGAATGCGCAGGTCGACGCTTTTCGGCAAGTCCTGAACAACCGGTGGCAGCAGCGCTATCCGACCCTGACTCGGAACCTCTTTGGTGATGCTCGCATCGGGCGTGAACTGCAGGTGTCGGGGTGGTGAACCGGGGACTTCTGCGGTGTAGTTGCCCGTCAGCGGATCAAGCACCGCGTTGATGACCGGCACACTGGGGCTGATCTCGTTACCGGTGGTGACGGCAATGACGGCGGTGCCTTGCGCTACGGCCTCGGGTTTGAGCCGATAAGGCATGTCTACCGACCCGCCCGAATCGGCGATCGAGCGCAGCGCTTGCTCATCAGAAAGCCCCAGCGCCTGGGCAGGTACGGCGACAGACTGAAACAATCGTCGTCGCTGTTCCGGCGTCAGTTCTCCATCGCCCAGCGTTGGCGAGTACACCAACCCGCCGATCAATACCGTGGAGGGATGGGGAACAAGCATGGCGAGGGGAAGGTGTTTGATCGCTTGCCGTACACCGGCCTCGATGAGTGCACCCGCTTGCTGGGCGACGAGTGCCCCGGAACGGGTCAACACCATCGCGCCGTGCGTCATCGACGACAGCGGAACGGTCAGCGTATTGGCCTGTCGGGTTCGACTGACCCGCGCATCTTCATCGGCCTGTTGCTTGAATCGAACCCGTGCCTCGCGCTGCGCAGCGTATTGGCGCTGAGCCTCCCAAACCGCTTCCCTTGCACGCCAGACCACGGTCTGCTCGGCGTGATGTCTGGCCATTGCTGCGGACTTTTCCCGCAGGGCATGGATCTGCGAGGTAAGTAGCCGCGCTTCATGGGCCGCTGTGTAAGCGCTTTCCCAGATCCGGTGGCCGTCGTCGAGCGCCTGGCCGAACTGGCCGAGTCGTGTCAGGTAGTCGTGGGACGTGCGCGTCAGCGGGTCGTGGCCATCGAAGGCGCGGGCGGTCGCGCTCTTTGCATCGAGGTCTACGGATTTGCGGGCAATAAGCCCGTCGATTTCATTTTTTTCCTTGGTAATCAGGTAGAGCTGCCAGCGCTCGCTGTAGCGGCTGTCAGGGGCCCTGCGCGCCGCCAAAATCTCCTGATCCAGAAGCGGCGCAAGTTGCCTGGTCCTTTCGGCAAAGCGACGATCGACCTCGGCCCTGATGGCGTCATGTCGCTGCGCCAATCCCGCCAGGAACTGCATCAGCGCTTGTTGACGCGCCTGTTCCTGAACCTGTGCGGCGGCTGCCTGTGCCTCTGCCGCTTCGGCTTGTGCCTTGGCTGTTGCCTCAGCCTGCTCTTCCTGCTTTTTTTGAGCTGCCTCGGCTTTGGCCTTGGCCCGAGCCTTTTTTTTGCTCTTGCTGACCTTGCCGAAGCCGCCCGACACCCCGCCACCGCCACCAAAACCACCACCCGAGCCGCCACCCGAGCCGCCACCCGAAGCGGGCGGCCCGGTTCGGATGACGACGCTTCCCGACGTTCCATCGTTGAAATTGTTCTGTGCCATACAGTCACTCCTTGTCTGTAGGGCACAGCGTGTCGATCAAGCGGTAATCAGGTGCGGTACATAGTTATCGCGGGGGAAATAAGGGGTGAAATGACAATTCAGCGAATGGTCTGCGACTTGCGAATCCCCAGCCGACTGATCCACACCGCCGCCAGAATCACGCCGCCACCGAGGAACAGCCGCCCGAGCTCTTCATGCTGATTCCAGATCAGCAGGTTCAGCAGCAACCCAACCGGCACATGCAGGTTATTCATCACCGCCAGGGTGCCGCCGTTGACCAGGCACGCGCCCTTGTTCCACCAGTACAAACCGAGTGCGGTGGAGACCAGGCCAAGGAACACCAGCACGCCCCATTGCAGCGGTGCTTCGGGCAGGAAGTTGGATTTGCCGAATAGCAGGAACGCCGGCAACGCCACCGCCAGCGCGCCGAGGTAGAAGAAACCGAAACGCCGGTAGTGCGGCAGATCGCTCGGGTGCTTCGCCACCAGATGTTTGTACAGCACCTGTCCGGCGGCGTAGGTGAAGTTGGCCAGTTGCAGCAGCAAAAAGCCCATGAAGAAGTCCGGGTTGATCCGGTCGTAGCGAATCACCGCCGCGCCGGCGACCGCCACCAGTGCCGCGATCAGCGCCCACGGGTTGAAGCGTCGGTTGAGCGCGTCTTCGATCAGCGTCACATGCAGCGGCGTGAGGATGGTGAACAGCAGCACTTCCGGCACCGTCAGTACGCGGAAGCTCAGATACAGGCAGACGTAAGTCACGCCGAACTGCAACGCGCCGATCAACAACATGCCGCGCATGAACGCCGGTTCCACCGAGCGCCAGCGGGTCAGCGGGATGAACACCAGCCCGGCCAGCACCACCCGCACCAGCACCGCGAAGTAGCTGTCGACATGACCGGCCAGGTATTCGCCGATCAGACTGAAGGAAAACGCCTGGATCAGCGTGACAAAAAGTAGATAGCCCATGCTCGCCTCGATTTCGAATGGCGGCGACGATAGCGGTTTTTGCTTCTGATCGCGAACCATCCAACAACACAGATCCATGTGGGAGCGGGCTTGCTCGCGAAGGCGGTGTGTCAGGCGATATCAATCTTGATTGAAACATCGCTTTCGCGAGCAAGCCCGCTCCCACAGGGGAGGTGCTGCGTTGCAAAAATCGCAGGCAAAAAAAAGCCCGATCTCGCTAAAGCGTTCAATCGGGCTACAGCACTCAGGAGCAACAAGTGCAAAGGGAGGTTCGATGCGCGTAGGGCCTTGAAGAGGTTGCGCCAGGTCACTAGAACAATCGGCGATTATCTGGCGATTAACATATCAAGCGACCTGGGACAGTTTGGCGTTGGCCTGGTTGAGGCCTTTCTCCTGGAAGTCGCCGCCCAGGTTCATGCCCTCGGCGTGGATGAAAGTCACGTCGTGGATGCCGATGAAACCCATCACTTGACGCAGGTACGGTTCCTGATGATCCGCCGGGCCGCCGGCGTAGATCCCGCCGCGAGCGGTCAGCACGTAGGCACGCTTGCCGCTGAGCAGACCTTGCGGGCCGCTTTCGGTGTACTTGAAGGTCACGCCAGCACGCAGGACGTGGTCGAGCCAGGCTTTCAGGGTGCTCGGGATGGCGAAGTTGTACATCGGCGCAGCCATCACCAGCACGTCGGCGGCCAGCAATTCATCGGTCAATTCGTTGGAACGGTCCAGCGAGGCCTGCTCGCTGTCGTTGCGCTGCTCGGCGGATTTCATCCAGCCGCCCAGCAGGTTGATGTCCAGGTGGGGCACCGGGTTAACGGCGAGGTCACGAACGGTGATCTGATCGGCCGGATGCGCCGCTTTCCACTGACTGATGAAGGTCTGGGTCAGTTGACGGGAAACCGAGTCTTGTTGGCGGGCGCTGCTTTCGATGATCAGAACGCGGGACATGTTGTGTAGCCTCCATCCGAGAATGTTGTAAGTCGATGGAGTGAAGGTTAAACAGAGTCGTATCGATGAAAAAGCGCAAATAATTGCTGCAAAGCATCGAAAAATTCGTTTAGATGCAAGCCATACCCTGTGGGAGCCCGCCCCCACAGGGCCGTGACGCTATTTCGGGGTGCAGCTCAGCTTGATGCGCAGCTTGATGATGGTACGGGTGAACTTGGCCGTGGCGTTCTTATGCTTGCCCGCCGCCACTTCGATGTTGCGGGTGCGCGGCGCTTCCGGGCCGTTGGTGAACACCACCTTGCAGGTCGCGTCGACGTCGCCGTAGTTGTTGACCTGGATGGAGCCGATGTCGTTATCGGTGTCGAACGCGTTGTAGTCGATCTTCAGGCCGTTGAGGTCTTTTTCCACATCGATCGGGTACGCGAACGCAGTCAGCGGAAGCAGCGCCAGCAACACACAACAGAATTTTTTCATTCGGCAGTCTCCATGAGGGACCGCCAGCTTAGGACAAGAGGAGCTATTGATGAAAGCGCCCCGCGTGACCCTTGATCAATGGCGAACGTTGCAGGCCGTGGTCGACCACGGCGGATTCGCCCAGGCCGCCGAGGCCCTGCACCGTTCGCAATCGTCGGTGAGTTACACCGTCGCCCGCATGCAGGATCAGCTCGGCGTGCCGCTGCTGCGCATCGACGGTCGCAAGGCGGTGCTGACCGAAGCCGGCGGCGTGTTGCTGCGCCGCTCGCGACAACTGGTGAAACAGGCCAGCCAGCTGGAAGACCTCGCCCATCACATGGAGCAGGGTTGGGAAGCCGAAGTGCGGCTGGTGGTCGACGCCGCCTACCCGAGCGCCCGCCTCGTCCGCGCCCTGACCGCGTTCATGCCGCAAAGCCGTGGCTGCCGCGTGCGTCTGCGTGAGGAAGTGCTGTCGGGCGTCGAAGAAGTGCTGCTCGAAGGCGTGGCCGACCTGGCCATCACCGGCCTGAGCATTCCCGGTTACCTCGGCGCGGAATTGAGCGACGTGGAGTTCGTCGCCGTCGCCCACCCCGAACACGCGCTGCACCGGCTGAACCGTGAGCTGAATTTCCAGGACCTGGAAACCCAGATGCAAGTGGTGATCCGCGACTCCGGCCGCCAGCAACCGAGGGACGTCGGCTGGCTCGGCGCCGAACAGCGCTGGACCGTCGGCAGCCTCGCCACTGCCGCCAATTTTGTCTCCAGCGGTCTGGGCTTCGCCTGGCTGCCACGGCACATGATCGAACGGGAATTGAAGGAAGGCCTGCTCAAGCTGCTACCGTTGGACCAGGGCGGCAGCCGCAATCCGAGCTTCTATCTGTACTCGAACAAGGACAAACCCCTGGGCCCGGCTTCGCAGATCCTCGTCGAACTGCTGCGCACCTTCGACACCCTGCCGCTGGACGTACCGTTTGCCGCCCCCGAACAAGCCTGACACGGAGTTCACCGATGGCGTATTTCGAGCATGAAGGTTGCAACCTGCACTACGAGGAATATGGCCACGGCGATCCGTTGCTGCTGGTCCACGGTCTGGGTTCCAGCACCCTGGACTGGGAAATGCAGATTCCGGCGCTGGCCGCACATTACCGGGTGATTGTCCCGGACGTGCGCGGTCACGGCCGCTCCGACAAGCCCCGCGAGCGCTACAGCATCGCCGGGTTCAGCGCCGACCTCGTCGCCCTGATCGAACATTTGAAGCTCGGCCCGGTGCACTACGCCGGGCTGTCCATGGGCGGCATGATCGGTTTCCAGTTCGCCGTCGATCAGCCGCAAATGCTCAAGAGCCTGACCATCGTCAACAGCGCACCCGAGGTCAAGGTACGCAGCCGCGACGATTACTGGCAGTGGTTCAAGCGCTGGAGCCTGATGCGTCTGCTCAGCCTCGCCACCATCGGCAAGGCCCTTGGCGCCAAGCTGTTCCCCAAACCGGAGCAGGCCGATTTGCGTCAGAAGATGGCCGAACGCTGGGCAAAAAACGACAAACGTGCTTATCTCGCCAGCTTCGATGCGATTGTTGGCTGGGGGGTTCAGGAACGACTTTCCCGGGTCACCTGTCCAACCCTCGTCGTCAGCGCCGACCGGGACTACACCCCCGTTTCGCTGAAAGAAACCTATGTCAGACTGCTGCCCGATGCGCGGCTGGTGGTGATCGCCGATTCGCGCCACGCCACCCCGCTCGATCAGCCCGAACGCTTCAATCAAACGCTGCTGGAGTTCCTCGCCACAGCCGATAATCACCCTCAGGATCACTGACCCATGCTGAAAAAACTCGCCCTCGCCGCCGGCACCGTGCTGTTCGCTGCCAACCTGATGGCTGCCACGCCGGCAAAAGCGCCGCACGTGCTGCTGGAGACTACCAACGGCCAGATCGAAATCGAACTGGACCCGGTCAAGGCGCCGATCAGTACCAAGAACTTCCTCGAGTACGTCGACAGCGGTTTCTACACCAACACCATTTTCCACCGCGTGATCCCGGGCTTCATGGCCCAGGGCGGCGGCTTCACCCAGCAGATGCAACAGAAAGACACCAAGGCGCCGATCAAGAACGAAGCCAGCAACGGCCTGCATAACGTTCGTGGCACCCTGTCGATGGCCCGTACTTCCAACCCGGATTCGGCCACCAGCCAGTTCTTCATCAACGTGGCCGACAACGCCTTCCTCGATCCTGGCCGTGACGCCGGTTACGCGGTGTTCGCCAAAGTGGTCAAGGGCATGGACGTGGTCGACATCATCGTCAACTCCCAGACCACCACCAAACAGGGCATGCAAAACGTGCCGGTCGACCCTGTGATCATCAAGTCGGCCAAGCGCATCGACTAAGCTTTACAGGGCATATCGAGCGGCGACGGTTGAACACCGCGCCGCTCACACTGATAAAAGGAGAGCCCGTGCTCCGGGCGGTTATCTGATGCTCTATCGCCGTTTCGAACAACTGATCGACATATTCCGCGATGCCCCGACGGCATCCCCGCCGGACCGCGTTCTGCCCTTCTATACCTATTACCTGAAGCAGGTCTGGCCGAGTTTCGCCGCCCTGCTGATCGTCGGCCTGTTCGGTGCCTTGATCGAAGTGGCGCTGTTCAGTTACCTGAGCCGCATCATCGACCTCGCCCAAGGCACGCCGAACGTCGATTTCTTCAAAGTGCACGGTGCCGAACTGGCGTGGATGGCCGTCGTGGCATTGCTGCTGCGTCCCCTGTTCCTGGCCCTGCACGACATGCTGGTGCACCAGACACTGAGCCCGAGCATGACCAGCCTCATCCGCTGGCAGAACCACAGTTACGTGCTCAAGCAGAGCCTGAATTTCTTCCAGAACGACTTCGCCGGGCGCATTGCCCAGCGCATCATGCAAACCGGCAACTCACTGCGCGATTCTGCCGTGCAAGCGGTGGATGCGTTGTGGCATGTGCTGATCTACGCGATCAGTTCGCTGGTGCTGTTCGCCGAGGCCGACTGGCGCCTGATGATCCCGCTGCTGACGTGGATCGCGGCCTACGTTGGCGCGCTCTATTACTTCGTGCCTCGGGTCAAGGACCGCTCGGTGGAGGCCTCCGACGCGCGCTCGAAGCTGATGGGCCGGATCGTCGACGGCTACACCAACATCGCCACCCTGAAGCTGTTCGCCCACACCAACTTCGAACAGCATTACGCCCGCGAAGCGATCCAGGAACAGACCGAAAAAGCCCAAATGGCCGGCCGCGTGGTCACCAGCATGGACGTGGCGATCACCACCATGAACGGCCTGCTGATCGTCGGCACCACGGCGCTGGCCCTGTGGCTGTGGACGCAATCGCTGATCAGTGTCGGCGCGATTGCCCTGGCGACCGGCCTGGTGATCCGCATCGTCAACATGTCCGGCTGGATCATGTGGGTGGTCACCGGCATCTTCGAAAACATCGGCATGGTCCAGGACGGTCTGCAGACCATCTCGCAACCGGTCAGCGTCACCGACCGGGAGCAGGCCAAACCGCTGGCCGTGGCCCGTGGTGAAGTGCGTTTCGAGCACGTGGATTTTCACTACGGCAAGAAGAAAGGCATCATCGGCGACCTCAACCTGACCATCAAACCGGGCGAGAAAATCGGCCTGATCGGCCCGTCCGGCGCTGGTAAGTCGACCCTGGTCAACCTGCTGCTGCGCCTCTACGACGTCGAGGGCGGGCGGATCCTGATCGACGGCCAGAACATCGCCGAGGTCGGCCAGGAAAGCCTGCGCGCGCGGATCGGCATGATCACTCAGGACACCTCGCTGCTGCACCGCTCGATCCGCGACAACTTGCTGTACGGCAAGCCCGACGCCACCGACGCTGAACTCTGGGAAGCGGTGCGCAAGGCCCGGGCCGACGAGTTCATCCCGCTGCTGTCGGATGCCGAGGGACGCACAGGCTTCGATGCCCATGTGGGCGAGCGCGGCGTCAAACTGTCCGGTGGCCAGCGTCAGCGGATCGCCATTGCGCGGGTGCTGCTCAAGGACGCGCCGATCCTCATCATGGACGAAGCGACCTCGGCGCTGGACTCGGAAGTCGAGGCGGCGATCCAGGAAAGCCTCGAAACCCTGATGCAGGGCAAGACCGTGATCGCCATCGCCCACCGCCTCTCGACGATTGCCCGCATGGACCGGCTGGTGGTGCTGGAAAACGGCAAGATCGCCGAAAGCGGCAACCATGCCGAACTGCTGGCCCATGGCGGATTGTATGCGCGGCTGTGGGCGCACCAGACCGGAGGGTTTGTCGGCATCGACTGATCCTGCGTCAAAATACAAAAACCGCCAAAGCCCTTTAACCACGGGCTCTGGCGGTTTTTTATCGCCTGCTGGAAATCCACAAAATCCCTGCTGTACTGATCCAAGGCTCCGGAACGGAACCTGTCGTAAATCTGCAGGGAGCACCACTCGATGCAGTCTCGATAGCACGCCTGTCAAGGACTCTCTCATGTCTCTGTTCAAACGTTCAGTCACTGAGTTGTTGGGTACGTTCTGGTTGGTGTTGGGCGGGTGCGGCAGTGCGGTGATCGCCGCCTCCTCACCGTTGGGAATCGGTGTGCTGGGGGTGGCCCTGGCGTTTGGTCTGACGGTGCTGACCATGGCGTTTGCCATCGGCCACATCAGCGGCTGTCACCTCAATCCGGCCGTGTCGGTCGGCCTCTTCGTCGGCGGTCGGTTCCCGGCCAAAGAGCTGCCCGCCTACATCATCGCCCAGGTGATCGGGGCGATCCTCGCGGCGGCGCTGATCGTCTACATCGGCAGCGGCAAGGAAGGCTTCGACGTCGCCAACGGCCTGGCTTCCAACGGTTACGGCGAGCACTCGCCGGGCAAATACTCGATGGCATCCGGCTTCGTCACCGAAATGGTGATGACCGCCATGTTTGTCGTGATCATCCTAGGTGCCACCGACAAGCGCGCCCCGGCAGGACTGGCACCGATCGCCATCGGCCTGGCCCTGACGCTGATCCATCTGATCTCGATCCCAGTCACCAACACCTCGGTCAACCCGGCCCGCAGCACCGGCCCGGCGCTGATGGTCGGCGGCTGGGCCATCGCGCAGTTGTGGATGTTCTGGGTCGCGCCGCTGCTCGGTGCGGTGGTCGGCGGCGTGCTCTATCGCTGGCTGGGCAAGGAAGACAGCTGAGGCTGCCGGCGAGGATCAGGCTTGACGATACGGCAAGGCGCTCCTCGCCTCTTCGGCATAGGCCAGTACACCGGCGCGCTCCTGGTGCAGGAAGTCTTTGACCGCGGCTTTCAAACCGGGATGGCGCAGGTAATGCCAGGAATGGGTGATCACCGGTTCGAAGCCGCGAATCAGCTTGTGCTCGCCCTGGGCACCGGCATCGAAACGCTGAAAACCCTGGGCAATCGCATAATCCATGCCCTGATAGAAACAGGTCTCGAAGTGCAGCCGGTCGAACTCGGCCAGGCATCCCCAGTAGCGCCCGTAAAAGCTGTCGCCGCCCACCAGGCTGAACGCCATCGCCACCGGCCGTGAGCCCTGCCGGGCCAGGACCACGCGGATCGATTCCGGCATGCGCTCGGCCAGCAGGCTGAAGAATTCCCGGGTCAGGTACGGCGCCTGCCGGCGCACCGCGTAGGTGTTGGCGTAACAGGCGTAGACAAAATCCCACTGCGCCTCGTCCAGCTCGCGGCCTTCCAGCCATTCGAACTCGAAGCCCTGCGCCGCCACTTGCTCGCGCTCCTTGCGCATCTGTTTGCGCTTGCGCGAGGCAAGCACGTCGAGGAAATCCTGAAAGTCGCGGTAGCCGCGATTCTGCCAGTGATATTGACACCCGATGCGTTGCAGCCAGCCCGGCTGCTCCGCCATAGCGGCATCGGTAAATGCGTCGGTGAAATTGATGTGGGCGCTGGAGAGTTCTTCGATTTCCAGATACCCCGGCAGGCTCTTGAGCAGTTCGAATCCGTCTTCGACATTCGCTGCCAGCAACCGTGGGCCGCTCACCGGACTGAACGGCACGGCGCTGAGGAATTTGGGGTAGTAATCGATGCCGGCGCGGGCGCAGGCATCGGCCCAGCCGTGATCGAACACGTATTCGCCGTAGGAATGCCACTTGCGATAACCAGGCAACGCCGCGATCACGCGCCCCGCTTCAACGTGCAACAAATGCTCCGCTTGCCAGCCCGTGTGCGGGCCGACGCTGCCGCTGTCTTCCAGCGAAGCGAGGAAGGCGTGACGCAGAAACGGCTGGTTTTGCGGCACCAGAACATCCCAATCGGGTGCTGGAATTTCCGACAGTTTGTGCAGACGTTGCAGCGGCATTTTCCTCTCCACCTTCGGGCGTGAACGCCCGGCGAGTATCGCTGATCGGCCGGGCGTTGCCCACGCCCGATTGCGCGACAGCGCTCTAGATCAATAGTTCACGACAGCTTTGTATCGTCATCAACCTGCCATCATCGTGCCACTGCTCTGTCATAAACCATCGCGATACTGGCGCCTGTTTTTAGAGCGCCGGGTTCTACCCCGGACACTGTTTTCCGACCGTCAAACCGTCGGTTGTGCCCAGGATGGTTCAGCCATCCCCTTTTCATCTTCGGAGATTGCTATGCGTCTTGCTTCCACGAAAACTGCGGCGGCCCTGTGCGGTGGCCTGTTGCTGGCCATGAGTGTACCGGCCAGTGCCGCAGTCGACGCCAAACTGCTCGACATGCTCAAGGCTAACGGTTCGATTTCCCAGGCGCAGTACGTTGAACTGCAAACAGAACTGGCCAAGGATCAGAAGGCCCAGCAAATCGCGCAGCAGGCGCAGCAAGAGACCAACGAGCAAATCGCGGCGACCGCGAAGAAAACCAACGAGCTCAGCAGTTTCGACCAGAAACTGGCCTGGGCCGCCAAGACCCAGTTCAAGGGCGACGTGCGTATCCGTCAGGAAACCATCAAGATCGACGGCGAGCCGAACAACGGCGGCCGCGACAAGGATCGCCAGCGTATCCGTGCCCGTCTGGGTGCGTACACCGAGATCAACCCGCAAGTCGACACCGGCATCCGTATCGCCACCGGCGGCGGCGACGACGCCCGTTCGACCAACCAGGACCAGGACAACTACTTCGACAAGAAGCAGATCTGGCTCGACCTGGGCTACATCGACTACCACCCGGACCAGATCAAGAACCTGCACATCATCGGCGGCAAGATGCTGCAACCGTGGGTGAGCATGGGCGATGTGATCTGGGACAGCGACATCAACCCGGAAGGTCTGGCCGTTACCTACAAGTATCCGTTGGGCAGCAGCGTCGAACTGTTCGGCAGCCTGGGTAACTACAACCTCAAGGACAACGTCGACGGCGACGGCGTGCAGTTCCGTCACGACCTGCGCCTGACCGCCGGCCAGCTGGGCAGCCGCTTCGCCATCACCGACAACCTGAAACTGACCCTGGGCGGCAGCGTCTACGCCTACCAGAACGACGAAGACAGCCGTTGCACCGGCACCTCCACGCCGTGCGCCCTGGCCGTCAACGGCAACTCGGCAAACAACGAATTCCGCCTGTACGAAGGCTTCAGCCAGGTCGACATCGGCGGCCTGCCAATGCCGTTGTCGTTCTACGGTCAGTACGTGAAGAACAACGATGCAGTGACCGATCAGGACACCGCGTGGCTGGTGGGTGCCAAGTCGAAAGTCTTCGGTCTGAACCTCGACTACAACTATCGTGACGTGCAGCGCAACGCTGTGGTCGGCGCCTTCACCGATTCGGACTTCGCCAACGGCACCACCGGTTCCCGTGGCCACAAGTTCAAGGTCGGTTACGACATCGACAAGAACTTCGCCCTCGGTGCGACTTACTTCCTGACCAAGGCCGACTTCTCCAGCCGTTCCCAGCGTGATGCAGACACCAACACCCTGCAGCTGGATGCGGAAGCGAAGTTCTAAGCAACCCGGCAACAGACTTCAAACGATGGGTTGTACATCCGGTTCCATCGTTTGAAGAAGCGTCAACAGACTGGCACGGCCGCAGCGATCCCCATCATCCGTTCGCTGCGGTCGCGCCAGTCTGTGCTTTCAGGATCGATCCTTGCGCAGCAGCTCTGCCAACTGCTCGGCCAACGCGTCCACGCCCTCTTCAGGCTTTTGCGGCATCGCCCGCAACGTCGCCTGCATCAAACGCATCTGGCGAATGAAACGCCGGCAATTGCGGCAGAACATCAGGTGATGACGCACCATCAGTTTCTCGCGAAAGCTCAACTGGCCATCGAGATAATCGCTGGATCGCGCCACTTGCTCCTTGCAGGTCAACATTCTCCCGTCTCCTCAAAATGCTCCACGGTCGCAAAGACCTTCAAACGTGCCCGATGCAGCAGCACGCGGACATTGGAGAGCGAGATCTCCAGAAGATTACAGATCTCCTCCAGCTCCAGGCCCTGGCGCTCGCGCAACAACAGCACGCTGCTTTGCAGTTCCGACAGGCTCAACAACGTGTGCTCGAGGCATTCACGCAGCTCGCCTTCCGTCAGCAGCGCTTCGGGCGTGTCCTGGTGCCAGGCGAACGGTGCGACCAGCCAGTGGCCGTCGCCGGGAGAAAAACGATCGTCGTCGATGGTGCCGTGGGGTGACGGCAGATCATCCAGCAACACTTCGCGACGATTGAGTTTGTAGCGGCTCTTGGCCGAGTTGGCAGTGATGGTCAGCAGCCAGGTCTTGAGGCTGGAGCGCCCCTCGAAACGGCCGATATTGCGTACCACCGACAGCCAGGCGTCCTGCACCACTTCCTCGACATGGCGCTGGCCGACAATCGCGTAGGCCACCGCGCGCATGGGGCTTTGATAGGTGCTGACCAGTTCCTTGAAGGCTTTCTGTTCGCCTGCCAACAACCGCTCGAGCAGTTGTGTGTCGTCAACCGCCATCCATCAATCCCCTGTTCCTGACTCCGAAAATGATAGCGGCAGGATCTCTCCTGCCGCCAGTTTCGAAAATTACAGCGTTCGCGCCGATTCGGATGTAGGAAAGGTCAGCGCGATTAAGAGGAAATGAACTCGCTCTTAACGTTTACGCAGAATCACACTACCAATCGAATAACCGGCACCGAACGAACTCAACACCGCCAGCGAACCGGCCGCCAGATCGTCCTGATATTTGTGGAACGCGATCACGGAACCTGCGGAGCTGGTGTTGGCGTAGGTGTCGAGAATCACCGGGGCTTCTTCTTCGGTGGCTTCGCGGCCCAGCAGCTTGCGCACGATCAGGTGATTCATGCTCAGGTTGGCCTGGTGCAGCCAGAAGCGCTTCACGTCACCGACGTTGAGCTTGTTCTCTTCCAGGTGCTCGCCGATCAGCTCGGCCACCATCGGGCAGACGTCCTTGAACACCTTGCGGCCTTCCTGCACGAACAGTTTGTCGCGGGCGCCGATGCCCTCTTCCGCTGCGCGGTTGAGGAAGCCGAAGTTGTTGCGGATGTTGTTGGAGAACTTGGTCAGCAGTTTGGTGCTGACCACGTCGAACTGGTGTTTCGACGTGGCCGTATCGGCACGCTCGATGACGACGGCGGTAGCGGCGTCACCGAAGATGAAGTGGCTGTCGCGGTCACGGAAATTCAGGTGGCCGGTGCAGACTTCCGGGTTGACCATCAGGATCGCCCGGGCCTGGCCCAGTTGCACGGTGTTGGCCGCTTGCTGAATGCCGAAGGTCGCCGACGAGCAGGCAACGTTCATGTCGAAACCGAAACCCTGGATGCCCAGCGCTTCCTGGACTTCGATGGCGATGGCCGGATAGGCGCGTTGCAGGTTGGAGCAGGCAACGATCACGCCGTCGATGTCGGCGGCGGTCTTGCCGGCACGCTGCAGGGCTTGCTCGGCAGCGCCGATGGCCATCTGGCAGAGCACCGACCATTCGTCATTGGAACGCTCCGGCAGGCGTGGCGCCATGCGTGCTGGATCGAGAATGCCGTCCTTGTCCATGACAAAGCGGCTCTTGATGCCGGAAGCTTTTTCGATGAACGCGGCGCTGGACTCGGTCAGGGCCTGGATTTCGCCACTGGCGATGGCTTCGGCGTTGTCCGCGTTGAACTGGGCGACGTAGGTATTGAAAGACTGCACCAGCTCTTCGTTGGAGATGCTGTTGGCCGGGGTGTACAGGCCGGTGCCGCTGATGACGACGTTATGCATGGTCGTTTCTCTAATCTGTTCAGGCAGAAAGTGCTGGCACCGACGTGCCAACACGTAAAGGGTCCATTCCCGTATAAGGGACGCAAAAACCTGGCATCGCTTTATTCCGACCTCGCCCGCGGTTGAGAAGGCTCAAAACCGCGGGGCCGGCGTTTATAGGCGCGAAGTTTGCCATAAACCTTGGCTTTTGGCGCCTTTTGCAGGATCGGAGGTCAGGCCTCGACCTGCGTCCACTGTTTGTTCAGGCGCTTGTCGGAGATCGGCACTTTCGTCCCCAACTGCTGGGCGAACAGCGAAACCCGATACTCCTCCAGCCACCAGCGATACAGCTCGAGCTGCGGATCGCGTTTGCCTTCCTGGGCATGTTTGGCGGCGCGGGTCTGGTATTGCGTCCAGAGGCCGGCGAGTTCGCCGCTCCAGACCCGATCCTTCTGCACCTGCGCGCCCAGCTTCTCGAAACGCTGCTCAACCGCTTTCAGATAACGCGGCAACTCCTTGAGCCACAGCATCGGCGTTTCGCGGACGAAGCCCGGATACACCAGATGGCTGAGTTGCTGCTTGATGTCGTTGAGCGCCACCGCCTGAGCCAGGTCGATCTTGCCCTTGAAGCGCTTTTGCAGACCGTGCCAGAGCTTGAGGATTTCCAGGGTCAGACGCGCCACCCGCTCGGCGTGCTCGGTCCAGCTACCGCGTTTGCGCTCGGCCAGTGCCGCCAGACCTGCGCCATCACGAGGCAACGGGTCTTCGCCGTCGAGAATGCAGCTGTCGAGGCTGGCCAGCAGAATGTCTTCGACCAGCGCATCGACCCGACCCAGTTCGCGGTACAGCAGGCCCAGTTCGGTCAGGCCCGGCAACTTGCCGCGCAGGAACTTCGCCGGCTCCGCCAGTTGCTGCATCAGCAGCCGCTGCAAGGCGCGACGGTGCTGGAACTCGGCTTCGGCCGGCGTCGAGAAACGCCCTTCCTTGACCGTGCCGCCCTCTTCCACCAGCGCTGGATAGACCGTCATCGACAACCCGGCGATCTTCTGCTGAGTCTTTTCCGCCACCGGTGCGAAGACCTTGGCCTCCACCGGCTGCTGGCTTCTCGCACTCTGCGGTACGGCCAACGCAGCCTGGCTGGCTTCGGCGAAACGTGCGGTCAGCTCGGCCAGATCCCGTCCTTCGCCAAGGAACTTGCCCTGGCCGTCGACGATTTCCAGGTTCATCCGCAGATGGCTTTCGACCTGTTGCGCCGCTTCGGCCCAGGCTTCATCGCTGACCCGCGCGCCGGTCATGCGCAGCAGTTCGCGGCCCAGCGCTTGCGGCAACGAACCTTCGGCAAAGGTCATGCGTTGCAGCGCGGCCTTGATGAAGTCCGGCACCGGCACGAAGTTCTTGCGCAAGGCCTTGGGCAGGTTGCGCACCAGCGCGATGCACTTGGCCTCGATCAGCCCCGGCACCAGCCATTCCAGACGCTCCGGTGGCAGCATCGGCAGCAGCGGCGCGGGTACTCGCAAGGTCACGCCGTCGCGCGGGTGATTCGGTTCGAAGTGGTAACTCAGGGCCAGTTCCAGATCGCCGATGTGCAGCGTGTCCGGGTAATGCTGCGCGGTGACTTCACTGGCCTCGCGAGCCAGCACGTCTTCCTCGCGCATGATCAGCAGTTGCGGGTCTTTCTGGCTGTTGACCCGATACCAGCTGTCGAAGGTCGCGGTCTGGTGGATCTCCGCCGGCAAACGCGCGTCGTAGAACGCGTAGAGGGTTTCCTCGTCGGCCAGAATGTCCCGGCGCCGGGCCTTGGCTTCCAGTTCGTCGAGCTGTTCCAGCAACTGCTTGTTGGCGGTCAGGCATTTGGCCCGCGACTGAATCTCGCCGCGCACCAGGCCTTCGCGGATGAACAACTCGCGCGAAACTACCGGATCCACCGGGCCGTAATGCACCGGTCGACGGCCGACCACGATCAGGCCGAACAGGGTGATCTGTTCGAACGCGACGACCTGGCCGCGCTTCTTCTCCCAGTGCGGTTCGAAGTGGTTTTTCTTGATCAGGTGCCCGGCCAACGGCTCGATCCAGTCGGCGTCGATCTTCGCCACCATCCGCGCGTAGAGCTTGGTGGTTTCCACCAGTTCGGCGGTCATCACCCACTGCGGGCGCTTCTTGCCGATGCCCGATGACGGGTGAATCCAGAACCGCCGCTGACGGGCGCCAAGATAGTCGCCGTCCTCGGTTTTCTGACCAATCTGGCTGAGCAGACCGACCAGCACCGCTTTGTGCAGCTTCGGATAATCCGCCGGTTCTTTGTTCAGGCTCAGCTGCAAGTCGCGACAGATCAGGCTCAACTGACGATGGGAATCACGCCACTCGCGCAAGCGCAGGTAGTTGAGGAAATTCTTCCGGCACCAGTTACGCAGCGGGCTGGCGGTCAGCGCCTGGCGCTGCTCTTCAAAACCGCGCCACAGATTGACCAGCCCGGCGAAGTCGGAGTCGGCGTCCTTCCACTGGGCGTGAGCCTGGTCAGCGGCTTGCTGACGCTCCGGCGGACGCTCGCGCGGATCCTGAATCGACATGGCGCTGGCGACGATCAGCACTTCCTGCAGGCTGCCGAGCTTCGCCGCTTCCAGCAGCATACGGCCCATGCGCGGGTCCACCGGCAGGCGCGCCAGCTGGCGGCCGAGCGGGGTCAG
Organism: Pseudomonas fitomaticsae; assembly: GCF_021018765.1. Taxonomy (GTDB): domain Bacteria; phylum Pseudomonadota; class Gammaproteobacteria; order Pseudomonadales; family Pseudomonadaceae; genus Aquipseudomonas; species Aquipseudomonas fitomaticsae. The sequence continues at coordinate 1,833,932 of NZ_CP075567.1, read as the reverse complement.
CTGACTGTTGCGATCCACCGCCGAGAGTTCTTGCAGCAGGTTGAAACCGTCGCTGATCGCCTTGCCGTCCGGCGGCTCGATAAACGGGAAATCGGTGATCTCGCCGAGGCGCAGATGGAGCATCTGCAAAATAACCGCCGCAAGGTTGGTGCGCAGGATTTCCGGATCGGTGAATTCCGGGCGACCGAGGAAATCCTCTTCGCTGTACAAACGCACACAGATGCCCGGCTCGACCCGGCCGCAGCGACCTTTACGCTGGTTGGCGCTGGCCTGGGAAATCGCTTCGATCGGTAGCCGCTGGACCTTGGCGCGGTAGCTGTAGCGGCTGATGCGCGCGGTGCCGCTGTCGATCACGTAACGGATGCCCGGCACGGTCAGCGAAGTTTCGGCAACGTTGGTCGCCAACACCACACGACGGCCCGGATGCGACTGGAAAATCCGCTGCTGCTCGGCCGGCGACAGGCGCGCGTACAACGGCAGGATTTCGGTGTGTTTGAGCTGGGCCTTGCGCAGCATGTCGGCGGCGTCACGAATTTCGCGCTCGCCCGGCAGGAACACCAGCACGTCGCCAGGACTGCGACGCTCGCTGCGCTCATAGGCAGCGATTTCGTCGAGGGTGGCGAGAATCGCCTGATCGACGGTCAGGTCATCCTCGACGCGGTTGCCCTCTTCGTCCTGCTCAAGCGTCAGCGGGCGATACCAGGTTTCCACCGGGAAGGTACGCCCGGACACTTCGACAATCGGCGCATCATCAAAGTGCTTGGAAAAGCGTTCCAGATCGATGGTCGCCGAAGTGATGATGACTTTCAGGTCCGGACGACGCGGCAGCAGGGTTTTCAGGTAACCGAGCAGGAAGTCGATGTTGAGGCTGCGTTCGTGGGCTTCGTCGACGATGATCGTGTCGTAGCGTTCGAGGTAGCGGTCGTTCTGGGTTTCCGCCAGCAGGATGCCGTCGGTCATCAGTTTGATCAGGGTGTTCGAATCGCTTTGGTCTTCGAAGCGCACCTGATAGCCGACCAGCGCGCCGAGCGGCGTGCCGAGTTCCTCAGCGACCCGGCTGGCCACGCTGCGCGCCGCGATCCGCCGCGGCTGGGTGTGGCCGATCAGACCATGCTGGCCGCGACCGATCTCCAGACAGATTTTCGGCAACTGGGTGGTTTTACCCGAGCCGGTTTCGCCGGCGATGATCAGCACCTGGTGCTTTTCCAGGGCCTTCTTGATTTCGTCACGCTTGGCCGCAATCGGCAGGCTGTCGTCGTAACGGATCACCGGCAGGCTGGCCTTGCGCGCCAGCACCTGATCGCAGGACGCCTGCATCCGCGCTACCCACTGGGCCAGTTTGGCCTCGTCGGGTTTCTTGCGCAGCTCAAGCAACTGCCGCCGCAGCCGGTGGCGGTCGGCGAGCATGGCGTGATCGAGGTTTTTCAGCAGTTTGTCGATGGAGGGCGATTCGTCGGTCATCGGGTACGCAATTCGGTCGTCTAGTGGCGCAAGGACGCGATTGTCGCAGAAAAGCAGCTACAAGCGGCAAGCTACAAGCCGCAAGTTGAATGCTGTCTTTGCCTTGAGGCTTGTAGCTTGCGCCTCGCGGCTGCTTTATTCGTTATCCAGGCCCTTTCGCCGATACGGGAAGACATCGATGACTTTCCCCGCCCGAATCGCCTCCTGCAACCCCTTCCAGTAATCGGCGTTGTACAACTCGCCATGCAACTGATCGAACAGTTTGCGCTGCGCCGCATCGGCAAACAGGAACGGCGGAAACTCCTCGGGGAACACGTCCAGCGGCCCGATCGAATACCACGGTTCGGAGGCCATTTCGTCCTCCGGCGTGCGCGGTGCCGGGATGTGGCGGAAGTTGGCTTCGGTGAGAAAGCAGATCTCGTCGTAGTCGTAGAACACCACCCGGCCATGGCGGGTGACACCGAAGTTCTTCAGCAGCATGTCGCCGGGGAAGATGTTGGCCGCCGCCAGTTGTTTGATTGCCAGCCCGTAATCTTCCAGCGCTTCGCGCACCTGGGCTTCGTTGGCGTTGTCCAGATAGAGGTTGAGCGGGGTCATCCGGCGCTCGGTCCAGCAGTGGCGGATCAGCACGGTTTCACCTTCCAGCGACACCGTGGACGGCGCGACTTCCAGCAATTCCGCCAAACACGCCGGATCGAATTTGCTCAGCGGGAAACGGAAATCGGCGAACTCCTGGGTATCGGCCATGCGCCCGACGCGGTCGACGCTTTTTACCAGTCGGTACTTCTCGATCACTGTGGCGCGGTCGACGTTTTTCGACGGCGAGAAGCGGTCCTTGATGATCTTGAACACGGTGTTGAAACCCGGCAGCGTGAACACGCTCATGACCATGCCGCGCACGCCCGGCGCCATGATGAACTGGTCGTCGGTATTGGCCAGATGGTTGATCAGGGCGCGATAAAACTCCGATTTGCCGTGCTTGTAGAAACCGATCGAGGTGTACAGCTCGGCAATGTGTTTGCCCGGCAGGATGCGCTTGAGGAAGCCGATGAATTCCGCCGGCACCGGCACATCCACCATGAAATACGAACGGGTGAACGAGAAGATGATCGACACATCGGCTTCGTCAGTGATCAGCGCGTCGATCTGAATCCCGCGCCCTTCACGATGCAGCAACGGAATCACCAGCGGCCATTGATCGTCGTTGGTGTAGATGCGCCCGACCAGGTACGCGCCCTTGTTGCGGTACAGCACCGAGGAAAACAGCTCGACGCTCAGCTCCGGGTCCTTGCACACCCAGTCCGGCAGGTTTTCGCGCAATTGCGCTTCCAGACGCTGTAAGTCGCCGGGCAGATCGGCGTAGGCCTCGTTGAACCGGTAATCGGCAAAGATGCTCGCAAGCATGCCCGAGATCTGCCCTTGCGGTTTATAGGTGCGGGTCTGCGCGGCGCGGGCACGGCGCAGGCTCGGGCGCGTGGTGTGGATGAACATGCAGCCGTCGCTGATCAGGTCGTGGCTGAACAGGCCGCAGAAAATCGAGTTGTACCAGGTCTCGGACAGCTCATCGTCGAAGCGCAGGTCGATGATGCTGATGTAGGCGCTTTTCACCAGCGGCCAGCAGGTGACGTCCATCAACGTCTCCGGCTCGAAATACTCGCGCAGGCGGGCGACGGTTTCACCGACCTTTTCTTCGTAGAGGTTGATCCGCGCCGCCGACGCCGTTTGCGTGTCCTGCCAGCGGGCTTGCTCGAAACGCTCCCGGGCGCCGTCGGTGATCCGCCGGAAATGCTCGCGGTAATCGTCAAAGCCATCGAGGATCAGGCGGGCGATGTCGGTGGCTGGCCATTGCTGCGGCATAGATGAGACCTCTGCGGGAATTGGAGAATCTGTGCTCGAAGGCCTGAGCTTAGCCACGGAAGCGGGCGCAGGAGAAGCGCAATTTCTGCCAAATCCTCTTGCGGGTTGTACAAAGACACAGTTTTTATCAAAGTTTTTTTAATCGACCGTTCGGTCAGTAAATGTCTCCTCAGGTTCTCCCCACCGCTGGGCGCCAGCCCGCGATTTGTCTGGGTTTCGGATCCAATTCAACGGCGACATCTCTAGCTCGCGCTTTTGCTCGACTTGTTCATGCCTGTTCATTCCATACAGCGACTGGCCTTACCAAGATAGTGGCACTTTGATATACAGCCCGCCATCACCCGCCTCACAACAAGATCCTCGGCCCACGAGGACGACCTCTCCCCAAAACGCCCAAGGAGCACATTGATGTCTATCCGGAATCTGCGCATCGGTTTGCGCGCCAGTTTGTGTTTTGCCGTTCTGGCCAGTCTGCTGGTGGTGGTCGGCCTGTTCGGTCTGGGCCAGATGAAAACCCTGCGCGAGAGCGCGGCGGTGATCGAGGAATCGTGGATGCCCAGCATCGAAAGCATCCACGACGCAGCGGCGAACATCGCCAGCATCCGTCTCGAATCCCTGCGCCTGATCACCAGCACCCAGGCTGCCGTTCGCGATCGCAGCAAAGGCCTTCTCGCGACGCAACGCCAGGAGTTGCTCAAGCGCCTTGACGATCACAAGTCCCTGATCGCCAATGACCAGGAGCGGGTAATGCTGGAAGGCCTGAGCGCCGACACCGCCAAGTACCTGAGCATCCTCGACCAGATCATCAAACAGCTTGATGCCGGACAGAATGAACAGGCCTACGCCCGCCTCGGCAGTGAACTGGCGCCCCAGGGTACGGTGCTCGACAAAACGCTGGAGCAAATGATCAGCCTCAATCAGCAAGGCGCGGATGTTGCGGCCAGGTCCGCGGCGGCGATGTACCAGCAGGCGCTGTGGATCGTTGCCACGATCATCGTCATCGCCCTGATTGCCACGTTGTTGCTGGCCTGGTTGCTGACCCGCAGCATCACCGCGCCGATCAATCAGGCGCTGAACGCGGCACGGCGGATTGCTTCGGGAGACCTCAGCGGTCGCATCGACAGCGACGGGAAGGACGAAGCGGCGCAGTTGCTCACGGCGCTGGCCGAGATGCAGGGCAATCTGCGCTCGACCATTCGCGGCATCAGCGAGTCGGCCCAACAACTGGCCTCCGCCGCCGAGGAAATGAGCTCGGTGATGGAACAGAGCACCCGTGGCCTGCAGCAGCAAAACGATCAGATTGAGCAGGCCGCCACGGCTGTTACCGAGATGAGTACCGCGGTCGATGAAGTGGCCGCCAATGCGGTGTCCAGCGCCGAGGCATCCGAAGCTTCGAACGAGGACAGCAAGCACGGGCATGTGCAGGTCAGTGAGACCATCAGTTCGATTCAGGAACTGGTCAGCGCGGTGCTCGGCGCATCCGAACAGGCCGAGGGCCTTGCGACTCAGGCCCAGGACATCAGCAAGGTTCTTGAGGTGATTCGCGGCATCGCCGGGCAGACCAACCTGCTGGCCCTGAACGCTGCGATTGAAGCCGCGCGCGCCGGTGAGGCCGGGCGTGGGTTTGCGGTGGTCGCCGACGAAGTCCGCTCGCTGGCCCAGCGTACGCAGAACTCCACCGAAGAAATCGAGCTGATGATCAGCAGCATCCAGCAAGGCACCGGTGCCACCGTCGACGCGTTGCAAAGCAGCGCCGAGCAGGCCAGCCACACCCTGCGCCGGGCCAACAATGCCGGCCAAGCGCTGGAGAAGATCACCGCGTCGATTTCGCAGATCAACCAGCGCAACCTGGTGATCGCCAGCGCCGCCGAGCAACAGGCGCTGGTGGCCCGGGAAGTCGATGAAAACCTGGTGACCATCCGCGATCTGTCGACCCAGACCGCTGCCGGCGCCACCCAGACCTCTGCTGCCAGTCAGGAACTGTCGCGACTGGCCGTCGACCTGAATGCTCTGGTCACACGCTTCGTGATCTGATCGGAAAATTAAATGCCCGATTAGCGGTTGCCATCGCCGGGGCCCTCGGCAACACTCTCGTCCCGAGCAAGGAAGGAGTGGCCCGTGAGCCCTGTCGATATTTTCCGCATGTTATCGCTGGCCGCCATCTGGGGCGCGAGCTTCCTGTTCATGCGCATCATCGCCCCCGCGATCGGTACGGTTCCGACCGGATTCTTCCGCGTTTCGATTGCCGCCGTCGGCCTGCTGGTGATCCTCGGACTGATGCGCATCAGCTGGGATTTCAAAGACAAGCTCAAGACCGTGATGATGCTCGGCGTGATCAACTCCGGCGTGCCGGCGACGCTGTATTCGGTCGCTGCCCAGGTGTTGCCCGCCGGGTACTCGGCAATCTTCAACGCCACCACGCCGTTGATGGGCGTGTTGATCGGCGGGTTGTTCTTCAGTGAAAAACTGACGCTGGCCAAACTCGCCGGGGTGTTCCTCGGCCTGCTCGGGGTGGGTGTGCTGACTCGCGCCGGCCCGGTCGCGTTCGATCTGCACCTGCTGATGGGCGCGGTGGCCTGCCTGCTCGCAACCACCTGCTACGGCTTTGCCGGGTTCCTCGCCCGACGCTGGCTGGATCAGGCCGGCGGGCTCGACAGTCGTCTGTCGGCGCTGGGCAGCATGCTCGGTGCGACCCTGTTCCTGTTGCCGCTGTTCGGTTACAGCGTCATTACTCAGCCACCCGTGAGCTGGGGTGGCTGGAATGTCTGGCTGTCGCTGCTGGGCCTGGGCCTGGGCTGCACCGCGTTTGCCTACATCATTTACTTCCGCCTGCTGAGTTCCATCGGGCCGGTGAAGTCGATGACCGTGACCTTCATGATTCCGCCGTTCGGCGTGTTGTGGGGGGCGCTGTTTCTCGATGAGCCGCTGTCGATGGCCCACGTGTATGGCGGGGTGTTGATCGCGATTGCGCTGTGGCTGGTGCTGAAACCCGCTGTGGTGAAACCGGTAGAAATCGCCACCCGCTGATTCGCAGATGCACAAAGGCCCGGGAGTTTCCTCCCGGGCCTTTTTCATGCACGCGGTTACGCCGATTTACGGAACACGAACACCAGACCGACGATGATCAACAGCATCCCCAACACGCTCAACGCAGCCAGGCGATTGCCGAAGATCAGGTAGTCCATCACCGCCGTCACGGCCGGCACCAGATAGAACAGACTGGTGACATTCACCAGATTGCCGCGGGCGATCAGTCGATACAGCAGCAACGTCGCCAGCACGGAAACCACCAGCCCCATCCACAACACCGGCACGATGAAACCGGCGCTGTGCTCGAAGTGAAACGGCTGGAACGGCACGAAAATCCCGCACAGCAACAGACCGGCCAGGTACTGCACCGGCAGCGTGCCGAGGGGATTGTCGGTGATGCGCTTCTGCATGATCGAGCCGAAGGTCATGCTCGCCAGCGCCAGCAGCCCGAACAGCATCCCCGCCAGCGACATTCCGGCCAGACCGATGCCCTGGTAAACCACCATGATCAGACCGGCCAGTCCCAGCGCCAGACCAAAGATCCGGCTCGCCGAGCGCTGCCGCTCCATGATTACCACCGTGAGGATCGGCTGCACGCCCATGATGGTCGCCATCACCCCGGGCGTGACTTTTAGATCCAGCGCCAGCAGATAGAAGATCTGATAAGCCCCCAACAGCACCACGCCGGTGGCCATCGCGTACAGCATCGGCCTGCCACCCTTGGGCAGTTTCAGCTTGAGCAACGGCACCAGCAGCACCAGCCCGCACAGGGCAATCACAAAACGGATCAGCAGAAAGGCAAAGGGCGAAGCGTGGGCCAGCCCCCACTTGGAGAAGATCGCCCCGCTGCTCCACAGCAGAACGAACAGGCTCGTGGACGCCGCCGCGAGCGCGGACTTTTTCGAAAGGACAAACATGAATACCACCTGTAGTCAGGCAAATAGCCAACTCAGCCGAAGCTGAAATTCAGTAGGTTTTTTCAGGCGGGCACAGGGGTCAGCAGAAAACGCCGATCAGCCCGAAACACCAACGCCCGGCGGTGATACGACTGCGCACACCGGCGTGCTACTGACAGGTGGAGGGTAATGACTGATCTGCACAGGCTGCTGATTCCCGCACGGCACGACGCCAGCGTTGACCGCTGAATCGACTACCGCGTTGATGAGGGATACAGGCATCTGGGCTGATCTTTTTTGAAGGGTTGAAAGGTGAGTCGTGGGACTCACGAGCGCCGACTATAACCAGCCCGCGACATGGATTGCAATGACTTGGACAAAGGGCCAGTAGCGACAGGCAGGAGGCAGGCGCATAGGCTCGTTTGCAATTGCAACGACCATAGTGGAGACGCCATGAACGCTATCGCTGAGAACAAAGCGCCAGGCGCCAAATTGACCAGGGCCAAAGGAAAGCGCTCTGCTGGAGAATTATCTGAAAGGGAGTTACTCCGAATCAGAGAGGCATTGGCCAATCCAGCAGCGGAAGAGCCGGGAGGTGTTCTCGCCGGCGCATCCTTTACCTTCCCCGCATAAAAAAACCGCTCACAAGGAGCGGTTTTTTGTTTCTGCATCCAGCCTCAACCAAACAGCCAATACCCCAGCAACGTCAACACCACCACCGCCAGCACCGGCCGCATGACGCGGTAGGCTTTTGGATTGCGGCGCTTCCACTGTTTGACCGCACCGCTGAACCTGTCGCTGAAGTTCTTGCTCCACGCGTAAGCCTGGTTGATCCCGCCGACACGCTCGTCGTCGAGGTTCTGCGGTGCAGTAGCACGGCCCAGCCACGCGCTGATGAAGCGATTGATGCGGGTCATCAGGCGATTGCTCAGCGGACGCTCGATGTCGCAGAACAGGATGACGCGGGTCTTGTCGGTTTCGTTCTTGACCCAGTGCACGTAGGTTTCGTCGAACATCACATCTTCACCGTCGCGCCAGGCGTAGACCTGACCGTCGACGAAAATCCGGCAATCGTCGGAGTTGGGCGTCGACAGGCCGAGGTGATAGCGCAGGGAACCGGCGAACGGATCGCGGTGCGGATTCAAATGGCTGCCACCCGGTAACAACGCGAACATCGCGCCCTTGACGTTGGGGATGGCACTGACCAGCGCCACGGTTTTCGGGCACAGGGTTTCTGCCGATAGCAGCGGTTTGTCGTACCACTTGAGGTAGAAACGCTTCCAGCCTTTCTTGAAGAACGAGCCGAAACCGGCGTCGTTGTTCTTCTCGGCGGCGCGGATGTAGCCCTCGTCGAACAAGTGCATGGCCTCGTCGCGAATGGTTTCCCAGTTATCGCGCAACACGTCCAGTTCCGGAAACTTGCTGCGGTCCAGATACGGTTTGGACGGCACGCCCGAGAACAGGTACATCAGGGCGTTATAGGGGGCGAACAGCGCCGAGTGGTTGACGAACTGACGCAGCACCGGCAAACGCGCCTTGCCGCGCAAATGCACATAGAGCGTGCTGCCCAGAAACAGCAACAACACCAACGCCTTGGCGGCAAACGAAAAGGTCATCAACAACTCCTTGAAAAAAGACAACACTGCGCCATGTCATTTACCCGACATGGCGACCGGCCATGATAAACACTACCGGCTCCGAGAAAAACCCGCCCGATTCAGGATTCAGTGTTAAAAATTGCGCAACAAAGCACTTCTTAACATAGCGATCCTGAACCTTGGCTGACCTGAATCAACACGCCCCTTACTGCTGGTTCTCCTGATCGGTGAACAAATCGCTGAACAACATGCTCGACAGATAACGCTCACCGGAATCCGGCAGCACCACGACAATGGTCTTGCCCTGCATTTCCGGGGTCTCCGCCAGGCGCACCGCCACCGACATGGCTGCGCCGCAGGAAATGCCGCACAGGATCCCCTCCTCCTGCATCAGGCGCAGGGCCATGGCCTTGGACTCGTCATCCGTCACCAGCTCGACCCGGTCAACCATCGACAGATCAAGGTTCTTTGGCACAAAACCGGCACCGATGCCCTGAATCTTGTGCGGGCTCGGCTTGATTTCCTCGCCCGCCAGCGCCTGGGTAATGACCGGCGAAGACACCGGTTCCACCGCCACCGACAGAATCGGTTTGCCCGCCGTATTCTTGATATACCGCGACACACCGGTAATGGTTCCGCCGGTGCCGACGCCTGCGACCAGCACATCGATGGCGCCATCGGTGTCGTTCCAGATTTCCGGGCCGGTGGTCTTTTCGTGGATGGCCGGGTTGGCCGGGTTATCGAACTGGGCCGGCATGAAGTATTTGCCCGCGTCACTGGCGACAATCTCTGCGGCCTTTTCGATCGCGCCTTTCATGCCTTTAGCAGGCTCGGTCAGCACCAGCTCGGCACCCAGCGCCTTGAGTACCTTGCGTCGCTCGATGCTCATCGAGGCCGGCATGGTCAGCAGCAATTTGTAACCGCGAGCGGCAGCGACAAATGCCAGGCCGATGCCGGTGTTGCCGGAGGTCGGCTCGACAATGGTCATGCCCGGCTTGAGTTTGCCGCTGCTTTCGGCGTCCCAGATCATGTTGGCGCCGATCCGGCACTTGACGGAGTAGCCCGGGTTGCGACCTTCGATCTTGGCCAGAATGGTCACGCCACGGGGCGCGATGCGGTTGATCTGCACCAGCGGCGTGTTGCCGATGGAATGGGCGTTGTCAGCAAAAATACGGCTCATGGCTGGGTCCTTGTGCAGCGTTGAATTCAGCGCTCCAAGGTAAGCCTGTTGCCCTTCTCAGTCCAGTCGGGCCGAACGTCTGCGGCAGGCGGCAGTCAATCGCTTTACACCGTTCGGGATTTGCTGCCATGAAGCGTCGCTACCGCTGGCCGTTGTGGATTCTCGCCACCGTCGTGGTGTTGCTGGTCGCCCTGCACATCGCCCTGCCCTACCTCGTGCGCGACTATCTGAATGACAAACTGGCGAACATGGGCGATTACCGCGGCCAGATCACCGACGTCGACCTCGCGCTCTGGCGCGGGGCCTACAAGATCAATGGCCTGAAGATCGTCAAGGTTGACGGCAAGGTGCCGGTGCCATTCGTCGATGCGCCGCTGATCGACCTGTCCGTCAGCTGGCACTCGCTGTGGTACGACCACGCGGTGGTAGCGCAGGTGAAGTTCTTCAAACCGCAGGTGAATTTCGTCGATGGCGGGACCAACAAGCAGAACTCCCAGACCGGCCAAGGCACTGACTGGCGCGCGCAACTGGGCAAATTGCTGCCGATCACCCTCGACGAAGTACAGATCAACGATGGCCGCATCAGCTTTCGCAACTTCAATTCCAAACCACCGGTGAACATGAATGCGACCGACGTCGACGCGAGCATCTACAACCTGACCAACGTGGTCGACACCAAGGGCAAACGCGACGCCCGCTTCGAAGGCAAGGCTCTTTTGCTGGGTCATGCGCCGCTGGAAACCAGCGCCACCTTCGACCCGCTGAGCAACTTCGAAGACTTCGAATTTCGCCTGCGGGCCCGGGGCATCGAACTCAAGCGCATGAACGACTTCGCCTCGGCCTACGGCAAATTCGACTTCAACGCCGGCCACGGCGATGTGGTCATCGAAGCCGCCGCCAACAAGGGCCAGCTCAAGGGCTACATCAAACCGCTGCTGCGCGACGTCGACGTATTCAATTGGCAGCAGGATGTCGAGAACAAGAACAAGGGCATCTTCCGCTCGATCTGGGAGGCACTGGTCGGCGGCACTGAAACCGTGCTGAAAAACCAGGGCAAAAACCAGTTCGCCACCCGGGTCGAACTCAGCGGCAGCGTGCACCAGCAAGATATCAGCGCGTTCGAAGCTTTTTTGCAGATTTTGCGCAACGGATTCATCCAGGCCTTCAATGCCCGGTATGAGCAGCCGAAGCCGGATGCGGGTTAGCGCACTTGCTCAACTCGCTCTCGGCCGAAACCGAGTCAACATGTGACGCCCCATTCAGAGACTGAATAAGCCGTCTGCGTTCACAGTCGACCGGACCGCGCGTTATAGTCGGGCATCCGATTATTTCGCCCCCGCCCTGTCCGTTCAGGTCGGCGTTACCGTTCGAGGATTAGCAGATGAAGTTCGAAGGCACCCAGGCCTACGTCGCCACCGATGACCTGAAGCTGGCGGTCAACGCCGCCATCACCCTGGAGCGGCCGCTGCTGGTCAAGGGTGAACCGGGCACCGGCAAGACCATGCTCGCCGAGCAACTGGCCGAATCGTTCGGCGCCAAGCTGATCACGTGGCACATCAAGTCCACCACCAAGGCTCATCAGGGCCTGTACGAGTACGACGCGGTCAGCCGTCTGCGCGACTCGCAACTGGGCAATGAAAAAGTCCACGACGTGCGCAACTACCTGAAGAAGGGCAAGCTCTGGGAAGCGTTCGAGTCCGAAGAGCGGGTCATCCTGCTGATCGACGAAATCGACAAGGCCGACATCGAGTTCCCCAACGACCTGCTGCAAGAACTCGACAAGATGGAGTTCTACGTTTACGAGATCGACGAGACCATCAAGGCCAAGAAGCGTCCGATCATCATCATTACCTCCAACAACGAGAAAGAGCTGCCGGACGCCTTCCTGCGCCGCTGCTTCTTCCACTACATCGCCTTCCCCGACCGCACCACCCTGCAGAAAATCGTCGATGTTCACTACCCGGACATCAAGAAGGATCTGGTCAGCGAAGCGCTGGACGTGTTCTTCGATGTGCGCAAGGTGCCGGGCCTGAAGAAAAAACCGTCGACCTCGGAACTGGTCGACTGGCTGAAACTGCTGATGGCCGACAACATCGGCGAAGCGGTGCTGCGCGAGCGCGATCCGACCAAAGCCATCCCGCCGCTGGCCGGTGCGCTGGTGAAGAACGAACAGGACGTGCAACTGCTTGAGCGCCTGGCGTTCATGAGCCGTCGCGGCACCCGCTAAGAGGCTGATGCCATGTTGCTCAACCTGTTCAATGAAATGCGCGCAGCCAAGGTGCCGGTGTCGGTGCGCGAGCTGCTCGACCTGATCAACGCGCTGAAACAGCGCGTGACCTTCGCCGACATGGACGAGTTCTACTACTTGTCGCGGGCGATTCTGGTGAAGGACGAACGGCATTTCGACAAGTTCGACCGCGCGTTCGGTGCCTACTTCAACGGCCTGGAAAAGCTCGACGATCATTTGCAGGCGCTGATCCCCGAAGACTGGCTGCGCAAGGAGTTCGAGCGCTCGCTGACTGACGAGGAACGCGCGCAGATCCAGTCCCTCGGCGGTCTGGACAAGCTGATCGAAGAGTTCAAGAAACGCCTGGAAGAACAGAAGGAACGCCACGCCGGCGGCAACAAATGGATCGGCACCGGCGGCACCAGCCCGTTCGGCTCCGGCGGTTTCAACCCGGAAGGCATCCGGGTCGGCGATGCCGGCAAGCGCCAAGGCAAAGCGGTCAAGGTCTGGGATCAGCGCGAGTACAAGAACCTCGACGACTCGGTCGAACTGGGCACCCGCAACATCAAGGTCGCCCTGCGCCGCCTGCGCAAATTCGCTCGCCAGGGCGCGGCGGAAGAGCTGGACATCGACGGCACCATCGACCACACCGCCAAGGACGCCGGCCTGCTGAACATCCAGATGCGCCCGGAACGACGCAACACGGTGAAGCTGTTGCTGCTGTTCGACATCGGCGGCTCGATGGACGCCCACGTGAAGATCTGCGAGGAACTGTTCTCGGCCTGCAAAACCGAGTTCAAGCATCTGGAGTACTTCTACTTCCACAACTTCATTTATGAATCGGTGTGGAAGAACAACATGCGCCGCACTTCCGAGCGCACGTCGACCCAGGACCTGCTGCACAAGTACGGTGCCGACTACAAAGTGATCTTCATCGGTGACGCCGCAATGGCGCCCTATGAAATCACCCAGGCTGGCGGCAGCGTCGAGCACTGGAACGAAGAGCCGGGTTACGTGTGGATGCAGCGCTTCATGGAGAAGTACAAGAAGCTCATCTGGATCAATCCGTACCCGAAAGACACCTGGGGCTACACCTCGTCGACCAATATCGTGCGGGATTTGATCGAGGATCAGATGTATCCGCTGACGTTGCGCGGGCTGGAAGAAGGGATGCGGTTTTTGTCCAAGTAACCCGCAATGGCTCCCCCGCCAGCGGCGGGGGAAACAATCAAAAGCGCTTCAGATATTCGACATGCTCCCGGTGTGCAACCTCTTGCACCACCGGGCGCAATCTGACCTTCGCCCCCGGCAGACACTGTGCCAACCGGGCCAGCGCCAACGGCGTCAACGCTCCCAATCGCGGATAACCGCCAATCGTCTGCCGATCATTGAGCAACACGATTGGCTGTCCGTCCGGCGGCACCTGCACCGCGCCCAGCGGGATGCCCTCGGAAATCATCGGTTTACCCTGATACTGCAACGCCGTGCCCAACAGACGAATACCCATGCGATCGGCGCGACTGTCCAATGTCCAGGCACTGTTGAATGCATCGAACAGGCTCTGGCCGCTGAACTGACCGATCTGCGCGCCGAGCACCAGATCGAGCGGCGCGTCGAGGCGCAGGTCCGGTCGATGCTCCGCCGGGACCTCACGCATCAACAGGGTTTCGCCCTGATAACTCAGCGAAGCGCCCTTGGCCAATGGCAAGCCAAAACCATCAAGACCACCGAGTTCCTCGCGTACCACCGTGGCGCTGCTGCCCAGCACTTTCGGCGCACTGAAACCGCCGGGCGCTGCCAGATAGGCCCGCGCCCCGAGCAACGGCTGGGTGAACGTCAAGGCCTGCCCTTTGCGCAGTTTGAAACTGCGCCACGGCGCCAGCGCTTCACCGTCGATCTGCGCGCCAAGATCAGCACCCGCCAATGCCAGCAAGCAATCTTCTTCAGCCACCACCGTGAACCCGCCGAGGGTGATTTCGATCACCGGCAAGTCCAGGCCATTACCCAGCAGCCAGTTAGCCCAGGCCATCGACCGCCAGTCCGCCGCACCGCCCTGGGTCACGCCCAGATGGCGTACGCCAAACCGCCCGGCGTCCTGCAACAGGCACAGCGGCGTGCTCGCTTCAATCGTCAGTCGGCTCATGCCAGGGCCTCCAGAGGCGTGTCGTCACCGCCGAGGCGGATGAATTCGGCATGGCTCACCGCTTCGAAACGCACGGTATCGCCGGGCTGCATCAGGCTGTAGCCATCGCGTTCACGGTCGAACAGTTTTGCCGGCGTGCGGCCGATCAGGTTCCAGCCACCAGGAGACACCACCGGATACGCCGCTGTCTGCCGCTCGGCGATGCCGACGCTGCCGGCGGCGACTTTCTTGCGTGGGGTATTCAGACGCGGTGCGGCGAGAACTTCTTCCACCAAACCCATGAAGGCAAACCCCGGTGCGAATCCGAGCGCGAACACCTGATATTCCCGAGCGCTGTGGCGGCGGATCACCTCTTCCACCGCCAAACCGCTGCGTTGTGACAGCAGACTCAGTTCCGGGCCGACACTCAAGTCGTACCACACCGGCAGCACGTGACACTGGCCACCGGTTCGCGCATTCGGCGACAGGTCGATCAGCGCTTCGGCGATCAATTCCCGAGCCTGATTCGGGCTCAATGCCGTCAGGTCGTAATGCACCATCAACGTGGTGTACGACGGCACCAGATCGATCAGATAGTCGCCGAACACCGTGCGCAGCCGCTCGCTGGCGGCGAGCATCCACGGCATGTTGGCTTCGGCGATTTCATCGAACAGGCGCAGCATCAGGCAATCCAGCGCCACCACTTCCACCCGCGGATTCATGGCGCGCTCTGCTCGTTCAGGGCCTGACGAATGCGCTGCACGGCTGCCACCGAACTGGCGTTGTCACCGTGCACGCACAAAGTGTTGGCTTGCAGGTGCAGCGCGCTACCGTCGCTGGCGGTGAGGTTGTCGCCACGGGCGATGGTCAGCGCTTGCCCGATGATGGTTTCGCAATCGTGGTGCACCGCGCCGGGCAGTTGTCGCGAGACCAGTCGGCCGGCGCTGTCGTAGGCGCGGTCGGCGAAGGCTTCGAACCACAGGGTCACGCCGTATTCGTCACCGAGTTGCTGGGCTGCCGTGTTATCGCGGGTGGCCATCAGCATCAGCGGCAAACTGCGGTCGTAAGCCGCGACAGCCTGAATCACCGCCCGCAACTGCGCCGGGTTGGCCATCATGTCGTTGTACATCGCGCCGTGGGGTTTGACGTAACTGACTTTGCCACCCTGGGCACGGCAAATGCCGTCGAGGGCGCCGATCTGGTAATGCAGGATGTCTTGCAGTTCCTGGGCGGTGTAAGCCATGGAACGTCGGCCGAACCCCACCAGATCCTGATAGGCCGGATGCGCGCCGATCTGCACGCCGTGGCTCAGGGCCAGGCTGACGGTCTTGCGCATGATGCTCGAGTCGCCGGCGTGAAAACCGCAGGCAATGTTGGCGCAATCGATGAAGGGCATGACTTCCGCGTCCAGACCCATGGTCCAGCTGCCGAAGCTCTCGCCGATGTCACAGTTCAATAGCAGGCGGTTCACGGTGAACACTCCTGTAGCTGTTATCTTTTTATGCTGTAGGACAGTTGTCGCAGGTTATCAGTTACTGCGCGTCCAGTTGCTTGCCACGGGTTTCCGGCAGGCTCAACGCCGCGAGGATCACCACGCCGTAGGACACCGCCGCGAAGGCACCGATGCCGACACTCAGCGGCACTTTCTGGCTGAGCAGGCCGATCAGCAGCGGGAACAACGCCGCCAGCGCCCGGCCGATGTTGTAGCAGAAGCCCTGCCCCGAGCCACGAATCCGCGTTGGAAACAACTCAGTGAGAAACGCGCCCATGCCACTGAAAATCCCCGAGGCGAAAAAGCCCAGCGGGAAACCCAGCCACAGCATCACGCCGTTGCTGACCGGCAATTGGGTGTAGAGCAGAACGATGGTGAACGAGCCGACCGCGAACAGGATGAAGTTCTTCTTGCGGCCCAACAGGTCGGTCAAATAGGCGCTGATCACATAACCGACGTAGGAACCGATGATCACCATCGCCAGATAACCGCCGGTGCCGAGTACGCTCAAGCCGCGTTCGTTCTTCAGAAAAGTCGGCAGCCAGGACGTGATCGCGTAGTAACCGCCGAGGGCGCCAGTGGTCAGCAACGAGGCGCGAATCGTGGTGAAGAGCATGCCGGGGGCGAAGATCTCGTAGAACTTCGACGGGCTTTCCGGGGTTTGTCTGGCCTTGGCTTCGCGGTAGATCTCCGGATCTTTCACCAGACGGCGGACGAAAATCACGAACACTGCCGGCACGATGCCGAGGATGAACAGTGCGCGCCAGGCGTCTTCCGGTGGCAGCACCGAGAACAGCAGCGCATAGAGAATCGCCGTCAGGCCCCAACCCAAGGCCCAGCCGGATTGCACCATGCCCACCGCTTTGCCGCGATCCTTGGCGCGGATCACTTCACCGATCAGCACCGCGCCGGCGGTCCATTCACCGCCGAAACCGAAGCCCATCAGGGTGCGGGCGATCAGCAGCTGTTCGTAGTTCTGAGCGAAGCCGCAGAGGAACGTGAAGAAGGCAAACCACAGCACCGTCAGTTGCAGGGTGCGCACGCGGCCGATGCGGTCGGAGAGAATCCCCGCCACCCAACCGCCGATGGCCGAGGCGATCAGGGTGCTGGTGTGAATCAGGCCGGCTTCGCCGGTGGTGATGCCCCACATCGCGATCAGGGTCGGCACCACGAAGCTGAGCATCTGGGTGTCCATGCCGTCCAGACCGTAGCCGATCTTGCAGCTCCAGAAGGTGCGGCGCTCCTGCTGATTGATGTTGCGATACCAGTCGAACGGGCCGGGACGGGCCGCAGTCTTGGGGAGGTCGAGGGTGTCGGGCGCACTCATGGCATGTCTCCGCAGGCTTTTATTGGTCTTGTTCGAAGCTCCGACGACGCCTATCGTGGGAACCGGATGCGTCGATTCTTGGGTGCGTCACCCGGTCGCGTCCAACGAATAAAAACCCGCCCAAGACATAAGAAAAATTTGTTGCCATGAACCTGAAGTTTCTCGAAACCTTCGTCTGGGTCGCCCGGCTGAAAAGTTTTCGCCTGACCGCCGACAAGCTGTTCACCACCCAGGCCTCGATCTCCAGCCGGATCGCGGTGCTCGAAGGCGAGCTCGGGGTGAAGCTGTTCCTGCGTGATTCACGCGGCGTCAGCCTGACGCCCGAAGGATTGAAAGTGCTGGACTATGCCGAGCAGATGCTCGACACGATGCAGGCGCTGAAACAGTCGATCGAGACCCGTTCGAGCAAGGTCGGCCGGGTGCGCATCGGGGTGATGGACACGGTGATTCACACCTGGCTCAGCCCGTTGGTGGCGCAGATGACCGACCTGTACCCACGGGTGGAAATCGAGCTGGTGGCGGATACCTCGCTGAACCTCTGCGATCAGCTGCAAAAAGGCTTTCTCGATCTGATCCTGCAAACCGACCTGGTGCGCCAGGAAAGCGTGCGCAGCCTGGAGCTGGCCAGCCACCCCATCGGCTGGATCGTCGCCAGCAATTCGATCTACAACCGCGACTACCAAAGCCTCGCCGACCTGGCGCAGGAGCGGATCATCACCTACTCGAAAAACTCCCGGCCGCATCAGGACATTCTGGCGCTGATGCAGGCCCAGGGCGTGCTGGCGCCACGCTTGAACTGTGTGAATTCGGTGTCGGCGATCACCCGCTTGCTGCGTGACGGCTTCGGTATCGGCGCATTGCCGCCGGTGCTGGTGGCCGAAGAATTGGCGCGGGGTGAACTGACCCTGCTCGACATCGAACAACGCCCGCCGAACCTGCAGGTGGTGGTGTCGTGGCGGGTTGGCGTGGAATGGGTCGAAGAAATTGTGACGCTGTGTCAGCAAGTGCTGGAGGGATACGCGCGCAAGGTGGGCAGGGATTACATCGTTCTAAGTTGATCGTTCCCAAACGCTGCGTGGGAACGATCCTCATAAGGCTCAGAGCCCGCGCACATCCCGGTCTTCGATTGGCCGGCTCTGGCGCAGGCGCTTGCCACCCAGCACCACCCAGTCGATCAGACGGAACAGGCATTCAAGACCGAACGACAGCAGCAGCGCGCCGCTCATGCCCCAGATCATCGCTTCCGGCGTCAGCAGGATCTGGTAGCTGTAGCCGTTCCAGGTTTCCTTGCGGATGTCCGGGTCGGCGGCCAGCACCACTTGCAGGAAGCGGATGTACCAAGGGCCCTGCATCGCCTGGAATTGCTTGTCCAGCGCCAGCTGACGGTTGAGCAAGGTGCTCAGGCTGTCGGCATCGCTGCGAAACACCGGGTCTTCGCTGGCACGGTAATGGGCGACCAGCGCCTGGATATCACCCTTGAAGAACTGCTCGGCGGTACCCTGGAAGCCGCGCAGACCGGTCTGCGCCTCGATCAGGTGCGCTTCGACCCGCTTGGCGTAATCGTTGATGAAGCCCGGCACCTGGACACCGATCAACAGGCCCGCCGCAAACAACACCAGCCGTAGATAACTGAGCAACATGGGGGTGCAATCCTTATTCGGTCGTGCCCTGGCTGACGCATTCGCCGCGTCGCCACAGGCTCCATTGGCCCGGTTCGTAGCGGGTCCAGGTTTCGTTTTCAGTCAAAGGTTCGGTGGCAATCACCGTGACCACGTCGTTGGGCGTGGTTTCGGCCTGGAAGTCGACGATCACATCGACGTCCTTGAGCCGCGCCGGGCCAAACGGTGCCCGTCGGGTGATCTGCGCCAGTTTGGTCGAGCAATAGCAGAACAGCCAGTCGCCGTCGCTGAGCAGGCAGTTGAACACGCCTTTGCTGCGATATTCGGCACACGCGGCAACCAGATCCGGCAGCAGCACTTCTATATCGACCGGTTCCGGAAACGCTGCACGTACGCGGTTGAGCAAATCGCAGAACGCCGCTTCGCTGTCGGTATCGCCGACCGGGCGGTAGAAACTCTTGATCGGGGTGAAATCGGCGAGCTGGCCGTTGTGCGCGAAGCACCAGTTGCGCCCCCACAGTTCGCGGACGAACGGGTGGGTGTTGGACAGACAGACCTTGCCGACGTTGGCCTGGCGGATATGACCGATGACCACTTCGCTCTTGATCGGATAGCGCTGCACCAGATTGGCCACTTCCGACTCGCTGCTGGCCGCCGGGTCCTGGAACAGGCGCAAGCCGCGCCCTTCGTAGAAACCGATCCCCCAGCCGTCGCGGTGCGGACCGGTGCGACCACCACGCTGCATCAGCCCGGTGAAGCTGAACACAATGTCGGTCGGCACGTTGGCACTCATGCCCAGTAATTCACACATGTGCGGACTCTCGTGATTACAGACGCGGCTCGACCCGCATGCGCTGCGGATTGCTCGGCACCGGCGGGCGACCGTAGCGGTCATCGCCGGCGCCGCCGAACGGTTGATCGGCGTCCCGCTCGTCATCGGCCCGGGCCGCTGCGCGGGCGGCTTCAGCCTGCTCTCGGCGGGCCTTGGAGGCGCGTTCGATCGGCAGGCGGATCAGCACGAAAATCAGGTACAGGCCGAACGCGATCATGGCGTACATGAGCAGTTCGGAAATCGCGCGCCAGGCGTTGTTGCCGACCTTGAAAGCCAGATCCAGTGCGGTGATGGCGATGGCCGGGGCGAATTTTTCCTTCACCGGGTCAATGATGGTCGGGCTGAACAGCAACACCGCCATCAATACACGCAGCGGCTCGCGCAGCCAGCGCCACATCCAGCGGGTCATGCGCATCCACACCAGCAGGCAGCCCACGGCGGCAAAGGCGTAAAGGCCCCAGGCGATCAGATAGTCGTTCTCGGTCATGGTGTCCATGGCAAGGCAGGCAAGTCGGGTAGAGACACACCATTACTGGTCTGCCTCCCCCTAAGAACCGTACGTGCGCCTTTCAACGCATACGGCTCAAGTCTTTAGAAAGCCCCGGTTGGAGCCGGCTTGTTTACTGTCAATCCACGGCTGTGTAGCTGCTGATGACAAACTGGATGCAATAGTACTCGGTTATCCAAGGTGTCTCCACCGCCTTGGGAGCGGTGGATTACATGATGGTCGTGCCACCCGCTTTCCTTGGTAATAGGCTGCTTGCACAGCGGACATAGACCTTTTTGGCTTTGAAAGAGACTTACGATCTGTTTCCGATACTTCAGTTTTTTAAGCATTCGCACCATTCGCAATTTCTCTCCCATTTCCTCCATGGAGGGATCGAAGGGGTTGTATTCCCCGCTCACCTTTCTATGCCGCTCGATCGCAGTGCTCGCTATTGAGTACAGGGGAGCTATTGCTTTGGTCCCGTCCGTCCTCATCGCCATGGTGGCGAACACCCAACTTCTGCCTTCATGGGGTTGGAAATAACCTCTCCTGACCCATTCCAACGATTTATTAGGATGTCGCCTTTTCGCCCAACGCCAAAGAGCATGGAAAACAGAGTTATCCATTCTGCTAAACGCCTTCTTGGCAACCACTGGCTGGTGGTACATCGCCCAGCCACGCAGTATCGGATTCAGCCGTTGGATCAGATCCTCTTGCTTTGCCGTTTTGTTGGTACTGATGACGTCCTTCACCTTGCGATAGAACGCTTTCACGTTTTTCTTGCTTGGCTTGATCAGGAGCTTTCCTTCGTACTTGCGGAAATTCCATCCCAGAAAGTCAAAGCCTTCGTCTATGTGAACCACGCGGGTTTTCTCGAGTGACAGCTGCAATCCTCGCACAGCGAGGAATTGCTCCACCCAAGGTCTGATTTCGCTTTCCAGCATCTCTTTCGAGTTTCCGGTAATCACAAAGTCATCCGCATAGCGCACCACATTGATTTTCAGCTTCTTGGCCTTCGTCACGCCCAAGTGTTGCTTGAGCTGTGACTCCAATCCATCCAGCACCATATTTGCCAAAGTCGGCGAGATGATCCCGCCTTGTGGCGTACCGGCATCCGTTGCCTGAAGCTGGCCTTTATGAATCACTCCAGCCTTCAACCATTTCCGGAGGATCGTTTTGTCCGTAGGGACATTGGCGATCAGCCAGTCATGGTTGATATGGTCAAAGCAGCCTTTGATGTCTGCCTCCAGTACCCATTCGGCCGAGACCTTCTTGGATAAGCAGATGAACAGCTGTCCCATTGCGTCTGCGGTAGAGCGCTCGATCCTGAAGCCGTAGCTGTTCGGATCTCCGGTGGTTTCTGCAATGGGCGCCAGAGCTAGCAGGTATAGAGCCTGCATGGCCCTGTCAGTCATGGTCGGAATGCCTAGTGGGCGCTCCTTCCCGTTTGACTTCGGAATGAACACACGCCTTAAAGGCCGTGGTTTGTATCCGTGGCGCTTCAACCCGTTTGCCGCTTTCCATTTGGCATCGGGTGTATCCCAGAGCACTCGGTCGACTCCCGCCGTGCGCTTGCCCTGGTTTTCAGTGACTCGCCGAACAGCCAAATATCTAGCCGAACGAGAGCGGGTCAGCATTCGTTGCAGGGAGTTAACCCTGCGCCAATTGCCTCCCCGACAAGCCTTCGCAATCCGTAACTGCATCGCCCGGACATTCCGCTGAACACGCCACCAATCGATGTCATGCCATTGTTGCGGAGCGCCGGAAGGCGCAGACACGGCCGTAGGGCTGTGTACTTTCATGCTGCCTTCCTCTCAAGTTGCCTGAGCTGAAGACGTACGCATCCCCTGACGGGAATGGACGTCCCGTCAGGGGTGAATTAATGGGAAACCTCAACCGCAGGTTTCTGAAATTATTGAGACAGACTCAGTCAGAGTTCATGCGACGAAAGACCACGCAGAAGTCTGCCCGGTTTCCCGTGAGGTGATGTTTCAACCTCTATCCGATCCATTACAGATCGGCTTTCGCTTTCTCTGCGATCCCATACCCGCACAGCCAACAGATCCCCTTGCGGTTCACCTGCCCGAAGGCAGCTATACGGGTTTACCACGTTCCCTGCCTGTCACACGATTGGTTTAGGGCCTGCCTTTTCGCCGGTGATCCTGATGACGACGTACCTCCAGCCTCTACAGAGATATCCGATCACTTTGCCTTTTGGCTCAAGCCTGACAGCTGTTTTGGCTTGTTTATAATTACGACGTTTATCAGCAGTTCACATATGTTGCCCATGCCAACCAGCCTGGCGCCTCAACCCGGTTCAGCTCCGAGCATCTCTACAACCCCTCACGGTGGCTGCAGACCTTTTCAGGGGCTACGTTGTTAGAAAAGCTTCACACCTCATCGTCGCCAATGACGCATGTTTTCCTAGGCTATCGTTGGTCGCACAACGAGTCCGCTGCTACCTTGCGAGCAAGCTAGATGGACAATGACAGACAGAGCTTTCGCTCGAGTCTTCAGATGAGTAAGCAAGCACTGAACGAATCAGCAGGCTCAGAAAAGCGTTTCCTCCTGTTTCAGAAGCAGGAGAAAACCCTTGCGGGGATTCTTTCCCGCTGGGGTGAGGTTCTGTAAGAACCGATGATTTAGTGTGCATTCAGGAAAGAAAAAGATCTTTCCTCCAGTCAATAATTTGAATGCTGATGGACTGTGGGCCTGCCCCGCCGCAACGGTAAGTCCTTGAAGGCAGTGGACTTCTTTGATGGATTTTTATTCCGGAGATTGGGTACTCCAGCCTTGGCTGTAATCAAACAGCCCTTCAAGATGACCATCCACCTCGAAGTCTTGAAGACACGCTACGCGTGTCGCACAGAGGCGCTTATAGTAACGACTTTTCGCACGCCAGGCTTCCCCGCCGTCCGTGCGGCCCTTATTTGTCATGTCCGAGAGCTTTCCATGCCCGTATCCGCCAACGTCATCAGCGCCCCGATTGCCCACAAGGCCGCCGGTCACGACCCGTACGCCTGGCTGCAGGAACGCGACACCGACGCGGTGCTCGACTACCTCAAGGCTGAAAACGACTACCAGCAGGCACAGACCGCCGATCAGGCAGAGCTGCGCGAAACCCTGTTCGAAGAGATCAAGGGCCGGATCCTCGAAACCGATCTGTCCCTCCCCTCGCCATGGGGTCCGTACCTGTATTACACCCGCACCACAGCGGGTGACGAATACGCCCGTCACTACCGCTGCCCGCGCCCGGCCGACGACAGCCTGACCCTCGACGAAAGCCGCGAACAATTGCTGCTCGACCCGAACGCCCTAGCCAACGGCGGCTTTTTCTCCCTCGGCGCGTTCAGCATCAGCCCGGATCACCAACGCCTAGCCTACAGCGTCGATGCCTCGGGCGACGAGATTTACACGCTGTTCGTGAAGGAACTGTCCAGCGAACGTGTCAGCGAACTGGAATTCCAGGACTGCGACGGCAGCATGACCTGGGCCAATGACAGCCTGACGCTGTTCTTCGGCGTGCTCGACGACACCCATCGCCCGCACAAGCTGTTCCGTTATCGCTTGGACGGCACAGCTGCCGAAGAGGTGTTCCATGAGCCGGACGGCCGCTTCTTCCTGCATTGCTACCGCGCCAGCTCCGAGCAGCAATTGCTGTTGTCGCTGGGCAGCAAGACCACCAGCGAAGTCTGGGCGCTGGACGCCAATCAGCCGCACCAGCCGTTCACTTGCCTGGCGCCACGGGTCGAGGATCACGAATACGACGTCGATCACGGCAAACTCGACGGCGAATGGACCTGGTTCATCCGCACCAACCGCGACGGCATCAACTTCGCCCTGTATCAGGCGCCGGACACGGGCATCGCACCGAGCGAAGCCGACTGGCAGAACCTGATCCCGCACAGTGATTCAGTGATGCTCGATGGCGTGACCCTCAACGCCGAAGCCCTGACCCTGAGCCTGCGTGAAGGTGGGCTGCCGATCATCGAAGTTCGCCCACACGGTCTGGCGCCTTATCGCGTGCAATTGCCGGACGCGGCCTACAGCCTCTACGTGCAAAACAGCCTGGAATTCGAAAGCGACCGCATTCGCCTGCGCTATGAAGCGCTGAATCGTCCGGCCCAGGTTCGGCAATTGATCCTCGCCACCGGCGAACAGACTGTCCTCAAGGAAACCCCGGTGCTCGGCCCGTTCGACGCCGACGCCTACGTCAGCCAGCGCCTGTGGGCGACTGCGCCGGACGGCACTCAGGTGCCGATCAGCCTGGTGATGAAACGGGAAATGGTCGGCAAAGCGGTGCCGCTGTACCTGTACGGTTACGGCGCCTACGGTTCGAGCCTCGATCCGTGGTTCTCCCACGCCCGCCTGAGCCTGCTGGATCGCGGCATGGCATTCGCCATCGCCCACGTTCGCGGCGGTGGTGAACTGGGCGAAGCCTGGTACCGCGCCGGCAAGCAGGAGCACAAGCACAACACCTTCAGTGACTTTATTGCCTGCGCCGAATTCCTGATCCTCAACGGCATCACCACCGCGCCACAACTGGCGATCAGCGGCGGCAGCGCAGGTGGTTTGCTGATCGGTGCGGTGCTCAACCAGCGTCCGGATCTGTTTGGCGTGGCGATTGCCGAAGTGCCGTTCGTCGACGTGCTCAACACCATGCTTGATCCGGATCTGCCGCTGACCGTCACCGAATACGACGAGTGGGGCAATCCCGAAGAGCCGGAGGTCTACGAGCGGATCAAGGCCTACGCGCCGTACGAAAACGTCACTGCGCAGGCGTATCCCGCAACACTGGTAATCGCCGGCTACAACGACAGCCGCGTGCAGTATTGGGAAGCGGCCAAGTGGGTGGCCAAACTGCGCGCGACCAAGACCGACGACAATCCATTGCTGCTCAAAACCGAACTGGGTGCCGGCCACGGCGGGATGAGCGGGCGTTATCAGGGATTACGTGACGTAGCGCTCGAATATGCATTTGTTTTCAAGGTTCTGGGCATTGCCTGAGGAACTCCGCCGGTCAGTCAGGTCTTAATTCCGGGCACCGGGAGCCGATAAGCAGATCGGCCCCCGGTGGCGAGCTTGCCACCCGACACAACAAAAAGACCGCACGACATGTCAGAACCCACTCTACTGAACAACGAAATCCGCGACTGGCTGATGGACTGCGGCCTGTTCGATCAATTGCAGCTGGCGGATTTTGCCGCTGCCTCGGGCTACTTCAGCATCAGCACCGTGGCTGAAGGCGAAGCGATCTTTCGCGAAGGCGATGCCGGCAGCTTCATGTGCATCATCCACACCGGCCAGGTGGCCGTGCAGAAAACCGGCGGCGACGGCCAGGTCGTGACCATGGCCACCCTGCGCAGCGGCCGGGCGTTCGGTGAAATGGCCGTGCTCGACGGTGAACGCCGTTCGGCGACTTGTGTGGCGGCGAGCAACTGTCAGTTGCTCAACCTCGGCAAGGATTCGCTGGAAAAAATGCTTAACGATGCGCCGAAGATCGCCGCCAAGATCATCCGCGCCCTCGCCGTCTCCCTCTCCAAACGCTTGCGCATGGCCGACGGACAACTCGCCGCCCAGCAGATCTAGCCTCCCGGGGATTTGGGTTTGCTGTCGCTCTGTTCCAGGCCCGGCAATGGCTGATCCTTGGTCGGCGGGCTGGGCATTTCGATCGGCACCAGCGGTGGGCCGCCACTGCCGGGACCGGCCTTGGGAATCGGCACCGGACTGATCTGCGGATACGGGGTTGGCGTCGCCGTGCCGGGCGAACCCGGTTGCGGTGTCGGGCTGACGGGAATCGTCTGTTGCGCCTGTACGGCAGTTATCGAGAGCGCGGCCAGGGTAATGACCGTTAGAATGGTGCGCTTCATCAAGGGCTCCGTTGGCCTGAAATCTGTCCTCAGGCTACTCCCAACGGGCCCGCTTGCCTTCCCCCTGTAGAGATTTCCATGAAACGTTTCGTTCTGCTCGACACCACGCCGATCCCTGACAACGGTGGCGCCCTGTGCCTGTTCGAGTATGGCGAGGATTTCGTCATCAAGATCCAGGGCGGCGACGGCGGCCAATTGATGAACACCCGCATGCACGGTTCCGAAGACGCGCTGGCCGAGATCCCGTGCCGCAAGGTCGCCGGCCGGCCGGATTCGCGGGTGCTGATCGGCGGTCTGGGCATGGGCTTCACCCTCGCCTCCGCGCTCAAGCATCTGGGCAAGAGCGCCGAAGTGGTGGTCGCCGAACTGGTGCCCGGCGTGGTCGAGTGGAACCGTGGCCCGCTCGGTGAAAAGTCCGGGCGCCCGCTGCTCGATCCGCGCACGGTGATCCGTCAGGAAGACGTGGCCAAGGTGCTGCAAAGCGAGCCGAACGGTTTCGACGCAATCATGCTCGACGTCGACAACGGCCCCGAAGGCCTGACCCAAAAGGCCAACAGCTGGCTGTATTCCGCCGCAGGCCTGGCCGCGTGCGCCAAGGCGATGCGGCCCAAAGGCGTGCTGGCGGTGTGGTCGGCCAGCGCCGACCGGCAGTTTTCCGACAAATTGAAGAAGGCCGGTTTCAAGGCCGAGGAAGTCCAGGTCTTCGCCCACGGCAACAAGGGCACGCGCCACACGATCTGGATTGCCGAGAAGCTCAAGGGCTGAGCTAAACTTGCCTCATAACCGTCATTAGTCTTTCTACAAAGGTGAACCCATGAGTTCGTCCACCCCGACCAACACTTCGAAGCTGGATCGTATCCTCGCCGACAACCAGCGCGACAAGGAAATGGGCTACCGCGACAAGGCCCTGAAGATGTACCCGCACGTGTGCGGCCGCTGCGCCCGTGAGTTTTCCGGCAAGCGCCTGAGCGAACTGACCGTGCACCACCGCGACCACAACCACGACAACAACCCGCAGGACGGTTCCAACTGGGAACTGCTGTGCCTGTACTGCCACGACAACGAACACTCGCGCTACACCGACCAGCAGTATTTCGGCGAGGGCTCGCTGAGCACGCCGAAAATCGCCAAGGCCACGCACAATCCGTTTGCGGCGCTGGCCGGCCTGATGAAAAAAGAAGACTGAAGTTCTTCATTGGCCACACCGGCCTCTTCGTCGGATCGCCGCCCGGACCAAGCCCGCTCCCACAGGTTTCTCTGGTGTACTCAGAATTTGTGAACAACCGAGATCACTGTGGGAGCGGGCTTGCCCGCGAAGAGGCCGGGACAGACACCGCAAGTCCTGAATCTGCCCGCCCTCCCCC
This sequence comes from Pseudomonas fitomaticsae, assembly GCF_021018765.1. GTDB lineage: Bacteria > Pseudomonadota > Gammaproteobacteria > Pseudomonadales > Pseudomonadaceae > Aquipseudomonas > Aquipseudomonas fitomaticsae. Next base: position 1,806,570 of record NZ_CP075567.1, on the reverse strand, counting down.
AATCCCCGTATAATCGCCCTCTTTTTCCCGAAGGCACCCCGCTCGTGGCAGACAAACGGTACAGCTGCATTGGTTTGTATAACCCCAAATCACCGGAAAACGTCGGTTCGGTGATGCGCGCCGCAGGCTGCTATGGCGTGTCGACCGTGTTCTACACCGGCAAGCGCTATGAGCGCGCCGCCGATTTCGTCACCGACACCAAGCGCGTGCACTACGACATCCCGCTGATCGGCATAGACGACCTGAAAAAGATCCTGCCGCTCAATTGCGTCCCGGTCGCCGTGGAACTGGTCGACGGTGCCCGCCCGCTGCCGGAATACACTCACCCGGATCGCGCGCTGTACATCTTCGGCCCGGAAGACGGCTCGCTCGATCAAGAGATCCGCGACTGGTGCGAAGACGTCGTGTACATCCCGACCACCGGTTGCATGAACCTCGCCGCCACGGTCAACGTCGTGCTCTACGACCGCATGGCCAAAGGCCTGAACACCCGCTCCGGGCCGAAATTCCGCTGAAACGCCGCACATCCGATGGAACGAGCTGACCGCCTGCGCAGTCAGCTTGTTTATCGATTACTCATTGCCTGGAGAAAGATCATGACCGAGCTCAAACGCGTCGAGCGTATCGAATCCACCCCGTTCCAGAGCCGTTCCGAGCAGAACGTCGAAGGCTGGGAGCGCATCGGCTCGCTGGCCGGCGGCGTGATCATGGTCGGCAAGGGCCTGCGCCGTGGCGGCGTATTCGGGCTGATTCAGGTGGCGATTGGCGGCGTGGCCATGGCCCGCGGCATCACCGGCCACAGCTCGGTGAAAAGCCTGCTGGAGAAAAGCCGTCAGGACATGAACAACGTACGGGCGAAGATCGAGCGCGCCGGTGAGGAGCTGAGCAAGCTCAAGGCCAATGCCGAAGCGGCGACCAAGACCGCCACCGTGACCGGCAATGACTCGGTGAAATCGCCGAAAGCCGGGGTTTGATTCTCGATTTGCCTTGAGGCTGATGGCCTCATCGCTGGCAAGCCAGCGATGGCGGTATTACTGCAGTAACCCGGTATCAAGGACTTTGGACGACTCGCCGAGAATGCTTTCGGCGAGTTGCTCGAACGCTTTGGTGTCCACCGTCCCCAGGTGCATCGCCCCGCGCAGCACGTCATCCAGCGAGCGCTTGTTGCGGGTCTTCAGGCGAATCTCGCCATCCAGCTCCTGTAACAACAGCACCGCTTTCGACTGCTGCGCCGGGCTGATCTGCTCGCCGCGCAGGGTCGTGACCTTCTGGCTGTCCTTGGCCAGTTTCGCCTGCAACGCCTGATAACGCTCGTCGCTCATGCCCCCGGCACGGCGCACCAGTTCGATCGCGTAATACTCGGCGAAACCCTCGCTGACCCAGTCGCTGCGCTGCTCGTCGTTGATCCGCCCGAACACCTGCGCCAACTCGCGCACCAGGGCGCTGCTGCCGCTTTCGCTGACCAGCGGCAACCGCGTGTTGAGGTAGATCGACTCCCGCGCCGCCAGGCTGCCGCGCCACATCGGGTCGTTGGCGCCAACGATCAGCAACTTGGTCGGGTGACGCGGGAACACCGCTTGCACCTGCGGCCAGACGAACGTCAGCAGCGTCAGCACGTCCATCCGGCGCATGCCCTGCCCTTGCGGCGAGGCCACGGTGACTTCGGTTTCACCCAGTCGGGTGCGGCGGCTGCCGAGGTGGCCGGCGAGCATCCAGCCGGTCGGGCGGTCGAACAGGCGTGACGGATTGTCGATGCGGAATCTGTTCTTGCCGATGCGCGGCCAGGCGGTTTCGACGCTTTTCCAGCCGTCGGGCAATTCGAAGTGCAGGCGCGCGACCAGTTCGATACCGTCTTGCTGATCGAGCCTGGCTGGCGGCACCAGTTCATCGCCGCGCATCAGCGCCCAGGTCGGAGTCATGCGCGTGTCGAAGCTGCCGTTCTTGCGGCCGTGGCTGATGCGCACGCGGTAGGTCAGGCTGGCCTTGTCCGCCGTCGGGCGCCAGACCCCGCGCGCCGGTTTGCCCGGCGTCAGTTGCCATTGGCCGTCAGCCTTGAAGTCGCTGTAGTGGCTGCCGTCGCCAAGATCGAAATCCAGGCTGCGCACCGCTTCGCCCTTGGCAAGGATCAGGCGCACTTCGGCCTGATCGCTCTGCGGCAGCAGGCGTACCTGATAATCCAGATCGACTTTCTTCGCCGCCCACACCGGCGCGCTCAGCGCCAGCAACGTGACGATCAGCGCCCGGCGCAATCCCGTCGCCATACCTGCTCCTTGGTCAATCGTTAACCTGCGCGGAAAATCAGGTGATCTTCCCAGTCGTCTTCCGGCACGCTGCCTTCGGCGAGCATGCGCCCGGACTGGGAAATCCGTTCGTGGTGCACCGCGTCGCGATCACCGCAGACCAGGTGATGCCACAGCGGCAGATCCTTGCCTTCGCTGACCAACCGATAACCGCAGGTCGGCGGCAGCCATTTGAATTCTTCGGCCTGGCCCGGGGTGAGCTGGATGCAGTCCGGGACAAATTTCATGCGGTTCGGGTAATCGCTGCACTGGCAGGTTTTCAGGTCCAGCAGTTTGCAGGCGATACGCGTGTAATAGACGCTGTTGTCTTCTTCATCCTCGAGCTTCTGCAGGCAGCACAGGCCGCAACCGTCGCACAGCGATTCCCATTCCTCGTGATCGAGTTGATCGAGGGTTTTGCGTATCCAGAACGGTTCGACTTTGGCGGCCATGGCTCAAGCATCAACATCAGGTGGTGAAAAGGCCGCCAGTCTAGTGCCCAAGGCCCCGTGATCCAAGCGCTGGCGACTGCCGGTTGTGCGGGGCTTGTCAGTTTTTGCGCGGCCAAGTAGCTTTGCCGGTCACACCAGGCCTTTGCCGGATGCCATTAACGCTCGACCGCGTTGCCTCCGGTGAACTGCTGGCTTGCGCAACAACCCCATCGTTCAGCCCAACTGATCCCGCCGGGTTTCGCTTCCAACCTGTCCTCAAACGTAGCAAGGAATCTCTCGATGAGTGCCAACCCTCGCGTTGCCGAATACGCCATTCACCCGCAGTTCACCGATCGCTGGTCGCCCCGCGCCTTCACCGGCGAAGCGATTTCCGAAGAAACCCTGCTGAGCTTCTTCGAAGCCGCGCGCTGGGCGCCATCGGCGTACAACTCGCAACCGTGGCGTTTTCTCTACGCCCGTCGCGACACGCCGAACTGGGAGCGTTACCTGGGCCTGCTCAATGAGTTCAACCGCAGCTGGGCCCAGCACGCGTCGGCACTGGTGATCGTGATTTCGAAAACCACCTTCACCGCACCGGGCGCGTCCGAAGAAACGCCGGCGCTGTGGCATACCTTCGACACCGGTTCCGCGTGGGGCCATCTGGCGCTGCAAGCGAGCCTGAGCGGCTGGCACACCCACGGCATGGCCGGCTTCGATCAGGAGCTGACCCGCAAGGAGCTGAACATTCCGCAAGGTTATGCGCTGCACGCCGCCGTTGCGGTGGGCAAGCTGGGTGACAAGGCCACCCTGGCGGATTACCTGCAAGCACGGGAAACACCGAGCCCGCGTCGTCCGCTGAGCGAACTGGCGGCTGAAGGGGATTTCACCCTTTAAACCATGGCGCATAACGAAATGTGGGAGCGGGCTTGCTCGCGAAGAGGGCTTACCAGTCGACGACTTGGCTGACTGATAAACCGCTTTCGCGAGCAAGCCCGCTCCCACATTTTTCACTGCAGTGAATCAGTAACCGCGTGCGAAATCCACTTCCCCGCGCAACGCTTCTCCCGCCTGATACGCGCGCAAGTTATCCAGAAACAACTGCACCATCATCGGCGGCGAGGTCGGCGCCGAGCTGTGCCCGGTCAGCAGCAAGCCCCATGCGGTCCAGAACGGATGCCGTTGCGGCAGCGGTTCCTGACGGCAGACGTCGATCACCGCGCCGGCCAGATGGCCTTCCTTCAACGCTTCGACCAGATCTGCATCAACGACGGCCACACCGCGCCCGGCGTTGATGAACAAACCGGTCGGCTTGAATTGCTTGAACAGCGCAGCGTCATAGATGTCGTGGGTGTGCTCGGTGTTGGGCAGCAGGTTGACCACGTAATCCGCCTCGCCGACCAGACGCGGCAAATCCGCCATCGAACCGACTTCGACAAACGGCGCCTGCTCGCGGGCGCTGCTGGCGATGCCGTACAACTCGACGCCGAACGGCAACAGAAACTGCGCCACGCTCTGGCCGATGTCACCGGTGCCGACGATCAGCACTTTGCGTCCGACCAGACTCTGGCCGGTGCGGTTGTCCCACTTGCGCTCGACCTGACTGACCAGCCGCGCCAGCACTTCGCGCTCGTGGCCGAGCATGTAGGTCAGCACGTATTCAGCCATCACCTGACCGAAAATGCCGACCGCCCGGGTCAGGCGGTAATCCCGGCGCAGGCCGTCGGCCAGCAGCGGCGTGATCCCGGCCCAGGTCGATTGCAGCCATTGTGGCTGGTGGCCCTGACGCAGCAGGGTCGCCAGCAGATCCGGCTGGCCCAGCCACACCGGGCAATCGACTGCCTGGCGGGCCAGTTCGGCGGAGTCGCCGCTGGTCAGCACTTCAAGCTCCGGGGCCGCCTGACGCAGCAGTCGGGCGTATATCGCGTGGTCGTGTTCAGCAATCAGAACGCGCATCTTCAAACCTTTCGCAAACCGTGCAGGCGGCCGTCCACTTCGGGCCAGCCGTCGCCGTAAAAACCGTTCCAGGGGTTACAAGAGGCCCAGGACAGGGCCTCGCGGATCAGACCGGGTCGTTGCGTCGCAGCAACTCTTCGGGCAAGTGCTCGATGTACTCTTCCTCGGCCGGTGGCATTTGCAGGTGATAGCCCTGCTTTTCGAGGTTTTCCAGGACCACGGCGATGTCTTCGCTGGCCAGCTTGCGCTCGGGGGTCAGCACCAGATCGAAGGAGTGCTTCGCCTTGCCGAACGCCGCCATCAGGCCTTCCGGCACACGCTCCAGCGCATCACTCTTGAGCACGTACAGGTACATGCCGCTTTTCTTCGAACTTTGATAAATGGAACAAATACGTTTCAAGGCTGTTCTCCGGCGGTGGCCAGGCTGTCGAGCAGCTTCTGGCCCATCAATTCGCGGCGCCAGCCACGCAGCGAATCAGGCAATTGGTAAGGACCCTCGGGGAAGCCGCTTTTGACCAGTGCTTCGAGGGTTTTCTTGCGCAGCATCAGTTCCGGCGCGATGCCCAGACGCTCGGCTTCGGCCTGACCGAGCGCCCGCAGCTGTTTGATCAGCGCGGCGGCTTCGATCGGCAGCGGCTCCGGCACGGCTGGCGGCCATTGATCAGGCCCCACACTGCCAGAGCGCTTGATCAGATCAAGCAGAAACTCGCCGTCCTGACGCACGGTACGCGGGTGCATGTCTTCGATCTTGCCCAGCGCGCTGAGGTTGTCCGGTTGGGTCCGGGCCAGCGGCCACAGCGAGTGTTCACGCACGATGCGATTGCGCGGCAGATCCCGGGCGCGGGCCTCGCGCTCACGCCAGGCACACAGTTCACGCAGCACGGCCAGTTGAGCGCGGGACAGTTTCCACGCCAGTTTGGCCTCGCGGTACACCTCGTACGGATCGGTCTCGCGGCGCAGGTTGGCGACCAGTTCGGCGCCGTCCTCCAGCACCCAGGCGAATTTGTCGTCGGACAGTTTCGGACGCAGTTCAACAAAAACCTCCGCCAGATGCACGGCATCTTCGGCGGCATAGCTGATTTGCGTGTCGGACAACGGACGCTGCAACCAGTCGGAACGGGTTTCGCCCTTCGGCAGTTCGATGCCGAGCACTTCCTGCACCAGACGCGAATAGCCCATCGAGAACCCGAGGTTCAGGTAGGCGGCGGCCAGTTGGGTGTCGAACAGCGGCGCCGGCAGACTGCCGGTCAGGCGCAGCAGGACTTCGAGGTCTTCGCTGCAGGCGTGCAGGACTTTGAGCACCGCCGGGTTTTCCAGCAACGCGGCCAGGGGTTGCCAGGCGTTGATGGTCAGCGGGTCGATCAGGTAGGCGCGTTTGCCGTCGCCGACCTGCAACAGGCCGGCAATCGGGTAGAAGGTGTCGACCCGCATGAATTCGGTGTCGAGGGCAACGAACGGCAGCTGCTGCCACTCGGCGCAAAACTGCGCGAGGCTATCGTTGTCGCGAATCCAGTGAATATCGATGGCCACACGGCTCTCCCTTCAAGAATGGCGCGCAGTATATATCGCCACCGGCGCTTTCCGCGCCTCTACAGGCCAAGAGCTTGATGAAATCTCCTGCCTGAGGGAAAGAATAGTCTTACAGAGTGAGTCTGCCGGTTCAGTCCTTGGCCAGCACCCCGTCGATCACCGCGCCCCGGCAGCCGGCAAACATGTCCAGATCGGGCTGGTAGACCTTGCTCTGCACTTCCAGCAGACCGAGCATCGAGTGGAACAGGTTGTCCTGGCTCAATGGTTTGTCGCGGCTCATTTGCAGGCAATGGGTGTCGACCGAGTAGGACTTCTGATAGCTGTCGGAGAACCACGCCAGCATCGCCACATGTTTTTGCTGCTCCGGCGCCAGCATGTACGGCGTGCCGTGGAGGAACAGGTTGTACTCGCCCAAAGATTCGCCGTGGTCGGACAGGTACAGCATGGCGGTATCGACCTTGTCCTGATTGCTGCGCAGCACATCGATCAGGCTCGACAGCACATGGTCGGTGTACACCAGCGTGTTGTCGTAGCCGTTGACGATGCTTTCGCGGCTGCAATTGTTCAGCGCGTTGCTTTCACACACCGGGGTGAAGCGCTCGTATTCCTTCGGATAGCGCTTGAAGTACTCCGGGCCGTGGCTGCCCATCTGGTGCAGGACCAGCACGGTGTCCTTGTCCAGGTGATCGATGAAGCTTTGCAGGCCCTGCAAGAGGATTTCGTCGCGGCATTCGCTGTTGGCGCACAGTGCCGGGTCTTTCAGATTGCTGACGTCCTGCAAGGTGACGCGATCGCAGGTGCCCTTGCAGCCGGACTGGTTGTCGCGCCAGATCACGTCGATCCCGGCACGCTTGAGCACGTCCAGCAGCCCTTCTTCATTCTTCGCCTTGCTGGCGTCGTAATCCTTGCGGCCCATGTTGGAGAACATGCACGGCACCGACACGGCGGTTTCCGTGCCGCAGGAATGCACGTCGGTGAAGGCGATCAGGCCGGCTTCCTTGTCCAGTTTCGGCGTGGTGTCGCGGTCATAACCAAGGATGCCGAAGTTTTCCGCCCGGGCACTTTCCCCCACCACCAGCACCGTCAGGGATTTGCGCGGATGGTTCTGCACGGTGGCGTTACGCTGGGCGTCTTCGCCGATCGTGACGAACGGTTGCTGCGCCGAAACCACCTGCTCACGCAGATAACCGGCCGAGGCGCCGATGTAGTTGCTCGGCACCAGCATCAGGCGAATTTCGTGGTGATTGCGAAACAGCGAGGACAGCCCTTGATAATTGGCCAGCGCAACGCCGCCGATGACCGCAACCGACGCGATGCTCACAACAACTTTGCTTAATAACTCGCGATGCCAGCGACGATAGTTGACTGGAACTTTCCACAACAACCAGGACGGCAAGACACCCAGAAAAACGATATAAGCCAGCAACTTCAAAGACAGCAGATCGCGCACTTCCGTGGCATTGGTTTCGGCAAAGTTGCGAAACATGCCGGCATCAATCATTACACCGTATTGGCTCATGAAATAAGCCACGCCGGCGCTGACCATGAACAACAACGTCAATACCGGTTTCAACACGGGTCGAAACGCCAGCAACGTCAGCACGATGTTATACGCCGCGAAGATCATCACCCCGAACGCAATGCGCATGGCAATGCCCTTGCCGTCCGCAGCGGTGATGTCGAACAGGTGTTGCCAGAGAACGAAATTGAATCCGGTCAAAAGAAAGGCGCTGGCAAACAACGTCACCCATTCCGGGCGCACGGCTTTTAACTTGAACATGGCGAGGGGCTATTTCCTTGAAAGAAGTGCCGTCGTCAATTGTGAAAATTTCATTGACTCAGACAACACAAACTTTAAGCAGGCAACCATCAATTTTTTGTGAAAAAGAAGCCAACGATTAGTTGGCCAAAGAAATAACCGTGAAACTTCCGGAGTATTTGAGAATGGTTCAGCCGTGGTTCAGTCGCGGGCGACGAGGTCGCCGTATCGATTTTCTCGATAGCGGCCCTGACTTTCTGATTTGCCGCCCCGCTCGCCTGCCCGCCTAATCGACCGCCTACAGTTCAAAGGTCTGAAGATGGAAAACGTTCGCGCCACTGCCCGCCCCGCTATCTGGCTGATGCTCGGCATTATCCTGGTCGGCCTCAACCTGCGCCCGTCGATGGCGGCGCTCGGCCCCTTGCTGTCGGCCATTCGCGGCGATATGGCGCTGAGTTTCAGTCTCGCGGCATTGCTGACCCTGCTGCCGGTGATGGCGATGGGGCTGGCGATGTTTTTCGGCATGGCGGTCAGCCAGCGCCTCGGTGAACAGCGCACGGTGCTGCTGTCATTGTTGATCATTGGCGCGGCGACGCTGTCGCGGCTGTTTCTCGACTCGGCGGGCGGATTGATCGCCAGCGCCGTGCTGGCCGGGATCGGCATTGCACTGATCCAGGCCCTGATGCCCGCGCTGATCAAATCGCGGTTTCCCGACAACGTGGCGCTGTGCATGGGCCTTTACGTCACTTCGATCATGGGCGGCGCGGCGCTGGCCGCTTCGTTCGCACCGTGGGTGCTGATGCAGACCGGCAACTGGCGGACGGGACTGGCCGTCTGGGCGGTTTTGGCATTGCTCGCCATTCCTGTGTGGTGGGCAACCCGAACTACGTCACCGGACGTCACCCGATCTGATATCAGAAAAGAATCCTTCTTCGCGAATTCCCGCGCCTGGCTGCTCGCGATCTTCTTCGGCCTCGGCACCGCGTCCTACACCTGCGTGCTCGCCTGGCTGGCGCCGTACTACGTGGAAAAGGGCTGGAGCGTACAAAACGCCGGCCTGATGCTGGGTTTTCTGACGGCCATGGAGGTGATTTCCGGGCTGGTGGTGCCGGCCATCGCCAATCGCAGCCGGGACCGGCGCCTGGTGCTTGGTGCCCTGCTCGGCCTGATCATCGCAGGATTCCTAGGCTTGATCCTCAGCCCGCAGCATCTGAGCCTGCTGTGGCCCTGCCTGCTCGGACTGGGCATCGGCGGGCTGTTCCCGATGAGCCTGATCGTGTCCCTCGATCACCTCGACGAACCGCAACGTGCCGGCGGACTGACCGCGTTCGTACAAGGTAGCGGTTACCTGATTGCCGGACTGTCGCCACTGATGGCCGGGGTGGTTCGCGATCGACTGGGCAGCTTCGAGTGGGCCTGGTGGTCACTGACGGCAGTGATGGCACTCATGCTGCTGATGGTGATGCGTTTCGACCCACGGCATTACGCCCGACACATGGGCTGATCGCGCGAATGGCAAGCCGAGCCGTCTGGATAAAGGCTTCTGGCCACCTTTTCCGGGTTTGATTGTGTACGTCGTGTTACTAAAACTTTCTGTCCCACAAGTGACCGTGAAAAGTCCTACAGGGCTTTGTCCTGGCACCATCGTTCCGTTACGATCATGCGCACACGTTTGCGCGGATTCGGCGCAAGGAGCACAGCGAGACAGAACGGATGCTGAACAGTAACTTGCTTAGAAAGCTCGACATGCAGGATCTCATGGTGTTTGTCGCCGTGTATGAGCAAAGCAGCGTCACCGACGTGTCGGAGGCGTTGTTCGTCAGCCAGTCCACCGTCAGTTACTGCCTGAAAAAACTGCGCACCAGTTTCGAAGACGATTTGTTCGTCAACACCCGCACGGGCATGCGCCCGACCTACAAGGCCAGCAGCATGTATGGCCATGTGCAGAAAATCCTCGAAAGCATCAACCTGTGCCACGCCGGCACCCCGACCTTCGACCCGATGGCGCAACCGGTGACCTTCAACATCTGCGCCCCGGAATACTTCGAGCAACTGATCCTGCCGCGGATGTTGAAGCGCTTTGACTTCGATGACTTGCCGGTGATGGTCAACATGCACAAGTTCGAAACCGACGTGCCGGTCGAAGAGTTGCGCGACGGCAGCCTCGATCTGGTGATCTGCTTCGGCCCGCACTTCCACCGCAGCCACGCCGATCTGAAATCCAGGATGTTGCTGGAAGATGACCTGGTCTGCGTTTTCGACAAACGCGCCACGCCGCTGGAGCCGCGCCTGAGCCTGCAAGCCTTCACCGAACGCCGGCATGTGTTCCCGACGCCATGGACGTCGACCACCAACATGGTCGATGGCTGGCTGGCGCGGCAGGCGCAGAAACGCCAGATCGTCGCCCGCTCCAACAGTTACAGCGCGGCGTTGAAGATGATCACCGGCACCGATTTCATCCTGACCCTGCCCCGGCGGATCCAGCGTTTGCTGACCAACGACGCAGTATTCAACCACTGCGAGGCGCCGAACGGCCTGCCGGGGTTTACCCTCGACATGCAGTGGAGCCACAACGTCGATCAGGACAGCGCCAACCTCTGGCTGCGCGAGCAGGTCATCAAGACCTGCGCCGAGCTTGAGGCGGCCTGAGTCCTACACGCCGATGGCGGTCTTGTTGTAGGACTCGCGGTCGATGTCGAGCAGTTCCACACTCAACTGCACCTCGACCCCGGCCGGCCATTCGCACAGATCCTGCAACACCGCCAACAGGCTCTGCGACAGTTGCTTCTTGACCTCCGGGGAGCGACCGCTGAGCAAGGCCAGCCTCACCGCGACAAAGGCGCGCTCGTTCATGGCAGTGCCGACCTTGAAGGTTTCAACCTTGAGCGCACGGCTCTTGATATCGAATTCCGCCGCGAACTGACCGGAAGCCACCAGCGTATTGTTGAGCCGGATCAACGCCACGTCGGCGTTCAGTTGCGGCAGGTTGGCGGTGTATTCCAGGTGCAGGTGTGGCATGTCGGTGCTCCAGTGGTTCGGCGGAAAGGTCGTACATATAACACAGCAACGCCTGACTCACGCCAACGACGACATCACTGGGCGCTCACTCATGAACTGCTCCAGCCGTGAACGCAGCCAGCGCTCCGCCGGGTCGCTGTCGACGTGGCTCAGCCAGACCATCGACAGGTCGAGGGTCGGGGTCTTGAACGGGAACGGCTCCTTGAACAGCAGCCCGGAAGCGGCCATGGCTTCGGCGGTGTAATCCGGTAGGCTGGCGATCAGATCGGTGCCGGCCAGCAGCGCCGGCAACGAACTGTATTGCGGCACCGACAACACCACCTGACGGGTGCGACCGATGTCCGCCAGCCACTCATCGGCGTAGCCACTGACATTGGCGGTGTGGGAAACCAGCACGTGCGGGCGTGCGCAATATTCATCGAGGGTCAGCGGCGTGTCGGACTTGTCGGCGCGCAGGATGCTCGGCTGGATGTGTCGCAACAGCTTGCGTTTGGCATTGGCCGGCAGGCCGCGGGTCTGGCTGATGCCGACGGTGATATCACCGGCAGCCAGCAGATCGGGAATCCGCCAGTAATCGACGTGTTGCACCACGAACACCACGCTCGGCGCTTCCTGGCGCAAGGCGCGCAACAGCGGCGGCAGCAAGCCGAATTCAACGTCATCGGACAGGCCGATGCGAAAGGTCATGGTGCTGACGGCGGGGTCGAAATCCCGGGTCAGGCTCAGCGCCACCGACAGCGAGTCGAGCGCGGGCTTGAGATGGCGATAAATGTCTTCGGCGCGGGCGGTCGGCTCCATGCGATGGCCGACGCGGATGAACAACGGATCGTTAAGCATGGTGCGCAGACGGTTGAGCGCCGAACTGATGGTCGGCTGGCCGAGAAACAGCTTCTCCGCCGCCCGCGTCACGTTGCGTTCGAGCATCAAGGTCTCGAACACCACCATCAGGTTGATGTCGGCCTTGCGTAGTTCATTGCGGTTCATCCATTGCCCCCCGATCCCCAGATTGCGGCAGTGTAGAAAGGCCGTGGGGGCGGCGTCCATCGATACGGCGTGTCATTGCACCGTCAACGTCTTCAGCCCCAGGCCCATGACCCGCGAATCGTCGTTGATGCCCAGCTGTCGAGGACTGACGGCATCCGGCAGCTGCAATTCGATATCGAGCCGGTCATCGTTCAGAAGGCCTTGGCTGAGCGAGGCGCTGATCGGAATTTCCAGGCGGTTGCCTTGAAACTGCGTCAAACGGGTATCCAGTACCTGTTGGCCATTCAGACTGACAATCACCCGCTGGCCGGGGTGCCGGGGCTGTATGAATGCCAATGCGTCGATCACGATCGACCTCGCCGGCGGCAACACCCGCAATTCGATTTTCGCCTGTTGCCCTTCCGTCCATGTCCCCCAGCTTTCCGGTTTCGACCAGCCGCTGGCCAGTTGGCGGTTTCGATAATTGAAGGTCAGTGCGTGTCCCGGGCGAGTGAGCGGGATCAGCGACATCCGCCGCCCCTCATCCTGCACGGGCAGACACTGCGCACAACGCTTCCAGCCCGGCGCCAGCACCGCCACTCCATCCACGCGCGTCAGCAGATCGGTTTCACTGTTGATGGTTCTGGCGGCATCGGCCAGAACATCGTCGTCCAGGAGGTACAAGGAGTCTGCTTCGTACTGCCCCGAGTCGAGCATCCTGCGCGCTTTCTGCTGCGCCCGCGCCAGCGCCGAAGTGCTCATGCGCCCCAGGTAGACCGCATCGGTCTTCATCCCGTGGGTCGCTGCAAAACCGGCGATCATCTGCCAACGTTCATTCTGATTCTGTGGCATCAGGCTGCGGACATTGGCATAACGCGCAGCGGCACTCGCCCAGAACGGATCAGTCAACGGACTGGCCCAGACCGACGCAGGTGCCACCATTTTTCCCTGCCGCAGCCCCGACCAGCCGCTACGGGTATCGACGACCTGGATCAGCAGCGCCACCGCGAGCAGACCGATGGCGATCCGCGGTCGATAACCGCGCACCACCAGAAAAATCGCAGCCAGGATGCAGACGTACAGAACCGGCCAGAACATCCGGCCCGAGGCACGAAAGATATTGGCCAACGCGATCAGTCTTTTCGGCAGCGGATAATCAAGGTTCAATGCCCCGATGCCGATCTGATTCGACAGCGCGAATAGCCATAATCCGATCAGGGCCAACAACAACCATGGACGTGCGCGCACCTGATCCCGCAGAGGTTGGCGGTTTCGAAACCAGGCCATCAGCGCCAGCGGCACCAATAACAGAACGCCCAGACCCAGGTAGTTGAAACCTTCGTAGTCCCCGTCCCCCTTCGGCAGATCGGGCAGGATCGATGACCAGCCGGCCGGGTCGACGGGCGACAGCAGATTCATCCGGTACAAGCCAAAACCACCGGATGCCGCGCCATCGGCAATGCTGAAGTAACCGGCCTGCCAGCAGCACACGCTCACCAGAGCGAAAAGTACGCCTCCTTCGATCAGCCCCTGACGCCGGGTCAATGCCTGATTGAATGTCTTGCCCAGCAGATCCGCCACCCAGATCAGCGCAACCATGGCCAGCAGGTAGGCATGCACCCATGCCGTTACCGCCAGCAACGCTCCCCAGGCCAGGCGCCGTCGGCGCAAGTTCGGCAGCAGCGCCAGGTACAACGCGGCCAGGATCAGGAAATGACCGGCCAGAGAAAGGTGCCCGCCCATGCGCAAGAACATCGCCGGCGAGAACACCAGCAGCCCGGCGCCCAGCAGTCGAATCAAGGGATTGGTCGTCATCAGCCCGATCAGCTTCCAGCCAAACCAGGCTTGCAGGACGCAGCATGCCAGCAACCACAACCCGAAATACTGAAAAGTGTCCGGCAACCAGGCACTGAACGGTTTGAACAACAGCGCCAGCAGTGGATTAGAGTCGGAAAAAATGATCGCACTGCCCAGTTCCAGCCCGTAATTCGGATTGAGACCGAGTGGAAACGTCCAGGGCGAATGTCGGAAAAATTCCCAACCCAGATAATGTGTCGCCGGATCGCCCTGCCCCAGCCAGGCGATGTTCTGCGGGTTCAGTGCCTGCGGCCCGACCACCAGAAAAAACACCAGCACACCCAATAACAGGGGCAATAGAGAAAGTGCCGGATGCTCGCGTGAATCCTTCATCGATACGTCCAGAAGTTGTGCAGTACAAACGTGAATGCCGGAATCGTCAGCGCCACGGCACCAATGCCCGCCAGATAATGCAGCCCGGCGAACTGCGCCGCCCAGGCCACGAACATCGCCAACAGAAAGCCACCCGCCGAAACCAGCATGAAGCGCAGCAATGTCTTGCCGTGCAGGCGCGCAGAAAAGCTCCAGGTGGTGTTGATCACGTAGGACACCACCGTCGCCACGGCAAAGGCCACGCCGTTGGCCAGGGGCGGCTGATGACTGACGAAGTTGATGAACAGCACCGCCACCAGCGCATGCAATGCGGTGACAAACAGCCCTGTCACGGCGAAGCGCAAGCCGCGCTGAATCAACGCGGATCTTTCGATGACCGTCACGGTTTGCGCGCCAGCACGAATACACTCAAACCGGCCAGGCGATTCATGCCTATCAAGGGAAGCTCAAGTCGGCACAACGTCTTCAGCACGCAATTGACCAACGGATGGTGGCGCTTGAGCTGCGAACGCGGAGCCGAGCCCTGCGCAGTGCCAGGCAACAGGCGGGACGCAACCGCAATGGGGAACACCGCGCCGAAATAGTAGGCGCCCCGCTCGACCTGCAATCCGGCATCGGCGGCCAGGGTTTCGAACTGCGCCAGGGTGTAACGACGCTTGTGTTCGAGGAAGTCATCGTGCCCGCTCCACATGAACTGGAACGCCGGCACAGTCATGAGAAAGCGGCTGCCGGACGGCACTTTGTCGACATAGGACTTGAGCAGGCCGACGTCGTCATCGACGTGCTCCAGCACATCCATCAACAACACCAGATCAGCGTCCACCGCATCGATTGAACGGCGGTAGTGAACGGGTTTGCCCGCAGTGGTTGCACTTGAATCGGCGGGGTAACTGATGTCCACGCACCAGGCTTCGCGTGCGGCGGTATGGGTCAGTAAATGGTGGGAAAAGAATCCGGAGCCGGCACCCACGTCGAGAATCCGCCCGATCGGCGCATCCCCCAGCAACCGCCGGGTCGCAGCCGCCTTGGAACAGTAATACCAATGCTCGCCGATGCTGTCGCCGAGGATGTCGGTTTCCTTGAGATCCATCTGTCAGTCCTTGGGGTCGTAGATGCGGCGTACCAGGAAAACCGGCCTGCGCTTCGCTTCGATGTAGGTGCGGCCCAGGTACTCGCCGAGCACGCCGATACCAATCAATTGCAAGCCACCGAGGAATGTCACCGCTACCATCAGCGACGCATAGCCCGGCAGATCGACACCGTGCAGCACTGTGCGCAGCACGATGAACATCGCAAAGGCAAACGACACCAGTGATACCAGCGCCCCCAGATACGTCCAGATCCGCAGCGGCTCGGTACTGAAGCTGGTGATACCCTCCAGGGCAAAGTTCCACAGCCGCCAGCCATTGAACTTGCTCTGCCCCGCTGCCCGCTCCGGGCGTTCGTACTCGACCTGTGTAGTGCGAAATCCGACCCAGGCGAACAGGCCTTTCATGAAGCGCCGTGACTCGGGCAAGGTCAGCAGCGCGTCGACCACGCAACGATCCATCAGGCGAAAATCACCGACATTCTCCGGCAGCGGCTGGTCGGCAATTTTATTGTGGAGTCGATAGAACCAGTTGGCGGAAGTCTGCTTGGCCCAGGTGTCGCTGCGTCGACTGATGCGGTGACCGAGCACCACCTCGAAACCCTCCCGCCAGCGTTCGATCATCTGCAGGATGACCTCGGGCGGATCCTGCAGATCAACGTCGATCGGCACCACGATCTGCCCGGTGGCGATCTGCAAACCGGCGGACAACGCCGCTTCCTTGCCGAAATTGCGGCTCAGATCGACCACACGGATGCGCCCGTCGCTTTGCTGGCAATGCAGCAACCGCTCAAGAGTCGCATCGCCACTGCCGTCATTGACGAACACCAGCTCCAGCTCGACCAGCGTCTCGTGCTCGAATACCTGTCGAATGCGCAAGAGAAAGCCGTCAAGGCTCTCCTCTTCATTGAATACGGGAACCACCAGCGATAACTTCACCGGGCCCGCGTGCTGCGTTCCGTGCGAATGGGTCAATGGACTGCTCTTTCTTATAGTGTTTGTCGGTCGTCGAAGCCGGTTCGACGCCATCAGCCGCACCGTATTAAGCAGCAGCCCGGAATGTCATGCAAGGGTGAAACGAGGGCGTTCCGGCCAATCCGCAGGCCAATCCCTGCGCTCTGGCCCGCGCCTTCCAGAAACATTCACCAACGATTGGAAACAAATCCCCGATAGCCAAAAATCCGCGCTCCGCTAGGCTTGCGTCGAGGCGTCACACCGGTTGTCGCACATAAATCGCATGGAGCGAACTGAATGTATTTCGAGATTTACAGGCAATCCAAAGGCACCCCGAGCACCGGCAAGGGCCAATGGCGCTGGAGATTAAGGGCGGGGAATCACGAGACGGTCGCCAGTGGCGAATCGTATGTGAACAAAGCGGATTGTCTGCATGTGATCGAGTTGATCAAAGCTGTGCAGGGTGACACCCCGATCAAGGAGATCTGAGTATTACCCAAGACGCCGGGCTGCCTGTACTGGCAGCTCCGGCGACTTCTGAAGTTGCTTCAGAACCTTTCGGGAATGTGCCTGAAGGGATAATCCGACTCTTTGTACCCCCCCGGTTTCTGCCGTTTGGGCAACGTCACCTTTTCTCGCGGCACCTCTTTGTAGGGGATACGACTGAGCAGGTCGGAGATGATATTGAGCCGCGCCCGACGCTTGTCGTTCGAGTTGGCCACCAGCCACGGTGCGTAATCGGTGTCGGTCGCTTCGATCATGTCGTCCCGCGCCCGGGAGTAGTCATACCAGCGACTGTAGGACTTGAGATCCATGGGCGACAGCTTCCAGATCTTGCGCCCGTCGACAATGCGCGCCTCCAGGCGCCGGGTCTGTTCTTCCTGGCTGACATTCAGCCAGTACTTGAGCAGGATCACTCCCGAACCGACAACTGCGCGCTCCACCAGCGGGACGGTCTTGAGAAACTTGTCGACCTGCTTGTCCGTGCAAAAGCCCATCACCCGCTCGACGCCGGCGCGGTTGTACCAACTGCGATCGAAGATCACCACTTCGCCGGCCGCCGGCAAATGTGGCAGGTAGCGCTGCATGTACATCTGGCTCTTCTCGCGATCGGTCGGGGCCGGCAACGCGATGACGCGAAATACCCGCGGGCTGACCCGCTCGGTGAGCGCCTTGATAGTGCCGCCCTTGCCCGCACCGTCACGGCCTTCGAAAATGATGCAGATCTTGATGCCTTCAGCCTTCACCCATTCCTGCATTTTCACCAGTTCGATATGCAGGCGGCGCAGCTCGGCCAGGTAGTCCTTGTTCGACAGCTTCGTATGTTCGTCAGGTTTTTCTCGGGGCGAGTCTTTCTTCTTTCCCTTTGCCATGACCAGACCTCTCGGGTTGGAGCGACAGCCAGGCTCGTTGGCATTGCATGACCTGGAACCGGAAAGTTTAGTCATTTATCGCAAAACGCAAGCAAGCGGGCGGTTACGCTCTGGCAACGTGCTTATTGCGAAAAAGCCTGTACAGGTTTTGACGGAACGCCAATCGCCAACCATCCTCCATCACGGCGCAGCGTCCGATGTCGGCCGTTGATGCCTCGCGTGTTGCAAACCTGCCATCTGGATGTGGGGAAGAGGTCATGCACAGTTCGCTCTTGCGTGCCGCGTCGCTCATGCTCGCCTTGAGCGCTGCACCGCTGTTGTTGCAGGCCGCCGATGCGCCTGCGGCCCCGGCGGCTGCCACCGCTCCGGTCAAAGATGCCGTGTTTACCACGGAGCAGCTCGACCAGATGCTCGCGTCGATTGCCCTGTATCCCGATCCCCTTCTTGCTCAAGTGCTGATGGCCGCCACTTATCCGGGAGAAGTCGCCGAAGCCGCGGCCTGGTCCAAGGCGCATCCGGACGCCAAGGGCGATGACGCAGTCAAGCAAGTGGCCAGCCAGACGTGGGATCCCAGCGTGCAGGCGTTGGTGGCGTTTCCGCAGGTCTTGGCAACACTGGGGCAGGATCCGGTCTGGGTGCAACGTCTGGGGGATGCCTTTCTGGCTCAGCCTGACGAACTCATGGCCGGCGTTCAGCGTTTGCGGCGTCAGGCCCAGGCGGCGGGCAATCTGCAGAGCAATCAATATCAGAATGTGACGGTGCAGAACGTAACGCCGCCCATCTCAGCCGGGACAACCAAGCCGGCCGACAACACGACCATCATCATTCAGCCCGCCGATCCGCAGGTGGTCTACGTCCCGACCTATAACCCGAGCACAACTTACGGCACCTGGCCTTATCCCGCCTCGCCGCCGGTGTATTACCCGCCGCCGCCCGCTTACTACCCGGGTCAGGCACTGGTGGCCGGGCTGGCCTTCGGTACGGGCGTGGCGATCGTCGCATCGTTATGGGGTGATTGTGATTGGGGTAATAACGATATCGATATCGATGTGAACCGTTACAACAACATCAACGCCAACAACCGGATCACCAACAACCAGAACAAGTGGCAGCACAACACCGTGCATCGCGATGGCGTGCCCTATCGTGACAACCGCAGCCGCGCGCAGTATGGCCGGCAGCTGGACGGCGCGGCTCAGCGTGACGCCTATCGCGGGGACAACGCGCAGCGGGCACAGGCTCGGGAGCGGGCTCGCAGTTCGATGGACAGGGCCGGTATCGAACGCCCCGCCACCAGCAATCGGGAGGCCCGTAATCAAGTCCGCGAAGCGCAATCCGCCAATGTCGGCAACCGCATGCAAGGTGGTGCGGACAGACCCAGAGCCGCCGACCGTGCTCAAGGCAACACGCGGGAGGCGCGCCAGCCGGGCGCCAATCAACGTGACAACCGTGCGTCTCAAGCCCGACCCGCAGCGGGCAGTGCGCGCAACAACGCCTTCGCTGGCGCGCGCTCCCCGTCACAGACCCGAGCCCAGGCTGATCGCGGCCGGGCCAGCCAGATTTCCGCGCAACGTCCCAACGTCTCACGCGCCGCCGGACATCAGATCAGCCGGCCATCCGGCGGGGGCATGCGTCAGAGAGGAGGTGGCCGTCGATGAACATTCATTCTCTGTTCAGGAGCTGCCTGACCCTCGCAGCCGGCCTCGCATTGTCGACCTTCGTTTCGGCCCAGCAGGTATTTCCAACCCCGGAAAAAGCCGCTGACGCCTTCGTTGAAGCCCTCGGTACCCAACACGCCGACCAAAAACGCCTGACCGAACTGCTGGGCGAGGAATGGCACAGCTTCATTCCCCGTGAAGGTGTACAGCGCAGCGATGTCGATGCCTTCCTGCAGCAATATCGCGAACAGCACACTCTGGAAAAGACCGGCGACAGCAAGGCCGTGCTCTCCGTCGGGCCCGATCACTGGACGCTGCCCATCCCCCTCATCAAAGACAAAACCGGCTGGCGCTTCGACATGAACGCCGCCCAGGTCGAAATTCGCTCCCGCCGCATCGGTCGTAACGAACTGGCAGCAGTGCAATCGGCGCTGGCCTACCACGACGCCCAAATGGACTACGCCTCGGAAGACCGCGACGGCGACGGCGCCCTCGAATACGCACAGAAAATCTTCAGCTCCCCCGGCAAACACGACGGCCTCTATTGGCCAGAAGACGACAGCGGCCAGATCAGCCCCCTCGGCCCCGCCTTCGGCCAGGCCATCAACGACGAAGACTGGCACGGCTACCACTTCCGCATCCTCGACGCCCAAGGCCCGTCAGCCCCGGGCGGCGCTTACAGCTATCTGATTGGAGACAAGATGAGTCGGGGGTTCGCCTTGATCGCGTGGCCTGCGAAGTATGCCGACACCGGGGTGATGAGCTTCATGATCAGCCATGAGGGCCAGGTGTTTCAGAAGGATCTTGGGCCGGATGGGGAGAAGGTGGCGAAGGCGATGAAGCGGTTTGATCCGGATGATAGTTGGGAGGTGGTGGATTTGGGGCAGAAGTAGTTGGGGTAGCGAATTGCGCTGGATCGGAAACGAAAAAGCCCCGTAGATTTTCAGCTACGGGGCTTTTTCTATGTATGGCGGAGAGATAGGGATTCGAACCCTAGGTACCGGTGAAGGTACAACGGATTTCGAATCCGTCCCATTCGGCCACTCTGGCATCTCTCCAACGGCGCGCATCATAACAACACTTTCGCTGAATGGGAAACCCCCAGACGAAATTTTTTCCGTGTTATCAGATGCTTGCGTCGATTAAAGCGGTACGCCCAGACGGTTGGCGACTTCTTCGTAGGCTTCGATGACGTCACCGAGGCCCTGACGGAAGCGGTCCTTGTCCATCTTCTTCTTGGTGTCCTTGTCCCACAGACGGCAGCCGTCCGGGCTGAACTCGTCGCCCAGGACGATGGAGCCGTCGCTGAACACGCCGAATTCAAGCTTGAAGTCCACCAGCAAGAGGCCTGCGTCGTCGAACAGTTTGCTCAGGACTTCGTTGACCTTGAGCGACAGTTCTTTCATGCGCGCCAGTTGCTCGGCGGTGCCCCAGCCGAATGCCACGACGTGGGATTCGTTGATGAACGGGTCGCCCTTGGCGTCGTCCTTCAGGAACAGTTCGAAGGTGTACGGGTTGAGCTTCATGCCCTCCTCGACGCCCAGACGCTTGACCAGGCTGCCGGCGGCGTAGTTACGCACGACGCACTCGACCGGGATCATGTCGAGTTTTTTCACCAGCACTTCGTTGTCGGCCAGCAGCTTGTCGAACTGGGTCGGGATACCGGCCGCTTCGAGTTTCTGCATGATGAAGGCGTTGAACTTGTTGTTCACCATGCCTTTGCGGTCGAGCTGCTCGATGCGCTTGCCGTCGAACGCCGAAGTGTCGTTGCGAAACAGCAGGATCAAGCGGTCAGCGTCGTCGGTCTTGTAAACCGATTTGGCTTTGCCGCGGTAGAGTTCTTCACGTTTTTCCATGATGGGCTCCGCTTGCTAAGTAGATGGGCTAGGCGATGTGGCGCCAGTCGAGCCCTGAATCTTGATCGGCCAGTTGCAGCCAGTCCGGGTCGCACCCGAGGGTGTCGACAAAACATTGCCGGGCCAGCTGCGGCAGGTTGTTCTTGCTGCTCAGATGGGCCAGGACCAGGTGTTGCAGGCCTTGCCAGCCCAACTCGGCCACCAGGAATGCCGCCTGATGGTTGTTCAAATGTCCCAGCTCGCCGCCCACCCGCTGCTTGAGAAAGTACGGGTAATGACCACGGGCCAGCATGTCGCGACAGTGATTGGACTCGATCATCAACGCATCGAGGTCCCGATAGCCTTCCAGCACCCGCTCGCAGTAAGAGCCCAGGTCGGTCAGCAGGCCGAAGCGTCGCTCACCGTCACTGAACACGTACTGGGTCGGTTCCTGCGCATCATGGGCCACGGCAATGACCCCGATGTTCAGAGCACCGATCTGCAGTTGCTCGCCACCGGTCACGAAACCGGCGGGTTCAATCGGTTTGCGCATCCCGCGCAGTGTGCCGCGACTGAGGTAGACAGGCAGATTGTAGCGCCGAGACAGCAAACCCACGCCATGCACGTGGTCGGCATGTTCGTGGGTTACGAGTATCGCGCTCAGTTGCGCCGGGTTCACACCCAGGCGCAACAGGCGTTTTTCGGTTTCCCGCAGGGAAAAACCACAATCCACCAGCACATACGTATCAGCACTGGCGATCAGCGTGCCGTTCCCTTGGCTACCGCTGCCGAGAACGGCAAAACGCATTGGATCAGCCCAGGTTGTCCTGAATCACGCTCAACACTTTGCGGGCCACATCGGCCGGCGCAACGGTGTTGATGTTTTTCTCGACGGTCACCTGAACGTTCTCGCCGACCTTGCTCAGGCGCACCTGATAACGCTCGGCACGGGCCTCAACTTCTTCCTTGGTCGGCGCGCTGCCGAACAGGCTGCTGAAGAAACCAGGCTTCTCGTCTTTCTTCTCGGCCTTTTCGGACAAGTTGATGTAGTAGAGACCCAGGCTGCGGTTGATGTCTTCAACGCGCCATTCGCCCTGCTCCAGCGCACGACCGACGCTCGACCAGGCACGATCCAGATCCGTACCGACGTTCAGTACCGGGTTGCCGCTGCCGTCTTCGCTCAGGCTGACACGGCTCGGGGTATCGAAATCACGCGAAGCCAGCATCGACACCGAACCACCCTTCTCGGAGGTACGGCTCATGCTCGCGAGCATGTCATCGACCAGCGCGGCGTCGAGACCGGTGTTGACCGAACGGTTGGTGAAATCGACATTGGCGGTGCTGCCGGCAGGACGCTCGGCGCTGACCACATAGACTTCACTGGTGTTGCGCTGCACGCCTGGCTCAATGCGTACCCGCACGCGGGTTTCGCTGTCGGTGCTGACGCCGGCGGCGCTCAGGCGCTTGGCCATGGCGGCGGACAGTTCGTCGGAATGCTGCCAGGTGGTGGTGAATTCGCCGGTTTGCGGGCGCTGTTCATCCAGACGGAAACCGTTGTCCTGGAAGTACTGTACCGCCACTGGCCAGACTTCGGCCGGCGGGTGCTGGGCCATGACCCAACGCGAATCACCGCTCTTCTGCAGCGAGTAGTCGCTGGCGTCGGCAATGGCCGACAGCGGTTGAGGACGCGGAACGATGTATTCACCCTTGGCGGTGTCGTCGGCCACGTTGCGCGGGATCGGCAGCAGCGGATCCAGGCGCTTGGAGGTGCTGACATCCGGTGGCAGTTGCATCGGTGCAGTCTGTTGCGCTTCCAGGTAATCGCTACCACGGTCACGGAAATAACCTTCCGGGCCCCAGATCCATCCGCAGCCACTGGTGCTGGAGATAATCAAGGCAAGTGCGGAAAGTCCGGCCATTCGCTTCATGCGTTGTACTTCCTCAATTAAACCAGGACGTTGCACTGGCGCAGGGCCGAGCGCAGCGTTTCATGACAAGGAGCGCTCAGCCAGGTCAGCGGCAGGCGGATGCCTTGGTGCATCAGGCCCATTTCGACCAAAGCCCACTTCACCGGAATCGGGTTGGCTTCGATGAACAGGTCCTTGTGCAGCGGCATCAGTTTTTCGTTGATGGCCCGTGCGGTCTCGGCGTCGCCCTTGAGCGCGGCCTCGCACAGGTCGGCCATTTCGCGTGGCGCGACGTTGGCGGTAACAGAGATGTTGCCCTTGCCGCCCAGCAGGATCAGCTCGACGGCGGTCGGATCATCGCCGGACAGCACGATGAAGTCCTTGCTCACACCGTCGATGATCGCCTTGGCGCGTTTCAGGTCGCCGGTTGCTTCCTTGATGCCGATGATGTTCGGCACGGTGGACAGGCGGATCACGGTCTCGGCCTGCATGTCGCAGGAGGTGCGGCCAGGAACGTTATAGAGAATCTGCGGGATGTCGACCGCTTCGGCGATGTGCTTGAAGTGCTGGTACAGGCCTTCCTGGGTCGGCTTGTTGTAGTACGGAACGACCAGCAGGCAGGCATCGGCGCCGGCTTCTTTGGCATTGCGGGTCAGCTCGACCGCTTCGCGGGTCGAGTTGGCGCCGGTACCGGCGATCACCGGAATGCGACCGGCAACCTGTTTGACCACGGCTTTGATGACGGCGATGTGTTCTTCAACATCAAGGGTTGCCGACTCGCCGGTGGTGCCGACCGCGACAATGGCATGGGTGCCGTTCTTGAGATGGAAGTCCACGAGTTTGCTGAGGCTGTCCCAGTCAAGACGCCCTTGTGCATCCATGGGTGTGACCAGTGCCACCATACTGCCCGCAATCATGAAACCGCTCCTGCCGGAAAAAGAGAGCGGTAATGGTACTGGCGCCAAGATGCTTGCACAAGCGAAGTACTGTGCCGCCATTCCCCTTGGCGCCGCTTTTCGCTACCCTTCAGACTTTGATCGGTACTGATCAGCTTGTACGCCGGGTTCCAGTCTCCCGTTTCGGCCTCCCGGGCCCCGTTCCAGTGTCGTTGCCGTACGCTTCCTTGTTCATGGAGCCGTAGCGCCACACGAATCGGGCCTTCCGGACAGTCATTGCCCCGGCAATCAACGCCCTCTCCCTACCGACCGCTCATCGCTTTAGGAATGCTGCATGTCCACCCCCACAGTTCGCGAACAATTCCTTGTCATCAGTGCCCTCGGCGCCAATCCCATGGAGCTGACCAACGTCCTGTGCCGCGCCAGCCATGAAAACCGCTGTGCGGTCGTCACCTCGCGCCTGACCCGCCACGGCGAGTGCAGCGCGCTGGTGCTCGAAGTCTCCGGCAGCTGGGACGCCCTTGCCCGCCTGGAAGGCAGCCTGCCCGTGCTGGCCAAGCGTCATGCGTTCACCGTCAACGTGGTGCGCAGCGCCGCCCTGGAAAATCGTCCACAAGCCCTGCCGTATGTGGCTTACGTGTCTTCGGCGTACCGCCCGGACATCATCAACGAGCTGTGCCAGTTCTTCATGGATCACAACGTCGAGCTGGAAAACCTGACGTGCGATACCTATCAGGCACCGCAGACCGGCGGCACCATGCTCAACGCCACGTTCACCGTGACCCTGCCCGCCGGCACCCAGATCAGCTGGCTGCGCGACCAGTTCCTGGATTTCGCCGACGCCATGAACCTGGATGCACTGATCGAACCCTGGCGCCCACAGAACCCAATGTAAGGAAGCTTTCATGGCCGTTGTCATCGACCAACCGGTTACGGATTTCGAAGCACCTGCCACCAGCGGGCAGACTGTCAGCCTGTCGGCCCTCAAGGGCAAGCAAGTGGTGATCTACTTCTATCCGAAGGACAGCACCCCGGGCTGCACCACCGAAGGCCAGGGCTTTCGCGATCAATACGCAGCGTTCAAGGCTGCCAACACGGAAATCTTCGGCATCTCCCGCGACAGCCTGAAGTCCCACGAGAACTTCAAGTGCAAGCAGGAGTTTCCGTTCGAGCTGATCAGCGACAAGGACGAAGCCGTCTGCCAGCTGTTCGACGTGATCAAGCTGAAAAAACTCTACGGCAAGGAATACCTGGGCGTTGATCGCAGCACCTTCCTGATCGACAAGAACGGTGTACTGCGGCAGGAATGGCGCGGTGTGAAGGTGCCAGGACATGTGGATGCAGTGCTGGCTGCTGCTCAGGCGCTGAACAAGGCCTGATGTTGTCGGCGCCCTCGCGGGCGCCGCTTCACTCTCAAAGCAGCGGCGCCACCACTGGCTCCTTGCGCGGCCACGCATCAAGCACAGCCTTGAACAGCGTCGCCAGCGGAATCGCGAAGAACACGCCCCAGAACCCCCACAACCCGCCGAACAACAGCACCGCGCAGATGATCGCCACCGGGTGCAGATTGACCGCTTCGGAAAACAGCAACGGCACCAGCACGTTGCCATCCAGGGTCTGAATGATTCCGTAGACCGCCATCAGATAGATGAACTGATCGCTCCAGCCCCACTGGAACAGCGCAATCAGCAGCACCGGCACGGTCACCACCACCGCCCCGACATACGGCACCACCACCGACACGCCGACCAGCAGGGCCAGCAGCGCCGCGTAGTTGAGACCCAGCGCGACGAAAGCGATGTAGGTCACGCCACCACAGATCACGATCTCGATGACCTTGCCGCGAATGTAGTTGGCGATCTGCCGGTTCATTTCTTCGGCGACCCGGGTGATCAGCGCCCGCTCACGCGGTAAATAGCCGCGCACCCACTCGCCGATCATCGCCCGATCCTTGAGGAAGAAGAACACCAGGATCGGCACCAGCACCAGATAGATCATGATGTTCACCAGCAGCGGCAGGCTCGACAACGAGAACGTCAGCGCCCACTGGCCGAACTTGCCGATCTCGCCTCGCGCGGCTTCGATGGCTTGCAGTACCTGCTCGTCGGAGACCAGATGCGGATAGCGCTCAGGCAGCAACAACAGCAGCGATTGCCACTTGGCGAGCATGCCCGGCAACTCGTTGAACAGGGTGATCAACTGATGCCAGAGCAGCGGCAGCACCACGACGATGAATACCATCAGCACGCCCATGAACAACGCAAACACCAGACCGACCGCCGCCCCGCCGGGCACGCGCAGGCGTTCGAGCGTGACCACCAGCCCCTGCATCAGGTACGCCAGCACCATCCCGGCCAGCACCGGCGCAAGCATTCCGCCAAGCGTCAGCACCGCGGTGAAGGCGAGAAACAGCAAAACCGCCAGCACCACCGCTTCCTCATCGGAGAAGTAGCGCTGAATCCAGTCGCGCAACACTTTGAACATCAATATTCCTTAGGTCATTTACGCGGTCGGTTTCAGGCTTTTTTCAGCCAGTAACGGTAGACACCCGCCTCGTCTTCTTCACGCAGCAGCGTATGACCGGCCAATTTGGCAAAGGTGCGAAAGTCGCGTTGCGAGCCGGCATCCGTGGCGATCACCTTGAGTACCGCGCCACTGGGCAGCTTGTTCAGCGCCATCTTGGCCTTGAGCAACGGCAACGGACAATTCAGGCCACTGGCGTCCAGTTCACAGTCATGGGCTACAGCGTCGGTCATGCGTCACTCCGGATCAGGTGGTCAGGCTGCCTAGAATATCTGGTCGCAAGCCCGGTGTCCGGCTACAGTAAGGTCTTTGTCGACTAAGGCTTTGTGCATGACTTTTTTGCGCCCTACCCTGCTGACGCTCGCTTGCCTGCTCGCCTCACCGGGCTTCGCCGACGACCTGCCGTCACTCGGTGACGCCAGCTCTGCCATCGTCTCGCCACAACAGGAATATCAATTGGGTCGCGCCTGGCTGGCGCTGCTGCGCAGCCAGGTTTCGCAGCTCAACGATCCACAGCTCAAGGACTACGTCGAGTCCAGCGTCTATAAGCTGGTGGAAACCAGCCAGGTCAATGACCGACGCCTGGAATTCATCCTGATCAACAGTCCGCAGCTCAACGCCTTCGCGGCACCGGGCGGGATTGTCGGGGTCAATGGCGGCCTGTTCCTCAACGCCCAGACCGAGGGCGAATATGCCTCGGTACTGGCCCACGAACTGGCTCACTTGTCCCAGCGTCACTTCGCTCGTGGCGTCGAAGCCTCGCAGCGCATGCAGGTGCCGATGATGGCGGCGCTGCTGGCCGGTATCGTGATCGCCGCTGCCGGCGCGGGCGATGCGGGCATTGCAGCGATTGCCGGTACCCAGGCGGCGGCGATCCAGGAACAACGGCGCTTCTCGCGCCAGAACGAGCAGGAAGCCGACCGCATCGGCATCCTCAACCTGGAAAAGGCCGGCTACGATCCACGCTCGATGCCGACCATGTTCGAACGCTTGATGCGCCAGTACCGTTTTGACGCCAAGCCACCGGAATTCCTGCTGACTCACCCGGTCACCGAATCGCGTATCGCCGACACCCGCAACCGCGCCGAACAGGCTAAACCCGGCGGCATCGAAGACAGCAAGCGCTACCAACTGATCCGCGCGCGGGTCCAGTTGACCTACGAAGAAACGCCCGGGCTTGGTGCCAAGCGCTTCCGCGCACAACTGGACGATAATCCGAACAATGATGTGGCCCGTTACGGACTGGCGATCGCCCAGATCAAGGGCGGTCAGCTGAACGAAGCACGAGAGAATCTCAAGCAACTGCTGGCCAAATCGCCGAACGAGATCATCTACAACCTGGCGCAGATCGATCTGGACATCACCAACAACAAGCTGGCCGATGCCCAGTCCCGGGTTGACCGGATGCTCAGTCAGTATCCTGGCAATTACCCGCTGAATCAGGTGCGCGTCGATCTACTGCTGAAACAGAACCGCACCGCCGATGCGGAGAAGGCACTGGAAGGCTTGTTGAAATCGCGTCCGGACGATCCGGACGTGTGGTATCAGGTTGCAGAGACTCGCGGACTGTCCGGCAACATCATCGGCCTGCATCAGGCCCGTGCCGAGTATTTCGCGCTGGTCGGCGATTACCGCCAGGCGATCCAGCAACTGGATTTTGCCAAGCGCAAGGCCGGCAGCAACTTCCCGCTGTCCTCACGCATCGATGCCCGCCAGCGCGAGCTGATGGAGCAGGAGCGCATGGTCAAGGACATGATGGGGTAAGCCCGCGCCGAGACAAATTTTGGGCACAAAAAAAACCGCCTCTTTCGAGGCGGTTTCTTTTACTTCAACAATCGGATCATTCAGCCAGTTTGAAGGTGATGAAGCTGGCACGGCCCTGACGCAGAACGCGCATCGATACCGATCGATTCTTCGGCAACGCCTTGGCGATCTCGGCAAACTCCTTGGAAGAACCAATGGCCTGGTTGTTCAGGTGCGTGATGATGTCGCCCGGTTGCAGACCGATCAGGGCCGCAGGACCGTCCTGCACTTCCTTGATCACCACACCGCCCTTCAGGTCGTAGGTTTTCTTCTGCTCGGCGCTCAGCTCGGCGACCGAAACACCCAAACGATTACTGTTGGTCTCGGCACCGGATTTCGGCAGGGCATCCAGTTCCTTGTCTTCGTCCGGAATGGCGCCGACAGTCAGCTCGACATTCTTGCGCTTGCCGTCGCGAATCACTTCGAGGTTGGCCTTGGCGCCGGCCTTCAACGCACCCACCAGATGTGGCAGGTCAGCGGACATGACGATCGGTTGACCGTTCATGCTCAGGATCACGTCACCCACTTGCAGGCCGCCCTTGGCCGCCGGGCCGTCATCCTGAATCTGTGCAACCAGCGCACCGGCCGGCTTGTCCAGACCGAACGACTCGGCCAGATCCTTGTTCACTTCCTGGATGACAACGCCCAACCAGCCACGGCTGACCTTGCCGCCGCTTTTCAGCTGATTGGAAACGTCCATGGCCACGTCGATCGGAATGGCGAACGACACACCCATGAAGCCACCGGAACGGGTATAGATCTGCGAGTTGATCCCGACCACTTCACCGTTCAGGTTGAACAGCGGGCCACCGGAGTTGCCCGGGTTGATCGGCACGTCGGTCTGGATGAACGGCACGTAGTTTTCGTTAGGCAGGCTGCGGCCGACGGCACTGACGATCCCTTGGGTCACGGTGTGGTCAAAGCCGAATGGCGAACCGATTGCGACCACCCACTGACCGGCTTTCAGATCCTGAGATTTGCCGAGTTTAAGCACTGGCAGATCCTTGCCTTCGATCTTCAGCAGCGCCACGTCGGAACGTGGGTCGGTGCCGATCAGCTTGGCCTTCATTTCACTGCGATCTGCCAGACGGACGAGAATTTCGTCGGCATCGGCGATCACGTGGTTGTTGGTCAGGATGTAGCCATCCGGCGAAATGATGAAGCCCGAGCCCAACGATTGCGCCTCACGCTGACGATCACCACGCGGAGAACGCTGTTGTGGCGGCATGCCGCGTTCGAAAAACTCGCGCAACATCGGCGGCAAGCCTTCCAGGTCAGGCATCTGCTGGTTCACTTTGCGATCCGGCAGCTTTTGCGTGGTACTGATGTTCACCACCGCAGGCGAGGCCTGTTCGACCAGTTGGGTGAAATCAGGCAGGTTGGCCGGGCTGGCCGCTTCAGCCGCCTGGACTGCAGGAACAGCCTGACCGAGCACCAGCACAGTGGCGAAAATGGAGAGATAAGACTTCAAGCTTGGTATCGACATACAGCTCCCGTTACGACGAGCAGGGTTAAGCGATATGGAGCAAGGAACACCGGAAACCACAGGCCGGCATTTTTGTTCCGGGAACAACAAACAAGGCCAGAGCCGAGAGGCTCTGACCTATAAAAAATTTTCGGGTGTTTTGCAAATGAAAATGCTCAGCAAACATTTCACGTCTCGACGACGAAGTGGAGATAGCTGGAATCAGCTCACTGCTTGCTGGTTGCAGCGCCATCATTGCGCATCGACAGGGCAATCCGTTCGGCGGTCCCGATCGGAATCTCGCCGACCACCGTGACCATCATTTCGCCCTGAGGCGTTGTCAGACGGCGGGATACGGCAACGGTCGGGCCCAGTTGAGTCCGGGTATCGGTGACGGTTGCGCCGTTCAGCGGCTCAAGAAATACGGAGAAACGGGCGAGACCATCGTCATACAACAGGCTGTTGACCTGTGTCTTCGTTTCCGGATCCTTGTGCGAGGAACTGCTGGTAAGTTCGAAACCAGGAGGCAGCCAGTCGGAACGCCAGACCTGTGCGGTCTTGACCGCAGAAGCCTTGTCGCTGTCGAGGGTGACTGTCTTGCAATCGGAGTTGGCTTGCAGGTCTTTATCGGATGGGACTTCAGAGGTATCCAGCCGCGTAAACTGGAATCTCTCAAGCAACTGCCCCTTGTCGTTCAACAGCAGCGACTTGAGCGGCAGGCCCGTTTCCTTGTCCAGATGCAGTTCAAAACCGTAGCGGTGCTGATCACGTGGCGTGAGCGCTACGATCACCGCTTCACGCCCAGCCACGCGCGACTTGCCAATGACGGCAAGCTCATACCAGTTCTTCAGCTTTTGGGGATCGAGAGGGCGAGCGGCAGAATTGGGAGAATCCCCCAGCCCCGCAATCAGGGTGCCGCTGACGCATTGAGTATGCCCATCAATGCGCACGACTTCCTGAGCCGAACCGTCGAGCTGAAGCAAACGCTCGCGGACCTGGCCATTCTGGACGCGATGCCAGATGTTATGGGTAGAGAAACTACCGTTACGCTCGTAAACGAATGTGCCGTGAAAGCTTTGCTGCTGCTCGGCCTGGCCCAGGCGGGTCAACCAGTCCTGAGCCTCGTCGGCGTGGGCTGGAACAATGAACCAGCCGCTGAGCAGAAGCGAAAGTAGAGGTATGGCGCGCATGATCCCCCTTAACGGTTTTCCAGGCTTGCTGCACGTGCGTATGGCAGCGCGCTCTCGGTGCCTTTCAAGGCAGCCTGTTGAGCGTGTTGACGCAGGTAACCTGGCAGACGCTGATCGTGCCAGCCTGGCTGACCTTGCAGTACGCCATTGGCCATTGGGCCAGTAGCTTCCGAACTCTCATTATAGCCTGCCAATACCGCCGGGCCTTTGACCTGAGGAGCGGCCAGCACTGGCTGATTGGATTGCTGAGCGAGTTCGACACCAGCGATTTCGTCCTGGTTGTACAGACGAACACCCGCCAGTACAGCAACGGTCACCGAAGCGGCTACGGCCAGACGACCGAGGCTGCGCCATGGGCCGCGGGACACTTTGGCAGGGGTCGCTTCGTCTTCCAGCGCAGCAGAAACTGCCGCAGCGAGATCCAGACGTGGAAGCAACAGATCCTTGTGCATGGCTGCCCGAGCGATCTGGTAACGAGCCCAGGTTTCACGGGTTTCAACATCGTCCAGTGCATTGAGCACTCGACGTAATTCCAGTTCGTCCGCTTCGTTATCCATCACTGCGGACAGCGATTCCTGCAGGGCTTCACGACTCATGGCGTTCCTCTCTTGGCTGTCGCCGCTGTCTTTAGTTTTCCTGCAACAACGGCTGCAGGGCTTTATCGATGGCCTCCCGGGCGCGGAAAATCCGGGAGCGCACGGTACCAACCGGACATTGCATGACGCTCGCGATGTCCTCGTAACTCAGACCATCGAATTCGCGCAAAGTTAACGCCGTGCGCAAATCCTCTGGCAGTTGCTGAATGGTTCGATGGACAGTGCCTTCGATCTCATCCCGCAGCAATGCACGCTCTGGAGACTCGAGATCTTTCAGGCCGTGATCGCCGTCATAGAACTCTGCATCCTCGGAACTTACATCGCTATCCGGCGGCCGACGGCCGCGTGAAACCAGATAGTTTTTCGCCGTGTTGATGGCGATACGGTACAGCCACGTATAAAACGCACTGTCGCCGCGGAAATTTCCAAGCGCTCGATACGCCTTGATAAAGGCTTCTTGTGCGACGTCCTGGGCTTCATGGGTGTCGTGCACAAAACGCACGATCAACCCGAGAATTTTGTGCTGATACTTCAGCACCAGCAGATCGAAAGCTCGCTTGTCGCCACGCTGAACGCGTTCGACCAGCTGCTGATCCTCTTCCTGGGTTAGCATGAACACTCCTCGATAAACTCGGAGGAGGCTTGCATGACCAAACGACCGGACTTGCAAACATAGACTCGGGCTTTTCGCAAAAGTTCTCCCCCTCCAAGCAAGTTTCCTGCGGGCTCTGATTTGGCACGCACGAAAAACGCAGCGCGGGATGAACCGGCTGCGCGAATAATCTTGTCATCGGCTCGCCGGCAAGAACCCAACCGCAGGTTCCGCATTGAAGCCGACACTGTCCCTTGTTTCGGGCAACTGTCTATTGATCTTGAGCCTCTGGCAAAAGTTCCAAATATTTATAGACGTGCCGCGCCGACATTGTGCAACCGTGAGCGGAAAAAGCGTGTTTCATCTGCGATACAGTCGCTTTTTCCCAAAACCGCTGAAAAAAACTTCCGACAAAGCGTCGGTATTTTTCCGTCACGGTAGTTTCACAATGCCATATCGGCCCGGCTATTGTGCCGCCCCACCCCTCTATATACTAGTGGGCTGTGTGGCTGTCTCGACTCGCCCATCCGCCTGTCCTGCGCCAACCCCGACCCGGGTCGCTTTGAGCGGAATCCTGAAATGAGCCAACAGTTTCAACACGATGTTCTGGTGATTGGCAGCGGCGCTGCCGGTTTGAGTCTCGCGCTGACCCTGCCCGGTCACTTGCGCATCGCCGTACTGAGCAAAGGCGACCTCGCCAACGGTTCGACCTATTGGGCCCAGGGTGGCGTCGCGGCCGTGCTGGACGACACCGACACCGTCGAATCCCATGTCGATGACACCCTCAATGCCGGCGGCGGCCTGTGCCATGAAGACGCGGTGCGTTTCACCGTTGAGCACAGCAAGGAAGCGATCCAGTGGCTGATCGACCAGGGCGTGCCGTTCACTCGCGATGAACAGTCCGGCACGGAAGACGGCGGCTTCGAATTCCACCTCACCCGCGAAGGCGGCCACAGCCATCGACGGATCATCCATGCAGCCGATGCCACCGGCGCTGCGATTTTCACGACATTGCTGGCCCAGGCCAAAGAGCGCCCGAACATCGAATTGCTCGAACAGCGGGTAGCGGTCGATCTGATCACCGAGCGTCGGCTGGGGCTGGAAGGCGAACGTTGCCTCGGCGCCTACGTGCTCAACCGCAAAACCGGGGAAGTCGATACTTTCGGTGCACGCTTCGTGATTCTGGCGTCCGGCGGCGCCGCCAAAGTCTATCTATATACAAGCAACCCCGACGGTGCCTGCGGTGATGGCATCGCCATGGCCTGGCGTTCAGGTTGCCGGGTGGCGAACCTGGAGTTCAACCAGTTTCACCCCACCTGCCTCTATCACCCGCAAGCCAAGAGCTTTCTGGTAACCGAAGCACTGCGCGGCGAAGGCGCTCATTTGAAGCTGCCGAACGGCGAACGCTTCATGCAGCGCTTCGACTCACGTGCAGAACTGGCGCCTCGGGACATCGTCGCCCGGGCCATCGACCATGAAATGAAGCGTCTGGGTGTCGACTGCGTCTACCTCGACATCAGCCACAAACCCGAAGCGTTCATCAAATCGCACTTCCCGACCGTCTATGAGCGCTGCCTCGGATTCGGCATCGACATCACCAAGCAACCAATTCCGGTCGTACCAGCGGCGCACTACACCTGCGGCGGCGTGATGGTCGATCAACAAGGCCGCACCGACGTGCCCGGTCTGTATGCCATCGGCGAAACCAGCTTCACCGGCCTGCACGGCGCCAACCGCATGGCCAGCAACTCGCTGCTCGAATGCTTCGTCTACGCCCGTTCGGCAGCGGCGGACATTCTCGAGCAACTGCCCGACGTCGCCATCCCGCGCGCCCTGCCCGCCTGGGACGCCAGCCAGGTGACCGACTCCGATGAAGACGTGATCATCGCCCACAACTGGGACGAATTGCGGCGATTCATGTGGGACTACGTGGGCATCGTGCGCACCAACAAGCGCCTGCAACGGGCACAGCATCGCGTGCGTCTGCTGCTGGATGAAATCGACGAGTTCTACAGCAACTATAAAGTCAGTCGTGACCTGATCGAGTTGCGCAACCTGGCACAGGTAGCGGAACTGATGATCCGCTCGGCCATGGAGCGCAAGGAAAGCCGAGGCCTGCATTACACCCTCGACTACCCGGACCTGCTGCCCGAGGCACTCGACACTATTCTGGTGCCGCCCACCTACGTCGGCTGAACTTGAGGCGTACCCGCAGGCGTCGGTGCAGATCCGCCGCCTGCGAGTCCCGCGTTACACAGATAGACCTGACCCGCCGCTCACCACGCAAGCGAAAGCGCAGCACCACGATCAGTGGCAGCGCCAGACTGTCCGGGCGCAATTGCACCGCTTGCCAGCCATCGGCCCGATTCCACAGTTGCCAGCCATCCGCGTCCCGGCGCAATCCGCAGAATGCCTTGGGATGACTCAGCAGGATCTGCCGTGGCAACACCCACGCAGCATGGCCGAGACACACGAGAGCCCCAAGCAGAGAAACCCAGAAAGGAATCGATAACAGAAACAGAGAACCCAGCGCGAATGCCTGCGCCAGAAGATACGCCGCCAGCAACTGCCGTGAGGCATGCCAGCGGCATTCGAACGTGTTACTTGGGCTGGACACGATCCAAAATCATGCGAACCATGCGTTGCAGCTCGGGATCTTCCGATTCGCTGCGCTCCATGAACCAGCCGAACATGTCCTGATCCTCGCACTCGAGCAGGCGGACATACAGCGCGCGATCCACCTCGTTCAGATTGGCGTAGACCTCTTTCACGAACGGCACCAGCAACACGTCGAGTTCCAGCATGCCGCGACGGCTGTGCCAAAAGAGGCGATTCAGTTCAACTTGTTCGACCATGGAGCCCTCCTCAAATAGGCCGCAAGTATACAGGCCCGAAGCGGGTCGAACAGTCGGCTTTGGTCGGGCACCACCGATCCTTTATCAACTACCCATTTCAACACCACCCCCTTATGATGTGCCCCAGTCTATTTACCCTGCGATGACCCATGGCCGATTCTGCTTTTTTCTGCACCCTCTCTCATGAAGGCGTTCTCGCGGTTCGCGGCGCGGATGCCGGCAAATTCCTGCAAGGCCAGCTGACCTGCAACATCAATTACCTGAGCGAAACCCAGGCCAGCCTTGGTGCCCGCTGCACGCAGAAAGGCCGGATGCAGTCGAGTTTCCGCATCGTGCTTGAAGGTGACGGCGTGCTGCTGGCCATGGCCGGCGAGTTGCTGGAGCCACAACTGGCGGATCTGAAAAAATACGCGGTGTTCTCCAAATCGAAACTGACCGACGAAAGCGCCTCCTGGGTGCGCTTCGGTCTGGATCATGGCGATGCTGCCCTGAGCAGCCTGGGTCTGGAACTGCCGGCAGACACCGATAGCGTGGCCCGCCACGAAGGGCTGATCGCGATTCGCGTCTCCCCGAACCGTGCCGAACTCTGGGTACCCGCCGATCAGGCCGACACTGTCAAAGGCAAACTGTCCGCGCAGTTGAGCGAAGCCGAACTCAATCAATGGCTGCTGGGCCAGATCCGCGCCGGGATCGGTCAGGTCATGCCAAGCACCCGCGAGCTGTTCATCCCGCAAATGCTCAACCTGCAGGCCGTCGGTGGCGTGAGCTTCAAGAAAGGCTGCTACACCGGTCAGGAAATCGTCGCGCGGATGCAGTACCTGGGCAAACTCAAGCGTCGCCTGTACCGCGTGCAACTGGACGCCAGTGAGTTACCGGAGCCGGGCACCCCGCTGTTTGCCCCCAGCCACGGCAGTTCCATCGGCGAAGTGGTGCTGGCCGCCCGTACCGAAAAGAATATTGAACTGCTGGCGGTGTTGCAGGCCGAAGCTGCCGACGCAGGCGATTTGCATCTGGGCGCGGCCGAAGGTCCGGCGCTGCACTTGCTCGACCTGCCTTACGAACTGGATCGCGACCGCGAAATCCAGCGTTGATCGCAGCATTTGTTGCAACACCCTAGAGAAACGACATGAGTGAACTGGCGGATAAGGTCCAACAGGATTTGGTTGAGGCCATCGATAACGATGACCTGGTTCTTCCAACGTTACCGGAAGTGGCCCTGCAGATTCGCAAGGCCGCCGAAGACCCGGATATCAGCGTCAGCGACCTGAGCAAAGTGATCGGCCGCGACACGGCGCTGTCGGCGCGCCTGATCAAAGTGGTCAACAGCCCGCTGCTGCGCCCCACTCAGGAAGTCACCGACCTGCACACCGCCATCACGCGATTGGGCGTCAATTACAGCAGCAACCTGGCGATCGGTCTGGTGATGGAGCAGATCTTCCACGCCCGCTCCGACGTGGTCGAACAGAAGATGCGCGAAGTCTGGCGCAAGAGTCTGGAAATTGCCGGGGTCAGCTACGCACTGTGCCGCCGCTATACCCAGCTAAAACCCGATCAAGCCGCGCTCGGTGGACTGGTTCATCAGATCGGCGTGTTGCCGATCCTGACCTATGCCGAAGACCACTACGAATTGCTGTCGGATCCGGTGAGTCTCAACCATGTGATCGACCACATTCATCCGTTGCTCGGCGACAAGCTGCTGCGGGTCTGGGAGTTCCCCGAGCGATTGGTCGAGCTGCCGGGGTTGTATCAGGACCTCAAGCGCGAATCGCAGCAGATCGATTACGTCGACATCGTGCAAGTGGCCAGCCTGTATTGCCACAAGGACACCGATCATCCGATGGCCCGCATCGATCCGTTCAGCGTGCCGGCATTCCGCAAACTCGGCATCGATCCGGAAAACAAGGCGCTGTGCGCCGATCTGGAAGAATCGCGGTCGATGTTCTACTGATCAACCGGCGACAAAACTCACCCGTACCTTCAAACCCGCCTGCTCGCCATCGTGCAGACTGATCTGCGCCAGATGCGCGCGGCAGATTTCCCCGACAATCGCCAGCCCCAGCCCGGAACCGGCGACCTGCTGGTTGCGCCGGTAAAAGCGTTCGAACACCCGATCCCGCTCTTCCAGCGGAATGCCCGGACCATCGTCCTCAACCTCCAGCACCGCCGGCGCCGTGACCCGCAGAATCACGTTGCCGCCCGGCGGCGTGTGCGCCAGCGCGTTGTCCACCAGATTGCTCAGCAACTCGTTGAGCAACGTCGGCTCGCCGCGCAGCCACACCGGCTCGTCCGCCTCCAGCGCCAGTGCGACACCCCGAGCGTGGGCCAGCGGCGCCATGGCCATGCCCAACTCCCGCGCCAACTGACTCAGATCGAGCAACTGCGCACCACCCTCGGCAATCGCCCGGGCGCCGTTTTCCACCCGGGCCAGCGACAGCAACTGATTGGCCAGATGGGTCAGGCGATCCGTACTTTGTGCCGAGGATTCCAAAGTGTCGCGCCAGGTCTGTGGCTCGTTTGAGCGCAAGCCCAGTTCAAGTCGCGCCTTGAGCGCCGCCAGTGGCGTGCGCAGTTCATGGGCCGCATCGGCGATGAATTGCGCCTGCCGCTCGAATTGCCCGCGCAGGCGTTCGGTAAAGTGATTGAGCGCCCGCACCAGCGGCCACAATTCGTGCTGCACTTCCACCAATGGCAACGGCCGCAGGTCATCGGGCTGACGTTCTTCCACTGCCGTGCGCAAACGTTCGATCGGCCGCAGCGCAGCACTCACCGCAAACCACACCAGCAACAACGCGCCAATCGCCAGCATCCCCAAACGCAGCAAGGTGTCGGCCGCCAGACTGCGGGCCATGCTGACGCGCGCTTCGTCGGTTTCGGCAACACGAATTTCCGCCATGCCGTTCATGTTCGGCTCGCTGACTGCTTTGAGCAGGCTCACCACACGCACGTTTTGCCCCTGATATTTCGCGTCGTAAAAGCGCGCGAGGGCGGGATAGCTGTCGGTTCTTGGCGTGCCTGGTGGCGGGCCCGGCAGGTTTTCGTAGCCGGAAATCAGCTTTTGATGGATGTCGTTGACCTGGTAATAGATGCGCCCGGCGCTGTCGTAGGCGAAGGTATCGAGCGCCACATACGGCACGTCGGCACTGAGACTGCCATCGCGCTGCGACAGACCAGCGGCAATGGTCCGCGCCGACGCCAGCAGCGTGCGGTCGTAGGCGGTGTCGGCGGCTTCGCGACCGTTCCAGTACGCGCTCAATCCGCTGGCGAGCATCAACACCACCAGCAGCAGCGCGAGGTTCCACAGCAACCGCCAGCGCAGGCTGCTGGGCTTATGCATCGCGGCTTTCCAGCAGATAGCCCAAGCCTCGGAAAGTCACGATGGCCACCGAATGGCCGTCGAGTTTCTTGCGCAGGCGATGCACGTAGATTTCGATGGCATCGGGGCTGGCCTCTTCGTCGAGACCGAACACCTGCGCAGCCAGTTGTTCCTTGCTCATCACCCGCCCCGGACGGGCAATCAGCGCTTCGAGCACTGCCTGTTCGCGGGAGGTCAGCGTCAGCAATTCATCGTCGAGGGTGAAGCGTCGGGTGTCGAGATCGTAGGCCAGCACACCACAGCGCTGCTGACGTTCTCCACCCAAAACACTGCGGCGCAGCAGGGCCTTGACCCGCGCTTCGAGTTCGGTGAGTTCGAAAGGCTTGGCCAGGTAATCGTCAGCACCGAGATTGAGCCCATGGACCCGATCCTTGACGTCGCTGCGAGCGGTCAGCATCAGCACCGGCAGGTTCTTGCCCCGGGCCCGCAGGCGCGCCAGCACTTCAAACCCGTCCATGCGCGGCAGGCCGACATCAAGGATCGCCACCGCGTACTCCTCGCTGCCCAGGGCCAGGTCGGCAGCCACGCCATCGTGCAAGACGTCCACGGTCAGACCGGTGCTCTTGAGCGCCTGGGCGACGCTTTCAGCCAGCGGCAAATGGTCTTCGACGAGCAGGACACGCATGGATCTCTACCTCATTCAGGGATGGCCGACGCCATTCTTTGCGGCGGAGTTTACAGCCGCAACCGCCACTGTGAAGCCCGAAAACACGCGAAAGAATACTGAAAGGTTAGCGAAAGGTTGGCCCGTTAGAGTCGCTTCACCGAGGGTCCCGACTGCCGACCTTCGCCGTTTTCCCTGTTCCTGCACCATAGCTTCAAAACGTAGCTCTCGAAAAACGCCTCGATGCGTTTTCGCCAATAAGAACAATAACGAGGTACTGCACCATGCTGTCCACACAGCTTCAGGTTGACCCGTTCCATTCTTCCTCTCGAATTTCCCTGTTTTCGCTTGTCAGCGCCATCGTCGGCTGCGCGGCGTTCAACCCGTCCGGGTCTGAGCCTGTTAGCCTGCGCGCGCGAAACTGCCGCACCTGAAACATCCCCAAAAACAACAACTCCCGTGGAGACACTCATGAACCGATCCCTGCGCCGTTTCGCCCTCGCCGCCGGTTGCGTACTGTTCGCCGGCCAACTGATGGCCGAACCTAAACGTCCGGAATGCATTGCCCCGGCCTCTCCCGGCGGCGGTTTCGACCTGACCTGCAAACTGGCGCAAAGTGCGCTGGTCAATGAAAAGCTGCTGACCAAACCGATGCGCGTGACCTACATGCCCGGCGGCGTCGGCGCGGTGGCGTACAACGCCGTTGTGGCGCAGCGGCCAGCCGATGCTGGCACGCTGGTGGCGTGGTCCAGCGGTTCGCTGTTGAACCTGGCGCAAGGCAAGTTCGGCCGGTTCGATGAAACCAACGTGCGCTGGCTGGCGGCGGTCGGCACCAGCTACGGCGCCATCGCGGTGAAAAGCGATTCGCCCTACAAGACCCTCGACGATCTCGTGCAGGCGCTGAAGAAAGATCCGAGCGCGGTGGTCATCGGTTCCGGCGGCACCGTCGGCAGCCAGGACTGGATGCAGACCGCACTGATCGCAAAAGCCGCCGGGATCAACCCGCGCGACCTGCGCTACGTCGCCCTCGAAGGGGGCGGCGAGATCGCTACCGCCCTGCTCGGCGGTCACATCCAGGTCGGCAGTACCGACATCTCCGACTCCATGCCGCACATCCAGAGTGGTGACATGCGCCTGCTGGCCGTGTTTGCCGAGAAACGCCTGGACGAGCCGGAAATGAAGGACATCCCGACCGCTCGCGAACAGGGCTACGACATCGTCTGGCCGGTGGTGCGCGGTTTCTACCTCGGGCCGAAAGTCAGCGATGAAGACTACGCCTGGTGGAAAGACTCCTTCGACAAACTGCTGGCCTCGGAAGACTTCGCCAAGCTGCGCGATCAGCGTGAACTCTTCCCGTTCGCCATGACCGGTCCCGAGCTGGACACCTACGTCAAGAAACAGGTGGCGGACTACAAGGTGCTGGCCAAAGAGTTCGGCCTGATTCAGTGATCGTCTCTGTCTAGCGTCCATGGCCCTCTCGCCGGGGCCATGGCAGGAGCTCCCTCATGCTTATTCAACGCATTTTTGCCTCAGTGCTGTTGCTGGCCTGCGCCGGCCTGGCGCTGATGGCGTGGCCGTATCAGGCGGCTTTTTCCTACGAACCGGTCGGTCCTCGGGCATTCCCTCTGTTGATGTTGGGCCTGATGAGCCTGGCGCTGCTGTACATGGTGTTTCGCCCGGCGCCGATCAAACACAGCGATGACGAGCCGCCGCTGGATCGCGAAACCCTGACCAAGATCGCAATCTGCGTCGCCTTGCTGCTGGTGTTCGCCGGCTTGTTCGAACCGCTGGGCTTCATCCTCAGCAGCATTCTGATCGGCATCCCGATGGCGCGCCTATACGGCGGGCGCTGGGTGCCCAGCGTCATTGTCACGACGCTGATGGCGATTGGTTTGTACGTGTTGTTCGACCGCGTGATGGACGTTCCGCTGCCCCTCGGCCTGCTCGACGTTCTGGAGAACTGATATGGATACTCTCGGTTATTTGGGTCAGGGCTTCGGCGTCGCGCTGAGTCCGTACAACCTGGTCACGGCCCTGACCGGCACGCTGATCGGCACCGTGGTCGGCTTGTTGCCGGGCCTGGGCCCGATCAATGGTGTGGCGCTGCTGATCCCCATCGCATTCGCCCTCGGCCTGCCGCCGGAATCGGCCCTGATCCTGCTTGCGGCGGTCTATCTGGGCTGCGAATACGGCGGCCGGATCAGCTCGATCTTGCTGAACATTCCGGGCGAAGCCTCCACCGTGATGACCACCCTCGACGGTTACCCGATGGCCCGCAAAGGCCTGGCCGGTGTGGCGTTGTCGTTGTCGGCGTGGAGTTCGTTCATCGGCGCCTTCATCGCAACCTGCGGCATGGTGCTGTTCGCCCCGCTACTGGCGAAATGGGCGATTGCCTTCGGTCCGGCGGAATACTTCGTGTTGATGGTGTTCGCGATTGTCTGCCTCGGCGGCATGGCCGGTGACCGACCGGTGAAAACCTTTATCGCGGCGTTGATCGGTCTGTTCCTGTCCAGCGTCGGGATCGACGCCAACAGCGGTGTGTACCGTTTCACCGGCGACAACATTCACCTGACTGACGGCATTCAGTTCGTGGTGCTGGTACTGGGTCTGTTTTCGGTCAGCGAAATCCTTCTGCTGCTGGAGAAAACCCATCGCGGCCAGGAAGCGGTGAAAGCCACCGGACGGATGATGTTCAACTTCAAGGAAGCAGCGTCGGTGTTCGTGGTGAACATCCGTTGCGGCCTGCTCGGTTTCATCATGGGCGTGTTGCCGGGTGCAGGTGCGACCCTCGCCAGCGCCGTGGCCTACATGACCGAGAAACGCATCGCCGGTGCCAGCGGCAAGTTTGGCCAAGGCGACGCCCGCGGCCTCGCCGCACCGGAAACCGCCATCGGTGCCTCCGCTTGCGGCGCGCTGGTGCCGATGCTGACCCTCGGTGTTCCGGGTTCGGGTACCACAGCGGTGATGATCGGCGCCCTGTCGCTGTACAACATCACCCCCGGCCCGCTGCTGTTCCAGCAACAGCCGGACATCGTCTGGGGCCTGATCGCTTCGCTGTTCATCGCCAACATCATGCTGGTGATCCTGAACATCCCGATGATCCGCATCTTCACCCGCATCCTCGCCGTGCCGAACTGGGCACTGGTGCCGGTGATCGCGATCATCACCGGGATCGGCGTCTACGCCGTGCATGCAACCACGTTCGACCTGTTCCTGATGGTCGGCATCGGCATCTTCGGCTACATCCTGCGCAAACTGGATTTCCCGCTGTCGCCAGTGCTGCTGGGGTTCATCCTCGGCGGCCTGATGGAGCAGAACCTGCGCCGGGCGCTGTCGATTTCCAATGGTGCGCTGGAGATTCTCTGGTCGAGCCCGATCACCTTCGGCGTCTGGGTGCTGACCGCGATCATGTTGCTGATGCCGCTGCTGCGCATCTGGCGCAAACGCTCGGCCGCGCAACGCGCCGTTGCCGATGTCTGATCGGCTCTCCCTCAAAACCTGGTGGGGAACCCCGCTGGTCGGTCTGCTTGGCGGTTACATCGCCAGCCAGATCGGCTGGCCGCTGCCGTGGATGGTCGGCTCGTTGCTGGCGATCATCCTGGTGCGCTGTCTGACCCCGTGGCAATTGGCTGAAATCCCTGGCGGCCGCAAGTGCGGTCAGTGGATCGTCGGGATCGGTATCGGCCTGCACTTCACCCCACTGGTGATGGAGCAGGTGCTCAGCCACTTCGGCCTGATCTTCTTCGGAGCGCTGGTCACCAGCCTGTCGGCGGTGGTCGGCGTGTGGCTGATGCGCCGCACCGGCGAGGATCGCGCCACGGCGTTTTTCTCCAGCATGCCCGGCGGCTCGGGCGAGATGGTCAACCTCGGCGCCCGCAACGGCGCGATGCTCAGCCATGTCGCGGCCGGGCAAAGCTTGCGGGTGCTGGTGGTGGTGCTGTGTGTGCCGGCGGCGTTCAAATATCTGCTGGGTGACGGCACCCCGATTTCACACGCTGGCAGCGTCGATTGGCGCTGGCTGGCGATTCTTTTTCCGGCGGGCGGCCTGCTCGCCTGGCTCTGGCAACGCCTGCGTCAACCCAACCCATGGCTGTTCGGCCCGCTGCTGGTCAGCGCGGCAGT
Source organism: Pseudomonas fitomaticsae (assembly GCF_021018765.1). Lineage (GTDB taxonomy): Bacteria > Pseudomonadota > Gammaproteobacteria > Pseudomonadales > Pseudomonadaceae > Aquipseudomonas > Aquipseudomonas fitomaticsae. The sequence goes on along the minus strand of NZ_CP075567.1, from coordinate 1,763,614 downwards.
GAGCATCGGCTGGGATCTGCACATCGGTTTGCCCAATGGCGGCAGTCAGATTGGCCAGTGGCTGATCGGCAGCGGTCTGGGTTGTCACTTCAACCGGCAATTCTTCCGCCGAGCGCCATCGTTCATGGGGCGCACGTTGATCGGCACAGCGCTGACCATGCTGATCGCGACATTGGCGGCGTTGGGACTGAGTGCACTGACCCATCTGGATCTGCGATCGCTAACCCTGGGCATGATGCCCGGCGGGATCGCAGAGATGAGCCTGACGGCGGAAACCCTGCAATTGTCGGTGCCGCTGGTGACGGCAATGCAGGTGATGCGGCTGTTGTTCGTGCTGTTTCTGGCGGAACCGTTGTTCAAATACTGGAACCGCCAGCCCTGAGCATCAGACCACCGACGGCAGGCGCCACTCGATCGGCGCTTCGCCGTTCTGCTCCAGGAACTTGTTGGTGCGGCTGAAGTGCCCGCAACCAAGGAAACCGCGATAAGCCGACAGCGGCGACGGATGTACCGAGGTCAGCACCAGATGCTTGGTGGCGTCGATCAGCTTCTGCTTGCTCTGCGCATGAGCGCCCCAGAGCATGAACACCAGATGCGGTTGCTGCTGGCTGACCACTTCGATGATCCGGTCCGTAAAGAACTGCCAACCCTTGTCCTTGTGCGCATTGGCGTTCGCGCGTTCGACGGTCATGGTGGTGTTGAGCATCAACACGCCCTGATCGGCCCAGCTCTGCAGGTAGCCGTGGTTGGGGATGTCGATGTTCAGGTCGCGCTTCAACTCTTTATAGATGTTGACCAGCGACGGTGGTGCCGGCACGCCCGGTTGCACCGAAAAGCACAAGCCATGAGCCTGGCCCGGGCCGTGGTACGGGTCCTGGCCGAGGATGACCACTTTCACCTTGTCCAGCGGCGTCGAATTCAACGCGTTGAAGATCATCGGGCCCGGCGGATAGATTTCCTTGCCGGCCGCCCGCTCCTGCTGCAGAAAAGTGCGCAACTCTGCCATGTAGGGCTGGTCGAATTCGGCACGCAGTGCCTCCTTCCAGCTCGGTTCGAGTTTGATACGGTCGTCAGCAGTCATGGTCATACCCGGCAAAAACAATGGGGCGAACCCTAGGAAAGCCGACCACGCTTGTCAATTGATCTGACGCAGATCCGGCACTTTCCCACACAGCGATCATACTGATCGTTCAAATTCCCGATCGAGGTCACGATGAATCTGCACTTCGAAGAACTGACCGGCACCGACGGTGCGCGCATCGGCGTGGCCACGCTGGATGCCGAAAAGTCGCTCAATGCGCTGTCCCTGCCGATGATCCACGCCCTGAGTGACAAACTGAACGCCTGGGCCAAGGATCCGCAAATCGTCTGCGTGCTGCTGCGCGGCAACGGCGCCAAGGCCTTCTGCGCCGGCGGCGAAGTGCGCAGCCTGGTGGAAGCCTGCCGAGCCCATCCCGGCGAAGTGCCGCCGCTGGCCGCACAGTTTTTCAACGCTGAATATCGGCTGGATTACAGCCTGCACACTTACCCGAAACCGTTGATCTGCTGGGGCCATGGTTATGTGCTCGGCGGCGGCATGGGCCTGCTGCAAGGCGCGAGCATCCGGATCGTCACGCCGAGCAGTCGTCTGGCGATGCCGGAAATCAGCATCGGCCTGTACCCGGATGTCGGCGCCAGTTGGTTTCTGTCGCGGCTGCCGGGCAGGCTCGGTTTGTTCCTGGGTTTGACCGGCGCACACATGAACGGTCGCGATGCGATCGATCTGGATCTGGCCGACCGCTTCCTGCTCGACGACCAGCAACAGGAACTGATCGACGGCTTGTTGCAGTTGAACTGGCAGGAACAGACCGCCATGCAGCTGAACAGTCTGCTCAAAGCGTTGCAACAGGAAGCTGTGGCGCAAATGCCTGAGGCGCAATGGCTGCCGCGTCGGCAGCAGATCGATGAATGGCTGGATGTCAGCGACGTGACCTGCGCCTGGAAAGCCATCAGCCTGCATCGGGACAGCAGCGACCTGTTGATTGCCCGTGCGGCGAAAACCATGAGTGAAGGCTCGCCACTGACGGCGCATCTGGTCTGGGAACAGATCATTCGTGCCCGCCACTTGTCACTGGCCGAAGTCTTTCAGATGGAATACACCCTGAGCCTCAATTGCTGCCGCCATCCGGAATTCAGCGAAGGGGTCCGGGCGCGACTGATCGACAAGGATCAAAAACCGCACTGGCACTGGCCGGACATCGCCCGGGTGCCGGACGCGGTGGTGGAGGCGCACTTTCACAAGGTGTGGGAGGGGCGGCATCCGTTGGCGGACCTTTCCAGTTACTGAAATCCGGGCACAAAAAAAGCGGCGCTCAATGCGCCGCTTTTTTGCGAGGGGTTACCAGCGGTTGCCGTGCCGGTTGTAATCGCCACGTCCACTGTGACGGTCGTAGTTGCCACGACCCCGGCGGTCATCCCAGCCACCGCGGCGGTGGTCATCCCAGCGTCCGCGATCATGACCGTGCCAGCGACGGCTCTCGTAGTAGCGCGGGGCCGGTTGGTAATAACGAGGCGCCGAGTAGTAGCGTGGAGCCGGTTGGTAATAGCGCGGTGCTGGCTGGTAGTAGCGCGGAGCCGAATAATACGTGCTGCCGCCGGTGTAATAAGTGCCACCGCTGTAATACGAAGGTGCCTGCGATGTGTAGACCTCTGAGCTGTAGTAGCCATCTCCGTAGGAATAAGGGACGCATCCGCCAAGGGAAAAAAGCATCACGGTAAACAGAAGAATTCGGCGATACATAGCGGCCTCCTGGACCGCGGGTAGCCACACCAGCGACGCTGGCAGGCGTCAGTCTTTTATTCGGCGACTGACGAAAAATCAGACAGCGTTTTCGGCATCTGGTGCGTTTCTGCAACAACTTGAAACAAGTGATTGATGAAACCTTGTTCATGCAAAAACGCCTTCATTCAGCCGCTGATTAGTGGTGACCACCGTGGTATCCGCCGCCGTGATAACCCCGTCCGTAACCGCCCCGATAGCCATAACCGCCGTAGTAATAGCGGGCACCACCGTAGTAACGCGGACCGTAATAGCCGCCGTAGTAATAGGGCGAGTAATAGCCGGGATAGTAATAAGGCGCGGAGTAAACATCGTAGCCGCCGGCGTAGTAATAACAGCCGGACAACCCAAGACCGAGCACTGCTCCCAGCAGCACCCGACGCAGCAATTTTGAAATACGCATGACGGCCTCCTGAAAGACCTGCGACAGCAGTCGGCACAGACCGGCTGACATCAGGTTTGACTGGCTAACCGTTACCGAGTGCCCACGCCCCACCGAGCATCGGATCAGCGGCCATCGCGCTGCATCACGGTGCAGGCGCGCACCAACACAAAGCGTCGCCGGCACCTGCCAACCGAATCCTTCCACCCGCAAGCCGCATCGCAGAAGGCTCGCCGCGACTTGGCACGCCTCTCGCTTTAGCAAATCCGTGCAGGAGTCATCACAGGTTCGCGGCACCACAATTTGCAATGGCTGACTAGGGTTCCGGCTCGCATCTGCGAGTGGCTGGTCCGAGAGTTGGCGACCTCCAGTTGAGGTTACACGGCGGGACAAAAGCCCGGGAGACAAGCCACCGTTCGCGGTGCCGCGTTGCCTTCCTGTCCGCCCTCGATCAACTGGAGAAGCCACCATGTCCCGACTACGTTTGCCCGCCCTGCTCGCCGCCGCGTTCGCCGCGCTCGTCAGCACCCAATCCCCCGCCGCGCAGAAAGACCACTTCAGTGTCTGCTGGACGATCTACGCCGGCTGGATGCCATGGGAATACGCCGGCAGCCAGGGCATCGTCGATAAATGGGCGAAGAAGTACGGGATCAAGATCGATGTGGTCCAGCTCAACGACTACGTCGAATCGATCAATCAGTACACCGCCGGTCAGTTCGACGGCTGCACCATGACCAACATGGACGCGTTGACCATCCCGGCCGCCGGCGGCGTCGACAGCACCGCGCTGATCGTCAGCGATTTCTCCAACGGCAACGACGGCATCGTTCTCAAAGGCGAGGGCAAGAAAGTTGCCGACCTCAAGGGCATGGACGTCAACCTGGTCGAACTGTCGGTCTCGCATTACCTGCTGGCCCGCGCGCTGGACTCGGTCGACCTGACCGAAAAAGACCTGAAAGTGGTCAACACCTCCGACGCCGACATTTCCGCCGCCTTCAACACCGAGCAGGTCAACGCCGTCACCACCTGGAACCCGATGCTCTCGGACATCAAGGCCAAACCCGGCGTGACCGAAGTCTTCGATTCCAGCCAGATCCCCGGCGAAATCATGGACATGATGGTGGTCAACAGCGCCACCCTCAAAGACAACCCGGCGCTGGGCAAGGCACTGACCGGCGCGTGGTTCGAAGTGGTCGAGCTGATGAACGCGAAAAGCGCTGCGAGCAAGGCTGCGCTGGAACACATGGCCAAGGCCTCGGGCACCGACCTGGCCGGATTCCAGGCGCAACTGGACACCACCAGACTGTTCGCCACACCCAAAGAAGCCTTGGCATTCGCCACCAGCAAGCAACTGCCGGAAACCATGCGCCGGGTCGCCGAGTTCTCGTTCCAGCACGGTTTGCTCGGCGAAGGTGCCAGGGACACCAGTGCCGTCGGCATGACCTTCGCCAACGGCGTGACCAGCGGCGATACCGGCAACCTCAAGCTGCGTTTCGATCCGACCTACGTGCAGATGGCCGCCGACGCCAAGCTGTAAGCCACGGAGGATTTGGCCATGCGCCTGATCAATCGCCACCCGGATCGCCCGAGTCGTCTGCTGCTGGTGATCCTGCCGTTCGCCCTGGTGCTGTTCGCCTATTTCATGGGCTCGGCCGAGCGCCTGGCGGAGAACCCCAACGACAAACTGCTGCCCAGTGCCGTGCAGATGACCGATGCGGTGAAACGCCTGGCATTCAATGCCGACAGCCGCACCGGTGAATATCTGCTCTGGCAGGACACCGCCGCGAGCCTGCAACGCCTGGCCATCGGCCTCGGCATCGCGGCGCTGGCCGGGTTGTGCCTGGGCATGGCGGCCGGCACCCTGCCGCTGTTCGGCGCACCGTTGTCGCCGATGCTGACGGTGTTATCGATGGTGCCACCACTGGCGATCCTGCCGATTCTGTTCATCGTCTTCGGCCTCGGCGAGTTGTCGAAAGTGATGCTGATCGTGATCGGAATCACCCCGGCACTCGCCCGTGATCTGGAACAACGCGCACGGGACATTCCGGTCGAACTGCTGATCAAGGCGCAGACCCTCGGCGCCTCGACCTGGACCCTGATGCTGCGTGTGGTTCTGCCACAGCTGTTGCCGCGTCTGTTGATTTCACTGCGGCTGATGCTCGGTTCGGCGTGGCTGTTCCTGATCGCCGCCGAAGCCATCGCCTCCACCGACGGTCTGGGCTACCGGATTTTCCTCGTGCGCCGTTATCTGGCGATGGATGTGATTTTGCCGTACGTGGTGTGGATCACCCTGCTCGCCTGGCTGATGGATTGGGGCCTCAAATACCTGACCCGTCGGGCATTCCCCTGGTATGAGGGGGCCGCCAAATGAGCTTCATCACGGTGAAAAACGTCTGGCAGCAATACGCCGACCAAGTGGTACTCGAAGGTTTGAACCTCAACGTCAACGAGGGCGAGTTCTGCACGCTGGTCGGTGCCTCGGGCTGCGGTAAATCGACCTTCCTGCGCCTGCTGCTCGGCCAGGAAACCGCCAGTCGCGGCGAGATCCTGCTCGACGGCCAGCCACTGGCCCGCGAGCCGGATGCCAGCCGTGGCGTGGTGTTCCAGCGCTACTCGGTGTTCCCGCACCTGAGCGTGCTGAACAACGTCGCCCTCGGCCTCGAACTGCCCCGGGCGCCGCTGCTCGGGCGTCTGTTCGGCAGCGCCAAACGCGACGCCCGCGAGCAGGCCTCGGCGCTGCTGCAAAAAGTCGGCCTCGGCCATGCGCTGGACAAGTACCCGGCGCAACTGTCCGGCGGCATGCAACAGCGGCTGGCGATCGCCCAGGCGCTGATCATGAAACCGCGCGTGTTGCTGCTCGACGAGCCGTTCGGCGCGCTCGATCCGGGCATTCGCAAGGACATGCACGCGTTGCTGCTGGAGCTGTGGCGCGAGACGCAACTGACCGTGTTCATGGTCACCCACGACCTGTCCGAAGGTTTCAGCCTCGGCACCCGTCTGCTGGTGTTCGACAAGGTCCGCCTCGACCCGCACGCCCCCGGCGCCTATGGCGCCCGCATCACCTACGACATCCCTTTGAACAGCGACCGCCGCGCCCAACGCGCCGCCGCCGACGCCTTGCCGGTGCAACTGGCGAGCGCCCTTCGAACCGCTTGAGAGGAATTTCCCATGACTGATTCAACCCGAATTTTTCCACCCTTCGCCGAAGAAACCCTGCCCGGCGGCGGCCACCGCTCCTTCGTCTTGAAGCGTGGGCAATTGCTGCGCCTGACCGACCTGCGCGGAGGGGCCAACGTCAGCCTGACCTTGCTCAACGCCAACGAAAAAACCGAACGCCTGAACCTGCCCGACAGCCTCAAATGCCAACACACCGCCAAGCTGACCGCCGGCCATTGCCTGTACTCGGACATGGGCCGCGTGCTGGCGGCGATCACGGCGGATACCTGCGGCTGGAGCGACAGCCTCGGCGGTGTGCTGTGCGCCGAGGAAGTCGCGGAAAAATACGGCCAGGGCCGCTATCAGGAACTGCGCAACGGTTTCTTTCGCAACGGCACCGACAACCTGCTGGTGGAACTCGGCAAGTGGGGGCTGGGCCTGTCCGACCTGCTGATGACCCTCAACCTGTTCAGCCGGGTCAACGTCGATGAAAGCGGGCGTTTGCACTTTGCCGAAGGCCATTCGCAGGCCGGTGACTACATCGAACTGTATGCACCGATGGACACCCTGGTTGTGCTCACAGCCCTGCAACATCCGCTCGATCCGTCGCCGCAATACGCACCCAAACCGCTGAAGCTGAGCTGGATGAACGCCGACCCGAGCGTCGCCGAGCACTGCCGTACCTCGCGCCCGGAAAACGAGCGCGGCTTTATCAACACCGACCGTTTGTTCGCCTGAGGATCGTCGCCATGTCAGTTGCTATCGCCACTTCGCAAAAACAACCCGACGCTGCGGTGTACCGCGCGACCATTCCCGCCGGCGAACCCTGGCTGATGGAGGTCAAGGCCGGCCAGACCCTGCGCATCCTCGATCTGGAAGGCAATCAGGCGGTCGACACCTTGTTTTACAGCGCCGCCAATCCCCGTGAGCGCTACGACGTGCAACGCACATTGCGCCGACAAAACAACGTCTACCTGAGCACCGGCAGCGTTTTGTATTCCAACCTCGGCAAACCGATGCTGACTCTGATTGCCGACACCTGCGGCCGCCACGACACCCTCGGCGGTGCCTGCGCGCAAGAGAGCAACACCGTGCGCTACGCCCTGGAAAAACGCTACATGCACAGCTGCCGCGACAACTACCTGCGCGCCTGCGCCCACGACGGGCGCTTGGGCAAAGGTGACATCGGGCCGAACATCAATTTCTTCATGAACGTACCGGTGACCGCCGAGGGTGGCCTGACCTTCGAAGACGGGATTTCCGCCCCCGGCAAATACGTCGACCTGCGCGCGGAGATGGACGTGATCGTGCTGATCTCCAACTGCCCGCAACTGAACAACCCGTGCAACGCCTACAACCCGACACCTGCGGAGCTACTGGTATGGAACTGAAATTCGTCCGTCTGCGCCGCTGGTTGTTTGCCCTGTGCCAGGCACGCTCGGGCCAGTGCCTGAAATCCCCCAAACACCCCTGAACCTTGTGGGAGCTGGCTTGCCAGCGATGGCGTCGGCACAGCCAACATTGATGATGACTGACACACCGCCATCGCGGGCAAGCCCGCTCCCACAAGGTCAATGGTGACTTTCGAAATTGTGATTTTGCCGTCGGGGACGACCCCGGCGCTCATCGAAAAACTGCGGGACGGCCCGCATCCCCTTCAGGGGTTTTGCCATGTTCGAAAAAGTCCTGATTGCCAACCGTGGCGCGATTGCCTGCCGCATTCTGCGCACCTTGCGTGAACTGCACGTCGAAGGCGTCGCGGTGTACTCCGAAGCCGATGCCGCCAGCCTGCACATCCTGCAAGCCGAGCAAGCCCACAGCCTCGGCGAAGGCGCAGCGGCCGGCACCTATCTGGCCGTGGACAAGATTCTCGCCATCGCCAAAGCCACTGGCGCCACCGCAATCCACCCCGGTTACGGCTTCCTCTCGGAAAACGCCGCGTTCGCCGAAGCCTGCGCAAACCATGGCATAGCCTTCATCGGCCCGACACCGGAGCAACTGCGGGTGTTCGGCCTCAAGCACACCGCACGCGCCCTGGCCAAACAGCACGGCGTGCCGATGCTCGAAGGCACCGAACTGCTCGACAACCTCGACGCCGCACTGACAGCCGGCGAACAGGTCGGTTATCCGGTGATGCTCAAAAGCACCGCCGGTGGCGGTGGCATCGGCATGCGCGTGTGCCGTAACCCCAGCGAGCTGAGCGAGTCGTTCGAGGCGGTGAAGCGCCTCGGCCAGAACAACTTCAGCGACGCTGGCGTGTTCATCGAGAAGTACATCCAGCGTGCGCGGCATCTGGAAGTCCAAGTGTTCGGCGACGGCCACGGCGCGGTGATCGCCCTCGGCGTGCGCGATTGCTCGGTGCAGCGGCGCAATCAGAAAGTCCTCGAGGAAACCCCGGCACCGAACCTGCCCGAAGGCATGGCGGATGAACTGTGCGCGGCGGCGATCAAACTGGCCAAAGCAGTGAATTACCGCAGCGCCGGCACCGTCGAATTCGTTTTCGACAGCGATGCGCAGCGCTTCTATTTTCTGGAAGTGAACACCCGGTTGCAGGTCGAACACGGTGTTACCGAACAGGTGTGGGGCGTCGATCTGGTGCGCTGGATGATCGAGTTGGCGGCCGGTGACTTGCCGCCGCTGGCCGAGTTGTTCGCAGGCCTGCAACCACAGGGGCACGCGATTCAAGCGCGGCTGTATGCCGAGGATCCGGGCCGCGATTTCCAGCCCAGCCCCGGCTTGCTGACGGCGGTCGATTTCCCCGTCGCCGACGGCCGGCATCTGCGCATCGACACCTGGGTCGAGGCCGGTTGCGAGATCCCGCCCTACTTCGATCCGATGATCGCCAAAGTCATCAGTTGGGCGCCGACCCGCGAACAGGCGCGTGCCGATCTGCATCAGGCCCTCGGCGACAGCGTGCTGTACGGCGTGGAAACCAACCGTGACTACCTGCGACAGATTCTGCTCGATACGCCGTTTGCCAGCGGCCAGCCCTGGACCCGTTGCCTGGAAGGCCTGGTGTACCGGGCCAACACCTTCGAAGTGCTGAGCGCCGGCACCCAGACCAGCGTCCAGGACTACCCCGGTCGTCTCGGCTACTGGGCGGTCGGCGTGCCACCCTCGGGGCCGATGGACAGCCGCGCGTTGCGCCTGGGCAATCGTTTACTGGGCAACGATGAAGGCCTGGCGGCGCTGGAAATCACCATGAGCGGGCCGTTGCTGCGCTTCAATTGCGATGCAGTGGTGGCCATGACCGGCGCACCGATTGCCCTGACACTCGACGGCCAGCCGCAAGCGATGAACACCGCCCTGCTGATCCCGGCGGGCAGCCAATTGCATCTGGGCAATCTGCCGGGCGCCGGGGCCCGCAGCTACCTGTGCCTGCGTGGCGGCGTGCAAGTGCCGGATTATCTGGGCAGCAAAAGCACCTTCACGCTCGGTCAGTTCGGTGGTCATGGCGGACGGGCCTTGCGCGCCGGTGACGTGCTGCATCTGGCGGCCCTGAGTGAGCGCAGCGCCGGCCAGACATTGGCCCCCCATCACGTCAGCGAATTACCTGCCGTGCGCCGGATCCGCGTCATCTACGGCCCTCATGGCGCGCCTGAATACTTCACTGAAAACTACATCGGCACCTTTTTCGCCACGCAATGGGAAGTGCATTTCAACTCCAGCCGCACCGGCGTGCGCCTGATCGGGCCGAAACCAGAGTGGGTGCGCGCCGACGGCGGCGAGGCCGGTCTGCATCCGTCGAACATCCACGACAACCCCTACGCCATCGGCGCCGTGGACTTCACCGGTGACATGCCGGTGATCCTCGGCCCGGATGGCCCGAGTCTTGGCGGGTTTGTCTGCCCGGTGACGGTGATCGAGGCGGATCTCTGGCAACTGGGTCAGCTCAAGGCCGGAGACAAGGTGCAGTTCGTGCCCGTCGACCTCCAGACCGCACGCGATCTCGCCCTGAAATGGGAGACCTGTGGCAGCTGGCTTGCCAGCGATGAAGTTGACGCGGTGTCTGCTCGGGCCCCATCGCTGGCAAGCCAGCTCCCACAGGGCTTGGTTTCGCCTGTGGTTCTGGAGTTGGGTCAGGACGACAAGCGGCTGGTCGGGCGTGTGTCCGGCGATACGCATCTGCTGCTGGAAATCGGTGCGCCGGAACTGGATCTGGTCCTGCGCTTCCGGGCCCACGCACTGATGCAGGCGCTGGAAAGCAAAAGCCTGCAAGGCGTGATCGACCTGACACCTGGCATTCGTTCGCTGCAGATCCACTATCAGCCCGAGCAACTGCCGTTGGCCGATCTGCTCGGGATCGTCGCTGGCGAGTGGGATGCCGTGTGCAGCGCCACTGACTTGCAAGTGCCGTCGCGCATCGTCCACTTGCCCCTGTCGTGGGACGATCCGGCCTGCCAGTTGGCGATCGAGAAATACATGACCACCGTGCGCAAGGACGCACCATGGTGCCCAAGCAATCTGGAGTTCATCCGCCGCATCAATGACCTGCCCAACCTCGACGAGGTGCAACGCACGGTGTTCGATGCGAGCTATCTGGTGATGGGCCTCGGCGACGTCTACCTGGGTGCGCCGGTCGCCACGCCACTCGACCCGCGCCATCGGCTGGTGACCACCAAGTACAACCCGGCGCGCACCTGGACCGCCGAGAACTCGGTGGGCATCGGCGGCGCCTACATGTGTGTCTACGGCATGGAAGGCCCGGGCGGATATCAGTTCGTCGGGCGTACCTTGCAGATGTGGAACCGCTATCGCGAAGTCGCCGCGTTCGAAGGCAAACCGTGGCTGCTGCGCTTCTTCGACCAGATCCGCTTCTACCCGGTCAGCGCCGAAGAACTGCTGCGCATCCGCCGGGATTTTCCCCTCGGGCGTTTCGACCTGAACATCGAACAGAGCCAGCTCAACCTCGGCGACTATCAAGGGTTTCTCAACCGCGAAGCCGAGAGCATCCACGCCTTTCGCCAGCAGCAACAAGCTGCGTTCAACGCCGAGCGTGAACGCTGGATCGCCAGCGGCCAGGCGCACTTCGACAGCGAAGAAGCCGTGCCGCAAAGCCACGACGAAACGCCGCTGGCCAGCGGTCAGCAGAGTGTCGACAGCCACATCGCCGGCAACCTGTGGCAGGTCCAGGTCGAGGTCGGGAGTCGCGTCGCGGCCGGCGATGCGCTGGTGATTCTGGAGTCGATGAAGATGGAAATCCCCGTGCTCGCGCCACTGCCCGGCGTGGTCCGGGAGATTCGTGTGCAACCCGGTTCGGCGGTACGCGCCGGTCAACGGGTCGTGGTGCTGGAACTCGACTGAACCCATTTTGCAAAGGATGACCTCATGAATCTGCAACTCGATGCCCTCCGCGAGGCCTACCGCGACGGTCAGACCACACCGCGCAAATTGCTGTTGGCCCTGCGGGAAAAAGCCGCTGCGCTCAATCCCGACTATCACCTGTTTATTCATCTGCTCAGCGTCGAGGAACTGGAGCCGTACCTCGCCAGCCTCGACGACCGTGATCCTGAGAGCTTGCCGCTGTATGGCGTGCCGTTCGCGATCAAGGACAACATCGACCTGGTCGGTGTCGCAACCACGGCCGCCTGCCCCGCATTCGCCTACGTTCCCGAACGCTCGGCAACCATCGTCGAACAGTTGCTGGCACTGGGGGCGATTCCGCTGGGCAAGACCAACCTCGACCAGTTCGCCACCGGCCTCAATGGCAGCCGCTCACCCTACGGCGCCTGCCCCAATAGCGTATTGCCGGAATATCCCTCCGGTGGTTCCAGCGCCGGTTCGTCACTGGCGGTGGCGCTCGGCGTCGCCAGTTTTGCCTTGGGCACCGACACTGCAGGCTCGGGGCGGGTGCCGGCGGCACTGAACAACCTGGTGGGTTTGAAGGCCAGCAAAGGGCTGATCTCCACCGCTGGGGTGGTACCGGCCTGCCGTACGCTGGACTGCGTCACGACCTTCACCGCCACAGCACGCGAGGCGAGCCAGTTGCTGGCACTGACCGCCCGTTTCGACCCTCGGGATGAATACAGCCGCCGCAATCCGGCGTGGAATGACGGCTCGGCATTCGGTGCTCTCAAACCCTTCCGGTTTGGCGTTCCGCGTGCACAGGATCTTGAGTTTTTCGGTTGCCCCGAAGGGCCACTGCTGTTCGGCGATGCCATCGACCGTCTGAAGGCTCTGGGCGGCGAAGCAGTCGAACTGGATCTGTCACCGTTCCTCGAAGCCGCGCGGTTGCTGTACGAAGGGCCATGGGTCGCCGAGCGTTACAGCGTTGCCGGCGAACTGATGCAACAGCGTCCCGAAGCCGTGCTGCCGGTGATCCGCGCGGTGCTGGCCAAAGCCCCGGCGGTGACGGGCGTGCAAGCGTTCCGTGCGCAGTATCGACTGCAGGCGCTCAAAGCCGTTTGCGATCAGGCCCTCGACGGACTCGACTGCGTGCTCACGCCCACCATCGGCCGCCCGGTGACTCTGGCAGAACTGGACGCCGAGCCGGTGCTGCGCAACGCCGAACTGGGTTACTACACCAACTTCATGAACCTGCTGGATTACGCGGCCGTCGCCGTGCCCAGTGCGCTCATGAACAACGGTTTGCCGTGGGGCGTGACGCTGTTTGGCCGGGCGTTCACCGACCAGTATCTGCTGGGCCTGGCGGACGCCTTGCAGCGCCAGCAGAATCCGCTGCTGCCGACACCGGCGAGTCCGGCGCGCAATGACCGGGCGCGGCTGGTGGTCTGCGGCGCGCACCTTGACGGACTGGCCCTGAACTGGCAGTTGCAGCAACGCGGCGCACGCCTGATCGAAGCCACCTACAGCTCCAAGGACTACAAACTCTACGCGCTGGCCGGCGGCCCACCGCTGCGTCCGGGCATGCTGCGCGTGGCGGAGGGCGGCGTGGCAATCGAGGTGGAAGTCTGGGAGTTGCCAAGCGGCGAACTTGGTTCGTTCCTGACCGGCATCCCGGCCCCGCTCGGGCTGGGCAAGGTTCAACTGGCGGACGGCCGCTGGGAGAGCGGTTTCATCTGTGAACCCTACGGCCTGGAAGGTGCGATCGACATCAGCCATCTGGGCGGCTGGCGCGCCTACCTGGCCAGCCGCGACTGACCCGAAAATCTGGTAAATCGCCGACCCTCTTCCTGCTCGAGAGGGTCGGTGAGAGAGCGGCGTCTGATTACCCGTCATTTCAGGCACAAATCCCGCAGTTTTTTCCCGGCCATCTCACTAGAATGCTGCCATCGGGCCACCGTCGACGGAACTGCCAATGCCGCTCAGATCTGCGTTTTACTCACAACGTTCGCTGGTACTGACTCTGGTCGCCCTCCTCGGCGCAGGTTTCCTCGCCACCTCGCTGCTCAGCTACTACGCCTCGCGGGCGTCGATCCGCGACAACATCGTCAACACCGAACTGCCGCTGACTTCCGACACGGTGTATTCGGAAATCCAGAAAGACCTCGTCAGACCGATCCTGATTTCCTCGATGATGTCCCGCGACACTTTCATGCGCGACTGGGTGGTGAACGGGGAAAAAGACAGCGACCAGATGACCCGCTATCTCGACGAGGTCATGACCCACTACGGCGCCTACACCGCGTTTTTTGTGTCCAACAGCACTCACACCTACTACCACGCCAAGGGCGTGCTCAAGCAGGTGAAAATCGACGAACCGCGCGACGCCTGGTACTTCCGCGTGCGCGACATGAAGGATCCGTACGAGATCAACGTCGACCCGGACCTGGCCAACAAAGACAACATGACCTTCTTCATCAACTACAAGGTCTACGACTACGACAATCGCTTCATCGGCGCCGCTGGCGTGGGGCTCACGGTAGATGCGGTGATCAAGCTGATCGACAAGTATCAACAGCGCTATCAACGCAGTGTGTACTTCGTCGACACCTTCGGCCGACTGGTACTGACCGGAGCCGAGGGTGGACCGGAAGGTGCCCAGGTCGGGAAAAGCCTGAACGACCTCGACAGCATGAAAAGCCTGGTCAGCCAGTTGCCCAAACCCCACAGCGGCAGCTACGAATATTCCGCCCACGGTCAGGGACATTTCCTCAACGTGCGGTTCATTCCTGAGTTGAACTGGTACCTGTTCGTCGATAAACGCGAAGACGGCGCGCTGAGCGAAATCCGCCAGTCGCTGTATCTCAACCTGTTGATCTGCCTGCTGGTGACGCTGATCGTGTTGGCGCTGGTCAACCGCTTGATCCGCCGCTATCAGGAAAAGATCCACGCCCAGGCCACCCTCGACAGCCTCACCGAACTGCCCAACCGCCGTGGCTTCGACCTGCTCGCCGTGCAAGCGCTGCACGAAGCTCACCGCGAGCCGAAACCGCTGACCGCGCTGTTGCTGGATCTGGACCACTTCAAGGTATTGAACGACACCTACGGACACATGGCCGGCGATCAAGTGCTGATCGGGTTCGCCCGGGATCTGCAAAGTTGCCTGCGGCATTCCGACATCGTCTGCCGTTGGGGCGGTGAGGAATTTATCGTGCTGCTGAAAGACACCGACGGCGAGACCGGTCAGAAGATTGCCGAGAAGATCCGTCAGCACGTCGAACAGCATGAATATGCCTACAACGGTCATACCCTGAATCTGACGGTCAGCATCGGCGCCACCACCCTGCAACGGGATGACACCTTGCACAGCCTGCTGTCCCGGGCCGATCATGCGATGTACCGGGCCAAACAGACCGGCCGTAACCGCACCTGCGTGGAAATGCCTCACTCGACCTATGCCTGACGCCCATGAACAAACCTGACCTCTGCCCGGCCTGCGGCGCGCGCAACGACTGCACCCTGGCCGACCCGCGTACCGCCGACCGCGCCTGCTGGTGCTACGGCGTTTCCATCGATCCGGCAGTCCTTGAAGCGCTGCCGGCGGAACTGCGCGACAAGTCCTGCCTGTGCCCGCGTTGCGCCCAGGTCGAGGCGCAACTGCAAGCGGCCAAGCCGTCGATCCCGTAAGATGCGCGCCCCGCTACCTGCCGATTTCTGATCATGCGCGTCGACCGTTTCCTCAGTAACCTGCCCCGCTACAACCGCAAGCAGGTTCGCCTGTTGCTGGTGGAAAAGCGCGTGCGCATTGACGGAAGAGTCGTCAGCGACCCCCATAGCGAAGTCCTGGAATTCAGCCGCGTCGAAGTCGACGACGAAGTGCTGCAAAGCGGCAAACCGGCGCGCTACTTCATGCTGTACAAGCCGCAGGGCTGCGTCAGCGCCACCCGCGATCCCGAGCATCCGACCGTGCTTGATCTGATCCACGAGTCGGACAAGGACGACCTGCACATCGCCGGACGCCTGGATTTCAACACCACCGGGCTGATGCTGATCACCAACGACGGCAGCTGGTCGAGGCGACTGACCCAGCCGCAGACCAAACTGCCGAAGGTCTATTACGTCGAGACCGAACAGGAAATCGGCCCGGAATATGCGATCAAGTTCGCCGAGGGGATCTACTTCGCCTTCGAAGACCTGACCACCCAACCGGCGCAGCTGGAGGTGCTTGGCCCACGGACGGCGCGGCTGAGCATCGTCGAGGGTCGCTACCATCAGGTGAAGCGCATGTTCGGTCACTTCAACAACAAAGTGCTGCGCCTGCACCGCGAATCCATGGGGTCGTTGGCGCTGGATCACGCGCTAAAACCGGGCGAGTACCGTGCTTTGCGCACCGAAGAGATTCATTTGTTCTGAGCAGCCGACCGCTCAGCAGAAGTTGTCGAACAATTTACCAACGGCACTTGCGCGATCCGGATCCCCCTGCTTGAATCAGGTCGTCGGCCAAATTGTGACCGATGAGTCACACATAACATCCAAGAAACTTTTTGTCGGTAGACAGCCCCTCAGGGCTGCGCCTCAGCCGGCAGACTGCCCGCCAATAACAACACCCGTCGACCTGCCGTATCGGATCGACATGGGCCACAAAATTCCAGGCATATGCCTACCTGTCACAAAGCTCGTGCAATCTCATTTGCGCGCATACCCGCTTGCTTGCCAGGAGTCTTATGACATGAGGCCAGAAATCGCTGTGCTGGATATACAGGGTCAGTATCGGGTTTACACGGAGTTCTATCGCGCAGACGCCGCAGAAAAGACCATCATCCTGGTCAACGGCTCGATGGCCACGACTGCGTCGTTTGCACAAACCGTGAAAAATCTGCACCCGCAATTCAACGTGGTCTGCTACGACCAGCCCTACGCGGGCAAGTCGAAAGTCCACAACCGCCACGAGAAACATCTGACGAAAGAAGTTGAAGGTCTGATCCTGCTGGAGCTGATCGACCACTTCGCCGCCGAGCACGTTCTGTCGTTCTCCTGGGGTGGCGCCGCAACCCTGGTTGCCCTCGCCCGTCAGCCTCGGCGGATCGAAAAAGCCGTGATCAGCTCGTTCTCACCGGTGATCAACGCGCACATGCTCGATTACCTCGAACGCGGCGTCGAATGCCTCGGCCAACGCGACGGCGATCGGGTCGGGCACCTCGTCAACGACACCATCGGCAAACACTTGCCGTCGCTGTTCAAGCGCTTCAACTATCGCCACGTCAGCAGCCTGGCCGAGCACGAATACGGGCAGATGCATTTTCACATCAACGACGTGCTGCACAGCGACCGTCAGTGCTATCTGAACGCGGCGAAGAAAATCAATGTGCCGGTGCTGTTCATGAACGGCGAATGGGACGAATACACCGCCGCCGAAGATGCGCGCCTGTTCGGCAACCACGTCGCGCAGAGCACCTTCACTACCCTGCAGGCCACCGGGCACTTCCTCGACATGGAACACAAATCCGCCTGCCGGGACAGCCAGAACGCCCTGCTCGGTTTCCTGAAACCGGCGCAACAGGCCAGCCGAACGCGTTACCAGTTTGTCCAGGATCACCATGCATTGGCCATTTGAAACAGTGTCGTCGCGAGCAAGCCTGCGGGGCTGAGATTCAGCCGTTCTCCAGCCCGCAGTACTTGCCCGCGATTGACCGATTTTTCGGCTCTGTTTCAGGACTTTCCGTAGTTCGCGTGCAAAGAAAACTTCAAATCCGTGGCCGAGTCTGGTACAAAGTCAGCCGCTCTGAGCGGGTGTCGTATAATGGCATTACTCCAGCTTCCCAAGCTGATAACGAGGGTTCGATTCCCTTCACCCGCTCCAATCGAATTTATGTCCTGCGTCGTGGTTTGACGGGGGATGAAAAAAACCGGCCTTGATGGCCGGTTTTTTTGTGTCTGGGATTTGAGTTTTCATTGGCAAATCCAAAGATCGCCACCGTCGAAACAACCCTGCCCCCTGCTGCTCCATCGTGATCAGCTTATCGCTGCAAATTCCCCATACGTATGATCCTTCTCCGACGGCGAAGTCAGGATTAAACCCTCATAAGCAACGCTCCGTATTCAGGCCAAAGAACCTGGTAACCAACCGGCACAGGGATCGACCATGAACGACACAGCTATTCCCGAGGGCTTCACTCCGCTGACCCGCAGCAGTCCGCTGCTCGACTTGCTTGGCCCGATCTATACCAGAGGCAGTGGCTTGCAACTTGAAATCGGTCTGCGGACAGACTCACGACATGCCAACGGACGAGGCACGTTGCATGGCGGTGTATTGGCGACTTTGGCGGATGTCGGCATGGGGTACGCCATGGCATTTTCCAGCGACCCTCCCCTGCCATTGATCACGGCGAGTATGACCCTGGACTATCTCAGCGCGGTGCAGATCAATGAGTGGCTCGAGGTACGCGTTGAGCACTCCAAAAAAGGACGGCAGCTGGCGTTTGCCACTGTCGGGTTGCATGTCGGTGATCGAATGGTTGCCCGTGCCAGCGCGGTGTTCGCTGTGCCGCAGTAGTATCCCCCTGCATCCAACCGGTCTTGATGACCGGTTTTTTGTACCCGTTTCATTTCGCAGCAACGGCCCGCAATACACTCCCCATCCCGCTGAAGTATCCCCGCCTATTCTTCTTCGTGACCGCCGCCCCCATCAAAGGACGATGACCGCTCGGTGGTTATAGTGTTGATCGATAAAAAATCGTGGGTATAGTACCCACCAAGCACACCACAGGGAGGTGTTGTGAATAGCCGTTTTCTAATTGGCCAGCTCGTCGCAGACGGTTGGTATCTGGTGCGGGTCAGGGGCAGTCATCATCACTTCAAGCATCCGACCAAACCTGGTCTGGTCACAGTGCCTCACCCAAAGAAGGATCTGCTCAAGAAAACGGCCATCAGTATTTTGCAGCAGGCGCTGCTCTGACTCATCAGGTCAATTGCGCCGTGGAGGACGACACACATGCTTTACCCGATCGCGATTTCAGTGGGTGATGAAGGACATGCCTGGGGAGTGGAGGTGCCGGATATTCCGGGCTGCTTCTCCGCTGGAGATGATCTGGACGATGCGATGGCGATGGCCCGCGAAGCCATTGAAGGCCATTTCGAGATTCTGGCCGAAGACGGCTCGCCCATCCCGCCAGCCAACAAGGTCACGCTGCATGCTGCCAACCCTAAATACGCCGGCTGCACTTGGGCGGTGGTGGATATCGATGTGACCAAATACCTGGGCAAAGCTCAGAAACTCAACATCACATTGCCGGGCTACCTGCTCAATCGAATCGATGAGTACGTGTTGCACCATCCGGAAGAGAAAAGCCGCTCCGGATTCCTGGCCTCGGCGGCGCTCAAGGTTTTGCAGCAACGTTGAAAGTGAATTGAGAAACCGGTCCTGATGACCGGTTTTTTAATGTCTGTCTTTGATGGAACCTCAGGCCGTCATTGCTTGATAAATAATTCAGATCACATGCTTCAACGTGGGCCCCTACGCTTACGACAAAGCGACTCACCCGCTTTGCTCAATGGATATCAGAGATTGCATCTCTGTTAGGCGAAGACTAATATCTCCCAAAACGGGAGGAGGCATGGATGCGGATAATTGCAAGAGCAACCTTGCGGGAATTTTGGGAGAGCAATCCGGCTCATCTTGATTCCCAGACCCCGCTGGTTGAATGGTATCGCCATATGGAAAAGGCACTCTACCGCACGCCACAAGAGATCAAGGCCGAGCTCAGAACAGCCAGCATCCTCAAGGGTGCAAGGGTTGTCTTCAATATCGGTGGCAACAAATATCGAGTGATTCTGGCAATTGATTACCAGCGGCAGCTTGGCTTCATCCGGTTCGTCGGCACCCATGCCCAGTATGACCAGATCAACGCGGAGACCGTGTAATGAACATCAAGCCAATTCGCAGTCCGGAAGACCTGACTGCGGCGTTGACACGAGTGGAACAGCTCTGGGGAGCTGAAGTCGGCTCGACTGAAGGTGATGAACTGGAAATCCTCGTGCTACTCATCGAGAAGTACGAAGAAGAACATTACCCAATACCGCCGTCTGATCCGATTGAGGCGATTAAATTTCGCATGGAACAGCAAGGCCTGACTCCTCGTGACCTGGAGCCTTTCATTGGCACCAGCGGACGCGTGTCAGAAGTACTGAACCGCAAACGAAAATTAAGCCTGTCGATGATTAAACGTCTGCACGATGGATTGCGAATCCCTTATGAAAGTTTGCTTTCGGGCGTTTCTTGACAGAACAAACCCAGGGATACGGAAATGAAAAAACCGGTCGCGACGACCGGTTTTTTTATGCCTGCCAGAACAGCTGCAATTCAGTCCTTCACCTCAACATGATCCAGCGCCTGATTCACCGCCAATTCCCCCAGCATCACCAACTGCGCAATGCCTATCGCGGTTCTGCGGTGGGCGGGGTCGAGGGTGGCGGCGAAGTTGTTGAGCATCTCGGAGGCCGAGCCCAGGGACTCGCTGGCGTTGGCGAGCAGGGATTCGGTGTCGTAGGCCGGGTTGGCGAAGTACATCGGGTCGGGCTGGTTGGTCGTGCCCATGACATGGGCGCCGGGGCAGAGGTAGTGATCGAGGGCGCGGTTGGCAGCGTCGTTGAGTTTTCTGGAGCCGATTGAGCTGTAGGGGGACGTCGGGTCGGTTTCGACTTCTGGGGGATTAGGTGTTGGCTTGAACATGATTTGATACTCGGTGTGATGGTTAGAGCTGCCCCATTCGGTTCCACGCGAAGGGGTGGCAGCTGTACGCAGGTTGGAACCCGGGCCACCAAGCAAAACCCGACAGACTCGAAGTCTCCCGCGCACAGCCGCCATAACAGAGTGCACACCATCAAGGTGCGCAAGCATACGTCATGAACGACGCTTTGCATTCAGTGAAGTCGCCGGGGTTCCAATCCCGATCGCCGATTCATCAGCGACCCTCACAGGCTAGAGACCGCACTTCCGACGGACAACCTGAAAACATTGTGGGAAGGTTCAGTAAACGGAACCCACTCTTTAAACATCCCGTAGCGAAAAACCGCGTTTACAGATCCCCAACACTCCCCCGGTTCTCACGTTCGCCACGACCCGCTAGCATTTCTCCATCGCCCACCACCCTCCCCCTGCGCGGCCATCGACGAATACGCGCCATCACGTTTCGAGGGATTCAAAACTGTGGCCTGCGAGCCACCCAAATCAAATTCAAAAGAGCAGCAAACCCATGACCCAGAACATCTACGACGATCCCGAATTTTTCCAGGGCTACAGCCAGATGAACCGCTCCATCGGCGGCCTCGATGCCGCGCCGGAATGGCCTGCGCTGAAAGCCTTGCTGCCCTCCCTGCACGGTTTGCAGGTGGTGGATCTGGGCTGCGGCTACGGCTGGTTCTGCCGCTGGGCCAGCGAAAACGGCGCTGCCGAAGTGCTGGGGCTGGATGTCTCGGAGAAAATGCTCGAGCGAGCGAAAGAAACCACCTCAGCTGCAAACATCCGCTACGAACGCGCCGACCTGGAACACCTCGACTTGCCTGCGTGCACTTACGATCTGGCCTACAGCTCACTGGCCCTGCATTACATCAACGATCTCCCGGGGCTGTTCGCCAAGCTGCACGCGGCGCTTAAGCCCGGAGCGCATTTTGTGTTTTCCATCGAGCACCCGATCTTCATGGCGCCGCGCAATCCGGGCTGGCTGATCGACAGCGAAGGCAACAAGCGCTGGCCGCTGGACAGTTATCAGATGGAGGGCGAGCGGGTGACCAACTGGCTGGCCGACGGTGTGATCAAGCAGCATCGTACGGTCGGGACATTGCTCAACGCGTTGATCGACGCAGGTTTCACGATTCAACACGTCAACGAATGGGGCCCGAGCGATGACGAAGTGGCCGCGCAACCGGCCCTCGCAGAAGAGCGTGAGCGGCCGATGATGATGCTGGTCGCGGTACAGCGCTGACCGCAAAAGAAGGGCCGATCTTTCATTTCAACGTGTGGCGACAATGAACAACCGTGGAAACGGCAACAACACCGAACCGTCCGCCAACGCCGGATAAGCCTTGGCAACCTGCGCGAGATATTGCGCCAGATACTCCGCTCGCTCGGTTTCCGTCAGCGGACTGAGGAACGGAATCAGACCGCTGCCCTTGAACCACTCGACAACGCCTGAAGCCCCGCCCGCCAACTGATGGTGATAGGTGGTGCGCCACACATCGACCCGCGCGCAATGCGGCCGCAGCATCGAGAAATAAGCACTGGCATCCGCCATCTCGGTCCGCTGCCCCGCCGCGCCCGCCAGTTTGCTGGCCCACGGCCCGTTGGCCGCGACTTCGCGCATCAACCGATGGGACGGCTCGTTGAGGTTGTCCGGCATCTGAATCGCCAGACTGCCGCCCTGCGCCAACTTGCCCGCCAGCGCCGGCAGCAACGTCGCGTGATCCGGCACCCACTGCAAAACCGCGTTGGCGAAGATCACATCGAACGGCCCTTCATCGGCCCATTTATCGATGTCCGCCACCTCGAACTGCAACTGCGGCAGACGCTTGCGCGCGGCATCGATCATGTCCGGCGAACTGTCGAGCCCCTGCACTTTCGCCCCCGGAAAACGCTCCACCAACAACTCGGTCGAGTTGCCGGGACCACACCCGATATCGACCACGGAACGTGCTTCGGGAGTGGGAATCGCCGCCAGCAGGTCGCGGGCCGGGCGGGTGCGTTCATCTTCGAAAGTGACGTATTGCTTGGCGGACCAGGTCATTGCGTTCTCCTGTCAGGACTTTTGCAGTGGTTCGCTACGATACATCGACTCCCTGCGCATTCCCTATCCGACTTAAGACGTGACGGCGGCGAGTACCTTTTCTCGCGGACTTCGCTTGCATAAAAAAACCGGCCTATGGCCGGTTTTTGAAAGCGCCCTACTAGTCGTAATAGCCCACGGTCTTTTTCAACTGATCTGAATACTCGTAGATATCATCCACTGAGTTAATGGGATGGCGGGTTTCGTTTTTCTCCTCGTCGAAAATGCCGATGTACTTCTGCGAACGGTTGAAGTGCAGGCGGCAAATCGGTTTTCGGTTGTTGTCATCAAGCAGGATCCCGAAGTAGCTCTGGGTGTCACGTTGAACGATTCGTTTAGCATCGACAATCGATCGAACGACCGCCCGAACAATGTGATACCCCTCCAGTTCCTCCAGAGTGGTCAAAACCTTATCGTCCGACTCGTCACGGGGATCTACCGGATCTGTTCCACCAGACGCTGTCGAAATAGTTGCCATCGCCGGCTGGATCGTGCCGCTCATGGCCGACTTGAGGCGGTCATTGATCTGGTCATTGAGAAATTGAACGACCGCTTTTCTCGTCAGTTCGTGAAACTGATCCCGCACCTTCTGCGTAATGACCCCGTCGTAGACTCTCGAAGCAAACACTTTGACGAAATCGTCATCCGGCTTGCTGACTTGCGAGGCGATAACTTTTTTGATCTGGCTGACGTACTTCAACTCACCCGCCGCGTTGATGATCGAATCAACGTCGAACGCAGACTTGGTGAGCTTGATGAGTTCTGGCACCGAATATTCATCAATATCCAGAAGGTCCAGTTCAAGGAAGGGTTTCTCATCCATCTTGTTCGGCGCATCCAGATCAGTGAAGAACTTGTAGACCTGGCCGTTGGTGAGGATGGAGATTCGGGCACTGGTAACGTGGAAATAACGAAACAGTTGCGAGGCGTGATTGATGTGCAGTGGCTCGCCGATTTTCTTGCACTCGATGAGGATCTGCACTTCGCCCTCTTTCATGATGGCGTAATCGATTTTTTCGCCCTTCTTCGTGCCGACATCGCAAACGAACTCCGGCGTCACCTCTGTCGGGTCGAATACGTCGTAACCCAGAACAGTACTGATGAAGGGCATGACAAACGCGTTTTTTGTCGCCTCTTCTGTCTGGATTGCAGCGCTCTGCAACCGGACTTTGGCGGCAAGACTGGCTAACTTTTCGAAGAATTCCATGAGCGGCCTCTGACTGGGTTTCTATCCGTGCACTCGCATGCTGGCAAATTGACTGCCATTTGATCCTAGACGCAAACCCACACAAAGAAAGTTTCCCAATTCCAAAGCGTTCAAAACCGTGATCTGGAGCAGTCAAACTTCAAAGACAGCAAGTCTCTGTCAGTAGAATTTTCCACTTCCCCCCGATGTCTGAATTTCAAGCTTCCCCCCAACAAGGAACACGGCCATGAAATTCGCAAAGATTTCGCAAACGCTGGCGCTCTGGGCCGGCAGTCCCAAGACGTTCATGGGGGCTTTGATTCTGATCGGGCTCTGGGGGTTGAGCGGGCCGATTTTCGATTACAACGACACTTGGCAACTGATCATCAACACCTCGACCACGATCATCACGTTCCTGATGGTTTTCCTGATCCAGAACACTCAGAACCGCGACACCGACATCATTCATTTGAAACTCGATGAACTGCTGCGGGTGAACAAGGAGGCGCAGAACGCGATGCTCGGGCTGGAGTCGCTGGATCTCAAGCAACTGGAAGCGTTGCGCCGGCATTACCGGGCGATGGGTGAGAACGAGGTGTTTGACCTGGAAGGTCTGGGGGACAAGAGCAAGCCGAAACAGGATCTGAACGACTGTTGAAGAACGCAAAAACGGCGCCATGAGCGCCGTTTTCTTTGCCTCGGATTTAACGGCTGGCCTGAAGTGCCCGAGCCATTTCCAGATGACTCTGCAATTTCGGCAAGGTCTCGTCGGCAAACGCCTTGATCTCCGGCACGTCGGTGGTCTGAGCCTCCTGCTGGATCTGCTGAATGGCCTCTTCCGTGGCTTTGACCTGGCTGGCGGCGTAGGCCTGATCGAAGCTCGCGCCTTCTTTGACTTGCGGCATCAGCGCCTTGGCCTTGTCGGCGACTTCTTCGCGGGGTGCCACCGGCAGGTCCAGTTTCTTGGCGATTTTCGCCAGATGCTGGTTGGCCGTGGTGCGGTCGTTGATGACGACGATGGTGTAATCCTTGACCTCTTTGGACTCGGCCTTGCTGTGCGCCAGACGACTGGCCTCAATGTCGGCCATGCCTTTGGCCGAGGCTTCGTTGATGAAGTCGGCGGGCGACTGGGCAAACGCGCTGCTGGCGAACAACCCCAGCAGGCTGACAAAACTGATGCGACGTACTTGGGTGGCCATCCGGCTCATGGTCGCGCCCTCCTTCTCGGCAAATTCAAGCGGGAGCTTGCGCCCCCGCCTCTCAATCAAAACAACCTTCGCCGACTACTTCGATTTCTGAGCAGGCTTGCGGCCCATGTCGGTTTTTGGCTCTTTGTCGACAGTCGTGGTGGTGGTTTTCCCACCTTTGCGACCGGCTTCAGACGCCTTCGTTCGATCGTTGGCGAAGTTTCCCGAGTTCGAGTTTCTTGAGTTAGGCATGATTCTCTACCTCTTGGCATTGATCGTAAGCGAGCAGGTGCCCGCCTAGATTGAGAATTTCCTGACCGCCAAAGGTTTAGAAAAGTTGCCGTTGCCGCGACGAACGGTGAACCGCCGATCAGCTGTCCAGCCGCTGATGATTCTGACGTTTGGCGGCGTACATGGCCTGGTCGGCGTGGCGGAACAGTTGCTGTTCTTCGTCGCCATGCTCGGGATATCGGGCCACACCGATGCTCGGTTCGATGTGCAGGTTGTGCCCGTCCAGGCGCATGGGTTGCACCAGTACCTGTCGGATTTTTTCCGCCACGCTGTCGGCATCGTCGGCGGCGTGGACGCTGTGCAGCAGCACCACAAACTCGTCGCCACCGATCCGCGCCACGGTGTCGGTTTCGCGCACGCAGCCCTTGAGCCGGTTGGCCACCGTCTGCAACAGCATGTCACCGACCCCATGGCCAAAGGTGTCGTTGACCTGTTTGAAGCGATCCAGATCGACGTACAGCAGCGCCATGTGCCCGGCCTGTTCCCGCGCATGGTTCAGCGCAGCCTTGAGCCGGTCGCGCAGCAGTTCGCGGTTGGGCAACTGGGTCAGTTGGTCATATTGCGCCATGCGCCGCAGGCGGGCGTGCAGTTGCTGGCGTTCGATGGCCGTGGCGACCTGGGCGCAGACGTATTGCAGCAGTTCCTTGTCGCGTTCGGTGTAGCGCTCGCCGCCGGGCAGGCTTTTGACGATCAGCGCGCCGATGGTGCGGTCTTTCGAGCTCAGCGGCACACCGAGCCAGCACGGCGATTGCTGACCCGCCACCAGCGCGGCGAATTCCGGCGGCGCGTGGGGGCAATCCGGGGTCAGCAGGATCGGCTGACCGCTGCGGATCACTTCCGCACACAGACGCCCGGTGACGGTGCCGGGTTGCTCCGGTTGCAACTCGTCATCGTCGACGTGGTAGGGAAAATTCAGTTGCGCGCAGTGTTCGTCGTACAGCGCCACGGAGAAATTCAGCGCCGGCAGCCACTCGCCGATGATCAGGTGGATGCGCTTGAACAGCGCCAGCAGATCCTCCGCCGCATGGGCCGCTTCGGAGACCGCGTACAGCGCCGCCTGACGGGATTCGGCGAGTTTGCGTTCGGTGATGTCCCGGGCCACGGCGATGCGCAGTTGATCGACTTCCGACCAGCGCGCCGACCACAGGATGTGCACGACGCTGCCGTCCTTGCGCACATAACGGTTTTCAAAATTGTGCTTGGGTTCGCCGCCCATGATGTCGTTCGCGGCAGCCAGGGTGCGCTCACGGTCGGCCGGGTAGACGTAGTCGATCATCGACTGGCCGATCAGTTCGTCAGGCGTGTAGCCGAGAATCCGCTCGCAGGCCGCGCTGACAAAAACGAAACGACCTTGCCTGTCGACCGCGCAAACGGCGTCCAGCAACAGATCGATGTAACTCGCCAGCGGCGCGGAGTTTCGGCTTTCCATGGTTCAGCGTGGGTGTCCGGGCAATGCAGCACTGTTCAACCATCCATGACCTCGACCTCGCATCCCAGCGACTGTTTTCAAGCCTTGTTCGGCATCAACCCCGGCAGCGCATGCACCAGCGCGTTGATGGCAAAACCGATGAACATGATCCCGCACAACCGGGTGATCGCCAGTTCATGGCGCTGGTACAGCGTACGCACCTGCCGCGCCCCGACGATGCCAATGAGGATAGCGTAGGCGAGCAATCCGCCGAGGAAACTCAAGGCGATCAGCATCGGCAGCATCGACCAGTTGAGCAGTTCGGCACGGCTCGACAGCAGCGCGGTGAAAGTCGCCACTGCGACCGGGTAAGCCTTGGGGTTGGTCAGGCCGAACAGGATGCCGTGCCAGAACGGTTGACGCGCCGCGCCTTGGGGCTGCTCGCCGTTACTGCGTTTGGCCCGCACTGCACGCCAGCCGAGCCAGAACAGGTACAGTCCGCTGAGTACGCCAAGCACATCGAACGCGGTGCTGCCGATTTCCCGGGCGCCGACAATCGCGATCAGCGCGGTGCCGCACCAGATCACATCGCCCAGCAGATGCCCGCACAGAAACCCCGCCCCGGCCCGCCGCCCGCGCGCGGCGCCGATGCCGAACACCGCCAGCACACCCGGCCCCGGCGTGATGCCGTAAATGAAACCCGAAGCCAGCACGGCCATTAGCAACGATGGAGTCATGGAAAACCTGCAAGTCCCGGAAAACGTGGCCGCCAGTCTATATCAGCGATTAACGGATGATTACGGCTCGTTGAAAAAACCCATGCCCGCGTAGGGCTTTTGCCGACACGCGGCCAGTCGCGAGGCCAGATCGCCGACGTGGGCTTCGAGCTTATGCCCGTCCGGATCGAGGAAGTAGAACGACGCGCCTTCGCTGCGGTTGTCGCGCCACTCCTGCACGTTGGCGGCCCGAAGCTGTTGCACGAACAGCGGGAAATCCGCCGCGCCGAGGCTGAAGGCGTAGTGGGTGTAGTCGGCGGCGGGCTCGGGATGGCGCTTCGGATCGAGGGACAGGCACAACCACAGGCCCGGGAGCGACAGGTAGGCACCGGCGTCCCAGGTGGCCTCGACCCGCAGCTTCAGCAAGTCACGGTAGAACCCGAGGCTGCGGTCCAGGTCAGTGACGGCGAGGGTCAGGTGGTTGAGGCCGGTGAGCATCGGGTCAGTAACCTCTGAGGTCTTCGGGGAGGGTGTATTGCTTGCCGTCGTAGGTCAGGGTGATTTGGGTTTTCTTCAGGTCGGTGGTTTTGGAAACGCACTCTTTGCCTGACTGGGTCGAGGTGTACACCACACCACTTGAGGAGACGATCAGATCAGCGAACCCGTTATGGCTGGACGAGCCGATTTCCACTGTCCTGAGGATTTTCGTGTCCTTGGTTTCGCACTCCCCGCTACCCTCGCCAAATTCTTTCCGAATGACCAGACCTTCCAGCACCGGTCGCAACTTGCTGCCTTCGCGCACATACAGCGCCAGATCGGTTTTCGCGTAGGGGTTGGCTCTTGAGAGACGGTCGGCGAAATCCGAACGCAGGCCAAAGGCACGAACGTCCGACGCCAGACGGTATCGCGCGGTATCGATCTTCAAGTCATCGAAGCGGATCGCGTCGGAGTTATAGGCTCCAGGCTTGACGTAATTCGCCAAAGGCTTGGCATTCGCGGCGTTGAGGAGCGACAACTCAAGATCGAAAACGCCGTCGTGATCACCTTCGGAGTCGGACACGAAGGTAGATTTTGCCGAGATCGCCTTGTCCGGGAAGGCCGGCCACACTTTGCAGCGTGACAGGGAGTGACCGTCGAATTTCTTGATCTCACAGGCGGCGTGGGCCTGAGTGGTTACGGCCAGGAAGCCTAGGACGATAAGAAGTCGGGTTGGGGTAAACATTGTTCTTCCTTGAATTAAGTCGCGTTGGTTCTGTATCACTCGATGGCTTTGAAACCTTTAGGCAAAACGTATGATTTTCCGTCGTAGTGAAGGGTTGTCAGCACAGGTTTACCGGTTGTGGTTTTCTCATCACAAGCGTCTGGATCGCCTTTGCCAACAGTACCCGTAGTCACCGATTTGACGATCAGATCGGCATAACCGTGCGAACTGGTCTTTCCAATCTCGATCGTGCGCAGGGTGCTCGCGCGTTCTCCCGAACAATTTCCATCCCACTCTCCGTTGTAGCCATACACCACAAGCCGATCCAGTACAGGGCGTAACGTGTTGCCATCTTTCACGTAAAGGGACAGCGAAGTCTCATCCATGGGGTTGACGCGGGAGGAGCCTTTGAAGACGACCCGAACACCAAAGGCCCGAATTTCAGGGGTCAATTTGTAGCGCGCGGTATCGAATTCCACACTGGCCAGCGCGAAGGCATCGGACTGGAATGCAGAAGGCTTGTGATAGGTGGCCAGAGGCTCCGGACCCTCGACCGAGACAACAGAGAGAGCAAGATCGTAACTGCCGACATCACCGGTTTTGCCATAAACCGGATCCGGCGTAAATTTAGAGACAGCCTTTAGCGTCAAGCCAGGATAAGCGGGCCACGCCTTGCACACTGAAAAGTCCCGCGCGCCCGTCACCGGCGCAGGCACACAATCAGCCAACACCTGCCCCGCCATCAGCGCCCCACAAAGCGCCAGCCCCACCATCACCCCAGACTTCACTGTCACGCCCCGCTCCTTGATGTTTTTCAGCCGCGCACTATCCCCTGCTCAATCCGCCGATTCAACCAGTTCAACGCCTGATCCCCGCCCCGCCGCTTGTGCCACGCCGATACAAACGTGAACGGTGCAATTTCAAACGGTGGCGGCACGATGATCAGCGATTCGTCATCCACCTCATTCAACGCCCGCGAGGCCACGGTCAAAATCAGATCCGTGCCGCTGATGAAGCGTGGCGCAACGCTCCAGTGCGGCAGGCTGATGGCGACGCGGCGGCGTTCGCGCAGGGCGGTCAGGGTGCGTTCGATTTCCGGGGTACCGCTGCCGCGCATTTCCAGCAGCACGTGCGGGCGTGACAAGTAGGTCGGCAGGTCGAGTTGGCCGTCAGCCGGCAGGCTGTGGCGATCGAGCAAACACACGTAGCGCTCTTCGAACAGCGGCGTGCTGCGCAGTTCACCGGGCAATTCGGGGAGTACGCCGGCGGCGAGGTCGATGTCGCCATTGAGCAGGCCTTCGACCATGCCTTCGCGGCTGGCATGGCTGATTTGCAAGTCGATACCCGGCGCTTCCGTGCGCAAGGTGCGAATCAGCCCGGGCAGGATGATTGCCGCGCCGTAATCGGACATCGCGAGGCGAAAGGTCCGACGGGCGCTGGCCGGATCAAAGGTGTTCGGCGCCAGCAGTGATTGCACCTGAGCCAGAGTTTCCGCCAGCGGAGCCGCCAGCTCCAGCGCCCGCGCAGTGGGCACCAGGCTTGAGCCGGCCCTCACCAGCAACGGATCGCCGAGCAAGTCGCGCAAGCGCGCCAACGCGTGGCTGACCGCCGGTTGACTCAGGTGCAGGCGCTCGGCGGCGCGGGTCACGTGTTGCTCGCTTAGCAAGGCGTCGAGAATCACCAACAGGTTGAGGTCGATGCGACGCAGATCATTCATTCAATGCATGCTCCGGATACCAAAACAGAATTTAAATCTGCGCGACGAATACCCTAGAGTCCAGCAAAACCTTGCCGGAGAACGATCATGGGAACGATGCAGTGGGTCGGATTGCTGTTGTTGGCGTTTTTTGCCGGGGCGGTGGTGCCGTTTCAGAGTGCGATCAACATCAATCTGGCGCGGGGGTTGGGGCATCCGCTGTGGGCGACATTCACCTCACTGGTGGTGAGCGTGCTGGTGTTGCTGCCGGTGATTGTCGCTCTGCGCTTGCCGTTGCCGTCACTGGCGCTCATCAGCAAGGTGCCGTTGTGGATGTGGACCGGCGGCGCGTTCGGGGTGTGCTTCGTCGCATTGGCGGTGGTGTTGCTGCCGAAGTTGGGGGCTTCGGGGTTTCTGGCACTGGCTTTGGCCGGGCAAATGATCACGTCAATTGTGCTGGATCACTTTGGCCTGTTCGGACTGGTGGAGAAACATCTGACATTGCCGCGCCTGTTCGGCGCGGTGTTGTTGATGGCGGGGGTGGTGCTGATTCAGTTTGGTGACTCGGCTGCCAGGTCCATGGCACCGGCGGGCTGATCGTTCGCGTTATCGGAACGACCAGCCCGACGCCTCAGTACTTGTCCAGCGTGCGCAATTTCTGCGGCAGACCCCACAGCAGCAACGCCGCCGCGATCAGCGCCGCCACGCCGATGACATACAGCGCCGGCGTGGTGCTGCCGGTCAGGTCCTTGATCCGGCCGACCATCACCGGGCTGACGATGCCGCCGAACTGCCCCAGTGTATTGATCACCGCAATCCCGCCCGCCGCACCGGCTCCAGCGCCGGCCAACAACTTCGGTGGCAGAGTCCAGAAGCTCGGAATCGACGCGATGATCCCGGCGCCCAGCAATCCAAGGGCGACGATCAAAAACGTAGTGTGACTGGCAAAAATCCCCGCACTGAAGAAGCCGATGGCCCCGACGATCACCAGCCCCGCGACAAACTTGCGCCGCTCCCCCGTGGCATCGGACAGTCGACCGATCACCACCATGCTGATCGCGCCGCAGATGTACGGAATCGAGGTCAGCAGGCCGATCATCACCGGGCTCTCGGTGCCGGCACTGCGGATCAGTTGCGGGGCCCAGAAATTCAGGCCGTAGGACGCGACCTGGATCAGGAAGTAGATCAGCCCCAGTGTCAGGAAACCCGGAATCTTCAGCGCCGCCAGCAACGAACCGCCGCTCTTGTGCGGTTCGTGATGGGCGATGCGGCTGGCCAACAGTTTTTTCTCTTCCGGGGTCAACCAGTGCGCGTCCTCGATGCGATCCTTGAGCAAGGTCAGCACCAGAAAGCCCAGACCGATGCACGGCACGCCGCCGAGCAGGAACAACCAGTGCCAGCCGCGCATTTGCAGCACGCCGTCGAGGTGTTCCAGCACCAGTCCGGAGAACGGCGCGCCGACCAGCCCGGCAAACGCCGAGGCCAGGAACAGCATCGACGTGATGCGGCCACGGAAGTGCTGCGGAAACCACAGCGTCAGGTAATACAGCACGCCGGGGGCGAAACCGGCCTCCATTGCACCGATCACAAAGCGCAGCACGTAGAACTGCCATTCGCTGTTGACAAACACCATCAGCGCCGTCGCCACACCCCAGGACATCATGATCCGGGCGATCCAGCGCCGCGCGCCGACCTTGTACAGCATCATGTTGCTCGGCACTTCGAACAGCACGTAACCGACCACGAACAGCCCGGCGCCGAGACCGTAGGCGGTGTCGCTCAGGCTCAGGTCGGTCTGCAACTGGAACTTGGCGAAGCTGATGTTGATACGGTCGAAGAAGGCGAACAGGTAGCAGACCATGATCAACGGCATCAGGCGCCAGGCGACCTTGCTGACCAGGGCTTTTTCGGCGTCGTGATCGACGGACGGGCTCGCGCCCGCCTCCATTACATTGAGGCTCATAGCGTTGTCTCCAGGCGGACTGCCGGTGGGCGTCCGATTGTTTTTGTTGTCTGGTTCGGTTGGGTCAGTGAGCGTGTGACATCAGGTGGGGATCGGGTGCAGGTCGCAATTGCGTCCGGCCTTGGCCAGTTGCCCCGGCACTTCGTGGCCCAGCAGCGCGGGCAGGCCACGGGACAGTTTCAGCAGCAACGGCAGGTCGATGCCGGTGTGAATGCCGACTTCATCGCAGAGGTTCACCAGGTCTTCGGTGCAGATGTTGCCCGATGCGCCCGGCGCAAACGGACATCCGCCGAGCCCGCCCAGCGCCGCGTCGAAACGTCGGGCACCCGCTTCGTAAGCCGCCAGTACATTGCACAGTCCCAGACCTCGGGTGTTGTGGAAATGCAGGGTCAGGTCCGCTGCCGAAACCCGCTGCAATACCCGTCGCACCAGTCGATCGACCTGTCGCGGATTGGCCATGCCGGTGGTGTCGGCCAGGGTAATGCCCTGAATGCCCAGCGCCTGATAAGCCTCGACGATTTGCAGCACGCGGTCCTCGTCGATCCCGCCTTCGAACGGGCAACCGAAGGTCGTCGCGATGCTGCCGTTGAGCCGCACGCCCGAGCCGCTGGCGAAACCCACGATCTCGCCGAACGCCGCCAGCGAAGCTTCGCAACGCATGCGCATGTTCGCCAGGTTGTGGGTCTGGCTGGCGGACATCACCAGGTTCAGTTCATCGGCGCCGGCCTCCAGTGCCCGTTGCGCGCCCTTGAGGTTGGGAATCAGCGCGACGTAAATCACCCCGGGCTGACGCTGGATACCCTTGAACACCTGCTCGCCATCGCGCAGGGCCGGAATCGCTTTCGGCGAGACGAACGAGCCGGCCTCGATGCGGCTGAATCCGGCCTGTGACAGTTGATTGATCAGGGCGATCTTGTCTTCGGTCTTGACCCAGGTCGGTTCGATTTGCAGGCCGTCCCGGGGCGAGACTTCCTGGACGATCAGGGTCTGCGAGTAATCGCTGATCATTGCACCACCCCCTGGCTTTTCAGGCGTTCGATGTCCGAGGCGGTCAGGCCGAGACCGGCGAGGATGCCGTCGGTGTGCTGACCGAGGCCGGGCCCCGACCAGTTCACTCCGCCGGGGGTTTCCGAGAGTTTGGGCACGATGCCCGGCATCTTCACGGTCGCCCCGCCGGGCAGTTCGGCGTCGAGCAACATGTCCCGGGCCTGATAGTGCGGATCGGCAACGATGTCGGCCACCGAGTAGATGCGACCGGCCGGCACTTCGGCGGCTTCCAGCGCCGCCAGCACGTCATTGATCGGCAGGCTGCTGGTCCAGTGGGTGATGGCGGCGTCGAGCAGGCCGCTCTTCGCGGCGCGACCGTCGTTGTGGGCGAATTCTTCGGCGTCGGCCAGATCATTTCGACCGATCACCTGCATCAGGCGCTTGTAGATCGGGTCGCTGTTGCCGGCGATCACCACGTAGGCGCCATCGGCCGTGAGGTAGGTGTTGGAGGGTGCGATGCCCGGCAACGCGCCGCCGCTGCGTTCGCGGACATGGCCGAGCATGTCGTATTCCGGCACCAGGCTTTCCATGACGTTGAATACGCTTTCAGCCAGCGACACATCGACAATCTGCCCGCCGCCCTGCCCGGTCTTGACCCGCAGCAGCGACATCAGCGCGCCGATCACCGCGTGCAGCGAAGCCAGCGAATCGCCGAGGCTGACACCGACCCGCGCTGGTGGCGAACCGGGGGTGCCGGTGGTGTAGCGAATGCCGCCCATGGCCTCGCCGATCGCGCCGAAACCGGGACGGTCGCGGTAGGGGCCGGTCTGGCCGTAGCCGGAAATGCGCACCAGGGTCAGGTCGGGATTCAGCGCGTGCAGCACGTCCCAGCCCAGGCCGAGTTTTTCCAGGGCGCCGGGGCGCAGGTTTTCGATGATCACGTCGGCATCACGCGCCAGTTGCTTGACCAGCTCGATGCCTTCGACGGATTTCAGATTGAGCGCCAGGGATTTCTTGTTGCGCGATTGCAGGTACCACCACAGCGACGTCCCTTCGTGCAGCTTGCGCCATTTGCGCAGCGGGTCACCCTGACCCATGGCTTCGATCTTGATCACTTCGGCGCCGAATTCGGCGAGCATCCGCGCAGCAAACGGCGCGGCGATCAGGGTGCCGATTTCGATCACTTTGATCGCACTCAAGGGGGCAGTCATCGCGAGGTACCTCTTGTTCTTGGAATTGCGGCCAAGGCTAGAGGAACGTCATTGCGACAATCCAGCCGTCACTCGGCAACGGGCGTTCGCCAAACACGAACGCTCAATTGTTTGCGCGCAAGTGCTCGAACAGGATCCGGCTCACTGGCGACAACCCGGCCTCGTCACGCACTACCACGATCAAGTCGCGATCCGACCAGCCATCGGTCAGCGGCACCGCTTGCAGCCCCAGCGCCCGACCAAACAATTCATACGCCCGCTGCGGCAGGATGCCGATGCCCATGTTGGCCTGCACCATCCGGCAAACCGCGTCGAAACCCGGCACATGGATGCGGATGCGCAGCACCTTGCCGGCCTGCCGCGCAGCGGCGTGGGTGCGCATGTTGATCGAACTGGCAGCGTGCAGGCCGACGTAATCGCTGTCGAGGGTTTCGCTGAACGCCACGGACTCACGCATCGCCAACGGATGTTCGGGCAGCATCACCACCACCAGTTTGTCCCGGCGATAGCGCACGCTGTGCAGGCCTTTGATGTCGCTGTCGCTGGAGCAGATACCCAAGTCCGCTACCCCGTCGAGCACGCCCTGAACCACGCCGGCGCTGGGCCGTTCCTCAAGGTCAGTCTTGACCTGCGGGTGTTGCGCGGCGAAGTCGCGCAGGTCTTCGGGGAGAAACTGAATGATTGCCGACAGGTTCGCCAGCATCCGCACATAGCCGCGCACACCGTGGCTGTGTTCGCCCAGTTCGAGGCCCATTTTCTCGACGTTGAACAACATCTGCCGGGCGTGGTGCAACAGGGTTTCACCGGCCGGTGTCAGAGTCATGCCCTTGGCCTGACGCACGAACAGGCTGATGCCCAGCGCTTCCTCCAACTCCATCAAACGCTTGCTCGCCGCCGACACGGCAATCGCCTCGCGGGACGCGGCACGGGTCAGCGTACCTTCCTCGTGGACGGCGACGAACAGTTGCAGGGTGATCAGGTCGAGGCGACGGATCAGGCTTTTTTGCAGCATGGGAAGCTCGATAACATGGGATCGTTCATGTCGGCAGGATAGCCGGGATTGCTCGTCGGGCAGACACTCAATTGCCTTACATACCTGTCCGGCACTGCCCTACGCGCAAAACTCCACAATCGCTCAACACTAAAGGAGGCATCCGATTCTGGCTTGGCGCAGCGCTCTGTAAAGTCTGGCAACACACACAAATTGCAACACACCATGGATTGTTCTGCTCAAGGAGAGCTGCCTGTGAATCACCTGCCGGAATCCACCAACACCTTCTCCAATTACCGCAAGGTCATCGCTCTGGCAGACCACGATTGGGAGGCCGCCGAAGCCGGAAAAATCGCCGCCCTCAATGTCCTGGTCAAAGGCTGCAACCATTGGCTCGATCAGCACGGGCGCCAATTCCATCACTTTTGCACCACGTCCTATCTGGGTCTCGACCACCACCCTGCCCTGCTTGAAGGCGCCATCGCGGCGTTGCGGGAAACCGGCACGCTGCGGGTTGCCAACTCGAAAAACCGCTGCAAGCTGGCGCTGCTCGATCAATACGAAAGCGAGCTGTCGCAATTGTTTGGCGCAGTATGTCTGAGCAGTCTGTCCTGCAGCGCCGCGAGCGCCGGGATCCTGCCACTGCTGGCCAGTGGCGTGTTCACGCACAGCCGCCCGCCGGTGATGGTGTTCGATCGCCTGGCCCACTATTCGATGCATCACCTCAAAGCCAGTTGCGCCGATGAAACCCAGGTATTGACCAGCCCCCACAACGACATGGATTTTCTCGAATCGGTGTGCCAGCGCCACCCCATCGTTGCCTACATCGCCGACGGTGCCTACAGCATGGGTGGCGTGGCCAATATGGATGGTCTGCTGTACCTGAAGGAACGTTACGGCCTGTTCCTTTATCTGGACGATTCCCACGCGTTGTCGACGGTCGGCAGCAATGGCACCGGTCTCGTACGGCCAAGAGTGCCGGCGCTGGAAGAGGATTGCCTGATCGTCGCTTCGCTGGCCAAATCGTTCGGGGCCAGCGGCGGTCTGGTGATGCTCGGCAATCAACGGCAGAAGAAATTGATCCAGCGTTACGGCGGGCCGAGCAACTGGTCGCAAAGCCTCAACTGCGCAGCCATTGGCGCAGGCCGTGCCTCGATCCAACTGCATCGCAGTGCAGAACTGCGTGCGCTGCAGGTCCGTCTTCAGGCTAATATTCGCCTCTTTGACAGTCTGTTGAGCACCGAACAGCACGGTAGCTCCATGGCTATCCGCTTGATCCACTGTGGCGAGGCCGCTTTGGCCAATCGAATCGCCATGGAACTGGCTGAACTCGGCTTTTTCACCAGCGCCGTGTTTTTCCCGGTGGTTGCCCAAGGCAAGGCCGCGATCCGCGTTACCCTGCGCGCCGACATGGAAGCGACATTGATCCACCACTTCTGCGATCTGATCACCGAACTGTTACTGACTCACGGTCGCGAACGCGACCGCTGAACCTTCACGGACGACTCATGAACCCCGGCCTCATCCTGCTCATCACCTGCTCCACCGTGTTCCTCGCCCAACTGGGCATGAGCATTTACCTGCCGGCATTGCCGCAGATCGCCGGTCACTTGCAGGTCGACGCACCGCAGGTGGCCTGGGGGTTGTCGCTGTACCTGATTGGCATGGCGCTGCCGATGCTGCTCTGGGGCAGTCTGGCGCAACGCATCGGCCGCAAGCCGGTGCTGCTGACGGCGCTGGGGATTTATGGTCTGGCGAATCTGGCGCTGCCACTGGGTTCGACACTGGAGTCGTTCCTGCTGCTGCGACTGGTTCAGGGGATCGGCGCCAGCGGCATTTCGGTGATGGCGCGGGTGCTGATTCGTGACAGCTTTCGGGGCGATCTGCTGGCGAAGGCGTTGTCGTGGATTTCGATTTCGTTCGTTGTCGCGCTCGGAATCGGGCAATACGCCGGCTCGTTGATTCAGGTGACGCTGGGCTGGCAGGCGATTTTCTATCTGTCGGGTGCGGTCAGCCTGTTGATGGCCGTGATTGTCTCGCGTCTGAATTTTCCGGAGCTTGTCGAAGCGCCCACAACCGCTTCGCCCTGGGCGGTCTACCGAACGATCCTGATCCAGCGAGCGTTTCTCCTTCCGGCGCTGGCGGGCGGTCTGGGTTATGGCGTGATCATCGCATTCAACAGCGCTGCACCGTTGATTCTGCAAGGTCCGTTCGGTTGGTCGACGACCGAATACGGGCTGCTGGGCTGGCCGATCAGTGCCGCGTATTTTCTGGGGGCGCTGGCGGTCAATCGCTTTGTGTTGCGTACCGGTCAGCACCGGTTGATGACACTGGGGGTCGGGTTGGTGATGGCCGGCACTGGCGTGATGCTGGCTGGCAGCCTGTTGTCCAGCTCGATGGCCTGGCTGCTTTGGCTGCCCTACTGCGTGGCCGTGTTCGGCCAGTCGCTGAACTATCCGATCAGCCTGTCGCGGGCCAATGATGGCGCCCCGATTGCCGGCGCCTACGCGATGGCCCTGAGCGGTTTCATCCACCAGTTGATGGCCGCACTGATCGGTGCTGTGGCCAGCCTGCTCGCCAGCCCGCAAGCGTGGCCACTGTCGTTGCTGTGCTGCGTTCTGGCGTTGGGCGCGGTGCTCTGCACGAGGTTCACGCCCGATCGTCGGTCCGCTTAAAACGCGCTGCGGAAAATCTCCTCGATCTGCCGCTGATCCGCTGCCCGTGGATTGGTAAAGCCGCAGGCGTCTTTCAGGGCGTTGGCGGCGAGCACCGGGATATCGGTGCACTTGGCGCCCAGATCGCGCAGGCCACCGGGAATCTCGACGTCCCTGGCCAGGCAACGGATCGCAGCAATCGCGGCTTGCGCGCCCTCCTCCGGACTGAAACCGCGTATATCGGCCCCCATGGCGTGGGCCACATCGGTCAGACGATCGGCGCAGACCAGCGCGTTGAACGTCTGCACATGGGGCAACAACACTGCGTTGCACACCCCGTGAGGCAGATCGTAGAAACCGCCCAACTGGTGCGCCATCGCATGCACGTAACCGAGGGACGCATTGTTGAACGCCATGCCCGCGAGGAACTGCGCGTACGCCATGTTTTCCCGCGCAGCCAGATCGCTGCCATCGCGCACGGCCAGGCGCAGGTTGTTGCTGATCAGGGTCATGGCCTTCAGCGCGCAGGCGTCGGTGATCGGGTTGGCGGCAGTGGAAACGTAGGCTTCGATCGCGTGGGTCAGTGCGTCCATGCCGGTGGCGGCGGTGAGGCCTTTCGGCATGGCGACCATCAGCGCCGGGTCGTTGACCGACAGCAACGGCGTGACGTTGCGGTCGACGATGGCCATTTTCACGTGACGGGTTTCGTCGGTGATGATGCAGAAACGGGTCATCTCGCTGGCCGTGCCGGCGGTAGTGTTGATGGCGATCAGCGGCAGTTGCGGCCTGGTCGATTGATCGACGCCTTCGTAGTCGCGGATCTGCCCGCCATTGGTGGCGCACAAAGCGATGCCCTTGGCGCAGTCGTGGGGCGAGCCGCCGCCGAGGGACACCACAAAATCGCAGCGACTGTCGTTGAGCAGCGCCAGCCCCGCCTCGACGTTGGCGATGCTCGGGTTGGGTTTGGCGCCGTCGAAAATCACCGAATCGATGTCCTGCATCGCCAGTTTTTCGGCAATCATAGTCGCCACGCCGGCCTTGGCCAGACCGGCGTCGGTGACGATCAACGCCTTGCGAAAACCGTAGTTGCGGATCGCATTCATGGCGTCGTCGAGGCAGCCGCTGCCCATGATGTTTACGGCGGGAATGAAAAAGGTGCTGCTCATGGCGCGTCTCCTGACTGGGGCCGATTCGACTCCTGCG
This sequence comes from Pseudomonas fitomaticsae, assembly GCF_021018765.1. Classification (GTDB taxonomy): domain Bacteria; phylum Pseudomonadota; class Gammaproteobacteria; order Pseudomonadales; family Pseudomonadaceae; genus Aquipseudomonas; species Aquipseudomonas fitomaticsae. The sequence goes on along the minus strand of NZ_CP075567.1, from coordinate 1,724,464 downwards.
ATCCGGCGGATACACACAGGATCGACCGATCGGTCACGGCGGATGTTGATCTGGCTCAATGCCCGCTCGTGATAAAGTCGCCGCCCATCTGCCCTTTGTTTTGAGACGTGCCCTGCAATGACCGATTTTCTGGATGTCGACGCCACACTCGAAGACTGGAACGCGTTGCGCGCCACCACCGACTTCAGCGGTCTGCTGCTGGGCAACGGCGCCAGTCGTGCAGTGTGGGACGATTTCGGCTACGACTCGCTGTTCGAAAACGCCCGCACGGTGGAAGAAAAGCCCCTGAGCCCGTCGGAACTGAGCGTGTTCGACGCGATGCAGACGCGCAGTTTCGAGCAGGTACTCGGCGCGCTGAAAACCACCAGCCGGGTCAACAAGGCACTGGCCGTCAGCTCGGCCGCGCCGCGCAACCGCTATTACGCAATCAAGGAGGCGCTGATCAACACCGTGCACGCGGTACACATCCCGTGGCGGCTGATTGAAGCCTCGACCCTGGCGACCCTGAACAGCGAGCTGGCGAGCTATCGCACGGTGTTCACCACCAATTACGACCTGCTCAATTACTGGGCTCTGCAACATCAGGGCGAAGCGATCGACGACCTGTTCAACGGCCCCGACGCCAGTTTCGATCTTTGCGAAAGCAGCTCTGAAAAACCGCGTCTGCTGTACCTGCACGGCGGTCTGCATCTGGTGCGCAACCAGGACGGCACCGCGCGCAAACTGACCGCCACCGAGGGCACGCTGCTCGGCAGTTTCGCGATCAACAACACGATCAAGACACTCGACGACGTGCCGCTGTTCGTCAACGAAGGGCCGAGCGCCGACAAGCTCAAAACCATCCGCAGTTCCGATTACCTGTCGTTCTGCTACGACCAGTTACTCGGTCACGGCGACAACCTGTGCATCTTCGGCCACGCCCTCGGCGAGCAGGACAGCCACCTCGTGCGCGCTCTGCGTCTGGCGAAACCGAAAACCGTGGCGATCTCGATCTACCCGCGCAGCGCGGCGTTCATCCAGCACCAGAAGCGCCACTACGCGAAGCTGTTCGAGGGCACGGGCGTCGAGTTGCGGTTCTTTGATTCCAAGAGCCATGCGCTAGGGAATCCAAAGCTGTCGGTACCGGTCGAGGTCTGATCACTCCTCGCCGCTGTGCACCACCACCAGCAACTGCGCCTGCACCTCGCCCACTGAGCGGATGCGATGGGGTTTCTGCGCATTGAAGTGCAGCGCATCACCCCGTTCCAGCAGCACCCGTTCGTTCACGAAGTCCACTTCGACCTGGCCTTCGTGGACGAACAGAAACTCCTCGCCCAAATGTTCCTTGAAGGTTTTGTCGGTGAATTCGCTCGGCGGGTAGATGATGAACGGCAGCAGGCTGCGTTCGCTGACCTGATGGGCCAGCACCGCGTAACCGGGGCTGTGATCGTTGGCCGCCAGCGACTGGCGCTCGTGGCTGCGCACCAGGCTGTAGCTGTCGAGGCTGACGTTGTCTTCGGAGAACAGCTCCTCGACTTTCACGTTCAACGCCTTGGCCAGTTTCAGCGCGGCGGCAATCGACGGCGTGTTCAAGCCGCGCTCGACCTTCGACAGATAACTCTTGGTCATGCCGGATTTCTCGGCCAGCGCCTCAAGGGTTACGCCAAGTTTTTTTCTCAATAATTTCAAACGGATAGACATGCGAAGCGATTAATCCAGCAAAGGAAAGACGATTTGTCCTTGCAAATGACACAAAGTGTCATATAGCCTCTTAAGTGTCATCCATGGCAACCACCACAGGACACGGATATGGCGAAGACATTAGCACTACCCAAAGACGAACTGGTCAAGCAAGCGCTGACCCAGATGCAAAAAAGCCTGGCGGATAATACGTGGACAGACCGGCAAAAGCTGGCCCTGACCTGCCGGATCCTCTTCGAGAACGGCCACGATTCGGGCCTCGCCGGGCAGATCACCGCCCGGGGCCCGCAGCCGGGCACTTACTACACTCAGCAACTGGGCCTGGGTTTCGACGAAATAACCGCGAGCAATCTGCTGCTGGTCAACGAAGACCTGGAAGTGCTCGAAGGCCACGGCATGGCCAACCCGGCCAACCGCTTCCACAGCTGGGTGTACCGCGCCCGGCCGGACGTGAACTGCATCATCCACACTCACCCGACGCACATTGCCGCGCTGTCGATGCTGGAAGTGCCGCTGCAGATTTCCCACATGGATCTGTGCCCGCTGTACGACGACTGCGCGTTCCTTGAAGGCTGGCCGGGCGTGCCGGTGGGCAACGAAGAAGGCGAATTGATTGCCGGTGCGTTGGGCGACAAACGGGCGATCCTGCTTTCCCATCACGGTCAGTTGTCCACCGGGGCGACCATCGAGGAAGCCTGTGTCATCGCGCAACTGATCGAACGCGCCGCCAAACTGCAATTGCTGGCGATGGCTGCCGGGACGATCAAACCGATCATTCCCGAGCTGGGTCGCGAGGCCCATGACTGGGTCTCCAAACCCAAACGCCACGCTGCGGCCTTCAACTACTACGCCCGGCAGAACCTGCGTCAGCACGCCGATTGCCTGAACTGAACACCTCATCCTTGCGGAGCACTCTCATGTCCAACATTCACGGCATCATCGGCTACACCATCACCCCGTTCGGCGCCAATGGCGAAGGTCTTGATCTGCCGGCACTGGGCCGCTCCATCGACCGTCTGATCGCCGGCGGCGTCCACGCCATCGCGCCACTGGGCAGCACCGGCGAAGGCGCCTACCTGAGCGATGCAGAGTGGGACCAGGTCGCCGAGTTCAGCATCAAGCACGTGGCCAAGCGTGTGCCGACCGTGGTCAGCGTGTCCGACCTGACCACCGCCAAAGCGGTACGCCGCGCACGCTTCGCCGAAGCCCACGGCGCCGACGTGGTGATGGTGCTGCCAGCCTCCTACTGGAAGCTCACCGAAGCGGAAATCCTCGCCCACTACCGCGCCATCGGCGACAGCATCGGCGTGCCGATCATGCTCTACAACAACCCGGCCACCAGCGGCACCGACATGTCGGTGGAGCTGATCCTGCGCATCGTCAACGGCGTGGAAAACGTGACCATGGTCAAGGAGAGCACCGGTGACATCCAGCGCATGCACAAGCTGCAACTGCTCGGCGAAGGCCGGGTGCCGTTCTACAACGGCTGCAACCCGCTGGCGCTGGAAGCGTTCGCCGCCGGGGCCAAGGGCTGGTGCACGGCGGCGCCGAACCTGATTGCGCAACTCAACCTGGATCTGTACGAAGCCACACTGGCAGGGGATCTGGGCAAGGCGCGGGAGCTGTTCTACCGCCAGTTGCCGCTGCTGGACTTCATTCTCAAGGGCGGCTTGCCGGCGACGATCAAGGCCGGTCTGCGACTCACCGATCTGGAAATCGGCGATCCGCGTTTGCCGGTGTTCCCGCTGAGCGAGGCCGGGCGTAATCAGTTGCAGGCCATTCTCAAAAGCCTGAGCTGATTTCAGGCCACACACCCTGTGGGAGCCGGGCTTCCACAGGGTTTTGTGCTGGATTCAAAGGACAGGCAGGGTTTTGTCCTTGATCACCTTGGACGGCCCGTTGGCCTTGACGCTGGCGATGCCTTTGGCACACGCCGCGTCGGATGAATAGGATTCGCTGCTGCCGATGATCTGGTGATTGGCCGCCTTGAGGTTGAAGTAAGGATGGCCGTCCTTCGTCGATTTTTTCTCGTAGCGTTCGTCCAGCGGGCTGTTGGTCTGCACCGAGGCAATGCCGTTTTCGGCGGCCGTGCGGCTGGTGTACAGCTCGCTGGTCAGAATGGTTTCGGCATTCGCCGCTTTCAGCACGAACTTGTACTGGCCGTTGCTGCTTTTGCTCAACTCATACCATCCGGACATGGTGTTTCTCCTTATCGAGGTGTCACAGGGTGATTTTGGTTCCAAGCAACCCGAGGAAACCGGCCAGCCAGTTCGGGTGCGCCGGCCAGGCGGGCGCGGTCGCCAGGTTGCCCTGGACGTGGCCGTCCGTGACCGGGATGTCGATGTAGGTGCCGCCGGCCAGCCGCACTTCCGGAGCGCAGGCCGGATAGGCGCTGCACTCGCGACCTTCGAGAATCCCCGCCGCCGCCAGCAGTTGCGCGCCGTGACAGACAGCGGCAATCGGCTTGCCGGCCTTGTCGAAGGCTCGCACCAGTTCCAGGACTTTTTCGTTCAGCCGCAGGTATTCCGGCGCACGACCACCGGGCACCAGCAACGCGTCGTAATCCTTGGCATCGACCTTGGCGAAATCGAAGTTCAGGGCGAACTGGTGACCGGGCTTTTCGCTGTAGGTCTGGTCGCCTTCAAAGTCATGGATCGCAGTGCGCACGGTCTTGCCGGCGGCCTTGTCCGGGCACACGGCGTGGACGGTGTGACCGACCATTTGCAGGGCCTGGAACGGCACCATCACTTCGTAGTCTTCGACGTAATCGCCGACCAGCATCAGAATCTTTTTCGCGGCCATGGGCAGGACTCCTCTGGTGAATGCACAGGAATATTCACAGTAGTCCAAGGACCGCGATCGCGTTCGCAAACTGTATGGATAACTCTGCGCTCAGCTGTAACAGCCCGATTGCCATGGTTTGTGGCTAGATGAAGACACCTTCCTGTCACCTTCGAATCTGGTTGCCCTCATGTCTTCGCGCGAAAACACCGGCATGGCCCTCGGCCTGCTCGGCGTGGTGATTTTCAGCCTTACCCTGCCCTTCACCCGCATCGTGGTGCAGGAACTGCACCCGCTGCTCAATGGCCTCGGCCGCGCGTTGTTCGCGGCGATTCCGGCAGCGGCGCTGCTGTTGTGGCGACGGGAAAAATGGCCGACCTGGAAGCAAGTCAAAGGCCTGAGCCTGGTGATCGCCGGGGTGATTCTCGGTTTCCCGGTGCTGTCGGCGTGGGCCATGCAGACCTTGCCGGCGTCCCATGGTGCGCTGGTCAATGGTTTGCAGCCGCTGTGCGTGGCGCTGTACGCCGCGTGGCTGTCCCATGAACGCCCGTCGAAAGCCTTCTGGGCCTGCGCCGCGTTGGGCAGTGCGCTGGTGCTGGGCTACGCGTTGTACACCGGTGCCGGCAGCATTCAGGCCGGGGATTTGCTGATGCTGGGTGCGATTGCGGTAGGCGGTCTGGGTTATGCCGAGGGCGGGCGTCTGGCCCGGGAGATGGGCGGCTGGCAGGTGATCTGTTGGGCGCTGGTGCTGTCGACGCCGCTGCTGATCGGCCCGGTGTTGTATCTGGCGATTCAGCATCAAGGCGCGGTGTCGTCAAAAACCTGGTGGGCCTTCGGTTATGTCGCGCTGTTTTCGCAGTTCCTGGGCTTCTTCGCCTGGTACGCCGGGCTGGCCATGGGTGGCATTGCCCGGGTCAGTCAGATCCAGTTGTTGCAGATCTTCTTCACCATCGCGTTTTCCGCGCTGTTCTTCGGGGAACACGTGGAGCCGATCACGTGGCTGTTCGCTTGCGGGGTGATCGCGACGGTGATGCTCGGGCGCAAGACCGCGGTGCGCCCGGCGCAACCGGGCACCTTACCGGCCGGGGTTCAGCTCAAGCCTTGAGCTTCAGCAAACCGTCAGCGAGCAGCAGGGTTTCGAGGCAGTGCTCGCTGATCTGGTAGAACGCCTTCAGCTCCTGAATCTTCACCAGCAGTTGAGTCGGGTCCACCGGCTCGGCGCGCTTCACGGCGAGGATCATCTTGTTCTTGTTGGTGTGGTCCAGGGAAATGAACTCGAACACCTTGGTCTCGTAACCGCAGGCCTCAAGGAACAGCGCACGCAAGCTGTCGGTGACCATTTCCGCCTGCTGGCCCAGGTGCAGGCCGTATTGCAGCATCGGCTTGAGCAGTGCCGGGCTCTGGATCTGCAAGCGGATCTGTTTGTGGCAGCACGGCGAGCACATGATGATCGAGGCGCCGGAGCGGATGCCGGTGTGGATCGCGTAGTCGGTGGCGATGTCGCAGGCATGCAGGGCGATCATCACGTCCAGCTCGCTCGGCGCCACGCTGCGCACATCACCGCATTTGAACACCAGCCCCGGGTGTTCGAGCTTCGCGGCGGCGGTGTTGCACAGGTTGACCATCTCTTCACGCAGTTCGACGCCGGTGACTTCGCCCTCGGCCTTCAGTGTGTTGCGCAGATAGTCATGAATGGCGAACGTCAGGTAACCCTTGCCCGAACCGAAATCCGCCACCCGCACCGGTTTGTCCAGGGCCAGCGGCGACGAGGTCAGCGCGTGGCTGAACACTTCGATGAACTTGTTGATCTGCTTCCACTTGCGCGACATCGCCGGGATCAGCTCGTGCTGGGCATTGGTCACGCCCAGATCCTTGAGGAACGGCCGGTTCAGATCGAGGAAGCGGTTTTTCTCGCGGTTATGCTCGGCGGATGGCACTTCGCGCAATTGCTGGGGTTTGCTCATGAACAGCGAGCTCTTGCCCTTTTTGCTGTATTCGAGCTGGGCTTCGTCAGTCAGCGCCAGCAAATGCGCATTTTTGAACGCCGCCGGCAGCAATCCGGCAATCGTCGCCACCGCTTCGTCCAGCGGCAGGTTTTTGGTGATGTCGCGGGTCTTGTAGCGATAAACGAAGGACAGGCACGGCTGCGCCTTGACCGTCACCGGTTTGATGATGATCCGCTGCAGGTCCGCTTCTTCGCCGACATACTTGGCCAGCACCAGTTTGATGAAGCCGTTCTGTTCGAGGCTGGTTTGCAGCAGCTCGATGAACCGGGCGTGGTGATCGGGCGCCGGTTTGGCAGATGCGGAAGGAGCGGTAACGGACATGGGAAAAAGCGGCCTCGGACGGGCAAATCGGGAATGGCCGCTAGTTTAGGGGGGATGGCGTTCGAGGGCACGGCTAATTTCCCGAACGGCTTATCCCAGCACCACCAGGCGATTGGGCAATTCATTCCTCACCTGCGTCACCGGCACATGCACCTTGAGCAACTCGCCGCACGCCTCGATGCAAGTAACGAAGCCCTGCAACGTCTGCCCCTGCCGCACCTGCTCGGTAAAAGCCGCGACAATCGAGTCCCAGCTTTTGTTGTCCAGCCTTTTGGAAATCCCTTCATCCACCAGAATTTCCACATACCGCTCCGCCTCGCAGACAAAAATCAGCATGCCGGTGCTGCCCACCGTGTGATGCAGGTTCTGTTCGAGAAACTGCCGCCGCGCCAGGTTCGAAGCACGCCAGTGGCGGACGTGGCGCGGGATCAGATGGGTGGTGACCTTCGGCAGGCGAAACACCAGGCACAGCAAGACAAAACTGACCCACTGCACCAGCAACAGGCTGTGCATCGTCAGCCAGCCGGTCAGGTAATGCACGATGCCAGGCACCACCAGCGCCAGCAGGCTGGCCCACAGCAGCGGGATGTACGCGTAGTCGTCGGCGCGGGCCGCGAGCACCGTCACCAGTTCGGCGTCGGTGTCGCGCTCGACCCGGGCGATGGCCTCGGCGACCTTGCGTTGTTCGTGTTCAGTCAGTAATGCCATGTCGTGAAGTGCCTGCTCATTATTGTTATTACCAGCCGCCGGAGGACCCGCCCCCGCCGAAACTGCCACCGCCGCCGCTGAAGCCCCCGCCTCCACCGCCGCCGAAACCTCCGCCACCAAAGCCGCCCCCTCCTCCGGAGCCGCCCCGGCCGGCGGGAAGGATACCGAGCATCTGGCAGACAAAAACAGTCAGGATGAACAACATCACCAGAAATACGAACAACGCCGGGTGCCGCGAGACGAAATCATCCGCGGGATCGCCGGCCGATTCGTACACCGTGGACGGTTCGTCCAGCGGATTGCCGCCCAGCACCACCAGCATCGCCGCCACGCCGTCGCTGATGCCCTTGCTGAAATTGCCGGCCTTGAACGACGGCGTGATCACCTGATGGATGATCACCGAACTCTGGGCATCGGTCAGCCGGTCCTCCAGCCCGTAGCCGACTTCGATGCGCAATTTGCGCTCGTCCCGGGCGACGATCAACAGGGCGCCGTTGTTCTTGTCCTTCTGACCGATGCCCCAGTGCCGGCCGAGCTCGACACCGTAGTCCTCGATGGTGGCGCCCTGCAGGTTTGGCAACGTCACGACCACCAACTGCTCGCCGGTCGCCTGTTCGTGGGCCTGCAACTGCTGGCTCAGTTGCGCGCGCACCGACGGCTCGATCATCTGCGCGTCGTCCACCACCCGCCCGGTCAGCGCCGGAAAGGTCAACTCGGCCCGGGCGCTGACGGCGAACAGCCACAGCATCAACACCAGGCCCATCTTCAACACACGCATGGGCATCACCGGCTCAGAACTTCACTTCCGGGGCCTTGTCCGCGCCGGGGCTGGTGGCTTCGAAGGTCTCGCGGATCGGCAGATCGCTGTACATCACGCTGTGCCACAGGCGACCGGGAAAGGTGCGGATCTCGGTGTTGTACTTCTGCACTGCCAGAATGAAATCCCGTCGGGCCACGGCGATGCGGTTTTCCGTGCCCTCGAGTTGCGATTGCAGGGCGAGGAAGTTCTGGTTGGCCTTCAGGTCCGGATAGCGTTCGGACACCACCATCAACCGGCTCAAGGCACCAGTCAGTTGATCCTGGGCCTGCTGGAACTGCTTGAGTTTTTCCGGGTTGTCGAGGGTGCTGGCATCGACCTGGATCGACGTCGCCTTGGCCCGGGCCTCGATAACTGCCGTCAGAGTTTCCTCTTCATGCTTGGCGTAACCCTTCACGGTTTCCACCAGATTGGGGATCAGGTCGGCGCGCCGCTGGTACTGGTTCTGCACCTGGCCCCAGGCAGCCTTGGCCTGTTCGTCGAGGGTCGGGATGTTGTTGATCCCGCAAGCGGTCAACAACGTGGCCAGCACCAGCAAGGTGGCGACCTGCAAACGCGAGCGGTAGACAGGACTGACATTCATCGGACGGGTGCTCCCTTGCACATTTCATGAATAATGAATCGCGAAACATTCTCAGCCGGCGGTTGGGGCATAATCGCCCGCGCCACTGGATTGCAGCGGGCCGATGGGCTAAAAAGAGGCCCTGCGCGATCACGTCGCCGAAACGTTCGACGTACATTCGGCTGTCGTTTTCTGAATCAGCACCCGAACAACAATAGTCGCTCCCTAAATTTTGGCTGGCCGGCAATGCAACGCCGTTTAGGCCCTTGAGAAAACTATTCATGAAGAAGCTGTGTTTGCTGGGCCTGTTCGTCAGCCTGGCCAGTCATCAAGTACTGGCCGCCACGACCCCGGTACCCCTGGAAAACAAGGACGCGTTCATCAGTAACCTGATGAAACAAATGACCCTCGACGAGAAGATCGGCCAGTTGCGCCTGATCAGCATCGGCCCGGAAATGCCCCGCGAGCTGATCCGCAAAGAGATCGCCGCCGGCAACATCGGCGGCACCTTCAACTCGATCACCCGCCCGGAAAACCGTCCGATGCAGGACGCTGCCATGCGCAGCCGCCTGAAGATCCCGATGTTTTTCGCGTACGACGTGATCCACGGTCACCGTACGATTTTCCCGATTCCCCTGGCCCTGGCATCGAGCTGGGACATGGACGCCATCGGCCAGTCCGGGCGCATCGCCGCCAAGGAAGCCGCCGCCGACAGCCTCGACATCACCTTTGCGCCGATGGTCGACATCTCCCGCGATCCGCGCTGGGGCCGCAGCTCCGAAGGTTTCGGTGAAGACACCTACCTGACCTCGCGCATCGCCAAAGTCATGGTCAAGGCCTATCAGGGCGAGACCCCGAGCGCGGCCGACAGCATCATGGCCAGCGTCAAGCATTTCGCCCTGTACGGCGCGGTCGAGGGTGGTCGCGACTACAACACCGTCGACATGAGCCCGGTGAAGATGTACCAGGACTACCTGCCGCCGTACCGCGCAGCGATCGATGCCGGCGCCGGCGGCGTGATGGTGGCGTTGAACTCGGTCAACGGCATCCCGGCCACCGCCAACACCTGGCTGATGAACGACCTGCTGCGCAAGGACTGGGGCTTCAAGGGCCTGGCGGTCAGCGACCACGGCGCGATCTTCGAACTGATCAAGCACGGTGTGGCCCGCGACGGTCGTGAAGCGGCGAAGCTGGCGATCAAGGCCGGCATCGACATGAGCATGAACGACACCCTGTACGGCAAAGAGCTGCCGGGGCTGCTCAAGTCCGGCGAGATCGAACAGAAAGACATCGACAACGCGGTGCGTGAAGTGCTCGCCGCCAAGTACGACATGGGCCTGTTCAAGGACCCGTACCTGCGCATCGGCAAGGCCGAAGACGATCCGGCCGACACCTACGCCGACAGCCGCCTGCACCGCGCCGACGCCCGTGAAGTGGCGCGTCGCAGCCTGGTGCTGCTGAAAAACCAGAACGAAACCCTGCCGCTGAAGAAAACCGCCAAAGTCGCGCTGGTCGGCCCGCTGGCCAAGGCCCCGATCGACATGATGGGCAGTTGGGCTGCCGCCGGTCGTCCGGCGCAATCGGTGACCCTGTTCGACGGCATGAGCAATGTGATCGGCGACAAGGCGAACCTGATCTACGCCCGTGGCGCCAACATCACCAGCGACAAGAAGGTTCTCGACTACCTGAACTTCCTCAACTTCGACGCCCCGGAAGTGGTCGATGACCCACGTCCGGCCAACGTGCTGATCGACGAAGCGGTGAAAGCTGCCAAGGACGCCGACGTAGTGGTTGCAGCGGTGGGCGAGTCCCGTGGCATGTCTCACGAATCGTCGAGCCGCACCGACCTGAACATCCCGGAAAACCAGCGCGAGCTGATCCGTGCCCTGAAAGCCACCGGCAAGCCATTGGTGCTGGTGCTGATGAACGGCCGTCCGCTGACCATACTCGAGGAGAAGGAACAGGCCGACGCGATTCTGGAAACCTGGTTCAGCGGCACCGAGGGCGGCAACGCCATCGCCGACGTGCTGTTCGGCGACTACAACCCGTCGGGCAAACTGCCGGTGACTTTCCCGCGTTCCGTAGGCCAGATCCCGACCTACTACAACCATCTGAGCATTGGCCGGCCGTTCACGCCGGGCAAACCGGGCAACTACACCTCGCAGTATTTCGATGACACCACAGGTCCCCTGTTCCCGTTCGGTTACGGCCTGAGCTACACCGACTTCAGCCTGAGCGACATGGCGCTGTCCTCGACCACCCTGAACGCCACCGGCAAGCTCGACGCCAGTGTCATGGTCAAGAACACCGGCAAGCGCGACGGCGAAACCGTGGTGCAGCTGTACATTCAGGACGTGACCGGTTCGATGATCCGCCCGGTCAAGGAGCTGAAGAACTTCCAGAAAATCATGCTCAAGGCCGGCGAGCAGAAGGTCGTGCACTTCACCATCACCGAGGATGACCTGAAGTTCTACAACGCCCAGCTCAAGTACGCGGCCGAGCCTGGCAAGTTCAACGTGCAGATCGGCCTGGATTCCCAGGACGTGACGCAGCAGAGCTTTGAGTTGCTGTAATTAGCCAAGCGCTGCAAAACCTGTGGGAGCTGGCTTGCCAGCTCCCACAGAGTTTTCTGTGTAGCAACTAACCGCGTCTATCCAGCAAGTTGACCACCACCCGATCCACCCAGCCCCAGATCCGCTGCTTCACCCGCCGCCACAACGGCCGGCGCTGCCATTCCTCCAGACTCACCTGCTGACTCAGGCCGAAGTCCTTCTCGAAACTCGCCGCCACCGCTGCCGTCAGTGACGGATCCAGCGCTTCCAGATTCGCCTCAAGATTGAAGCGCAGATTCCAGTGATCGAAATTGCACGAACCGATGCTGACCCAATCGTCCACCAGCACCATTTTCAGGTGCAGGAAACACGGCTGGTATTCGTAGATTTTCACCCCGGCCTTGAGCAGGCGCGGGTAGTAGCGATGCCCGGCATAGCGCACCGACGGATGATCGGTGCGCGGCCCGGTCAGCAGCAGGCGCACGTCGAGTCCTCGGGCGGCGGCCTTGCGCAGGGAACGGCGGATTTTCCAGGTCGGCAGGAAGTATGGCGTGGCCAGCCAGATCCGCTGCTGGCCGCTGTTCAGTGCGCGGAACAGCGATTGCAGAATGTCGCGATGCTGGCGGGCGTCGGCGTAGGCCACGCGGCCCATGCCCTCGCCCGTGTCCGGCACGCGGGGCAGCCGTGGCAGGCCGAAATGCGCGTTGGGCCGCCAGGCCCGGCGATGGCGATTGGCGATCCATTGGCGGTCGAACAGCAATTGCCAGTCGAGCACCAGCGGGCCGGTGATCTCCACCATGACCTCGTGCCATTCGCTGGTGTCGTGGCCCGGCGTCCAGAATTCATCGGTCACCCCGGTGCCGCCGACCACCGCCAGACGCTGGTCGACCAGCAACAGCTTGCGGTGATCGCGATAGAAATTGCCGACCCAGCGCCGCCAGTGCAGCCGGTTGTAAAAACGCAGCTCGACCCCGGCACCGGTCAGCCGCCGGCGTAACGTGAGGGTGAACGCGAGGCTGCCGTAATCGTCGAACAGGCAACGCACCCGCACGCCCCGCTCCGCCGCCAGCACCAGCGCCTGCACGATGGTTTCGGCACAGGCGCCGGCTTCCACCAGATACAGCTCCAGTTCGATCTGCTCGCGGGCACGGGCGATCTCGTCGAGCATGCGCGGGAAGAATTGCGGGCCGTCGATCAACAGCTCGAAGCGGTTGCCATCACGCCACGGAAACACCGCGCCGCGCATGTCAGCGCGCCGTGAAGATCAGCACCGCACCCACCGGCACCGACAGACTGATGGCCGACAGGCCGGCCATGTTGCGCAGACTTTCCAGGCCCGGCAGCAGATCGAAATCCTCGGCGCTGATCACCAGCGGCTCCAGGGTCACCACTTGAAAGCGTCGGTCGTCGAGGCGCGTGGCGAGCAGTTCGGCGGGGTATTCATGCTGTTTGCCGTGCAGGTTGACGGTCAGCGGCAGGCGCAATTCAAGCTGCGCGCCGGGGGCCAGATCGTTGATCGGGCGCAGGTCGATCTGGGTGGTGATGGTCGCTTCGGGGAATTGCTCGATCTGGAACAGTTCCTTGCGCATGCGCTCGTCGCGCAGCGGGATGCCGCTGTTGATCGAGTCCAGTTCGACTTCGACCACGGCGCGGCCGTCGGGATCGACCTTGCCGTGCAGCACCAGAAAGCGCTGCACTTCAGACACGTTGGCGTTTTTCGTGCTGACGAACGACAGCCGCGACGACTCGCCGTCCAGATACCAGTTGGCCTGGGCCGGCAGCGCAGCGGCGCCCAGCAGCAGGCCGGCGAAGGCGTTGCACAGAGAACGGTTGAACATTGAAGACTCGTGGGGCCGATAAACCTGCACGAACCTTAACTGGCCTGAGCGACATTGCAAACTGGCAGTTCCTGCAATGCACATTCCTGTGGCGAGGGCGCTTGCTTCCTCGCCACAGATCACGGCGGCAGACGACAGCCTTGTCGTTCGCCTTGCCATTGGGCGCTGTTGCTGCGTCCCAGGCCGCTGGCGGTGACGATTTTTTGCGTGCGGTCATCGGTCAGTTCGCTGGGCAACCACTGCTTCACGTAGCCCCGGCAATATTCAGCGTCGTTGTTCATCACGTAACGGCACGAGCAATATTCCTTGGCGGTGTAGGCGCTGATGATGTCCGGGAAGGCCCACAGGTTTTCGCGCTCGTGCCAGCCCCAGCCCAGCAGCACGACCAACAGCACCAGCAGGATTCGTTTGAACAGTTTCATGGCCGCACCGCTCCGAGCACGCGCTTGAGCAATTCGTTGTGGCGATAGCTGCCGTCGCGGTCATCGGCGTAGCGCACGATCACCAGGTTTTCGCTCGGGATCACGTACAGCGCCTGGCCCCAGTGGCCTAGGGCGGCGAAGGTATCGGGGGGGGCGTCGGGCCATGGCGAGGCGGCACCGTCCGCCGGGCGATTGAGCCACCACTGGCCGCCGGGCACGGCTTCGTCCTGATGGGCCTTGTAGCCGGCGAAGGGTTGGCGGTTGAAGGCGACCCAATCCTTGGGCAGCAACTGCCGGTCGTTCCAGCGTCCGTCCCGTTCCATCAACAGACCGATTCGCGCCAGATCCCGGGCGGTCATATAGGCGTAGGAAGAGGCTACGAAGGTGCCTGTGGCATCGGTTTCCCACGTGGCATGGCGAATGCCCAGGGGATCGAAAAGTGCTGTCCACGGATAGTCGGGATAACGCTGTGGGCCGACGATGGTTTTCAGCGCCGCCGCCAACAGATTGCTGTCACCGCTGGAGTAGCGGAACGCCTGACCCGGTAGCGCGTAGCTGTCGTGATTCGCGGTGAAGGCGGCCATGTCGCGGTGGCCACGGGTGTAGAGCATCGCCACCACCGAGGATTTCAGCGGGGCGTATTCGTAGTCTTCCTGCCAGTCGATGCCCGAGGCCCAGTGCAGCAGATCCTGGATCGTGATGGCCGGGTGTTTTTCCAGCGCCGGGTAGAACGTTGCCGCCGGGTCGTCAAGCTTGAACAGGCCTTCGCCGTAGGCCACGCCGAGCACCGTGGCCATCAGGCTTTTGCTGATCGACCAGGTCAGGTGCGGGGTGTCGGCGGTGGTCGCGGCGGCGTAGCGTTCGTAGATGACCTGACCGTCACGGATCACCAGCAAGGCGTCGGTGCGGAGGCCTTTGCGGGTGCTGTCATCGCGGGTCGGGAAGGCGTAGGCCTCCAATGCATCGACGGCCGGGCCAGTGAGTTTCGGGCCGATCGGCCATTGCTCGCCCGGCCATTGTTCGGCCTGAACCGTGAAGCTGATCAACAGCAGAAACAGGGACAGGCCTTTGAACATGATGAGGGCTCTGGGGATGAACCTGAGAAGACTAGCCGGCGTTCATGACAGATGTGTTTTGATTGGCCGCCAACGCCTTGGTCAGGCGTTTGGCCCGCGCACCCGCCGCCAGTTGCATGACCGATTGATCGCGCTGCCACATCGCCGCCCATTCGGGATTGCCGTCGCGCAGTGCCTGATCGACTTCCGCTTTAAGCCCGTCGAACTGCGCAAACAATCCGCCGAGCAACACATGCCCGGCGGGATTGTTCGGCGGCTGGCGACTGACTTCCGCGCACCCGGCCAACAGCGCCAGCAAACGCAACTGCAACGGCTGCGGCCAGCCGCTGTCCTGACCGACGCCGTACAACCACGCGGTCATTGCACTCAACACGTAAACGTCTTCAAGGGTGCGGAACGGTTTGACGTAGGCATCCCAACCATCCCCCGCGAGTAACTCACACAACGCATCGTCGAGATGCAACCGGCCATGACTGATGTCCGGCATCAGCGGCAGCGCCGGGAGTTTTTCCACCCGCACGCCGGGCTCGCCGGGGTACACCACCGCCAGGCTCAGGCGCGGTGATTCGCCGGGTTGCTCACTGCGCGCGGCGATCAGCAGCCAGTCCGCCGCATCGCCGGCGGTGACGAAATCTTTTTGCCCGGTGAGCCGCAGATCCGTGAGCCGGGTCTGCATGTCCGCCGGGCGCAGGCTGCGCTGCTCGGTCGCACACAAAGCGCCGAGGCTTGGCGGCGCGCTCGGCCAGAGCATGCGCAACGCCGCCTGATAACCCACCAGAAACGCCAGCCCCGGCGTCGCCATCCGCCGCCCTCCCGCCACCGCCAGTTCGAACGGCGTCACGCTGCCCAGTTGATGCAGCAGCGTGGCGAAACCCTCCGCCAGGTCGGCAACAGCGGGCAGGCGTTCGCGACATTCAAGCAGGGTCGACCAGGTCATCAGAGGCTCCTCGTGGGCTGTCATATAAGCATCACCAAACATTCATGGCGATGACACCGGGGCTACATAGCCTGACTTTGCACAACACGGCTGCATAAAGAAAGTCGATCGGCTGCAACCCATGACGGGTTCAAGGCCCGTACGGAGATTCACATGACTCAGATCGCCCGCATCAGCGACACCGGCAATGAACGCCGCCTGCAAGCCGAACGCCTGATCGGCGCCGAGGCCTTGCAGCAAGCCCAGGCCTTGCGCTTCAACGTGTTCAGCGGCGAGTTCAACGCCAAGCTGAACGGCGCGGAGCTGGGTCTGGACATGGATGACTATGATGTTCACTGCAGCCACATCGGCGTGCGTGACCTGAACACCGGTCGCCTGGTGGCGACCACCCGTTTGCTCGATCACACCGCCGCCAGCAGCCTGGGCAAGTTCTACAGCGAAGAAGAATTCAGCCTGCACGGCCTCGCCGGTCTGAAAGGCCCGATCCTGGAAATCGGTCGCACCTGCGTCGATCCGGCCTACCGCAACGGCGGCACCATCGCCGTGCTGTGGGGCGAACTGGCCGAAGTCCTCAATCAGGGCGGCTACAGCTATCTGATGGGCTGCGCGAGCATCCCGATGCAGGACGGCGGCGTACAGGCCCACGCGATCATGCAGCGCCTGCGCGAACGCTATCTGTGCACCGAACACCTGCGCGCCGAGCCGAAGAACCCGCTGCCGAGCCTCGACATTCCGTCGAACGTGATCGCCGAAATGCCACCGCTGCTCAAGGCCTACATGCGCCTGGGCGCGAAGATCTGCGGCGAGCCGTGCTGGGACGAAGACTTCCAGGTCGCCGACGTGTTCATCCTGCTCAAGCGCGACGAACTCTGCCCGCGCTACGCCAAGCACTTCAAGGCGGCCGTGTAATGAGCCGGCTGCGGGTGTACGCGCGAATTGCGCGAGTGCTGCTGGTGGTGACACTGGGCCTGAGCATGGCCAGTGTCTTCGGAGTATTCGAACGTCTGGGGCTGGCCCATTCGATGGAGCGTCGGCAGCGCTGGTCGCGGTTTTTCATGGCGCGTTTGAGCAATGCCCTGCCCTTTCGCGTGACCGTGCATGGCGAGCTGCCGAAACAGCCGATGCTGTGGGTCAGCAACCATGTGTCGTGGACCGACATTCCGCTGCTGGGCATGCTCACGCCGCTGTCGTTTCTGTCCAAGGCCGAAGTGCGCACCTGGCCGGTGGCCGGTTGGCTGGCAGCGAAGGCCGGCAGCCTGTTCATCCGTCGCGGTTCGGGCGACAGCCAGCTGATCCGCAAGCAGATGACCCGTCACCTGCAAACCGATCATCCGCTGCTGATGTTCCCGGAAGGCACCACCACCGACGGTCGCTCGCTGCGTACCTTTCATGGTCGCCTGCTGTCGGCGGCGATTGATTCCGAGGTGAAGCTGCAACCGGTGGCGATCCGTTATCTGCGCGAGGGCAAGATCGATTCGCTGGCGCCGTTCATTGGTGACGATGATCTGCTGTCGCACCTGATGCGCCTGTTCAGCAACGACTGCGGCGATGTCGAGATCCATCTGCTCAAGCCGATTGCCTGCCAGGGCCGGGAGCGCGCGGCACTGGCGTTCGAGGCGCAGCAGGCAGTGCAGAAAGCGTTGTTTGGCGATGTGCTCAAACCGGTCGAAGCGCAACACGCCCGCGATCTGATCGCGGCCTGATCGGCGGCGTCTGCCTACAGCTGCCGGCCTGCAAAGTCCTGCAGCTGTGGGTAGAACAAACGAAAGTCCTCGCTCAACGGTTCATACAACCGGCGCAATTCCTCCATCGCCCCCGCCAGTTCTTCGGGCCGGGTCAGGCGCCGGGAAATCCCGCGCAATACCTGTTCAAGCACTTCGAATTCCCGATACGAACCCAACCAGTCATTGGCCACCATGTGCGGGGCGATCTTCGCCAGGCGCTCGGGCAATTGCCGCTCGCTGGACAGCACGCGGTAAACGTCGGTGGTGAATTGGCCAAGCGGACGGTCGGCGTACAGCGTCCAGTCCCGGGCCAGGCAATGATCGAAAAACACGTCGAGAACGATGCCCGCGTAACGGCGGCGGGTCGTGGAAAACCGCGCCAGTGAGGCGTCCACCAGCGGATGGCGATCGGTGAACACATCGATCTGTCGATGCAGGGCAATTGCCGCTTCGATCTCCGGCTCGAACTGCCCTTGCAGCCGCCCTTTGACGAAATCGCCATACAGACTGCCGAGCAGTTGACCGGGGCGCTGGCCACCGAGGTGTAAATGTGCGAGATAGTTCATGGGCGCAGCTTAGCACCGCGCCCGCGTTTGTTTACACCTTACATATCGTTATAACCCGATATACCGATTTATGCGGTCATCAGATCAAATTCATATTGGTATATCGCGAAGTACCGATTTAAAGTTCGCCTCATCGCGATATAGCGCTACACACATCACGAGCACCCAGCCATGAACATTGACCTCGACGAAATAATAAAAGCCCTGGCACACCCAGTACGGCGAGACATCCTCAACTGGCTGAAAGACCCGAAAGCCCAGTTTCCGGAACAGATCCACAACCACGAGTACGGCATCTGCGCCGGGCAGATCGATCAACGTTGCGGCCTGTCGCAGTCGACCGTCTCCGCCCACCTGGCCACCCTGCAACGGGCAGGACTGATCAGCAGCCAGAAAGCCGGCCAGTGGCACTTTTTCAAACGCAACGAGGACGTGATCCAGGCGTTCCTCAGCACCCTCAGCAAAGAGCTCTGACCCTTAACGTCAGCCAGCCAAAAGGATCAAACGATGCCCCTCTCGCTACTCATACTCGCCTTGAGCGCCTTCGCCATCGGCACCACCGAGTTCGTCATCATGGGCCTGCTGCCCAATGTCGCGGCTGACCTCGGTGTGTCGATCCCCGGCGCCGGCTGGCTGGTGACCGGCTACGCCCTGGGCGTGGCGATTGGTGCACCGTTCATGGCAATGGCCACTGCAAAACTGCCGCGCAAGGCTGCACTGGTAACGTTGATGGGCATCTTTATTGTCGGCAACCTGCTCTGCGCCATCGCCACTGACTACGAGGTGCTGATGTTCGCCCGGGTCGTCACCGCTCTGTGCCACGGAGCGTTCTTCGGCATCGGTTCGGTGGTCGCAGCCAACCTGGTGGCGCCGAACAAACGTGCTTCGGCCGTAGCCCTGATGTTCACCGGCCTGACCCTGGCCAACGTACTCGGCGTACCGCTGGGCACCGCCCTCGGTCAGGAAGCCGGCTGGCGCTCGACCTTCTGGGCAGTGACCGTGATCGGTGTGATCGCGCTGATCGGCCTGATCCGCTTCCTGCCGGCCAAGCGTGACGAAGAAAAACTCGACATGCGCGCCGAACTGGCTGCACTCAAAGGCGCCGGAATCTGGCTGTCCCTGAGCATGACCGCGCTGTTCGCCGCCTCGGTGTTCACCCTGTTCACTTATGTTGCGCCGCTGCTGGGCGATGTCACCGGTGTCTCGCCCCGCGGTGTGACCTGGACCCTGATGCTCATCGGCCTGGGCCTGACCGTCGGCAACATCATCGGCGGCAAACTGGCTGACAAGGGCCTCGCCGCGACGCTGATCGGCGTGTTCATCGCCATGGCCGTGACCTCCACCGTACTGACCTGGACCAGCATCGCGCTGATCCCGACCGAGATCACCCTGTTCCTCTGGGCCACCGCGTGTTTCGCCGCCGTGCCGGCCCTGCAAGTGAATGTCGTGACCTACGGCCAGGCCGCACCGAACCTGGTATCGACCCTGAACATCGGCGCCTTCAACGTCGGCAACGCCCTCGGCGCCTGGGTCGGCGGCAGCGTCATCGCCCATGGCTACGGCCTGACCAGCGTGCCTCTTGCTGCCGCAGCACTCGCGGTCCTGGCCCTGCTGGTGACCCTGATCACATTCCGCCAGAACGGCAATCCCGAGCTGGCCACCGCTAACTGATTCACTCACTTACCTCACGAGGGTTGTATCTCATGGCAACAATTTTCGATCCGATCAAACTGGGCGACCTCGAGCTGTCCAACCGCATCATCATGGCGCCGCTGACTCGCTGCCGCGCCGACGAAGGCCGCGTACCCAACGCGCTGATGGCCGAGTACTACGTACAACGCGCCTCGGCCGGCCTGATCCTCAGCGAAGCCACCTCGGTCACCCCGATGGGCGTCGGCTACCCGGACACCCCGGGCATCTGGTCCAACGATCAGGTGCGCGGCTGGACCAACGTGACCAAGGCCGTTCACGCGGCTGGCGGCAAGATCGTCCTGCAACTGTGGCACGTCGGCCGGGTTTCCCACCCGTCGTACCTGAACGGCGAAGCGCCGGTTGCACCGAGCGCCATCCAGCCTAAAGGCCACGTCAGCCTGGTTCGGCCACTGGCCGACTATCCAACCCCGCGCGCACTGGAAACCGCTGAAATCGCCGACATCGTCGACGCCTACCGCGTTGGTGCAGAGAACGCCAAGGCCGCCGGTTTCGACGGCGTGGAAATCCACGGTGCCAACGGTTACCTGCTCGACCAGTTCTTGCAGAGCAGCACCAACCAGCGCACCGACAACTACGGCGGCTCCCTGGAAAACCGTGCCCGCCTGCTGCTGGAAGTGACCGACGCGGCGATCGAAGTCTGGGGCGCCGGCCGTGTAGGCGTGCACCTGGCTCCGCGCGCCGACTCCCATGACATGGGCGACGACAACCTGGCCGAAACCTTCACCTACGTCGCTCGCGAACTGGGCAAGCGTGGCATTGCCTTCATCTGCTCCCGCGAGAAAGAAGGCGCCGACAGCCTCGGCCCACAACTGAAAGAAGCCTTCGGCGGCGCATACATCGCCAACGAGCGCTTCACCAAGGACAGCGCCAACGCGTGGCTGGCCGAGGGCAAGGCTGACGCCGTGGCATTCGGTATCCCGTTCATTGCCAACCCGGACCTGCCAGCCCGCCTGAAGGCCGACGCGCCGCTGAACGAACCGCACCCGGAAACCTTCTACGGCAAAGGCGCGGTCGGTTACCTCGACTACCCGACGCTGTAAGCCACACCGCAGAAACACAAAAGCCCCCGACTCGCGAGAGTCGGGGGCTTTTTATTGGTCGCCGGGTGGGCGAGCCACTCACTTTCGTTCACAGGCTCGACACAAAATCCCTACAAAATACGTAGCTCGCTACATATCAACCCGCGCCGCAGAGGTATATAAAAGCATCCCATTGCAGCGGGGCGAGTGAACAAGGATCTTCACCCTCCTCCGTCATTGACACGAACTGATCCAATAACGAATTTTGTTTCATTTGCGCAGGCTGGGACTCAGGCGCAGCATGTCCAGCCCGGTATCGACCCAGCGCTCGGCCTCGGCGTACAGTTCGAAGCTGTCCGGCGCCAGGAGCCATCCATAAAGAAGGCCATCGATATAGGCGTGAATGCTGATGGCTGCCCGGGCGGTATCGAGGTCTGCCGGCAACTGCCCACGATTGACCGCATTACTCAATGTCAGCGCGATCCGCACATTGCAATCGAGGCTGGCGGTCCGGCGCTGCTGGCGCAGATCGCACATTTCATCGGTGAACTCGCACTTATGAAACAGAATTTCGTTGATACGCCGGGTCTTCGGGTCCAGTGCAACTTGATGAAACAAATGAATCAGCAATTTGCGCATGCAGCCCAGCGGATCAGGTTCGTCCTCGCTTTCGCTGGCCTTGGCCAATTCATCCAGCGGCTCATGCAGGGTATCGAGCATCGCTTGCAGCAGATCGGCCTTGTTGCTGAAGTGCCAGTAGATGGCACCGCGCGTCACCCCGGCCAGGGTGGCGATGTCCGACAGGGTCGTGCGGGCCACGCCCCGCTCATAGAAGGCTTTCTCGGCCGCTTCGAGAATCTGGCTGCGCGTTTCCTGAGCTTCCTCTTTGGTACGACGGACCATGGCAGTAAAACCTCAAACAGGATGTTTCAGGGATGGCTGAATATCCGCTGAATAAAAAAGGGTTGATCTCTCGCGGATCGGCTCCCCGGCCTACAATTTCAGACCTTGCGACGACTTTTGTAACAGGGTGGATACGACGCCAAGGTGTTTACAAACAACCATGAACGTAAGTATATTCCTTAGCAAGCTACTTATCCACCCGGAACCCCTTTTTTACCCTTCCACACTTCTTGTGCGCTTTTCGCGCGCCTGACCCGAGGATCTTCATGCAATTCAAGCCAGCTGTTACCGCTCTGGTCACTGCCGTCGCCCTGGCATCGCTGCTCAGCGGATGTAAAAAGGAAGAGGCGGCTCCCGCCGCACCACCTCCTCAGGTCGGCGTCGTCACCCTGCAACCACAAGCCTTTACCCTGACTTCCGAACTGCCGGGCCGCACCAGCGCGTTCCGCATCGCCGAGGTTCGTCCGCAGGTCAACGGCATCATTCTCAAGCGTCTGTTCAAGGAAGGCGGCGATGTCAAAGCCGGCCAGCAGCTGTATCAGATCGATCCGTCGGTCTATGAAGCGACCCTGAAAAGCGCCGAAGCCAACCTGCGTTCGACCAAGTCGATCTCCGACCGCTACAAGCAACTGGTCGACGAGCAGGCGGTCAGCCGTCAGGAATACGACACCGCCGTGGCCAACCGCCTGCAATCGGAAGCGTCGTTGCAGACCGCACAGATCAACGTGCGCTACACCAAGGTCTACGCACCGATCTCCGGTCGTATCGGCCGTTCTTCGGTGACCGAAGGCGCGCTGGTCAGCAGCGGCCAGACCGATGCGATGGCCGTGATCCAGCAACTGGACCCGATCTACGTCGACGTCACCCAGTCCTCGGTCGAGTTGCTGGAACTGCGCCGCGAACTGGAAAGCGGTCGTCTGCAGAAGGCCGGCGACAACGCCGCAGCAGTCAAGCTGACCCTGGAAGACGGCAGCCAGTACAAGCTCGACGGTAAGCTGGAATTCTCCGAAGTGTCGGTTGATCAGACCACCGGTTCCGTGACCCTGCGCGCCGTGTTCCCGAACCCGGATCACACTCTGCTGCCGGGCATGTTCGTCCACGCGCAGTTGCAGGCCGGTGTGAACAGCGCCGCGATCCTCGCACCGCAGCAAGGCGTGACCCGCGACCTCAAAGGCACCCCGACCGCACTGGTCGTCGGCCCGGACAACAAGGTCGAACTGCGCCAGCTCAAGGCCAGCCGTACCGTCGGCAGCCAGTGGCTGATTGAAGACGGCCTGAAGGCCGGCGATCGTCTGATCACCGAAGGGCTGCAATTCGTCAAACCGGGTGTTGAGGTCAAACCGACCGAAGCCACCAACGTCGGCAACAAGAACCCGGCCCCCGCTCAGGCAGCTGACAAAGCCGCCGGCGGCAAAGGGGAGTAATCCATGTCAAAATTTTTCATCGACCGTCCGATTTTCGCCTGGGTAATTGCCCTGGTGATCATGCTGGTCGGGGCACTTTCGATCCTGAAGTTGCCGATCAACCAGTACCCGAGCATTGCGCCACCGGCCATTGCGATCTCCGTGACCTACCCGGGTGCTTCGGCGCAGACGGTTCAGGACACCGTGGTCCAGGTGATCGAGCAGCAGCTCAACGGTATCGACAACCTGCGTTATGTGTCCTCGGAAAGTAACTCCGACGGCAGCATGACCATCACCGCGACCTTCGAGCAAGGCACCAACTCCGACACCGCGCAGGTCCAGGTCCAGAACAAGCTGAACCTGGCCACCCCGCTGCTGCCGCAGGAAGTGCAGCAACAGGGTATCCGCGTGACCAAGGCAGTGAAGAACTTCCTGCTGGTGATCGGTGTGGTGTCGCGTGACGGCAGCATGACCAAGGACGACCTGTCCAACTACATCGTGTCGAACATGCAGGACCCGATCTCGCGGACCGCCGGTGTCGGTGACTTCCAGGTCTTCGGTGCCCAGTACGCGATGCGCATCTGGCTCGACCCGGCCAAGTTGAACAACTTCAACCTGACCCCGGTCGACGTGAAAACCGCGATTGCGGCGCAGAACGTTCAGGTTTCGTCCGGTCAGCTCGGTGGCTTGCCTGCCGTGCAGGGCCAGCAGTTGAACGCCACGATCATCGGCAAGACCCGTTTGCAGACCGCCGAGCAGTTCAAAGAAATTCTGCTCAAGGTCAACAAGGACGGCTCTCAGGTTCGCCTCAAAGACGTCGCCGACGTCGGCCTGGGTGGCGAGAACTATGCCATCAGCGCCCAGTTCAACGGCAGCCCGGCTTCCGGTCTGGCGGTGAAACTGGCCAACGGCGCCAACGCTCTCGACACCGCCAAGGCACTGCGCAAGACGATTGACGACCTCAAGCCATTCTTCCCGCAAGGGATGGAAGTGGTGTTCCCGTATGACACCACTCCCGTAGTGACCGAGTCGATCAAAGGCGTGGTTCACACCTTGGTCGAGGCGATTGCGCTGGTGTTCCTGGTGATGTTCCTGTTCCTGCAAAACTTCCGCGCCACCGTCATCACCACGATGACCGTGCCGGTGGTATTGCTCGGTACGTTCGGCATCCTCGCGGCGGCCGGTTTCAGCATCAACACCCTGACCATGTTCGGCATGGTGCTGGCCATCGGCTTGCTGGTGGACGACGCCATCGTCGTGGTGGAAAACGTCGAGCGGGTGATGAGCGAAGAAGGCTTGTCACCGAAGGAAGCGACCAAGAAATCCATGGGCCAGATCCAGGGCGCCCTGGTCGGTATCGCCCTGGTGCTGTCGGCGGTACTGCTGCCGATGGCGTTCTTCAGTGGTTCCACCGGTGTGATCTACAAGCAGTTCTCGATCACCATCGTGTCGGCCATGGCGTTGTCGGTACTGGTCGCGTTGATTTTCACCCCGGCGCTTTGCGCCACCATGCTCAAGGCCATTCCGCACGGTGAGCACGGCGCGCCGAAAAAAGGCTTCTTCGGCTGGTTCAACCGCAACTTCGACCGTGGCGTCAACAGCTACGAGCGCGGTGTCGGCAACATGCTGTCGCGCAAGGCACCGTATCTGCTGGCCTACCTGCTGATCGTGGTCGGCATGATCTGGCTGTTCACCCGCATTCCGACCGCGTTCCTGCCGGAAGAAGACCAGGGCGTTCTGTTCGCCCAGGTGCAGACGCCAGCCGGTTCCAGTGCCCAGCGCACTCAGGTGGTGGTGGATGAAATGCGTGAATTCCTGCTGCGTCCGACCAAGGACGGCGGTGAAGGCGACGCAGTAGCCTCGGTGTTCACCGTGACCGGCTTCAACTTCGCCGGCCGTGGCCAGAGCTCGGGTATGGCGTTCATCATGCTCAAGCCGTGGGACGAACGTAACGCCGACAACAGTGTGTTCAAACTCGCCGCCCGCGCCCAGCAGCACTTCTTCAGCTTCCGCGATGCGATGGTGTTCGCCTTCGCTCCGCCGGCAGTACTGGAGCTGGGTAACGCCACCGGTTTCGACGTGTTCCTGCAGGACCGCGCCGGTATCGGTCACGAGAAGTTGATGGCTGCGCGCAACCAGTTCCTCGGCATGGCCGCGCAGAGCAAGGTGCTCACGCAGGTGCGTCCGAACGGTCTGAACGACGAACCGCAATTCCAGCTGGAAATCGATGACGAGAAGGCCAGTGCCCTGGGCATTACTATCGCCGACATCAACAACACCCTGTCGATTGCGCTGGGCAGTAGCTACGTCAACGACTTCATCGACCGCGGTCGGGTGAAGAAGGTGTACGTGCAGGGCCGGCCAGACTCGCGCATGAGCCCGGAAGACCTGAAGAAGTGGTACGTGCGCAACGCCTCCGGCACCATGGTTCCATTCTCCGCGTTCGCCAAGGGCGAGTGGATCTACGGTTCGCCGAAGCTGGCGCGTTACAACGGCGTTGAAGCGGTCGAGATCCTCGGTGCCCCGGCTCCGGGCTATTCCACCGGTGAAGCGATGGCCGAAGTCGAGGCGATTGCCAAGAAACTGCCGGCGGGCGTGGGCATCTCGTGGACCGGTCTGTCGTACGAAGAACGCCTCTCCGGCTCGCAGGCTCCGGCGCTGTACGCCCTGTCGCTGCTGATGGTGTTCCTGTGTCTGGCGGCGTTGTATGAAAGCTGGTCGATTCCGATCGCGGTCATGCTCGTGGTACCGCTGGGGATCATCGGTGCGCTGATGGCCACCAGCCTGCGCGGTCTGTCGAACGACGTGTACTTCCAGGTGGGTCTGTTGACGACCATTGGTCTGGCAGCTAAAAACGCCATTCTGATCGTCGAGTTCGCCAAGGAACTGCACGAGCAGGGACGCAGTCTGCGCGATGCGGCCATCGAAGCCTGCCGCATGCGTCTGCGACCGATCATCATGACGTCGCTGGCCTTCGTCCTCGGTGTTGTACCGTTGGCTATCTCCACTGGCGCAGGCTCGGGCAGTCAACACGCGATCGGTACCGGCGTGATTGGCGGTATGCTCACCGCAACGATCCTGGCGATCTTCTGGGTTCCACTGTTCTTCGTCACTGTGTCGTCCATGGGTCAGCGCAAAAACGCCGGCAAGGATGACGCCATAGAAACTCCTAAAGAGGCTGGCCAATGAGCAAGTCGCTACTCTCCATCGCAGTCGCCGCCTTCGTGCTGAGCGGTTGCTCGCTGATACCGGATTATCAGCAGCCTGAAGCACCGGTGGCCGCGCAATTCCCGCAGGGCCCGGCGTACTCGCCGGCCCAGGCGCCGGCGCAGGCCGCTGCCGAGCAGGGCTGGAAGCAGTTTTTCCATGACCCTGCCCTGCAGCAGCTGATCCAGGTCGCCCTGGAAAACAACCGCGACCTGCGTGTCGCGGCGCTGAACATCGACGCCTACGCGGCTCAATACCGCATCCAGCGTGCCGACCTGTTCCCGGCCGTGTCGGCCAATGCCAGCGGCAGCCGTCAGCGGGTTCCGGCCCGTGCGTCGCAGACCGGTGAGTCGAGCATCACCAGCTCCTACTCCGCCACCGTCGGCATCAGCGCCTACGAACTCGACCTGTTCGGTCGGGTTCGCAGCCTGAGCGAACAAGCGCTGCAACAATACTTCGCCACCGAAGAAGCGCGCCGCAGCACCCAGATCAGCCTGGTGGCCAGTGTGGCCAACGCCTACCTGACCTGGCAGGCCGACAAGGAACTGCTGAAGCTGACGCAGGACACCCTCGGTGCCTTCGAGGAAAGCTACAAGCTGACCAGCCGCAGCAACGAAGTCGGTGTGGCTTCGGCACTGGACCTGGCGCAGTCGCGTACCTCGGTTGAAAACGCCCGGGCACAACTGGCGCGTTACACCCGACAGGTCGCCCAGGACGAAAACAGCCTGACCCTGCTGCTCGGCACCGGCGTGCCGGCCAACCTGCAAGCGGCCAAGCCACTGTCGGATGACCTGCTGGCCGACGTGCCGGCCGGCCTGCCGTCGGATCTGCTGCAACGCCGTCCGGACATCCTTCAGGCCGAGTACAACCTGAAGGCGGCCAACGCCAACATCGGCGCAGCCCGTGCAGCGTTCTTCCCGAGCATCAGCCTGACCGCCAATGCGGGCAGCCTGAGCCCGGACCTGTCCGGCCTGTTCAAGGGCGGTTCGGGCACGTGGCTGTTCCAGCCGCAGATCAACCTGCCGATCTTCAACGCCGGCAGCCTGCGCGCCAGCCTCGATTACGCCAAGATCCAGAAGGACATTGGCGTGGCGAACTACGAGAAGTCCATTCAAACGGCCTTCCAGGAAGTCGCCGACGGCCTGGCCGCCCGCCAGACCTACACCGAGCAGTTGCAGGCCCAGCGTGATTTCGTCGCCGCCAACCAGGATTACTACCGCCTGGCCGAGCGTCGCTATCGCATCGGCGTCGACAGCAACCTGACCTTCCTCGATGCCCAGCGACAGCTGTTCAGCGCGCAACAATCGCTGATCACCGACCGCCTCGCGCAACTGACCAGTGCGGTCAACCTGTACAAGGCACTGGGCGGTGGCTGGAATGCGCAGACCGCGCAGAACGAGCCGCTCAAAGAAGAAGCGCCGAAGATGAAGTTGTTCTGATCGAGCGCTGAAAACAACGAGCCCGCCTGATGGCGGGCTTTTTGTTGCCCGCACATCTTGCGTTCGATAATCGCCCGAATTCCACTTTCGCCGATTGAATCGCCTCGCCCGCGCCCCGCACCATTCGAGCCACAAAACCAATAACAACAGGTTCGACACCATGCTCCCGCGCCCTGCTCCATCCGGCTGATCGCCGCCACTTCGCCCCTGATTCCATTGAATTCCTGCGCCTCAGAAACCGCCGCAGCGCACCCGTTCGCCCAAAAAAACAAGAGAGACCCGAGCCCATGACAACCTCCCCTGCGCCCTACGCACTTCCCGGCCTGATCGCCCTCGCCCTGGCTGGCGTCGCGCTGCCCGCTGCGGCTGAAGAAGCCGGTTTCATCGAAGGGGCCAAGGTCAACCTGAACCTGCGCAACTTCTACATCAACCGCAACTTCACCAACCCGACCAAGGCTCAGGGCAAGGCTGAAGAGTGGACGCAGAACTTCATCCTCGACGCCAAATCCGGTTTCACCCAAGGCACCGTCGGTTTCGGCATGGACGTATTGGGGTTGTATTCGGTGAAACTCGATGGCGGCAAAGGCACGGGGGGCACACAACTGTTGCCGCTGGATCATGACGGGCGCCCGGCGGACACCTTCGGTCGCACCAACGTGGCGTTCAAGGCCAGACTGTCGCAGACCGAAATCAAGGTCGGCGAGTGGATGCCGGTGCTGCCAATCCTGCGCTCGGATGACGGTCGCTCGCTGCCGCAGACCTTTCGCGGCGGCCAGATCACCTCGAAGGAAATCGACGGCCTGACCCTGTATGGCGGCCAGTTCCGCGCCAACAGCCCGCGCGACGACAGCAGCATGAGCGACATGTCGATGACCGGCAAAGCCGCGTTCACCTCCGATCGCTTCAACTTCCAGGGCGGCGAATACGTGTTCAACGACAAGCGCACCCAGATCGGCTTGTGGAATGCCGAGCTCAAGGACATCTACAGCCAGCAATACGTCAACCTGATCCACAGCCAGCCGCTCGGCGACTGGACCCTGGGCGCCAACCTCGGTTTCTTCTACGGCAAGGACGACGGCAGTGCCCGCGCCGGCGACCTCGACAACAAGACCTGGTCGGGGCTGTTCTCCGCGCGATACGGCGGCAACACCTTTTACGTCGGCCTGCAAAAACTCACCGGCGACAGTGCCTGGATGCGGGTCAACGGCACCAGCGGCGGCACCCTGGCCAACGACAGCTACAACTCAAGCTACGACAATGCTCAGGAACGCTCCTGGCAACTGCGCCACGACTACAATTTCGCTGCCCTCGGCATCCCCGGCCTGACCCTGATGAACCGCTACATCAGCGGCGACAACGTGCACACCGGGACCATCACCGACGGCAAGGAATGGGGCCGCGAATCGGAACTGGGCTACACCGTGCAAAGCGGCGCGCTCAAGGACCTGAACGTCAGATGGCGCAACTCGACCATGCGCCGTGACTACAGCAATAACGAGTTCGACGAGAACCGCTTGATCGTCAGCTATCCGATCAGCCTGCTGTAACGGAGGCAACGGCGCTCAGGGCGAGCGCCGTTATGACCGCTGGTCATTTCGATCCGGCAGGTCGCCAAGACGAAGATACAGTTAAACAGTACGTTCAACTCTCCAGCCTGAAGTAGGAGCCCCCTTACTCTTCCGTTATCTCCGGATGCTGTACGCGAAGCACACCTTGGCCACGGAGGTCAGGTATGAGCAAGCGAATAGTTATCGTCGGTGGCGGCGTAGGCGGAACCATGCTGGCCAATCAACTGGTCGGCAAGCTGTATCCTGAAATCCTGCGTGGCGAAGTCTCGATCACCCTGCTGTCGGAATCCTCCGATCATTACTACAAACCCGCGTTCATGTACGTGGCGTTCAATCTGTTCTTCAAGGAAGAACTCAAACGCCCGGAGCGCTCGTTGTTGCGCCCGGAAATCGACTTTCAGGTTGAAATGGTCACGCGGTTCGACTTCGACAACCAACGCCTCAAGACCCGAAGCGGCAAATGCCTTGACTACGACTTTCTGGTCATCGCCACCGGATGCGTGCCCGCACCGGAACGCATCGAAGGCTTGAAGGAAGCCGGCGATCATTTCTATCAATACGATCCGGCGTACCGACTGGCACAGCGTCTGAGCACGATTGAGAAGGGCCGGATTTTCATCACCGTGTCTTTCCCACGCGCGCACAACGTTCCGCATCAATGCGGAATTGCGCCGGTTGAAACGACATTGATGGTGGATGATCTGCTACGTCGACGGGGTGTGCGCGACAAGGTGGAAATCATCTACACCTACCCCACCACCGCCCAGTTGTTGCGCAACTGCCTGTTCCTGCAACGCCCGACCGGGGAAGTCCTGCCCGGCATCTTCGACAAGCTGGGCATTGAGTATCAGCGCAGCTTCACTCTGAGCCGGGTCGATCCAGACGCGAAAATCGCCTATTCCGAAGAAGGCGCAGCGCAACCGTTCGACATCCTGATGGCAACTCCACCGATCCGTGCCGTGGATGCCGTGCTGGAATCCGGAATCTCCCAGGCACCCAACAACGAAGGCTGGTTGCCGACCAACCACGAAACCCTGCAGGTCTATGGCCTGGACGGGGTCTACGTGATCGGCGACACCGTTGACCTGCCAGTGAGCAAGGCCGGAGGCGCCTGCCATAACCAGGCGCCGGTGATCGCCAACAACATCACCGCCGAAATCCGTCTGGGGCACCCCGTCAGTGCCTATGACGGTCGCGTTCAGGCCGTCGCGCAAATGGGCCTGAACGCTGGAATGCCGCTTTGGTACAACTACAGCCGCGACGTACTGCCGACGCCACCAACCAAACTTGGCGGCCTGCTGCGCAACGGCTTCAATCGCGGTCTTTACTGGGCGGTGGCCCGTGGAATGCTTTGACCCTGCATGGGGAGGAGTGATTGCTGATGAACATGTCTGAAGACCTGTCGGCCACACCCGGGTACATCGCCCTGATGGCCAGGTTGCAACCGCTGATCGACGGCGGGCGGCTGGAAAATATTGTCGACCTGCTTTCCTTGCTGTCGGATCTGGTCGATCTGCTGGATGAGGCCATGGTGGAGAAACTGGCACTGCTGTTCGAACAGGCGACGGCCTCCGGCTGGGCAGCGACCAACACCCTGCGCCTGGCCCGGGCTGAAACCATGGCGCAGGCCAAATCGCCAAGCCTCTATACCCTGCTCAAACTGTTGAATGATCGCGATACGCGCAAAGGTGTGGCCATTGTCCTGAAAACGCTCAACGTCATTGGAAGACAACTGTAATTCGCCAGAGAGGATCACCTCATGCGCGTCAAAACCGAAACGCGGGGTTCGCCCTGCACTGACTGGGACGCCCGGGCGTACCAGCAGTTTTCCCGTCTCAGGCAACAACCGGTCGATGAATTGCTCGGCCGCGTGGACCTGCACGATCCTCAACGCATTTATGACCTCGGTTGCGGCACCGGGATTGCCACGAAGGTTCTTGCAGATCGCTGGCCCCGGGCAGACCTCAAGGGCATCGACAGTTCGAAAGACATGCTTCAGGTCGCCCGTTGCCTGCCGATCAAGGCGCGCTGGCAACACGCCGAGCTGCAACACTGGAAACCCCGTAAACCGGCCGACCTGTTGTTCGCCGCGGCTGTGCTGCACTTCATCGATGACCATCAGACGCTGCTGCCGGGATTGCTTCGCCACCTCAACCCCGGCGGTTGTCTGGCTGCGCACATGCCGGACTGGCGCGATGCGCTGTGGTATCGCCTGATGCTCGATACCCTCGAGGATGCCGGCCCCGGTCGCCAACCGCTGGGCAGCCCGCAACTGCGCCAGCGCATGGCGGCGCGGCCGTTATTGTCGCTGGAGGATTACTATCGTTTGCTCGCACCGCTGACCCGGTCGCTGGATATCTGGGAAACCGAGCAGTTGCAGGTGGTCGACGGCAAGTCACCGGTTTATGACTGGGTGAAGGTGTCGGCGCTGCGGCCGGTGATGCAGGGACTGACGCCGGAGGAACAGGCGCTCTTCATCTATCACTACCTGATGCGGGTGCATGCGCATTATCCGCAGGAAGACGACGGGCATACGTTGTTTCCGTTCAAGCGGATATTCATTGTGGCCAAGGTGTGAAACTCAAAGGATCGCAGCCTTCCACAGGCTGCGATCCCTCGAATTCAACGATTACTCGCGTGATTCGATACCCAGTTCATCCCACACCGATTCGGCCAGATGAAACGTCGCATTCGCCGCCGGAATCCCGCAGTAGATCGCGCTCTGCATGATCACTTCCTTGATCTCGCCGCGGCTCACGCCATTGTTGGCCGCTGCGCGCAGGTGCAACTTGAGTTCGCCTTCGCGGTTCATGCCGATCAGCATGGCGATGGTGATCAGGCTGCGGGTGTGGCGCGGCAGGCCCGAACGGGTCCAGATGTCGCCCCAGGCGTGACGGGTGATCATCTCCTGGAACTCCGAGTTGAACTCGGTCAGCGTGGTCAGACTGCGATCGACGTGAGCGTCACCGAGCACCGCGCGGCGCACTTGCATGCCGTCGTCGTAACGTTGTTTCTCGTCCACGGAAATCCCCTCAATCGGCCAGCAAAAAGGTCAGCACGCGGTCGCTGAACGCGTCGCCGGCCTGAACGTTTGAAAGATGCGCCGCATAGAACTCGGCGTACTCGGCGCCGCGCACATGCTCCTGAATGAAATGCCCGCCGGACGGTGGCGTCACCGCATCTTCGGTACCGGCGATCACCAGCAGCGGCGCCGTGATCGACGACAACTGCTCACGGAAATCCGCATCGCGCACCGCCGCGCAGTTGGCGGCGTAACCTTCAGGATTGGTCGCGGCCAGCATGTCGGTGATCTGCTTGGCGGCTGCCGGATTGGCGGCAGAAAAGTCCGGGGTAAACCAGCGGGCAATCGACGCATCACGCAACGCGACCATCGCCGCCGGGCCGTCGCGCAGCACGGTTTCGATGCGCGGATTCCACACCGACGGATCGCCGATTTTCGCCGCCGTGTTGCAGACGATCAGTTTGTTCAGACGCTGGCCGGCGTTGATCCCCAGCCACTGGCCGATCAGGCCGCCCATCGACAGACCGCAGAAATGCGCACGTTCGATGTGCAGCGCATCCAGCAGCGCCAGCACGTCGCGGCCCAGTTGCTCGATGCTGTAAGGGCCGGGCGTCACCAGCGACTGGCCGTGCCCGCGCGTATCAAAACGCAGCACGCGAAAATGTTCGGTGAAGGCCGGCATCTGCGCGTCCCACATGTGTAGGTCGGTGCCCAGCGAGTTCGACAGCACCAGCACCGGCGCATCGACCGGGCCTTCCAATGTGTAATGCAGTTCGCCATCGGCGAGTTGAACGAAAGCCACAGCCCTCTCCTTTCAGTCAGACAATGCGTTGTGTTCGGCCACCGCACGCTCGACCCAGACCTGCGCCTGACCGAGGTAATGGGCGGGATCGAGCAGATGATCCAGTTCGGTTGCGCTCAGTTCGGCAGTCACCTGTGGCTCGTCACCGAGTACCGCACGCAGATGGCGCTGTTCGGCCACCGCTCGTTTGCAGCATTGTTCGAGCAGATGATGCGCGGTGTCGCGGCCGACCCGTTGCGCGAGCACGATGCTCACCGCTTCGGCCAGCACCAGACCTTGGGTCAATTCGAGGTTGCGGCCCATGCGCGCGGCATCGACTTCGAGACCATCAGCCAGCAGCCGCGCCTGTTGCAGCGCACCCGATACCAGGCAGCAGATTTCCGGCAGGGTTTCCCATTCGGCGTGCCACAAACCGAGGCTTCGCTCGTGTTCCTGGGGCATGGCACTGAACAGCGTCGAGACCAGCCCCGGCACGCGGGTCGCCGCACCGATCAGCACCGCCGCGCCCACCGGATTGCGCTTGTGCGGCATGGTCGAGGAACCGCCCTTGCCCGGCGCCGACGGCTCGAACACTTCCGCCGCTTCGGTCTGCATCAACAGGCTGACGTCGCGACCGAATTTGCCGAGGCTGCCGGCGATCAGCCCGAGCACAGCACCAAACTCGACAATGCGATCACGCTGGGTGTGCCACGGTTGTTCCGGCAGGCTCAGTTGCAGTTCTTCGGCCAGCGCCTGGGCGATCGGCAACGCCTGTTCGCCGAGCGCCGCGAGGGTGCCGGACGCGCCGCCGAATTGCAGCACCAGCAGTCGTGGTTTGAGCTCGCGCAGGCGTTGACGGCTGCGAGTCACGGCACCGAGCCAACCGGCGATTTTCATGCCGAGCGTCACCGGCGTCGCGTGTTGCAGCCAGGTGCGCCCGGCCAGCGGCGTCGCGGCGTGGCGCTGTGCCTGAGTGGCGAGGGAGTCGGCCAGTTGCGTCAGCTCCCCTTCAATCAATTCCAGCGCCTGGCGCAATTGCAGCACCAGCCCGGAATCCATCACGTCCTGGCTGGTAGCACCCAGATGCACGTACCGCTCAGCTTCGGCATCGATCGCGGCGATCAGTTTGCCCAACGCCTTGACCAGTGGAATCGCCGAATTGCCGGCCGTGGCAATCGCCTCGCCCAGCGCTGCGAAATCAAACAGCCCGGCGCGGCAAGCGTTTTCGATCGACGCGACAGCATTCGCCGGAATCAATCCGACCCGCGCTTCGGCCCGGGCCAGCGCCGCTTCGAAGTCGAGCATCGCCTGCACCCGGCCCTGATCGCAGAACACGTCGCGCATATCGCGGGCAGTAAAGTAGGCATCGAACAATTGATTGCCCGGTCGCTGAGTCATAAACAGTCCTTGCCGGCGCGGGCCGTTGTGGCCCGCGCGCATCGGTTTAAAGGTCGTGGTGCAAATACTTCGCTTCTTTGGGCAGGCGCAGGCTGAACAGGAACGCCACGGCCATCATGATCGTGACATACCAGTAGAACGCGTTTTCCATGCCGCCGGCCTTCAGGCTCAGGGCGACGTATTCTGCCGAACCGCCGAAGATCGCGTTGGCTACCGCATACGCCAGGCCGACGCCGAGGGCGCGGACTTCCGGCGGGAACATTTCGGCTTTCACCAGACCGCTGATCGAGGTGTAGAAACTGACGATCGACAGCGCCAGGGTGATCAGCACAAAGGCCAGGAACGGGCTGCCGACACTTTTCAGGCTGAGCAGGATCGGCACCGTGAACAACGTACCAAGGCCGCCGAACCAGAGCATCGAGTTACGCCGGCCGATCTTGTCGGCGAGCATGCCGAACAGCGGCTGCATGCACATGTACAGGAACAGCGCGCCGGTCATGATGTAGCTGGCGGTCTTGGCGTGCATGCCGGCGGTGTTCACCAGGTACTTCTGCATATACGTGGTGAAGGTGTAGAAAATCAGCGAGCCACCGGCGGTGTAGCCGAGCACGGTAATGAACGCGGCCTTGTGGTCGCGGAACAGGGCGCGGATGCTGCCGGCGTCCTTGTTCTCGCGCATTTCCTTGCTGGTGGTTTCTTTCAGCGAACGGCGCAGGAACAGCGAAATCAGCGCAGCGGCCGCGCCGACCACGAACGGAATCCGCCAGCCGTAGGCACGCAATTCTTCTTCAGAGAGGAACTGTTGCAGGATCACCACCAGCAGCACCGCCAGCAGTTGCCCGCCGATCAGCGTCACGTACTGGAACGAGGCGAAGAACCCGCGCTGGCCCTTGAGCGCGACTTCGCTCATGTAGGTCGCGGTGGTGCCGTACTCACCGCCCACTGACAGGCCTTGCAACAGACGCGCGAACAACAGCAGCAACGGCGCCCAGACGCCGATGTCCTTGTAGGTCGGCAGACAGGCGATCAGCAGCGAACCGAAGCACATCATCAGGATCGAGATCAGCATCGAGTTCTTGCGCCCGTGCTTGTCCGCGACCCGGCCGAAAATCCAGCCGCCGATCGGTCGCATCAGGAACCCGGCGGCGAATACGCCTGCCGTGTTGACCAGCTGCACCGTGGGGTTGTCGGAGGGGAAAAACGCCGGGGCGAAATAGATCGCGCAGAAGGCGTAGACGTAGAAGTCGAACCATTCGACGAGGTTGCCGGACGACGCGCCGACAATGGCAAAGATGCGCTTGCTGCGCTCTTCACCGGTGTAATGGGAGGTGAGGGTTGTCATTGTTTTTCACTCGATAGGGACAGTGAGAGTCTAGACACACTTTGCAACAGTCCCGTTCCACAGATACTCAAGCGCTGCAAATCCTTGTGGGAGCGGGCTTGCCCGCGAAGGCGTTGGATCAGCCAACATCAATGTCGACTGACACACCCTCTTCGCGAGCAAGCCCGCTCCCACAGGGGATGTGTGATCACTTCAGTAATCGAAGAACACCGTCTCGGCATCAGTGCCCTGCAGGATCACATTCCACTGATAAACACCCGCCGCATCCGGCTTCGCCAGCAACGTGGTGCGGCGCTCGGCCGGTACGCATTCGAGCAGCGGATCATTGACGTTCGCCGGATCGCCCTCGAAATAAATCCGCGTCAGCAAGTGCTTCACCAACCCGCGCGCAAACACCAGCACCACCAGGTGCGGCGCCTGGGTCGAACCCTTCAGGCCTTCAACCGTGCCCGGCTTGATGGTGGTGAAACGAAAGCGCCCTTCCGCATCCACCGGCACCCGGCCGAAACCTTCGAAATTCGGATCGAGCGGCTTGGCCTGCTCGTCTTCCGGGTGGTCATATTTGCCGGCGGCGTTGGCCTGCCAGACTTCGAGCATGGCATCGTTGACGACATCGCCGTTGCCATCCACCACTTGCCCGGTGATCGCCACGCGCTGGCCGAGGGTCAGTTCGTTGGCGAGGTTTTCGCGGTTCAGCCAGGTCAGGCCGATGTGGTAATACGGCCCGACGGTGTGGGACGTGGTCGCAGTCAGGGTCATCTCATTTCTCCATCGGCGTGGCTTCGCGGCCGCGCAGCACGATGTCCCAGCGATAAGCGAGGGCGTAGGACGGAATGGTTTTTTCCAGATCGAAAGCGGCGATCAGGCGTTCCTTGGCCGAGGTGTCCGGCACGCAGTTGTAGATCGGGTCGTAGGCCAGCAGCGGGTCGCCCGGGAAATACATTTGCGTGACCAGGCGCGTCAGGATGCTCGGCCCGAACAGCGAGAAATGCACATGCGCCGGGCGCCAGGCGTTGTGGTGGTTGCCCCACGGATACGCGCCGGGCTTGATGGTCTGGAACTGATACCAGCCGTCGGCGTCGGTCACGGTGCGGCCGGTGCCGGTGAAGTTCGGGTCCAGCGGTGCGTCGTGCAGGTCACGGGCATGGTTGTAGCGACCGGCGGCGTTGGCCTGCCAGATCTCCACCAGAATCCCCGGCACCGGCAGACCGTCTTCGTCGAGCACACGCCCGTGAATGATGATCCGCTCGCCGAGCGGTTCACCCTGATGCTGGGCGGTCAGATCGTTGTCGGTGTCGGCCACGCGCTCGGCACCGATGGTCGGGCCGGTGATTTCCGACAGCGAGTGCGGCAGAAACACCAACGGCTTGGACGGCGAGCGCAGATTGGTGGATTGATAGGTCGGGTGCAGGTACGGCGGCTGGGTGCCTTCCTGCGGGCGGCGGTAACCAGGCTTGTCAGTCATTTCGCTTTCCTCTGTTCTTTTTCGTCACGGCTTGCGTCAGACGCGTTCGATGGCCAGGGCCAGACCCTGGCCGACACCGACGCACATGGTCGCCAGACCTTTCTTGCCACCGGTCTTTTCCAGCTGATGCAGCGCGGTCAGCACCAGACGCGCGCCGCTCATGCCCAGCGGGTGACCCAACGCAATCGCGCCGCCGTTCGGGTTGACCTGGGCCGCGTCGTCCGCCAGCCCCAGCTCACGCAATACCGCCAGACCCTGGCTGGCAAACGCTTCGTTGAGTTCGATCACATCGAAATCGCTGACCGCCACGCCAAGGCGTTCGGTGAGTTTGCGCACCGCCGGCACCGGGCCGATGCCCATCACCCGTGGCGCAACCCCGGCGCTGGCCATCCCGAGCACTTTGGCGCGGGCAGTCAGACCGTGTTTTTTCACCGCTTCGGCCGAGGCCAGAATCAGCGCGGCAGCACCGTCGTTGACGCCCGAAGCGTTGCCGGCGGTGACGGTCTTGTCCGGGCCGTTGACCGGTTTCAGTCTGGTCAGGGCTTCAAGCGTGGTGTCGGCACGAGGGTGTTCGTCCTGGCTGACCACGGTTTCGCCCTTCTTGTGGGCGATCCGCACTTCGACGATTTCTTCGGCGAAGTAGCCGGCAGCCTGGGCAGCGGCAGTACGTTGCTGACTGCGCAGGGCGAAAGCGTCCTGATCCTCGCGGGAAATCTGGTAATCGTCGGCGACGTTGTCGGCGGTCTGCGGCATCGCATCGACGCCGTACTGGGCCTTCATCAACGGGTTGATGAAACGCCAGCCGATGGTGGTGTCTTCCAGCTTCATGTTGCGCGAAAACGCCGCATCAGCCTTGCCCATCACGAACGGTGCGCGGGACATCGACTCGACACCGCCGGCAATCGCCAGCTCCATTTCGCCGCTGGCAATGGCGCGGAACGCCGTACCGATGGCGTCCATGCCCGAAGCGCAAAGGCGATTGAGGGTGACGCCCGGAACGCTCTCCGGCAGACCGGCCAGCAACAGCGCCATGCGCGCGACGTTGCGGTTGTCTTCGCCGGCCTGGTTGGCGCAACCGAGGAATACTTCGTCGAGGGCGCTCCAGTCCACCGACGAATTGCGCTCCATCAAGGCCTTGATCGGCACGGCGGCCAGGTCGTCGGCGCGAACCGCCGCCAGACCGCCACCAAAACGACCGATGGGGGTACGTATCGCATCGCAGATATAAACGTCGCGCATCATGCTTCTCCCGGTGCCTGGCCGTGGGCCGCTGCGGTGCGGGCTTCGAGATCGCGCAGGGCGGTCAGCTCGACTTCGGTCGGCTCGGCGGTGGTGGCCACGCTGTCGGCAAAACGGATCGCCCAACCGGTGGCGGCGACCACTTGCTCACGGGTCACCCCAGGGTGCAGTGCGGTGACCACGAATTCATGGGTGCCCTCTTCCGGTTCCATGATGCACAAATCGGTGATGATCCCCACCGGACCGGCGCCCGGCAGGCCCAGACGCTTGCGTGAATCGCCGCCCTCGCCATGACCGACCGAGGTGATGAAGTCGAGTTTGTCGACAAACGAACGCGCGGACTGTTTAAGGATGATCAGCACGCTTTTCGCGGAACCGGCAATTTCCGGCGCGCCACCGGCACCCGGCAGACGGACTTTCGGCCGGTGATAGTCGCCGACCACCGTGGTGTTGATGTTGCCGAAACGGTCGACCTGCGCTGCGCCGAGGAAACCGACGTCGATGCGTCCGCCCTGTAGCCAGTAGCGAAAAATCTCACCGGTCGGCACGACAGTGTCAGCGGTTTCCGCCAGTTCGCCGTCACCGATGGACAGTGGCAACACGCTGGGTTTGGCACCGATAGGGCCCGACTCGTAGATCAACACCACGTCCGGCGACGAGGTCAGGCGCGCCAGGTTGGCGGCTTTCGACGGCAGGCCGATGCCGACGAAGCACACCGAGCCGTTCTTCAGGCGTCGGGCCGCGGCGACGGTCATCATTTCATTGGTGGTGTAAGTCATTACTTGGCCTCCGAAGCAGCGGCCAATTTGGCCTGGAACTCGCTGAAGTCAGCGCAGCCATGGATGTATTCGTTGATCCACGCAGTAAAAGTCTCACGGTCGCGGGCGATCGGATCCCACGCCTGATAGAAGCGGTTGTCACGCTCGGTGTAACCGTGGGCGTAGGACGGATGCGCGCCACCGGGTACGTGGCAGACCGCGCTCAAGGCCCAGGTCGGCAGCACGCAGGCGTTCATCGGGGCGTTGAGGTTGTCGACGATTTCTTCGACGGTGACGATGCAACGCTTGGCGGCCAACGCGGCTTCTTTCTGTACGCCGAGGATGCCCCACAGCAGCACGTTGCCCTGACGGTCGGCCTTCTGGGCGTGGATCACGGTCACGTCCGGACGCACCGACGGCACCGCCGCCAGCACTTCGCCGGTGAATGGGCACGTCACGGATTTGATCAGCGGGTTGACCTTCGGCAGGTCGGAACCGGCGTAGGCCCGCAGCACCGCGAATGGCAGGCCGGAGGCGCCGGCGACGTAGGCATTGGCCAGGTCGGCGTGGCTGTGTTCTTCGATTTCCAGCGCATGCGGCCATTGCTTCTCGACCGCGTCGCGCAGACGGTGCAGCGAACCCACGCCAGGGTTGCCGCCCCAGGAGAAGATCAGCTTGCGTGCACAGCCGGCGCCGATCAGTTGGTCGTAGATCAGGTCAGGCGTCATCCGCACCAGGGTCAGATCTTTCTTGCCCTGACGAATGATTTCATGACCCGCCGCCGTAGGGATCAGGTGAGTGAAGCCTTCGAGCGCGACGGTGTCGCCGTCGTTGACGAATTGCTTCACCGCGTCGTGCAGCGAAAGGATCTCAGCCATGGAGCGGGCTCCTGTTTTTTGTAATGAATCGCCAGTGATAAAAAGGCGCGAGGTTCTGCGCCGGAGTCACTGAAGATTAAGCCGCTGATTTTCGCCAAACAATCCGATAATCGACTGAGTGTTCGTTTATCGAACAGATTGTTATCTGCCTAATGATCACTCCCGCACCGCGTGCGGGAGTGATGGACATGGATATCAGGTCGCGTCCGCGTGACTGACCAGGCCCTTGATCACCACCGCTGCCGTCGCCAGCCCGGCCGGAATCACCAACGCTGTCAGCACCTGTTCGAAATTCCAGCCCAGGCCCAACAGTGTCGCGCCCATCCACGCCCCGAGAATCGCGCCGAACCGGCCGATTCCGAGCATCCACGACACACCTGTCGCCCGGCCCTGCGTCGGATAAAACCGCGCCGCCAGTGACGGCATCGCCGATTGCGCGCCGTTGACGCACATGCCCGCCACCAGCACCAGCGTCGCCAGCAGCGTGATGTTGCCCAGGCTTTGCCCCACGGCGTAGGCAAACACCCCGGCCAGCAGGTAGAAAATGCCAATGACCTTGTGCGGATTGAAGCGGTCCATCGCCCAGCCTACGCCGACCGCGCTCAACACCCCGCCGAACTGGAACAGCGCGCCGATAAACGCCGCCTGTTCCATGCTCGCGCCGCTGTCGCGCATCAGGGTCGGCAGCCAGCTGGTCAGCAGGTAAACGATCACCAGGCCCATGAAGTAGGTCAGCCACAGCAGCAACGTGCCGACGCTGTAGGTGCCGGAGAAAATCACCGCGAACACGTTGCGCGCTTTTACGGTTTTCTGTTCCGGCACACTGAAACTCGCGGCCTGAGCGACGGTGGCCGGGTCAATGGGCGCAAGGGTCTTGCGTACTTTGTCGGTGCCGCGATTGCGCACCACCAGATAACGCGCCGATTCCGGCAGCCAGAGCAGCAACACCACGGTGAGGATCAGCGGCAGGATCCCGCCGATCAGCAACAGGCTGTGCCAGCCGAATGCCGGGATCAGCTTGGCCGAGATGAATCCACCACCGGCCATGCCGAGGTTGAAGCCGCAGAACATGCTGGTCACCAGCAACGACTTCTTGCGCTCCGGGGTGTATTCCGACAGCAGGGTGGTGGCGTTCGGCATCCCGGCACCCAGCCCCAGACCGGTGAGGAAACGCAGTACCAGCAACTGATCGACATTGGTGGCGTAGGCCGAAGCCAGGCTGAAGGCACCGAACAGAAAAACCGCGCCGACCAGTACGACTTTTCGCCCGAAGCGGTCAGCCAACGGCCCGGAGCCCAGCGCGCCAAAGACCATGCCGATCAACGCGGCACTCATCACCGGGCCGAGGCTGGCGCGGTCGATGCCCCAGTCCTGGGACAGGGCCGGCGCGATAAAACCCATGGCCGCGGTGTCGAGGCCATCGAGGAACACAATCAGGAAACACAGAATCACCACGCGCCACTGATAGCGCGAGATCGGTTGGGCGTTGATAAAGGACTGCACGTCGAGGCAGTGACCTACAGCAGACTGAGGCTGGTTCATTATTTTTATTCCACGCAAAAAACGCAGTCGAACGGCGACCGGCCAGAGAGCGGCACGGACACAACTATATAAGGAAGGAATCAGGCGTTGCGCTAATACCGGCAACAGGAACGGGAGCGGCGACAGTCGGGGAACGTGCGCATGGGAAGTTGCCTCTTGTCATTATTATGGGAGTCGACAATCCGGCGGGCTCATTCACATTCGCGCCGGATGACGCTGCCGCGACATTAATGATCCGGGGGTTTTAGCGTCAATTCGATAAACGCAACTCTGTGCGTTTATCGAACAGCTTCATCAGGCAAACAATTGCGCACTGAGGTCGCGACTGGCGCTTAACAGGCCGGGCAGGAAGCGCTGCTCAAGCTCCGTACGGCTGACGCGACCGGCGTGAGTGCTGACGTTGAGCGCGGCCACCACTTGGCCGGAAGCGTCGTAGACCGGCACGGCAATCGAGCGCAGACCTTGCTCCAGTTCCTGATCGACGATGCACCAGCCCTGCTGCCGCACTTCCTGCAGACATTCGAGCAAGGCGTCGGGGGTGTGAAGGGTGCGGCTGGTCTTGGCGACCAGTTCGGCGTGGTCGAGGTATTCGCGCAGTGAGGTGTCGTCCAGCGCCGCCAGCAGGATCCGCCCCATGGACGTGCAGTACGCCGGCAAACGCCCGCCTACCGAGAGGTCCACCGAAATCAGACGCTGAGTGGTGGCCGAACGGGCGATGTAGAGAATGTCGTCGCCTTCAAGCGTGGCCATGTTGCAGGCCTCGTGCAGTTGCTCACTCATGCGGTCGAGATACGGCTGGGCCGAGACCGCCAGCGGCGTCGAAGACAGATAGGCGTGGCCGAGGGTCAGCACTTTGGGCAGAAGCGAATAAGTGCGCCCGTCGGTGGTGGCGTAGCCGAGTTTGATCAGTGTGTGCAGGCAACGGCGCACGGCGGCGCGGGGAATTTCCGTACGGTGGCTGATCTGGGCGATGGTCAGGTGGCGCTTGCGCTCCTGAAACGCCTGCACCACCGCCAGGCCACGGGCCAGGGAGGTCATGAAATCCGGATCACCGGTCAGGGCCTGGATACGCTTGGCCGGCGAAGCGACGATCGGCGGCGCTACCGAGGTGAAGGAATT
This sequence comes from Pseudomonas fitomaticsae, assembly GCF_021018765.1. Classification (GTDB taxonomy): domain Bacteria; phylum Pseudomonadota; class Gammaproteobacteria; order Pseudomonadales; family Pseudomonadaceae; genus Aquipseudomonas; species Aquipseudomonas fitomaticsae. The sequence continues at coordinate 1,681,678 of NZ_CP075567.1, read as the reverse complement.
GCGCATTTGATCGTTCATGTCAGGTCCTTTTTTTCTTGTTCGGATCAACGGCTATACAAGCGGCTTGCCGGCGGATAGACAAGCGACAGACCGCCAACACCGGGCGATTATCGAACCGTCGACCGATAATCGCAATCGCCCTCGCCTCCCCGGTCGGGCTGCTCAGAGCGGATTTGAACCTGGAACGCCTGCGTAGTTAACACGCCTTAGTTGTTCGACTAAATGGCGCCAGAAACCAAACACTGCGCAACAACGATGCAACTATTGATGAAAGTTGCACGTCACAAAACAATCACACATCCAGAACCGTTTTTAACTTGGCAAAGATAGTCAATCCCGATTCGGCCGCTATAATGCACCTCAGTGACACCGCGCTTTTATTTGCCGACGGTGCCACCCGCTGGCGCGATGTCCATCGCCGCCGGCCCCGGCCAGCGCCTGATGCTCATTACTCATGCACCGCCAGCGCGCTCGCTGAAACAGGAAACTGATGCTGCGTCAGTTTTAATCTGGTGCCGTAGCCGCCTGCAACATGGAAGTCCTGACCGTCTTCCCGACAACCCCGCTGCCTGTCCGGGCGAGCGCTTGTTGGTGAACCGGTTAAATGATTCGTTGCAGTGCGTTCACCAGACATTTATCTCAACTCATACAGGTAGCACTGTGACGAAAGACGAACTGCGCGCGGAACTTGAGCGCCAGGAACAACGTTACAAGGAAGTTTACGGCGGGGAAGTCACCACCTACGCCGCCCAGCCCGAACCCGAACGCAAAGCCTGGCGTAAACGCCCTACCGTTCAGGATCAGGTCTTCCAGCAAGAACTGAAAAAAATGGAAGAGGAACTCAAAGCCGAAGAGCCTTGATGCCTTCCTTTGAGACTTTCGAGGGTAAGCGTACTCACCGGGCTACAAGCACGGTGGACTGACGATGCCTTGCGCGCCCGCTACCCGCGGGCAGCGGCCAACTCCCCTGTAATGCACAGGTCTGGAGCATGTCAGACGCGTTTCTCAGATATTTCATACAAGTTTCAGCCCCCTCCCGACAACCGGCCAATCCACCGGCGACTTGCATTTTTCTCAATAGAATCAATACCTTGTAAAACCCTCCAAAAAGCTTGGGTAATGCACCTTGATACAAATTAATTTGGCGAAGAAGCTTACCGATGAGCAGGTAGGGGATCGATTTCCAGTCTTTTCTGGCATAATCGCGCCCCCTTATGACCGGGTCAGAAAACCTTCATGATCGATTTATTCAGCGGACTGGATGCCTGGGTGCTTGTGAGCCTCCTGCTCGCCCTGACATTTGTCCTCGCCTTCGAGTTCATCAATGGATTTCATGACACCGCTAACGCGGTAGCCACTGTTATCTACACCAAAGCGATGCCGCCTCACCTGGCGGTGTTCTTCTCGGGCGTGTTCAACTTCCTCGGCGTATTGCTGGGCGGCGTTGGCGTGGCGTATGCCATCGTGCACCTGCTGCCGGTAGAACTGTTGATCAACGTGAACACCGGCCATGGTCTGGCAATGGTGTTCTCGCTGCTCGCCGCCGCCATCGCCTGGAACCTGGGCACCTGGTACTTCGGTATCCCGGCCTCCAGCTCGCACACGCTGATCGGTTCGATCCTCGGTGTCGGCCTGGCCAACGCCCTGATCAACGAAATTCCACTGGCTGACGGCGTCAACTGGCAGAAAGCGATCGATATCGGCGCCTCGCTGGTGTTCTCGCCGATGGCCGGTTTCCTGATCGCCGCGCTGGTGCTGATCGGCCTGAAATGGTGGCGCCCGCTGTCGAAGATGCACAAGACGCCGGAACAGCGCCGCAAGATCGACGACAAGAAGCACCCACCGTTCTGGAACCGTCTGGTCCTGGTGATCTCGGCCATGGCCGTGAGCTTCGTGCACGGCTCCAACGACGGCCAAAAAGGTATCGGCCTGATCATGCTGGTACTGATCGGTATCGTGCCTGCGCAGTTCGTACTCGACCTGAACAGCACCACCTACCAGATCGAACGGACTCGCGACGCGACCCTGCACCTGAGCCAGTTCTACAAGCGCAACGCCGAAACCCTGGGCGAATTCCTGGCCCTGGGCAAAAGCGTGGAAGGCGACCTGCCGGAGAAATTCCGTTGCAACCCGCAACAGACCGAACCGACCATCACCGCCCTGCTCGACACCCTCAAAGGTGTAGCGGACTATCACTCGCTGTCCTCGGAAAGCCGCATCGAAGTGCGTCGCTACCTGCTCTGCCTGGACGACACCGCGAAGAAAGTCAGCAAACTGCCAGGCCTCGCACCGCGTGAAAAAGCCGACCTGGACAAACTGCGCAAAGACCTGACCACCACCACCGAATACGCCCCGTTCTGGGTAATTCTGGCGGTCGCCCTGGCCCTGGGCCTGGGCACCATGGTCGGCTGGAAACGCGTGGTACTGACCATCGGCGAGAAGATCGGCAAACAAGGCATGACCTACTCGCAAGGCATGTCGGCCCAGATCACCACCGCCAGCCTGATCGGCATGGCCAACATCTTCAGCCTGCCGGTGTCCACCACCCACGTCCTCTCCTCGGGCGTGGCCGGCACCATGGTCGCCAACAAAAGCGGCCTGCAAGGCGGCACGGTGAAAACCATCCTGCTGGCCTGGGTCCTGACCCTGCCAGCCACCGTGGCCCTGTCGGCCGGCCTGTTCTGGCTGGCGTCGAAGGCGCTGGGTAGCTGATAGATTGATGTAGTGAAGAAGGCGTGATTCGAAAGGATCACGCCTTTTTTGTTGGTCGCGGTGAAGAGCCGCTGAAGATCAAGAGCGCCCTCACCCCAGCCCTCCCGAAACGTCGGACCGCCCGTAGGGAGAGGGAGCCGACCGAGTTGTTTGGGAGAGGTACGCCGACGTGAGATACCGAGGTGTACTCAGGTCTTAAAAAGCAAACATCTAAAGCCTGCCTTTGCCTTTGCTTTGGCTTCCCACCACTCAACACGATGAGCGTTAGCTCGAGTACCGCTTTTGACGTGCCGGCCCCATCGGAAGGCTGAGTGGAGGGATTTATCCGGGGGTGGGCGCGTAGCGCCGTTTGGCGGAGCCAAACACATCGAGAGGAGGTGCAGCGAAGCAAACCGTAGGCGATGCCCCCGGATGAATCCCGGAACGAAGGAACACCGAGCCAAAGCGAGGTGCCGAACGCAGGGGCCCAGACCTTTGGTTCCTTTGGGCTGGGCCGGCACTCCGGCGTTTGCCAAAGGGACTCGCCGTAAGGGCGAAACCGCCAGCGGCAACACCCGCAAAAACGGATATTCACAAAAAAACACCCAAAGCATGGTCGGCCCAAAGGCCGCCAAGACACAAAAAAAAAGGGCAACCGAAGTTGCCCAAAATGCCTTGCGTGCTCATCAAACCCAGAAGAATCAAGGCTTCTTGCGCTTATTCGCATCCTTCCAGATAAAAAATCCAAACCCTGCAAAAAACAGAACCATCAGGCCCACAGTCAGGACCCCGGCAAACACCACGTTATCGAAAAACATGACTGGCCTCCTGGCCCCTGCTCTGCTGCGATGGAGCCAAGTTAACCAATCAGGCAGGCGCAGGAATTGACCGGGATCAATGCCGGCCACCATGGGGAGGAAAGGAAGGGAAATAACTGACCTGCATCAACGGATGCAGGGGGAGATCAACGCTTTTTTGGTTTGTTTTTCGGCTTTTTCTTCGGTTTACCCAACGGCATCGCCTGCTCGAAAGCCTGGCGAACTTCATTCAGGCGCTTCTCGTTGAGGTCATGAACCCGCTTGGCGCGTTCGGTATTGAGGTCGATCAGCTTGTCGTCTTGGCTCATGGCGTTCGGTGCATCGCTTGGACTGAATCACAACTGCCGGATCACCGACAGGACTGCGCCAATAATGCGGCCTGACGCGAGCGCTGACCAGCCACTCACCTGAACGCTCTACAACAATTCATGTACCGCCCACCGGATTTGCCCGCACAATCGGCGCCTCGCCCTGAACCCGAAGGATCTGCGCCGTGCCCCTGCATCAGGATCTGCCACCGCTGATGGCCTTGCGCGCCTTTGAAGCCGTGGCCCGCCATCTGAGTTTCATCAAGGCTGCCAATGAGCTGTCGGTGACCCAAAGCGCGATCAGCCATCAGGTGCACAAACTTGAAGAATTCCTCGATCAGCGACTGTTCGTGCGCCGCACCCGGGCGATCGATCTGACACCTGCCGGCGAACATTACTACCGGCAGATCGAACCGGCCCTCGCCGCGATTGCCGCCGCCACCCACGACCTGCGCGGCGAACGCCCCACTACCCTGCGCATCGGTCTGCTCGCCTCCTTTGCCACCCTGTGGCTGGCGCCGCGTCTGGCGGACTTCAACGCGAAATACCCGAACATCCATGTCGAGCTGCTGCCCGCCGTGCAACTGGCCGATGTCGACGCCGGCGAGGTAGACCTGGCGATCCGCTACGGCAAGGGCGGCTGGCCGAAAGTCCAGGCCCGCCGGTTCATGGCTGAAACCCTGACGCCAGTCTGCAGCCCGGCCTTCAAGGCCAAAGGCGTGAACAACGGACCGTTGCTGATGGCCAAATCGCACCAGCCATTCGAATGGATCGACTGGCAACAACACAGCGGCATCGATCTGGCTCATGTGCCCAGCGTCATGCTCCACGACTACAACATCGTCGTCGAAGCGGCCGTCGCCGGTCAGGGCATTGCCATGGGCCGCCAGCGAATGATCGAGCGGCGAATCAAGGAAGGCGTGCTGGTGTCGGTCTTCGACACCCCACCGATGCTCGGCGAGATCGGTTATTGGCTGGTCACTCCGCAACGCCCATCCACGCCGGCGGCGCAAAGTTTCTGCCAGTGGCTGGAGGAAGCGGCGAACGCATGAGTTTTTTGGATGCGTCGGATTAAATCTATCCGTTTGTCGCCCTTCGCTCGCATCAACATGCTGAAGCCCTCACTCAGGAGGACTTCCCATGACCGATTCCCTCAGCCAACGCGTTCAACAACTCGGCCTGCGCCTGCCCGAACCGAGCCAGCCGATCGCCAATTACGTCAACCATGTGGGCAGCCAGAACCATCTGTTCATCTCCGGGCAGATTCCATTACTCGACGGCAAACCTGCGTTCATCGGGCGACTGGGCGAAGCGATCTCCGACGAAGAAGGGGTCAACGCCGCCGAACTGGCTGCCTTGGGCCTGCTCGCCCAATTGAGCAATGCACTGGGCGATGACCTGTCGAAACTGGTGCGCATCCTGCGCCTCGGGGTTTTCGTGGCCGCCACACCGGACTTCAAGGCTCAGGGCGTCGTCGCCAACGGGGCCTCGAACCTGCTGGTCAACGCTCTTGGCGACAAGGGCCGGCACGTGCGCACTGCGGTCGGCGTGTCGAGCCTGCCAGCGGGCGTCGCGGTGGAAATCGACGCGATCTTCGAGCTCAAGCCGTGAACACCGACGACATCTTGCGCCTGCGCGCCGCCACGCCCGGCTGCGCTCAGGTGATCCACTTCAACCACGCCGGCGCATCATTGCCGAGTCAGACGACCCTCGACGCGGTGATCGAACAGTTGCAACGCGAAGCACTCGGCGGGCCGATGGAAGCGGCGGACAACCGGGTACAGGAACGCGCGCGCAACGCGGCCGCCGCCCTGCTCAACGCCCAGCCCGAAGACATCGCCTTCGCCAGCAGCGGCTCGGCAGCCTGGAGCCAGGCGTTCAACGCGCTGGGGCCGTGGCAGCCCGGCGAGCGGATTCTGGTAGGTCGCCATGAATGGGCCGGCAACCTGGCGTGCATGGCCGAAGCGGTGAAGGCCGGCGCGCGGCTCGAAGTGATTCCTTGTGACGCCCACGGCGCGGTCGACCCGCAAGCCCTGGCGCAGATGATCGACGGCCAGGTGCGGCTGATCGCCCTGACCTGGCTGCCGGCCAACGGCGGCCTGATCAACCCCGCTGCGCAGATCGGCAGCGTAGCGCGGCGCCACGGCATCCCTTATTTCATCGACGCCGGTCAGGCGCTGGGGCAGTTGCCTTGCGATGTTCAAGACTTGCAGTGCGATGTGCTCAAGGGTGCGGGTCGCAAGTTCCTGCGTGGGCCGCGCGGCACGGCGCTGATGTACATCCGACCACAGTTCCTGCAACGGCTGCTCCCCGTGCAACGCGATGTATTGTCGGCACCGTGGGACGGCAAACGATTCATCTTGCGCGATGACGCGCGCCGCTTTGAAACCAGTGAAGTATCGCTGGCACTGCTGGCCGGGCTGGCGAATGCGCTGGAGGAGTACAACCGCCTCGGCGCGATCCCCATCCGCCAGCGCATCGAACAACTGTGCAACGGATTGCGCCAACGCCTGAAGTCGATTCCCGGCCTGACGCTGCGGGATCTCGGAACGGCCAATCAACAATCCGGGCTGATCGCCTTTACGCTCGAAGGCTGGGACAGCATGGCGCTCAAACAGACGTTGGCCGAACGGCGAATCAACATCGGCGCCAATGACGTGGCCTACACGCCGCTGGACATGCAGGCGCGCGGGCTGACGAATATTGCGCGGGTGGCGTTGAGCTACTTGAACACGCAAGAAGAGATCGACGTGCTGCTGCAAAACCTGACGGAACTGGCCGTCCGGCCTCAGATTTCGATATCGACCCAAAGCCCCTGACGCGGCTGATCTTCCATCAACGGCGCCACCGGCACGGTGTTGTCGGCATTCAGTTCGGTGCCGGGCACGGCGAGGTGCGCTTCGGGATCGTCGTCGGCTTCGCGGCGGCGGCGATCGCGTTCCTGCTGGCGGCGCTGCTCTTCGCGCAGCAGATAACCGTCCTCTTCCGGATCGCGCTTTTGCAGGTCGATGGTGCTTTCGTTGGAGCTTTCCTGCACCGGCACCACAGGGGGAATATCCGGTCGCTGGCGGATCGGATCCTGCTGGGAGGTGATCGGCACGGCGCTCAGGGGGAGCATCGGTGGCAGCATATGAAGGGTCTCCTGTCAGCAGGTTATCGGCGGCGCCAGGGGTGCCTTGAGCCATCGGTCGCAAACTTGTGACCGGTTTGGCACTCAGGGGTGCCGCAACATCCCGTAAAACCGATGCATGACCTAATCTTCCCTGCAATTGGCCGATTGCGGTTAAAAGCCGGGCCGAGGCTCCTTATCCTTTGGCCTCGGGCCCTCATTCCGTTAAGATAGCCCGCTTTTTCAAGGTGGGAGTCAGGCAGCATGGCGCAGCAGTATCAACCGGGGCAACGCTGGATCAGTGACAGCGAAGCAGAGCTTGGTTTAGGCACCGTTCTGGCACAGGACGGCCGCTTGTTGACCGTGCTTTACCCGGCCACTGGCGAGACTCGCCAGTACGCGCTACGGAATGCGCCCCTCACCCGCGTGCGGTTCTCGCCCGGCGATTCGATCACGCACTTCGAAGGCTGGAAGATGACTGTCCAGCAGGTCGACGACGTCGACGGCCTGATGGTCTACCACGGCCTCAACGCGCAGAACGAAGCGGTCACCCTGCCGGAAACCCAGCTGTCGAACTTCATTCAGTTCCGTCTGGCCAGCGACCGTCTGTTCGCCGGCCAGATCGACCCGCTGGCCTGGTTCTCCCTGCGTTATCACACCCTGGAACACACCAGCCGCCAGTTGCAGTCCGCGCTGTGGGGCCTGGGCGGCGTGCGTGCACAACCGATCGCCCACCAGCTGCACATTGCCCGCGAAGTCGCCGACCGTATCGCGCCGCGCGTATTGCTGGCGGACGAAGTGGGTCTGGGCAAGACCATCGAAGCCGGTCTGGTGATCCATCGCCAGCTGCTGTCGGGCCGCGCCAACCGCGTGCTGATCCTGGTTCCGGAAAACCTCCAGCACCAATGGCTGGTGGAAATGCGCCGCCGCTTCAACCTGCAGGTCGCGCTGTTCGACGAAGAACGCTTCATCGAAAGCGATGCCACCAATCCGTTCGAAGACACCCAGTTGGCCCTGGTGGCGCTGGAGTGGCTGGTCGACGATGAAAAGGCCCAGGACGCCCTGTTCGCTGCGGGCTGGGACCTGATGGTGGTCGACGAAGCCCACCACCTGGTGTGGCACGAAGATAAAGTCAGCCCGGAATACTCGCTGGTTGAACAGCTGGCCGAAGTCATTCCCGGCGTGCTGCTGCTCACCGCGACCCCGGAACAACTCGGTCAGGACAGCCACTTCGCCCGTCTGCGCCTGCTCGACCCGAACCGTTTTCATGACCTGGCCGCCTTCCGCGCCGAAAGTGAGAACTATCGCCCGGTGGCCGAAGCCGTTCAGGAGCTGCTGGACAAGGGCCGCCTCTCGGCCGAAGCGCACAAGACCATCCACGGTTTCCTCGGCAATGAAGGTGAAGCCCTGCTCACCGCCGTCAACGATGGCGACACCGAAGCCAGCGCCCGCCTCGTGCGTGAACTGCTCGACCGCCACGGCACCGGCCGCGTGCTGTTCCGTAACACCCGCGCCGCCGTGCAGGGTTTCCCTGAGCGCAAACTGCATCCGTACCCGCTGCCGTGCCCGGACGAATACCTCGAACTGCCTTTGGGCGAACACGCCGAGCTGTACCCGGAAGTCAGCTTCCAGGCCCAGCCGGACGCCAGCGAAGAAGAACGCTGGTGGAAATTCGACCCGCGCGTCGAGTGGCTGATCGACCAGCTGAAAATGCTCAAGCGCACCAAAGTGCTGGTGATCTGCGCCCACGCCGAAACCGCGATGGACCTGGAAGACGCCCTGCGCGTGCGCTCCGGCATCCCGGCGACGGTGTTCCACGAAGGCATGAACATCCTCGAGCGTGACCGCGCCGCCGCCTACTTCGCCGACGAAGAGTTCGGCGCGCAGGTGCTGATCTGCTCGGAAATCGGCAGTGAAGGTCGCAACTTCCAGTTCGCCCACCACTTGGTGCTGTTCGATCTGCCGTCGCACCCGGACCTGCTGGAACAACGGATCGGTCGTCTGGACCGGATCGGCCAGAAGCACATCATCGAACTGCACGTGCCGTACCTGGAAACCAGCCCGCAAGAGCGCCTGTTCCAGTGGTACCACGAAGCGCTGAACGCGTTCCTCAACACCTGCCCGACCGGCAACGCCTTGCAGCATCAGTTCGGCCCGCGCCTGCTGCCGCTGCTCGAAGAAGCCGACGACGGCGAGTGGCAAGCGCTGATCGACGAGGCGCGCACCGAGCGCGAGCGTCTGGAAGCCGAGCTGCACACCGGTCGCGACCGCCTGCTGGAACTCAACTCCGGCGGTGCCGGTGAAGGTGAAGCGCTGGTCGAGGACATCCTCGAGCAGGACGATCAGTTCGCCCTGCCGATCTACATGGAAACCCTGTTCGACGCGTTCGGCATCGACAGCGAAGACCATTCGGAAAACGCCCTGATCCTCAAGCCGAGCGAGAAGATGCTCGACGCCAGCTTCCCGCTGGGCGACGACGAAGGCGTGACCATCACCTACGACCGCAATCAGGCGCTGTCGCGTGAAGACATGCAGTTCATCACCTGGGAACACCCGATGGTGCAGGGCGGTATGGATCTGGTGCTGTCCGGGTCGATGGGCAACACCGCCGTCGCGCTGATCAAGAACAAGGCGCTCAAGCCAGGCACCGTGCTGCTGGAACTGCTCTACGTCAGCGAAGTGGTTGCTCCGCGTTCGCTGCAACTGGGCCGTTACCTGCCGCCGGCCGCCCTGCGCTGCCTGCTCGACGCCAACGGCAACGACCTGTCGTCGCGCGTGGCCTTCGAAACCCTGAACGATCAACTGGAAAGCGTGCCGCGCGCCAGTGCCAACAAGTTCATCCAGGCCCAGCGCGATCAGCTGACGCCACGGATCAACGCCGGTGAAGACAAGGTCACCCCGCGCCACGCCGAGCGCGTGGCCGAAGCCCGCCGCCGTCTGGCAGCCGACACCGACGAAGAACTGGCACGCCTGACCGCGTTGCAGGCGGTCAACCCGACCGTACGCGACAGCGAACTGGACGCCCTGCGCAAGCAGCGCGAGCAAGGTCTGGCGATGCTCGACAAGGCCGCGCTGCGACTGGAAGCGATCCGGGTGCTGGTGGCGGGCTAAACCGCCCTGCTCCATCGCCAAAAATAAAAAGGCCCGCAGTGATGCGGGCCTTTTTGTTTGTCTGATATTTATGCTGCGCGGCTGATTGCCTCTTCGCGGGCAAGCCCGCTCCCACAGTTGGCCGGGTTCCTTCAGGAGGAAATGCGGTCGAATGTGGGAGCGGGCTTGCTCGCGAAGGCGGTTATGCAGTCACCGCTGCGCCATCCGGTTCAACCACCGCGACCAGTCCCTCCTTCATCCGCTTCGCATCCCGCACAAAACAGCGCGAGGCGAGGAACAGGAACACCATGGTCAGGAACAGCGCCACCGGAATCAGGTACATCGCATCATGCAGCCCGACGGCCTTGAACGCTTCGGTCATCTGCTCGGCGCCCGCCGAAATCATTGCCGACTTGGCGAAGTGATCCGACAAACCGCCGACCACCACCGGCCCCAGACCGCCGCCGAGCAAATACAACCCGGCAAAGAACAGCGCCATCGCCGTGGCCCGCAGGCGTGGTTCGACCACGTCCTGAATCGCCGTGTACACACAGGTGTAGAAGTTGTAGGCGAACAGCCAGCCCACACTGAACACCGCGACAAACACCCCGATCTCGATGCGCCCGGCATGCAGCGCCCACGCCGTGCACAGGGTCGAGATGATCAGGCTGAACGCGGCGAACAGCAGCCGCCCGTTGGCCACCCGCTGGTGAATCTTATCGGCGATCCAGCCGCCGAGGGTCAGGCCGATCAGCCCGGTCACACCGACGATCACCCCGGTCGCCACCGCCGCTTCCTGCAACGGCATCAGGAAATAACGCTGGAGCATCGGCACCAGGAACGAGTTGCAGGCATAGGTCGCAAAGTTGAAGCACAGCCCGGCCATCACCAGCCACAGGAAGGTCGGCACCGCGAGGACCCGGCGGATCGGCTTGTCGACTTTCTCTTGGGACACCTGCACGGTTTCCGCCGCGCCGCGCTTGGGTTCCTTGATGAAGAACATGAACACCGCCAGCACCAGCCCCGGCACGGCGGCGATGAAGAACGGCGCGCGCCAGCTGTCGAACGCCTTGACCATCCAGCCGATGGTGAAGAAGGCCAGCAACAGCCCCAACGGCAGGCCGAGCATGAAAATGCCCATGGCCCGCGCCCGACGATGGGCCGGGAACAGATCGCCGATCAGCGAGTTGGCGGCGGGCGCGTAACTGGCTTCACCGATGCCGATGCCCATGCGCACCAGCAGGAAACTCCAGAAACTGCCGACCAGCCCATTCACGGCGGTGAGCGCGCTCCAGGTCGCCAGGCCCCAGCCCATGAGTTTGCTGCGCGAACCGGTGTCGGCCATGCGCCCCAGTGGTAAGCCGGCAATCGCGTAGACCAGAGTGAACGCCGTGCCGACGATCCCCAGCTGAAAGTCGCTGAGGTGCCATTCCATGCGGATCGGTTCGATGATGATCGCCGGGATGGTGCGGTCGAAGAAGTTGAACAGGTTGGCGAGGAACAGCAGGAACAGAATGCGCCAGGCATTCGCCGCTTGGGTCGAGTTCTGCATGAGTCCGTCTCTTTATTGTTATTGGGGCTTCACTGCCAACGCATCCGAGCCCGGAACCTGCAATCTAGTCACGCTCGTCGGGGCTGTCTGTGATCATTCGTCAGCCTGATAACGGGCCATGGCCGTGTAACGAAACGTAAGCCCTTGAAATGCTTCGAATCCCCCGAAAACCGGGGGCTTTGCGGAAAAATCCGGCAATGAAAAAATACTTTCTCGCCCCCCTTCCCAACGCCGTGGCAAAGCCTAGAATGGCCGCCGGATCCGTCCGGATCCTGCCGATCAATCCCTTTGATACCCCCGCCCATGTCCGAAGCCAGTCCGTGTCTGAATTGCGGTGCCTGCTGTTCCCATTTCCGTGTTTCTTTTTTCTGGGGTGAATGCGCATCCTCCGGCGGGACCGTGCCCGATGAACTGGTTACTCAGATCACGCCCAGCCGGGTCGCGATGATCGGCACCGACCGCAAGGCGCCACGTTGCACTGCGCTGGAGGGCGAGGTCGGAAAATCGGTGGCCTGCACGATCTACGACAAGCGTTCCAGCCCCTGCCGCGAGTTCGAAGCGTCGTGGGAAAACGGCGAACAGAACACCGACTGCGACAAGGCGCGAGCCCGTTTCGGCCTGCCACCGCTGCAACCGCACTGGAACGAAGTCGCCTGAATTCAGGCGTTTCAACGCTTAGCGCCAATCGCTATGACGCTAATGCCGAAATCATTAGCGCCAATGTGCCACTACCACTTGCACGCCAAAAACCGCCTCTATACTCCAGACATTCGCCTGCGTTGATGACGCAGCAAGGACGTACTCAGAGACGGGGCATGCTATGGAGTGGCTTGGTTTGCAATTTGTTGCCGAGCAGCCGGAGAGCGGGCAGGTCATCCTCAATTGCACACACAATCCCCTGCTGGTGCTGGTGGCCTACCTGGTCGCCTGCGCCGCGAGTTTCGCCACCCTCGACATGGCCGAACGGGTCGCCCACGCTGAAGAACCGGGTTCGCAACGACTGTGGCGCTGGATCGGCGCAACCTGCCTGGCCGGTGGCATCTGGGCCATGCACTTCATCAGCATGCTGGCGTTCCAGGCACCGATCGACATTCAGTACGATCTGCCCGTGACCCTGTTTTCCCTGGTGATCGCGTTACTGGCGTCCTGGCTGGCGATGCACACCCTGAGCACGCCCCAGCCAAGCCTGCTGCAATACCTCAAGACCGCCATCGTCATTGGCCTGGGCATCGCCGGCATGCACTACGTCGGCATGGCCGCCATCGAATCCGCCGCCACGGCTTACTACGACCCCACCCTGTTCGTGTCATCGATCGTGATCGCCATCGGCGCCAGCTTCGCCGCACTGTGGGTGGCCGGTTATCTGCGCGAAGGCAGCGGCCTGCATATCCAGATGCTCAAATACCTGGCCGCGCTGATACTCGGCGCCGGCATCCTCAGCATGCACTTCACCGGCATGGCGGCGCTGCAACTGGTGCTGCCCGAGGGGGAACTGCCGAGCCTGGCCGCGCAAACCAGTCACCTGCAACTGGGCCTGACCGTCGCGCTGATCACGCTGCTGATTCTCGGCAGCGCCATCAGCGCCGCGCTGGCCGACAAGAAGCTGCAAAACAAGGAGCACGATCTGCGCCGGGTCAACGCCCTGCTCAGCCAGCTCGATCAGGCACGCATGTCGCTGCAGCACGTGGCCAACTACGACGCCCTGACCAACCTGATCAACCGGCGTGGCTTCAATCAGATCTTCGCTGAAAAGCTCAGCCAGAAATCCAGCGAAGGCGGGATGCTGGCGGTGATGTTTCTCGACATCGACCACTTCAAACGCATCAACGACAGCCTCGGCCATGATGCCGGCGACGAACTGCTCAAGGTCATCGCCCAGCAAATCAAAAGCTCGGTGCGCAGCCATGACGACGTGGTCGCACGGTTCGGCGGCGACGAGTTCTGCATCCTCATCGGCCTGCGCGAGCGCGAAGAAGCGCGCAATCTGGCCCAGCGCATCATGCTCAAGATGAAAGAGCCGATCGAACTGGCCGGACGGCGCATGGTGATGACCACCAGCATCGGCATCAGCCTGTTCCCCGAGGACGGCTCCACCTGCGATGAACTGCTCAAGCACGCGGATCTCGCGCTTTATCAATCCAAGGGTGCCGGGCGCAACGGCGTGCATTTTTTCGATTCCAACCTGAAGAACCGCGCCAGCCTCGAACTGCAACTGGAGGAAGAACTGCGCCACGCGTTGCGTGAAGAGAATGGTCTGTTGCTGTACTACCAGCCGATCTTCGAGCTCAAGACCGGCAAGGTCACCAAGCTCGAAGCGCTGATCCGCTGGCAGCACCCGGTGCACGGCCTGCTCACCCCGGACCGATTCATCGCCATCGCCGAAAACAACGGCCTGATTGCCGAGCTCGACAACTGGGTGCTGCGCAAAGCCTGTGAAGACCTCGGCGAACTGACGCGCCATGGTTGTGAAGACTTGAAGATCGCCTGGAACTGCTCACCGCTGAATCTGGCCCGGGAAGAGCTGGCCAATGAAATCGAGCATGCCCTGCACAGCGCCGGCGTCGCCCCGGAACGGCTGGAACTGGAAGTCACCGAAAACGCCTTGATGGGCAACATCGCCAACACCCTGGTGTTGTTGCGACAAATCCGCGCCCTCGGCGTGTCACTGTCGATCGATGACTTCGGCACCGGTTATTCGTCGCTGGCCTATCTCAAGCGCCTGCCGCTCAACACCCTGAAAGTCGACCGCTCGTTCATCCTCGATATCCCCAAGGCCACCGCCGACATGGAGATCGTCCAGGCGATCATCGTCATGGCGCACACCCTGCACTTGCAGGTGGTCACCGAAGGCGTCGAAAGCCTGGAGCAATACGAATTTCTCGAGCGCTCGGGCTGCGACTTCATTCAGGGCTACCTGCTCAGCCGCCCGGTGCCACTGGCCGAACTGCGCCCGGTGCTGGAAGAAATCAACCAGCGTAAACACGCGCACACGGTCAATCCGCTGAGTCTGGCGCGCGGTACATTTGCACCAGTGTCGCTGGATCCTTCTGCAAAAAACCTTGTGCCCCATGCAGGCGCATCAGTTGTGCGGCCAATCCGCTGATCGGTGTGGCCGAGCCGGTTTCCCGGGAAAACTTCACTGCGGTATCCAGATCTTTCAGCAGCGTGCGCACATGCCACTTCACCGGTTCGAAACGGCTTTCGGCCATTTGCGGGGCGAGGATCTGCAACGGCTTCGAATCGGCAAAACCACCGGCCAGCGCCTCGGCGATCAGACTGGCATCGACCCCGGCCTGTTCGGCCAGCGCCACCACTTCGGCGATCACCAGAGCGTTGCAGGCGACGATCATCTGATTGCAGGCCTTGGTCACCTGACCGGCGCCCACGCCGCCCATGTGCGTGACCCGCTGCCCGAGTTCGAGCAATACCGGTCGTACGCGATCAAGGTCCGCTGCATCACCGCCGACCATGATCGCCAGGCTGCCGGCCTCGGCCCCGACCACCCCGCCGGACACCGGCGAATCGAGCCAGGCCATGCCTGTAGTGGCGGCAAGCTCAGCCGCCATTTCACGAGTGGCCGTCGGTTCGAGGCTGGAAAAATCCACCAGCAACTGACCGGGTTTCGCCCCTTCGGCCACACCGGCCGGGCCGAACACCACCTCGCGCACCACCGCCGTGTCTGCCAGGCACAGCATCACCACGTCAGCCTGTTCACAGAGTTCAGCGGGGGTCGCCACCTGACGGGCGCCGGCCTCGACCAGCGGCGCGCACTTGGCCGGGTTGCGGTTCCACACGGTCAGCGGATAACCGGCGGCCAGCAGGCGACGGCACATCGGCAGGCCCATCAGACCGATTCCGGCAAACCCCAACGAAGGTCGCGTTGACATCATTTAGCCTCCTTTTGATTAAAGATCGCCGAATAATGGCCGATCCATCATCAATCAGGAAAGGATTCCCCCGCGCGGCACTCAGGCCAGACCCCTGACGCACGGGCAAAACACGCGCAGAAAAAAGACGCGAGATTCCCATTCCGTGAGGCTCGACGACAGCGGTCGTTGATCCAACCAGTCCAGGTATATGGCGCACAATGACTTCTAAAAACAATCCGGCGACTGCGGTATCCGATCTGACTCTGAGCCCTGCGGCGAACAGCCCTGCCCCGATGAAGCCATTGCCACCCTCGCGTCCGCTGGGCACCCAGCAATACCTGTACTTCACCGAAACCAATACCGACCGCATCCTCGACAACCTCGATGGCCTGCGTGATCTGGTGTTCCCGCGCCCGCCGCACCTGGAAGGCGACAACGAACAGCACAACGACCAGGAATTCCCGTCGGTGTGCCTGATCGGCCTCGGTCGCTGCGGCTCCAACATCGCCCTCGACGTGGCGGAGCTGGTGTACAACGCGCGCAAGTTCTACCTCAACGAATTCAACAACGAAGATCGCCCTTCGAGCGATCGTCGTCTGGCCGACAAGGGCTACAGCCCGGCCCAGTGGATCAAGACCAACCTGCGGATCGGCCCGAACAAGGGCAGCAAACCGGTGTTCCTGGTGGAACCGCTGGTGATGCTTGGCGACCTCGACAAGGACATCGCCGGCCGTATCCGTTTCTCGCGCAAGGGCGAAAAAAGCGGTTTCCTGCGCGACTACAGCAAGATGAAGATCATGGACTTGTCCGAAGTCCACGCCGGTGGCGCCGGTAACGCGCCGATCCTCGGCCAGTACCTGGCGAAGATCATCCTCAACAAGGACACCCAGCGTTTCTCCAGTCCTGACTGGAAAATGATCCACTCGTACCTGATCGACAGCTGCGGCATCAAGGCCAACCAGTCGCGCCTGTACTTCTCGATCTTCAGTGCCGGCGGCGGTACCGGTTCGGGCATGGCCTCGGAATTCGGCCTGGCCCAGCAGCACTCGTACATGAACAAGACGTTCGACACCAAGCCAATGGACGAGCACGACGGCAAGAGCGGCCACTCGTTCGTGTTCGAACCGATCTTCACCAGCGGCATCTGCGTGCTGCCGAACATTTCCGACCACCGCAGCGAAATGTCCGAGGCACTGCACATCAACGCCGGTCGCCTGCTGTGCAAATACCTGTCGGAAGAATGGGATTTCTCGTACAACTTCGCCAACGAAGACAGCAGCGAAGCCAGCGTCATGGGCCGCATCCGCCCATGGAACGCGATGATGCTGATCTCCAACGACATCATGCGTTACGCCGAAGAGAGCGATGACGGCAACATCCAGAACATTGATGTCAATGCGATGGAGAAGCACGCCAACCAGTACATCTCGCAGCAGATCTTCAACATTCTGACGGCCCAGGCGGTCACGACCGACTACGACCAGAACTATTTCCGTCGCGCCGGCATCGACATCGGCGAGACCATTCGCCTGGACGCCAACGACCTGTTCATGAGTCTGGCCGGCCCGGTGGCGATTGCCTACGCCGAGTCCGTGGTGCCGGAAACCCCGCCGCCAAGCAGCGACAAGTTCAAGGTATTCGACAAAGAGCCGCAGCGCCTGAACATCGACGACCTGTTCTTCCGCTCGATCGACCTGCCGCACTTCAACAAGGTGACCCAGGCCATCGAAGGCATCAGCCTGCTGCCGATCGAATCCAAGCGCTATCGCGCGTCGCTGGAGCAATACAAGAACTCTGGCTACGACGCGGCCGCGCTGCATGATCTGCACTTCTTCAAGAACTGCTCGTCGGTGGTCTCGATCGTTTCGCTGCCAAAAGACTACAAGCTGTCGTACATGGACCTGAACCGGTTGAAGACCCACCTCAACAGCCTGTTCCCCAACACC
Organism: Pseudomonas fitomaticsae; assembly: GCF_021018765.1. GTDB lineage: Bacteria > Pseudomonadota > Gammaproteobacteria > Pseudomonadales > Pseudomonadaceae > Aquipseudomonas > Aquipseudomonas fitomaticsae. The sequence continues at coordinate 1,664,295 of NZ_CP075567.1, read as the reverse complement.
ACGCTCAAGCGCTACGCGCTGGTGATCGGCGCCTCGGCCAACCTGTCGCTGACCACCCTGATCGCCAAGAGCCCGTGCCTGTCGGACGATTTCCTGACGCTGATCGTGGCGTTCATCAAGCGTTGCTTCGCCAAGACGCCGTACCGGTTCGACGAGACCCTGGACAACTCGATCCTCGATTTCATCATTCAGGAAGAATTCGACGAAGATCGCATCGACGACCTGCTCAACGAGTTCGAAAACCCGGCGAAGATCCTCGATACCAACTGGTACGCGATCAAGCCGATGTACGAGAAGAAGTACCGCGAGCTGATCAACGACAAAGAGAAGTTTGTCTCGATCAATGACATTCGCCTGTCGCGTGATTGCGTGAAGAAGTCGATCAAGTACCTGCGCGAGATCTACCGTCACCGGATCGGCAAGACCAAGGTTATTTCCCTCAATAACCATACCGGCAAGACTTACTCGGTCTGATCCAGAGCCGAGTCGCCCCATTCGCGAGCAGGTCGAATCGTCGCACCGCCGCTCCCACATTTGGAATGCATTCCCCTGTGGGAGCGGGCTTGCTCGCGAAGAGGCCCGCTAATTCACTGAAGATTTCAGCCTTTCCAACATCCCGAAACAATTAAGCAGCCGTTAGGCTGCTCACTAAACTGTGCCCGTTACGTTTACGTCACCGTTATGCCACCCACGCTTGTGGCATTTCTCTACGGCAATCGGCCATCACGCTACTCCGCTACACACTTTTTGCCGGCCAGTACTCGCACCAACAAGGTGCAACCAGTCAGACCACTGCCCTTTCCTGGACCAGGATCCACGGCCGGACCACCACCGCCCACATCTCGGGATCGCGCTCGAAAATATCCAGCGCCCGCGTTTCAGACAGCTTGGCGACCTTGTCTTCGGCCAGCCAGGCAGCGACTTTCTCGCCCTGATCCGACGCCACGGCCTCGGCGACCGCGATCAAATCCAGGCTGGCGTCGACCCACAATAGGGCACCCTGGGCGTAGAAGCGCTCCAGCTCTTTCCAGGTAATAGATGCGGTTTCACCAAGCAGCTTGGCATAGAGGGTGCTAGGTTCTTGATTCATGGGACTGTCCGGAAAAGAAATCGGCGCGAATGATAACGTCGGTGGTCCGGCAGAAAAACCCGGTTGCAAAAGGCCGTACCGAACGAAAAGAGCAGGAACGCCAGGGAATGCTGATGATTGGGGTATAAGCCCTCTGAACGCCCCGCCGCAATTCTGTCTTTTTCTTTCATTTAAGCGACACCCTCAGGTTTTGCCCCCTGGCGCCAGCTTCCCAGGCCAACAACCGGCGCTCTACACTGTACCGGTACAGTTGCCGGGGGCTTTTCCGGAGGGTATCGCCTAGATATCTGTCCCGGTTCTGCTGCTACGGCGTCAGGACTCTAAAAAAATACAACAGTAAGAGTGGAGCACTATGACTAAGGCTACTAAGCAGATTTCCAAACTGTTTGCCGCTATGGTTCTGGCCGGGGTTGCCAGCCATTCGTTCGCAGCTGACACCATCAAGATCGGTATCGCCGGCCCTAAAACCGGTCCAGTAGCCCAGTACGGCGACATGCAGTTCAGTGGCGCGAAAATGGCCATCGAACAGATCAACGCCAAAGGCGGCGTCGACGGCAAGAAGCTCGAAGCCGTTGAATACGATGACGCTTGCGATCCTAAACAAGCGGTAGCGGTGGCGAACAAGGTCGTCAACGACGGCGTCAAGTTCGTGGTCGGTCACCTGTGCTCCAGCTCCACCCAGCCTGCTTCGGACATCTACGAAGACGAAGGCGTGATCATGATCACCCCGGCTGCCACCAGCCCGGACATCACCAACCGTGGTTACAAAATGGTCTTCCGCACCATCGGTCTGGACAGCGCCCAGGGCCCTGCCGCCGGTAACTACATCGCCGATCACGTGAAGCCGAAAATCGTCGGCGTGCTGCACGACAAGCAGCAGTACGGTGAAGGCATCGCCACCGCCGTCAAATCCACCCTCGAGAAGAAAGGCACCAAGGTTGCCGTGTTCGAAGGCGTCAACGCCGGCGACAAGGACTTCTCCGCGATCATCGCCAAGCTCAAGCAAGCCAACGTCGACTTCGTCTACTACGGCGGCTACCACCCGGAGCTGGGCCTGATCCTGCGTCAAGCCCAGGAAAAAGGCCTGAAAGCCAAGTTCATGGGTCCGGAAGGCGTGGGTAACGACTCGATCACCCAGATCGCCAAGGACGCGTCCGAAGGCCTGCTGGTGACCCTGCCGAAATCCTTCGACCAGGATCCGGCCAACGTGGCCCTGGCCGATGCATTCAAGGCCAAGAAAGAAGACCCGAGCGGTCCGTTCGTGTTCCCGTCCTACTCGGCCGTTGAAGTGATTGCCGAAGGTATCAAGGCTGCCAAGTCCGAAGATGCTGCCAAAGTGGCTGAAGCCATCCACAAAGGCACCTTCAAGACACCTACCGGCGACCTGAGCTTCGATGACAAGGGCGACCTGAAGGACTTCAAATTCGTGGTTTACGAGTGGCACAACGGCAAACCTAAAACCGAAGTGTCGCCTCAGTAAGGCGCTGCCTGACTGACTGCCAATAAAGCCCACGGCGTGCCGTGGGCTTTGTTTTACGAATGTATTGGGCCGCGCTGGCGTGATCCGCCAGTCTCCCCACCTGAAAATCTCAAAACCGTCATCAGCGGTTCGCTGGCAAAACCCGGATTCGAAGTGGGTAAAGATCCACGGGACCGGGCGGGAAAATGACTCCACCAGTGAAATGCGTATCAGGTTTTTAGGAGCGCTGTAATGCCTGACATCTATCACTTCTTCCAACAGCTGGTTAACGGCTTGAACGTTGGCAGCATGTATGCCCTGATCGCCATCGGCTACACGATGGTCTACGGCATCATTGGAATGATCAACTTCGCCCACGGCGAGGTGTACATGATCGGTTCCTACGTGGCGTTCATCGCCATCGCCGGGCTGACCATGATGGGACTCGAAAGCGTCCCGCTGTTGATGACCGTGGCGTTCATCGCCAGCATCGTCGTCACCAGCTCCTACGGTTACAGCATCGAACGCATTGCCTACCGCCCGTTGCGCGGCAGCAACCGTCTGATCCCGCTGATTTCCGCGATCGGTATGTCGATCTTCCTGCAGAACACGGTTCTGCTGGCGCAAGACTCCAAGGACAAAGCTATCCCCAACCTGATTCCGGGCAACTTCGCCTTCGGTCCAGGTGGCGCACATGAAGTGCTGATTTCCTACATGCAAATTGTGGTGTTCGTGGTGACCCTGATCGCCATGCTCGGCCTCACACTGTTCATCTCCCGCTCTCGCCTGGGCCGCGCCTGCCGCGCCTGCGCCGAAGACATCAAGATGGCCAACCTGCTGGGCATCAACACCAACAACATCATCGCCCTGACCTTCGTCATCGGTGCTGCGCTGGCGGCCGTCGCGGCCGTGCTGCTGAGCATGCAATACGGCGTGATCAACCCGAACGCCGGTTTCCTCGTCGGCCTCAAGGCCTTCACCGCCGCGGTACTGGGCGGGATCGGCAGCATCCCCGGCGCCATGCTCGGCGGGCTGGTGCTCGGGGTGGCGGAAGCCTTTGGCGCCGATATCTTCGGCGACCAGTACAAGGACGTCGTGGCTTTCGGCTTGTTGGTTCTGGTGCTGTTGTTCCGTCCGACCGGCATTCTAGGCCGTCCGGAGGTTGAGAAAGTATGACTAGGAATCTTAAACAGGCGCTGTTCAGCGCCTTGCTGGTCTGGGCAGTGGCCTATCCGGTACTGGGTCTGAAACTGACCATCGTCGGCATCAACCTGGAAGTACACAACACCAGCCCGGCCATTCTGGCGACCATCGCTATCTGCTCGGTGCTGATGTTCCTGCGGGTGCTGTTCAACCAGCAGATCAGCAAGGCGTGGCGCTCGTCGCCGGGCATGCCGCTGATCCCGGCCAAGGCCAGTAACTTCCTGACCCTGCCGACCACCCAGCGCTACTTCATCATCGCGCTGATCATCGGTGCGCTGGTGTGGCCGTTCTTCGGCTCCCGTGGCGCGGTGGACATCGCGACGCTGATCCTGATCTACGTGATGCTCGGCCTGGGCCTGAACATCGTGGTCGGTCTGGCCGGTCTGCTCGACCTGGGTTACGTCGGCTTCTATGCCGTCGGCGCCTACAGCTACGCGCTGCTGTCGCACTACTACGGCCTGAGCTTCTGGATCTGCCTGCCGATTGCCGGCCTGATGGCGGCGACGTTCGGCTTCCTGCTCGGCTTCCCGGTGTTGCGTCTGCGCGGCGACTACCTGGCGATCGTGACCCTCGGCTTCGGGGAAATCATCCGCCTGTTCCTGCGTAACCTGACCGACATCACCGGTGGCCCGAACGGCATCAGCAACATCGAGAAACCGACGTTCTTCGGCCTGACCTTCGAACGCAAGGCTGCGGAAGGCCTGCAAACCTTCCACGAGTATTTCGGCCTGCAATACAACTCGATCAACAAGGTGATCTTCCTCTACCTGGTTGCCCTGCTGCTGGCGCTGGCGGCGCTGTTCATCATCAATCGCCTGCTGCGCATGCCGATCGGCCGTGCGTGGGAAGCGCTGCGTGAAGATGAAATCGCCTGCCGCGCGCTGGGTCTCAACCCGACCGTGATCAAGCTCTCGGCGTTCACCCTGGGTGCGAGCTTCGCCGGTTTCGCCGGTAGCTTCTTCGCTGCCCGTCAGGGTCTGGTGACGCCGGAATCGTTCACCTTCATCGAGTCGGCGATCATCCTCGCCATCGTGGTGCTGGGTGGCATGGGCTCGCAGCTGGGCGTGATTCTCGCGGCCGTGGTGATGATCCTGCTGCCGGAAATGATGCGTGAGTTCAGTGAGTACCGCATGTTGATGTTCGGTGCCCTGATGGTGTTGATGATGATCTGGCGTCCACAAGGTCTGCTGCCGATGCAACGCCCACACATGGAGTTGCGCAAATGAGCCGCGAGATCCTTAAAGTCGAAAACTTGAGCATGCGCTTCGGCGGCCTGCTGGCGGTCAACGGCGTGGCCCTGACTGTCAAAGAGAAACAGGTGGTTGCACTGATCGGGCCGAACGGCGCGGGCAAGACCACCGTGTTCAACTGCCTGACCGGCTTCTACCAGCCATCGGGCGGCAGCATCCTGCTGGACGGCGAGCCGATCCACGGCCTGCCGGGCCACAAGATCGCCCTCAAAGGCGTGGTGCGTACCTTCCAGAACGTACGGTTGTTCAAGGACATGACGGCGGTCGAGAACCTGTTGATCGCCCAGCACCGTCACCTGAACACCAACTTCCTGTCCGGCCTGTTCAAGACCCCGGCGTTTCGCAAGAGCGAGCGCGAGGCCATGGAGTTCGCCGAGTACTGGCTGGAAAAGGTCAACCTGAAAGAGTTCGCCAACCGCCCTGCCGGCACCCTGGCTTATGGTCAGCAACGTCGTCTGGAAATCGCCCGCTGCATGATGACCCGTCCGCGGATCCTCATGCTCGACGAACCGGCCGCCGGCCTGAACCCGAAGGAAACCGAAGACCTCAAGGCGCTGATCAGCGTGCTGCGTGAAGAGCACAACGTGACCGTGCTGCTGATCGAACACGACATGAAACTGGTCATGAGCATTTCCGACCACATCGTCGTGATCAACCAGGGCACGCCCCTGGCCGACGGCACGCCGGACCAGATCCGCGACAATCCTGAAGTGATCAAAGCCTACCTGGGGGAAGCGTAAATGCTGCAGTTCGAAAACGTTTCCACCTTCTACGGCAAGATCCAGGCCCTGCACAGCGTCAACGTCGAAGTCCGCCAGGGCGAGATCGTGACCCTGATCGGCGCCAACGGTGCCGGCAAGTCCACGCTGCTGATGACGCTCTGCGGTTCGCCGCAGGCCCACAGCGGCAGCATCCGCTACATGGGTGAGGAACTGGTCGGCCAGGACTCGTCGCAGATCATGCGCAAGAGCATTGCCGTGGTGCCGGAAGGTCGTCGGGTGTTTGCCCGTCTGACCGTCGAAGAAAACCTGTCCATGGGCGGATTCTTCACCGACAAGGGCGACTATCAGGAACAGATGGACAAGGTTCTCGGACTTTTCCCACGCCTGAAAGAACGCTTCAACCAGCGCGGCGGCACCATGTCCGGCGGCGAACAGCAAATGCTCGCCATCGGCCGTGCGCTGATGAGCAAGCCGAAACTGCTGCTGCTCGACGAGCCGTCGCTGGGCCTGGCACCGATCATCATCCAGCAGATCTTCGACATCATCGAACAGCTGCGCAAGGACGGTGTGACGGTGTTCCTGGTCGAACAGAACGCCAACCAGGCGCTGAAAATCGCTGACCGTGCGTACGTTCTGGAGAACGGCCGGGTGGTGATGCAAGGCACCGGTGAAGCGCTGCTGACCGACCCGAAAGTGCGCGAGGCGTACCTCGGCGGTTGATCGATCGCTTCAAACAGAAAACGGCCTTCGGGCCGTTTTTTTGTGCCCGGCAAAAAACTTTTACCGATCGCTGTAACGCATCGCCGAGTCGTTTCTCTAGTGGGGCAAGCAAGCGCAATCGCTTGTTCAAACCCAAGTTCAAATCGGAGAAACATCATGACTGCTACCACCCGCACCCTGTCCGCCACCGCCCTGGTTCTGGCCCTCGGTTCTGCTCTGAGCATCGCTGCCGTCTCCACCGCCCACGCCGCTGACGACAACATGGAAAAATGCTTCGGCGTGGCCATGAAAGGCAAGAACGATTGCGCCGCAGGCGCGGGCACCACCTGTGCCGGCACCGCAAAAATGGATCATCAGGCCAACGCCTGGAAACTGGTTCCGAAAGGCACCTGCGCCACCACCGAAAGTAAAACCTCGCCGACCGGTTTCGGTCAGCTCGAAGCGTTCAAAGCCAAGTCCTGATCCGGGAGCCGCCCGAGTGTCGATCATGATCACATCCTGCGACCATGCCTTGCGCCGCACTCGGGCAGCCCTCACCGGGCTCCCGTCCCGTGCCGGGCTAGGACTCAAGAGCGAGCACTTCGGCGAAGTGCTCGATTCACGTCCGGACATCGGCTTCTTCGAAGTCCACGCCGAAAACTACATGGTGGCCGGCGGCCCGTTTCATCATTTTCTGGGATTGATTCGCGAAGCGTATCCGCTGTCGCTGCACGGCGTGGGGCTGTCCATCGGTACCGAAGGCCCGCTGGATGTCCAGCACCTCAAACGCCTGGCCGCGCTGATCGAGCGCTATCAACCCCACTCCTTTTCCGAACACCTGGCCTGGTCGAGCCACGGCCCGGTATTCCTCAATGACCTGCTGCCCCTGGCTTACGACACGCCGACGCTGAAGCGCGTCTGCGACCACATCGACCAGGTACAGAACACCCTCAAACGTCCGATGCTGCTGGAAAACCCGGCGACCTATCTGGCGTTCCAGCGCTCGACCATCGACGAAGCCGATTTCATCCGTGAAGTCATCCGGCGCACTGGCTGCGGTCTGTTGCTGGACGTGAACAATGTCTACGTCTCGTGCATCAACCATCAGCGCGATCCCCTGGCTTATCTCGACGCATTGCCGCTGCAAGCGGTGGGCGAGATTCATCTGGCCGGGTTTGCCGAAGATGCCGACAGCCTCGGTGATCGCTTGCTGATCGACGATCACGGCGCACCGATCGATCAGGCCGTCTGGTCGTTGTACCGGCAAGCGCTGGAACGCGTCGGCCCGGTGGCGACGTTGATCGAACGGGACAATCAGGTGCCGGCCTTCAACGTGCTGTTGACGGAAGCCCAGCAGGCCGACGAACTGTTGCTGTGCGTGGGAGATCGGCCGTGAGCACTCAAGCTGCGTTCAGTGCAGCGTTGCTCGATACCGACCTGCCCTGCCCCGACGGTTTGTGCAGCGCCAACGGCGCCGATCCGGCCAGCCGTTTCGCGGTGTACCGCAACAACGTGCAGTGTTCGCTGATCAACGCATTGGCCGACAGTTATCCCGTGGTGATGCAGTTGGTGGGTGACGAATTCTTCCGGGCCATGGCCGGAATTTTCGTGCACAGCCATCCGCCACACAGTCCGTTGATGAGTGACTACGGCAGTGAGCTGGCGGACTTCATCAGTGAGTTCGAACCAGCCGCGAGCGTTCCCTATCTGGCCGATGTCGCGCGGCTGGAACGCTTGCGCACGCAGGCCTATCACGCTGCCGATGCATTGCCCCTGAGTCAGGAGCGGATCGCTGCTGTGTTTGCAGATGCCGATGCGCTGAATGAACTGCGCATCGGCCTGCACCCTTCGCTGCATCTGCTCGATTCTAACTTCGCCGTAGTGGACATCTGGGCGGCGCATCAGCACGACGCGACGCTGGCCGGGATCGATCTGCATCACGCCCAACACGCGCTGATCCTGCGCAACGGACTGGAAGTCGAGGTGTTCGCCGTGGATCGCGGCGCCAGCCAGTTTATTCGCCAGCTCAAGGTCGGCCTGTCACTGACCCAGGCTCTGGAATCCGCCGAGGCCTTCGACCTCAGCCAGACCCTCGCCCTGCTGATCAACCGCCAAGTCATCACTCATTTCCATCCAAAGGTGTCGTCATGAACAGTCTCATTGCCCGCGCCATCGCGCTGCTGGAAAAAATCCCTCACAGCCTGATCGCTTTCATCGCGCGTTTTTCCATCGCAGCCGTGTTCTGGAAATCCGGGCAAACCAAGGTCGAAGGGCTGGCCGTCGACCTGATCGATGGCACCTTCGAGTTCGGTTGGCCGCATCTGGCGGACTCGACGATTCCGTTGTTCAAGAGCGAGTACCACGTGCCGCTGCTGTCGCCGGAAATCGCTGCACATCTGGCCGCGTTTGCCGAACACTTCTTCCCGATCCTGATCCTGATCGGTTTCGCCACACGATTCTCGGCACTGGCCTTGCTGGGCATGACCCTGACCATTCAACTGTTCGTGTATCCGGATGCCTACCCGACCCACGGCACCTGGATGGCGGTGTTGCTGTACTTGATGGCAACCGGGCCGGGCAAACTGTCGATCGATCACCTGATCGCCAGGCACTACAACCGGTCCAGCGCCTCGCCGCTGAGCTTGAACCAGCCGATCAGGTAATCCGCCAGCACCTGAGTACGTTTCGGTAGACCGCCCTGATACGGATGCACCAGGTACATCGGCATGCGTCGAGTCTGAAAATCGCGAAGGAGCCAGCGCAATCGGCCGTCAGCCAATTCCGCCTGCAACAGATAGGACGGTAGGCGAGCGATCCCGGCGCCTGCCAGTGCGGCTTTCTTCAACAGGTTGTAGTGATTGCTGGCGAACGGCCCCGACACCCGCACCCGCAGCAGTTCGTGCTGCTGGTGATAGAGCCACTCTTCGCGACCGCTGTAATGACTGTTGAGCAGGCAACGGTGCTCGGCCAGCGCCTGCGGCGTCAGCGGTTCGCCAAAGCGCTCCAGATATTCAGGGCTGGCGCAGGTCATTTCCTGCCAGGCCAGCAGCGGTTTGGCGACCAGTCGCTCGTCATTGGCCACTTCAGTGCGGATCGCCAGATCGAAGCCGTCGCGGGACAGGTCGCGGTAGCTGTTATTCAGCTCCAGTTCGATCTGCACCTCGGGGTATTTCTGTGAAAAGTCCAGCAGCAGGCCGTCGAAGAACGTTTCCCCCAACGACACCGGCACCGTCATACGCACGGGACCGGCCATGTCGTCCTTCAATCGCGCCAATGCCTGACGCGCTCGCTCCACCTGGACTACAAGCGCCTGAGCCTGCGGCAACAACGCCGCACCGGCCGCCGTCAGGCTCAACCGACGCGTGGTGCGTTGCAGCAACACCACGGAAAACCGCGCCTCCAGCTGACTGATGCGCTTGGACAATTGCCCCTTGCTGCACCCCAGTTGCTGCGCCGCCAGGGTAAAGCTGCCGGCTTCGATCAACACCGCGAACGCCGCCAGATCATCCATCTCGCTCATGGATTGTTTCCATTTGAAAACCAAAGGTTGCCCATTAGCGCGCTTATCCGCAGAAAAAACCACTCTAGACTCAAACCTCGTTCAATCACTTGAGGCAATCACGATGAAAATTCTGTTGATCGGCGCGGGCGGCACCATCGGTTCGGCCGTGGACAAAGAGCTGTCGCAGCGTCATGAAGTCATTCGTATCGGTCGCAGCAGCGGCGATTTGCAGGTGGATATCAGCGACAGCGCATCGATCCGCAAGCTGTTCGAACAGACCGGCAAGTTCGATGCGCTGGTCTGCGCCGCCGGCAACGTGACCTTCGCTCCACTGGGTGAAATGACCGAAGACAGCTTCGCCCTCGGCCTGAAAGACAAGTTGATGGGCCAGGTCAATCTGCTGCTGATCGGCCGCGAATTCGCCAATGACGGCGCGTCGTTCACCTTCACAACCGGCGTGCTCAGCCACGACCCGATCCGCAGCGGCGCCTCAGCTGCACTGGTCAACGGCGCGCTCGACAGCTTCGTCCGCGCAGCGGCCATTGAGCTGCCACGCGGCCTGCGCGTGAACTCGATCAGTCCGACCGTGCTGGTCGAAGCCATGGGCAGCTACGCCCCGTACTTTCGTGGCTACAAGCCGGTTCCTGCGGCGGATGTGGCATTGGCCTACGCCAAAAGTGTCGAAGGCTTGCAGACAGGTCAGACATTTCACGTGGGCTAAACCCTTGTGATGAACGGTCAGCCTGCGTAACGTGGCGGCACTTGTCTGGAGAGCCAAAGATGCGTGTTGCCCGTTCCCTGATCGTTGTTGCCCCGCTCCCGTTGTTTGCCGCGTGCCAGTTGTTCGATGGCGCGCGGGAAAGCGCCTCCCACGTCGACCAGACGCGGATGCAGGGGCAACTGACCGCTGCCGACGGCAAACTGGTGTTCCAGGCCTGCGGCGAGCAGCGCCAGTACGTGGTCAATGACATTGGCGGCACCAGCGTCCTGCAAGAGGCCGCCACCCTGGCCGATCAACAGGGCAAGCTGTTCGCCGACGTGCGCGGGAAGATCACCGGCGACCGCCTCGACCTGACCCAGTTGTACCGTGTCGAACGCTCCGGCACCGCCTGCGACGACCCCAACTTCAAACAGCTGATCCTGCGCGCCGCCGGTCATGGCCCGGAATGGAACGTAAAAGTCAGCGGCAAAGGCCTGGTCATCGACCGCGAAGGCCAGCCACCGCTCGCCGTGCCCTACGTCGAAGAGCAGCTGGGCGACGGTCGTTTCAATCTCAGCAGCGAAGCCAACAACCAGCGCATCGAGCTGTGGGTGGCGCCGCAACGCTGCGTCGACAGCAGCACCGGCAGCGTGCAGCACATGAACGCCGAGCTGCGTATCGACGGCAAGGTACAGCGTGGTTGCGGGTATTTCGGCGGTTCGCGTAACGACTGATCGTTTTACCCTCACGGGATCCGGCCGATGCGGCTTATAATCGCCGCCTTCAAACGCCCTGGCGCAGTTGTGCGCCCCGCGAACCGGATCCTGTCATGTTACGAATCACCGAACTCAAGCTGCCGATCGACCATCCCGACGAAGACCTGCGCGCTGCCATCGTGCAACGCCTGGGCATTGCCAGCGATGACCTGCTCGATTTCACCTTGTTCAAGCGCAGCTACGATGCGCGCAAAAAGTCCTCCGAACTGTGCTTCATCTACACCATCGACCTCGAAGTGCGCGACGAGGCCAAAGTGCTGGGCAAGTTCGCCGACGACCGTAACGTCAACGTGGCGCCGGATGTCAGCTACAAATTCGTCGGTCAGGCGCCGAGCGACCTGAGCCAGCGTCCGATCGTGGTCGGTTTCGGCCCGTGCGGGATCTTCGCCGGCCTGTTGCTGGCGCAGATGGGCTTCAAGCCGATCATCCTCGAACGCGGCACCGAAGTGCGCCAGCGCACCAAGGACACCTGGGGCCTGTGGCGCAAAAGCGTGCTCAACCCCGAGTCCAACGTGCAGTTCGGCGAAGGCGGCGCGGGCACGTTCTCCGACGGCAAGCTGTACAGCCAGATCAAGGACCCGAAATTCCTCGGCCGCAAGGTGCTGCACGAATTCGTGAAAGCCGGCGCGCCGGAAGAAATTCTTTACGTCAGCAAGCCGCACATCGGTACGTTCCGTCTGACCGGCATGGTCGAAACCATGCGTGAAGAGATCCGCGCCCTCGGCGGCGAAGTACGCTTCCAGGAGCGCGTCACCGACGTGCTGATCGAAGACGGCCAACTGGTCGGGGTCGAACTGGCCAGCGGCGAAACCCTGCATTCAAAACACGTGATTCTGGCGCTGGGCCACAGTGCCCGCGACACCTTCCGCATGCTCCACAGCCGTGGCGTGTTCATGGAAGCCAAGCCGTTCTCGGTGGGTTTCCGGATCGAGCACCCGCAATCGCTGATCGACCGTGCGCGACTGGGCAAATACGCCGGCCACCCGAAGTTGGGAGCCGCCGACTACAAACTGGTGCACCACGCCAAGAACGGCCGTTCGGTCTACAGCTTCTGCATGTGCCCGGGCGGCACCGTGGTGGCGGCGACTTCCGAGCCGAACCGCGTGGTCACCAACGGCATGAGCCAGTACTCGCGTAACGAGCGCAACGCCAACTCCGGCATCGTCGTCGGCATCACCCCGGAAGTCGATTATCCGGGCGGTCCGCTGGCCGGGATCGAATTGCAGGAGCGTCTGGAGTCCCACGCCTTCATCCTCGGCGGCAGCGACTACAAGGCGCCGGCGCAACTGGTTGGCGACTTCATCAACGACATTCCTTCGACCGAACTGGGCGAAGTCGAGCCATCGTACAAACCGGGCGTGGCGCTGGGCGATCTGGCCCTGGCCCTGCCGGACTTCGCCATCGAAGCGATCCGCGAAGCGTTGCCGGCGTTCGAGAAACAGATTCGCGGTTATTCGCTGCACGATGCGGTGCTGACCGGGATCGAGACCCGCACCTCGTCGCCGCTGCGCATCACGCGTAACGAGACGCTGCAGAGCATGAACGTCAAAGGTCTGTTCCCGGCCGGTGAAGGCGCGGGTTATGCGGGCGGGATTCTGTCGGCGGGTGTTGACGGGATTCGGATTGCGGAAGCCGTGGCGCGTGACATTCTCGGTCTGAAAGACTGATTCGCACGACCTGAAACACTGCAAAAACTGTGGGAGCTGGCTTGCCAGCGATGACGGACTCAGATTCACAATTAATGTTGACTGACACTCCGCTATCGCTGGCAAGCCAGCTCCCACATTGGTTACCGGTGACTCAGATATTTGCGCGTAACACTGAAGCCGGCAGCGCCTCACCCTTTTCGGCACTCGCCGCCACAGCCGCTATCAATCCCTCCAGCTCATAGCCCTGCGCCTTGAGCCACGCCTGATCGTAATAGGTGTCCGCGTAACGCTCGCCGCCATCGCACAGGATCGCCACGATCGAGCCCGACTCCCCCGCCGCTTTCATCTGCTGGGCCGCCGTCAGCGCGCCGATCAGGTTGGTGCCACTCGACCCGCCCACATGCCGGCCCAGGCGCTGCGCCAGGTAATGCATGGCCGCCAGCGATAACGCATCCGGCACCTTGACCATCGCATCGATCACCTTCGGCAGGAACGACGCTTCTACCCGTGGCCGGCCGATGCCTTCGATCCGCGAACCGTGGTCAAGACGCAGGCTGGCGTCGCCGGTCTGGTAAAAGTCGAAGAACACCGAACGCTCGGCATCGGCGCACAGCACGCGGGTGCAGTGCTGGCGGTAACGCACGTATCGACCGAGGGTCGCGGTGGTGCCGCCGGTACCGGGGCTGGAAATCAGCCAGGCCGGGCACGGGTGCTGCTCGTAGCGCATCTGCTGGAAGATCGACTCGGCGATGTTGTTGTTCGCCCGCCAGTCGGTGGCACGTTCGGCGTAGGTGAATTGATCGATGAAGTGACCGTCATGCTCCCGGGCCAGGCGTTCGGATTCGGCGTAGATCTGCGTCGGATCGTCCACCAGATGACTCTGGCCACCGTAGAAGGCTATCTGCGCGATCTTCTCCTTGGAGGTGGTCGCCGGCATCACCGCAATGAACGGCAGACCGAGCATCCGCGCAAAATACGCTTCGGAAATTGCCGTCGATCCGCTGGACGCCTCGATCACCGGCGCGCCGGGTTTGAGCCAGCCGTTACACAAGGCGTAGAGAAACAGCGAACGGGCCAGCCGATGCTTGAGGCTGCCGGTGGGATGGCTGGACTCGTCCTTGAAGTACAACTCGATGCCCGGGAACCCCGGCAGCGGCAAGGGGATCAGGTGGGTGTCGGCGCTGCGCTGGAAGTCCGCTTCGATGATCCGGATGGCTTCGCGGGCCCACTGTCGGTTGTCGCTCATGGCTGTCGTTCTCGTTGAATCAGGCAGAAGTGCCTTCACAGGCTCAGCCCCCAAGCTTAGGAAAAAACCTACAGCACCGACAGATACAGCTGAGCTTCAATCCCTTGGGCAACTGCTAGGCTCTGCTGCAGGTCTGGCATGCGCCTTGTAACCATATATAACAAAAAAGAATATAACTTTTGTTTTAACAACTAACTGTACGGGTTAGGGTGTGCCACCTTTTGACTTTATCGATGGAGAGCGACCTTGCCTCTGCGTAGCACTTTCACGCGTTTCTTTCAGTTGGAAGCTGCCAGCGGTCTGTTACTGATCGCCGCGGCCATCCTGGCTTTAATCATCAACAACTCGCCGCTGTCGTGGTTGTACAGCGGCCTGCTCGACACCCCGGTGGTGGCGCAGATCGGCGCGCTGAAGATCGCCAAGCCCCTGCTGCTGTGGATCAACGACGGCCTGATGGCGCTGTTCTTCCTGCTGATCGGCCTGGAAGTGAAGCGCGAAGTGCTCGACGGCCAGTTGTCGAAACCGTCGCAGATCGTCCTGCCCGGCGCGGCGGCCATCGGCGGCATGCTGGTGCCGGCGCTGATCTACTGGTTCCTCAACCGCGACAATCCGGCCGCCCTCGACGGCTGGGCGATTCCGACCGCCACCGACATCGCCTTCGCCCTCGGTGTGCTGGCCTTGCTCGGCAAGCGGGTGCCGGTGTCGCTGAAGCTGTTCCTGATGACCCTGGCGATCATCGATGACCTCGGCGCCATCGTGATCATTGCGATCTTCTATTCCGGCGAACTCTCGACTCTGTCGCTGGGTCTGGCGGCGGCGTGCATCGCGGCGCTGGTGGCGATGAACCGGCTCGGGGTGGTCAAGCTCGGGCCGTACATGATCATTGGTCTGATCCTCTGGGTCTGCGTGCTCAAGAGCGGCGTCCACGCGACGTTGGCCGGTGTAACCCTGGCGTTCTGCATCCCGCTGCGCACCAGGAATGCCGAGCCTTCGCCGCTGCTGACCCTCGAACACGCGCTGCACCCGTGGGTCGCCTACGGCATTCTGCCGCTGTTCGCCTTCGCCAACGCCGGCCTGTCGCTGACCGGCGTGACCGCCGAAAGCTTCACCCACCACGTGCCGATGGGTATCGCCGTCGGCCTGCTGCTGGGCAAGACCATCGGCGTGTTCGGCCTGACCTGGCTCGCCGTCAAGACCGGCATCGCCGCCCTGCCCCAGGGCGCCAACTGGGGCCAGGTGCTGGGTGTGGCGATCCTCTGCGGGATCGGCTTCACCATGAGCCTGTTTGTCGGCTCCCTCGCCTTCGTGCCGGGCGCCAGTGAATACGCCGGAATGGACCGGATGGGCATTCTCACAGGTTCGGTGTTCGCGGCATTGATCGGTTATGCAGTGACATTGGCGGCGAGCAGAAAGAACACCGCGCTGCCTTCCTGATACGCGATGGATCGCCGTAGCGAACAATCCTCACGTCTTTAGAGACGCGTCCTGCAGCCACGATCTTCCTGCTTCGTTAATGCCGCAAACCAACAAAAAACCCCGACCAGTCACCTGATCGGGGTTTTCTTTTACCGCTCGTTTGCGCTTAGTGCGAAACGCGGCTGGTTCCGCCAACGGTCGAAATCCGTACCCGCTCACCCACGCGGAACACTTCATTCTCCTGCACTTGCTGCACATAGGCGCGCATGCTGCCGTCGTCTTCGCGCACGGTGATTTCAACGCCCTGGGTACGGGTCAGACCTTCTTCAGTGGCCGAACCGATCAGGCCGCCAGCCACGGCGCCGATAACGGCTGCCACGATGCTGCCTTTGCCGCCGCCGATGGCGCTGCCGCCGACACCGCCCACGGCCGCACCGGCGAGGCCGCCGATCGGGGTCTTGGTGCCTTCGATTTTCACCGGACGCAGGGATTCGATGGTGCCCATGCGAATCGTCTGCACGCGACGCGCTTCGTCACGGGAGTAGGAGTCACCGGTCAGGCTCGACTGGCAGCCGGTCAGCAACATCGCCATCGTGGAAAAGGAAGCAACCAGCAGAACAGACTTACGCATAGCATCAACTCCAAAGGACAGGTATTCATTAAACTCCGCAGCTTGACGCCTGTCACGGCGTTGCCCGGATAAAGTTGCTTTCATTCAGGCCCGGTACAGGCGCCCGCGAACTCACCCAACAGTAGCGCCAAAATCCGTTTCCTGCGCCGTCGACCCAAGGAATTCCATGGATTACTTCATCATTGTCGCCACCACCGCCGCCGGTCTGTACTTCCACTGGTGGCTGTATGTGCGGATCAAACGCTGGATGGATCGTGACCTGGCCCTGTCACTGGCCGGCAAGGATGAAGGCAAGCGCGCCTTCATGCTGGAACGGCTGAAGCAGGCTCAGGCGCAGAAGATCAAGCGCCGGGACCTGCCGAAGTGGCTCGAGGCCGCTGCGGCAGGCTATCCCGCTCGGTAGACTGCTCAGGGTGCCAGACGTTCAAGAATCCAGTCGGCGCCCTGCACACGGTAGTTGAGGCGATCGTGCAGACGGCTCGCGCGGCCCTGCCAGAATTCGATGCGCTCGGGAAGCAAGCGGTAGCCGCCCCAGTGTTCCGGGCAATCGGGCTGGGTATCGGTGAAGCGTTGCTCGGTGGCTTTCAGCAAATCTTCCAGTTCACCCCGGCCGTTGATCACCCGGCTCTGCGGTGAGGCCCAGGCGCCCAGTCGGCTGCCCAGCGGTCGCACCTGATAATAAGCGTCGGACTCTTCAGGCGAGACCTTCACCACCCGCCCTTCGATCCGTACCTGGCGCTCCAGGGTCGGCCAGAAGAACGTCATGGCGGCGAACGGGTTCGCCGCCAGATGCTGGCCCTTGGCGCTTTCGTAGTTGGTGAAAAAAGTGAACCCCTGCTCGTCCAGCCCCTTGAGCAGCAGAATGCGGCAATGCGGACGACCGTCCGCATCCACCGTGGCCAGGGTCATGGCGTTGGCTTCCACTGGCGCCTGTTCGGTTTTCACCGCTTCGGCAAACCACTGGTGAAACAACGCAAAGGGCTCGGCCGGGGCTTGCGCCTCGGTCAGGCCGTCCCGGGTGTAATCACGACGCATATCTGCCAGAGACTGGGTCACGGCGCATTCCTTTTCGTTAGCGGATCACTTTTTGGTGGTATCGGTCGCAGCGACTTTCTTGTCGGTTGCGGCGGCTTTGGCGGGCGCGGTCTTTTTCGCCGGAGCCTTGGCCGGGGCCTTCTTCGCTGGAGCCTTGGCAGCAGCTTTCTTGGCCGGGGCCTTTTTGGTGGCCGGTACGGCGGCCTTCTTCGCAGCCGGCGCCGGGGTCACCGGTTTGGCGGCAGGCTTGACGTCCTGAGCGGCGACCATGGTCACTGGCTTCGGTGCTGGCATGTTGTACTTGCTCAGCAGCGCGACCATGGTGTTTTGCGGGGTCACCAGCAGTTCGACACGACGGTTCAGGGCACGGCCTTCAACGCTGTCGTTGGCGGCACGCGGTGCTTCGGAACCCATGCCGCGCAGCATCAGGCGATCACGCTGCAGACCGCTGAGGCGGAAGATTGCCGCCACCGACTGGGCGCGCTCCTGGCTCAACTTGACGTTGGCCGGCGCAGCACCGGAGGTATCGCTGTGACCCAGCACCAGCACGGCGGTTTTCGGGTCGGCTTCGAGGATTTTTGCGACGCGGGTGAACGGGCCGAGGGTCACCGGCAGCAGCATGGCCGGGCGATCCGGGTTGAACGAGCCTTCCACCGGCGCAGTCACGACCAGCACGTTTTCACGGCGCTCGAGTTGCAGATTGCTGTCCTTGATTGCGGTGCGAAGGCGCGGTTCGTAGTCATCCAGCCAGGCTTGAGTCACCTTCGGATCGGGCATCGGCACGACTTTGGCCGTGTCCTGCTCCTTGCCGCCGAACGGCCACCACCATTTGCCGCCCTTGTCGGCCTCGGCCTTGGCGACTTCGACCGGTTTTGCTTCGGGTTTGGCTTCAGCTTTCACTTCAGGCTTGGCCGCCGAGTCGTCCGAGCCAAACGGCCAGTACCACGGACTGCTGCTCTCGGCCTTGGCCACAGGTGCGGTGGCAGCCGGTTTCAACGGGGCAGATGCCGGAGCCGGCTCCTTGGCTGCGACTTTGTCGGAAGAACCGAACGGCCACCAGCTGCCGCCATCGGCGTCATTCTTCGGAGTCTGTGCACAACCGGTGATTGCAAAACACAGGGCCAGGGCGAGAGTTTGTTTGGACGACATTGGAAACCCACAAAAAGAAGTAGTGAACAATCAGAGGACTTTCGCCCGGATAAACAGACGCTTTGAAACAAAAATCGCCATGAGGTTCCGGCCCTGGAACCTCGGGCGACGCATTACAGACAAGTGGCAAGCACCCGCGCCAGCTTCTGCGCGCGCGGATCCATCAAGACGTACGGCCCCAGGGTATTTGTCACAAATCCGAAGGCAACATCGTGCTCCGGATCAGCAAAACCGATGGAACCGCCAGCACCCGGATGGCCGAATGCACGCGGGCCGAGGCCATAAGTGGCGTTCGGCACGTCGGGTTGATCGAGCATGCAACCGAGACCGAAACGGGTGCGGGTCAGCAAGGTCTTGTCCTCGCCGAGGCTGTGTTCGCGAGTCAGTTCGTCGAGCATTTCGCTTTCCAGCAGGCTGCCGTCGAGCAGACCGGCGTAGAACCCGGCCAGGCTGCGTGCGTTACCGTGGCCGTTGGCCGCTGGTTGCTGCATGCGCCGCCATTCCGGTTTGTTGGTGCTGGTGAGCACCGACGGAGGATTGGTGAAGGCCCGGGTGGTCATGGCCGTCGGCTCGCGCATGGTCACTTGCAGCAGGCGCTGGGCCGCGGCGTCGCCGGTGTTGCCCTTGCCCCGGGCGATATGCGCCACGCGGTGGAATTCCTCGTCAGCCAGACCGACGTGAAAATCCAGCCCCAGCGGTTTGGCGACCCGCGCCACGATCGATTCCCCTGGCCCGCGACCGTCGGCACGCCGCAGCAATTCGCCGATCAGCCAGCCGTAGGTGATCGCGGCATAGCCGTGACCGGTGCCAGGCGTCCACCAGGGTGCTTCGGCGGCGAGGGCGTCGACCATGGTTTGCCAGTCATACAGCGCTTCCGGCGCCAGCAATTCGCGCAGGGCCGGCAGACCGGCCTGATGGCAAAGCAGTTGGCGCAGGGTGACGGATTCCTTGCCGGCAGCGGCAAATTCCGGCCAGTAACGGGCGACAGGTGCGTCGAGCTGCAACTTGCCTTCGGCCACCAGTTGCAGCGCGGTGACGGCGGTGAAGGTCTTGGTGCAGGAGAACAGGTTGGCGATGGTGTCGCTGTGCCAGGCTTCGGCGCCGTCCTTGTCGGCGGTGCCGGACCAGAGGTCGAGGACGGTTTCGCCGCCGACCCGGATGCACAACGCGGCGCCGCGTTCCTGGGGATCGTCGAACAGTGCGGCGAAGGCTTCGCGCACCGCTTCGAATTGAAGCTCGTAATGTCCCTGAATCTGCACCCGCAACTCCCCCGCGAAAACGCTCTACAAAGTGGCCCGCATTGTTCCAGCCCGTGAGGGTTTTGGGAACCGCTGCGGGCCGGGCGGTCTTCAGGTTTCGTAACGATCAGTGACCGTTGCCCGAATGCCCGCCGGTGTGGCCAGCCCCCTGCCCCGGGCCTTTGCCGGCGTCTGCCTTGCGGCCGCCTTCGGCTTCGTGGCCGGCCTTGTCCGCTGCGGCAGCCGCCTTCTGCGCCTCTTTGTTCAACTGATCGACGGTCGCCAGGTTGCTCTTGCGCACGGCTTCGACAAAACCCTGGAACGGCAGATCGGTGACACCGACCAGACCAAAGTGACCATTTTCGCCATCGAGCAGGCGTCCGGTCACCGGTTGATCCAGATACTGGAACCAGTGCACGCCGACAATCGACGGCTCGCTCAACGCCTGCTTGAGGAAGTTGGCATAGGCCGGGCCGCGGTCTTCTTCCTTGCTCAACGGGGTCACACCGCCCCAGAACGGGCCACGGTCGGTGGAGCCGAAGTTGAATTCGGTGATCAGCACCGGTTTGTCGAGGCTGCGCAGCGCAGCGAAGTCATAACCGTCCTGAGGTTGCAGGGTGTACATGTTGAAGCTCAGCACGTCGCAATACTGAGCGCAGGACGCCACGGCTTCCGGGGTGCTGGTGGCAAAACGGCCACCAAGCAGCAACTGGTTCGGCGCGTGCCACTTCAGCGAGTCGGAAATGGTCTTGAAGTAGGTATCGGCGAAGACCTTCTGGAAGTATTTGAAGTCAGCCTCGATTTCCGGATGCTCCGGATTCGGCAGCGGCGCTTCGAAACCCGGGTCTTCCATCAATTCCCACGCCGGCAGATCAATCCCCCAGGCCTTCGACAGCCCCGCCTGGTTGCGGTACTTGTCGCGCAACTGCTTGAGGAACGCGCGTTTGGCCGGCACGTCTGTAGTCATTTTCAAGGTGCCGTAGGCCAGCGCGTAGCGAGATTTCGGATCATCACCGGGGCCGGCCCAGGCCAGCTCGTTGTCGGCGAAGTAGCCGATCAACCACGGATCATCGCGATGGTCGCGGGCGGCAATCGCCACGGCGCGTTCGGTGGCCATGGCGAAACGCGGATCGAACGGGTCAGGCATGCCGCCCCACCAGTCGGTGCCGGTGCTGATGCTGGTGTAGTCGCCAACGATCGACAGCGGCAAGGTGTACGGCATGCGCTCGGCGTCACCAAGGACCGGGGCGCTCCAGTTACCGACGGTGTTGAAGCCCCAGGCTTGCAGGCGATCAAGAGTGTGGCTTGCCCACTTTTGTTCGTCGACCGTGTTTTTGCACGGCGTCGCAACGCTTTGCCCGCTGGTGGCTGCGGACTCGGCAACCCCGGCGTTCGGCTGTTCGGAGGCGGCGACCGGTGCACTGGCGTTGGTCGCGGCTTCCTCTGCTGCGCCAGCCTTGGCGGCTTCAGCCACTCCGGCCTTGTTGCCGCTGTCCGGGGAGCATGGCTCGCCATACAGGCGCTGGAGGTTGGCGCCGTAGAAGTCGTACCAGCGCCCGACATTGTAACCACGGCCCTGATCGACACCGTTGCCTCCACGGTTGTCACCTTCGCCGAAGTGGCTGGCCAGCGGCTCTTCAGGTTTTGGCAGGGATTCGAACATGTATTCGCGACCGGCCACGTAGGTCTGGTTGACCTCCGGGCTGACGGTGTTCACGCCCAGGGAATAGAACGGATGGCCCTCGGGCGTCACCAGATACCAGCGACCGTCACGTTTCTCGGTGCGGAAGAAACCGCTGGCCTTGAACGCCGGGCCTTTGCTCCAGCCACCGAACTTGTCCAGCGACGACTTTTCGCGCTCGGCCAACCAAGTGTTCAGTTGTTGCTTTTCTTTGGCGGCGGCGGATTTCAGTTGTTCGTCATTGGCGACTTTCTCCGGCCATTTACCGCGAGTCGACTGGCCATAGGCATCCACCAGATTGCCGTAGGCGGATTTGATCACCTCACCTTCGTCCTGCACGCCAAAGCGCTCAAGCAACAGACTTTGCGCGGCTTTCGGCTGGTCCATCGACAGGCTGACCGACACCACCTGGCTGCGATCCAGCTCACCGCTGCTGCTCGCCAGCAGGATGCGCTGCCCGTCGATGGTCATCGGCATCACCGGCCCGGCCTTCATGCCCTGGCTCAGTGACGAGGTCGCGGTCAACGGCACCAGCAAGGTCTGCGCCGGGCCGGCCGGCAAATCGACGCGGCTGACCAGGGTCTTGCCGTCATTGCTCTGGATTTGTACATAGACGGTCACCGCCCAGTTCATCGCACTCTGGATGCGCAGGCTCATCATGCCGGACTGCGACCAGTCCCAGGCGCCAGTCTGCGGGGATAGACGCAAGGTCGGGCGGGCCGTCGGGTTGAACGTCACCCGGCGCAGCACTTCACCTTCCGGGGTCTGCTCGGCGTTGGCCTGCGGCAGGTCGGCGTTTTCGGTCGCCACTTTCACCACATCGGCGGGGCGGACAAAGTTGAACAGGGTCTGCTGGCCGGCAGGTGCCGCCAGCAAGGGGCCAGCGAAAACCAGGGCAAAAATGGCAGGCAACGAACGACGAATCATGAGAACGGATTTCTCCCTAACGACCCACGAGGGCCAATGGAAAAGCAATAGCAGAGAGATAGACAGCGCGGCGGGCAAAACTGCCCACCGATGTCTCAGGATATTTCACGACGGAAAGGAGGCAACGCATTGAGGATCGCCTTGCCGTAGCGCTGGGTGACCAGCCGCCGATCCAGCAAGGTGATGGTGCCGCGGTCTTCTTCGGTGCGCAGCAGACGGCCGCAGGCCTGGACCAGCTTCAGCGAGGCATCGGGCACCGAGATTTCCATGAACGGATTGCCGCCCCGGGCCTCGATCCATTCCGACAGTGCGGCTTCGACCGGATCGTCCGGCACCGAGAACGGGATCTTGGCGATCACCACGTGTTCGCAGTAGGCGCCCGGCAAGTCCACGCCTTCAGCGAAACTGGCGAGGCCGAACAGCACGCTGGAATCACCGCCATCGACTCGCGCCTTGTGCTTGTTCAGGGTTTCCTGTTTCGACAGGTTGCCTTGAATGAACACTTGCTTGCGCCAGTCGCGGTCGAGGCCGTCGAACACGTCCTGCATCTGTTTGCGCGACGAGAACAGCACCAGACTGCCCCGCGAGCCTTCGACCAGTTCCGGCAGATCGCGGATGATCGCGGCGGTGTGGGCGGCGGCATCCCGTGGGTCGGCTTTCAGGTCCGGCACCCGCAACACACCGGCATCGGCGTGATGGAACGGGCTCGGCACCACGGCGGTGACGGCTTTTTTCGGCAGACCGGCGCGCATGCGGAAGCGATCGAACGTGCCGAGCGCGGTCAAGGTCGCCGAGGTCACCAGACAGCCGTAAGCCACGTTCCACAGGCTGCGGCGCAGGGTTTCGGCGGCGAGGATCGGGCTGGCGTTGACCTCGATGTCGAACAGCGAACCGCTTTCGGCCAGGGTCAGCCAGCGGGCCATTGGCGGGTTGTCTTCCGGGTCTTCGGCGGTGAACGCGGTCCACAGCTCCCAGTTGCCGGAAGCACGGGACAACAGGCTGCCGAACAGGGGATACCATTCTTCGGCCTGATTGCTGGCGATGCCGATGTTGACCTCGCCGTCCATGCCTTCCTTGAGCAGATCCGTCAGGCGGGTGAACAGGTCATTGAGGCGGGCGAAGCCTTTTTTCAGCTCGATGCCCATCTCGCGCATGTGTTCCGGAATCACCCCGCCGATGAAGCGATGGCGCGGACGCTCGCGGCCTTCGACGTCTTCACCGGGTTTGAAATCGGCGATCTGTTCGCAGGCGGTGAACATGAACTGCTGCTGGGTCTTGATCTCCCGCGCCAGCTCCGGCACCTGCTCGATCAGCTTGCCGAGGTCGCCCGGCAACGGATGCTGGGCCAGCAGTTTGGTGAGGTTCTTGGCGGTGGTTTCCAGCCAGTCGGCGGTGGAACGCAGACGCGTGTAGTGGGCGAAGTGGCCGATGGCCTTGTCCGGCAGGTGGTGGCCTTCGTCGAACACATAAATGGTGTCGCGCGGATCGGGCAAGACTGCCCCGCCGCCCAGCGCCAGGTCGGCCAGCACCATGTCGTGGTTGGTGACGATCACGTCGACCTTGCCCATGCCTTCGCGGGCCTTGTAGAAGGCGCACTGGCCGAAGTTCGGGCAATGACGGTTGGTGCACTGGCTGTGATCGGTGGTCAGACGCGCCCAGTCGGCGTCTTCCAGCGCGTTGGGCCAGCTGTCGCGGTCGCCGTCCCATTTATTGCCGGCGAGCTTCTCGATCATGCTGGTGAACAGCTTCTGGCTGGCCTCATCGACCTCGATCTTGAAGCCTTCTTCTTCGAACAGTTGGGCGGTGGCGGTCTGCGCGTGGCCTTCCTGCAACAGCATGTCGAGCTTGGACAGGCACATGTAGCGGCCACGGCCCTTGGCCAGGGCGAAGCTGAAGTTCAACCCGCTGTTGCGCATCAGGTCGGGCAAGTCCTTGTAGACGATCTGCTCTTGCAGGGCGACGGTCGCGGTGGCGATCACCAGGCGCTTGCCGGCCAGTTTGGCCGTCGGGATCGCGGCCAGGCTGTAGGCCACGGTCTTGCCGGTACCGGTGCCGGCTTCCACCGCGACAATCGCGGGGTCGCCACTGCGCCGGCCTTCGTCGTCGGTGTCGATATCCCCGAGGACCTTGGCGACTTCAGCGATCATCAGGCGCTGGCCGTAACGCGGCTTGAGGCTCTTGGCCTCTAGAAAACGCGAATAGGCGCCCTGGATCGTGGTTTTGAGTTCAGTGCTGATCATTGAGTGTCGGGCGCAAAAAACGCTGGATAAATTTTCAGTGGTTCGGATGGGGGGCTATCATACCCCGCGAATCAATCCTGCGCAGATCGGAGTACCCCAATGACACCTTTTAGCCTCGTTTACCCCATCCATGTACTGGCCGCGCTGGTGTGGGTCGGCGGTATGTTTTTCGCCTGGATGGTGCTGCGCCCTGCGGCGATGAAGGCACTGGACGGTCCCGGGCGCCTGACGCTCTGGGTGGAAGTGTTTCAAGGTTTTTTCCGTTGGGTGTGGGGGGCGGTGATTCTGCTGCCGGTGACCGGCGTCGGCATGCTGCATCTGCAACACATCGCCTTCGACAACGCGCCGCGCTATGTGCAGGTGATGATGGGGTTGTATGTGGTAATGACCGCGCTGTTCATCCGGATTCAGGCATTGATGCTGCCGGAACTGCGCACGGCGGTGCAGGCGAAGGATTGGCCGGCGGGTGCGGCGGTGCTGGGGCGGATTCGCAAGGTGGTGGGGTTCAATCTGCTGGTCGGGGTGGTGCTGGTGGCGGTGGCGGCTGCGCGGCCAATGATTTAAGCGTGTTCGCTCCCGCGCACGGCGCGGGAGCGATTACGTGACAGATTACAAGCGCTGTACGGTGACAGACCCCGCCGCACCCGCAGGCCCCGGCTGCCCGTCAGCCCCCGGCTTGCCGCTCTTGCCGCCATCGGCGCGATAGACCAGGCAGCCCTTGGACTTGCCACCCACCCCCGGCTTGCCGCCTGGGCCAGCCGCGCCACCGGCACCGCCGGCGACTTCGACCTTGATCAGCTCGGCCGGAAACTCGCGCGGCACTTCAAGACGCACCAGCGCGCCCGGTGCACCCGGCTGGCCATCGCTGCCGTTGCTGCCGTCAAAACCGTGTCCCGCCTGACCCCAGGTGCAACCCGGCTCCTGACCGTTGGCGCCATCGAGCCCGACAAAACCCGGAGCACCAGTGCCGCCACGGGCATCGACCACCAGTTTCGGCGCATTCAACGCCTTGAACTGCAGATTCAGATTGCGCCCGGCGCGGGCGGCTTTTTCGTAGGTGCCCGGCGCACCGCGGGCGGTGATCTGGCTGCCTTCGGCAAGTTGAGCGCGGATGACTTTCATATCCAGCGCCTGTTCACTCGGCACGATGGCGATGCGCGCTTCGTGGCCCAGTTGCAATTCGCCGACGCTCAGCTCGGTCACGTTCGAAGGAATCAGCAAGGTGCCGTAATCGGCGACCACCAGTTTCTCCAGTTGCAGAGTGCTGGCGGTGTTCGGCAGACGCATCAGCGAGTTGGTTTCGACGCTGACCACCTGGGCGCAGGCCAGGGGACTGATGAATGCAGCGAGCAGGCAGAGTTTACGCATGGGAAGCCTCCGGAGCGGCCGGGGCCGGGATGGTTTGCAGGTGGAATACGCCGAACAACAGGATGCGGCCACGATCACGCCAGGGGTGCGGACGACCCTTGAGGCTGCGGTTGCACAGCAGCACTTCGAGCACGTGGATCGCCAGCAGCAGACCGCCGGCCAGATTGACCAGCAGGTGCAGCGGATGAACAAACGGCACCAGCTGATTGGCCAGCACCACGCAGCAAAACAGCAGGGTCAACAATCGCCCCAGCCCACAGAACACCTTCATACGCTCCCCCGTGTTGCGAATTATTCTTTGGGCGCACAGTAACGGCTTCTGCAGGGGATAAGCCAGAGGGGAAAATGAAAAAAACCGCACCGCCGCCGGATGGCTGCCGGTTCGACGACGTTCATCGACCGACAGCTCTAGCCTGCGGACTACAGACTCATCCTAACGATTGATGTGCAGCTCCACCCGACGGTTCTGCGCACGCCCCTCGTCCGTGTTGTTATCGGCGACCGGTTCACTCTCGCCGCGCCCTTCACTGGTGAGTTTGTTCGGCGCCAGGCCCTGGCTCAGCAAATACTCCGCCACGCTGCTGGCGCGACGTTCCGAAAGTGCCTGGTTGTAGGCATCCGAACCCTTGCTGTCGGTGTGGCCAATGACCTTGATGCTCACCACATCGGCATTGCGCAGTTTGTCCATCAACGTGTCCAGCTGGCTTTTCGCGGCCGGTTTCAGATCGGACTTGTCGAAGTCGAACAGCACGTTGCCGGCGTCGTTAAGGGTGATGACTTCAGTTTGCGGGGCCGGTTCGGCGGGTTTCTCGGTGACCGGATACTGCGGCAGCGGACAGCCACGGTGGTCGACCGGGGTGTTGGCCGGGGTATCGGGGCAACGGTCGCGGCGATCGAACACGCCGTCGTCGTCTTCATCGCCATCCTGGGCATAGCAGATCAATCCGCCGGTGAGGATCCCCAGCGCCGCGCCACCGCCGGCCCAGCCGCCACTTTCGAGCGCGCCGAGACCGCCGCCGACCAGTCCGCCAATAAGGCTGCAGATCGGCCAGGTACGTTGATTGAGGGGAGCGGTGCCATCGCTGTGGGTGGCGCAACCGGTCAACAGGCTGCCCAGCAGCAGAACCGGCAAGACGGACCTTGTAAGAACACTCATCGTTAAAGCTCCTGTGTCACCGGCCCATACCGGTTACACAGGAGTAAAGACCCGCATCCGCGACTGCACAAGCCACGGATGCGAGGGGGGCTAGCGGTTGATTTTGATTTCGGTACGACGGTTCAGCGCGCGACCGTCGGCAGTTTTGTTGTCTGCCACCGGCTGGCTTTCACCGGCACCGGTCACCGACACGAAGCTGCTTTGCGGTACGCCGCTTTCGACCAGGTACTTGACCACCGAGTGCGCGCGGCGATCCGACAGTTTCTGGTTGTAGGCATCGCTGCCGACACTGTCGGTGTGGCCAGTCACGGTCAGTTGAGCGGTGCTGGTTTCCTGTTTCAAGCGCGTGGCGACTTTATCCAGGACCAGTTTGTCGGCCGGGGTCAGCGTGGCCTTGTCGAACTGGAAGTGAACATCGCGGATGACAATGGTTTCTTCCTTGACCACTACAGCTTCTTCGACCACTGGCGCAGGGGCTGGTGGAGGGCAGCCGTCAGCATCGACCTGTACGCCTTTAGGCGTGCCCGGGCACTTGTCGCGACTGTCCGGCACACCATCGCCGTCTTCATCGCCATCACCGTGAACCCAGCAATAGGCCGCTGCCGTACCGCCGACGAGTAACGCGCCATACCCCGCCCATGCGGAGCTTTCGGTCGCACCGAGGCCCGCACCGACGACACCACCGACTGCCGCACAGGTCGGCCAGTCGGTTTTCTGCAAACCTGCGCAACCAGTCAACACACTGGTTAGCAGAACCAAGGGTAATGCTGTCCGAACTATGCTCATCTAGTTTTCTCCTGAGGGATCGGCTTAGAACCGATTCAGGGAGTAAAGACCGGAGTTTTAATCTCCGCCAGCAATAGGCCATTGCTGTTTGTGCGCCTGTTCACGGGACTTCGACGAATTTGCCGCAAACCCGCAGGACAGAGATCTAGGCCTTGGCGTCCGGGCAGGCTAGTCTTGGCGCTCTGATTGAGGAGCTTCGATGAACGTCGCCATTTCTTCCCGCACGCCGCAGCAGGCATTGGCCGCCCTGCTCGACCGCTACGCCCCTGCACGTCTGCTGCTGATCGGCGCCAGCGAGTTCCCGGCGCTGGCTGCCTTCAAGGAAGCGCACCCGGACACCTGCGTCGCGCACGCCGCGCCCGGTGCGTTGCCGGCAGAACTGGCAGCCCGGCGTTTCGACCTGGCGCTGGTGGTCGATTGCCTGGAACATTTGCCCAAGCGTGACGGCCTGAATCTGTTGGGCGGGATCCGCAACCTCAACGCCAGCCGCATCGCCGTGCTGGCGGATCTGCCGGCCAGCGGCTGGCAGGAAACCGATTTTTACTCCCTGGCCCTACAGGCCAGCGAACGCTTCGCCCGGGACGAACAGGTGCTGACCCTGTTCACCTACGATCTGCTTGACTACAAACAAGTCCCCGACTGGCTCAACTCGCGGTTCTGGGCCAATCCGGAAAACTTCGGGAAATACTGGTGGTAATGCAATGAGTACAGCCATTTGCCCTTGCGGCAGCGGCAACCTGCTGGATGCCTGCTGCGGTCACTATCACGCCGGCCACCCGGCCCCATGCGCCGAAGCCCTGATGCGCTCGCGCTACAGCGCCTATGTGCTGGGCCTGATCGATTATCTGGTGGCCACCACCCTGCCCGCCCAGCAAGCGGGGCTGGATCGCCAGTCGATCAGCAACTGGAGCGCCCAGAGCACCTGGCTCGGTCTGGACGTGGAAAGCTCGGAAGTGTTCGGCGGCCAGCCGGAACACGCGTTCGTCACGTTCACCGCGCGCTGGCATGACGGTCAGGGCGAGCACAGCCACCGCGAACGTTCGTCGTTCGTGCAGAACACCGGGCGCTGGTACTTCATCGACCCGACCGTGCAACTGAAGCTGGGCCGCAACGACGCCTGCCCGTGCGCCAGCGGCCAGAAGTTCAAGAAATGCTGCGCGGGGTATTTCGGCAGCTGAAGCTAGACTGGGCAGCAAAGGGAGTCAAACCATGCTCGGTCATTGGCGCACATTCCAGGTCTTCTCACTGCTCGTGTTTCTGGGGCTCGGCGGCTGCGCGTCCTGGTTCAGCGACGACTCCCTCGACCCCGCCGTGCACCTGGTGAAAGTCGAAGTGGTGCGCGCCAAATTGCTGGAACAGAAATTCATCCTGCACTTTCGCATCGACAACCCCAACGACAGCGACCTGACCGTGCGCGGCCTGGAATACCGCATACACCTGGCCGACATGCTGCTGGCCGAAGGCGAGCACGAGCACTGGATCACGGTGAACCCCAAAAGCAGCGCGTTTTACAACGTGCCGATCCGTACCAACCTGTGGCCGAAGGTGAAAGAGGTGGTGAAAATGCTGAAAAACCCGAATCAGCAGATTCCCTACCGACTGGAGGGCGAGATGGAAACCGGTTTATTCATCGCTCACTACGTGCACCTGGCGCGCAATGGCGTGATAATCCCCGCCGATTTGATTACGGAGTGACCCCGATGACCCAGCAACCTCATGTCCATGGCCCTGACTGCAACCACGATCATGACCATCACCACCATGATCACGACCATGGCCATGTCCACGGCCCGAACTGCGGCCACGCCCACCAGGAACCGGTGCGCAACGCCTTGAAAGACGTCGGCCGCAACGACCCTTGCCCATGCGGCAACGGCAAGAAATTCAAGAAGTGCCACGGCGCTTGATGCCTTTGGCGCAGAGCATCTTCGCCTGAGATACCGCCTTCGCGAGCAAGCCCGGTCCCACATTCGACCGTATTCCATCTGACGGAATGCAGGCAAATGTGGGAGCGAGCTTGCTCGCGAAGGGGCCGGCCCATTCACCGAAAGCTTTTCAGCCTGCCGCCAGAATGTGCCCGGTGCTGACCACCGTCGCATACTCCCCGTGCAGATTCCCCAGCGACATCGCATGCACCTCCTCTGCCGAACGCAACGTGCTGAAATAGTCGGCCTTGTCGAAGGTAAAGCACGCATCCTCCGCCACCCATGCGTCAAACCCCAGATTGCCCGCCGTGCGTGCCGTGGACTCCACGGAGTTGTTCGTCGCCACGCCGACAATGATCAACTGCCCGATCCCCGCCTCACGCAACTTCGCCTCAAGCCCCGTCGCACAAAACGCATCCGGCACCTGTTTCTGGATCAGCCACTCGCCGTCCTGCGGCAAAAATCTTTCCTGAAAATCCACGCCTGACTGCTCGGGCCAGAACACTGATTCCGGCGAGCGCGACAAGTGCTGCACATGGATCACCGGCCGCCCGCTGCGTCGCCAGAAGCCCAGCAGATCGAGAATCCGCTCCTCGGCTGACGGATTATTCCGCCGCCCCAGACGCGGCTGCAGAATGCCCTTTTGCTGGTCGATGATGATCAGTGCAGCGTGGGCCTTGAGTTCCATGGCGATTTTTCTCATGCGGGGTCATTGAATTTCCCGTACTTGAGCATCACCTCCTGTAACTAAGCAAGCTATCGAACGCACACAGGACAACCTGAAGCCGGCGTTTGCTGTCCGCACGTAAGCCATTTTCCTGATTTGGAGCTTTCCATGATCGACCTGTATTACTGGACCACGCCCAACGGCCACAAGATTTCCCTGTTCCTCGAAGAAGCGGGCCTGCGCTACGACGTGCACCCGATCAACATCAGCCAGGGCGAGCAATTCCAGCCGCACTTTCTGAAAATCGCCCCGAACAACCGTATCCCGGCCATCGTCGATCATGAACCGGCCGACGGTGGTGAACCGTTGTCGTTGTTCGAATCCGGGGCGATCCTGCTGTACCTCGCGGAGAAGACCGGCAAGTTCCTGCCCAAGGATCTGCGTGGCCGCCAGGTGGCGCTGCAATGGCTGTTCTGGCAAATGGGCGGGCTGGGGCCGATGGCCGGGCAGAATCATCATTTCAGCCAGTTCGCCCCGGAAAAAATCCCCTACGCGATCAAGCGCTACATCGATGAAACCGCCCGCCTGTACGGGGTGCTGGACAAGCAACTGGCGAACAACGAGTTCGTCGCCGGCAGCGAATACAGCATCGCCGACATGGCGATCTACCCGTGGATCGTCTCGCACAAGTGGCAGAGCCAGAACCTGGAAGACTTCCCGAACGTGCAGCGCTGGTTCAACCACATCAAGGACCGCCCGGCGACCGTGAAGGCCTACGCGCTGGTGCAGAAGATCAATCCGCCGAAGGCTTGAGTCACCCGGCCTGATCGTTCCCGTGCGCGGGAACGATCAACGGGAAGAAATAACCGCTCGCCCCGCTTGCGCGGCCCCCTCCTGCTCACTAACGTAGCGGCTTTATCGCGCCCCCAGCCTCTACACCCCCGCAGGAGCTTTGCCATGGCCTCGCCAGCCCTTTCACATTTTCTTCCCCGGTTCGGCGTTGCCGCAGCAGTGGCCGGTGTTCTGAGCCTGACCGGTTGTCAGACCTGGAACGCCCAGGACACCCTCCCGCCGACCTCCGGTGTGCAGCCGCTCAAGGGCCTGGCGCAGAACGTTTCGGTACGCCGCAATGCCATGGGCATGCCGCTGATCGAAAGCAACAGCTTCCACGACGCACTGTTCGCCCTCGGCTACGTGCACGCCAGCGACCGGATCAATCAGATGGTCACCCTGCGCCTGCTGGCTCAGGGCCGTCTGGCGGAAATGTCCGGTTCGTCGATGCTCGACGCCGACCGCTTCATGCGCGCCGTCAATCTGAAGAAAAGCGCCGGCGAGCTGTACAAGGCTTCGTCGCCACGGCTCAAGCGCTTCTTCGAAGTCTATGCCCGAGGCGTCAACGCCTACCTGTTCCGCTACGCCGACAAACTGCCGGGGGATCTGGCATCCAGCGGCTACAAGCCTGAGTACTGGAAACCGGAAGATTCGGCGCTGATCTTCTGCCTGCTGAACTTCAGCCAGTCGGCCAACCTGCCGGAAGAAATCGCTTCGCTGGTGCTGGCGCAGACCGTGACCAACGACAAACTGGCGTGGCTGACCCCATCCGCTCCCGACGAAAACCTGCCGCTGGCCGAAGCCGACAAGCTGCAAGGCATCAAGCTCAACGGGCAGATTCCGGGGCTGACAGAACTGAGCAACGCCAGCGAACAACTGGCCGCCAGCAACTTGCTGGGCACTCAGTCGTCGAACAACTGGGCCATCGCCCCGCAACGCAGCCGCAGCGGCAAAAGTCTGCTGGCCAGCGACAGCCATGGCCCGCTGGCCGCACCGTCGCTGTGGAGCTTCGTGCAGATCCGCGCGCCGAAATACCAGGCCGCCGGCGTGACCGTGGCCGGTCTGCCGATGGTGCTCGGCGGTTTCAACGGCAAGGTGGCGTGGAGCCTGACCAGCGTGCTCGGCGATAACCAGGACCTGTTCCTGGAAAAAATCCGTCGTCAGGGCAGCACCTTGTCCTACGAGGTCAACGGCAAGTGGCAACCGGTTGCGGTGCGCAACGAAACCTACTTCGTCAAAGGCCAGCGGCCGATTCGCGAAGCGGTGTACGAAACCCGCCATGGCGCGCTGCTCAACAGCACCCAGGCCGCCGCTCAGGGCGCAGGCTTCGGCCTGGCCTTGCAGACGCCGAGCTTCACCGACGACAAATCCCTCGATGCATTTTTCGATCTGAGCCGCGCCCAGAACGTTGAACGCGCCTCGGACGCCAGCCGGGAAATCCGCGCCATCGCGCTGAATCTGGTGTTCGCCGATGCCAGCAACATTGGCTGGCAAGTCACCGGGCGATTCCCGAACCGCCGTGAGGGCGAAGGCCTGCTGCCGTCGCCGGGCTGGGAAGGTCGCTACGACTGGGACGGTTACGCCGACCCGATGCTGCACCCCTACGATCAGGATCCGGTCCAGGGCTGGCTCGGCACCGCCAACCAGCGGGTTATTCCTCATGGCTACGGCATGCAACTGTCCAATTCCTGGGCGGCGCCGGAACGTGGCGAGCGTCTGGCCGAACTGGCCGGCAGCGGTAAACATGACGGTCGCAGCGTGATCGCCATGCAGTACGACCAGACCACCACCTTCGCCGCCAAACTGAAGAAAATGTTCGAAGCACCGGGCATGGCGCAGCCGCTGAAACAGGCGATTGAAGCCCTGCCGGACGCCGAACGGGCCAAGGCCCGCGAAGCCTATACCCGTCTGATGGCCTTCGACGGCAAACTCAGCCCGACCTCCGCCGACGCGGCGATCTACGAGCTGTTCCTGCAGGAAAGCATGAAGCAGATTTTCCTCGACGAGCTCGGCCCGCAAGGCAGCCCGGCGTGGAAAGCGTTTATCGCCAATGGCGATCTGTCCTACGCCGCTCAGGCCGATCACCTGTTGGGCCGCGAAGACAGTCCGTTCTGGGACGACGCCCGCACCCCGCAAAAAGAAGACAAACCGGCAATCCTCGCCCGCAGTCTGGCGGCAGCGATCAGCGCCGGGGACAGTCAGCTGGGCGGTGACCGCAGGGCCTGGCAGTGGGGCAAACTGCACCGCTACGAGTGGAAGAATGCCAACGGCCAGACCGTTCGCGGTCCCCTCCCTGCTGGCGGCGACCACACCACGCTCAACACCGCGGCGTTCGCCTGGGGCCAGGACTTCAACACCACCCGTGCGCCGTCGATGCGCTTTATCGTCGACTTCGGTCAGAGCGAGCCGTTGATGGGGCAGAACGGGATGGGGCAATCCGGGAACCCGGTGAGCCCGAACTATCTGAACGGCATCGATCCGTGGCTCAAGGGGCAGTACATCGGCTTGCCGATGCAGCCGCAGAACTTTGACCGGGTGTATGGCAAGACGCGGTTGACCCTGACTCCCGGCAAGTAACCCCCCATGATCGTTCCCACGTCGAGGCGTCGAACCGTCCGCGTGGGAATGCAGCCCGTGACGCTCCGTGTCACTGGACGCAGAGCGTCCCTTGAGGCATTCCCACGCAGAGCGTGGGAACGATCATGCGACAGTTCAAAAAATCAATAGAACTTCTGACTTCGCGCAAACCTCATAGCTAACAAGTCCCTCCATTCCGGTAACGCCATGGACCTTGTTATCGCCCGTCCCGAAGGCCTCTACTGCCCTGCCGGGGATTTCTACATTGACCCGTGGCGGCCCGTCGAGCGCTCGGTGATCACCCATGCCCATGGCGATCATGCCCGTGGCGGCAACCAGCATTACCTGGCCGCCAGCGCCGGCGAAGGGATTTTGCGTGCGCGTCTGGGCGCGGACATCAACCTGCAAACCCTCGACTACGGCCAGCGTCTGACCCATCACGGGGTCACCCTGAGTTTTCATCCCGCCGGCCATGTGCTCGGCTCGGCTCAGGTGCGGCTGGAATACGGCGGCGAAGTCTGGGTCGCGTCCGGCGACTACAAGATCGAACCCGATGGCACCTGCGCGCCGTTCGAACCGGTGCGCTGCCACACCTTCATCACCGAGTCGACCTTCGGCCTGCCGATCTACCGCTGGCAGCCGCAGGCGCAGGTGTTCGCCGAGATCAATCAGTGGTGGCAGGCGAACATCGAGGCCGGCAAGGCCAGCGTGCTGTTCTGCTATTCGTTCGGCAAGGCCCAGCGGATTCTCCACGGCATCGACGAAACCCTCGGGCCGATCCTCAGCCACGGTGCGGTCGAGCCGCTGAACCGGGTCTACCGCGAGGCCGGCGTCTACCTGCCGCCAACGATCTACGCCGGCGAAGTGAAAAAGAACGACCCGATGATGCGCCAGGCGCTGGTCATCGCCCCGCCTTCGGCCGGCGGCAGCAGCTGGATGCGCCGGTTCGGCGATTACAGCGACAGTTTCGCCAGCGGCTGGATGCGTCTGCGCGGCACCCGTCGGCGGCGCGGGGTCGATCGCGGTTTCGTGCTTTCGGATCACGCCGACTGGCCCGGCCTGTTGTGGGCCATCGAACAGACCGGCGCCGAACGGGTGATGGTCACCCACGGCTCGATTGGCGTACTGGTGCGCCATCTGCGCGAAAAAGGGCTGGACGCACAAGGTTTCAACACCGAATACGGTGACGATGAAGAAGAGCTGTCTACCGCCACGCCCGCCGTTGCCGAGGTGCAACCATGAAAGACTTCGCCGGGTTGTACGCCGAACTCGACGCCACTACCTCCAGCAACGCCAAACTGGCGGCCATGCAAACCTACTTCGCCCAGGCGCAACCGCAGGATGCCGCGTGGGCGGTGTACTTTTTGTCCGGTGGCCGGCCTCGGCAACTGGTGCCGGTGCGGATCCTGCGGGATCTGGCGGTCGAGGTGTCGGGGCTTGCGCCGTGGCTGTTCGAGGAGAGCTATCAAGCGGTCGGCGATCTGGCGGAAACCATTTCGCTGGTGCTGCCGGAACACCCGCACACCTCCGAGGCCGGGCTCGCCGAATGGATCGAAGACAAACTCCTGCCCCTGCGCGGTGAAACCCCGGAATATCTCGCCCACCAGTTGCCCGCACTGTGGGCGCAACTGGATCGGCCGAGCCTGATGCTGTGCATCAAGTTGATCACCGGCAGCTTCCGGGTCGGCGTGTCCAAATTGCTGGTGACCCGCGCCCTGGCTTCCATGGCCGGGCTGGACAGCAAACGCGTGGCGCAGCGGCTGGTGGGTTACACCGATTTGTCCAACCGGCCGACTGCTGCCAGCTACCTGAAACTGATCGCCCCTGAATCCAGCGACGAGCATGCCCAGCGCGGTGGCCAGCCCTACCCGTTCTTCCTCGCCCACGCGTTGGCGCAACCGGTGGAAACCTTCGACGCACTGCTCGGACCGGCCAGCAATTGGCAGGTGGAGTGGAAGTGGGATGGCATCCGCGCGCAGGTGGTCAAGCGTGACGGGAAACTGTGGATCTGGTCCCGGGGCGAAGAACTGGTCACCGAACGTTTTCCCGAACTCGACACGCTGGTGCACGGTTTGCCCGACGGCACGGTGATCGACGGCGAGATCGTGGTGTGGAAGAACCAGCGCCCGGTCACCGAAGACGCGTTCGATCCGCAGTCGTCTGAAGCCCCGGCGGTGCAACCCTTCGCGCTGTTGCAGCAACGGATCGGCCGCAAGTCGCTGGACCGGAAAATCCTTGAAGACGCGCCGGTGGTGGTACTCGCCTACGACCTGCTGGAATGGCAGGGCGAAGACTGGCGCAACCAGCCCCAGACCAGGCGTCGTGAGCAACTGGAGCAGGTCATCACCCGCTGCAATAACCCGGTGCTGCTGCCTTCACCGATCCTGACCGGTGACGACTGGTTCGACCTCGCCCGCCAGCGCGAGGCCTCCAGACGCCTTGGGGTCGAGGGCATGATGCTCAAGGCCCGGGATGCGATGTATGGCGTCGGCCGGACCAAGGACATGGGCGTGTGGTGGAAATGGAAGGTCGACCCGTTCAGCGTCGACGCGGTGCTGATCTACGCCCAGCGCGGCCACGGTCGCCGAGCCAGTCTCTACAGCGATTACACCTTTGCGGTGTGGGACGGCCCGCCCGGCTCCAGTGCGCGGGCGCTGGTGCCGTTCGCCAAGGCCTATTCCGGGCTGACCGATGCGGAAATGCGCGAAGTCGACAGCATCGTGCGCAAGACCACCGTGGAAAAGTTCGGCCCGGTCAGCAGCGTGACCCCCAGCCTGGTGTTCGAACTGGGCTTCGAAGGCATCGCCCTCTCTCGCCGGCACAAGAGCGGCATCGCCGTGCGCTTCCCGCGCATGCTGCGCTGGCGCCAGGACAAGACCGTGGACGAGGCCGACAGCCTGGCGACCTTGCAAAACCTGCTGGTCTGAACCCCTTCCCCTGACGCCCGGAAATCCCTGCACCGAACCAACCTGGTGCAGCTTTTCCGGCGCGCCCGTTTTCGTGCACTGACCGCCCCCGGCATGCACTTCCTACACCTTTTAAAACACTTGTTCGGGACTCTGGTTCGGAAATTGCTACTTTCTATAAGTCGTAAGCGCTCCAGTAACAATCATTCCGCGCCACAAGCGCTCATATTGGTTCTTAGGGATTGAATAATGAAAAAAGCATTGCTGACCCTTTCTGCACTGGCGTTGTGCATGGCCGCCGGCTCCGCGCTGGCCAAGGAATACAAAGAACTGCGGTTTGGCGTTGACCCTTCCTACGCACCGTTCGAGTCGAAAGCGGCAGACGGCAGCCTGGTTGGCTTCGACATCGATCTGGGCAACGCGATCTGCGCCGAGCTGAAGGTCAAGTGCAAATGGGTCGAAAGTGACTTCGACGGTATGATTCCGGGCCTCAAGGCCAATAAATTCGACGGTGTGATCTCGTCGATGACCGTTACCGAAGCCCGCGAAAAAGTCATCGACTTCTCCAGCGAGCTGTTCTCCGGCCCGACTGCATACGTGTCGAAAAAAGGTTCGGGCATCACCAACGACGTCGCTTCGCTGAAAGGCAAAACCGTCGGCTACGAGCAAGGCACCATCCAGGAAGCCTATGCCAAAGCCGTGCTGGACAAGGCCGGCGTGAAAACCCAGGCCTATCAGAATCAGGACCAGGTGTATTCCGACCTGACTTCCGGCCGTCTCGATGCGGGCATTCAGGACATGTTGCAGGCTGAACTGGGCTTTCTGAAGTCGCCACAGGGCGCCGACTATGCCGTCAGCGAGGCGGTCGACAACCACTTGCTGCCAGCCAAGACCGCTGTCGGTATTAAGAAAGGTAACACCGAGCTGAAAGCGCTTTTGGATAAAGGTATCAAAGCGTTACACGATGATGGCAAATACGCCGAGATTCAAAAGAAACACTTTGGCGATCTGAATCTGTACAGCGGCAAATAATGCCCCGGCGCCCATCCTCGATGGGCGCCTTTTTCATTCAGTCAGGTTGCTGATTTATGTTCGAAAACCTCTTACAAAATCTGGGGCTCTCCGCCTTCAGCCTCAAGGGTTTTGGCCCTTTGCTGTTGGAAGGCACCTGGATGACCATCAAATTGTCGGCGTTGTCGCTGCTGGTGGCCGTGTTGCTCGGCCTGCTCGGCGCCAGTGCCAAGCTGTCAAAAGTCAAACTGCTGCGCCTGCCCGCCCAGCTCTACACCACGCTGATTCGCGGGGTGCCGGACCTGGTGCTGATGCTGCTGATCTTCTACAGCCTGCAAACCTGGCTGACGACGCTCACCGATTACCTGGAATGGGAATACATCGAGATCGACCCGTTCAGCGCCGGGGTCCTGACCCTGGGCTTCATTTATGGCGCCTACTTCACTGAAACCTTTCGCGGGGCGATTCTCGCCGTACCGCGCGGTCAGGTCGAAGCCGCCACCGCCTATGGCCTCAAGCGCGGCCAGCGCTTTCGTTTCGTGGTGTTCCCGCAAATGATGCGCTTCGCCCTGCCGGGCATCGGCAACAACTGGATGGTGATGCTCAAGGCTACCGCGCTGGTTTCGATCATCGGCCTGGCCGATCTGGTCAAGGCCGCGCAGGACGCCGGCAAAAGCACCTATCAACTGTTTTACTTCCTGGTACTTGCCGCGTTGATCTATCTGCTGATCACCAGTGCTTCCAACATCATCCTGCGCTGGCTCGAACGCCGCTACGCCGCCGGTGCCCGGGAGGCCGTACGATGATCGAGCTCCTGCAGGAATACTGGAAAGCCTTCCTTTATACCGACGGCCAGAACATCACCGGGCTGGCGATGACGATGTGGCTGCTCAGCGCGTCGATCTTCTTCGGTTTCCTCGTGTCGATTCCGCTGTCGATCGCCCGGGTCTCGCCGCACTTCTACATCCGCTGGCCGGTGCAGTTCTACACCTACCTGTTCCGTGGCACGCCGCTCTATATCCAGTTACTGATCTGCTACACCGGGATCTACAGCCTGGCCGCCGTGCGTGCACAACCGGTGCTCGACAGTTTCTTTCGCGATGCGATGAACTGCACGATCCTGGCCTTCGCCCTCAACACCTGCGCCTACACCACGGAGATTTTCGCCGGGGCGATCCGCAGCATGAACCATGGCGAAGTCGAAGCGGCCAAGGCCTACGGCCTGACCGGCTGGAAGCTGTATGCCTACGTGATCATGCCGTCGGCGCTGCGCCGTTCGTTGCCGTACTACAGCAACGAAGTGATCCTGATGCTGCACTCGACCACCGTGGCTTTCACCGCGACCATCCCCGACATCCTGAAAGTCGCGCGGGACGCCAACTCGGCGACCTTCCTGACCTTCCAGTCGTTCGGCATCGCCGCGCTGATCTACCTGACCATCACCTTTGCGCTGGTCGGCCTGTTCCGCCTTGCCGAACGCCGATGGCTGGCCTTCCTCGGCCCGACCCACTAGGACCTTTTTGAGATGCGCCACCAGATACACGACCTGCTGGCCCCGCTGCCGGGGACCGCACGACAGATCCACAGTTTTCACTTCGGCCCGGACAAGGCCCAGCGCAAAATTTACATCCAGTCCTCGCTGCACGCCGACGAACTGCCTGGCATGCTCGTGGCCTGGCACCTCAAGCAGCGTCTGGCGGAGCTGGAAGCCGCCGGGCGCCTGCGCAGCGAAATCGTGCTGGTGCCGGTGGCCAACCCGGTCGGCCTCGAACAGGTGCTGATGGACGTGCCGCTGGGCCGCTACGAGCTGGAGAGCGGGCAGAACTTCAACCGCTGGTTCGTCGACCTCAGCGAAGAAATCGGCAACGAAATCGAAGCGCAACTGAGCGATGACCCGCAGCGCAACCTCGAGCTGATCCGTTCCAGCCTGCGCAACGCCCTCGCCCGCCACACCGCCACGACTCAGCTGCAATCCCAGCGCCTGACCCTGCAACGGCTGGCCTGTGATGCGGACATGGTGCTGGACCTGCATTGCGATTTCGAATCCGTGGTTCACCTCTACACCACGCCCGAGGCGTGGCCGCGGGTCGAGCCGCTGGCGCGTTATATCGAATCCCAGGCAAGCCTGTTGGCCACCGACTCCGGCGGCCAGTCGTTCGACGAGTGCTTCACCCTGCTGTGGTGGCAATTGAAGGAGCGCTTCGGCGAACACTTCGAGATTCCGCTGGGCAGTTTCTCGGTCACCGTCGAGTTGCGCGGTCAGGGGGATGTCACCCATCCGCTGGCCAGTCGCGATTGCCAGGCGCTGATCGATTACCTGATTCATTTCGGCGCCATCGTCGGCGAACCGAAAGCCTTGCCGGCCCTGCCACATCCCGCCACACCGCTGGCCGGCGTGGAACCGGTGGCCACTCCTGTCGGCGGGCTGCTGGTGTACAGCGCCACACCCGGCCAGTGGCTGGAAGCCGGGCAGAAAATCGCCGAAATCATCGACCCGATCAGCGACCGGGTCACGCCAGTCCATTGCACCGCTTCCGGTCTGCTCTATGCCCGCTCGTTGCGGCGCATGGCCACCGCCGGGATGGTGATCGCCCACGTCGCGGGCGCCGAAGCCTATCGCAGCGGCTATCTACTTTCGCCTTGAGGATGCCTGTCCCATGTACAAATTGACCGTTGAAGGCCTGCACAAAAGCTATGGCGACCATCAGGTGCTCAAAGGCGTCTCGCTCAAGGCCAAGACCGGCGACGTGATCAGCCTGATCGGCGCCAGCGGCTCGGGCAAAAGCACCTTTTTGCGCTGCATCAACTTTCTCGAACAACCCAACGACGGCGCGATGAGCCTCGACGGCCAGGCGATCCGCATGGTCACCGACCGCCACGGCATGCACGTCGCCGACGCCGATGAACTGCAACGCCTGCGCACCCGGCTGGCGATGGTGTTCCAGCACTTCAATCTGTGGAGCCACATGACCGTGCTGGAAAACATCACCATGGCCCCGCGCCGGGTGCTGGGCTGCAGCAAACAGGAAGCCGACGACCGCGCCCGGCGCTATCTGGAAAAGGTCGGTTTGCCGGCGCGAGTTGCCGATCAGTACCCGGCGTTCCTCTCCGGCGGCCAGCAGCAACGGGTGGCGATTGCCCGGGCCCTGGCCATGGAGCCGGAAGTCATGCTGTTCGACGAACCGACTTCGGCGCTCGACCCGGAGCTGGTCGGTGAAGTGCTCAAGGTGATTCAGGGCCTGGCCGAAGAGGGCCGGACCATGATCATGGTGACCCACGAGATGAGTTTTGCGCGCAAGGTCTCGAGCCAGGTGCTGTTCCTGCATCAGGGGCTGGTGGAAGAAGAAGGCGCCCCGGAGGAAGTGCTGGGCAATCCGAAAAGCGAACGCCTGAAGCAATTTCTCAGCGGCAATCTCAAGTAAAACTATTGCCCGGCCGGCGCGGTCACTGAAGGAACACTTTCAGAGCACACGTCGCCGGCATGGGCACTTCCACCGACTTCGCCAAACACTGGTTCAGCGCCCGCGACTGGAAGCCGTTCGCCTTTCAGAAACAGGTGTGGACGGCGGTCAAGCGTGGCCAATCCGGCCTGCTGCACGCCAGCACTGGCGCCGGTAAAAC
Source organism: Pseudomonas fitomaticsae (assembly GCF_021018765.1). GTDB lineage: Bacteria > Pseudomonadota > Gammaproteobacteria > Pseudomonadales > Pseudomonadaceae > Aquipseudomonas > Aquipseudomonas fitomaticsae. The sequence goes on along the minus strand of NZ_CP075567.1, from coordinate 1,622,834 downwards.
CTATGCGGTGTGGTTTGCTGCGCTCAATCGTTTTGCCCACTCCGGGCCTGTTGCAGAAACCACACGTAAACGCCAGCCACCTGCCGAACCGCTGAACGTGTTGTGGATCACCCCGATGCGGGCGCTGGCCGCCGACACTGCGCGCGCCCTGCAAGCCCCGCTGGACGATCTGCAGATTCCCTGGAGCGTCGGCCTGCGCACCGGCGACACCGGCAGCAGCGAGCGCGCCCGGCAGAACCGGCGCCTGCCGACCACCCTGATTACGACGCCGGAAAGCCTGACCCTGATGCTCGCCCGCGCCGACGCACAAACGGCGCTGTCGACGTTGCGCATGGTCGTGGTGGACGAGTGGCACGAATTGCTTGGGAACAAGCGCGGTGTGCAATTGCAACTGGTCCTCGCCCGGCTACGGCGCTGGCATCCGGGGCTGATCGTCTGGGGCGTTTCCGCAACGCTCGGCAATCAGTCCCACGCCGAACAGGTGCTGATCCCACAGGGCGGTGGCGTCAGTATTCAGGGGCAAAGCGAAAAGTCGCTCAAGGTCGACACCCTGCTCCCTCCGGCCATCGAACGCTTTCCCTGGGCCGGGCACATCGGTTTGAAGATGTTGCCGCAGGTGGTCGCCGAACTGGACGTTTGCGCCAGCAGCCTGGTGTTCACCAACACCCGGGCGCAATCGGAAATCTGGTACCAGGCCTTGCTGGAGGCGCGGCCGGACTGGGCCGGGTTGATCGCCCTGCACCACAGCTCGCTGTCCCGCGACACCCGCGACTGGGTCGAGCAGGCGCTGAAGAATGGTCAACTCAAAGCCGTGGTCTGCACTTCAAGCCTGGATCTGGGGGTGGATTTCCTGCCGGTTGAGCGGGTGCTGCAGATTGGCTCGGCCAAAGGTGTGGCGCGCCTGATGCAGCGTGCCGGGCGTTCGGGGCATGCGCCCGGTCGAACGTCGCGGGTCACCTTGGTGCCGACCCACAGTCTGGAACTGATCGAAGCCGCTGCTGCTCGCGATGCCGTGGCGCAGCGGCGGATCGAACCTCGACTGTCACCACACAAACCGCTGGATGTGCTGGTGCAGCATCTGGTCAGCATCGCGCTGGGCGGTGGCTTTGTTCCCGATGAGCTGTACGAAGAAGTCCGCGGTGCCTGGGCCTATCGTGACCTGACGCTCGCGGACTGGGCGTGGGCGCTGGCGTTCGTACGCCACGGCGGGATGTCGCTGACGGCGTATCCCGATTACCGCCGGGTCGAACCGGATGAGCACGGGATCTGACGCGTCCCCGATGCCCGGTTGGCACGCCGCCATCGCATGAGCATCGGCACCATCGTCAGCGATGCTGCGATCCATTTGAAGTTCTGGAGCAAGGGCGGAGGCGGCAAACAACTGGGCAGCGTTGAAGAAGGCTTTATCGCCCGCCTCAAACCCGGCGACGGTTTCCTGTTCGCCGGGCGTTTGCTGGAGTTGGTGCGGGTGGAAAACATGACCGCCTACGTCAAACGCAGCACCGCGAAAAAAGCCGCCGTACCGCGCTGGAATGGCGGGCGCATGCCGCTGTCCAGCGAACTGGCCGATGCGGTGGTCAGCCGATTCAGCGCGGCGGCACAAGGCGAGTTTGTCGGCCCGGAAATGCAGGCCTTGCGCCCGTTGCTGGAAACGCAGATGCGCTGGTCGGGCCTGCCGACCGTCAACAATCTGCTGGCCGAAGTGCTGAAATCCCGCGAAGGCTGGCACCTTTTCCTCTACCCGTTTGCCGGACGCCAGGTGCATCTGGGGCTGGCCAGTCTGCTGGCGTGGCGGGTCAGTCAGCGCCTGCCTGTGACCTTCTCGATTGCGGTCAACGATTACGGGCTGGAATTGCTCAGCGCCACGCCCGTTGACTGGTCTGTGCAACTGGACGGCGCGCTGCTCAGTCCCGAGGATTTACTGAGGGATGTGCTGGCCAGCCTCAACGCGGGCGAACTGGCGTTGCGCAGGTTTCGGGAAATCGCGCGGATTGCCGGGCTGGTGTTCGCCGGTTACCCCGGCGCGCCGAAAAGCACCCGTCAGGTACAGGCCTCCAGCGGGCTGTTCTTCGAAGTGTTCAAACAATACGACGCCGACAACCTGCTACTGGCGCAGGCCGGGGAAGAAGTCCTGCGGGAAGAACTGGATATTCGTCGACTGGAACAGACATTGGAGCGAGTCAACCGGATGAAACTGGACATGCACTTGATCAAACGTCCTACACCGCTCGGCTTTCCGTTGCTGGTGGAGCGCATGCGCGAAAGCATGAGTTCGGAAAAACTCGCCGACCGCATCCGTCGAATGGTGGGCGATCTGGAACAAACCGCCGACAAGGGCCAATCCTGATGAACGCGCCCTACCCCGTGCGTCTGGCAGGCGAAGACCTCTGGCTGCTACCGGAAAAAGCGCTGTACTGGCCGGAGCAACAGGCGCTGCTGATTGCCGATGTGCATTTCGGCAAGGCGGCCGCTTATCGGCGCCTGGGGCAGCCTGTGCCGCAGGGCACGACAGCGAGCAACATTGCCGTGATCGAGCAGTTGCTGGCGAAACTGCCGTGTCGGCAACTGATCTTTCTTGGGGATTTTCTGCACGGGCCGGGTTCGCATGCCCCTGGCACTTTGAGTGTTTTGGCTGAGTGGCGCTCACGCTACGCCGATCTGCCAATCACGTTGATTCGCGGCAATCACGATAAACGCGCCGGTGATCCGCCAGCGACGCTGAACATTCGGGTGGTGCCGGAGCCGTTGCTGCTCGGGGCCTTCGCCTTGCAACACGAACCCGATCCGCACCCTGAACGCCACGTGCTTGCTGGACACGTCCACCCGGTCTATCGGTTGAACGGCAAGGGGCGTCAGCGTTTGCGGCTGGCGTGTTTCAGACTGGGAGAACGCATCAGTCTGCTGCCGGCCTTCGGAGCCTTCACCGGCGGTTATCCGGTGGAGAAGGAAGAAGACAGCTGTCGGATCTTTGTCATTGGCGACAACGAAATATGGCCCGTCGGCTGAAGTCCTGTTCAGGATTCAGCCGACGGGCCATGCATTCAATCAAGCGACAGGCGCGGGTGGCGGTTTGTCCGGCAACGTCGGCTCGCCGGGCTCGGTCGGTTCTTCGTTGGGGGTATCGGGATCGGGCTGGTGAGGAATTCCGCCAGCCATGGCGATAGGCGGGTGTGCCAACAAGGACCAGGCCAATACGCCAACCTGATTGGGCTCGAGCCTTGCCAGTTCGGCAGTGATTTGCGGATCGATCTTCATGGAGCACTCCTCGGCGAAGGCCCGTCCCGCTGTTCGCGAAACGGGCAGTACACCCCATAGAGTGTCTACCCGCCGAAGAATTCCCGGTAACTGCCGGATGGACGGATCAGGTGCGCGGCAGGGTCACGCCACGCTGGCCCTGGTACTTGCCGGCACGGTCCTTGTAGGAGACTTCACATTCCTCGTCGGATTCGAGGAACAGCATCTGCGCCACGCCTTCATTGGCGTAGATCTTCGCCGGCAGGTTGGTGGTGTTCGAGAACTCCAGGGTCACCTGGCCTTCCCACTCGGGCTCGAGCGGGGTGACGTTGACGATGATGCCGCAACGGGCGTAGGTGCTCTTGCCCAGGCAAATGGTCAGGACGTTGCGTGGAATACGGAAGTATTCAACGGTCGTGGCCAGAGCGAAGGAGTTCGGCGGAATGATGCAGACATCGCTGTGGACATCAACGAAGCTGCCGGCGTCGAAGTTCTTCGGATCGACGATGGCCGAATTGATGTTGGTGAACACCTTGAAGTGATTGGTGCAACGCACATCGTAGCCGTAGCTCGACACACCGTAGGAGATCACACGGCTGTCGTCGCTGCCACGCACCTGGCGCTCGACGAACGGCTCGATCATGCCGTGTTCCTGCGCCATGCGGCGAATCCACTTGTCCGATTTGATGCTCATGGCGGGTGTCCTGAATAGCGAGGTGGAAAAAATCTGTCCGGCATCTTACCGGGCGCGCCGCCGGGTTCAAAGTCCGGGCTGCAATTCTCGCCGAACGTGCAGGAAATACGCGGCCTGGCGACGAACCGTCACACCGCCGATCCCTAAAACAGAGAAACCTTCGCAAGAAGCATTGGCACGTTCCGGAAAAAGGGTTAAGGTGGCGCCACTGTGCTGCTTGTGTCACTGAGAATCTCTACACGATATGTTGAATTTCGATCCAACCATCTACAAGAATTTTTCCTGCTCTTTGCACTCAGTCTCGGCCAGGGTTCTTCCTGAGTCGCAGTTATCTTTGTTCAAGGAGTTACACCATGTCTAATCGCCAAACCGGTACCGTTAAGTGGTTCAACGATGAAAAAGGCTTCGGCTTCATCACTCCACAATCCGGTGACGACCTGTTCGTTCACTTCAAAGCTATCCAATCCGACGGCTTCAAAAGCCTGAAAGAAGGCCAACAGGTTTCTTTCATCGCTACCCGCGGTCAGAAAGGCATGCAAGCTGAAGAAGTACAAGTTATCTAACTTGTAGCTTCTTTAGTAAAAGGCCCCGCCCTCAAAAGCGGGGCTTTTTTGTGGGCGTCTGTTTTTCCGGGCGCAAAAAAAGATCGCAGTCTGCGAAGGCTGCGATCTTTTTTGTTGCTTACCAGGCGACGCCGAAGCCGGCGGTGTAGCGGGTCTTGCTCAAGTCCGCATCTTCGGTGCCGCTGATGATGTCGCGCTCGGCCTTGAGGTTGAGCGAAGCCCAGTCGGTGACCTTGTAGCGCAGGCCCATTTCCGCATCCAGCGCATAGTCGGCCACACCGGATAGCGGCTTGCCGACTTCGCCATTGGTGAAGAACTCGACCTTCTTGCCGATCAGGTAGCGGTTGTAGTCCCACTTCATGGCGACCGAATAGAAGTTGTCCTTGCTGCCATCGCGATACTGGTAGTCGGTGCGGTTGAGCAGCGAGCCCAGAGAGAACGCCCCCAGCTCATCGTCCCAGAACTGGTAACCAGGACCGGTACCGACCACGCGCTGACGCGCCAGCTCTTCGATGTGATCGCGCTTGTAGTTCAGACGGCCCTGCCAGAACCACTTGTCTGTCAGGAAACGGTCGAGTGCGTATTCGGCGCGCCAGTTGTCGGTGGTGGTCACGTCGTCCTGCACTTCGCGGTTGTACTCGCCCTCGGCGGTGTGCCGCCAGCGACCGTGGCGGGCGGACGTCTTGAAGCCGATGTCGTAGTCGTCGGTGTCCTTTTCCGCACGCTGATAATCCAGCGCCAGGTCGACGTTGCCCTTCCACACCAGATCCTCGACCACCGGTTTGGGCTTGAGAATCTGCTGAATGCTCGCCAGTTCCACGGTTTTCGGCGCTTCGCCGTTGGCCAGGGTGACCTTGCCGTCTTCGGCGGCGCTAAGCGACTTGGCCTTCTCGCCGTTGTAGGCATCCTGTTTGACCAGCAACTCCTGATCGCTCTCCAGAGTCTTGACCTGCTTCCAGTCGATGGTCACGGCACCCGCGTACTGGGTCTGGACCAGCAACTTGCCACCGTCGAACAGCGTGATTTTGCCGCTCAGCTTGTCACCGTTCTTCAACCAGACGGTATCGGCAAGCAAGGGTGTGGACGCACTGAAGACAGCAAGGCACAGCAGGGTTCTGGACAACATAAGCGAATCGGGGACTCAAGTTTGCGAAAAAAGGGTCGGCATTATCCGTAGGAATAATTCCCTGACAAGGAGTGACCCGGCTATTTCTGTTGAGTTCATTTCTCAATTACCCTTCCACCGATTACGCTTAAGGACATAACGCGATCAAGTTCAGGAACCGCGCACGTGACAGACCCGATGCATGCCTGCGAAAACGATCCGCAAATCCGACGCACGGCACTCTATTCCACCCTCGCCCAAGTGCCTGAGGGCAAAGTCGTCAGCTATGGTCAGCTGGCCGAACTGGCGGGGTTGGGGCGCGCCGCCCGCTGGGTCGGCCGGACCCTGAGCCAATTGCCCGGCGACACCAAGCTGCCCTGGCACCGCGTACTCGGTGCCGGCGGTCGGATCAGCCTGCCGGCGGGCAGCCCGTCCGGGGACGAACAGCGGGCACGATTGCGCATGGAAGGCGTCACCGTCCTGAACAATCGTGTGGATATTCGGCGCCATGGCTGGCGTCCGGTAGAGCACAGCGGTTAGAGTGCGCGCTTTGTTTTCGCAATCTTGAGGCAGACTTCAGCCCATGCCCCGTAAAACCTGGCGCGCCGCGCTCGCCGCCTATGCCAGTCCTTCGACGCTCGTGCTGTTGTTGCTGGGTTTCGCCGCCGGCCTGCCGTACATGCTGGTGTTCTCGACACTTTCGGTCTGGCTGCGTGAAGCCGGTGTGGCCCGCGAGACGATCGGCTACGCCAGCCTGATCGGTCTGGCCTATGCCTTCAAATGGGTCTGGTCGCCCCTGCTCGACCAATGGCGCCTGCCGTTGCTCGGCAAACTGGGGCGTCGCCGCTCGTGGCTGGTGCTTTCACAGACGCTGGTGATCCTCGGCCTGATCGGCATGGGCTTTTGCGACCCGCAGAAACACCTGTCCTGGCTGATCGCCATTGCGGTGGTCGTTGCATTCGCCTCTGCCACGCAGGACATCGCCGTCGACGCCTATCGCCTGGAAATCGCCGAAGACAACCGTCAGGCTGCACTGGCCGCCAGTTACATGTCCGGTTATCGGGTTGCCGCGCTGCTGGCGACTGCCGGTGCGCTGTTCTTCGCCGAAGGCTTTGGCTCAACCGGTTTCAACTACCAGCACTCCGCCTGGACCGGCACCTACGTGCTGTTCGGCGCCTTGATGGTCCCTGCCCTGCTCACCACCCTGCTGATGCGCGAGCCGCCGGTGCCGTTGCGCACCCAGTTGCAGGCCGGGCGTTACACCTTCATGCATCAGTTGATGTCGGTGTTCGTGCTGATCATTTTGCTGGTCTCCGTGCCGGCGATGTTCACCCAGCTCTACAACACCGATTTCGCCGCCGTGCTGTTTGGAGACATGAGCCCGCTGGATCTGCTGCTGGAAGACCGGGCATTCCTGCGCGCGATTCTCTACACCACGCTGACCTGCCTGTGCCTCTCGGCCATGGGTCGTCGCGGTCTGGCGCCGGTGCTGACGCCGGTCAACGACTTCATCCTGCGCTACCGCTGGCAGGCGTTGCTGCTGCTCGGTCTGATCGCCACCTATCGGATGTCCGACACGGTGATGGGCGTGATGGCCAACGTGTTCTACATCGACCAGGGCTTCACCAAGGATCAGATCGCCAGCGTCAGCAAGATCTTCGGCCTGATCATGACCCTCGTCGGCGCCGGCATGGGCGGTCTGCTGATCGTGCGCTTCGGTATCCTGCCGATTCTGTTCATCGGCGGCGCTGCATCGGCGGCCACCAACCTGCTGTTCCTGATGCTGGCGGACATGGGCCCGAACCTGCAGATGCTGGTGGTGACGATTTCCCTCGACAACTTCAGCTCGGGCCTGGCCACCTCGGCGTTCGTCGCCTACCTGTCGAGCCTGACCAACCTCAAGTTCTCCGCGACGCAGTACGCCCTGCTCAGCTCGATCATGCTTTTGCTGCCACGCCTGATCGGCGGCTACTCCGGGGTGATGGTGGAGAAATTCGGTTACCACAACTTCTTCCTGATCACCGCGCTGCTCGGCGTTCCGACCCTGGTGCTGATCGCCCTGCACTGGTTCCAGGAAAGCCGCCGCGAAGGCCCGACGCCGACGCCGGAACCTGCACCGACCTCCGTCGTGGAAGAATCGTAAGACATCTCGCACCCGGCGAGAGGGTTTGCGCCGGGGCTGCACTTCTGTACGTCGGCGGATCTCGCCGTTACACTGCTCCGTCATTTCCAGTCATAGCAACCGACAACGGCCAACCATGCGCACCAGTCAATTTTTGCTCGCCACACAGAAAGAAACGCCTTCCGACGCGGTCGTGATCAGCCATCAGCTGATGCTGCGCGCCGGCATGATCCGCAAACTCGCCTCGGGCCTGTACACCTGGCTGCCGATGGGCTTGCGAGTGATGCGCAAGGTGGAAGCCATCGTTCGCGAAGAAATGAACGCCGCCGGCTCTCTGGAAGTGTTGATGCCGAGCACCCAACCGGCCGAGCTGTGGCAGGAATCGGGGCGCTGGGAAGAATACGGCCCTGAGCTGCTGCGCATCAAAGACCGCCACGGTCGTGATTTCTGCGCGGGCCCGACCCACGAAGAAGTGATCACCGATCTGATGCGCAACGAGTTGAGCAGCTACAAACAGCTGCCGATCAACCTGTACCAGATCCAGACCAAATTCCGTGACGAAATCCGTCCACGCTTCGGCCTGATGCGCGGTCGCGAATTCATCATGAAGGACTCGTACTCCTTCCATGCGGATCAGGCATCGCTGCAGATCACCTATGACCGCATGCACGAAGCGTACTGCAACATCTTCACCCGCCTGGGCCTGAAGTTCCGTCCGGTGGAAGCCGACAACGGTTCGATCGGCGGCGCCGGTTCCCACGAGTTCCACGTACTGGCCGAGTCCGGCGAAGACGATATCGTCTTCAGCAACGGTTCCGAGTACGCGGCGAACATCGAGAAGGCGGAAGCCGTGCCGCGTGAAACCTCGCGCGCCGCACCAAGCGAAGAGCTGCGCCTGGTCGACACGCCAGACACCAAAACCATCGCGGCCCTGGTGGAGAAATTCAATCTGCCGATTGAAAAGACCATCAAGACCCTGATCGTGCACGCCGAAGAAGAAGGCAAGCTGATCGCGCTGATCATCCGTGGCGACCACGAGCTGAACGAAATCAAGGCTGCCAACCAGCCAGGCGTTGCCAGCCCGCTGGTCATGGCCTCCGATGCCGAACTGCGTGACGCCATCGGCGCCGGCGCCGGTTCCCTCGGCCCGCTGAACCTGCCGCTGCCGATCATCATCGACCGCTCGGTCGAGCTGATGAGCGACTTCGGCATCGGTGCCAACATCGACGACAAGCACTACTTCGGCGTGAACTGGGAGCGTGATCTGCCGGTTCCGACCGTGGCCGACCTGCGCAACGTCGTGGCCGGCGATCCGAGCCCGGATGGCAAGGGCATCCTGGAAATCAAGCGCGGAATCGAAGTCGGGCACATTTTCCAGCTGGGCAACAAGTACAGCAAGGCGATGAAGTGCGAAGTGCTGGGCGAGAACGGCAAGCCGGTGACCCTGGAAATGGGTTGCTACGGTATCGGCGTTTCCCGCGTGGTGGCTGCCGCCATCGAGCAGAACAACGACGAGAACGGCATCATCTGGAGCGACACTCTGGCGCCGTTCCAGATCGCTCTGGTGCCGCTGCGCTATGAAACCGAGCAGGTGCGCGAAGCCACCGACAAGCTGTACGCGGAACTGACCGCGGCCGGCTTCGAAGTGCTGCTGGACGACCGCGACAAGAAAACCAGCCCGGGCATCAAGTTCGCGGACATGGAGCTGATCGGCATTCCGCACCGGATCGTGGTCAGCGACCGCGGCCTCGCCGAAGGCAACCTGGAATACAAGAGCCGTACCGAAGGCCAGGCGCAAGCGCTGCCGGTTGCCGACGTGCTGTCCTTCCTTCAGGCCCGTATCCGCCGCTGAAACCAGATAGAGACGTCATGTTCAAGCGAAACACCTTAGGCCTCGGTGGTGCCGCCCTGTGCGGCACCCTGCTGGTCAGCGGCTGTGCCAATCACATGTCACAACGCAGCGAGCACGAGGAACGTGTCGAGCGCAAACTGCTCGATCACAGCCTGCAGATCGATGTCGGCGAGCCCAAGGTGCTTGAGCTGCCGCAACGGCGCGTGAAGATCAACGAACAGAAGACTTTCGAAGTCACCGAATTCGAAGTCACGCGCCATTACGACCGCTACACGCCTTACCAGCCATGGCGGGAGATCTACGAGATTCCGCTGGGCGCGGTGGCGGTGGTCGGCGGCGTCGGCGCGAACGTGGTCAACGTGTTTGCCCTCGGCAATCTGCCCGACAGCGTGACACGTGACTGGCTCAGCTACGGTTTCGCCGGGCTCAACCCGTTCATGAACGTGCAATCCAACGGTCGCGCGCAACAGAACCTGGCCGGCATCGACGAAGTCCAGCGCGACAAGCGCACGGAATATTCGAGCCTGCCGTGGAGCGAGCGCCCGGTTCAGGTCAAGGCCGGCAAGCAGACCTTCGACATGACCACCGATCGCAACGGCGTGCTGCGTCTGAACCTGCTGGACAGCCCGTTCGCCGAAAACGACCTCAATCATGTAGGCAAACTGCAGATCAGCGTCGAAGACAGCAAGGATGACGTGCATTCCGACTCGTCTCTGGCGATCAGCACTCACTTGCGCGGCAAGTTGCTGGAAGCTCACGGGCTGATCTACGACGATCTGGAAGACGACGAAGTGAGCCAGTGGGTGCACCGGGTCAAGCGTCTGTCGGAACTGGGTCTGGAAGAAGAAGCCAGTGAACTGGAACAAAGCCTGATCGAACTGACCCGCAACGATCCTGAGTTGCAGGCTGAATTCCTCAAGTCCCTGACCCGGGATGCGGGGCGTCTGGTGGCGGATCCGGGACCGAACTGAAAACCCTGAAAAATGCCCGAACCTGCTTCGGGCATTTTTTTGTCCGCCTATCGCTCGAACAGCTCCATCTGTTCGAACCCGCCGCGCAAATCCTCGAGTCGCACCCCCACTCCTAATAGCCGCACCGGTTTGCCGCCGCGGTTGAACGCCTGCGTCAGCATCAACTGGTAACTGCCCAGATCCCGCCCTGCCCCGGCCTGCTCCAGCGTGGTCTGGGTGAAATCGTGAAACTTCACTTTGACGAACGGCTTGCCCGGCCGGTAGCTGCTGTCGATCCGCGCCATGCGGGTTTTCAGGGTTTCCAGCAATTCCGGGAGCTTGTCGAGGCAACTGCGCAGATCCGGCAGATCGACGTCGTAGGTGTTTTCCACACTGATCGACTGACGGCGACTGTCGTTGTGCACCAACCGCTCATCAATCCCACGGGCCAGACTCCACAAGCGCTCACCGAAACTGCCGAATTCCCGCACCAGCGCCAGCTTGTCCCACTCGCGCAATTGCAGGCAGTCACTGATACCGAGCCTGCTCAACTTGTCGGCCGTGACCTTGCCCACCCCGTGCAATTTGCTCACCGGCAAGCCACTGACGAAGTCTTCAACCTGATCCGGGGTGATCACGAACAAGCCGTTGGGCTTTTTCCAGTCGCTGGCGATCTTGGCCAGAAACTTGTTCGGCGCCACGCCGGCGGAGACGGTGATGTGCAACTGGTTGGAAACCCGACGGCGAATGTCCTGGGCGATCCGTGTGGCGCTGCCGCCGAAATGCGCGCTGTCCGAGACGTCGAGGTAGGCCTCGTCCAGGGAAAGCGGCTCGATCAGGTCGGTGTAATCGCTGAAGATCGTGTGAATTTCCTTCGACGCCTCGCGATAGGCGTCCATTCGCGGCTTGACGATGGTCAGGTCCGGGCACAGCTTCAACGCATGTCCGGACGACATCGCCGAGCGAACGCCGTAAGCCCGCGCCTCATAGTTGCAGGTAGCGATCACCCCGCGCCTGTCCGCCGAACCACCGACCGCCAACGGCTTGCCGGCGAGGCTCGGGTCATCCCGCATCTCGATGGCGGCGTAGAAACAGTCACAGTCGACGTGGATGATTTTTCGCTGAGTCATGACAGAAAAGGAAATATGGCGAGCCGGACCGGAAGTATCTCACTGACACCTGTATATAGCACCAGTGGTATGAATGTTCTTTTCAGTTTGTAGGAAACGGACTTTGAATTTATTTTCTCAATCGGAAACCAACCTCCAATAGAGCTGAAACCCTTGCCCCGTCTGCCCTGCAGCCTCTGAAAAGACCGTCCGTCAGCGCTAACCGATTGAAGCTGAAGAGGTTTTATCCGAATTGAAGGTTGACACCCTCGCGTTCCTCTGTAGAATGCCGCCACACAGACGCGGGATGGAGCAGTCTGGTAGCTCGTCGGGCTCATAACCCGAAGGTCGTCGGTTCAAATCCGGCTCCCGCAACCAAACATCAAAAAAGGCCAATCGAAAGATTGGCCTTTTTTGTGCGCGTCGGTTTTTCGGATCCAGTCGCGCCAAGCGGAAATCGTTCCGATTCCGAAACTTAGCGCCTCCCCTGCGACCGTTTGCCGCGATTGCACACTTATTTGACCCTTCTCGGGATTATCGGTTGACACCCCGCCGATCGCCTGTAGAATGCCGCCACACAGACGCGGGATGGAGCAGTCTGGTAGCTCGTCGGGCTCATAACCCGAAGGTCGTCGGTTCAAATCCGGCTCCCGCAACCAAACATCAAAAAAGGCTACTCGAAAGAGTGGCCTTTTTTGTATCTGTGGAAAAAGTCCTTTCGCAACAATGATCTGTCACTGTGCAGTGCACCGTTCAGGATCTTCAGACCCGCCAGGTTGCGACTATGCTTGAAGTCGCAGGCAAGGCGTCTGCAATCCAGGAGCTGCCCTCGCCGATACCCGGTGAGAGGCGTAGTATTTTGTGATTATTTTTTTCTACAGGGATTGGTAACTTGGCTGGATACCTCCATCCTGTCGCGCACAATCCAAGAGGTGATTGATGCGCGCCAACTCGTCTGATTCACAAGACACCGTCACAGCGAACCCACCGATCAAGCCTGAGCGTCTGCGCCTGCTGGATCGGATCAGCAAATACCGGCAACCGATCGGTCTGGCGGTCACTTTGCTGCTGTTCGCCATCGCGCTGATTGCCTGTCGCCATCTGCTCAGCGAACTCGATCTCGACGCCCTGCACGACTCGATTCTCGACGTGCCGAAACCGGCCCTGCTCGGCGCCCTCGGTGCGACAGTCGTCGGCTTCATCATTCTGCTCGGCTACGAATGGTCGGCCAGTCGCTATGCCCGGGTGACGCTGGCACCAAAAACTCTGGCGCTGGGTGGTTTCACCGCGTTTGCCATCGGTAATGCCATTGGTCTATCGATGTTGTCCGGTGGCTCGGTGCGTTACCGTTTATATGCACGACATGGCCTGGGCGCTTCCGAAGTCGCGCACATGACGCTGTTCGCCAGCTTGTCGCTGGGCTGCGCCCTGCCACCACTGGCTGCGCTTGCGACCTTGAGCAACCTGCCTGCTGCGTCGCAGGCGCTAGGTTTGTCCGAGTCCCTGTTGGGAACGATTGCCGGCGCAGTGCTGCTGCTCGGCGCGATCCTGGCCATCGGCATCTATCGCCGTCGCCTGCCGGAACAACCTTACCCGGACAACCTGCTGGTTCGGGCCGGTCGTCGCACCCTGCGCCTGCCGGGTCGCCGCCTGACGTTCCTGCAACTGGTCATCACCGCTCTCGACGTCGCCGCCGCTGCAACCGTCCTTTATCTGCTGCTGCCGGAAGCGCCGCCCTTCGGTGCCTTCCTGCTGGTTTACCTGTTGGCGCTGGCTGCTGGCGTACTCAGTCACGTTCCGGGTGGCGTGGGTGTCTTCGAAGCCATTCTGCTCGCGGCATTCGCCGACAAGCTCGGCGCCGCGCCACTGGCTGCCGCCCTGCTCCTGTATCGCCTGATCTACGTGGTGCTGCCGTTGCTGGTGGCCTGCGTGCTGTTGCTGCTCAACGAAGGCCAGCGCCTGTTTCAGTCGCAGACCATGCGCGCGGCTTCCGGTCTGGCGGCACCGATTCTCGCGGTGCTGGTGTTCCTGTCCGGTGTGGTGCTGCTGTTTTCCGGCGCGACGCCAGAGATCGACACCCGTCTGGAGCACATCGGCTTTCTGATTCCTCACCGTCTGGTCGACGCTTCGCACTTTGGCGCCAGCTTGATCGGCGTGTTGTGCCTGATGCTCGCCCAAGGCCTGCGTCGCCGATTGTCGGCGGCGTGGATGCTCACCACCATTCTGCTGCTGGTGGGCGCCCTGCTCTCGCTGCTCAAGGGTTTCGACTGGGAAGAAGCGACCCTGATGACCCTCACCGCCGCGCTGCTGGGGGTGTTCCGTCGCTCGTTCTACCGCCCGAGCCGCCTGACCGAACTGCCGTTCTCGCCGCTGTATCTGGTGGCCAGCCTGTGCGTACTCGGTGCTTCGACCTGGCTTTTGCTGTTCGCTTATCAGGACGTTCCGTACAGCCATCAACTGTGGTGGCAGTTCACCCTCGACGCCGACGCCCCGCGCGGTCTGCGCTCGCTGCTCGGTGCCGCCGTGTTGCTGCTGGTGATCGCCTTGACCTGGCTGCTGCGTACTGCTCGCCCGGTGATCCACCTGCCGACACCTGATGAACTGGAACGCGCCTCGAAGATCCTGATGGCCTCGTCGCAACCGGACGGCGGCCTGGCCCTGACCGGCGACAAGGCGCTGCTGTTTCATCCCAACGACGAAGCCTTCCTGATGTACGCCCGTCGCGGCCGCAGTCTGGTGGCCCTGTACGACCCGATCGGCCCCGGCCAGCAACGGGCCGAGATGATCTGGCAGTTCCGCGACCTGTGCGACATCCATCACGCCCGCCCGGTGTTCTATCAGGTGCGCGCCGAGAACCTGCCGTACTACATGGACATCGGCCTGACCGCGATCAAGCTGGGCGAGGAAGCCCGGGTCGATCTGCATCGCTTTGACCTGGAAGCCAAGGGCAAGGAGATGAAGGACCTGCGGTACACCTGGAACCGTGGCACCCGCGACGGCCTGTCGCTGGAAATCCATGAGCCGGGCCAGGCGCCGATGGATGAGCTCAAGGTGATTTCCGATGCCTGGCTGACCGGCAAGAACGTGCGCGAGAAAGGCTTCTCCCTCGGCCGTTTCAGCGACGATTACCTGAAGCATTTCCGCATCGCGGTGATTCGCTTCGAAGGTCGCCCGGTGGCGTTCGCCAACCTGCTCGAGACCTACAGCCATGACCTGGCCAGTCTCGACCTGATGCGCGCGCACCCGGCCGCCCCCAAGCTGACCATGGAATTCATGATGGTCGGTCTGATTCAACACTATAAGAGTCACGGATACGCGCGCTTCAGCCTGGGCATGGTGCCGCTGTCGGGGTTGCAACCCCGGCGCGGGGCACCGCTGACCCAGCGTCTGGGCTCGATGGTTTTCCGCCGTGGTGAGCAGCTGTACAACTTCCAAGGCTTGCGCCGCTTCAAAGACAAGTTCCAGCCTGACTGGGAACCCCGTTATATGGCCGTGCCCGCCGGACTCGATCCGCTGGTGGCGCTGGCCGACACTGCTGCCCTGATCGCGGGCGGCTTGACTGGATTGGTGAAACGCTGATGATTCAACGCTCCTTGAAGTACATCCTGGTCGCACTACTGGTGCTGGCCGCGATTGCCGGCGGCGGTTTCTGGTACCTCAAACGCCCGGCACCGGAACCGACTCTCGAACAGCTCACCCCGGCCGATGGCGCCGCCATGACCCGGGTCATCCCCGGTACCAAGCCCAAGGCTCAGGTGCTGGTGGCGGTCAACGACGACCAGAAACTCAGCGACAAGCAACTGAGCACCCTGAGCCGCAGCGCCTCGGCGCAAATCGTTCAGGTGATCCTGCCCAAGGACTGCCTGCTGCAAAGCCGCGCCCTGCAAGCCGGCCTGCGCGAACTGAACGGCCCGGCGACGCTGGTCAGCGGCATCGGCCCAGGCGCCGTGCTGGCGTGGCGCTGGTTGTCCGAGCAGAAAGACGACAAGGCCCAGGCCGTCTCCGTCGATCTGGCCCTGGAAAAACCCGGCTGCACCCACCTGCTGCCGAAGTCCTCCGCCCACGGCCACTGGCTGGTAGCGTGGAACGACAACCCGGACGACACCAGCGCCGGTTTCGTGCGCGATCAACCGAACGCCGAAACCAGCATCAGCGACTACGACATCAACCTGCCGCAAGTGCTGAACAACGAACTGCGCAAAATCCTCGTCGGTGGTGACAAGGCCAACGGCGGCCTGCAGATCCCGGTGGTGGAAGTCCCGGCCGGCCAGGCCAAGGACACCGTGACCCTGTTCCTCTCCGGTGATGGCGGCTGGCGTGATCTGGACCGCGACGTGGCCGGTGAAATGGCCAAGATCGGCTACCCGGTCGTCGGCATCGACACCCTGCGCTACTACTGGCAGCACAAGAGCCCGGAACAGAGCGCACTGGACCTGACCGAACTGATGCAGCACTACCGCCAGAAATGGGGCACCAAGCGCTTCATCCTGACCGGCTACTCGTTCGGCGCCGACGTCCTGCCGGCCATCTACAACCGCCTGCCGGAAACCGAGCAGCAGCGCGTCGACGCAATCATCCTGCTGGCCTTCGCCCGCACCGGCAGCTTCGAAATCGAAGTCGAAGGCTGGCTCGGCAACGCCGGCAAAGAAGCCGCCACCGGCCCGGAAATGGCCAAGCTGCCACCGGCCAAGGTCGTGTGCATCTACGGTGAAGAAGAGACGGATGAAAGTGGTTGCACCGACAAGACGGCGGTGGGCGAAGCGGTGAAACTGCCTGGCGGCCACCACTTCGACGAGAACTACCCGGCGCTGGCCAAGCGTCTGGTGGATCTGATCGAGAAGCGCCAGAACTCGGCGCAGGTGGCGGAAGAGTGATCTGAAGCGCCCCAACGAGAAGTCCCCGCAGCCATGAGGTTGCGGGGGCTTTTTCTTTTTAGCAGACGCTAGAAATCATTGTGGGAGCCGGGCTTGCCCGCGATGGCGATGGGTCAGGCAACTGATTTGTTGACTGATACACCGCATTCGCGGGCAAGCCCGCTCCCACAGGGACCTCCACCGGATTCCGATAAGTGCACAAAAACGAAAAAGCCCCCGCCAGCCACAAAGCTGACGGGGGCATTTCAGTTGTGGCGGGACCTACATCTCCACCTGCGTCCCCAACTCAATCACCCGGTTCAGCGGCAGATTGAAGAATCGCAGGTTCCCGTTGGCATTCTTCAACATGAACGCAAACAGCGCTTCACGCCAACGGGCCATGCCTTCGAGTTTCGAGGCGATGACCGTTTCGCGGCTGAGGAAGTAGGTGGTGCGCATCGGGCTGAAGTCGAGGTCGTCCAGATGGCACAGCTTCAGCGCCTGCGGCACGTCCGGTTCGTCGGTGAAGCCGAAGTGCAGGATCACCCGGAAGAAGCCTTCGCCGTGGGCTTCGACTTCGAAGCGGCGCGATGGCGGGACGCGCGGGATATCTTCGTAGACCACGGTCAGCAGCACCACTTGCTCATGCAGAACCTGGTTATGCAGCAGGTTGTGCAACAGCGCATGCGGCACCGCGTCGGAACGGGCGGTGAGGAACACGGCGGTGCCCTGCACGCGGTGCGGTGGCTGGACGCGGATGCTGCTGATGAAGATCGGCAGCGGCAGCGCGCCTTCGTCGAGGCGCTCGACCAGCAGTTGCTTGCCGCGCTTCCAGGTGGTCATCAGCACGAACAGTGCGATACCGGCGATCACCGGGAAGGCGCCGCCCTGGACGATCTTCGGCACGTTGGCGGCGAAGTACAGACCGTCCACCAGCAAGAAGCCAAGCAGCACCGGCACCGCCAGAATCGGTGGCCATTTCCACAGCAGCAGCATGACTGCGGACACCAGAATCGTGGTCATCAGCATCGTGCCGGTCACCGCCACGCCGTAGGCCGAGGCCAGGGCGCCGGAAGATTCGAAGCCGATCACCAGCAACACCACACCGACCATCAGCGACCAGTTCACGGCGCCGATGTAGATCTGGCCCTGCTCGTCGCTGGAGGTGTGCTGGATGTACATGCGCGGGATGTAACCGAGCTGGATCGCCTGGCGGGTCAAAGAGAAGGCGCCGGAAATCACCGCCTGGGAGGCGATCACCGTGGCCAGGGTCGACAGACCGACCAGCGGAATCAACGCCCAGCTCGGCGCCAGCAGGTAGAACGGGTTGCGCGCCGCTTCCGGGTTGTCCAGCAGCAAGGCGCCCTGACCGAAGTAGTTGAGCACCAGCGCCGGCAGCACCAGCAGGAACCACGCGCGGGCAATCGGCTTGCGGCCGAAGTGGCCCATGTCGGCGTACAGCGCTTCGGCACCGGTCAGCGCCAGCACCACGGCGCCGAGGATCGCCACGCCCATGCCCGGATGGACGGTAAAGAATCGCACCGCCCACGCCGGGTTCATCGCGTGCAACACTTCAGGGGTGTGGCTGATGCCGTACACGCCGAGGGCGCCGAGGACCAGGAACCAGGTGACCATGATCGGTCCGAACAGAATGCCGATCCGCGCCGTGCCGTGCTTCTGGATCAGAAACAGCGCCACCAGCACCACCAGCGACAGCGGCACCACCCAGTGGTCGATGCCGTCGAAGGCCAGGCCCAGACCTTCAATGGCCGAGAGCACGGAAATCGCCGGAGTGATCATGCTGTCGCCATAGAACAGCGCCGCGCCGATCAGTCCGCAGACCACCAGCAGCGTGCGTAACCGCTTGCGCCCCGCCGCCGCCCGACGGGCCAGCGCGGTGAGCGCCATGATCCCGCCTTCGCCCTGGTTGTCGGCGCGCAGGACGAACATCATGTACTTGATTGAGACGACCCAGATCAGCGACCAGAAAATCAGCGACAGAATGCCGAGCACCCCGTCGTGATTGACGGGCACACCGTAAGCGCCGGAAAACACTTCTTTGAGGGTGTACAACGGGCTCGTGCCGATGTCGCCGTAAACTACCCCGACCGCCGCGACCAGCATGCTCAGCGGCTTGGTGGCCGAACCTTCGGCGCCTGCCGCGTGACTACTTGCCTGACCCATCCAACACTCCTGATTCCCAGACCGGCTTCTTATATGAAGCACTATGCTTTGTGTGCAGCATGCGCGTTTTTACGCCCTGTAACAGACGTTTTCTTGACTGTAAAAATTCAGTAAAGCGCAACGGCGCGAAGCATAGCGCAGCACTCGTCGTATTTCCCTGCATAAAGCTGGTCAAGTGCGCTGCTCGCCGCTAGAATTGCGCACTTTTTGATCAGAGGCGCAGCCTAAGCGCCCGTCCGTCGGCTTTTCGCATCAGGCAAGCGACGTCACAAAACACCGAGGTTAGACATGTCCACCACTCCTGCGCCGGCCAATCCAAAGGTTGGCTTCGTTTCTCTGGGTTGCCCGAAAGCACTGGTCGACTCCGAGCGCATCCTGACCCAGCTGCGCATGGAAGGCTATGACGTGGTGTCCACCTATCAGGACGCCGACGTGGTCGTGGTCAACACCTGCGGCTTCATCGACTCGGCCAAGGCCGAATCGCTGGAAGTCATCGGTGAAGCGATCAAGGAAAACGGCAAGGTCATCGTGACCGGCTGCATGGGCGTGGAAGAAGGCAACATCCGTGACGTGCACCCGAGCGTGCTGGCCGTTACCGGTCCGCAGCAATATGAGCAAGTGGTCAACGCGGTGCACGAAGTCGTGCCGCCGAAACAGGATCACAACCCGCTGATCGACCTGGTGCCGCCGCAAGGCATCAAGCTGACCCCGCGCCACTACGCGTACCTGAAGATTTCCGAAGGCTGCAACCACAGCTGCAGCTTCTGCATCATCCCGTCGATGCGCGGCAAACTGGTCAGCCGTCCGGTCGGCGACGTGCTCGACGAAGCCCAGCGCCTGGTCAAATCCGGCGTGAAGGAACTGCTGGTGATTTCCCAGGACACCAGCGCCTACGGCGTTGACGTCAAATACCGCACCGGTTTCTGGAACGGCGCGCCGGTGAAAACCCGCATGACCGAACTGTGCGAAGCGCTTAGCACCCTCGGCGTCTGGGTCCGTCTGCACTACGTTTACCCGTACCCGCACGTCGACGAGCTGATCCCGCTGATGGCCGCCGGCAAGATCCTGCCGTACCTGGACATCCCGTTCCAGCACGCCAGCCCGAAAGTCCTGAAGTCGATGAAACGCCCGGCGTTCGAAGACAAGACCCTGGCGCGGATCAAGAACTGGCGCGAAATCTGCCCGGACCTGATCATCCGTTCGACCTTCATCGTCGGCTTCCCCGGCGAAACCGAAGAAGACTTCCAGTACCTGCTGGACTGGCTGACCGAAGCCCAGCTCGACCGCGTCGGCTGCTTCCAGTACTCGCCGGTCGAAGGCGCACCGGCCAATGACCTGAACCTCGACATCGTCCCGGACGACGTCAAGCAGGATCGTTGGGAACGCTTCATGGCGCACCAGCAGGCCATCAGCTCGGCGCGCCTGCAAATGCGCATCGGCCGTGAAATCGAAGTGCTGGTGGACGAGGTCGACGAGCAAGGCGCAGTCGGTCGCTGCTTCTTCGATGCCCCGGAAATCGACGGCAACGTGTTCATCGACAACGGCAGCAACCTCAAGCCGGGCGACAAGGTCTGGTGCAAGGTGACCGACGCCGACGAATACGACCTCTGGGCCGAACAGATCTAAGCGCGAAAAATACAGAAAGCCCCGCTCTCTTTTACGAGATGCGGGGCTTTTTTACGGCTATCGTTTGGGGTGGGAAGGACTCCCCTCATTCATGACAAAGAGGCTATCGGGCATGCGTCACCACTCGGTCATCCACACGCCGAAACTCAGCGATTATCAGGAACTGACCCGGGTCTGGGAGGCCTCGGTCCGCGCAACTCATGATTTCCTGCCGGAATCCTACATCGAGCTGCTGAAGAATCTGGTGCTGACCCGCTACCTCGATGCGGTGATGCTGATCTGCACCCGGGACAGCCATCAGCGCATCACCGGGTTCGCCGGGGTCGCGGCGGGCAAGATCGAAATGCTGTTCATCGACCCGGCCCATCGCGGTCAGGGTCTTGGCAAGAAACTGCTGAAGTACGCGATGGAACACCTGAACGCCGACGAACTGGACGTCAACGAACAGAACCCGCAGGCCCTGGGGTTTTACTTCAAGCAAGGGTTCGAGGTGATCGGCCGCTCGGAAGTCGATGGCATGGGCCAGCCGTATCCGCTGTTGCACATGCGTCTGAAACAACCGGAGCAGCGCGCGGTACGCGGCTAAAAGCCACACGGCGCAAATGCAATCGGGCTTAACCGGCCCCAGGCAGGTACAATGCCCACCCCTTTTTTGTTACGGCCCCTGTCATGACTGACCCGATTCGCCTCTCCAAACGTCTCATCGAGCTGGTCGGTTGCTCCCGCCGGGAGGCCGAGCTGTTCATCGAGGGCGGCTGGGTCACCGTGGACGGCGAAGTCATCGATGAGCCGCAATTCAAGGTCGGCGACCAGAAAGTCGAGCTCGACAAGGACGCCAAGGCCACCGTGCCGGAGCCGGTGACCCTCCTGCTCAACGTGCCGGCCGGCATGGATGTCGACAGCGCCATGCAGTCGCTCAACGCCGACACCCTCAGTGAAGAACATCGCTACGGCAAGCGTCCGCTGCGCGGGCACTTCCTGCGCCTGACCGCCAGCGCCGACCTGCAACCCAAGGCCAGCGGCCTGCTGGTGTTCACCCAGGACTGGAAGGTGTTGCGCAAACTCACCGCCGACGCGGCCAAGATCGAGCAGGAATACGTGGTCGAAGTCGAAGGCGACATGGTTGCCCACGGCCTCAACCGCCTGCAGCACGGCCTCACCCACAAGGGCAAGGAGCTGCCGCCGGTCAAGGCCAGCTGGCAGAACGAAAACCGCCTGCGCTTCGCCATGAAAAACCCGCAGCCGGGGATCATCGCCCAGTTCTGCGAAGCGGTCGGCCTGAAAGTCATCGGCATTCGTCGCATCCGCATCGGCGGCGTATCCATCGGCAAGGTGCCGGTCGGCCAATGGCGCTACCTGTCCGGCAAAGAGAAATTCTAAGGCTCGCAAGCCACCCTACATTTCCGGCCTCGCGCCCGCGCGATGCCCACAGCGAACAATCAGGATTGCACACATGGTTCACAACGACGTTCTGCGCAGCGTGCGCTACATGCTCGACATCAGCGACAAGAAAGTGGTCGAGATCATCAAACTCGGCGGCCTGGACGTCACGCTTGCCGATGTCGTGACGTACCTCGACAAGAAAGAAGAAGACGAAGAAGGCTTCGTGCGCTGCCCGGACGAAGTCATCGCGCACTTCCTCGACGGTCTGGTGATCTTCAAGCGCGGCAAGGACGAAAGCCGTCCGCCGCTGCCGATCGAACTGCCGGTGACCAACAACATCATCCTGAAAAAACTGCGCGTGGCCTTCGAACTGAAGGAAGACGACATGCACGCGATCCTCAAGGCAGCCGAATTCCCGGTATCCAAGCCTGAGCTGAGCGCGCTGTTCCGCAAGGTCGGTCACACCAACTACCGTCCGTGCGGCGACCAGTTGCTGCGCAACTTCCTCAAGGGCCTGACCCTGCGCGTTCGCGGTTGACCCATTCGATCACGGCGACTTCGGTCGCCGTTTTCATGCATGCCCCTCCATTCCTTCCAAAAATAGTGGCTCCGCTTTTCGCGGCCGGCGACTAGGGTGTACTGAACCCTAGCCCTCAGGATTCGCCATGCACCCGTATTTCTCCCTGCAAGGCCGCACCGCCCTGGTGACCGGCGGCACCCGTGGTATCGGCAAAATGATCGCCAAGGCCTTTGTCGAGGCCGGCGCCCGCGTGTACGTCTGCTCCCGTGACGCGGAAGCCTGTCATCAAACCGCTGAAGAACTCAGTGCTCTGGGCACTTGTCTGGGCGTAGCGGCGAATCTGGCGACGGAAGAAGGCGTGAAAGAACTGGCCGCTCGGTTGGGCGAAGAGATCACTCATCTGGACATTCTGGTGAACAACGCCGGCACCACCTGGGGCGCGCCGCTGGAGAGCTACCCGGTCAAGGGCTGGGAGAAAGTCATGCAGCTCAACGTGACCTCGGTGTTCAGTTGCATCCAGCAATTTCTGCCATTGTTGCGCAAATCCGGGTCGGCGGCCAATCCGGCGCGGATCATCAATATCGGCTCGGTGGCAGGGATTTCCTCGTTCGGTGAACAGGCCTATGCCTACGGGCCAAGCAAGGCTGCCCTGCATCAACTGTCGCGAATTCTCGCCCGGGAACTGGTGAGCCAGCACATCAACGTCAACGTTATCGCGCCGGGGCGTTTCCCGAGCAAGATGACCCAGCATATCGGCAGTGATCAGCAGGCACTGGCTGAAGACACCGCGCTGATCCCGATGAAACGCTGGGGCCGTGAGGAAGAGATGGCGGCGCTGGCGATCAGCCTGGCCAGTACCGCCGGGGCGTACATGACAGGGAATATCATTCCGCTGGATGGCGGGTTCAGTCTGTAGACCGGCGATGCGCCCGGACGGGTTATCATGCCCGCCCTGCTCCGCTTCGAATGCAAACCATGAATTACAGCGTCTCCCCCATCGGCTTCGTCCGCTCCTGCTTCAAGGAGAAGTTCGCCATCCCGCGCCAGCCGCAACTGGCCCCCGCCGCCCGTGGCGTGCTGGAACTGGTGGCGCCGTTCGATCAGGGCGATGCGGTGCAAGGATTGGAGCAGGTCAGCCATATCTGGCTGCTGTTCCTGTTCCATCAGGCGCTGGAAGAAAAGCCGCGACTGAAGGTCCGCCCTCCCCGCCTGGGCGGCAACAAGTCCATGGGCGTGTTCGCCACCCGCGCCACCCACCGGCCGAACGGCATCGGCCAGTCGGTGGTGAAGCTGGACAGGGTCGAGGCCCATCGCCTGTTCATCTCCGGCATCGACTTGCTGGACGGCACGCCGATTCTCGACATCAAACCCTACGTGCCTTACGCCGATATCATCGCTGACGCCTCCAACAGCATCGCCAGTGCCGCGCCGCAACTGATCAACGTGCAGTGGACGGATGCGGCGCTGCAACAGGCGCACACGCACGCTCAGCGCCTGGCCGAGCCGCTGGTCGAATTGATCGAGCAGTGCCTGGCCCAGGATCCGCGTCCGGCCTATCAGACGCCCGCGCCAGAGCGCGAATACGGCGCGCAGTTCTGGGATCTGGACGTGCGCTGGCATTACCCGACGCCCGAGCAGATTCGCGTGCTGGAAGTGATTCCCGCCGCTGACTGAACCCCAGGAACGAAAAAGCCCGCGCTGCCTTCTCAGGCAACGCGGGCTTTTCTGTCGGCATCGTCGGATTATTTCTCGACGAATGCGCGCTCGATCAGGTAATCACCCGGCTCGCGCATACGCGCCGAGATCTTCAGGCCGAAGCTGTCGAGCACTTCACTGGTCTCGTCGAGCATGCTCGGGCTGCCGCAGATCATCGCGCGGTCGTCCTGCGGGTTGATCGGTGGCAGGCCGATGTCGCTGAACAGCTTGCCGCTGCGCATCAGGTCGGTCAGACGGCCCTGATTCTCGAACGGCTCGCGGGTCACGGTCGGGTAGTAGATCAGCTTGTCACGCAGCGCTTCGCCGAAGAACTCGTTCTGCGGCAGGTGCTCGGTGATGAATTCGCGGTAGGCGACTTCGTTGACGTAGCGAACACCGTGAACCAGGATCACTTTCTCGAAGCGCTCGTAGGTTTCCGGGTCCTGGATCACGCTCATGAACGGCGCCAGACCGGTACCGGTGCTCAGCAGGTACAGGTGCTTGCCCGGGTTCAGGTCGTCCAGCACCAGGGTGCCGGTCGGTTTTTTCGAAATGATGATCTCGTCGCCTTCCTTCAGGTGCTGCAGCTGGGAGGTCAGCGGACCGTCCTGCACCTTGATGCTGAAGAACTCGAGATGCTCTTCCCAGTTCGGGCTGGCGATCGAGTAAGCGCGCATAAGCGGGCGGCCGTTTGGCTGTTGCAGGCCGATCATCACGAACTGACCGTTCTCGAAGCGCAGGCCCGGATCGCGGGTGCACTTGAAGCTGAACAGAGTGTCGTTCCAGTGATGAACACTGAGGACACGCTCGTGGTTCATGTTGCTCATGTACGTGGGACTCCTGGATATTGGTCTGCGCCGTTTCTGCGCGGCTCTGAAGAATGCCGACGGTGCGCAATTGCATCGCATTCTAATAGCGCCGACAATATC
This sequence comes from Pseudomonas fitomaticsae, assembly GCF_021018765.1. Lineage (GTDB taxonomy): Bacteria > Pseudomonadota > Gammaproteobacteria > Pseudomonadales > Pseudomonadaceae > Aquipseudomonas > Aquipseudomonas fitomaticsae. The sequence goes on along the minus strand of NZ_CP075567.1, from coordinate 1,598,015 downwards.
TGTTAACTGGATTATTAAGATAAGGGTTATCGGTTATATCGATATGCGATTTACTCTTCGTCAACTGCAAGTCTTCGTCGCTGTCGCCCAGCAGGAGAGCGTGTCCCGTGCAGCGGGTCTGCTCAACCTGTCGCAATCGGCCGCCAGCACTTCCATCACCGAACTGGAGCGCCAGTCCAGCTGCCAGCTGTTCGATCGCGCCGGCAAACGCCTGAGCCTCAACGCCCTCGGCAAACAGTTGTTGCCGCAAGCGGTGGCCATGCTCGATCAGGCCAAGGAAATCGAAGACCTGCTCAACGGCAAATCCGGTTTCGGCTCACTGTCGGTGGGCGCGACCCTGACCATCGGCAATTACCTGGCGACCCTGCTGATCGGCGGTTTCATGCAGCGCCACCCCGAAAGCCAGGTGAAGCTGCATGTGCAGAACACTGCCAATATCGTGCAACAAGTGGCTCACTACGAAATTGATCTGGGTCTAATCGAAGGCGACTGCAGCCACCCGGACATCGAGGTGCAGAGCTGGGTCGAGGATGAACTGGTGGTGTTCTGCGCCCCGCAACACCCCTTGGCCAAACGCGGCAGCGCGACCATGGAAGAGTTGACGCACGAAGCGTGGATTTTGCGGGAACAGGGTTCGGGGACGCGCCTGACCTTCGATCAGGCGATGCGGCATCACCGCAGTGCGCTGAACATCCGGCTGGAGCTGGAACACACAGAAGCGATCAAGCGCGCAGTGGAATCAGGTCTGGGGATTGGCTGCATCTCGCGTCTGGCCCTGCGTGACGCCTTCCGCCGTGGCAGCCTGGTGCCGGTGGAGACACCGGATCTGGATCTGGCGCGGCAATTCTATTTCATCTGGCACAAGCAGAAGTACCAGACCTCCGCCATGCGCGAATTCCTCGACCTGTGCCGCGCCTTCACCGCCGGGGTGCAGCGCAGCGACGAGATCGTTCTGCCGAGCATCGCTTAAAGCAGAATCACCGCCCACACCAGAGCGATCATGCTCAGGGCCACGAATTGCGCGGCGCTGCCCATGTCCTTGGCGTTCTTGGACAGCGGGTGCAACTCCAGCGAGATGCGGTCAATCGCCGCCTCCACCGCCGAATTCAACAGCTCGACGATCAGTGCCAGCAGGCACACGGCGATCAGCAACGCCTGCTCGACCCGGCTGACATTCAGGAAAAACGTCAGCGGAATCAGCACCACGTTGAGCAGCACCAGTTGGCGGAAAGCCGCTTCGCCGGTGAAGGCGGCGCGCAAGCCGTCCAGCGAGTAACCGGAAGCGTTGAGGATGCGTTTCAGGCCCGTCTGGCCCTTGAAAGGTGACATAAAGTAGATAACCGACCGAAAGGAAGTGGGGGAAGCTAGATCAACGAAAGTCAAAAAATCGTGAAGACGCCAGTGCTTACTGGCTCGGAATTGACTCAAGTTGTTGCAGCAGTAAAGCTGCCTGGGTCCGGGTCCGCACGTTCAACTTGCGAAAAATCGCCGTGACGTGGGCCTTGATGGTCGCTTCGGACACGCTCAGCTCGTAGGCGATCTGCTTGTTCAGCAAACCTTCGCAGACCATGGTCAACACGCGGAACTGCTGCGGTGTCAGGCTCGCAAGGCCATCGCTGGCGGCTTTGGCTTCATCCGAAACGCTGACCGCTTCGAACGCCTGAGGCGGCCAGAACACATCGCCGTCCAGCACTTTGCGCACCGCTTCCTGAATCACGCTCAGGTCGCTGGACTTGGGAATGAAACCACTGGCGCCGAACTCCCGGGATTTGACCATTACCGAAGCTTCTTCCTGGGCCGAAACCATCACCACCGGAATCTGCGGGTATTGACCGCGCAACATCACCAGCCCGGAAAACCCGAAAGCGCCCGGCATGTTCAGGTCCAGCAGCACCAGATCCCAGTCGGCCTTTTCGGTCAGGCGGGCTTCCAGCTCGGCGATGCTCGCCACCTCCACCATGCGTACATCCGGGCCAAGGCCCATCGTCACCGCTTGGTGCAGTGCGCTACGAAAGAGAGGGTGATCATCGGCAATCAGGATGTCGTATGTGGCCATTTTTCAAATGATCCTGTTTTTGATGGCGGGCCCGCGCATTCGGACCTCGCCAAAGCAAATCCAGACACCGCCCGGCAGCGGCATCCACAGGGGCACGTTCAACGCCAATCACGAACAAAAACGGCGTTTCAAATCTTGGCCGCACCCCAATCGGCGCCAAGCATGACCAGCGAAGCCGGGGTGGTCAAGCCGCACGGCCACTGCTTTAGCAGTATGGGCCAGGATCAGGCCGGTACTGGCGCCGCGTTTCGGATATAGGGCAGCAATTCAGCGTGGGCCGGCGTCGACACATTGACGTCCAGTTGCTGCTTGGCCCCCAGGTAATGCTGGCTGAACACATCGAAATAGGCATCCAGCGCCGACGCCGCGTCCGAATCGCCGGCCAGTTCCAGGCACAGCGCCGCCACTTCGGCGGTGCACAGGTGCTCGCTGCGGGTCGAGCGGCGCAGGCGATAGCGCGACAGTTTGTCGGGCAACAGGCTCAGAATCGGCAATCGGTCGAAATACGGGCTCTTGCGGAAAATCTTCCGGGCTTCGGTCCAGGTCGCGTCCAGCAGGATGAACAGCGGACGCTTGCTGCTATCCAGATCCACGGTGCTGGTCACCCGCGAAGGTTCGACGTACTCACCGGGGAACACCAGATACGGCTGCCACTGCGGGTCGTTCAGCAGCGCCAGCAGTTGTTCGTCGGGCTCTGTCCGCGACCAGATGAAGGCATGGTTGTCGCGCACGATGTCAGCGATCAGCCAGCCGGTATTGCTGGGTTTGAACACTTCCTTGCCGGTCATGATCAGGCAAACACCCGAACGCGTATCGACGGTTGGCCGCCAGGCACACAGGCAATGGCTGATGATCACCCGGCAATCGCGGCAACGCGGGGAGCGAAAACCACGGGCCTGGATCGGCTTGATGCCTTCGTCCTCGCGCTGATCGCGCAGGCGGGCCACGGCGTTGGGGGCATGATTCATCGCAGGCAGCACCGGCAGACAGGGAAACTCGACACGAACGACACTCGGCAGGGCAATAAAGGCCGGCAGTTTACCAGAGCGATGGGCACAAGCCTGTACCCTCCCGACCGGCTCCCCTATAATTCGCCGCCACTGAACGCACAGTCACGTGGCTGGTCGAACCACCAGTCACTGAACCAGGAGAGTTTCATGCTGCGCCTTATCGTTCCCACCGCTGCCATTCTGCTGGCCTCGTCCTTCAGCGCTCAGGCTGCATCCCTGAGTGAGCAGAATCTGAACCGAGAGCTGCGCAATGTCGCCGCACAAAGCAGCGTCGGCACGCCACGGGCGATCAACGAAGACATTCTTGATCAGGGCTACACCGTCGAAGGCACCACGCTGGTCAATCACCTGAGCGTGCAAAAGAGCCACGCCGACAAAATGCGCGCCGATCCCAAAGCCGTGTATTTCCAGCTGGGCGCCTCGGTCTGCAACAACCCGTCGTACCGCAAGCTGATGGCCAAAGGCGCGATCATGCGTTACGACTTCACCGAAGTGAAAAGCAACAAGGCGATCGGCTCCGCCAGCTACCAGGAATCGGATTGCCCGAAAGCGGCTCCAGCGAAGAAGAAGTAATCAACGCGACATAGCGCGCCGCTGTTCATCCTCGGCGCGCAGTTCGGCCAGCAAGGCCTGCAAGTAGCGCGAGCGGCGATCTCCTCCCGCCAGGCGTCGGCAGCACTCCTCTTCGAGACTCACATGGTTGGTCTCGGCCGATGCTTTCAACAACCGATACAGCTGCGTATCGATCTCCAGAATGACTCTGGTCATGTGTCCCGCCTCCTTGCCACCCGCAAATCCTTGAATAGCGTGCACCTTGCGTACGGTCGTTGACGCAAAGTTGTCGTACGGCGCCTTTAACTTAGTAAATCAGAGCATTCAGCGCTCGACGCAGCATCGGACGAGCGGTGAAAACACTTCGCAAAACGGCAATAAGCAGTTGCCAGGAAAGAGTTTGCGGCGCAATGCTCAATGAGCGAGAAATGCATTGAGGGTCTAGATTCAACGTATTCCCGATCCTTTATTAACGGCAGGAAAGGAGCTGCCGGCTGTTTGTTTTCTTGCAGCGCGGCACTGACGCCGCACGTCAGGGCCGAAAGCTCTGTGCAGAAGGAGAAGTTGCATGCCTTACCAACCGAATGACCTGCTCAGCCGTCATTTTCAGGAAAGCGGCCACGACCTCATCAGCAAGGTCGAAGAACAACTCAACCTGGTGTCACCCAACAGTCCGAATTCCCCCATCTACCGCGACATGATCCTGACCGTGCTGCGCATGGCCCAGGAAGACCATAACCGCTGGAACGCCAAGATCACCCTGCAAGCCCTGCGCGAACTGGAGCAGGCGTTTCGCACCCTTGAACAGTTCAAGGGGCGACGCAAGGTCACGGTGTTCGGCTCGGCCCGTACACCGGTCGAACATCCCCTTTACGCCATGGCTCGGGAACTCGGGGCCTCGCTGGCCCGCTCGAACATGATGGTCATTACCGGTGCCGGCGGCGGAATCATGGCCGCGGCTCATGAAGGGGCCGGTCGCGATCACAGCCTCGGATTCAACATCACCCTGCCCTTCGAACAACATGCCAACCCCACCGTGGACGGCACCAATAACCTGCTGCCGTTCCATTTCTTCTTCACCCGCAAGCTGTTCTTCGTCAAGGAAGCCGATGCGCTGGTGTTGTGCCCGGGCGGGTTCGGCACCCTGGATGAAGCACTCGAAGTGCTCACGTTGATCCAGACCGGCAAAAGCCCGCTGGTGCCGGTGGTACTGCTCGACGCACCGGGCGGGACCTTCTGGCAAGGCGCGCTGGACTTCATCCGCCAGCAACTGGAGGAAAACCGCTACATCCTGCCGACCGACCTGAAGCTGATGCGCCTGGTCTACAACGTTGAAGAGGCGGTGGAGCAGATCAACCAGTTCTACGGCAACTTCCACTCCAGCCGGTGGCTCAAGCGCCAGTTTGTCATCCGCATGAACCACAAGCTGAGCGATCAGGCCCTGGACCATATGCAGGAAGCGTTTGCCGATCTGTGCCTGAGCGACCACTTCCATCAACACGCCTACGCCGGCGAAGAACACGACGAGGCCCAATTCAGCCACCTGACTCGTCTGGCATTCGCCTTCAATGCCCGGGATCACGGACGTCTGCGGGAACTGGTGGACTACATCAACCTGCCGGAAAACTGGGCCCACTCAAAACCCCAAACCGCGCAACGCACCCGCGAACCGTCGAAGGTAACGTGAAGGCAAAAAAAAACGGCCCGCTATCGTAATAGCGGGCCGTTTTTTATTTTTTAGATGAAGCTGAGCTGAAGCTGGAGCGATTTAATCGTCCATCCCTCTGCCGCTGAACAAGCGGTTGATCATCTCCATCGAGAATCCCCGGTACGCCAGGAATCGACCTTGTCTGGCGCGTTCCTTGGCATCGCCGGGAAGCTGTCCGGAGAACTTCCGTTGCCACGTATCCGTTAGCTGCTCCTGCCAGTTGATACCGCTCTCGCGCAAGGCGAGTTCGATATCGGCGCGTTGCAAACCGCGCTGGCTCAGTTCTTCGCGAATCCGCAGTGGGCCGTAACCGGAGCGGGCGCGATAGGAAACAAAGCTTTCAAGATAACGGGCTTCGGAAAGCAGCCCTTCTTCCGTCAAACGGTCGAGGGCTGTTTCGATCATCTCGGGGGGAGCGCCCCGCTGACGCAGTTTGCGCGTCAGCTCGACTCGACCATGCTCGCGACGTGCGAGCAGGTCCATGGCGGTTCGCCGCACCGCGACGAGGGTATCGAGTACGGCGGTTGTCATCGGTGCAATCAGATATCAGCGTCAGCCAGGTCGTCTTCGGTCTCTTTGACCGCAGAAGCCTTGGAGTCGGCGATCACTGCTGGCGACAGCAGTTTGTCACGCAGTTGCTTCTCGAGCTTGGCCGCGACTTCCGGGTTGTCCGCCAGGAACTTGGCCGAGTTGGCCTTGCCCTGACCGATCTTGGTGCCTTCGTAGGCATACCAGGCGCCGGACTTCTCGACGAAACCGTGCAGCACGCCCAGGTCGATCATCTCGCCGTTCAGGTAGATGCCCTTGCCGTAGAGAATCTGGAACTCGGCCTGACGGAACGGCGAAGCCACCTTGTTCTTCACAACCTTGACACGGGTTTCGCTGCCGACCACTTCGTCGCCTTCCTTCACCGCGCCGGTACGGCGGATGTCGAGACGAACCGAGGCGTAGAACTTCAGCGCGTTACCACCGGTGGTGGTTTCCGGGCTACCGAACATCACACCGATCTTCATCCGAATCTGGTTGATGAAGATCACCAGGCAGTTGGCGTTCTTGATGTTACCGGTGATTTTACGCAGCGCCTGGGACATCAGACGGGCTTGCAGGCCCACGTGCATGTCACCCATTTCGCCTTCGATTTCAGCCTTTGGCACCAGAGCGGCCACGGAGTCGACGATGATCACGTCAACGGCGTTGGAGCGCACCAGCATGTCGGTGATTTCCAGGGCCTGTTCGCCGGTGTCCGGCTGGGAAACCAGCAGGTCGTCGACATTGACGCCCAGCTTGCCGGCGTATTCAGGGTCGAGGGCGTGTTCGGCGTCGACGAAGGCGCAGGTCGCACCGGCTTTTTGAGCCTGGGCGATCACGGACAGCGTCAGTGTGGTTTTACCGGAAGATTCAGGACCGTAGATTTCAACGATACGGCCTTTTGGCAGGCCGCCGATGCCGAGTGCGATGTCCAGACCCAGAGAGCCGGTGGAAATGGCCGGGATCGCCTGACGGTCCTGATCGCCCATACGCATTACGGCACCCTTGCCGAATTGACGTTCGATCTGACCCAGGGCCGCAGCCAAGGCTTTCTTCTTGTTGTCGTCCATTAAAGTCCTCACGTAATCAATAAGGCCTGACGGCCAACACCTGTATAAGTAGCCAGTATTATTCCACAGCGTTCACGGATCGCCTACCCCTGATTTTCGATTTCTCGTGCCGCTAGTCGCAGCAAGCCCTCTAGCGCGGCCTTCACCGTTTGTCGGCGGACTTCGTCGCGGTTGCCGGGGAAGTGCTGGACCTCGCTGGAAACCTGGTCGCCCACACCCCACGCCAGCCAGACGGTGCCCACCGGTTTGTTCGGCGAACCGCCGTCCGGCCCGGCCACACCGCTCACCGCCACGGCAAACCGCGCCAGGCTTTTGTCCTGGGCGCCACGCACCATGGCTTCGACCACCTCGCGACTGACCGCGCCCACGGTGCCGAACAGCTCCGCCGGCACATTCAGCTGCTGGGTTTTCTGGCGGTTGGAGTAGGTCACGTAACCCGCTTCGAACCACGCCGAACTTCCCGGAATGCGGGTGATGGCTTCGGCAATCCCGCCACCGGTACAGGACTCAGCCGTAGTGACGTGAGCGTTAAGCAATTGCAGACGTCGGCCAAGTTCGGCCGCCAGTTGGGTGATTTCTTTCACGGCGCGCTCCGGATCGGATGGAATGGGTACCACCGTACACGAGCCGGTTGCGCTTTCAATACACAAGCTTATTCAAAATGTGCAGGCGCCAGCGCTCTGATATAGGCCTGACAGGCCTGCAAGGCGATCAGTCCACGGTCGCCTTCGCCGGTGATGGCGACAATTCGTCGAGCATGCGCCGGGTCAAGTCGGGCGCGTACGGCTGCATGATCCACGCCGCCGGTGCCGGAGGCGGCTGGCACACCGCAGCCTTGGGCAGCGTCGCCTGCGTCGATGAGGACTGACAGGCGCAGATCAGCAGTGGCAAGGCGATCGCGCAGGCGATCCTGATCACGTTGGGCATCGTTCAGTGCTCGGTAGTGGGTTTGTTCACTGGCCGTGAGCCGTTGCTCCAGGGCCAGGCGTTTGTCCTGCTCGGCCTGCTGCGCGGTGGCGGCCGTCAGGGTCAGTTGATTGAGGGCTTCGGCATGCAGCCGCGCCTGTTCGGCCAGTTGGCGACCATAGCGCCAGTCCTGGAACTTCCAGGCCAGCGCCGCCGAACCTGCGGCCAGCAGCACCAGGCCAATCAGCCGCCAGACGCTCAGGCCGAAGGCAGGCATAGCACCGCCCTCGCCCGCCCCCAGAGTTCCAGACGATCCTGCAAGCCGTTCAACCCGCCGTTGATCCGCCGGGTGATGCTGTTGAACTGATCCTGATCCGCCAGCGCGTTCAGGCCGTTCTGCGCCCAGAACCAGGCGGCGGACTCGGCCGCCCATTGCGGTTGTTCCAGCAGTTCCGGCAGCGCCAGCAAGCGCTCGTCACCGAACAGCCCGAGGCTGCACTGGCGATAGTTGGCGCGGCCGGTAATCTGGATCAGCCCGCGCCCGCGATACTTCTGCCCGTCGCCATCGGCCTCCGGCGTGTTGCCCAATCGCAGGGCCAGCGTACCGGTGTCGTATTTGCTCAGGTACTGGTTGTTGCCCAGCTCACGTACGTACTGCAATTGCCCCGACTCATGTCCGATCTGGGCGAGAAACGCGGCCACGCGTTTAGGTGTGTCGATGCGATGGCGTGCCATGGCATCGTTGAGTGCAGAAACAAAAACGCCCGCTTGGCGGCGGGCGTTGGGCATGATGTTGAGTAGGTTGTCTTCAGTAATTTGCATAATGCTCGGTCCTCCCTGGATGCTCCGATTGAATCACGGTTGGCGACCGATACCGGTCAGCCATTTCTTTGCCAGGGTTTTCAGGGCTCCCTCCGGGGCACTTTCTTCCGGCGACGAAAACACCCAGCCAAGGGTGCCGAAGTTTGCCGACCAGTCGATTTGCGGCGCGGGCGTGACGTCGGTGATGTCAACCCAGAGCAGATCCGGATGAAACATCTCGACCATATTTCCATCGGTCGAGAACAGCTCGACCACCGTGTTTTCAACAACGCGTGCGTAGGTTTTCATCAGGCGTACTCGTAAATGATCACGACGCCTCGCGCGCCAGCGCCTCCGGGGCGGGCTGCCTGGTTGTTCGCGTTAGCGATACCACCCCCTCCGGAACCGTATCCGGAGCCCGGTGCTGCCAGAGCATTGGCCGCGCTGCTGCCATACCCTCCACTTCCCAATGGTGAATTGCCACCGTGCCCCGCAAGCACCGATCCATTGAGGCAAATGCCCGGGCTGCCTGCGGCTCCCGCCATATTGACTATATTGCCGCCCGATGGTGCGAGACTTGGATAGCCGCCCGTATACAAGCCGAACGAGGGCAGCGGCAACGCCGGGAACCCTGGCGATCCACCTCCACCGGTAGCAGAAACCAACGAACCGAAGGAACTGGTTCCCCCACCTCCGCCTCCCTCCGCGACGGCTCCACCGGCTCCGCCGCTACCTACCGTGATCGTCTGACTGCTGCCAATCGCTGCGGACGCAAGCCACGCTTCAGCGTAACCACCCGAAGCACCACCACCCGCCATGGAAATCTGATTGGAACCGGTCGCCGGAATCCCTGCACTGCCGCCGCCGCCACCGATGACCTTGACCCACGCATTTTTCATCCCGACGCTGGGCACGTAGACGCCAGAAGCGGCAAAGGTGCGCACACCCAACAATCGGCCAGTGGTGGCATTGCCACCGCTGGCATACACCAGCAACCAACTGTCCAGCGCTGCGCTGAACACCACCGAGCACACACTGCCACCGACAATTTCGGCAGGTCGCAACGCACTCTGTGCCAGACTCAAAAGCGGTTTGGGCAGAAGACCATTCGGCGCAAAGGTACTCGCTCCGGTATTGGCATTGCCTGCCATGAAGCGCAGCGCCAGCCCGTCCTTCAACGTCGTGATGGCCGGCACGTAGTTGGCCATGTAGAGATTGGCAGCGCCGATATCCGCGGCGTGTTTATCTTCACCGGCCTGGCTTATCTTTTTGATTGCCAGGAGCAACTGCGTCGCATCGTTTTCGCTCGGCTCAAGGCCCGCAGACTTGACGACATTCAACAACTCATCGGTTACTCCGTTGCCCCAGGTGGCGGGAATCAACGATCCCGGCAATCCACCGACGACGTCTTCATTGACGAACTTGCCGTTCACCAGCCCGATGCCGGGAACGCTTTTCGGGTAATCCATTTCCGTTTCCTTTATCTGCTAGAGCGCCGAAGCCAACCAGCGCGGCGCTACCGGACGATGCTCGCTGAACGGGAAAAACGAGGCCTGGGGCCAGTCGCGCAGCGCTCGCCGAAACGTTTGCAGTTCGGCGTATTGCTCGGTGGTCAGCGTGGTGCCGCCGCCGTCCTCCAGCTCATCGCGATCACGGGCCACCAGGCCGTCGGTCGCGGCCAGTTGCGCCGTGCGCCAATGGCGTTCGATATCGGCTGCTTCTTCGGGACTCGGTGGCGGCGGATCCACCAGAATCGGAAACCCGTTGCCGTTATTGACGCCAATCACCTTTGGCGAGACGGCCAATTGCTGCAACAGAGAGATCCAGTACGCCTGAGGAATTTCGATCACGTCCTCGGGAATGTCCGAGGTGTTGATACCGGGTACATAAACGGCCCGGGTACCTGCGCTGAACAACACATTGAACGGGTTCATTCAGTAGCCCTTTGCAAAATAATTGATACCCCAGTTTGCCGAAACGGCCCCGTTATAACTGCGGACCTTCAAGCGGCAACCGGTTCTGCTTTCCGATCCCGCGTACTGAACGACCATGGCTCCATCGCCGCCCGAATGGATGGCGACAATCGATGAAAAGGCAGTCGGGAATGCGATCGGAAAGGTCACATAGACATCGCCATTGGCATCGGTCGTCCCGACTCCCCATTGATCGATGTTGCCGCTGGGAAAGCGCTGGTAACCGACATTGCCGTAGACGCCGGAATGGGCCGACGCATACCGGTCACTGACCGAGCCGCCGTACAGGCGCCACTGTCCGGTCAACTTGACCAGTTGCGCTGAATCACCGAGGCCAAGCTTGAGTGCACCAAAGGTGCCGTTGCAGGTTTCGATGGCTTCATTACCGGTGGGACTGATTGTCAGAACGCCAGTGCCGGCGTTGAGGATATGCAGGGTCCCGGCATGAGGGATATTGGCAACAGAAGGCAGGGTCGCCGTGATCGGCGTGGCACTGGAAAAACTCGCCACGCCGCCCACGCTGGCCGCTGTCAAAGTCGTGCTCGTCGCATAGGAGGCGAAACCGGAAAACTGCAGACCGCTGCGACTCACGAATCCGGTGGTGGCCACCGACTGGCTGTTGTCGAACTGCGGCGCGGTAGCAAACAGCTTGTTGCTGCGCAATGCCGTCAGCACTTGATCGGTTCGAGTCTCGGACGGGGTGAGGCCTGCGGTCTGGATGACCGTCAGCAGTTCCTGAGTGATCCCGTTGCCCCAGCTGGCCGGGATCAGAGATCCCGGCTTGCCGGTGACCGGGTCTTCATCGACAAACTTGCCGTTCACCAGACCTGCGCTGGGAACACTATTGGGGTAGTCCACGGTTTATCTCCTTATCTGAATACATGGATTGGTGAGGGCCTCAGCCAATGTCCGCGACCAGCCACTGCGGCGCCGAGGGCCGCAAAACGGAAGACGGAAAGGCGCCTGCACCCGGCCAGTCGCGCAATGTCTGGCGGTACTCAAGCAGCTCCAGATAGTGCTGGGCCTTGAGCGTTGTGCCGCGCCCCAACTCCTGCTCATCGCGGTGGCGGGTGACCAGCCATTCGGTGTCCGAGAGAGCGGAATGACGCCAGGTGCGCTCTGCTGCCGGAGGCTCGTTGTCCTCGACTACAAGGGCCTTGGCGACAACGCGACTTTGCGGTGCGCGCGAAGGCTCGATAACAGAAGCCGCCTCAGCCATCGGCGCACCGATTTCGACGTCGACACCTTCGGGCACCTGCACCATCGCCGCGACGAAAGCAGGCGCAAACAGTTGCTCGATCGCGTAGTCACCGGTGTCGATCACTTCGACCGCGACACCGTTTTCAATGCGTGCATACATGACCATTACGCGTACTCCCAGATTTCACAGAAAGCGTTGCCGCCGGCACCGCTCAGAAACGACACAGACGTGTTGTTGGAGCAGGTACCTCCACCTCCGGAACCACGAACCCCCGCATAGCCATTGCCGTTGATACCGGTGGACGACGCGCCGCCATCAAACGGGCTGGCCCCTCCGGTACCGGAAAGCACGCCCCAATTGTTGTTGAACATCGCGAAACCGCCGCTCATGCCGCGGGCGTTGGTCAGATTGCCGCCTGTGACCACCTGACCACCGGAGCCGCCCTGGACGAAGCCGTTCGCCGTCGGTCCCACGGCGACAGCCAGAATCTGTCCGCCAGCGCCGCCGGCTGCACTCATCAAAGAGCCGAACGAGGCGCCGCCCCCCGCCAAGCCAGCCACAGTGCGGGACGCGCCACCAGCGCCCAGCGTGACAGGCACGCCGGCGAGCATGTCCGTTGTCACGTCGTACAGACCTTCCGCATAGGCACCGGCGCCACCGCCTCCGCCAATTCGCAGAGTGCTCACCTCGACAGGTGCACATCCCCCCCCGGAACCTCCCGCGCCGACCAGCCGGACGCGAATCCTTTTCGCATTGGGGTTGGGGCGGTAAACCGTGATCCCTACCGTCTCGATCTGCCTGACCGCCAACAACCGTCCCACCGCATCGGTGATGCCGTAGCCCGCCAGCGTGGTCGGGGTGTTCTTCAATTTGGTGAAGTCGACGAGAGCGCCAATGGCCGTTGCCAACTGATTGGTTTTGCTCTCGTCCGGCGTGAGTCCGGCCGCCTTGATGGCGTTGAGAATTTCTTGCGTGACGCTGTTACCCCAGGCGGCGGGGATCAATGATCCGGGCGTGCCGGCAACCGGGTTTTCATCGACAAAACCGCCATTGACCAGGCCGACGCCGGGGATGCTGTTTGGATAATCCATTGCACGGTTCCCTGTGCTGCAGTCAGTTGGTTACGCTTGCGCCGGGCACTGCCGGCCAGGTGACTTCGCTGGGGAAACCGGCCTGTTTTTCGATGCGATTTAGCTCCACGCTATAGAGCTTCCATTCGAGCAATTGCAGTTGCTCTTCGTGGCTGGCATCGCCGATGTCTTCGGCGTATTGCAGAGGGGCGATGCGCAGGACGGCGTCGCGAAGCAGGGCATCACGTCGAACAAGTGCGAGGCGTTTGAGATCTGCCAGTTTTGCTGCCTCATCGAGCTGCCAGGCGTTATCGACCCACGCGTGAAAGCCACCCGGCCAAGGCAGGCGGGTGAACCCTTGTGGCAACTCACCCAGCGCAGTCCAGGTTTCACGCTGTCCTGTATCCGTGCGAAAAACATCGCCGCGACAATCGACCCGCTGTTGCAGGGATCCGTTGTCATATGCCCAGGCGAACCCCTCGGGTGCCGGGGACAGTTCGAGGTTCAGCGTGACGGCATTGCTCGGCAGTTGCAGGCCGATCCCCGGCACGAGCGGAAACTCCACAGGCCCGGTCAGCGCACCGCTGTCGTCTATCAGGTAATTGAACATGTGCACCTCAGATCAGTTTGATACGCGCAGGCAAGGCGATGTTTCGCGGTCGGGTTTCGCCCGAAAAGTTGCCGATGTTGCCGATGTACGTATCGGAGTCGAATGCGGGGTTGGGATAGGTTGTCGCCACGGTTGTGGTGGTCGGTGAAAAGTTGACGTTGGTGCCAACGTCCCAGACGCCATCCGGAATCCCCGGGGCCGGCTTGTAGTTGGCTCCCGTGCCTGTCGGCAGATAGTGGTTATGGCTCTGCAAAGAGTGCGATTGCAGGCTACCGGCCGTGCGCCCGGGATCGATGTTTCTTCCTTCACTGAGTACCCGCAGAAACTCGCCGCGAATCTCGGGAATCCGGAAGTTCGTGGCGCCGTCACCACTGGTCCAGCCGCCCTCCATGCCCGCTCGGGCCGCTTCGGTCGTCAACGCTCCGGATGTACGGGCGAAATCCCACAGCCAAGGCCATTCGGAACGCTTGAACAGATCACCGTTCGGAACGCCGTAGCCTCCCGGATTGAGGGTCGTGGAGGTTTCAAAAAACGGCCGGCCCAAAGCGCTGTTGTCACAGCGACCGACCGGCCACCAGCTACCTGCTCCGTCACTGCGCAGATGCCACCAGTCACCGTTGCCCATCAGTACCAGGAAGGGATACCCACTGGCGGAAAGGTGCGTGTGAAAACGAATCCTGTCGGTGTCGGACGCCTGGACAACGAGCCGATTACCGCTGTTGTCCACACGGCGCACGATCACATCGCGCACACCCAGCGCAACGCCGGCCGGTGGCAATGTCACCGTCATGGACGCGGGGCTGCTGTCGATCAAGACCAGTCCCAGTTCTGGCGCCGTCAGCGCCTTGGAAGCCGCCAGCCCGGTGACCACCGAACGCATCGGACTGGCGTTGCCGACAATCGACTGGATTGCTTTGAGCAGTTGTCCTGTATCGGATTCGGAGGCGGTCAACCCACCCGCACTGATCACACTCAGAATCTCTTGTGTAACGCTGTTGCCCCACACCGCCGGAATCAACGAACCGGGCGTTCCCGCCACCGGGTTTTCATCGACGAAGCGGCCATCGACCAGTCCGACGCTGGGGACACTTTTTGGGTAATCCATGGGTGCTCGTTCCTCTGTAATGACAAATGAAATGTGGCCGCGCGTAAGCTTTCGCCACGACGCCAACGTTTCTGTTCCTGAAAACAAAAAGCCCACAACAAAGTGGGCTTGGGTTAAGCGGGTCGCGATTACGAGGCCGGGTTGGCCGTCAGTTGACGAATGGCCTGCAGCGCCTCATCGGCGGCAGCTCGGGCCTGATCCATCTGACCTTTGCCTGCGCAAGCACGAATCTGGGTCTTGGCCTTCAGGCGCAAGGTGCGCAGGGTCAGCAGGCTGTCGCTGAGCTGGGCGGCCTTGTCGAGAATCTGCTCGGCGGATTGTTTCGCCGAACGGCCCTTGGCAACCCAGGCGGCGACGGACAGCGGCACTTCCTTTTTCGGGTAACCGGCGTCCTGAAAGGCTTGAGCGTCGATGGCAGCCTGGGCGTATTCCAGGGCTTTGAGCGGGTCGCCGGCCAATGCGGTGCGCGCGCTGTCGGCGGCGGCATCGACATTGGCGCAAAGGCGTTCGGTTTCCTGCTGGTCCAGCAGCGCGACCTTCTCGGCATTGACGACCCACTGCTCACCGTCCCAATCATGAGCAGCGGAAGGCTGTGCAAGACGCAAGCCGTCCTCGAACTGATGCAGTTCTTGAATGATGATCATCGGATCAGCTCCCAGGCTAAATTGACATTCACGGCAGCGGTAAAGTTGATCGCAATACCGTTGGAATAGTCGGTCTGAGCGAAACTCTTGAGCCCCATGCTGAACAGCAATTCGTCACTGGCCGCGGTGCCCGCGCCCAGTGTGTGTTCGGCCTGATAGACCTGCCACAGCGAGCGCAATTCGGCGTGGTCAAAACTGGCGGTCAATGTCGAAACAGTGGTGTCGCTGACCACGTTACTGGAGAAGATCAACGCGGCCGCGCCTGCCGTAGACCAACCGTCCCAGTTGTTGGAGGTGGCGACCGTCGGGTTCAGGTAGCAGTAGTTGCCCCCCAACCAGCCTCCCGGTGCAAACGACACACTGGTGATGCCTGTCGGGTGCGGAGTCGGGTTGCCCACCACCAGACGCGCCGCCCGCGCGTGAGGATCGAGCGGCAGATAGACCACACCATTGCCATTGACGACTTGCGTCCAGCTCAACCGGTTGCGGTTGTAGATCGGCCTGACAATCGGCACCGATCCCGGTCCTGCGGTCACCACCCACGCCAGACAGATGTCCAGCGGCGTGGACTGAAAACCACCACCTGCCGCTCCGTTCACGGTTCCCTTCAAGCCCTCCGGAGCAGCGTCGTAAATCGTCCCGCGCTGCATGTAAAACGTCAGCGCACCACCCACCACCTGAGCCCGCAGAAAGTAACCCGAACTCGGCAACAGATCGGCGCTGCTCCAGGCCTGAGTGGTGAACGTGCGCGAACGTCCCAACTGCCCCGCCAGCACTTCCTGACCGATGCTGACGTAAACACCCGCCGGCACCGACACTCGCCCGCCACTGGTCGATGCGGCGGCCGGTGTAATCGGCATGCGGGCATCCGTCGTGGCCACGGTCGGCAATGGCAACGCTGCCAGCGGCAACGCCAGATCCTGATTCCAGCCCTTGGCCGAAACGCTCTGAATCGCCTGGAGCAACTGATCGTATTTCTTCTCGTCCGGGGTCAGATCCCCGGCCTTGATCACATTGATGATTTCTTGCGTAACGCCGTTGCCCCAGTCAGCGGGGATCAGCGACCCCGGCGTCCCGGTCAGCGGGTTCTCATCGATAAACTTCCCATTCACCAGACCGGCGCTGGGCACACTCTTCGGATAATCCATTGCGTCAGTCCCTAGTCATAGTTGATGTGCACCTTGGTATGCGCCGGCGCCGCCCGATGGATCAGGCATTCCAGCGCCGAGCCGGGATTCACGCCAAAGCGCTCGCCCCAATAACTCGCGCCATAACGCCGGCCAAGCAACAGCCGGCCACCGGTGTTGAGCGTCCACATGAACTGCGCTTCCCAGGTGCCCCAATGCGCTGCGCCGAAACGCGAACGGCCCATGCGCGGGGCTTCGAGTTCGGTGATGGTGGCGTTGGGATAACCCTGGCTTTTGGCGATGTCCAGGTAATAACCGACGGCCTGGCTGCCGACCGCCAGCAAGCGGCGGCGCACGGCGAGGCGGCGGTCGTCGAACAGCGGCGTGGCGCCGAGGCACGGGTCGGGCAGGTTCATCACCTGCTCCCAGTCCGGCACCAGTTCGCTGACGCCGGCCGGGTCCATTTCGTTGAGCAGGTCGGCGGCGCGAGCGTCGAGGCGCGCCAGTTCGACGGCGACGCCTTGCAGCACTTCCTCGAGTTCCGGCACGCGTTCCGGATCCCACGCCGGGCCGCTCGGCAGCAAGGCGCGCAGTTGCGCCTGGTATTGCGCGGCGGTTCTTATGGCAGCCATACGCAACCCCCGAAGGTGAGCAGTTCGCTGTCACCCGCGGCCACGTTCTCCACCGGGGCCGACAGTACGTGGTCAGTCTCGCCCGCCGCGCTGCTGATCGCTTCGCGGATATGGCTGATCAACAGATCTTCGCCCAGGTCGGCTTCGCGGTTGTGCAGGTCGCGCAGTTGGGTTTCGACGGCGGCGCGCACGGCGGTGGTGTCGGGGGTCAGCTTCAGTTGATAGGTCACCGGTTTCTGCACCGGCGGACGTACATGCACTTCGGCGGTCACCGGGCGCAACGGCTCGATATAGGCCTGCACTTCGGCCAGTTGATCGGCATTCGGCACCGGTTGCGGATCGTCGTCGCGCATGATGTACACGCCGACGGTACCCGGCCCGAGGAAGCCGCCACGGCACCACGCGCGGGTCACACCCGGCACTTCCAGCGCCCAGGTTTCATAGTCGCTGGCCGAACCACCGTGGGGGATGACGCGATAGGAACGGATCACCCGCGAGCGCAGCGACTCCAGGCTTTCCCGCGCCACACCGCCGTTGAGTCCCGGCGCCAGCACTACAAAACTGTTGCTGACCACACCGGTGATCGGCTGCACCGGCGTCAACGCCAGCCCGGCATCGGCGTTGCCCAGACTGCCGGCATCCAGCGCGGCGATGCTGGTGCTGTTGACGCCATTGACGGTGGTGCGGGAGGCGGTGACTTTGAAGGTGCGACCGTCACTCGATTGCAGCAACGTATCGGCGTCCAGCACCGCGCCCGCCGTGGCGTTGAAGCTGACCGTGCCGGTGGCGACCTGCGCCGGTTTGCGCGGCTGGTTCAGGCGCAGCGCGGCGATGCGCTCCAGGGTCGACTCATCGGCGGTGTCGGGCAGGATCTGCTCGGCAATCCAGTCGAGGTAGCCGTAAAGACCATAGGCAGCGCCGCCGAGTGTGCGGGCCAGGACTTGCGCATCGGACTGGCGCAGCGAATCGCCGGCCAGGTCGCTTTGGGTGCGCTTGATCAGCACCGGCAGCGAAGGGGTTTCAAACGGCATAGATCACCTGCCAACTGTTATCGGGGTTGATGTCCAGGCGTTCGCCGTCGGCCAGGGTCAGGACCGTGCGCAGGTTCAGGCGCTGGGCGTCGAGGCGTTCGCTGATGATGTCGATGGCGCTGCAATGGCCGTCGTCGATCAGCCATTGCAAGGCTTCGCGGGCATAGAACTCGGCGTCCATCTGGGTCTGGCGGGTCAGCTTGACCCGGCGCAACAGCCACAGCCGCGAGCCGATACGATCGTCAGCCACGGTGGGAAAGGTGTCGCCCCACCAGCCGAAACGTTCCTCGTCGTCGAGGGCATCGTCGTCGGCAGCGCGGCGCCAGGTGAACAGGCTGATCAGCACCGCACGGGTCAGCGCGGCGTGGAGGTTCTGACTGAAAAGCATCATTGACCTCCCGCCGGCGCGCCGGTCTGGCCACTGCCCGCCTGCACGCCAACGTGCACGTGCTTGATCTGGCTGATGCCGCCGGCAACCTGGTCGCCTTTGGATACGATCTTGCCGGTCTGGTTGATCACCGGCGTCTCGAAGTTCACGGCGGTGCTGGCGCGAATGTTCAGCGTGGCGGTTTCGATGTCGATGATCCGCCCGCGCTTGAAGTGAATTTTGTCGCCCTCGTCGGTGTAGATCGCCACCTCGCCGGCCGCCAGCGATTGCAGGCGGTAACGGCGGTCGGCGACCACCAGGGCGATGGCGTGAGAACGGTCGCCGCCGAGAAACGTGACGACGCCTTCGGCACCGGCCAGCGGATGGCTGGTGAAGCCGTAGGGTTCGAAGTGCTCCAGGTCGTCGTTCACTTCACCGGCGGTGAGGCGCATTTGCAGCGATTGCAGCTTGGATGCCGAATTGGCGAGCACGACAGTGCCGCGCGCCAGCAGGCGTGTCAGTAGGCTCATGAATTGTCCTCAGGACTTTGCCAACACAAAACCTGTGGGAGCGGGCTTGCCCGCGATGGCGGTGTGTCAGGCAAAGTAGTGTTTGCGGTAACCACCGCTTTCGCGGGCAAGCCCGCTCCCACAGGGTCAGGTGATGCCAGTCAGATTCAGCGTCAGGCTCAGGTTTTTTTCGGGGGCGTCGGGTCAGGATCGAAGGTATGCGGCGGTGCCACTTGCAGCGTGGTCACCGAGCCTTGCGCCGACAGCGAGTACGTCACTTTGGAGATCAGCATGTCGCCATCGAAGCCGAGCACCGGATCCTTGACCTTCACCAGCGTGTTGTGGCGCCACAGATCGCCGTTGGACTGGCGCCAGCCCTGCACCTGATAAGTGGTGGTCAGCGCCCGGCCCATGCGCGTGGCACTTTCCCACTGGGCCCGTTGCTGGGCCAGTTCGAACGTCAGTTGCGAGCCTTCGTTGATGATCGTCGTGCGTCGGCGCTTGAAGCTCAGGTCGGTCGCGCTGGATTCAACCTCGCTGACCGCCGCCCCGCTCTTCTTGTCGTTGCCCTTTTGCTGGCCGATCACCCGGTATTCGGAGAACACCTGGCTGTGATCCATCGGCGCATTGGCCGAGAGAATGTTCTTGCCCAGCTCCAGCGCATCGCTGGCGCGGCCACCGCTGCCCGGTTTGGCCAGCACCAGCCGGCCTTCGGCGTCATCGGTGGAAAACACCCGGTACAGCGAGAGCAGACGGTCGATCGACTGAAACACCGTTTCACCCGGAACGATCGTGTGTTTGCTCAGGCGTGCGGTCTCGGGAATCTCGTTGACCACAAACTGCGAGTATTCCCCGGCCAGGGCCTGGACGATGTTCAACAGCGGCTGCTCCTGCCATTGGCCGGGGATGTTTCGCGCCGCACAATCGACCAGATCCTGGGTCTTGGAACTACCTTCGATGCTCAGGCTGATCTGCCGCCCGTCATAGCTGATCGGGGCCTTGAACACATAACCGGTGAGCACCAGATCCTTGCCGATCCGCACTTCGCACGGGTCGCCGGCCTTGATCCGCTGATCCACGGTCTGCCCCGGCCATTGCCAGGTGATGTCGAGTTTGAAGGTGCGGAACTGACGCTCCAGGTCCGCGGTGATCTGCACGCTTTTCCAGCCGCCGTACTCCATGTTGTCGACGGTCAGCGTGACGCGGTTGTCAGTCTCGTTCATGGCTCACTCCCGGGAAACCTTGACTTCGTTGGGTGAGTACCCCGGATGAGACAGACCGTTGCGCTGAATGACCTCGGTCACCCGGGTGGCATCGCCGAACTGCTGGTAGGCCACAACCAATGCCGGAAAGGTTTCCTGGAAAGTTTTGCTGACCAGTCGCACACCGGAAGAAGCCACGGCCTTGAAGTGCCCATTCAGTGCCTCCTTAAGATCGCCGATGGCCTGGTAGTGACCGGGATCGGCCTTGTCCTGAGCCATTTGCAGCACTTCGTTCAACGCTTTTTGCAGCGTTTGCAGATCATCCGTGACCGGCACTTCCTGACGGCTGACCGGCTGCTTCGATTGCTGATCCAGCGAAGGTGTCGAGTTGAGTTTCACCGGCGTCGACGCCACCGGCATCGAGGCCACCCATTGCGCCACTTTGACGATCAGCGTGTCCTGCACCAGGTTGGCCATCGCTTGCGCGGCGGCGTTGGTGTCCTTGCCGGTGGTGATTTTCGGTGCGTCGGCCTTGCGGATGGCTTCGATCTGTTGGGACACGTCGGCAATCACGCCACGGTAGCCCTCCTTCGCGAACTCCTTCAGCTCCTTGATATCGCCGAGCAAGCCCTTGAACTCCGCCGCCACTTCCTTGGGCAGCTCCTTCACTGCCCTGACCAGTTCGGTGATCTGCTTGTACTGGGCGATCAGCGGTTTGAGCTGTTCCTTGATCACGTCGTACACGCCGGTGAGGCTGTTGCGCAGATTGGCGATGCCGATCCGCGCGGCCTTGATCAGGGTCATCGCCTGTTCGAAGCGTGCCACTGCCGAGCCGAGCAAACCGTCGGCCTTGGCCAGCAGTACTTTCTGGGTGCTGACCGTCGCCGTCGGAAACGGCAGCGGTCGGTCCGGGTAGAACTTCAGGCTGAACGTCACCATCCCGCCGTCCTGGCGGGTGTGGGTCATGTCGCACTCGCCGACCTTGACCTGCAAGCGCCCCAACCACGGATGCACCAGTTCGCCGCTGCCCTGTTCCAGGGCCTGAAGCAGCTTGTCACGCTGTTCCAGGCAATTGGCGCCGATGATGAACGCCGTCAGGTCGTGGGTCTTGGCCTGCTGACCAAGGTCCTCGAAAAACGGCAGGTCCCGTTGCGGATATTCGTGCAACTGCCCCTTGCGACCGACCGGGGTTTTCGCCTGATCGATCCAGAAACCGACACCGCGAAAGGATGCCGGCAACAAACGGTCACGCCAGTTCATTGGAACCTCCCATGGACAGCGAGCGATAGCCGATGCGCGAACTGAGCGCCAGCCCCGGTTGATTGGTTTGCGGTTGATCGGTGCGCAGCCCCGCCGGCGCATTTTCGAAGCGAACCGTCAGGCCGCCTTCGAGTTGCGTGCGGTTGTTGGCGGCGCTTTGCTGGATCAGGGCACCGGAGGATTGCGGCAACGAGCCGCCCTGCAACGCACCGCCACCCTCGGTTTTCGCACTGGCACCGAAGAAGGCCGGCGCCAGTTCGCCCTTGCCTTCGGCATTGGTCTGGCGTTGCGCCTGGGTCAGGGTTTCGACCTTGCCGGTGACCTTGGCGATCAGCCCGGCGAAGCCACCGTCGAACAGCTCCTTGATCGGCGCGATGACGGTTTGCAGCTTTTGCCACAACTCGCCGAACCACCCGACAATCGGCCCCCAGCTCTCGATGATCTGATCCAGGGGTTTCCATTCGAACAGGCCGTGCAAAAAATCCACGACCGGCGCGGACAGCGCCAGCACAACACCCCACAGCGCCGAGAAAACCTCACCGATCGGCTGCCAGTACTGCGCAATCTGCTCCAGCGGCGACCACTCGAACAGACCGGTGAAAAAGCCTTTGACCTGTTGCACTGACGTTTGCAGTGCCGTCCAGATCGGCTCGAAGAATCCGACGACACCACCCCAGGCGCCGCTGATCATTTCCATCGGGAAAAAATCGAACAGTGCCCGCAACGTTTCCCGGGTGCTTTGCACGGCCGATTGCAGCGTCGTCCATACCGGCTGGAAGTACGCAATGACACCGCCCCAGGCGCTGGTGATCATCTGCATCGGCGAGAAGTCGAACAACGACACCAGGAATTCTTTAGCCGGTTGCGCGGATTTTCGCAGGCCGCTGAACATCGGTTCGAAGAACCGGACCACACCGCCCCATGCACTGTTGATCATCTGCATCGGCGAGAAATCGAACAGGTTTCTGAGAAACGCCATCACCGGCACACTCAAGGCCTTGAGCAGTTCCCAGATCGCCGAAAACAGACCGGTCAACGGCCCCCAGTTTTCCAGGATCAGGCCTGCGGGCGACCACGAGAAAACCGACTTGAAGAAGTCGATCACTGGCGCGGTCACAGCCTTGACCTTGTCCCAGATTCTCGAGAAGAAACCGGTGACCGGTTCCCACAACGCCGCCAGTGCCTCCAGCGGCTGCCAGTCGAGCACCGAGCGCAACGTCACCATTGCACTGGCCCCGGCATTTTTCACGCCCTCCCACAATCCGGTGAAGAAGGCGGAAATCGGCGTCCAGTTGGCCACGATCAGACCGGCCGCCACGGCAATGCCCATGGCGATCAGCATGATCGGGTTGGTCTTGAGCACCATGCTCATCACGTCCATCACCTGAGTCATACCGGTGACGGCGGTCTGCATGGCGGAAAACGCAATCGCCCCCGCTGCCAGGCCTTCGACGAGTTTCGGGTTGTCGGCGAGCAGGCTGCCGACCTGGGTCAGCATCGGCTCCAGCCCGACGACCAATGCGCCCACCGCCGGCACCAGTGCGGCGTCCACCGCAGCGGATACCTTCTCCATGGATGCGCTGAACATGTTCATGTTCTGCGCGGCGGCTTTCGGCGTGTCCGGCAGGTCGACGGTTTTCGCCGTCTCGCTGACCTCGGCAAGCTTGCCCTGAAAGGCTGCGGCGGATTTGATGCCGTCCACGAACGGCGTAATCACGCTGCCGCCCTTGAAAAGACCGCTGATGTCCAGTTTGCCGAGGCCGGTCTGTTCGAGGTTTTTCTTGAAGTCATCGACCTTCACTCGCAGGGCGCCGAGTTTGGGTGACAGTTCGTCGATGCCGGTAAGCAGCACCGACGCTTTAGCTTTGGTTTCTTCTGCCATCACTGCACCTGCTGCATCGCATTGATCCGTTGCGCGTGCTCCAGCGATTCGCGAAGCACATCCAGTGGCCTGGCCATCATCTGTTCGGGGTCAACCTTCCAGAACCAGGCCAGGTCATAGGCGACCGAAATCAGGTCGGTGATGGCTCCGACGCCGCACTCATGAAAAAACTCGCAACGGCCCAGCTCAGCGCGTTGAGGTCCGCCAGATCCAGCTGGTTGACCGACGACGGCGGAATGCCGGCGCACACGGCGATGTATTTGGCCGCCACGTCCATGTCGAGGCTGACCTCTTCGCTCTTGTCGATCTTGTACGGCAGCGCCTTGATCGCTCGAACCTCCTGCACCGTCGGACGGCGCAGGACGAGTTCGGTCAGGGGCTCGCCGTGAGCTTCGATCGCAACCTGAAGCTTCACGGCGCCGCTCATTGCCAGGTCCCCTTGATGCCTTCGAATTTCAGTTCGATGGTGGCGTCGTCGCCTTTGGAGACTGGCTCTTCGACCAGGTAGGCACCGGCCAGCACATAGACTTTGCCGTTGCTGAATTCGCAGGTGACGGTGATGTCGGTGCCTTCGATCAGCTTCTTCAGCGGGAAGTCGGCGGTGTGCAGCGCGGTCACCTTGAACGACGGCGCGATGTCGGTTTCCTTGTAGAAACCCGGCACGACGGTTTCGCGTTTGACGGCCATCAGCGGGGCTTCGCAGCCGCCATTGATGGTCAGTTGTGCACCGTCGACCTTGACGTAGCAGGTGCCTGCAATCAGTTGACCCATGGTGTTACTCCCTTCAAATAAAAAGCCCACGCAAGGTGGGCTGAAATCACAGTGTCAAACGCGCCGATCAGGCGACGTCGTCGTACTGCAGGCGGAACTGGTTGAGCAGTGCGAACACGCGCAGACCGTTGATGTAATCCGGCGGGAACAGCACGTTCACGCGGCTCGGGTCCTGCACGTCGCGCTCGACGATCAGGTGCTCGGCGAACAGCTCGGCGTTTTCCACGTGGCCTTCCAGTTCGAGCTTGGCGTACTGGGCGATCAGCTCACCGCGAATGGTCGCCGGGGTGACGATCGGCTGGCCGGCGCCGAAACGGGTGCCGTCGGAAGCCAGTTTGTGGCGACCGTACTTGCTGGTGATCACGCTTTGCAGACGACGCACGATGAACGCCGACTGGTGCATGGTTTCGCTGTCCAGGTACGAGTTGTCAGCCTGGCCGTAAGCGTTCTTCTGGTAGGTGGTGATCGAGCGCTGGATGCGCACGTAGCCGCCTTCGTAGTACGCGGTGGCGATGCCATAGTTGAGCAGCGACTGACGCTCGGTCAGGGTGAAGCGCTCGCTGGCCGGAGCCGGATCGACGCCTGGCAGGCTGCCGCTCTGGGTCGGACGGCTGGCGTCGGCGGAGATGAACACCGAAGTGCGCGCAGCCAGTGCCGCAGCTTGTACCCACACCGGTTGCGGAACGCCCGGCTCCAGCGCCTGAATAGTCATGTGCTGGTCGTTGCGTGCTTGACCCGCTGCCACCAGAGTGCCGACGGTGCCGCGCTTGGCGCTGTAGACGTGACCGAACAGTTGCTTGGCCCACGACCAGCGACCGGTGCTGTCGTCCATCACCGCTTGCCAGGTGTTGAGGGTGGCCAGGTCGGACCATGGCAGCGCGATGAATTCGAATGGCTCGTCGCCCAATGCCGCAACAGCTTCAACCTGGTCAGGCACACCGACGCCGCCGGTCATGGCGGTGATCGCGGTGGTCAGGCCGGCCGGGGTTTCTTCGCCGTTGCTCTTGCCCAGGCGATTGAATTGCAGGCTGATGTCGTTGCCACTCTCGCCGGTCCATTTGGCGTTCAGAGTGACGACGCCTTCGGCCGCTGCTGCGCTCACCGGCAGATCGGCGGTGGCGTTGATTTTCTGTGCCAGGGCGGTGGCTGCCTGGGCAGCGGTGGCACCGTTGACCACGGTGGCCTGGACGCGGACGCCGCCGACATACAGGTTGAGAATGCCAGCCTGAGTCGCGGTGCCGGTCAGGGTCAGCACGCCTTTGGCGATGGCGCCGGTGGCGTTGTGCAGCGGCAGGCACCAGATCTCACCGATCGGGTCGGCCTTGCGGAAGGTCTCGTACATCGATGCCAGCATCGAGCCCTGGCCGCCAATGCTCTTGGCCAGTGCCACGCTGGAAACCAGCACCAGTTTGCCGACTTCGCTCGGGGCGATGTTGTCGTTGACCTGCGCCACGATCAGGCGGCGCATGGACGAGGACGCGCTATTGGCGGCCGAGTTGTCCATTTCGGCATAGAACAGCGGTACACGAATGTCCGCAGGGATGTTGCTGAATCCGATCGCCATTATTTGGCTCCCTTTTGTTTGGCTGTTGCGGTTTTGAGGGTGATATCGCCGTCGGCCAGACGCCGGCGCCACCAGGCGCTGTCCAGCACTTCACGGCCTTCCAGTGGCAGCAGGTCGCCGGCTTCCGGGTCCGGCACGGCACGGCCGGCGGCCGGCACTACGGTGATGCGGTTGCTCATGGGGTTACGTCTCCAGAGAAAGTCATTTCCACGCGCCCGTCAGGGCCCGGGTGTTTCAGGTTGGGGTCGGCCGGGTCGATCGCATCGACCCGCACGGTGACCCCGGTAAAGGACGACAAACCGTCCAGTTCGCGTTCGTGCCAACTCTCCGCAGGCTGACTTGGCAGATTGCGGCCCAGCTGGAACTCGGCAAAAAAGCGCAGCCGGTAGTACGCGCGGCTGCTGGTGATCGAGACCGTTTCGCCGCCGTCGTAAACGATGGCGCTGTAGTCGGTTGCAGGTTTGAAACCCACCAGCGCACGCCACAGTTCGGCGCGCAGGTCGTGCAGCAGATCCAGCGCTTTTGTGCCGTCCGTGGCATCCAGTGCCAGGATGATTTCGAAGCGGTCGCGGATCGGCTGGCTGAGGGAGTTCTGTGCGGTGCTGACGCTGGCCACGTCGGCCAGCGGTAGAACATGAGCCGAGGGCATCGGCAGATTCGGGTCGCCTTGCAGCAGTGCCAGGTCGACACCTGTCGCGATATGGCCGGCAAGGCTTGGGCATTGCGCACGCAGCTGCGTGAGGATCGGGGAGATCTTCATGGGGAGCGTTCCAGGAGGTGTGAGTGGCCACATTGATTCGTGTGGCGGTGAGACCGGGGGGATCAGTCCTTGGCTTTTGCCTCGGGATCCCGGCCGTTTGCTTCAATCAGGCAGCGATAGCTTTCTTCGGGCTTGCCGCTGGCGGTGACCTTTTCAATCGACCAGCGACCGCGCATGAAGTCCGGCCAGGTGTCATCGAGCACCAGCAGACCTTCGGCCATCAGCAGCGGATCGCCCGGGCACGTGACCTTCAGTTTGTATTTCTCGCGCAGCATCTTGCGCACTTCGGCTTCACCGATGGCTTTGGCTTCTTCTTCGCTGGCCAGTCTCTGGCGAATGACTTTGTAGGGCTCGGAACCGGTGATCACCTCCCGCAGCTTGCCAAGAGCACTGTCCCAGAAGCTGGTCTTGCAACCCTGATTCTGGGTGCGCGCGGTCTCTTCCAGCGTGGCGCTGATGAAGGCGTGATCCCCCGGCCGATTGTTGTGGGTCACCGACAGCCTGACGTCCGGTATCACCTGGCCCGACAGGGTTTTGAGCTGCGCCGGTTTCGCCAATACGTAGAGGTCGTTGAACGGTTTGGCCACCGCGTCGTACTTTTTCGCCAGACGTGTGATGAAGCCCATGTCGGTTTCGTTCGACTGGTCGACATGAGCGATCCTGATCAGCGCCAGTTCGGGATCGACCCGTGGCGAGAAACCGTGCGACTCAACCAGTTTGCGAAACAGCACGCCAAGCGTCGTGGGGCCATGACTGGCCGTGCGCCGTTCCTTGAATCCGGTTTCGTCCTTGCCGCTGAAAGGTGCGGCGGTCGCGACCAGCGTCAGGCGCAGCGGGAACAGCGTGGGTGTCAATCGAGTGACCTTGAACTGGCCCTTTTCGACCAGCCCGGTCTCCAGATAACCCACCCGCAGACCGATGGTTCCACCCAGGGTCGGCAAGCCTTCAAGGCCTTCCAGGTCAAGCACCAGCGTCAGTTGATCGGACTCCATCCCGGCGGCATCGATGTGTTCCCAACTGATCAGGCGCTGGTTCAACAGGTCCTTGTTGGCGCCGTAGATTTCGATCGCCGGCGTAAATCCCTGTGCCATGCAGCCTCCTTAATCCCAGGCCAGAACCGGCTTGATCGCAGCCGGTTTCGAGTCGAGCTCCGGCAGCGTCACCCAGACACCTGCCGGCAGGATCGGGCCGTGCTCGGCCAGGGTCGGGTTGAGTGTCCACAGGGCTTCTTCGGCGCTGTCATCGCTGCGACCGGTTTCGCGGTACAGCAACAGATTCACCGAGTCGCCGGCCACGCTTCTTACCTTACGCATTGTTGAACTCCGACAATCCGATGACCCACTTGATCACCATCGCGGTGCCGTCATCGATGACCTCGCTCTGGTTTTCGTCGATGCTGTTGATCCGCCACAAACCCCAATTGCGACCAATGCCGTCAATCAACGGCAACGGTGCACGCAGTGCTTGCAGCGCACGCAGTTCATCGAGCCGTTCCATCCCCACGGCGTACATCGAGGTGCCGGAGATGGTCAGGGTTTCAGGCTTCTGCCCTGTCTGATGGGATCTGGGTTTGCTGTTGAGGATCTGCAGATCAGTCCAGCCACCCTCGGATTTTCGCGACAGCGTGCTGTACGCAAAGTCCCGGGACAAACCGAAGATGAAACTGCCCAGTGCCATTTGTTGTTTCATCAGGCGACTCCATCGGTCAGGGCTGCGTCGCGGCGTATGGAGAGGGCATTGCCGGCCACACCCGGGACAAATTGGGACGTAAAGTGCGACTCAAGCACCTGCGAAAGCATCGTGCCGAGCTTCTCGGAGTTGAGCAGTTCGCTGCCGCTGACTTGCACTGAAGGTGCGTAGGTGAATTGCGGAGTTGGCGTTGGTGTTTGCATTTGCGCGACGGATACGTCTTTGGCGACCTGTGCCGGTGGTGCGAGTTTGTCTTCAGGAGGCGTCCCCAGTTGTTCACCGATAGAGGACCCGATCCACCCACCCATCGCTCCACCAATGAAGGTACCGATACCAGGTGCAATGAAAGTACCGATCGCGGCGCCGATGGCAGTTCCGGTCAGTTCACCGGCCGCGCCTTTTACCGCTTTGTCATCACCTTCGCGCCAGCCTTTCAATCCCCTGTAGGCAGCATGAGCAATCGTCAGAGGCGCGCCTACCTTGAGGACAGGCAATGCCTTGGCAATCGAAGGCATGAGCTTGCCCCCCAAACCTTCTGCCAATGACATGACTTTCGCGCCAGCCCCGCTCAGCCGGCTCGGCATGGCGCTTTTGACAACACCGCCAACCATTCTGATTCGGGTGAGCGCATCGTCGAACATGGGTGCGACTCTGGCCGTCACACCACTCAAGCGACTGCTCCTGCGGGTAATGGAAGCGGTGCCGGCCGACCGTGCAGCAGAAGGGGTGCGCCGGCGCAGTCCACGCCCCTTCTTCCTGCTTTTGCGACCGTCTCCATCGTTGTCATCACCGCCTATCACATCGGCAATATCCGGCGGCAGTCGCGCCGATGCCAGGCGCAATAGTTTCGTGGAAACCACGTCGAGCACCGAGGCCACGCCGGACTTCAACGCCCCCCCCACAAACGGCATGGCTGCCACGCCGAGCAGAACCAGCCCTGCCGTAAGGGCCGGGAACGTTTCTGCCGCTGCGCTCACACCGTTGACCAGTGCGGTGAGCACTACGGCGGCACCGTCAGCCAAGGGCGCAAGCGCCGTGCCGAATGCAGTGGTCAACCGGGTCAGACTTGCGTCCAGCGCATTCCAGCGACCCTGCGAAGTATTGCCGAATGCCTCAGCGGACTTCGCCGCAGCACCTTCGCCCGCGCCAAGCTCCGTTGTTGCGTACTTGTGCTTGTCGGCTACCAGCGAGAAGGCGTTTTTTACATCGTCCGGCTTCTTCAGCAGTTCGAGAACTCGGGTGTCGTTTTCGCCGAACAGCGTCTTCGTCAGTGCCGTCCGCTCTTGCACAGGCTGCTCGTTAATTGCAGCAAGAACCGAGTTGATGACAGCAGGCGCATCCTTCCTCATATCCTCAGACAGCGATTGAGGATCAAGCCCTAACTGAGTCAAGGCTGTTCGCTGCTCAGTCGATACCGCCCCGCCTTTGGCCAGCATCGAGGTGATGCCCTTAAGCGCGGTGCTGGCGCCCTCCTTGTCCGCACCACTATTGAGCAGCGCCGCCGCCAATGCGGCGACCTGTTCGGGAGTCAATCCGGCGGCAATCGCACTCTCGCCGGAACGTTGCACCACCGAACCGATGTCGGCGGCCTTGGCATCCAGACCACTATTACCGAGGTAGGTCGTTGCATCCGCAAGATCCTGGCTTTGATACTGATCCAGCTTCAGCGAGGAACGCCACACGGCGAGCATTTCGCCAGCCGTCTTGACGTCCATCCTGAATGCCGATGCGTTGATAGCGGCATCATGGGAGAACCACTTCAGCTCGTTCGCCCGCTGGTCACCTTTGGCACCATCGGCAATGCCGGATCTGGCTCCGGCAAGCTGCACTTGCAACAGATCAGCATTGGTCGCACCACTGGCAGATATCTGTTTCTCGCTGGCGAGTTCCAGAGTGCTCTGCGAGTGCGCTTGAAGCTGATCATTGCTCAGCTTGAGTAACTGATTGAGTTCGACAAGCGCCGTCTCGTTGGCCATGGCTGGTTGCATGAGCTTTGGAGGTGGACGCTGCTCGATCTCGGCCTTGAGTTTTGACTTCGGTTCGGCGCTTGCAGCCGGGGATGCAGCACTCACCTTGAAGAGCGATTGCTGATTGGCCAACAGCTCTCGAAGCTTGATCTGTTCCTGGGTCAGCAAGCGAATATCCGCGCTCGCCAGCGCCATTGTCAGGTTCAACTCCTGCAGCGGTTTGCCAAGGCCATCGGCCACCGCCGCCCCTGCTGCTGCGTTGCCACCCTCATCGGCGTATGTGAGCGCATATCTGCTCTCTGCCATGCCGCTCTACTCCTTTTTCACGCCAAGGCGAGTGATCGCTATGTCGTAGCGGCGCAACGCCTTTTCGGCGTCCCACTCCAGAATTTCCGCCTCACTTACCGGGTAAATGAGCGGCACGATATCGAGGATTACTTCGATGTCGCGTTCTGAAAGAAGGCCGCCGGCTGGTTTAAAAAATCGTCGATGCGCACCTGCAATTGCGTCCAGTCCGGCACGCTCAACAGGGCCAGATCGGGGATCATCAGTCCGGTGCAATGGGCGGTGATGAACTCGGCGCGTTCCTTGGCCGTTTTCAGTTTCTTCATCACTTTGGTGGCCCGCAGCGCCGGCATTTCCAGGCTCAGCGAGGTCACGGTGCGGCCGGTGACGGCGAGCGGCAACAGCAGTTGCACCTGATCGGGATCGTCGGACTTTTCGACGTCTTCGACCTGGTCGAGAAAGTACGACGCCGGACGGGTCGACATCTCATGCACATACTGCGCGATGGTCACGTAGTCCGGGCGCTTGAGCTGGTCGAGCTCCTTGACCGACAAGCCGGTGGCCAGCAGCGCCAGTTCGAAGAACTGATCGTCTTCGTCGTCACCGGCGCGTTCCAGCGCTTCTTTCTGGGCGGCGTAGAACAGCGGCTTGAGCTGGATCGATTCGATCTGCGAGCCGTCGTCACCGGTGATCGGCGACAACAAGTCATGCTTGGGTGGCATCCACGACATGTATGAATTCCTTGGTGATTCTTGAGGGGTGTTGCAGTCCCTTGTGGGAGCGGGGTTTGCCCGCTCCCACAGGGTTTGTGATTGCCTTTGGCCGAGGCTTACGGCATCAGCACCGCACGACGGGCATCGCCGAGGATGTCGACGCCGTTGAGCACGAACTTCTGGGTGCGCACGTCGATGTCGATCACCGGCACGCCGTTTTCCAGGCGGTTGTAGGTGCGGCAGGAGAGCTCCAGCGTGGTCTTGGGTTTCTCGCCCATTTTGATCGTGCCCTCATCGAGGATCTTCAGCTTGCCGCCCACGGTGTGGTAGGTGAACCAGGTGTTGCCGTCCTGATCCTGACCGGCCTCGCGCACGTTCAGCAGGATGTCTTCACCCAGCTTCACACCCAGTGCAAGCATGATTTCCGGGCCGGTGCCCTGCAGGATCAGCTTGGCGCCGAGTGCCTTGGCGCTCTTGGCCATTTCCTCGACGATGAAGCGGCCGCCGGTCATGTTTTCCACGTCGAATTCGATCTTCGGCGGGGTGAATTCCTCCACGGTCGCCGACAGCGGCAGACCTTGCAGGGTGGCCGCGATGGCCTGGCGATTACGGTTGGTAAACATTAGAGAACGTCCTCCAGGAACTGCTCGATGATTTCATCGCGGGCGTTGAGTTGATAAACCATGTGTTCGTTCGGCGCGTAGCGGCCGTAGTCGATGACCACGTACCAGGTGCCGTTCTTGTACTTCTCGACGCTGTTGAGTTCCGGGTGCAGGTACACGCTGCCGCCGGGAATGGTTTCGTCGGCGACCAGGGTTTGCAGCCAGTCGTTGATGCGTTTGACTTCCTGATCCATGAACGACTTGGTCAGGTTTTTCGCCATGGCTTTCTGGCCGGCCTTCACCAGCTTGCGGCTGATGGCGTCTTCCAGACCGACGTAGCTGATGAACTTGCCGGTGATCGAGCGGTTGCCCAGCAGCGAGAAGCCGCCAAGGATGGTGCGGGCGTAGTAGCTGACGCCGTAGCGGTTGAGCAGATCGCCTTCGGTGGAGGTGTCGAGGATGTTGTACTCAACGACCCGCGACACGTCTTCGGCGTAGGTGACCTGGTTGCCCGGGCTTTCCCATTGCTTGACCTTGGCCAGCGCGGCAATCGCCAGGCTGGATGGCGCGAGGAACACGTTTTTCTTCGCCGCTTTCGAGTACACGGCAGGCATGTTGTGCACCACCAGGCAACGGTCGAAACCGAGATCCGCACCGCCCAGCTCCTGGCTGTACAGCACCTGATCGGCGACCGAGACGTCCTTGCCGTCCAGCACCACACGGGCCTTGATGCGCTTGCCGAACGAGGCGAACTCGCTGGCCACCGCCTTGGTGCCGGTGAAGCCTGGCGCGCCGATGATGGTCAGGTCTTCCGGGACACTGCCCAGTGCCGCCAGACCAAGTTTGCGACCGGTCACTGGCTCGATGCCGCCGATCACTGCGTTGACGGTGTCGGTCGGGGTCGCGCCCGCTTCGACGATCACCACATACACCGGCACCTTGACCACTTTGAGGATCTGGTAAACGGCGTGGTACAGGGTGCCCTCTTCCGAGCCGGTCGGATCGAGCAGCGCGTGGGTGGTGAAGCTGTTGATGCGGAACGGTGCGTTGCGCGGAATCAGCGGATCGGCCTTCGGCGCGGTGCCGACCAGACCGATGACGTTGTCACCCAGGCCACCCATGGCCTCGGGGGATTCGGTGGCATTGACGGTAATGCCGTTGTGCTCGAAGTTCAGAACCTCAGCCATAGTCAGTCAGCCTTCTTGGCAGCGGCCTTCACGGCCTTGGTGGTAGGTGTTTTCAGCTCCAGTCGACCGGCGCTGTGCAGGGCACTGGCCTCGACATCGAGCAGATCAAGTTCCTGGCCGACGCTCGACCAGTGCCCACCGCCGGTGGGGAATGGAACGAGCACGGTGTAGGTTTGGCGGGTTGCCATTTTTCGTTTCTCCATAAACGGGAAAGCCCCTCGTTGGGAGGGGCTTGGCGGGTGTTGAGTGTGTTGGGCGTCAAAGAAAACGCCCCGGGGTGCGGGGCGTTTTATTGAGGCTAGGAGGTTGTCGTAGCAGGCATGGAATCGGGCCAGCCTTCCTTGAGCATGTCATCGGTGTAGGTGCCGGCCGCGAGCGCCTCCAGCAAGATCAACTCACGGTCGAAGCAAGCCTGCACGTGAGCGCGGACAGCCTTGGCAATGGCAAGAATCCGCTCGGCGCTGATCTCGACAAAACCATTGAGGGTTTTGAAGTTGCAGTGATACTCAGGGTCGAGAATTGCAGAGAGTCCAGTGCTGGCGATCAGCGCCTGGCTGTCGCGCGTCGTATCAATCGACAATCCATCGACGACAACGCCGACACCTTCATGTAGGTAGCGCTCTTCTGCGATCAGCACCGCCTGTCGCCCTCGCTCCAGTTCCGCAGCATCAAATCCAAAAGCAGCCTCAAGCTCTTGAATGGCAGGCTCGTGATCAAACAGAACTTCGCCTTCATTCAATACCCAATCAGGCTCGACAAAACGCAACGACGCACCATTATTTGAATATGCTCGATACATAAGTAAATCCTAAAAACTATAAGAGGTCACATAGCCATTACTGGCTGCAGGAGCGCTGTTAGCCGAATAATAGAGTGTCAAAGTTCCACCCAGCATCAGGCCGGAGAAAGGTGCCAGACTTCCCATATTTGTAGTTCCACCAGAACCAAACACAAATGAGCCAGTACCTGTCGAATCCGAACAAAGCGTTATGGAACTGCCTGCGGGGTTAGTTGCACTGGTAATCACATGGACATAACCGCCAATCGAAATTGCATTTCGCGGAACAAAACCGGTCAATGAAAGCGCTGTGAATGTAGCGGCTGAACCGTTGACTAGAAATCTCTTTGTCTCGGTTGTTACTGTGCGGCCACTCTGGATACCCGCAACCAACTGACCACTGGCGTTAGTTTGCCAGACGCTCACCAATGCGCTGGAGGTATATCCAGCAGGCATATAAGTGCCAGCATAACTTTCGGGGACGGAGACCGACGTGGCGTTGACGCCCAGCAACTTTACAACTTTCGACTCAGGGTTGTAGATAACGTAAATTCCGACGCTACCGCTTGCAGGCGCAACGCCAACGTCCATCCCGCCCGCACCAACCGTAGGCAGATTTATGGAGAGATTGACGTTCGACAACTTGTACTGGCCAACACCCGGCTGCTCGACAATCAGTTGGTCAGCGGTCAGCGTTGCAACCGATGCTGCAGCAGGCAGCGACATTCTCAGATTACGCGAGGCGCCCACTTCTGCGCCGTTGAGTCGAGCCAGTCTGGTTTCAGCTGCCAACGCGGCGACGTCGATGTTTCCCTGATTGATCGGTGCGTTCCAGGCTTTGATGCACCACATGACGGCCACGTTGCGCGGGCGATTTTCATCAGCCGTGCGGGCCTGTCGAGCGTTATCGAAATTGACGTTGGTGTATGCATCGACAGCAGCCGTAACGCCCTTCGACACTCCCGACTTGCTGCCGGCATATACACCATTGAGTGCTTGAGCAAGGCCAGTAGCGTCAGCAGCAGCAATTGCGCCGGTCAAGCGTTGCATCGCATCCAGTTGAGCGGTTCCGAGCCCGCGTCCGGCGTCAACTCCCCGCCCATGATCCCAACCGCGCAAAAACTCCCCGCGCGCCTCAGGCAAGCGGAAATTCCCGACACCCTCATCACCCTTGTTGAACTTGCCGCCCAGATAGGCGCTCAGGTCCGGGTAAGTCGCGCTGCTCTTGACGCTGTTGTCCAGCTCCAGGAAACCCGGTGGTGGCGTATCAACCGGGAAGGCAACAATCGAGCCCACCGGCAAAGCGGACGCCTTGGCAATCAGCGCTTCGACTTCGGCCTTGGTGTATGAGTCCTTGATGCCAAAACCGGCCAGCGTGTCGGGGTTCGAGCCGGCCGTCGCGCGGCCATATTCGTCGACGCTCAGACTCTTGTAAGTCCCGGCAGCAATCCCGGTGCGCCCTGCCAGCATCTTGAATGTCAGCGCAGTAGTGCCGAGGGTGATCGGCGCATTGGTGGTCAGGTGCCACAGCGAATCGCCGTTGAGCGCTCCCTCCTCCACCATCACCGTCAGGCCCGGTGTGACCTTGGCGCTGACGTTGGCATCGTTGGCCCGAACCCAGTCGCCGTTGGCGACGATCCACAGGCCGTTGTCCTTGGCCAGGGTCTGGTTCGGCAGCAGCACGCGGTCGCCGGCGATCACCGCCACGCCGTCGATCTGCTGCGCACCGTTCAACACCACGTTGGCGGTGGCGGCGACACGCACCGATTGTTTGCCGTCAAGTTTGCCGAGTTCTTCGGCGAGGTAGCTCATGACCCAGGCGCGGGTGGCCTTGACCACGGTGTCATCGATCAGCAGCGTCACCAGCGAGGCATTGCTGGTCTCGAAAATCGAGCGGATGTAGAACTCTTTGCCCGAGCCGGAGGTAGCCAATACCGGCTTGAACGACTCCGGGTATTTGACGATGGCGTAGAGAATCCCGGTGTCGGTCCACAGACCCGCTTCACGCACATACCAGCCGCCGACGTCCGGCGGGATGGTGACTTCAGCGAGCAGCCAGCTCGGATTCTTCTCGTCCTGGAACAGCGCATTGAGCGGTCCGCGCCAGACTTCGCGTTTCAGCGCGGTAGCCGTCGCGGCTGGGTTGTAGACCGCGCCGCCGCCGTCGCCGACGGAAATCTGCGTCAGCTTGATCGGCACGCCCGCTGCCTTGCAGGCGGTTTCGTAGGCAATCCCTGCGTTAGTGAGCAGGGTGTAATAGTCAGCCATTCAGGCCCCCTGAGGATAAATAGTGGATGTTTCGACGGTGTACAGCGCCGCCGCCATGAAGGCCTCGCCGGATATCTCGAGCCCTTCGAGGAACACCGGATAAACCGTGGTCAGCTCACCGCAGAAGGTCGCGGCGCCGATGACGTGATTGCCGAAGGCGCTGAGGCCGACCGACACCGACAGCACGTCCCGTTCGCTCTTGGCATCAGCCAGGCGCCGGTCGAGACGGGCGTCGATTTCTTCGCTGTAGGGTTGTTCGCTGAAGGCCCGCACGGAAAAGCTGTAAGGCTCGCCGGGTGGTGTCTGTTGGTACCAGGCGCGGATTTCCGGCCTGAGTTGCAAACCCTTGGCGGCGTTCTCCAGCGCCTTGCGAGTGCCGGCCTGGCGCGCGGTGGGCCAGGCCAGTTCGACGGTCAGGCGCTTTTCTGCTTCCGGTGCGTCGGTGCTCCATTCGGCCACCCCACGATCTGCGGCGAGATACGGCAGGAACGCTACCGGTGTTTCGCTGGGGTTCATCAGTTCGGGAAACGGCGGCGCGACTCGATCAAGCAATGCGCCGAAGCCGATGTCGAGCGCCCGTTCCAGCGCCGAGCTGTTGGCCGGCAGCAGGGTCGGACGCGGTGTCTGATCGGTCATAGCGTCTGCACCTCGACTTCGACCGCCGTGCAGTACGGTGCTTGAAACGCGGTGCACACGATGGGCGTCAGCGGTTCAAGAATCTGCAATTGCACGGCGCCGGCGCTGTGCAGCGTGTAGTCGATCCAGCTCGGATCGACCCGGCCTTCCAGGCGATGGCAGCTGTCGGCGTAGGCCTGCAAATGTTGCTGTGCGGCGACTTTGGTCAGGCCCGAATCCGGGCCGGAATTGATCTTTGCCACGACGCGAATCTTGTAAGGCTTGATGTCGGCGCCCTGCACGGTGACCTTGTCGGTTTCCGGGCAGACATCGGGCCGGGCAAAGTGTTGGCGTACGCCGTCGAGCAGTGCTGCCGAGGGTGTTCCGTCTGCGTCGCGGGAAAGCACAGTCACCTGCACTTCACCGGGCGCCGTGCGGCGACCATTGCCATCCTTGACCTGCGCGGCGAGGCCGTCCGGGTCGAAGGTGTAAGTGACGTTCACAACACCCGCATCGGTGGATTCGACTTTCACCGCCGGCCGCTCGCCCAGGGTGAAGACCTCGCGGCGATACTGCATCCGCGAACCCGCCGCCGGCGCATGGGGCGCCAGGTAATAGCGCAGCCGGGCGTCATCGTCGCTCTCGTAAATCGCCGGCACTGGCGGGAATGCCGCCGGGTCGCCCGGGTCGAGCAACTGTCGCTCCAGGCCCATGTCCGCCAACCGTGCATCGAGGTTGCTGCCGGTGGCCCACCACGCCAGCATCTGCTTGATCCGGGCGTTGTATCTGCGTTCGTGGGTTTGCAGGCGAACGCAGAACGCCTCAAGCGCCAGGGTCAGCAGTTCGCTTTCGTTTTCCAGGCTGGTCTTGAGCTTTTCCGCGCTCTGCGGCGAACGTGCGCCGACGTACTCGATCACGAAGGTCTTGAACTCGGCGAGCAGATCTTCGAAGGCATCGACCTTGATCAAGGAGGGTTCGGCCAATTGATTCTGGCCGGGGATCAACATGCTCATGTCACGACCTCGAAAGTCTGTTGGCGGTTTTTCCAGGTGCCGGCAAACCGCAGCAGCAAACCGGCGCCCTGTCGGCTGGCGACGATCACGCCGGGCTGGAAATCGCTGATGCCGTTCTGCGGGTTGTAGAACGCCTGGGCCGCGTGGCTCTGGGCGAGCAACAGGATGTCGTCGCCCAGGTTCTGCCCCAGCAACGTGGGGATCAACGAACCATAAAGGGGCCTTTTTTGCCGGGTGCCCAGCGGCGTGGTCAGGGCCCGGGTCGCGCGCTGCACAAACTGCAGCCAGTCGTCGACCGTGGCCCCGCTGTCTCTATCGATTCCGATCATGGGAAGCTCTTGATTCAGGGGCTGATGACACGACCCTGGTGATCCACCAACGGGCCGCTGAAGTGCACGCCCGAGGCGTCGATGGTCAGGCCGACGGCGCCCAGTTGCAGGTTGATCGCTTGCGGGGTCATCGCCAGCCGTGCCGGCCCGATGCTCAGTTCAAGCGATTCGCGAGAGCCGCTGAAGGCTGCCGGACCGTTTTGCCAGTGCAGGGTGTGCGTGGCGTCGTCGTAGCCGCTTTCGCTGCCGTCCTGATGAACACGTCGCGTCAGCGTCGGCACCGTCGAGGTCGGCGGAAAGCGGTCACTGTTCAGGCCAAACAGCGCCACGCTTTGCGCGCTGCTTTCACCGCTGCCGTTGAACAGCAGACACTGCTCACCCACCGTCGGGATCCGCGACTCGCTCTGCGCGCCGGCGCTGGGGTTGAAGAACTTGATGGCCGGGGTGAGCAAACCACCGTGGCTGACCTGGCAGGTGTTGCTCGCCGCATCGACTTCCTGACAGATGCCAATGCGGCAATAGCTCTCGGCGCGACGGTGCAGGTCTTCGATCTCGGCTTCCATTTCTGCCAGGCGTTCGATGATCGGGCCCAGCTGCATTCGCAGTAATGCGTCGAACATCGATCAGGCCTCCAGCGTGGTGTATTGGTCGGGGTCGTCGATATCGCTGACTTCCCAGGTGCGGGCGAATTTCGGTGTGCCGAGCGGGTCGTCCAGTAGTGTCGGGCCTAGATAGACGGTCTGGTTGAACGACAGGGTCCAGGCTTTGTTCGGCTGATCGGCGCGGATGAGCAATGACGGCATCCCATCGATGTTCATCGGCAGATCGCATTGATCGCCGGACAAGCCCCAGCGGTTGTCGGTGACCCGGTTTTTCAACTCGGCGATCAGGTCACAGGCGGCAAACGCCGTGGCGGACAGCGCCGGAATGACCTGCAGCGACAGCGTCAGCACATGGGCAATGCGCCCGTTGGCGGCACGTTCTCCCGGTGCATTTCGCTCGATGTCGATCAGCACCCAGGCCTTGTCGCCGGGGGCCGTGAAGTCATCGTGATGGCCGACTTGCACGTTCAGCTCGGGGCTGTTGCGCAAGGCTATCGCCATCGCCGTGTACAGCTGCGAAGGCTGCTGAATCGGTGTGGGCATGCTTGACCTCCTTTTCTGATGTCCACGCGAAGTCCCGCCGCACAAAGTGCAGCGAGGCAGGAGAGTGAGAGGGTTACTGCGGATCGCGCGGGGGAACTTCGCAGACGCCGATGCGCTTGGCGGCCCAGCGTTC
Source organism: Pseudomonas fitomaticsae (assembly GCF_021018765.1). GTDB lineage: Bacteria > Pseudomonadota > Gammaproteobacteria > Pseudomonadales > Pseudomonadaceae > Aquipseudomonas > Aquipseudomonas fitomaticsae. The sequence goes on along the minus strand of NZ_CP075567.1, from coordinate 1,558,952 downwards.
GTAAAGACCGATAGCCACGTCGGCACCGGCCATTGCGGTCAGGCAGCCAAAAGCACCGGCGGCCCAGATCGACATCCCGGCAGCGTAAAGCAGCATGATTGCCGACACGCCGCAGATCATGCAGGCGCCGGAGCGCAGGGCCAGGCGTCGCAGCAATGGCCAGCCGCGGGCGCCGTCCTTGTCGGCGCGCCACATTTCGCCGGATACCCCGCCTGCCACGGCAAGCAGGATGACCAGCCAGATCGGCATGTCCGCCAACGCTTGTTGCTCGTTTGTCATGTCACGCCTCCTGGTGTGATGGATGAATAGTGTGTGTTGGGTTCAATCGGTTTCTCTTGAGGCAGGCATTCCAAAAAGCCCGGCATTTCGCCGGGCTTTTCAGTAATGCGCTCCTTCGCCTTCCTTTAAATCCTGTGTTCAAAAAAGGAAGCTGACTTTTCGGCGCTACTGGCGCGGTACGAGTCCATTCAAATTGTTTTTCCGACCGCGGTCCCTGCCCGCCGGATAACTGCTTCTGGTGCTTTACGCTGCACACCCGGGTCAGTTGCCAACCCTCTGAACCGTTGAGGCCGGTTCATCGCTGCCTGTTCTTGTGGAACTAAAGAGCTGTTGTTGCCAGCCGCTTTGTCGAGCGGCTTGGCGGCAAGAATATGCATGGATGCATATACAGTCAATGCGTAAATGCATTTATTTATGCACAAGAAATGCGCAAATGCATGAAAGCCCCGTCTTTCAAGGGTTGGCCAGTTTTCTACAGGCGAAAAAAAACCCGCCGAGGCGGGTTTTGTCTGAGAGAGGGATCGTTATCGGGCGTACATGCCCCACCAGAAGACGTGACCGAGGATGACAATCTGCTCTTCCTGCATATCCTGGAAGCTGTAGTCCTCGTCCGGGTGTTCATCGCGATTGAAGCTGCGCAGACGGATACCGGTAGGCAGGCGATAGAGCTGCTTCACCCGCAATTGACCGTTGTGGTTGATCGCGTAAAGGTCGCCATCGATGATGTCGCCAATCCCGCACTTGCCGGCATTGACCCCGACCGTGGCACCGTCGCGCAACACCGGCAACATGCTGTTGCCCCGTACCGTCACGCATTTGGCCTGATCGAACTGCACACCGTTATGGCGCAGGCTGCGCTTGCCGAAGCGCAGGCTGGAGCGCTCGCTCTCTTCGATGACGAATCTTCCTGATCCAGCAGCCAATTCAACCTCGCGAAGAAAGGGCACCGACACCTCGTCATCATCGACTGGCGTGTCGTCGTCCCACAGGCTTATGTCCTTGAGTTCGGAATGCAACTCGTCGCGTCCGCCGTTGCCGGCGGGCGCAACATCCGCGCGCCCCCGCAACTGATCGGTGCTCACGGCAAAGTACTCGGCGATCTTCGAGATGTGTTTATCCGAAGGATCGACGATCTTCCCGCTGAGAATCCGCGAGAGCGTGGATTGAGGCACGCCGGTGCGACGGTGGAGCTCCGTGGGGGAGATCCCGTGCTGGTCGAGCAGTGCTCTTAAGACGGTAGATACGTTGCGTTTTTGCATAACGCGCATAGTGCTTGAAGTTTTTCGTGAAGACAAATGCTGATTTGCATAAACCGTGCATAGTCGAGCTTTTTACGCCAGATACCTGTCACCCGACCGCGATGCCTGCGTCCGACAGACCGCCCATGGTAACCTTGCGCCCATCGCGGAAAAGCCCGGCCACTGCCATGCTTTTGCCCCACACCTTTGAACGAGTTGCCTGACAATCCGATGAATAAAGCCGTCTCCGACCTGTCCTCCCACACTCCGATGATGCAGCAGTACTGGCGCTTGAAGAATCAGCACCCGGACCAGCTGATGTTCTACCGCATGGGCGACTTCTACGAGATCTTCTACGAAGACGCGAAGAAAGCGGCCAAGTTGCTGGACATCACCCTGACCGCGCGCGGGCAGTCAGCGGGTCAGGCGATTCCGATGTGCGGGATTCCGTATCACGCGGCGGAAGGCTACCTGGCGAAGCTGGTCAAGCTCGGCGAATCGGTGGTGATCTGCGAACAGGTCGGCGACCCGGCCACCAGTAAAGGCCCGGTGGAACGTCAGGTGGTGCGGATCATCACCCCGGGTACAGTCAGCGACGAGGCGTTGCTGGATGAGCGTCGCGACAACCTGATCGCGGCGGTACTGGGCGACGAGCGCCTGTTCGGCCTGGCCGTGCTGGACATCACCAGCGGCAACTTCACCGTGCTTGAGATCAAGGGTTGGGAAAACCTGCTGGCGGAGCTGGAGCGGGTCAACCCGGTCGAGCTGTTGATCCCGGATGACTGGCCGAAGGATCTGCCGGCGGAAAAACGTCGTGGCGTACGTCGCCGCGCACCTTGGGATTTCGAGCGCGACTCGGCGCTGAAAAGTCTCTGCCAGCAATTCTCCACCCAGGACCTGAAAGGCTTCGGTTGCGAAACCCTGACCCTGGCGATCGGCGCCGCCGGTTGCCTGCTGGCTTATGCCAAGGAAACCCAGCGCACCGCCCTGCCGCATCTGCGCAGCCTGCGTCATGAACGCCTGGACGACACCGTGGTGCTGGACGGCGCCAGCCGCCGCAACCTGGAACTCGACACCAACCTGGCCGGTGGCCGCGACAACACCCTGCAATCGGTGGTCGACCGTTGCCAGACCGCCATGGGCAGCCGCCTGCTGACCCGCTGGCTCAATCGTCCGCTGCGCGATCTGACCGTATTGCTGGCTCGCCAGACCTCGATCACTTGCCTGCTCGACCGCTATCGCTTTGAAAACCTGCAACCGCAGCTCAAGGAAATCGGCGACATCGAGCGGATCCTGGCGCGGATCGGCCTGCGCAATGCCCGCCCTCGCGACCTCGCCCGCCTGCGTGACGCGCTCGGTGCGCTGCCTGAACTGCAAGTGGCGATGACCGATCTGGAGGCGCCGCACCTGCAACGTCTGGCTACTACCACCAGCACCTACCCGGAACTGGCGGCGCTGCTGGAAAAAGCCATTATCGACAACCCGCCGGCGGTGATCCGTGACGGCGGCGTGCTGAAAACCGGTTACGACAGCGAACTCGACGAGCTGCAATCGCTAAGCGAGAACGCCGGCCAGTTCCTGATTGACCTGGAAGCCCGGGAAAAGGCCCGCACCGGCCTCGCCAACCTGAAAGTCGGCTACAACCGCATTCACGGCTACTTCATCGAATTGCCGAGCAAGCAGGCTGAATCGGCGCCGGCAGACTACATCCGCCGTCAGACCCTCAAGGGTGCCGAGCGCTTCATCACACCAGAACTGAAAGAGTTCGAAGACAAGGCGCTGTCGGCCAAGAGCCGCGCCCTGGCTCGCGAGAAGATGCTCTACGAGGCATTGCTGGAGGATCTGATCAGCCAGTTGCCGCCATTGCAGGACACCGCTGGCGCGCTGGCCGAACTGGACGTGCTGAGCAACCTCGCCGAACGCGCGCTGAATCTCGACCTGAATTGCCCGACCTTCGTCAGCGAACCGTGCATGCGCATCTCCCAGGGTCGTCACCCGGTGGTCGAGCAAGTGCTGACCACGCCTTTCGTGGCCAACGACCTGAGCCTGGACGACAACACCCGCATGCTGGTGATCACCGGCCCGAACATGGGCGGTAAATCCACCTATATGCGCCAGACTGCACTGATCGTGCTGCTGGCACATATCGGCAGTTTTGTGCCGGCGGCCAGTTGCGAACTGTCGCTGGTGGACCGGATCTTCACCCGGATCGGTTCCAGCGACGACCTCGCTGGCGGCCGCTCGACCTTCATGGTGGAAATGAGCGAAACCGCGAACATTCTGCACAACGCCACCGAGCGCAGTCTGGTGCTGATGGACGAAGTCGGTCGCGGCACCAGCACCTTTGACGGTCTGTCCCTGGCGTGGGCGGCGGCCGAGCGTCTCGCCCATCTGCGTGCCTATACTCTCTTTGCAACGCACTATTTCGAGCTGACCGTGTTGCCGGAGGCCGAACCGTTGGTGGCCAACGTGCACCTCAACGCTACCGAGCACAATGAGCGCATCGTGTTCCTGCACCATGTGTTGCCGGGGCCGGCGAGCCAGAGTTATGGCCTCGCGGTTGCACAACTGGCCGGCGTGCCGAGCGAAGTGATCGTGCGTGCTCGTGAACACCTGAGCCGACTGGAAGACACCGCACTGCCGCATGAGGCGCCGAAACCCGCCACCAAAGGCAAACCGGCAACGCCGCAGCAGAGCGACATGTTTGCCAGCCTCCCGCATCCGGTGCTGGATGAGTTGGCGAAACTGGATCTGGATGACGTGACACCGCGTCGTGCACTCGAAATGCTCTATGCGCTAAAGAACCGGATATAAGCACCGACGAACCGGATATAACGCAAACGGCTTCAAGCTGTTAGAATCTCGCGCGGTTCGGGATGCTGCTGGCTAATAGCCTGGCTGGCAGACATCGCTCCCGAACCTGGCGACCCCAACCGTGAAGGGGCAACGCTGCCGCCGCCTGAGGAGAAAATTAGAAATGACCTTCGTCGTCACCGACAACTGCATCAAGTGCAAGTACACCGACTGCGTAGAAGTCTGTCCGGTGGACTGCTTCTACGAAGGCCCGAACTTCCTGGTGATTCACCCGGACGAGTGCATCGACTGCGCCCTGTGCGAACCTGAATGCCCGGCTGTGGCCATTTTCTCCGAGGACGAAGTTCCGGAAGAGATGCAGGAGTTCATTCAGCTGAACGTCGAGCTGGCCGAGATCTGGCCAAACATCACCGAGAAGAAAGAATCGCTGCCGGATGCCGAAGAGTGGGATGGCGTCAAAGGCAAGATCAAAGACCTCGAACGCTGATCTGTCCCGCGTTTGAAGAAAAGGCCCCTTGCGGGCCTTTTTGCTTTTCAGGGTTTTACATTTCTTCAGGCAAAAAAAGGGGCGGTTTGACCCGCCCACATTTTTTCCCTATTCCCTGTGTTCCTTTTCATCGTCCTGATGAATCGCGTCCTGCGATGTCCATTCCCCTCCTCCTTGAAGGGCGTGTCTATCCGTCGACACAACCCAGATACTAGAGATTTCCCTGCCGGGGGCAACTGCCCTACAGCGCCAGAACCTGTTGTCATAAGCCCTTCACATGAAAAAATAACCATATAAATCATTACGTTATGAATCAGCAACGAGCGCAATCGCCTTCAGCGGCAGTGTAAAAATAACGAACACTTACGAAACAGTCAGCAAAGGCTTACAACGCAAACCTACAAGGTGGGAACGCCTCCCGCTTTCAGTACGCCAATAAAAAGCCCCGAACCAGTCGGGGCTTTCTGCATAGCGGTCATGCGGGTGGCTTATTGAAACAGCGACTCGCTCGACAGGCCGTTTTTCTCGAGAATTTCACGAAGGCGCTTGAGGCCTTCTACCTGGATCTGTCTCACCCGTTCCCGGGTCAGGCCGATCTCCAGGCCTACATCTTCCAGCGTGCTGCTCTCGTGGCCGCGCAGGCCGAAGCGGCGCACGACCACCTCGCGTTGCTTGTCGGTCAGTTCCGAGAGCCATTGATCGATGCTCTGCGACAGATCGTCATCCTGCAGCAGTTCGCACGGATCGGTCGGACGGTCGTCCGTCAGGGTGTCCAGCAGGGTTTTATCCGAATCCGGACCCAGCGAGACGTCGACCGAAGAAACCCGCTCGTTCAGGCCCAGCATGCGCTTGACCTCGCCCACCGGTTTTTCCAGCAGGTTGGCAATTTCTTCGGGTGAAGGTTCGTGGTCGAGCTTTTGCGTCAGCTCCCGTGCAGCCCGCAGGTACACGTTGAGCTCCTTGACCACATGGATCGGCAGCCGGATGGTCCGGGTCTGATTCATGATCGCGCGTTCGATGGTCTGACGGATCCACCAGGTCGCGTAGGTCGAGAAGCGGAAGCCGCGCTCGGGATCGAACTTTTCCACCGCGCGGATCAGTCCGAGGTTACCCTCTTCGATCAGATCCAGCAGCGACAGCCCCCGATTGACATAACGCCGGGCGATTTTGACCACCAGCCGCAGGTTACTTTCGATCATGCGCTTGCGCCCGGCAGGATCGCCACTTTGCGACAAGCGCGCAAAATGAACTTCTTCTTCCGGGGAGAGCAATGGGGAAAAGCCGATTTCGTTGAGGTACAGCTGCGTGGCATCGAGTGCCCGAGTGTAGTCGATGTACTTGTGTTGCTTAAGCGAAGCGGAGTGTTTGGATTTGGCACGAACGGAAGGTGGAGCAGCCCCTTCATCATTCGACATCGAATCCGAATCGATGCCGGTCTCCATCAGGAGAACCTCATCGTCGATGTCAAACTCCGGCACTTCTTTACTGAGAGCCATTGTTATAGTCCTTTGGTGAGTTCGACCCCAAGCTCAAGCGGCGCCTTTATCCTTGGCAACGCTGGAGCCTGTCCCCTCTACGTGACGGAACAGGCTGGTCTGCAAATCAACGTCTTGGCAGGAACTGCAGCGGATCTACAGGTTTACCTTGTCGGCGAATCTCAAAATGCAGTTTCACCCGGTCTGTACCCGTTGACCCCATTTCGGCAATTGTCTGTCCGACCTTGACCTGCTGCCCCTCCCGTACCAACAGCCGACGGTTGTGTCCGTAAGCACTGACGTAGGTTTCGCTGTGTTTGATGATGACCAATTCGCCGTAGCCCCTTAAGCCACTCCCGGCGTAAACCACCGTCCCATCAGACGCAGCTAAAACAGGCTGTCCCAAATCTCCGGCGATATCAATTCCTTTATTCAAACTACCGTTTGAAGAGAATTTACCAATCAGAATGCCATTAGATGGCCATCCCCAGCCGGTCGGGGCCGGGCCCGGTGGAGGCAGTGGAGCGGGTGCTGGCTTGCTGGCGACGGACGGTACAACCGTGGTGGAAGCCGCGCCGGACCCCGTGGTTGTGGTGGTCGTCGTGCCATTTGCCTGGCGCCGGATAACCGTGGTTTTGCTGGACGAAGACGCTGAGGAACCGGAGTTGGTGACGACCGCAGTCGACGTTGAACCGGTGCGGCCATCGAAGCGAATCGTCTGACCCGGATGGATCGTGTATGGCGTAGGAATATTGTTCCGGGCGGCGAGGGCTTTGTAGTCCCAGCCGTAGCGAAAAGCGATGGAAAACAACGTATCGCCCGGACGGACTACATACTGCCCGGTCGTCACGACCGGACGCTGGGCCACCGCATTGTTGCGATCGACGACCCGAACGTTGCTCGATTTTGTGCTGGAGCAACCGACCAGCAAGGTGCTCAAGACAAGGCCAGTCACCAGGCGCTGAAAGCTCGTGTTACCCATACGCTGCGCAATGACTGTGAGACTCACCCGCCGCTCCCTTTGTGGTGGCTGAAAAATGTGGAATGCCGATTCCGGCATGAAACTTCGCAAGTATAACGGGCGCAACCGGCTTTACCTTTATAGAAGCGCTATCGCCCGGCGCACACGTTTGCTTGTAGACGATCCATCCTGTTTAAACATTCACCGCCGCTGTAAGACAGGCGCGTTCGACAGGAATTCAGCGGCCCCGAACAAATGCTCAGGCCAGCGGACCGTTGAGCAATGGCACAAAACGCACCGCCCCCAGAACGTGTCGGGAGAAGCCGTTTTCTTCGCGCACGATCAGCATCAATTGCTGCACTTCACCCGAACCGACCGGGATCACCATCCGACCACCCGGTGCCAGCTGATCGAGCAAAGCCTGAGGCACATCGGTGGCTACCGCCGTGACGATAATGCCGTTGTACGGCGCCAGCGCCGGCCAGCCTTCCCAGCCATCGCCCCAACGAAACACCACGTTGCGCAGGTTGAGCTCGACCAGGCGTTCCTTGGCCCGATCCTGCAGCACCTTGATGCGCTCTACCGAGAACACCCGCTCGACCAGTTGCGACAACACCGCCGTTTGATAGCCGGAACCGGTGCCGATCTCCAGCACCTTATCCAGCGGCCCGGCTTCCAGCAGCAGCTCGCTCATGCGCGCCACCATATATGGCTGGGAGATGGTCTGGTTGTTGCCGATCGGCAGCGCGGTGTCCTCATAGGCTCGGTGCGCCAGCGCTTCATCAACGAACAGGTGTCGCGGGGTGCGGCGGATCACTTCCAGCACGCTGGCGTTGGAAACACCCTCTTCGTACAGACGCTGGATCAGGCGCTCACGGGTTCGCTGGGACGTCATCCCGATGCCGCTGCGCAGCCTGTCGTCTTGTTCACGAGCCATCAGTTGAGTCCCTCCAGCCAGCCGTCGAGACTTCTGAAGGCATCATTGAAGGTGCGATCGAGCTGCAACGGAGTGATGGATACGTAACCTTGCATCACCGCATGAAAATCGGTGCCCGGCCCGCCGTCTTCCGCATCACCTGCCGCCGCGATCCAGTAACCGGCCTTGCCGCGCGGGTCCACGACTTTCATCGGTGCCGCCGCACGGGCGCGATGGCCAAGACGGGTCAGTTGAATACCGCGAATGTGGTCGATCGGCAGGTTCGGAATGTTCACGTTCAGCACCGTGCGCGGTGGCAGATCGAGCCCGGCGTGGGCCTCGACCAGTTTGCGCGCAAAGTGGGCGGCCGTGGGCAAGTTGTCGACCTGGCGCGAGACCAGCGAGAAGGCAAACGACGGGCGCTCGAGAAAGCGCCCCTCAAGGGCGGCTGCCACCGTCCCGGAATACAGCACGTCATCACCCAGATTGGCGCCGAGGTTGATACCTGAAACCACCATGTCCGGCTCGCGTTCGAGCAAACCGTTGAGCCCCAGATGGACGCAGTCGGTCGGTGTGCCATTGAGGCTGATAAAGCCGTTGGCCAGGTATTGCGGGTGCAGCGGACGATCGAGTGTCAGCGAACTGCTGGCACCGCTCTTGTCCTGTTCCGGGGCGATAACCACGCACTCGGTGTAATCCGCCAGCGCAGCATAAAGCGCGGCAAGACCGGGCGCAGTCACCCCATCGTCGTTAGAAATCAGAATACGCATGGGCTGTCCGTCTGCCCCACCGGCACCAGATCAACGAGTTCGCGCACCAATACGGTGGCGAAGCATCCGGCCGGGAGGACGAATTCCAGTTGCAGAATGTCAGGCTCGGGATAATGCCACGTCAACCCGCCAATGGGCAGCCGCAGGATGCGACGTTCGTGGCTCATACCGGCATTAATCAACCAATCGCGCAGATCCGCCTCGCGTGCGGCAATCCCCTGCTCCAGATCATGGACAACCCCGGCCGCCGGCGAGTCACCTTCGCCCCACTGCGGGCCGGTCGGATGCAGGTCGAGAATCGCCAGACGCGGGTCGCTGCATTCGGCTTCACCGGCCGGAAAAAAGCTGCGGCTGTCGGTGAAGGCCAGCAGATCACCGACCTGGGCACGCTGCCAGGTGCCATCGGCCACCCGCGCTGCGAGCACCTGATTGAACAGAAAACTGCGCGCGGTCGACAACAGGCGCGAGCGCACATTGCGCTGTTCCGGCAGTGCCTTGCGCGCGGCCCAGGAACGGGCATCGACGACGTTGCCGCCGCCATGGCCGAAACGCTGGACGCCGAAGTAATTCGGGATGCCTTGTTTGGCGATCAGTTGCAGACGCTCGTCGATAGCGGCCTTGTCGCCATTGAACTGGGTCAGGCGCAGGGTGAAACCGTTGGCCGAATGCGCACCGCGTTGCAGCTTGCGCTTGTGGCGAGTGGTCTTGAGGATTTTCAGCGTGTCGTTTTCCGCCGCCGACAGATCCGGATCGGCCTTGCCCGGCAATTGCACGCTGAACCACTGACGGGTCAGCGCCTGGCGATCCTTGAGCCCGGCGTAACTCACCGTGCGCAGCGGTACACCGGCCGCCTTGGCGATACGGCGCGCGGCTTCTTCAGTATTCAGGCCGCGCTTTTCCACCCAGATCCACAGGTGCTCGCCGTCACCGCTGAACGGAATGTCGAGGACTTCATCGACCTGGAAATCTTCGGCGATGGCTTTCAGTACCGCGGTGCCGAGGGCATCGCCATAGGCGCGCGGGCCGAGCAGTTGCAGTTCGTTCATGCGCGCAGCAACAAGGCAACGGAATGCACGGCGATGCCTTCTTCGCGACCGACGAAGCCGAGCTTCTCGGTGGTGGTGGCTTTCACGTTCACTTGATCCAGTTCTACTTGTAGATCCGCGGCAATCAGCGCGCGCATCGATTCGATATGGGGGGCCATCTTCGGTGCCTGGGCAACGATGGTGTTGTCGACGTTGCCGACTTTCCAGCCTTTGGCGTGGATCAGGCTGACCACATGACGCAGCAACACACGACTGTCGGCGCCCTTGAATTGCGGGTCGGTGTCCGGGAAATGCTTGCCGATATCACCCAGCGCCGCCGCGCCGAGCAAGGCGTCGCTCAAGGCGTGCAGCAGGACGTCACCGTCGGAGTGAGCGAGCAGCCCGAAGCCGTGTGCGATTCGCACGCCGCCCAGAGTAATGAAATCGCCTTCAGCGAAACGGTGCACATCATAGCCGTGGCCAATACGCATAAAAAAACGCCCCGAATTTTGTCAGGGCGTGATTCTACCTGCATTAACTCTTCAGAGCGCGCGCGTGATGCTGCAAGTGGTCGTCAATGAAGCTGGCGATGAAGAAATAGCTGTGGTCGTAGCCCGGCTGCAGACGCAACGTCAGCGGATGCCCCGCCTGTTTTGCCGCTTGTTGCAGCGCTTCCGGCTTGAGTTGGGTGGCGAGGAAATCGTCGCGGTCACCCTGATCGACCAGCAGTGGCAGTTTCTCGTCCGCTTCGGCGATCAGTGCACAGGCATCCCACTCGCGCCACTTCGAACGGTCTTCGCCCAGATAGCGGATGAATGCCTTCTGGCCCCACGGGCAATCCATCGGATTGTTGATAGGCGAAAACGCCGAAACCGACTGATAACGACCCGGGTTGCGCAACGCACAGATCAGCGCACCGTGACCGCCCATGGAATGGCCGCTGATGCTGCGATTGTCCGACGCCGGGAAATGCGCTTCAACCAGTGAAGGCAGTTCCTGCACGACGTAGTCATGCATCCGATAATGCCGCGACCAGGGTTCCTGCGTGGCATTCAGATAAAACCCGGCGCCGAGGCCGAAATCCCAGGCCCCGTCAGGATCACCCGGTACATCAGGGCCTCGCGGACTGGTGTCCGGCGCCACGATGATCAGGCCGAGTTCGGCCGCCATGCGCATCGCGCCGGCCTTCTGCATGAAGTTCTCGTCCGTGCAGGTCAGGCCCGACAGCCAGTACAGCACCGGCAACTTGCCGCCCTGCTCTGCCTGCGGCGGCAGGTACACGGCGAACACCATGTCGCAGCCCAGCACCTCGGAGCGATGGCGATAGCGCTTGTGCCAACCGCCGAAACTTTTCTGACAGGAGATGTTTTCCAGACTCATGTAGGACTCCTACGCAGCCACGGCTGCACATCGGCAGCCGTGGCATCGCGATTGATCAGAAATGAATGACGGTGCGGATGCTCTTGCCTTCGTGCATCAGGTCGAAGGCTTTGTTGATGTCTTCCAGGCCCATGGTGTGGGTGATGAAAGTATCCAACGGGATTTCGCCGCTTTGCGCCATGTCGACATAGCTTGGCAGCTCGGTACGGCCACGCACGCCGCCGAACGCCGAACCGCGCCAGACGCGACCGGTCACCAACTGGAACGGACGGGTGGCGATTTCCTGGCCAGCACCGGCGACGCCGATGATGACCGACTCGCCCCAGCCTTTGTGGCAGCACTCGAGGGCTGCACGCATCAGTTGCACATTGCCGATGCATTCGAAGGAGAAGTCGACGCCGCCATCGGTCATGTCGACGATCACTTCCTGGATCGGACGATCGAAGTCTTTCGGGTTCACGCAGTCGGTAGCACCCAATTGTTTGGCGATTTCGAACTTGGCCGGGTTGATGTCGATGGCGATGATACGTGCGGCCTTGGCCTTCACCGCGCCAATCACGGCCGACAGACCGATGCCGCCGAGACCGAAGATGGCCACGGTGTCACCCGGTTTCACCTTGGCGGTGTTGATCACTGCGCCAATACCGGTGGTCACGCCGCACCCAAGCAGGCAGACCTTTTCCAGCGGCGCATCCTTGGAGATCTTGGCCACGGAGATTTCCGGCAGCACGGTGTACTCGGAGAAGGTCGAGGTACCCATGTAGTGGAAAATCGTTTGGCCCTTGTAGGAAAAGCGCGAAGTGCCGTCCGGCATCAGGCCCTTGCCCTGAGTGGCGCGAATGGCCTGACACAGGTTGGTCTTGCCCGACTTACAGAATTTGCACTGACCGCATTCCGGGGTATACAGCGGGATCACGTGGTCGCCGACAGCCACCGAGGTCACACCTTCGCCGATCGCTTCGACGATGGCGCCACCTTCGTGGCCGAGGATCGACGGGAAGATACCTTCCGGGTCAGCGCCGGACAGGGTGTAAGCGTCAGTGTGGCAAACCCCGGAAGCCACCACGCGCAGCAACACTTCACCGGCCTTGGGCATGGCGACATCGACTTCTACGATTTCCAGCGGTTTCTTGGCCTCGAAGGCAACGGCGGCGCGCGACTTGATCATGCTGACTCTCCAGTGAATCCATTGAATAAAAACCAGACAGGGAGTGTAGTCCAGCGCTGCTTGATGAATAATCCTGGCAAAAGCAAAACATTATTGCCGTACAGGGATAATCCCAATGTCCGAAAACCGCTGGGAAGGCATCGACGAGTTCGTCGCCGTTGCCGAATGCAGCCAGTTCACCGCAGCTGCCGAACGCCTCGGCGTTTCTTCCTCGCACATCAGTCGACAAATCGTACGACTGGAAGAGCGATTGCAGACCCGACTGCTGTATCGCAGTACCCGACGCGTCACCCTGACCGAGGCCGGCCAGACCTTTCTGCAACATTGCCAGCGCCTGCAGGACGGTCGCGAAGAAGCGTTGCGTGCAGTCGGCGATCTGACCAGCGAACCCAAAGGCATGCTGCGCATGACCTGTGCCGTGGCGTATGGCGAACGCTTCATCGTGCCGCTGGTGACCCGGTTCATGGGGCACTACCCGCAACTGCGCATCGATATCGAACTGACCAACCGCCAACTCGATCTGGTGCATGAAGGCCTCGACCTGGCGATCCGCCTCGGTCGCCTTCAGGATTCCCGTCTGGTGGCGACGCGCCTTGCACCGCGACGCATGTATCTGTGTGCATCGCCTTCCTACCTTGAACGGTACGGACGCCCACACAGTTTGTCGGAACTGGGACGGCACAATTGCCTGATCGGCAGCTCGGACATCTGGCAGCTTGAGCAAAACGGGCGGGAATTTTCCCAGCGGGTACAGGGAAACTGGCGCTGCAACAGTGGGCAAGCGGTGCTGGATGCAGCGCTACAGGGCGTCGGGCTGTGTCAGCTACCGGACTATTACGTGCTGGAACATCTGCACAGCGGCGCGTTGATTTCGCTTTTGGAGGCCCATCAACCGCCGAATACGGCGGTGTGGGCGCTGTATCCGCAGCAACGGCACTTGTCGCCGAAGGTGCGCAAACTGGTGGATTTTCTCAAGGAAGGTTTGGCCGAACGGCCGGAGTACCGGATTTAACGACGATTGGCCCAGCGCTGACGCAACCATTCAAGGTCTTCGGGGCGGGTGACTTTTAGATTGTCCGCGCGGCCTTCGATCAGGCGCGGCGCCATGCCGGCCCACTCCATCGCCGAGGCTTCATCGGTAATCACCGCATCGGCCACCAGACTGTCCGCCAGCGCGCGGTGCAAGGCACCGAGGCGGAACATTTGCGGCGTATAGGCTTGCCAGATCACGCTGCGATCGACGGTTTCCACCACCCGACCGTGTTTGTCGACCCGTTTCAGGGTGTCCTTCGCCGGCACGGCCAACAGGCCGCCGACCGGATCGTTCGCCAGCTCAGCGAGCAATTTGTCGAGATCGTCACGGCTCAGATTGGGCCGTGCCGCATCATGGACCAGCACCCAGTCCTCGTCGTCGGCACCTTGGGCGTGCAGATGAAGCAAGGCGTTGAGCACCGAGCCGGAACGCTCGGCACCACCGTCGACCCGTTGAATGCGCGGATCGCTGGCGCTGGCCAGGTTCGGCCAATAAGGATCATCAACGGCAAGACTGACCACCAGGCCCTTGAGGCTTGGGTGATCGAGGAAACAGCCGAGGCTGTGTTCAAGAATTGTGCGCCCGCCCAGTTGCAGATACTGCTTGGGACGGTCCGCAGCCATACGGGCACCGACGCCCGCGGCAGGAATCACAGCCCAGAAGGCCGGCAGGGAATCGATCATTGGGCCAACTGGTAAAGGGTTTCGCCGTCCTTGACCATGCCCAGTTCGTGACGAGCCCGCTCTTCAACGGTCTCCATGCCTTTCTTCAACTCGCTGACTTCAGCGTCCATCACCCGGTTGCGCTCCAGCAAGGCTTCGTTCTCGGCGTGTTGATCAGCAATCTGCTGATTCAGTTCGGCGACTTGCGCCAGACTGCCATTGCCCACCCACAGGCGGTACTGCAGACCGGCCAGCAGCAAGAGCAAAACGAGAAACAACCAGTAAGGACTGCGCATCGAATATCAGGTATCCAGTGAAAAAAGACAGCCACGCCAAAACTTTGAAGCATCTGATAGCACGAAGCCTGGAATATCCAGGCTTGTGCATATAAGGCATCAGATTAGTGGCAAATCCATCGCTGTCACGACTTTTCCGACACAATCCGGTGTCTTTTTACCATCTACAACTTAACCGCGAAACTCGGAGCGACCGTTGTACTTGGCCTTGCCATTCAACTGCTCTTCAATACGCAGCAGTTGGTTGTACTTGGAAACGCGGTCGGAACGGCACAGCGAACCGGTCTTGATCTGGCCAGCCGAAGTACCCACGGCCAGGTCGGCAATGGTCGAATCTTCGGTTTCGCCCGAACGGTGCGAGATCACGGCGGTGTAACCGGCTGCCTTGGCCATCTGGATGGCTTCCAGGGTTTCGGTCAGGGTGCCGATCTGGTTGAACTTGATCAGGATCGAGTTGGCGATCTTTTTGTCGATGCCTTCTTTCAGGATCTTGGTGTTGGTCACGAACAGGTCGTCGCCTACCAGTTGGGTCTTCTCGCCGATCTTGTCGGTGAGGATCTTCCAGCCAGCCCAGTCGGACTCGTCCAGACCGTCTTCGATCGAGATGATCGGGTAACGCTCGGTCAGGCCTTTGAGGTAGTCGGCGAAACCTTCAGCGGTGAACACCTGGCCTTCGCCGGACAGGTTGTACTTGCCGTCTTCGAAGAACTCGCTGGCTGCGCAGTCCAGAGCCAGGGTCACGTCGGTACCCAGCTTGTAACCGGCGTTGGCGACTGCTTCGGAGATCACTTTCAGTGCATCTTCGTTGGAAGCCAGGTTCGGCGCGAAGCCGCCTTCGTCACCGACAGCAGTGCTCAGGCCACGGGCTTTCAGCACGGCTTTCAGGTGATGGAAAATCTCGGTGCCCATGCGCAGACCTTCCGAGAAAGACTTGGCGCCAACCGGCTGAACCATGAATTCCTGGATGTCGACGTTGTTGTCGGCGTGTTCGCCACCGTTGATGATGTTCATCATCGGAACCGGCATCGAGTACACACCCGGGGTGCCGTTCAGGTTGGCGATGTGAGCGTACAGCGGCAGGTCCTGATCCTGTGCAGCCGCCTTGGCCGCAGCCAGAGACACGGCGAGGATGGCGTTGGCGCCCAGGGTCGCTTTGTTTTCGGTACCGTCAAGCTTGATCATCGCGTGATCCAGGGCTTTCTGGTCGCTTGGGTCAGTGCCCAGCAGCAGATCGCGGATCGGACCGTTGATGTTGGCAACCGCCTTGAGCACGCCCTTGCCCAGGTAACGGCTCTTGTCGCCATCACGCAGCTCGAGCGCTTCACGCGAGCCAGTGGATGCACCGGACGGCGCGCAAGCGCTGCCGATGATGCCGTTGTCGAGAAGCACGTCCGCTTCCACGGTGGGATTGCCACGGGAGTCGAGAACTTCACGACCTTTGATGTCGACGATTTTTGCCATTGTTGTAAACACTCCAAAGTTGACGAAAACGACGCAGCTAGAGGAAATCTTTTTACCGTCGGCAAGTGGTGTGCAGCGGGCAGCTTGCAGACGACAACGCTCATACCCGAGGGCATGAGCGACAAATCGTGCGGTACTTTACCGGAGAATTGAGGTTTACGCGGTTTCTACCGTCGGAAAACTCTTCACCAGTTCGTCCAGGGCTTTGAGCTGGGCCAGGAATGGCTCCAGTTTGTCCAGACGCAAGGCGCAAGGGCCGTCGCATTTGGCGTTGTCCGGATCCGGGTGCGCTTCGAGGAACAGACCTGCCAGCGACTGGCTCATGCCAGCCTTGGCCAGGTCGGTGACCTGGGCGCGGCGACCGCCGGCGGAGTCGGAACGACCGCCAGGCATTTGCAGCGAATGGGTCACGTCGAAGAATACCGGGTACTCGAACTGCTTCATGATGCCGAAGCCGAGCATGTCGACCACGAGGTTGTTGTAGCCGAAGCTCGAACCGCGCTCGCAGAGGATCAACTGATCGTTACCCGCTTCCACGCACTTGTTCAGGATGTGTTTCATTTCCTGAGGCGCGAGGAACTGGGCTTTCTTGATGTTGATGACAGCGTTGGTCTTGGCCATCGCGACGACCAGATCGGTCTGGCGCGACAGGAAGGCCGGCAGCTGGATGATATCGCAGACCTCAGCGACGACCGCGGCCTGGTCAGGCTCGTGGACGTCGGTGATGATCGGCACGCCGAAGGCTTGTTTGATGTCCTGGAAGATGCGCATGCCCTCTTCCAGGCCAGGACCGCGATAGGAGGTCACAGAAGAACGGTTGGCCTTGTCGAAGCTGGCCTTGAACACGTAAGGGATACCGAGCTTTTCGGTGACCTTCACGTACTCTTCGCAAACCTGCATGGCCATGTCACGGCTTTCCAGCACGTTCATGCCGCCGAACAGCACCATGGGTTTGTCGTTGGCAATCTCGATGTCGCCGACGCGGATGATCTTCTGTGCCATCGGGGTTACGCCTTCTTCTGGTGTTGAGCCAATGCCGCTTTGACGAAGCCACTGAACAGCGGATGGCCATCGCGTGGCGTCGAGGTGAACTCAGGGTGGAACTGGCAAGCGACGAACCATGGATGATCCGGGGCTTCGACCACTTCAACCAGCGCTGCATCGGAAGAACGACCGGAAATCTTCAGGCCGGCCTCGATGATTTGCGGCAGCAGGTTGTTGTTCACTTCGTAACGGTGACGGTGACGCTCGACAATCACATCCTTGCCATAGCAGTCGTGCACCTTGGAGCCGGCTTCGAGCAGGCATTCCTGAGCGCCGAGGCGCATGGTGCCGCCCAGATCGGACGCTTCGGTACGAGTTTCGACCGCACCGGTAGCGTCTTCCCACTCGGTGATCAGACCGACAACCGGATGGCCGCTGGCACGATCGAACTCGGTGGAGTTGGCGTCTTTCCAGCCCAGCACGTTACGGGCGAACTCGATGACCGCCACTTGCATGCCCAGGCAGATACCCAGGTACGGAACCTTGTTTTCGCGAGCATACTGAACGGCAGTGATCTTGCCTTCCACGCCACGCAGACCGAAGCCGCCCGGTACGAGGATCGCGTCGACGCCTTCCAGCAGCGCAGTGCCCTGGTTCTCGATGTCTTCGGAATCGATGTAGCGCAGGTTGACCTTGGTGCGGTTGGTGATGCCGGCGTGACTCATCGCTTCGATCAGCGACTTGTAGGCATCCAGCAGCTCCATGTACTTGCCGACCATCGCGATGGTGACTTCGTGCTCCGGGTTCAGCTTGGCATCGACGACCTTTTCCCACTCGGACAGGTCGGCGCCATTGCATTGCAGGCCGAAACGCTCGACGACGAAGTCGTCCAGCCCCTGGGCGTGCAGCACGGCCGGGATCTTGTAGATGGTGTCGACGTCTTCCAGGGAGATCACCGCACGCTCTTCAACGTTGGTGAACAGCGCGATCTTGCGACGCGACGACACATCCACCGGATGGTCGGAGCGGCAGATCAGCACGTCTGGCTGCAGACCGATCGAACGCAGTTCCTTCACGGAGTGCTGGGTCGGCTTGGTCTTGGTCTCGCCTGCGGTGGCGATGTACGGAACCAGGGTCAGGTGCATCAGCATCGCGCGCTTGGAACCGACTTCCACACGCAGCTGGCGGATGGCTTCGAGGAACGGTTGCGACTCGATGTCGCCAACGGTACCGCCGATTTCCACCAGAGCCACGTCGGCATCGCCGGCGCCCTTGATGATGCGACGCTTGATTTCGTCGGTGATGTGCGGAATGACCTGGATGGTTGCACCCAGGTAGTCACCACGGCGCTCTTTGCGCAGCACGTGCTCGTAGACACGGCCGGTGGTGAAGTTGTTGTTCTGGGTCATGGTCGTGCGGATGAACCGCTCGTAGTGGCCCAGGTCCAGGTCGGTCTCGGCGCCGTCGTGGGTGACGAACACTTCACCGTGCTGGAACGGGCTCATGGTGCCCGGGTCGACGTTGATGTACGGATCCAGCTTCAGCATGGTGACCTTAAGCCCCCGCGCCTCCAGGATGGCCGCCAATGAAGCCGATGCAATGCCTTTCCCCAAAGAAGAAACAACACCGCCCGTGACGAATATGTAGCGCGTCATGAAAAACCCTAGAAGTCTGCGTTAAAGCGGTCCGAGCCGCCGGGGAAAGCGAAGGAAGGCCGAAGCCCCCGATCACCTGCATTAATCACAGTGCACCTTTCAAAAAAACCGCCGCGTTGGGACAGACCGGAAGTGAAAACACCGGTACGTTGCTCGCTACACATTTTTTGGAATCGCCCAGCAAAGACTGCTTGGTAATCGGCAACTCCTGCAATTCAGGCGAATCCACAGAAGTTGTATCAAGAAGGGAGCGTAGTCTACCGGAATGCCCCCTTCATCTCAAACCTTGATCTTCGTCCGAAGGCTGCCAATGCAATCGCCAGCCTTCCAGCGCATTGCCGTCGAGCCCCGGCAGGTTCGCCACGGCGAGCAATTCTTCACCGCGAAACAGCAGCGGCAATCTGCCACGCACGAAGCCCGGCACCGCGCGCTCGTTGAGCAGACGCTTGAGATCGCGATGTCCGCGACCCGCCAGTTCCATCACTTCGCCGCCCTGTCGATAGCGGATCTGCAGCGGCCCGGCGGGAGTCTGACCGCTGAACATGACACTTCCGTTATCGGGCAAGCGTAGCGCTGACGACAGGTCGTGCCAGTCGCCGCTGACCACCGGCGTACGTAGCCATTGCCCGCTGAGCCACCACAAGCGACCGGCGCTTCTGTGCAGCTCGCCATCCGCCAGACGCCAGATCGGCGAGGCATCGTTGCCGGCATCGCGCAGATCCGTCCAACCCGACCAATGGTCGGTATCCGGCAGTCGGGTCAGCGGTTCGAGCCAGTGGCTGAGTGCGTTTCGCTGTCGGGCATCGGACAAGCACGCGATTGCTGCAAACCCCAACGATGGCAATCCCGACCACTCGAACTCACCGGGCGAGTTCGCCTGAGCCAGATCAATCTGCGCCAGTTCATCGAGCAAGCCTTGCGCCTCCCGCAGATGCGCCGCACTGCGGGCCATGCTGGCGTGCGCCTGGGGCCAGCGACCGGTCAGCAGCGGCATGACCTGATGGCGCAGATAGTTGCGCGAAAACTGCCGATTCTGATTGGAAGGATCCTCGATCCAACGCAGACCATGGTCCTGCGCATAGGCCTCCAGCTCGGCACGCGTGACGTCGAGCAACGGCCGAACCAGACTGCCCTGCCCCAGCGCTCGCTGGGCTGGCATACCTGATAGACCTCGGACCCCGGCGCCACGCAGCAGACGGAACAACAGCGTTTCAGCCTGATCGTCGCGGTGCTGACCGGTCAGCAGCACATCATTGACCAGAGTCACCGCACTGAACGCTGCATAGCGCGCATCCCGTGCCGCGCGCTCCAGACTCGCCCCCGGTTGCACCTGCACACGTACCACTTGCAATGGCACCGCCAGTTCATCGCAGACAGCCTGACAATGCGCCGGCCACGCGTCAGCCACAGCCTGAAGACCGTGATGGACATGGATGGCACTTAGCGCCGGAAGGGATTGGGTTTTGGCGAGACTGGTCAGGAGATGCAGCAGAACGGTGGAATCGAGACCACCGGAGAAGGCGATGCGCCAACGGGAAGCACCGAGCAAGGGCTTGAGATTGCGCAGAAGCCTGGAAGGCAAATCGATCGAGGGCTGACCCATTTTTCTACCTTTTCACAAACCAAATGTGGGAGCGGGCTTGCTCGCGAAAGCGGTGAACAGCCAACACAGTCGTTGAATGTTACATCGCATTCGCGGGCAAGCCCGCTCCCACAGTGTTTTGCATTGTCAGCCAAAACGGCGTTCGATCAGAGGCCGTAGCTCATCAAACGATCGTAACGACGCTTGAGCAGCGCTTCGTTGTCGAACTTCTTCAGCATCGCCAGTTGCGAGCTCAGCTCGGCGCGGATCGATGCGGCGGCAGCAGCCGGATCACGGTGGGCGCCGCCCAGAGGCTCGCTGATCACCTTGTCGACGATGCCCAGGCCTTTCAGGCGCTCGGCAGTGATGCCCATCGCTTCAGCGGCATCCGGCGCCTTCTCTGCGGTTTTCCACAGAATCGACGCGCAACCTTCCGGCGAGATCACCGCGTAGGTCGAGTACTGCAGCATGTTCAGCTGGTCGCACACGCCGATTGCCAGCGCACCGCCGGAACCGCCTTCACCAATCACGGTGGCGATGATCGGGGTTTTCAGGCGAGCCATGACACGCAGGTTCCAGGCGATCGCTTCGCTCTGGTTGCGCTCTTCGGCGTCGATCCCAGGGTAGGCGCCCGGGGTGTCGATGAAGGTCAGGATCGGCATCTTGAAACGCTCGGCCATTTCCATCAGACGGCAAGCCTTGCGGTAGCCTTCCGGACGCGGCATGCCGAAGTTGCGGCGTACCTTTTCACGTACCTCACGGCCCTTCTGGTGACCGATCACCATCACTGGCTGGTCTTCCAGACGTGCCACGCCGCCTACAATGGCCGCGTCGTCGGAGAAGTGACGGTCACCGTGCAGTTCGTCGAACTCGGTGAAGATGTGGTCGATGTAGTCCAGGGTGTAAGGACGTTTCGGGTGACGCGCCAGACGTGCGATCTGCCAGCTGGTCAGCTTGCCGAAGATGTCTTCGGTCAGCGTCTTGCTCTTGTCCTGCAGGCGGGAGATCTCATCGCCGATATTCAGCGAATTGTCATTACCGACCAAGCGCAACTCTTCGAT
Organism: Pseudomonas fitomaticsae; assembly: GCF_021018765.1. Lineage (GTDB taxonomy): Bacteria > Pseudomonadota > Gammaproteobacteria > Pseudomonadales > Pseudomonadaceae > Aquipseudomonas > Aquipseudomonas fitomaticsae. The sequence goes on along the minus strand of NZ_CP075567.1, from coordinate 1,537,705 downwards.
CTTGGCTTGCAGGTCGGCGATCGGCTGTTCGAAATCTAGAAAATTCGGGTTCATAGGCGTCCGTCTTGGGTCGTGTCCCAAATGAGCTTGGGCCGGCCGGTTGTCTATTCGCGCCCTACCTTAAGGGAGAGGCGCGCTGAGGTCGAGATTAAAAATTCAGGTTGTGGGCAGGCGCTTTGATGGCACCTGCCGGTCAACGGTATTGGAGGAAGACGTTGTCTCGCCCGAACTGGTCACGCAGGGCTTGAATCAAGGCATCCGCCGGGTCGATCCGCCAGGTCTCGCCGAACTGCAGCAAGGTCTTCGCATCGGGACTGGTGTATTCCATGGTGATCGGGCACGCCCCGCGATGACGCTTGAGCAAATCACCCAACCAGCGTAGCTGATCGCCTTTCAGGTCCTGGGTCTGCAACTTCAGGCGCAGGCTCTCGGCGAGGTTGGTGCGCGCATCTTCCATGCTCATCACCCGCTTGACCCGCAGCCGCAGACCACCGGAGAAGTCATCGTTGCTGACCTCGCCTTCGACCACCACCATCGCGTCGGTCTGCAACAACGATTGCGCGGAGTGGAACGCATCGGCGAACAGCGACGCCTCGATCCGCCCGGAGCGGTCGTCGAGGGTGATGAAGCCCATCTTGTCGCCCTTTTTGTTCTTCATCACCCGCAGGGCAATGATCATCCCCGCCACGGTCTGGGTATCCCGGGCCGGTTTCAGGTCGATGATGCGTTGGCGGGCGAAACGGCGGATCTCGCCTTCGTACTCGTCAATCGGGTGACCGGTCAGGTACAGGCCCAAGGTGTCTTTTTCACCCTTGAGTCGCTCCTTGAGGGTCAGCTCTTTCGCCTTGCGGTGGATCGCGTAAACGTCCGCGTCTTCTTCGACGAACAGCCCGCCAAACAGGTCGGCGTGGCCGCTGTCGCGGGTGCGCGCGGTCTGCTCGGCCGACTTGATCGCCTCTTCCATCGCCGCCAGCAGCACGGCACGGTTGCGGTCGATGTTGGCCTGATACGCCTTTTGCTCGTCGTGAAAATACGGTCCGAGGCGATCCAGCGCGCCGCTGCGGATCAGACCGTCCAGCGTGCGCTTGTTGATGCGTTTGAGGTCGACCCGGGCACAGAAGTCGAACAGGTCCTTGAACGGACCGGCCTGACGCGCCTCGGTGATCGCTTCCACCGGGCCTTCGCCGACGCCTTTGATCGCGCCCAGGCCATACACGATGCGGCCTTCGTCGTTCACCGTGAACTTGAACTCCGAAGTGTTCACGTCCGGCGCGTCGAGGCGCAGTTTCATCGTGCGCACTTCCTCGATCAAGGTCACGACCTTGTCGGTGTTGTGCATGTCCGCCGACAGTACCGCGGCCATGAACGGCGCCGGGTAATGGGCTTTCAGCCAGGCAGTCTGGTACGACACCAGGCCGTAGGCGGCGGAGTGGGATTTGTTGAAGCCGTAACCGGCGAATTTCTCTACCAGGTCGAAAATGTTACCGGCCAGATCCGCGTCGATATTGTTCGACGCACAACCCTCAATGAAACCGCCGCGCTGCTTGGCCATTTCCTCGGGTTTCTTCTTGCCCATCGCCCGACGCAGCATGTCCGCACCACCGAGGGTGTAACCGGCCATGACCTGGGCGATCTGCATCACCTGTTCCTGATACAGGATGATGCCGTACGTCGGCGCCAGCACCGGCTGCAAACCTTCGTACTGGTAATCCGGGTGCGGATACGCAAGTTCCGCACGACCGTGCTTGCGGTTGATGAAGTCATCCACCATGCCGGACTGCAGCGGGCCCGGACGGAACAGGGCCACCAGTGCGATCAAGTCTTCGAGGCAGTCGGGCTTGAGCTTTTTGATCAGCTCTTTCATGCCGCGGGATTCGAGCTGGAACACCGCGGTGGTTTCAGCTTTTTGCAGCAGCTGATAGGTCGGCTTGTCATCCAGCGGGATGAACGCGATGTCCAGCGGCGGTTCGTTGACCTTGGCGCGGTCGCGGTTGATGGTTTTCAGCGCCCAGTCGATGATCGTCAGGGTCCGCAGGCCGAGGAAGTCGAACTTCACCAGACCGGCCGCCTCGACGTCGTCCTTGTCGAACTGGGTCACCAGACCGTCGCCGGCCTCGTCGCAATAGATCGGCGAGAAGTCGGTCAGTTTGGTCGGTGCGATCACCACACCACCGGCGTGCTTACCGACGTTACGCACCACGCCTTCGAGCTTGCGCGCCATCTCCCAGATTTCTGCCGCTTCTTCATCGACCTTGATGAAGTCGCGCAGGATTTCTTCCTGCTCGTAGGCTTTTTCCAGGGTCATGCCGACTTCGAACGGAATCATCTTCGACAGACGATCCGCCAGGCCGAACGACTTGCCCTGGGCCCGCGCCACGTCACGAACCACAGCCTTCGCGGCCATGGAACCGAAGGTGATGATCTGGCTTACGGCGTTACGGCCGTATTTTTCGGCCACGTAATCGATCACCCGGTCGCGACCATCCATGCAGAAGTCGACGTCGAAGTCGGGCATCGATACCCGTTCCGGGTTGAGAAAACGTTCGAACAGCAGGTCATATTCCAGCGGGTCGAGGTCGGTGATCTTCTGCACATAGGCCACCAGCGATCCGGCACCCGACCCCCGGCCAGGACCCACCGGCACGCCGTTGTTCTTGGCCCACTGGATAAAGTCCATCACGATCAGGAAGTAACCGGGGAACCCCATCTGGATGATGATATCCAGCTCGAAATTCAGCCGGTCGACGTAGACCTGACGCTTGGCCTCGTAGTCCTCGGTGGTGTCCTTGGGCAGCAGCACGCTGAGGCGCTCTTCCAGGCCATCGAAAGAGACCTTGCGGAAATACTCGTCGATGGTCATGCCATCGGGAATTGGATAGTCGGGCAGGAAGTGCTTGCCCAGCTTCACGTCGATGTTGCAGCGCTTGGCGATCTCGACGGTGTTCTCGATCGCATCCGGCAGGTCGCTGAACAGCTCGGCCATTTCCTCGGCGCTTTTCAGGTACTGCTGGTCGCTGTAGTTCTTCGAACGCCGCGGATCGTCGAGGGCGCGGCCCTCACCGATGCAGACGCGGGTTTCGTGGGCGGCGAAGTCTTCCTGCTTGATGAAGCGCACATCGTTGGTCGCAACCAGCGGCGCACCGAGCTTGTCGGCCAGGGCCACGGCACCGTGCAATTGTTCTTCGTCATTCGGACGGTTGGTGCGCTGGACTTCCAGATAGAAACGATCCGGGAACACCGCCATCCATTCGCGCGCCAGGGTTTCGGCCTCGGCGGGGTTGCCGCCGATCATGGCCATGCCGATCTCGCCTTCTTTCGCAGCGGACAGCATGATCAGGCCTTCGTTGGCCTCGGCGACCCACTCGCGCTCGATGATGACCATGCCGTTGCGCTGACCGTCGATGAAGCCACGGGAAATCAGCTCGGTCAGGTTGCGATAGCCCTGGGCATTCATGACCAGCAGGCTGAGGCGGCTCAGCGGACCATCCGGGTCCTTGTTCGACAGCCACAGGTCGGCGCCGCAGATCGGCTTGATCCCGGCACCCATGGTGTTTTTATAGAATTTGACCAGCGAACACATGTTGTTCTGGTCGGTCACCGCAACGGCCGGCATGCCCATGCCGGTCAGGGCTTTGACCAGCGGCTTGATCCGCACAAGCCCGTCGACCAGGGAGTATTCAGTGTGCAGGCGTAGATGAACGAATGAAGCCGGCATAGTGATCCTGTCCAGTTACATAGAGACAACAAGGCCCGGATTGTACCGGGCCTCGAACAAAACATCAGCCTTGCCGCTAAACCGGCGTCAGGCCTTCCAGCGCTTCATAAGCCTGCCGCACCGGGGCAAAGGAACGACGGTGAATCGGCGTCGGCCCGAGGCGCACCAGCGCTTCCAGATGAACGGGCGTCGGATAGCCTTTGTGGCCACCGATGCCGTAACCCGGGTAGATCAATTCGAACGCCGCCATCTCGCGGTCGCGGCTGACCTTGGCCAGAATCGAGGCCGCTGCGATGGCCGGGACCTTGCTGTCGCCCTTGACCACCGCTTCGGAACGCATCGGCAGTTTCGGGCAACGGTTGCCATCGATCATCGCCAGTTTCGGCTGGATGTGCAGACCGGCGACCGCGCGCTGCATCGCCAGCATGGTCGCGTGAAGGATGTTCAGTTCGTCGATTTCTTCGACCTCGGCACGGGCGATGCACCAGCTGAGCGCCTTCTCGCAGATTTCGTCGTAGAGCTTTTCACGCTTGGCTTCGGTGAGTTTCTTCGAGTCGTTGAGACCGAGTATCGGACGGTTTGGATCAAGGATCACCGCTGCGGTAACGACCGCGCCGCACAACGGGCCGCGACCGACTTCATCAACGCCGGCCACCAGCTCTTCGACTTCGGCGACCAGGGTGAAATCCAGGCCCATCTGCATGCTTGTCTTGCTCATCGTGTTTGCCCGATCAGGTTCAGAACGGCATCAGCCGCCTGATTGGAAGCGTCCAGACGTAGGGTGCGATGGATCTCGTCGAAGCCACGGGTCTGCTCTTCGCCACCGTCGATCAACGGCGACAAGGTCTGGGCAAGTGCCTCGACCGTCGCATCATCCTGCAACAATTCCGGCACCAGCAATCGCTGGGCCAGCAGGTTCGGCAGGGACACGTACGGGCTCTTGACCATGCGCTTGAGAATCCAGAACGTCAGCGGCGCAAGCCGATAGGCCACGACCATCGGACGCTTGTACAGCAGCGCTTCCAGAGTCGCCGTCCCCGACGCGATCAAGACTGCGTTGCACGCCGCCAGCGCCAGATGCGATTTGCCATCGAGCAAGGTCACCGGCAGGTCGCGGCCGGCCAGCAGCGCTTCGAGCTGGGCACGACGCTCGGGGTTGGCGCAGGGAATGACGAAACGCACACCCGGGCGCATGGCACGCAGGCGTTGGGCGGTATCAAGGAACAGCGCACCCAGACGACTGACTTCACCGCCCCGGCTGCCGGGCATCAAAGCCACCAACGGACCGTCCGGCAGACCGAGTTCGGCCCGCGCAGCGGCGCGATCGGCCTCCAGTGGAATGGTGTCGGCCAGCGTATGGCCGACGAACCGCACCGGTACGCCCTTTTCTTCGTAGAATCTGGCTTCGAACGGCAGCAGCGTGAGCATCAGGTCGCAGCCTTCACGGATCTTCAGGACCCGTTTCTGCCGCCATGCCCACACCGAAGGGCTGACGTAGTGCACGGTCTTGATCCCGGCCTGACGCAGCTTGAGTTCGATATTGAGGTTGAAGTCCGGTGCGTCGATGCCGATGAATACATCCGGTTTTTCAGCGATAAGTGTGGCGATCAGGTCCTTGCGGCGCTTGAGCAATTCACGCAAGCGCCCCAGGACTTCCACCAGCCCCATGACCGACAGACGCTCCATCGGAAAATACGAGGTCAGGCCTTCGGCCTGCATCAGCGGGCCGCCGACACCGATGAACTCCACCGCAGGATGCTGTGCCTTGAGGGCGCGCATCAGACCAGCGCCCAGAATGTCACCGGAAGCCTCCCCCGCCACCAGTGCAATACGCAGATTGGCCATGGTCAGCGGGTGATGCCGCGGGTCGACGACTGGATAGAGTCACGGAACATCGCGACTTCCGGGAACTGTGCAGACGGCTCGGCCAGTTCGGCCAGCGCCTGCTCGACGGTCAGTCCCTGGCGATACACCGTTTTGTACGCACGGCGCAGCGCGTGAATGGCGTCTTCGCTGAAACCGCGACGGCGCATGCCCTCGAAGTTCATGCTGCGCGCTTCGGCCGGGTTGCCAAATACGGTAACGAACGCCGGAACATCCTTGCCGATCGCCGTGCCCATGCCGGAAAAGCTGTGGGCGCCAATGTGGCAATACTGATGCACCAGGGTGAAACCGGACAGGATCGCCCAGTCATCAACGTGCACATGGCCGGCCAACGCAGTGTTGTTGACCAGGATGCAGTGGTTGCCGATGACGCTGTCATGTCCGATGTGGGCATAGGCCATGATCAGATTGTGATCACCCAGGGTCGTTTCGGAACGATCCTGAACGGTGCCACGGTGAATCGTCACGCCTTCGCGGATGACGTTGTGGTCACCGATTACCAGGCGAGTTTCTTCGCCCTTGTATTTCAGGTCCGGCGTGTCTTCGCCTACCGAGGAAAACTGGTAGATGCGGTTGTGCTTGCCGATACGGGTCGGACCTTTGAGGATCACGTGTGGCCCGATGACCGTTCCCTCGCCGATTTCCACACCTGCACCGATAATCGACCACGGGCCGACCTCGACGCCATCAGCCAGGACGGCCGACGGATCGATGATTGCGCGAGGGTCAATCAAACTCATAGCTTGCGTTCCGCACAGATGATTTCAGCCGAGCAGACCGGTTTGCCATCGACCGAAGCCTGGCATTCGAACTTCCAGATCTGACGCTTGCAGCTGATGAACTTGGCTTCGAGGATCAACTGATCACCCGGCAGCACAGGCTGGCGGAAACGCAGCTTGTCGGAGCCGACGAAGTAGTAAAGGGTGCCGTCGGCCGGTTTCACGTCAAGCATCTTGAAACCGAGGATCCCGGCAGCCTGAGCCATGGCCTCGATGATCAGCACGCCCGGCATGATCGGATGCGCAGGGAAGTGACCATTGAAGAACGGTTCGTTGATGCTGACATTCTTGTAGGCACGAATGCGCTTGCCTTCCGTATCCAGCTCCACTACCCGGTCCACCAGCAGGAACGGGTAACGGTGAGGCAGGTATTCGCGAATCTCGTTGATGTCCATCATTTCGGGGGGAAGCCTATGTAAAGATTGGGAGCGCGACTGACGCGCACTCCTCTAGCAAATCAAGGAGGCAGTCCAGAGGCTGTGCACACTTGATATGGAAATGGTATCAGCCTTCAGATGAAGCATTGCCGTCGGGGGTCACTTCCCCGGACCGCTTTTCCAGCTGTTTCAAACGTCGCGCGATGTCATCGAGCTGACGAATGCGGGCCGCGCTTTTGCGCCATTCGGCCGCCGGTTGCATGGCTGTACCGGAAGAATAGGCACCCGGCTCGGTAATCGAGTGAGTCACCATGGTCATTCCGGTCAGGAATACGTTGTCGCAAATATCGATGTGCCCTACCAGGCCAACACCCCCGGCGAGCATGCAGTGCTTGCCGATTTTGGTGCTGCCGGAAATCCCCACGCACGCTGCCATGGCGGTGTGGTCACCGACCTGCACGTTGTGGGCGATCTGAATCTGGTTGTCGAGCTTCACGCCATTGCCGATCACGGTATCGGCCAACGCACCGCGGTCGATGGCGGTATTCACGCCGATCTCCACGTCGTCGCCGATGGCCACGCCACCGATCTGGGCGATTTTCTGCCAGACACCCTTTTCATTGGCAAAACCGAAGCCTTCACCGCCGAGCACGGCACCGGACTGGATCACCACCCGCTTGCCGATCCGCACGTCGTGATACAGCGTGACCCGCGGGGCCAGCCAGCCGCCTTCACCGATTTCGCTGCGGGCACCGACGACGCAATGCGCGCCGAGTGTCACGCCTGCACCGATTCGGGCACCGGCTTCGATCACCACGAAGGGACCGACACTTGCGCTTGGATCGACCACGGCATCCTCGGCAATCACGGCAGTCGGATGAACCCCGGCAGCGGCCTTGGGTTTCGGATCGAACAGATGGGAAATGCGCGCGTAAGCCAGGTAAGGATCCGGCACCACCAGCGCATCACCGGCAAAACCCTCGGCGTCGGCAGCCTTGAGCAACAGGGCTGCGGCTTGCGAGCCTGCCAGGTATTTACGGTATTGAGGGTTTGCCAGAAAGCTCAACTGAGCTGGGCCAGCCTCCTGCAAGGTGGCTAGCCCAGTAATTTGCTTCTCGGGGTCGCCACTCAAGGTGGCGCCGAGGAACTCGGCCAACTGGCCGAGCTTGATAGTCACGGTCATGGGTTACTTCAGCTGATTCATGCGCTCGATAACCTGGCGCGTGATGTCGTACTGAGGTTTGACATCAATCACTGCGCCACGCTCGAACACCAGGTCAAAACCACCTTTCTTGATGACTTCTTCCACTGCGCTATCCAGTTTCGGCTTCAGTTGCTTGAGCATTTCGCGGTCGGCAACGGCCTTGGCTTCGTTCAGTTCCTTGGACTGGAACTGGAAGTCACGAGCCTTTTGCTTGAACTCAAGCTCCAGACGCTCGCGCTCGCCCTGCTGCATCTTGTCGCCACCGGCCATCAGACGGTCCTGAATGCCCTTGGCGCTGCTTTCCAGGGTCTTGAGCTTGGTCAGTTGCGGACCGAATTTCTTCTCGGCATCCACGGCGTATTTCTTGGCCGCGTCGGATTCCAGCAGAGCCATCTGATAGTTCAGAACGGCGATCTTCATGTCGGCAAATGCCGGGCCTGCCACCAGTACGGAGGCCAGGAGAACCAATTGAGTCAACTTACGCACGATGCACTCCTACAAAATCCATTGTCGTTATCTTGGGTCAGACGCTTAGAACGTCTGACCGAGGGAGAATTGGAACACTTGAGTTTCAGCGTCATCCGGTTTCTTGATCGGCATCGCCAGTGCAAAACTCAGCGGACCCAGTGCGGTGACCCAGGTCACGCCGACACCGACGGAACTGGCCATGTTGCTCAGACTGATGTCGTTGCATTGGGTGTTCGATTTCGTACCGTTGGCGTTCGTAGTATCGGAGCACTTGGAGTCGAATACGTTACCGACATCCCAGAATACCGAAGTACGCAGTGAACGCTGATCCTTGACGAACGGCAGCGGGAACAGAACCTCGACACCGCCCTGGATCAGGACGTTACCACCGAACGGCAGCGGATCCTGGTCCGGGTCAGCCAGTGTGCCCGGGTTGGTGCCTCGGCTCGGCGTACTGCGCGGACCCAGGGTGCTGTCCTTGAAGCCACGAACCGAGTTGAAACCACCAGCATAGTAGTTTTCATAGAACGGCAAGCCATCAGTCGAACCGTAACCGTCGCCATAACCCAACTCGGTGTGCAGACGCAGGGTGTAGTTATCGCTGATCGGCTGGAACAGCTGACCACGGTAATCAAGTTTGAAGAACGACAGGTCGCTGCCTGGAATGGTCGATTCCAGCGTCAGGCTCTGGGAGCGACCGCGGGTCGGCAGCACGCCTTTGTTCAAGGTGGACTCGGACCAGCCGGCAGAAGCCTTGAAGTTCAGGTACTTGTCGCCTTCCCTGTTAACGAAGTCGAAAATCTCGTCAACGGTATAGGTACCGGTCTTGATCTCGTCCTGCTGGACGGACAGACCAAAGGTCAGACGCGAAGTCTCGCTGATCGGGTAGCCCACGTTCACGCCGGCACCCAGGCTGTCTACCGCATAGCTCGCTACGTCGACGTCGAGGTCTTTGTAGTCGGTGGTACGGTAGAACGCGTTGTAACCCAGGCTCACGCCATCGGCAGTCCAGTAGGGGTCAACGTAGCCGAAGTTGTAGCGGCTCTGGTATTCACTGCGGGTCAGGCCGACACTGACGCGGTTACCGGTACCGAGGAAGTTGTTCTGGGTGATCGAACCACCGAGGATCAGACCGGCGCTCTGGGCGAAACCGACGCTGGCGGTGATCGAACCGGAAGCCTGCTCTTCAACGCTGTAGTTCACGTCAACCTGGTCATCGACACCTGGCACGGCCGGAGTCTCGACGTTGACCTCTTTAAAGAAGCCCAGACGCTCCAGACGGGTCTTGGACTGGTCGATCAGGTAGGTCGAAGCCCAGCCACCTTCCATCTGGCGCATTTCACGACGCAGCACTTCGTCCTCGGACTTGGTGTTGCCACGGAAGTTGATGCGGTTGACGTAGGCACGCTTGCCCGGATCGACAGCAAACAGGATATCGACGGTGTGATCGTCGTCGTGCGGTTGTGGCACGCCGTTGACGTTGGCGAAGGTGTAACCCTCGTTACCCAGACGACGGGTGATCAGCTCGGAGGTGGTGGTCATCAGTTTGCGCGAGAACACCTGGCCTTTCTGCACCAGCAACAGCGACTTGACCTGATCTTCAGGGACTTTCAGGTCACCGCTGAGCTTGACGTCACGAACGGTGTACTTCTCGCCTTCGTTGACGTTGACGGTGATGTAGACGTGCTTCTTGTCCGGGGTGATGGACACCTGGGTCGAAGCGATATCCATGTTGATATAGCCACGGTCCAGGTAGTAGGAACGCAGACGCTCCAGGTCACCGGACAGCTTTTCACGGGCGTACTTGTCGTCGTTCTTGAAGAACGACAGCCAGTTGGTGGTTTTCAATTCGAACAGGTCGGTCAGGTCTTCCTCGGGGAAGACGGTGTTGCCTACCACGTTGATGTGCTGAATGGCAGCGACGGTGCCTTCGTTGATCTTCACTTTCAGGCCGACGCGGTTGCGCGGCTGCGAGACCACTTCGGTATCGACGGTAGCCGAGTAACGACCTTGTGCAACGTATTGACGTTGCAGCTCGTTACGCACGCCTTCGAGGGTCGCGCGCTGGAAGATCTCGCCTTCGGCCAGACCGGATTGCTTGAGACCCTTCATCAGGTCTTCGGTGGAGATCGCCTTGTTGCCTTCGATCTCGATGCTCGCGACCGATGGACGTTCGACGACCGTGATCACCAGAACGTTGCCTTCGCGGCCCAGCTGGATATCTTGAAAGAAACCGGTTTTGAACAACGCACGAGTGGATTCCACCAGGCGACGATCATCCGCCTGCTCGCCGACGTTCAACGGCAAGGCACCAAAGACGCTACCCGCGGAGACCCGCTGGAGGCCATTGACGCGAATATCAGAGATAGTGAAGGACTCGGCGTGAACTTCGGCGATCATCAATACGGTGAGAACCGCAGTTAGCAGCAGACGTTTCATGAAGTCCTTTCTTATTCCAACTGGCAATAAACAAACTGCCGCAAAATGCGGCAGATTCGCAATTCAGCGAAGCGTTACAGACGACCCAGATCGTTGACCAGAGCAAGCAACATCACCCCGACCACCAAACTGATACCGATCTGTATCCCCCAACCTTGCACCCGATCCGACAAGGGACGACCACGCGCCCACTCGATCAGATAAAACAACAAATGCCCCCCATCCAGTACAGGAATGGGCAGCAAATTCAGAACCCCCAGGCTAATACTCAGATAAGCAAGGAAATTCAGGAAATCAGCGACGCCCGACTGGGCAGAAGCGCCCGCCACTTTAGCAATGGTTATCGGTCCACTCAAGTTTTTTACCGAGAGCTCGCCGAAGAGCATTTTCTTCAGTGAATCCAGCGTCAGGACGCTCATGGTCCAGGTGCGACGGGCACCCTCGCCAATTGCCGCCAAAGGCCCGTAACTGACCTCGCGGATCATTTCCGGCGGCCAGTCGACAGCCTTCACGCCAGCCCCCAGGTAACCGCTTGGCGACTTTTTATCGCCACGTGCGGCCAGTGTCACAGGGACGTCGATTTGAACACCGTCGCGCTCGACGCGCAGCACGATTTTGGTATCAGGACGCGTACGAACGGTGTCGACCACCTGCTGCCAGTCATCCAGCGCCTTGCCGTCGAGCGTCAGCAGACGATCGCCGGTTTTCAGTCCGGCTGCCTGGGCCGGGCCTTTCGGATCGAGTTCGGCCAGCACCGGCGGCAATGCCGGGCGCCAAGGGCGAATGCCGAGGGAGCGAATCGGATCCGGCTCGTCAGCCCCTTTAAGCCATTTATCGAGCGCCAGCTCACGAGGCGAGTCGGCTGTAGAACCCTGCTCGCGCACCATTAATTGCAGAGAGCCGCTTTCCCCCAGACGTCGCACCAGTTGCAGGTTGACCGCAGCCCAGCCCGAGGTCGGCTCGCCGTCGATCGCGACAATTTCCTGACCGGCGCTCAGTCCGGCGGTTGCGGCAATGCTGCCGGACTCCACTGAACCGATGACCGGGCGAATCTGCTCGCTGCCGAGCATGGCCAGGACCCAGAAGAACACCAGCGCGAGCAGGAAATTGGCCACCGGGCCGGCCGCAACGATCGCGATGCGCTGACGAACAGACTTGCGATTGAATGACTGATGAAGCTGATCGGCCGGCACTTCGCCTTCACGCTCATCGAGCATCTTGACGTAGCCGCCCAGCGGAATGGCCGCGACCACGAACTCGGTGCCCTGCTTGTCGTGCCAGCGCAGCAGCGGCATGCCGAAGCCCACGGAGAAACGCAAAACCTTGACGCCACAGCGACGCGCGACCCAGAAGTGGCCGAATTCGTGAAAGGTGACCAGCACACCCAGAGCGATCAGGGTGCCGGCAATCATATAGAGCGCGCTCATCTACTTTCTCCGCAATCCTGTCCAGTGCCACGTGAAGCCATGTGTTGCAAGACCTATCGGCCGTGACGCGCGAGCCACTGCCCGGCCAATGTCCGGGCAGTCGCGTCAGCGGTAAACACCGCATCGAGGTCGTTCAACGCCACCACAGGCTCGAGATTCAAGACTTCCTCGATGATACTCGCGATTTCCAGGTAGCGAACCCGTCCGTCGAGAAACGCGGCAACCGCCACTTCATTCGCCGCATTGAGCATGGCCGGGGCGCTGTTTCCCGCCTCGGCCGCCTGACGCGCCAGACGCAGGCACGGGAAGCGCTCTTCGTCGGGGGCTTCGAAATCCAGGCGCGCAACAGCGAACAAATCCAGCGGAGCGACGCCCGAGTCAATGCGCTCTGGCCAGGCCAGGGCGTTGGCAATCGGCGTACGCATGTCGGGATTGCCCAACTGCGCCAGCACTGAACCGTCCACGTAATCGACCAGCGAATGAATCACGCTCTGTGGATGAATCACCACTTCGACTTGCGAAGGCTTGGCATCGAACAGCCAGCAGGCCTCGATCAATTCGAGCCCCTTGTTCATCATGCTGGCCGAATCCACCGAGATCTTGCGCCCCATCGACCAGTTCGGGTGTGCACAAGCCTGGTCAGGTGAAACATGTGCCAGTTCGGCCATCGGCGTCTGCCGGAAAGGGCCGCCGGAGGCGGTAAGCAAAATCCGACGGACACCAACGTTACTCAGCCCGCGAGCAAAGTCCTGCGGCATGCACTGGAAAATCGCGTTGTGCTCGCTGTCGATCGGCAACAGGACCGAACCGCTCTTGCGCACCGCCTGCATGAACAAGGCGCCGGACATGACCAGCGCTTCCTTGTTGGCCAGAAGAATCTTCTTGCCTGCCTCTACAGCCGCCAGAGTCGGGCGCAGACCGGCCGCACCCACAATGGCGGCCATGACGGCATCCACCTCGGGCGCAGCAGCGACCTGACACAAGCCTTCCTCACCGACCAGAACCTGAGTCGACAGGCCTGCCGCACGCAAATCGTCCTGCAGGTTGCGGGCAGCGCCGGCTTCCGGCACTACCGCAAATTTCGGGTGATGACGAACGCACAGGGCAAAAAGTTCGCTCAGACGGGTAAAACCGCTCAGGGCGAAAGTCTGATAACGCTCCGGATGCCGGGCGATGACATCCAGGGTGCTCAGACCGATCGAACCGGTCGCGCCCAGGACGGTGATCCGCTGTGGGCGACTCACGACGCCGCCATCCACAACAGCACCGCAAAAACAGGGACCGCCGCCGTCAGGCTGTCGATACGGTCCAGCACGCCACCGTGACCAGGCAGCAGATTACTGCTGTCCTTGATGCCGGACTGACGCTTGAACATGCTTTCGGTCAGGTCACCCACCACCGAGATGAAGACAATCACCGCAGCGCCGATCAAACCCTTGAACAGTTGCGCCACCGTCCAGTCACGGAACAGCGCGACCAGGGTGGTGATGACAAGGCTCAGCGCCAGACCGCCATACACACCCTCCCAACTCTTGCCGGGACTGACTTGCGGCGCCAGCTTGCGCTTGCCGAACGCGCGGCCGGAGAAATACGCCCCGATGTCAGCACCCCAGACCAGCACCATCACCGCCATGATCAGCCAGTTGCCGAGCGGGTATTGCTTGATCTGCACCAGCCCTTGCCAGGCGGGCAACAGAATCAGCAAACCGATCACCAGTTTGCTGGCGGCACTGGACCAGCGTTCGCTGGAATGCGGATAAGTCAGCACCAGCCAGGTCGCCAATGCCCACCAGATCACCGACGCGCCCAGCACCCATGGCGCCAGTCCAGGGAGGATGTACATGACGAACAGCATCAGCGCGACCACCGCCGCGTAGCCGACACGGAATGCCTGCGCGGTGAAGCCGGCCAGACGCGCCCACTCCCAGGCTCCCAGGCTCACGACCAGCCCGATGAACAGGGCAAAACCGGAACCTTCAAGCAGGAAAAACCCACCCAGGGCGATAGGTAGCAGGATCAGTGCAGTGATGATGCGTTGTTTAAGCATTAAACCCGGGCTCCAGCTTCGACCTGCTCGCTCGTTTTACCGAAACGACGCTGGCGCGAAGCGAAATCGGCCAGCGCATTGCGCATGGCTTCGTGTTTGAAGTCCGGCCAGAACAGGTCGGAGAAGTACAGTTCGGAGTACGCCAACTGCCACAACAGGAAGTTGCTGATGCGGTGCTCGCCACCGGTGCGGATGCACAAGTCGGGCAACGGCAAATCCCCCGTGACAAGACAGGTCTGCAGCAGATCCGGTGTAATGTCGTCCGGCCGCAGATGACCGGCCTGAACCTCACGCGCCAGACGCTGCGCCGCCTGAGCGATATCCCACTGACCACCGTAGTTGGCGGCGATCTGCAGGATGAAACGGTTGGCGCCGGCGGTCATCGCTTCAGCCTCACGCATGGCAGCCTGAAGTTCAGGATGGAACCGTGTGCGATCACCGATGATGCGCAGACTGATGTTGTTGTCGTTCAGACGCTTGGCCTCACGACGCAGCGCCTTGAAGAACAGGTCCATCAAGGCGCTGACCTCATCGGCCGGGCGCTGCCAGTTCTCACTGGAAAAGGCAAACAGTGTCAGCACCTCGACCTTGGCCTCGGCACACACCTCGATCACCGCCCGAACGGCGTCCACGCCCGCTTTATGCCCGGCGACACCTGGCATGAAGCGTTTTTTCGCCCAGCGATTATTGCCATCCATGATGATCGCGACATGGCGCGGCACCGCGGACGGCGCAGTCTGCTTGGTCTTGTCCATTTAAAGCTCGACCCTTATACGGCCATCAGGTCTTTTTCTTTCTCGGCCAGCTTAGCGTCGATTTCAGCCACGAATTTCTTGGTCAGATCGTCGATTTCGCCAGTGGCGCGACGCTCTTCGTCTTCGCTGATTTCCTTTTCCTTGACCAGATCCTTCAGCGAGCTGTTGGCATCGCGACGGATGTTGCGCACCGCGACACGGGCGTCTTCCGCCACGTCACGGGCCTGCTTGGTGAAACCGCGACGGGTTTCTTCGGTCAGGGCCGGCATGCTGATCAGCAGCAGTTCACCCAGGTTGGTCGGGTTCAGGTTCAGACCTGCACTGCCGATGGCCTTGTCGACGGCGCCCAGCATGTTGCGCTCGAACGCAACGACCTGCAGGGTACGAGCGTCCTTGACGGTGATGTTGGCCACTTGCTTGATCGGGGTGTCAGCGCCGTAGTACGGCACCATCACGCCTTCCAGGATGCTCGGGTGCGCCTGACCGGTGCGGATACGACCGAAGTTGTGAGCCAGAGACTCGACGGACTTCGTCATGCGCTCTTTAGCGTCTTTCTTGATTTCGTTGATCATTGTTGGACTTCCTCGATCAGAGTGCCTTCAGCGCCACCATGCACGATGTTCAGCAGGGCACCCGGCTTGTTCATGTTAAATACGCGCAGCGGCATCTTGTGATCGCGGCACAGGCAGATAGCCGTCAGATCCATTACACCCAGCTTGCGATCCAGTACTTCATCGTATGTCAGATGATCGAACTTCTCGGCATGCGGGTCCTTGAACGGGTCAGCGGTGTAGACGCCATCGACCTTGGTCGCCTTGAGCACGACGTCCGCGTCGATTTCAATGGCGCGCAGGCAGGCTGCCGAATCCGTGGTAAAGAACGGATTGCCGGTACCGGCCGCGAAAATCACCACGTCCTTGGAGTTCAGGTGGCGCATGGCCTTGCGACGGTCATAGTGATCGGTTACGCCAACCATGGAAATGGCCGACATCACGATGGCCGAGATATTGGCACGCTCCAGCGCGTCGCGCATGGCCAGGGCGTTCATCACAGTGGCCAGCATGCCCATGTGGTCGCCCGTTACCCGATCCATGCCGGCCTTGCTCAGGGCTTCACCGCGGAACAGGTTGCCACCGCCGATTACCAGACCGACCTGGACGCCGATACCGACCAGCTGGCCGACTTCCAGCGCCATGCGATCCAGCACTTTCGGATCGATCCCGAACTCTTCCGAGCCCATCAGGGCCTCGCCGCTAAGCTTGAGTAGAATGCGTTTATAGCGAGCCTGATAACCACTGCCCTGCTGAGCCATTGCGAATCTCTCCTGCGGCGTATTTTAAAAATTCTTTGCGAGCTGTTTACAGCTGGCGTTCACTCTAGCTTGGCGCTGCTTCAGCGCCATCGGAACATGGCTTTGTAAGTCAGTTCCAAGGGGAAACCAATTAAAATTGGTAACCCTATCTGAAAAGAGGCTGCGCGCGTGAGCGGGCAGCCTCTTTCGGGCGACAGTTGAAAAACCGTCTTATTGCTTGGCGGCAGCCAGCTGGGCAGCAACTTCTTCAGCGAAGTTGTCGACCGGCTTCTCGATGCCTTCGCCTACCTTGAAGTAGGTGAAGGAAACGATTTCAGCGCCGCCTTTCTTGGCCAGTTCGCCAACCTTGACTTCAGGGTTCTTGACGAACGCCTGCTCAACCAGGCTCGCTTCTGCCAGGAACTTGCTGATACGGCCTTTGACCATGTTCTCAACAATGTTTTCTGGCTTGCCTTTGATTTTTTCTTCGTTCAACTGCAGGAACACAGCTTTTTCACGCTCGATCGCTTCGTCGGAGACTTGCGAAGGCAGCAGGAACTCAGGGTTGCTTGCAGCAACGTGCATCGCGATGTCTTTGGCCAGCTCGACGTCGCCGCCTTTCAGGACAACAGCAACACCGATCTTGTTGCCGTGCAGGTAGGTGCCGACTACGTCGCCTTCTACGCGCACCAGGCGACGGATGTTCACGTTCTCGCCTACTTTGGCAACCAGCGCTTCGCGAGCGGCTTCTTGAGCAGCGATCAGCGGAGCTGCGTCGGTCAGCTTGTCAGCGAATGCTTTGTCAACGCTGGCAGCAACGAAGTTTTTGAAGTCGTCCTGCAGAGCCAGGAAGTCGGTCTGCGAGTTGACTTCGATCAGAACGGCAGCCTTGCCGTCGTCCTTGATGGCGATAGCGCCTTCAGCGGCAACGTTGCCAGCTTTCTTGGCTGCCTTGATGGCGCCCGAAGCACGCATGTCATCAATGGCTTTTTCGATGTCGCCGCCAGCCTTTTCCAGGGCTTTCTTGCAATCCATCATGCCTTCGCCGGTACGCTCGCGCAGTTCTTTGACCAACGCTGCAGTAATTGCTGCCATTTTCAAATTCCTCTTGGATAGGTTTTCAACCATTCCACCCGATCGAACGGGCGTTCAATTCTTCCCGAGCCACCTTGTAGCCGCTGCACGTTACAGATGCTGTAGCTGCGCTGCCGACAAATGGTTTTCGAGGTGGCAAAAAGGGGGCCAAGCCCCCTTTTTGCTTACTGAGTCAACGCCAGGGCGTCAATTACTCAGCTGCAGCCTGAGTTTCTTCAGCTGCGAATTCTACAGTACCGCCAGCAACGTTGTTGCGACCGCGGATTACTGCGTCAGCCATCGAACCCATGTACAGCTGGATAGCGCGGATTGCGTCATCGTTGCCTGGGATGATGTAGTCAACGCCTTCCGGGCTGCTGTTGGTATCGACAACGCCGATGACCGGGATGCCCAGCTTGTTGGCTTCGGTGATCGCGATGCGCTCGTGGTCAACGTCGATCACGAACAGTGCGTCTGGCAGACCGCCCATGTCCTTGATGCCGCCCAGGGAGCGATCCAGCTTCTCAAGATCGCGAGTGCGCATCAGCGCTTCTTTCTTGGTCAGCTTGGCGAAAGTACCGTCTTCGGCTTGTACTTCAAGGTCACGCAGACGCTTGATGGAAGCACGAATGGTTTTGAAGTTGGTCAGCATGCCGCCCAACCAGCGGTGATCGACGTACGGCGAACCGCAACGTGCTGCTTCTTCAGCAACGATCTTGCCAGCGGAACGCTTGGTGCCGACGAACAGAATCTTGTTTTTGCCCTGGGCCAGACGCTCTACGAAAGTCAGAGCTTCGTTGAACATTGGCAGGGTTTTTTCAAGGTTGATGATGTGAATCTTGTTACGCGCGCCGAAAATGTACTTGCCCATTTTCGGATTCCAGTAACGGGTTTGGTGACCGAAGTGCACACCGGCCTTCAGCATATCGCGCATGTTGACTTGGGACATGATAGTTCCTTGATAAGTCGGGTTGGGCCTCCACGCATCCCAATGACCAACCATTGATCCGAGGATCAAAGGCACCCAGGCCATCGTGTCGACACGTGTGTGGGTTAATGCTCTCGGGGCTATCCCCGGAAAGCGGCGCATTTTATACCACAGGGACGACGCAAACGGAACCCGGAATCTGCAATCGCGTCAGGGACATGCGCGCCAGCCCCTTGGAATCGGGACAATGCACCGCATTGTATAGAGAGAAGCGATGCACGCAGGCGCGGATTTGCGCCTTCGGTCTGTTAGAATCGCGTTTTTCGGGGCCGCCAAATCAACAGCTGCGCCCCTGTTCGTATCAGCAAGCGCCGCCGAGCGCAGAGAGAGCCTGTATGACCGTCACCCTCAAAACCCCCGAGGACATCGCTGGCATGCGTGTCGCCGGCAAACTGGCCGCCGATGTGCTGGAAATGATTGCCGAGCACGTCAAGCCGGGCGTGACCACCGATGAGCTGAATCAGATCTGCCACGACTATATCGTCAACGTGCAGCAGGCCATCCCCGCCCCGCTCAACTACAAGGGCTACCCGAAGTCGATCTGCACCTCGATCAACCATGTGGTCTGCCACGGTATCCCGAACGACAAGCCGCTGAAAAACGGCGACACCCTGAACATTGACGTCACCGTGATCAAGGACGGCTACCACGGCGACACCAGCCGCATGTTCCACGTCGGCACCGTACCGGTCTGGGCCGAACGCCTGTCCCAGGTCACCCAGGAATGCATGTACAAGGCGATCGAGATCGTCAAACCCGGCTGCCGCCTCGGCGACATCGGCGAAATCATCCAGAAGCACGCGGAAAAGAACGGCTTCTCGGTGGTGCGCGAGTTCTGCGGCCACGGCATCGGCAAGGTGTTCCACGAAGAGCCGCAGATCCTGCACTACGGCCGCGCCGGCACCGGCATGGAACTGAAAGCCGGCATGACCTTCACCATCGAGCCGATGATCAACCAGGGCAAGGCCGACACCAAAGTACTGGGCGACGGCTGGACCGCGATCACCAAGGATCGCAAGCTGTCGGCACAGTGGGAACACACTTTGCTTGTCACCGACACCGGCTACGAGATCTTCACCCTGCGCAGCGACGACACCATTCCGCGCATCTCGGCCTGATTCCAGACACCGTTCCCAGCCTATAGAAGGAAAGCCAATCGATGCCGCAGGTGGATCCCGAACTTTTCGACCGCGGCCAGTTCCAGGCTGAACTGGCCCTGAAAGCGAGTCCCATCGCGGCGTTCAAGAAGGCGATCCGCCAGGCCCGCGAGGTGCTCGATGCACGTTTTCGGGCCGGTCGCGATATCCGGCGACTGATCGAAGACCGGGCCTGGTTCGTCGACAACATCCTGCAAAAGGCCTGGGACCAGTTCGACTGGAGCGAAGACGCCGATATCGCGCTGGTCGCGGTCGGCGGCTACGGTCGCGGTGAGCTGCACCCCTACTCCGACATCGATCTGCTGATCCTGCTGGACAGCGCCGACCACGAAATTTTCCGCGATTCCATCGAGCGTTTTCTGACGCTGCTGTGGGACATCGGCCTGGAAGTCGGTCAGAGCGTTCGCTCGGTCGACGAGTGCGCCGAAGAGGCCCGCGCCGACCTGACGGTGGTCACCAACCTGATGGAAAGCCGCACCATCTGCGGCCCCGAGCGCCTGCGCCAGCGCATGCTCGACGTCACCAGCACCGCACACATGTGGCCGAGCAAGGATTTCTTCCTGGCCAAACGCGCCGAGCAGAAGGCTCGCCATCACAAATACAACGACACCGAATACAACCTGGAACCCAACGTCAAAGGCTCGCCCGGCGGACTACGGGATATTCAGACGATTCTGTGGGTGGCCCGTCGTCAGTACGGCACCCTGAACTTGCGCGCCCTGGCCGGCGAAGGCTTCCTGGTGGAGAGTGAAAACGCCCTGCTGGCCTCCTCCCAGGAATTTCTCTGGAAGGTGCGTTACGCCCTGCACATGCTGGCCGGTCGCTCTGAAGACCGTCTGCTGTTCGATCACCAGCGCACCATTGCCGGACTGCTGGGTTTTGAGGGCGACGACGCCAAACAGGCCGTCGAAAACTTCATGCAGCAGTATTTCCGGGTGGTGATGAGCATCGCCCAGCTCAGCGACCTGATCATCCAGCACTTCGAAGAAGTCATCCTCGCGCCGGAAGACGAAGCGCCGCCGCAGCCGATCAACTCGCGCTTCCAGCTGCACGACGGCTACATCGAAGCTCGTAACGACAATGTGTTCCGCCGCACGCCGTTCGCCATGCTCGAGATCTTCGTACTGATGGCCCAGCAGCCGGAAATCAAAGGCGTGCGCGCCGACACCATTCGCCTGCTGCGGGAAAACCGTCACCTGATCGACGACAACTTCCGCAACGACATCCGCAACACCAGCCTGTTCATCGAACTGTTCAAGTGCAAGATCGGCATCCACCGCAACCTGCGGCGGATGAACCGTTACGGCATCCTCGGGCGTTATCTGCCGGAGTTCGGCTTTATCGTGGGGCAGATGCAGCACGACCTGTTCCACATCTATACGGTCGATGCGCACACGCTGAATCTGATCAAACACCTGCGCAAGTTGCAGTACACCCAGGTGTCGGAGAAATTCCCGCTGGCAGCCAAGCTCATGGCGAAACTGCCCAAGCCTGAACTCATTTATATGGCGGGCCTGTATCACGACATCGGCAAGGGCCGGCATGGCGATCACTCGGAGATCGGCGCGGTCGATGCCGAGGCGTTCTGCCAGCGGCACCAACTGCCGGTGTGGGACAGCCGTCTGATCGTGTGGCTGGTGCAGAATCACCTGGTGATGTCGACCACCGCCCAGCGCAAGGACCTGTCCGACCCGCAGGTGATCCATGACTTCGCCCTGGCGGTCGGTGACGAAACCCGTCTCGACTACCTGTACGTGCTGACCGTGGCCGACATCAACGCGACCAACCCGACCCTGTGGAACTCGTGGCGTGCCAGCCTGTTGCGTCAGCTCTACACCGAAACCAAGCGCGCCCTGCGCCGTGGCCTGGAGAATCCGGTGGATCGCGAAGAGCAGATCCGCCAGACCCAGAGCGCAGCGCTGGACATTCTGGTACGCGGCGGCACCGATCCGGATGACGTCGAGCAATTGTGGGCGCAACTGGGCGACGACTACTTCCTGCGTCACACCGCCGGCGACGTGGCCTGGCACACCGACGCCATCCTCCAGCAACCGGCCGACGGCGGTCCGCTGGTGCTGATCAAGGAAACCACCCAGCGCGAATTCGAGGGCGGCACGCAGATATTCATCTATGCGCCGGACCAGCACGACTTCTTCGCCGTGACCGTGGCCGCGATGGACCAGCTCAACCTGAACATTCACGACGCCCGGGTCATCACATCCAGCAGCCAGTTCACCCTCGACACCTATATCGTGCTCGACACCGATGGCGACTCGATCGGCGACAATCCGGTCCGGGTCAAACAGATTCGCGATGGTCTTACCGAAGCCCTGCGCAACCCGGCCGACTACCCGACGATCATCCAGCGTCGGGTGCCGCGCCAGCTCAAGCATTTCGCGTTCGCCCCGCAGGTGACGATCCACAACGATGCCCAGCGCCCGGTGACGGTGCTGGAACTCACTGCGCCGGATCGTCCGGGCCTACTGGCTCGAGTCGGCGGGATTTTCCTCGAGTTCGACCTGTCGCTGCAGAACGCCAAGATCGCCACCCTGGGCGAGCGGGTGGAAGACGTGTTCTTCATCACCGACGCCCACAATCAACCGCTGTCCGACCCGCTGCTGTGCAGCCGTTTGCAGGATGCCATCGTCGAACAGTTGAGCGTCAATCAGGAACCCGATATCAAACTGTCGCGCATCAGCATTTGACTGCGCGCCCGGATTCAACCGCTTTGCACGAGATCCAGCACCGATGAACAACGCTCTGTCCCAGCTTCAGCCCTACCCGTTCGAAAAGCTCCGCGCCCTGCTCGGCAGCGTCACGCCAAACCCGGACAAGCGCCCGATCGCGCTGTCCATCGGCGAACCGAAGCACCGCTCGCCAAGCTTTGTCGCCGAGGCGCTGGCGAACAATCTGGATCAGATGGCGGTGTACCCGACCACCCTCGGCATTCCGGCTCTGCGCGAAGCCATCGCCGCCTGGTGCGAGCGTCGCTTCAACGTGCCGAGCGGCTGGATCGACCCGGCGCGCAACGTGCTGCCGGTCAACGGCACCCGTGAAGCGCTGTTCGCCTTCACCCAGACCGTGGTCAACCGTGGCGACGACGCGCTGGTCGTCAGCCCGAACCCGTTCTATCAGATCTACGAAGGCGCTGCGTTCCTCGCCGGGGCCAAGCCGCATTACCTGCCGTGCCTGGACGAGAACGGCTTCAACCCGGACTTCGACGCGGTGTCGCCGGACATCTGGAAACGCTGCCAGATCCTGTTCCTGTGCTCGCCGGGCAACCCGACCGGCGCGCTGATTCCGGTCGATGTGTTGAAAAAGCTGATCGCCCTGGCCGACGAGTACAACTTCGTGATTGCCGCCGACGAGTGCTACAGCGAGCTGTACTTCGACGAGCAGACCCCGCCGCCGGGTCTGCTCAGCGCCTGCGCCGAACTGGGTCGCAAGGATTTCAAGCGTTGCGTGGTGTTCCACAGCCTGTCCAAGCGCTCGAACCTGCCGGGCCTGCGCTCCGGTTTCGTTGCCGGCGATGCCGACATCCTTAAAGGCTTTTTGTTGTATCGCACCTACCACGGCTGCGCGATGCCGGTTCAGACCCAACTGGCCAGCGTCGCCGCGTGGAATGACGAAGTGCACGTACGTGCCAACCGAGCGCTGTATCGCGAGAAGTTCGATGCCGTGCTGGCGATCCTCAGCCCGGTGATGGACGTGCAGCGTCCGGATGGCAGCTTCTATCTGTGGCCGAATGTGCAAGGTGACGATGCCGCGTTCTGCCGAGATCTGTTTGCCGAAGAACACGTGACCGTGGTGCCGGGGTCGTACCTGTCCCGTGACGTCGATGGCGTCAATCCGGGGGCCGGGCGCGTGCGCATGGCACTGGTTGCGCCACTGGCCGAGTGCGTCGAAGCGGCCGAGCGCATTCGCGACTTCGTCCTGCGCCACAAGTAATGCATTAACGCCCGTGCCGGGCAATCCGGCACGGGTGGTCAAACATCACGCAACACTTCCTCCGTTTTTCTTATCTCGTCTTTGCGCAGCCAGACGTTAGTCTTGAGTCGCGCCCTTGTGCGCATGACCCAAAACCGATCTTCAACTTCATGGAAGAAGTAAACAATGAAAGAACTTCTGGATTGCCAACTGATTCAGTGGCCTGACAATCAGGCCGCTTACACCGCCGCTATCAACGAGAACCCGACAAATGCCGGCACCCAAAGCACACCCGGCTCTCGCCGCAAACGTTCGGTGGTCAATTACTCGAAACTCTGGGCCAATGGTCGCACGTTGAAAATAGCCTTCATGGATGCACCCGACGCCGCCCGCAGAACAGGGATTATCAATGCCGCCAGCAAATGGCTGCCCTATATCAACCTCAAGTTTGAATTCGTCGACGATCTTAAGGGTGATATCCGCATCGCCACCCAAAACAATAACAACAGTTCGATGCTGGGCACCGATGCCCTGTTGATACATCCCGACCATCCGACGATGAACCTGGGCGTCAAGCCGGACCACGCCGACTTCGAGGTCATCGTAATGCACGAGTTCGGCCATGCGCTGGGCGCCATGCATGAGCATCAGCACCCACAAGCCAATATCCCATGGGATAAACCCAAGGTGTACGCGTTTTATCAGAATCGGGAAATGAATCCGCTGACCCGCGAACAGGTCGACCGCAACCTGTTCGCGCCCTTCGATACGCTGGATGCGCTTTATACCGCCTACGACAAGCGCTCGATCATGCATCACCCTGTATCGAACGCCCTGACGATCGGCAACTGGGAAGTTCCGACAAACCGCAAGATCAGCAAAAAAGACAAACAGTTGATGAAGCTGCTATATCCAAAGTAATTCGGACACTGAAAACGACAAAGTTCGCCAGGTGCAACGCCTGGCGAACTTCAACTGAAAACACACTGCCTTACATCAAACAACTTTCACAAGTTCACGACCTTCACTAACTTCTTCACCACCCGGCCACATCCAACTCCGGGACCCTTTAGTTATTCCCTGCAAGTAAGGACACTTGAACATGAATCAAACACCTAACGAATCCACCCGCAAAAAACGCGCGATCGGCAAACCGGCCCACTTCTGGATGCCGGGCCAGACATTGCGCATCGCCTTCCTGAGTGGCAACCAGGCGTTCAAGGATGCTGTCAAAGCGGCAGCGAGCAACTGGCTACCTCACATCAATCTGAAGTTCGATTTTGTCGAAGGAGAGTCGGGGGATATTCGTATCAGCAGTGAGCCAGGGATCTACTGGTCGGTGATCGGAAACAATGCCCTGCTGGTCGAGGAAGGTCCGACCATGCGGCTCTCGCCCGATCTGCGCACTCCGACATTTTTCGCCGCCAATGTGATGCACGAGTTCGGGCATGCACTGGGTGCCGAACATGAGCACCTGCACCCTGAGTCAAACATCCCCTGGAACAAGCCTGCGGTGTACGCTGCACACGGGGTGGACGAAAACGCCGACGAAGACGACTACGCCCGCCGATCTGTCGATGAACAGTACTTCAACCTGCTCGACGCCAGCGATTTCGACTATTCGCCTTACGATCCGAAATCGATCATGCATTACGCTGTACGTCAGAGCTGGACCCACGGCGACTTCAAGATTGATCTGAATCTGGTGCTCAGTGAAAAGGACAAGGCGTTCATGGCGAAGGCCTATCCCTACCCCGTTGCACAAACGGCGTAACCAGCACGGGACAAGTCAATGCGATTACTTGACCTGCCCCAGATTCGCTTCACTCAAATCCAGTTCCCCCAACACTTCACGCAGCACGTCATCACCGATCTGGTGCTGACGACTGAGGCTGTACAACTCGAGGCGTTGCGCGCGCAGCGCCTTGAGTCGCAGGCGGCGCTCCAGCAGATCCATCTGGAACGCCAGCGCCTGGGCCTCGGCCGAATCATTGAACACCTCCAGTTGATGGCGGTACTCGGACATGATCCGGGCCTTGAGCTCCGCCGCCAGCGCGGCTTGCGCGGCGTCCTGCGGGTTGACCTCTTCGGTCTCCAGCGCATGGATCGCCGCTTCGGCGGTCTTGCGCCAGGCGTCGCGCACTTCCTGACGGCGTTTGTCGTCCGGGCTCTTTTCGATGCCGCGCAACAGCAACAGCAACGGCAGCGCAATACAGGCCGCCACCAGCGACAACAGGATCACCCCGGCGGCGATGAAGATCAGCAAATCACGCTCGGGAAACGCCTCACTGCCCATCAGCATCGGTACCGACATCACACCTGCCAGCGTCACCGCACCGCGCACGCCACCGACGGTCAACAACCAGCAGGAACGAGCCGTCGGCACCTGCGTCAATTCACCCTTGCCGCGCAACCGCCGCAACAGCACCGACAAACGCCAGATGCTTTGCACCCAGATGAAGCGCAACAGCACCAGCGCCAGAAAGATTGCCACCACATCGAGACAGCGATAGAACAGGGTCGGCCACAACGAGGTCTCGTGGCTGACCACCGCTTTAATGATGTCCGGCAATTGCAGACCGAGCAGCAGGAAGATCAGACCGTTGAAGGCGAACTCCAGCAGCGACCAGACACTGCGGTTGAGCAAACGGGTGCTGGTCTGGCGCGGCAGCAGATCGAGCCAGCTCTGCATCATCCCCGCCGCCACCGCCGAAAGAATGCCCGACGCGCCAAGCCGTTCGGCCAGCACGTAAGCGGCAAACGGCAGCAGCAACATGAACACCACGTGGGTCGCCGGATCGTCCCAGCCCCGGGCGATCATCCAGGCGCGCAACCGGCCGACCAGCCAGCTCAGCGCCACACCCACCGCCAGCCCGCCAACCGCGACCAGCACGAAGGTCAGGCTCGCGTTGGCCAATGAGAATGCCCCGGTGATCGCCGCGACAAGCGCGAACTTGAAAGTCACCAGGCCTGACGCATCGTTCATCAGCGCCTCGCCTTGCAACATGTGCATCAGCGGCGTGGGCAAACGGTTTTGCGCGATGGCCGAGACCGCCACGGCGTCGGTCGGCGACAGCACCGCCGCCAGCGCAAAAGCCACCGGCAGGGGAATCGTCGGCAGCAGCCAATGAATGAAGTAGCCGGCACCGACCACGGTAAACAGCACCAACCCGACCGCGAGCGTCAACACCGGCCCGCGCAGGCGCCACAATTCGCGCTTGGGCATGCGCCAGCCATCGGAAAACAGCAGCGGCGGCAGGAACAGAAACAGGAACAGTTCGGGATCAAGGGCCACGTGCAGGCCGAGGGTCGGCCAGGCCAGCAAGGCACCGGCGGCAATCTGCACCAGTGGCAACGGCAGCGGAATCACCCGTCCCACCAGGCGCGAGACACTGACCAGCATCAGCAGGATCAGGACGGTATAAGCAGTTTGCATAAAGCGGAAATCCCGGACAATCGACAGCGTTGAACTGCCATATTAGCCGCTTAGGCTGTGGCTGACCGTTGCACCTATGTCGCAGGCGCCCACAGCAGAAGCAACCTCGGCGCCGCGAAACCGTCTGGTCATGGCATAATCCGACACCATTTTTTTCCAGCACCTGTAAAGGGGGCGATTCCTTGACCGTTTCAAGCAAAACGTTGCACCTTTTCGGCATCAAAGCCTGCGACACCATGAAAAAGGCGCGCACCTGGCTCGATGAACACGCTGTCAGCTATGACTTCCATGATTACAAGACCGCCGGCATTGACCGTGAGCACCTGACCCAATGGTGCGACGAGCATGGCTGGCAAACGGTGTTGAACCGCGCAGGCACGACCTTTCGCAAACTCGACGACGAACGCAAAGCCGATCTCGACCAGTCGAAAGCCATCGAACTGATGCTCGCTCAACCCTCGATGATCAAGCGCCCGGTGCTCGATCTCGGTGACCGAACCCTGATTGGCTTCAAGCCAGATATCTACGCGGCCGCGCTCAAGTAAGCAGCCCGTCACTTTTTGTAGAGGTATTCACATGTCCAACTCCCTGTTCAGTATCGCCTTCGGCGTCGGCACCCAGAACCGTCAAGGCGCATGGCTGGAAGTGTTCTACGCCCAGCCACTGTTGAACCCTTCGGCCGAACTGGTTGCCGCTGTTGCACCGATCCTCGGCTACACCGAAGGCAACCAGGCCATCACCTTCACCACCGCACAAGCCGCCCAACTGGCTGAAGCCGTGAAAGGCATCGACGCGGTACAAGGCAAGCTGCTGACTCGTCTGGCTGAAAGCCACAAGCCGCTGGTCGCCACCCTGCTGGCCGAAGACGCTCAACTGACCTCGACTCCTGAGGCTTATCTGAAGCTGCATCTGCTGTCCCATCGTCTGGTCAAGCCGCACGGCGTGAGCCTGGCCGGGATCTTCCCGCTGCTGCCAAACGTGGCCTGGACCAGCCAGGGCGCGATCGACCTGAGCGAACTGGCCGAGCTGCAACTCGAAGCCCGTCTGCGCGGCGAGCTGCTGGAAGTGTTCTCGGTGGACAAGTTCCCGAAAATGACCGACTACGTGGTACCGGCCGGCGTTCGTATCGCTGACGCTGCACGTCTGCGCCTGGGCGCCTACGTGGGCGAAGGCACCACCGTGATGCACGAAGGTTTCATCAACTTCAACGCCGGCACCGAAGGCCCGGGCATGATCGAAGGCCGCGTATCCGCTGGCGTATTCGTCGGCAAGGGTTCCGACCTGGGCGGCGGCTGCTCGACCATGGGCACCCTGTCGGGCGGCGGCAACATCGTGATCAAGGTCGGCGAAGGCTGCCTGATCGGCGCCAACGCCGGTATCGGTATCCCGTTGGGCGATCGCAACACCGTCGAGTCGGGCCTGTACGTGACCGCCGGCACCAAGGTTGCACTGCTGGACGAGCACAACAACCTGGTCAAAGTGGTCAAGGCCCGTGAACTGGCCGGTCAGACCGACCTGCTGTTCCGTCGCAATTCGGAAACCGGCGCTGTGGAATGCAAGACCCACAAATCGGCGATCGAACTGAACGAAGCGCTGCACGCTCACAACTAAGCGCCAGAAGCTCACCTGAGAGAGCCGGTCTGTTTGCGATGGCGTTCGAACGATCGCCATCGCGGGCAAGCCCGCTCCCACAGGGTTCGGCGTTAACCCGCCCATCTTCACCAGGGCTTGAAACCGTGATGATTCCCTCCCCCTGGCGCGCCGATTTCCCGGCCATCGCCGCCCTGCAACGGCAAGACCAGACTTACCTGGACAACGCCGCCACCACGCAAAAACCCCAGGCCCTGCTCGACGCGCTGGCGCATTACTACGCCAATGGCGCGGCCAACGTGCATCGTGCCCAGCACCTGCCCGGCGCCCACGCCACGCAGGCGTTCGAGGATTGCCGCCTGAAGGTCGCCCAGTGGCTGAATGCCGGTGACAGCGGGCAGATCATCTTCACCCACGGCGCCACCAGTGCGCTGAATCTCCTGGCTTATGGCCTGGAACATCTTTTCCATCCGGGCGACGAAATTGTCATCAGCGCCCTGGAGCATCACGCCAACCTGCTGCCGTGGCAGCAACTGGCACAACGTCGCGACCTGAAGCTGGTGATCCTGCCGCTGGACGATGACGGTGTGATCGACCTCGCCGCTGCCGTTCACCTGATTGGCCCGCGCACTCGCTTGCTGGCGGTCAGCCAGTTGTCCAACGTGCTTGGCGCCTGGCAACCGTTGCCGGCGCTGCTGGCGATGGCCAAGGCGCACAACGCGCTGACCGTGGTCGATGGCGCTCAAGGCGTGGTTCACGGCCGGCATGACGTGCAGGCGCTGAGTTGCGACTTTTACGTGTTTTCCAGCCACAAGCTGTATGGCCCCGATGGCCTTGGCGTGCTGTTCGGGCGTAACGCGGCGCTTGAACAACTGCGCCCGTGGCAGTTCGGCGGCGAGATGGTGCTGGAAGCCAATTATCACGAATCCCGTTTCCGCCCCGCCCCCTTGGGCTTCGAGGCCGGAACGCCGCCGATTGCCAGCGTGATCGGCCTTGGTGCGACCCTCGACTACCTCGCGGGTCTGGATCAGGACGCGGTGTCCGCCCACGAAGCTGCACTGCACGATTATTTGTTGCGTGGTCTTGCGGCCCGCAACGGCATCCGTCTGCTGGGCAAGCCGCAACTGGCGCTGGCCAGTTTTGTCGTGGAAGGTGTGCACAACGCTGATCTGGCGCATTTGCTGACCGAGCAAGGCATCGCCGTGCGTGCCGGGCACCACTGCGCGATGCCGCTGCTCAAGCGTTTCGAACTGGCCGGGGCGATTCGTGTGTCGCTGGCGCTGTACAACGATTCCGAGGATCTGGAGCGGTTCTTTGAAGCGCTGGATCAGGCGCTGGAGCTGTTGCGATGAGCCTGCCGGTCGAGGCCGCCGAGGCGCTGCAAACGTTTCAGAACGCCGCCGGCTGGGAACAGCGGGCGCGACTGTTGATGCAGTTCGGTGATCGCCTGCCGCCACTGAGCGATGCGTACAAGTGCGAGGCCAACCGGGTGCACGGCTGTGAAAGCCAGGTATGGCTGGTCGGTGAATTGCGCGACGGCCACTGGCAGTTCTCAGCCAGCAGCGATGCGCGGATGATTCGCGGGTTGGTGGCGTTGTTGCTGCTGCGGGTCAACGGCTTGACCGCTGGCGAGTTGCAGCAGGTGGATCTGCCGGACTGGTTCAATCAGTTGGGACTGTCGCGGCAGCTGTCGCCGTCGCGCAGCAATGGCTTGAATGCCGTGCTGCAGCGGATGAATGAATTGGCGCGATAAAAGGGTTGCTGCGCAGCCCTGGGCTTCAGGCCTGAGGCTTGACCCGATCCGCCGGGCGCCGAACGCCCGCCACAATCTTGTCCACCGCCTTGGTCGCCGCGACCATGCCGAACGTCGCCGTCACCATCATCACCGCGCCAAAACCGCCGGCACAGTCCAGCTTCACGCCGTCGCCGACAAAACTTTTCTGCAGGCAGATGCTGCCGTCCGGTTTCGGATAGCGCAGTTGTTCGGTGGAGAACACGCACGGCACGCTGTAATGACGGGTCACGGTGCGCGAGAAGCCATAATCGCGACGCAGCGTCGAGCGCACTTTCGAGGCCAGTGGATCGTTGAAGGTGCGATTGAGGTCGCAAACCTGAATCAGCGTGGGATCGATCTGCCCGCCAGCGCCGCCGGTGGTGATGATCTGGATCTTGCGCCGTTTGCACCAGGCGATCAGCGCAGCCTTGGCGTTGACTGCGTCGATGCAGTCGATCACGCAGTCGATGTTCGGCGTGATGTATTCGGCCATGGTGTCGCGGGTGACGAAGTCCGCCACGGCGTGCACCTCGCAGTCCGGGTTGATCCCGCGCAGACGCTCGGCCATCACCTCGACCTTGGGTTTGCCGACGGTGCTGTCCAGCGCATGCAACTGGCGGTTGGCGTTGCTGACGCAGACGTCGTCGAGGTCGAACAGCGAAATCTCGCCCACCCCGCAACGGGCCATGGCTTCCGCCGCCCAGGAACCGACGCCGCCAACGCCGACAATCGCCACGTGGGCTGCACGCAGGCGCTCGAGGCCCTCGATGCCATACAAACGGGCGATGCCTGCAAACCGCGGATCTTCTGTACTCATGACCATTACCCTAAAAACCGGCGCGCATTATAGGGCCGTCGGCGGCCAAGAGCATCTTTGCGCTATGAACGGCGAACGCGCCTGCTTTAATTAAAGCTGTACCTAACAAAGATTTGTCTTACATGCTGAAACGAAAGAACTTAAGTCAGACTGGATTGCCCAACGTCCGGCATTTCCCTGTCTCTTGTAGGACTCAGCGAACTGCCGGTGTAGGATGCGCGCCCTCAGGCGTCAACCAGCCGACCCTTCGTTCCACAGCCTTTGGAACCCGACACAGCTATGTCATCGCGTAAATTTGGACTCAACCTGGTGGTGGTTCTGGCAATCGCCGCCCTGTTCACCGGTTTCTGGGCGCTGATCAACCGCCCCGTCTCCGCACCGAACTGGCCGGAGCAGATCTCCGGTTTCTCCTATTCACCGTTCCAGCAGGGACAGTTCCCACAGAAGGATCAGTATCCGTCCGACGATGAAATGCGCCGCGACCTGGAGATCATGAGCAAGCTGACGGACAACATCCGCATCTACTCGGTCGACGGCTCCCTGCAGGACATCCCCAAACTCGCTGAAGAATTCGGTCTGCGCGTGACGCTGGGGATCTGGATCAGCCCCGACCAGGAACGCAACGAGCGGGAAATCACCCGCGCCATCGAACTGGCCAACACGTCGCGCAGCGTGGTTCGCGTGGTGGTCGGTAACGAAGCGATCTTCCGCAAGGAAATCACCGCCGCACAACTCAGCGTGCTGCTCGACCGCGTGCGCGCGGCAGTCAAAGTGCCGGTGACCACCTCCGAACAGTGGCACGTCTGGGAAGAGCACCCGGAGCTGGCCAAGCACGTCGACCTGATCGCCGCCCACGTTCTGCCTTACTGGGAATTCATTCCGGTGGACAAGGCCGGGCAGTTCGTCTTCGACCGCGCCCGCGACCTGAAAAAGATGTTCCCGAAAAAGCCGCTGCTGCTGTCCGAAGTGGGCTGGCCGAGCAACGGCCGCATGCGCGGTGGCGCCGATGCGTCGCCGGCGGATCAGGCGATCTACCTGCGCACGCTGGTCAACAAACTCAACCGCCAGGGCTTCAACTACTTCGTGATCGAAGCGTTCGACCAGCCGTGGAAGGCCAGCGACGAAGGCTCGGTCGGCGCTTACTGGGGCGTGTTCAACGCCGCGCGCCAACAGAAATTCAACTTCGAAGGCCCGGTGGTGGCGATCCCGCAATGGCGCGTGCTGGCCATCGGCTCCGTGGTGCTGGCGCTGTTGTCGCTGACCCTGCTGATGATCGACGGCTCGGCCCTGCGTCAGCGTGGCCGTACCTTCCTGACCTTTATCGCGTTCCTGTGCGGTTCGGTGCTGGTGTGGATCGGTTATGACTACAGCCAGCAATACAGCACGTGGTTCAGCCTGACGGTGGGCTTCCTGCTGGCGCTCGGTGCGCTCGGGGTGTTCATTGTGCTGCTGACCGAGGCCCACGAACTGGCCGAGGCGGTGTGGATTCACAAGCGTCGCCGTGAATTCCTGCCGGTGGTCGGCGATTCGGATTACCGCCCGAAAGTCTCGATCCACGTGCCCTGCTACAACGAGCCGCCGGAGATGGTCAAACAGACCCTCAACGCCCTGGCCAACCTCGATTATCCGGACTTCGAAGTCCTGATCATCGACAACAACACCAAGGACCCGGCGGTCTGGGAACCGGTGCGCGACTACTGCGAAACCCTCGGCCCGCGCTTCAAGTTCTTCCACGTCTCGCCCCTGGCCGGTTTCAAGGGCGGTGCGCTCAACTACCTGATCCCGCACACCGCCAAGGATGCCGAAGTGATCGCGGTGATCGACTCCGACTACTGCGTGCACCCGAACTGGCTCAAGCACATGGTGCCGCACTTCGCCGACCCGAAAATCGCCGTGGTGCAGTCGCCGCAGGATTACCGCGACCAGAACGAAAGCACCTTCAAGAAGCTCTGCTACGCCGAATACAAAGGCTTCTTCCACATCGGCATGGTCACCCGCAACGACCGCGACGCGATCATCCAGCACGGCACCATGACCATGACCCGTCGTTCGGTCCTGGAAGAACTGGGCTGGGCCGACTGGTGCATCTGTGAAGACGCCGAACTCGGTCTGCGGGTATTCGAGAAAGGCCTGTCGGCGGCGTATTACCACGACAGTTACGGCAAGGGTCTGATGCCGGACACCTTCATCGACTTCAAGAAGCAGCGTTTCCGCTGGGCCTACGGTGCGATCCAGATCATCAAGCGCCACACCCGCAGCCTGCTGCGTGGCAAGGACACCGAACTGACTCGCGGCCAGCGTTACCACTTCCTCGCGGGCTGGCTGCCGTGGGTGGCGGACGGCATGAACATCTTCTTCACCGTCGGCGCGCTGTTGTGGTCGGCGGCGATGATCATCGTGCCGCAACGGGTCGATCCGCCGCTGCTGATCTTCGCGATCCCGCCGCTGGCGCTGTTCGTGTTCAAGGTCGGCAAGATCATCTTCCTCTACCGTCGCGCCGTGGGCGTGAACCTCAAGGATGCGTTCTGCGCGGCATTGGCCGGACTGGCGTTGTCGCACACCATCGCCAAAGCGGTGCTGTACGGCTTCTTCACCAGCAGCATTCCGTTCTTCCGCACCCCGAAAAACGCCGACAACCATGGCTTCTGGGTGGCGATTTCCGAAGCCCGGGAAGAGCTGTTCATCATGCTGCTGTTGTGGGGCGCGGCGCTGGGGATCTTCCTGGTGCAGGGCATTCCGAGCAACGACATGCGCTTCTGGGTGGCCATGCTGCTGGTGCAGTCACTGCCGTACGTGGCGGCGCTGATCATGGCGTTCCTGTCGTCGCTGCCAAAACCAACGGCTGCGCCTGAACCGGCACCGGTGGTCTAAATCCTTCCGGATGCACTAAACGGCGGCCAATGGTCGCCGTTTTGCTTTAAGATAACCGCCATTTTGCGCGCCTTGCCCCCCAGCTTTCGGAGTTTTCCATGACGGCCCACGCCGACCTTTCGCCGACCCTCCAACTCGCCATCGACCTGATCCGCCGTCCGTCCGTGACGCCGGTCGACGCCGATTGCCAGAAGCAGATGATGCAGCGCCTGGGCGATGCCGGTTTCCAGCTGGAACCGATGCGCATCGAAGATGTGGATAACTTCTGGGCGACTCACGGCAAAGGCGACGGCCCGGTGCTGTGCTTCGCCGGCCACACCGACGTGGTGCCGACCGGCCCGGTGACCGCGTGGCAGATCGACCCGTTCAACGCGGTGATCGACGAGCACGGCATGCTCTGCGGCCGTGGTGCGGCGGACATGAAGGGCAGCCTGGCCTCGATGACCGTGGCGGCCGAGCGCTTCGTCGCCGACTACCCGGATCACAAGGGCAAGGTCGCGTTCCTGATCACCAGCGACGAAGAAGGCCCGGCGCATCACGGCACCAAGGCTGTGGTCGAGCGCCTGGCAGCCCGTAACGAGCGTCTGGACTGGTGCATCGTCGGCGAACCGTCGAGCACCACGCTGGTGGGCGACGTGGTGAAGAACGGTCGTCGTGGCTCCCTCGGCGCCAAACTGACCGTACGCGGTGTGCAGGGCCACGTGGCCTATCCGCACCTGGCGAAGAACCCGATTCACCTCGCCGCCCCGGCTCTGGCCGAACTGGCTGCCGAGCATTGGGATCACGGCAACGATTTCTTCCCGCCGACCAGTTTCCAGATTTCCAACGTCAACTCCGGCACCGGCGCGACCAACGTGATTCCGGGCGATCTGGTGGCGTTGTTCAACTTCCGCTTCTCCACCGAATCGACCGTCGAAGGCCTGCAGAAGCGCGTCGCCGATATCCTCGACAAGCACGGTCTGGACTGGCACATCGACTGGGCGCTGTCCGGTCTGCCGTTCCTCACCGAGCCGGGCGCGCTGCTCGACGCGGTGTCGTCGAGCATCAAGCAGATCACCGGCCGCGAGACCAAAGCGTCTACCAGCGGCGGCACCTCCGACGGTCGTTTCATCGCGACCATGGGCACGCAGGTTGTTGAACTGGGCCCGGTCAACGCGACCATCCACCAGGTCAACGAGCGCGTGCTGGCGGCCGATCTCGACGTGCTGACCGAGATCTACTACCAGACCCTGATCAAGTTGCTCGCCTGATGCTCGCGTGCCCGATCTGCAGTGAACCGCTGAACGCGGTGGACAACGGCGTGGTCTGCCCCGCTGGCCACCGCTTCGACCGCGCGCGTCAGGGTTATCTGAACCTGCTGCCGGTGCAGCACAAGAACAGCCGCGATCCCGGTGACAATCAGGCGATGGTCGAGGCCCGCCGCGACTTTCTGAACGCCGGGCATTACGCGCCGGTGGCCAAGCGTCTGGCGGAACTGGCGGCGGGTTATGCGCCGGCGCGCTGGGTCGATATCGGTTGTGGCGAGGGTTACTACACCGCGCAGATCGCCGAGGCCTTGCCCGATGCTGACGGTTACGCGCTGGATATCTCGAAGGAAGCGGTCAAACGCGCCTGCAAACGCAATCCGGCGCTGACGTGGTTGATTGCGAGCATGGCCCGCGTGCCATTGGCTTCCGGCAGCTGCCAGTTTCTGGCCAGCGTTTTCAGCCCGCTGGACTGGGAAGAAGCCAAGCGTCTGCTCAGCGTCGGCGGCGGCCTGATGAAAGTCGGCCCGACCAGCGGCCATCTGATGGAACTGCGCGAACGCCTGTACGACGAAGTGCGCGAGTACACCGACGACAAGCACCTGGCCCTGGTGCCGGAAGGCATGGCGCTGGCGCACAGTGAAACCCTGGAATTCAAACTGACGCTGGACAAGCCCGAGGATCGCGCCAACCTGCTGGCGATGACGCCCCACGGCTGGCGCGCCAGTGCCGAGCGCCGCGCGGCGGTGATCGAACAGCCCGAGCCGTTCGTGACCACTGTCTCGATGCGCTACGATTATTTCGTTCTTCAATAACTTTTGGACTCGGGCAAGTAGCCCGGGGCCGGCTAAATCCGCGAATGGATTTTTCAGACCCGCAGTGAGGACATCCATGCGCCAACCGGACATCGAGATTTACCTGAAAGACGCCGACGTCGACCACAAGGCCATTTCCGCCTGGCTGGGCGCCGCTCTCGGCCCGTGCAGCGACTGGGTACAGAAAGGCCAGACCTACAAGTGCAAGGCCGGCAACATCCCGGTGACCTGGCTGCCGAAAGCCGTGGGCAAGTGGAACAGCCTGTACCTGGAAAGCGATGCGACCCCATGGGACGACGACATCGCCTGCGCCCGCGCAGCCTTTGCCGCGCTGAACGTCGAAGTGCGTTGCGCGCCGGGGACGTGGGTCGAGGAAGAAGGTGAGGAAACGGCGGATCGCTGGATTCGCATCAGCGCCGATGGTGAAGAAGAGATCACCTGGAAAACGGCGTAACGAAGCTGTACACAGAACCTGTGGGAGCGGCGGTTCGACGCTCCCACAGTGTTTTTTGGGGGCCGAAGAGTGCGGTTTACAACCCGACCACGTCTTCAGCCTGCAACCCCTTCTGCCCTTCCACCACCGCATACTCAACCTGCTGACCCTCGGTCAGCGAACGGTGGCCTTCGCCGCGGATCGCGCGGTAGTGCACGAATACGTCCACCCCGTCTTCGCGCTGAATGAAGCCGTAGCCCTTGGCGTCGTTGAACCACTTCACGTTGCCGGTTTCACGTGTTGCCATCTGTTCATACTCCCTTTTTATTATTGAACAGGCTTTTCGCAGGAAAGCCTTTGAGGAACGTCAGCCTGCGTCCGACGTCCATAAAAGGGCCCCGGCGACAGATCGCCGAGTATATGACAGGCGGCAAAACTCTCAACAGGAGATTACTTCGCCGCTTTTTTGCCGATTTTCGAGTAATCCGGCAAACTAAGGGGGCGTTCTTCATGAGTTTTCGCGCCGCGTTGTCGCCTTAAAGCGGACCAGGCAAGGCGCAGGCCGCTGGAAATGGTTGTTCCCTTTCCAAGGCCTGCAACGCAGCCTGGTCCGCTTTAAGGCACAACCCGAAGGGCCGCGCCTGCTGTTGTGCAGGGCTGCGTTGCTCGAAGCTTGTTTGGAACGACCAAACCACGCTTCTCGCGCCTTGCCCTGCACAACAGCAGGCACGGCGCGGCACGAAAACTCATGAAGAACGCCCCCTGCCCGCCCGAGCAAACGCTCGGTTTATCCACTCACGCAGAAGCCGTATGACCCGTTCCCCGTTCCGCCGTCTTGTGTTTGGCACCTTGCGCCGACTGTTGTATCTCTGGGTTCGCTCCGAGACGATCAACCAGTCGTCGTTCACCCTCAACCTCGACCGCAGTCGTCCGGTGTTCTACGTCCTGCAAAACCCATCGCTGACCGATCTGGCAGTGGTCGACACCGAGTGCACCAAGGCCGGCCTGCCGCGCCCGGTGCTGCCGGTGTCCGTGGGTTCGTTGATCGAACCGGCGGCGTTCTTCTACCTGACGCCGGACCCGGACTGGCTCGGCCGCCAGGACAAGCGCGGTGCGCCGCCGACCCTGACCCGACTGGTCAGCGCCCTGAGCCAGAATGCTGCCGAAGACGCGCAGATCATTCCGGTCAGCGTGTTCTGGGGCCAGTCGCCGGACAGCGAGAACAGCCCTTGGAAACTGCTGTTCGCCGACAGCTGGGCCGTCACCGGGCGCCTGCGTCGCCTGCTGAGCATCATGATTCTGGGCCGCAAGACCCGCGTGCAATTCTCGGCGCCGATCCACCTGCGCGAGTTGATCGAACACAACAAGGGCCACGAACGCACCGTGCGCATGGCCCAGAGGATCCTGAGGGTGCACTTTCGCAACCTCAAGGCTGCGGTGATCGGCCCGGACATTTCCCACCGCCGCAACCTGGTCAAAGGCCTGCTCAACCAGCCGCTGGTCAAGCAAGCGATCCTCGACGAAGCCGAGCGCGAAAACATTTCTCCGGAAAAAGCCAAGGCCCAGGCCCTGCGCTACGGCAACGAGATCGCCTCGGACTACACCTATACCGCAATCCGCTTTCTCGAAGTGGTGCTGAGCTGGTTCTGGAACAAGATCTACGACGGGATCAAGGTCAACCACATCGAAGGCGTGCAGAAGGTCGCCCAGGGTCACGAAGTGATCTACGTGCCGTGCCACCGCAGCCACATCGACTACCTGCTGCTGTCGTACTTGCTGTTTCGCAACGGCCTGACCCCGCCGCACATCGCCGCCGGGATCAACCTGAACATGCCGGTGATCGGCAGCCTGCTGCGCCGTGGCGGCGCGTTTTTCATGCGCCGCACGTTCAAGGGCAATCCGCTGTACACCTCGGTGTTCAACGAATACCTGCACACCCTGTTCACCAAAGGTTTCCC
Source organism: Pseudomonas fitomaticsae (assembly GCF_021018765.1). Classification (GTDB taxonomy): domain Bacteria; phylum Pseudomonadota; class Gammaproteobacteria; order Pseudomonadales; family Pseudomonadaceae; genus Aquipseudomonas; species Aquipseudomonas fitomaticsae. The sequence goes on along the minus strand of NZ_CP075567.1, from coordinate 1,499,235 downwards.
GGTCGAGTACTTCGTCGAGGGCGGGCGCTCGCGTACCGGGCGCATGCTGCAACCGAAAACCGGGATGCTCGCGATCACGATGCGCAGCTTCCTGCGCTCGTCGCGGATGCCGATCGTGTTCGTGCCGGTGTACATCGGTTACGAGCGCGTGCTTGAAGGCCGGACCTACCTCGGCGAACTGCGTGGCGCGAGCAAGAAGAAAGAATCGATCTTCGACATCTTCAAAGTCATCGGCGCGCTCAAGCAGCGCTTCGGCCAAGTGGCGGTGAACTTCGGCGAGCCGATCAAACTCGCCGAATTCCTCGACAGCGAACAGCCGGACTGGCGCCAGCAGGAACTCGGCCCGCAGTACAAACCGGCCTGGCTCAACGAAACCACCAACCGCCTCGGCGAGAAAGTCGCGCAGCATCTCAACGAAGCCGCAGCGATCAACCCGGTCAACCTGGTGGCGCTGGCGCTGCTGTCGACCACCCGCCTGGCACTCGATGACCGGGCCATGGCGCGGGTCCTCGATCTGTATCTGGCGCTGCTGCGCAAGGTTCCGTACTCGCCGCACACCACCTTGCCGGAAGGCGATGGCCGGGCTTTGATCGAGCATGTGAAGGACATGGATCTGCTGTCCGAGCAGAACGACGCGCTGGGCAAGATTCTGTATCTGGACGAGCAGAACGCCGTCCTGATGACCTACTACCGCAACAACGTGCTGCACATCTTCGCCCTGCCGGCGCTGCTGGCGAGCTTCTTCCAGAGTGCATCGCGCATGAGCCGCGAACAGATCCTGCGCTACACCCGCGCGCTGTATCCGTACCTGCAATCGGAGCTGTTCATCCGCTGGACCCTGGACGAACTGGATGCAGTGATCGATCAGTGGCTGGAAGCGTTCGTCGAACAGGGCCTGCTGCGTTTCGAAAAAGACGTGTACCTGCGCCCGGCACCAAGTTCGCGGCATTTCGTGCTGCTGACCCTGCTGTCGAAGAGCATCGCCCAGACCCTGCAGCGCTTCTACATGACCGTTTCCCTGCTGCTCAACAGTGGCCAGAACAGCATCAGCGCCGAAGAGCTGGAAGACCTGTGCACGGTCATGGCCCAGCGCCTGTCGATCCTGCATGGCCTCAATGCACCGGAATTCTTCGACAAGAGCCTGTTCCGCCATTTCATTCAGACTCTGCTCGACCTCGACGTGTTGCGTCGCGATGAAGCCGGCAAGTTGAGCTACCACGAACTGCTCGGCGAACTGGCCGAAGGCGCAGCCAAACGGGTGCTGCCGGCGGAGATTCGCTTGTCGATCCGTCAGGTGGCACTGCATCGCAGCGAAGATGCGGCCGATCAGGTCGCCGCCCCTGTGCAAAGCGACTAAGTTCCTACAGGCGCCAGGCTTCTTCTGGCGCCGTCGATACGGAGATCTCCGATGAAAAAACTTTCCCTGCTTGCCGCCGCCACCCTGCTCAGCGCCTGCCAGTCGACCTCACCGGCCGGCAAGGTCAGCCTCGATGGCGAAGTGTTCTACCTGCAACGCATCGCCCTGCCGCCAAGTGCGACCTTGAGCGTGAGCCTGCAGGACGTTTCGCTGGCCGACGCTCCGGCCGTGGTACTCGACGAACAGAAAGGCCCGGTCAAAGGCCAGGTGCCGCTGCCGTTTCATTTGAGCTACGATCCGGCCCAGGTCAAACCCGGCCACCGCTACTCGGTCAGCGCACGCATCGAAGTCAACGGCGAGCTGATGTTCATCACCACCGAAAACCATGCCGTGCAGCTCGATGGCAAGGATCCGCAGCCGCTGAAGATCCGCGTCGACGCTGCCCGCTAACTCTCTCCGAACAAGGAAGCCGCCATGCTCCGTCCTACCCTTCGCTTCGCCGGCCTGTGCGCGGGCCTGATGATCTCCGCCAACGCACTGGCCCTGTCCCTCGGCGACCTGTCGCAAGGCGACGCCACCGGCGGCCTCAAGGATGCCCTGACCCAGGGCGCGCAACTGGCCGTCAAACAACTCGGCACCCCGGGCGGTTTCAGCAACAACCCGGACGTGAAGATCGAACTCCCGGGCAAACTCGGCAAAGTCGCCGGCAAGATGAAAGCCTTCGGCATGGGCGCCCAGGTCGATGAGCTGGAAACCGCCATGAACAAGGCCGCGGAAACCGCCGTCACCCAGGCCCAGCCGATCCTCGTCGACGCCGTGAAGAAAATGAGCGTGGAAGACGCCAAAGGCATCCTCAGCGGCGGCAACGACTCCGCCACCCAATACCTGGACAAATCCAGCCGCGAACAGATCCGCACCAAGTTCCTGCCGATCGTCAAACAGGCAACCGACAAGGTAGGCGTAGCCCAGAAATACAACGCCTTCGCCGGCCAGGCCGCGACCTTCGGCGTGGTGGATGCGAAGAGCGCCAACATCGAAAGCTACGTGACCGAACAAGCGCTCAACGGCCTGTTCGAAATGATCGGCAAACAGGAAGAAACCATCCGCAAGAACCCGGCCGCTGCGGCGACGAGTCTGGCGAAGAAGGTGTTTGGTACGCTCTAAACCGGCACGACACGGGAGTGAGCTGTCTCACTCCCGTTATTCAATCCGCCACCAGCAGATACACGTAAAAAGTACACCCACTCGCGCCCCATTTTCTTCTTCTCGAAAACCTGCAGCTCAACCAACCCGCTCAACGCCGACACTGCTGTGTTGTAGGCACAACCAAGATGCTCCTTGACGTTCCCCGCCGTGAACTCCTTCGCCACCCCACTTCTGGCCACCTGATAAATCGCTCGCTGCCGCTCTGTCAGCCGATCAAAAAAACCCGAACAGGTCAGCCAGTGCTCGAAGTCTTCGCTGTACGCCACACTCTTGCGATACACATCGGTAAACCCCTCAACCGCGCGCAGAATCACCGAACATTGAAACTCGATGAAGTACGTCAGATCGAGTTCATCAGCCTCGCTGTGCAAATACGACCGCCCATACTTCACCGGCGCGTTGCGCAGTAAAAGACTGATCGCGATATAGCGGAACGCCGAAAACTCATGCTTGAACATGAACCAGTAAAACAGCGCCCTGGCGACCCGCCCGTTGCCATCGCGAAACGGATGTTCGTAACCCAGGGCAAAGTGCAGCGTGATCGCCTTGATCAGCGGATGCAGGTAGTTTTTTTGCCGAGGTGAACTCTGTGGTTGATTGATCCACTGCGAGAGCAAATCCAGTCGCCTCACCAATCCAGCGGCAGGCGGTGGCGTGTGCACGGTATTCCCTTCGCCGTCCTGCACCACCACTTCATCGTTGGTCCTGAAAAGCCCGGGGTCATACTGCTCGTCATCAATGCCTTCGACACCGACTCGATGGATCGACGCTATCAACTCCACGCTCAATGGCTCGTAACGTTTTTCCCAGGCGAAATTCATCATCCGGTAATTACCCATGACCATCCGCTCATCCGGCGTACGCGGCTGACGCCGTTGCTTAAGCATGTCCTTGGCAACTCGAGTGGTGGTCGCGGCGCCCTCCAGCTGACTGCTGCTGATCGCCTCATCCTCGATCAAATCGTCAAGCAAATAACTGAAATGCGCCCGCTCGCCTATCTGGCTGGTCATGTACTCCAGCGACGCCGTCGTGGTTTGCCGATCAACCACTGAAAGGGCCTTCTGCGCGGTGGGCGTCGGCACAAACTTCCCCCACTGCGCCGGTTCCCCCAAAGGCAGAAGCTGAATGTACTGAGCGACTCGCGCCTTCTTGACCAACGCCCAACACAAACGCGAATCCAGCCCGCTGGCCCAGCGATACCGCAAATCCTCAAAAGGCAGATACCGCCCCTGATCATCCAGCGGCTTGAGCAACGCAAGATAATCCGCCAGACGCTGCTTGTGAGGCGCGCGCATCAACAACTCAAAGACCGGATCGGCCCGCCCCTTCAATACCGGCGGTTTCTTCATCAACGCTGACTCAAACAAGGCTGAAAAACAGCCTCGAGTACAGCACTGCCAACACAGCGACTCAATATCGGAGGCGTCTGAAAAACTTGTAGGAGGCGACACAGAGTCCTACACCATTGTTTTGCTCAGCTGTCAGGCTGCCATCGCTAGCAGGCCAGCTCCGACAAGATTGAGTCCAACCGATAGAGCATGGTCGGCAGACAGGCCGCCTTCGCGAGCAAGCTCGCTCCCACAGAAAAGCGCAAAACCCTACACTCCGATGCGCTTCGCTTCTCACCACTCAACACAATGAGCGTTAGCTCGAGTACCGCTCTTGACGTGCCGGCCCCTTCGGCCGGCTGAGTGGAGGGATTTATCCGGGGGCAGGCGCGTAGCGCCGTTCGACGAAGTCGAACACATCGAGAGGAGGTGCAGCGAAGCAAACCGGAGGCGATGCCCCCGGATGAATCCCGGAACGAAGGACCCCCGATCCCCAGCGAGGGGCCGAACGCCGGGGCCCAGCGTTTTGGTTCCTTTTGGCTGGGCCGGCATTCCGGCGTTTGCAAAAGGGACTCGCCGTAAGGGCGAAACCGCCAGCGGCAACACCCGCAGAAACGGATATTCACCCAAAACCCCAAGAGCCTGGCCGGCCCAAAGGCCGCCACGCTCACCAAACCAAATCAAGACTCCTTACGCACCCTGAACCAAGCCGCATACAACGCCGGCAAAAACAAAAGCGTCAAAGCAGTAGCAACAATCAACCCCCCCATGATCGCCACTGCCATCGGCCCGAAAAACACACTGCGAGAAAGCGGAATCATCGCCAGCACCGCCGCCAAAGCCGTCAACACAATCGGCCGGAACCGCCGCACGGTCGCCTCGATGATCGCCTGCCAGGGCCTGAGCCCGGCGGCGATGTCCTGCTCGATCTGATCCACCAGAATCACCGAGTTACGCATGATCATCCCCGACAGCGCGATCGTCCCGAGCATCGCCACAAACCCGAACGGCTGACGGAACACCAGCAGAAACAGCGTCACCCCGATCAACCCCAACGGTGCCGTCAGAAACACCATCGCCGTGCGCGAGAAACTGCGCAACTGCACCATCAGCAAGGTCAGCACCACGACAATGAACATTGGCACCCCGGCGTTCACCGACTTCTGCCCACGCTCCGAATCCTCCACCGTACCGCCGACATCCAGCAGATAGCCGTCCGGCAATTCGGCACGGATCGGATCAAGCGTCGGCATGATCTGCTTCACCAGCGTCGCCGGTTGCTCCTTGCCGTAAATGTCCGCGCGCACGGTCACGTTCGGCAGGCGATTGCGGTGCCAGATGATGCCTTCCTCGAAGCCATATTCCAGCGTGGCAATCTGCGACAGCGCGACGCTGCGACCGTTGTCGGTCGGCACCGCCAGACTCGGCAGCAACGACAGTTCGGTGCGCTCGTGCACGGTGCCGCGCAGGAGGATTTCGATCAGTTCGTTGTCCTCGCGGTACTGGCTGACACTGGAACCGGTCAACGAACTCTGGAGGAATTTCGCCAGATTCGCCGTGCTCACACCCAACGCCCGGGCACGATCCTGATCGATGTTCAGGTAGACGACCTTGCTCGGCTCTTCCCAGTCCAGATGCACGTTCACCACATGCGGGTTCTCACGCACCTTGGCCGCGACTTTCCGGGCCAGCGCGCGAACTTCTTCGATGTGCTCGCCGGTGACACGGAACTGCACCGGATAGCCAACCGGAGGACCGTTCTCCAGGCGCGTGACCCGCGAGCGCAGGGACGGGAACTGCTCGTTCAAGGTGTCGATCAGCCACGTGCGCAGCGCTTCGCGCTCCTCGATGGTTTTCGCCAGCACGACAAACTGGGCGAAGCTCGCCGCCGGCAGTTGTTGATCCAATGGCAGATAAAAGCGCGGCGAACCGGTGCCGACATAAGCGACATAGTTGTCGATGCCAGCGTGATCCTTGAGCATCGCTTCCAGGCGCTTGACCTCGCCCGTGGTATTGGCCAGCGAGGCGCCCTCGGCAAGCTTCAGATCGACCATCAACTCCAGTCGCCCGGACGCCGGGAAGAACTGCTGCGGCACGAACCGGAACAACGCCACCGACGCCACGAACAGCAGCACGGTGAGCACGATCACGGTTTTGCGCCGACGCACGCACCACTCCACCAGACGCCGCACCCGTTGGTAGAACGGCGTTCCGTAAGGATCGGTCTGACCGTCCGCCGTACCGTGTTTGGCTGCATGAATTTTCGCCAGATCCGGCAGGAGCTTTTCCCCCAGATACGGCACGAACACCACGGCCGCTACCCAGGATGCGAGCAAGGCGATGGTCACCACCTGGAAGATCGAACGGGTGTATTCGCCGGTGCCGGATTGCGCCGTGGCAATCGGCAGGAAGCCTGCGGCGGTGATCAGCGTACCGGTGAGCATCGGGAACGCGGTGCTGGTCCACGCATAACTGGCAGCCTTGATCCGGTCGAAACCCTGCTCCATTTTGATCGCCATCATTTCCACGGCGATGATCGCGTCGTCCACCAGCAAACCCAGCGCCAGCACCAGCGCGCCGAGGGAAATCTTGTGCAGGCCGATGCCGAGGTAATACATGCAGGCGAACGTCATCGCCAGCACCAGCGGAATAGTCAGCGCCACCACCATGCCGGTGCGCACGCCGAGGGAGAAGAAGCTCACCAGCAACACGATGGCCAGCGCTTCGACCAGCACCTGGACGAACTCACCCACGCCGGTTTTCACGGCTGCTGGCTGATCGGAGACCTTGCGCAACTGCATGCCGGCCGGGAGGTTTTTCTGGATGCGGGCGAACTCGATTTCCAGGGCCTTGCCCAGTACCAGAATGTCGCCGCCGTCCTTCATCGCCACCGCAAGACCGATGGCGTCCTCACCCATGAAGCGCATGCGCGGCGCCGGAGGATCGTTGAAACCGCGCCGCACGTCGGCGACATCGGAGATGCGGAACGTACGATCACCGACCCGGATCGGGAAGTTCTTGATCTCGTCGACTGTCTGAAAATTCCCCGAGACCCGTAGCTGCAATCGCTCGCTGCCGGTTTCGAAGAAGCCCGCGGTGGATACCGCGTTCTGTTCCTCCAGCGCCTGCTGCACGGCTGCCAGCGGCAAGCCGAGGGTGGCGAGTTTGACGTTGGACAGCTCGACCCAGATCTTCTCGTCCTGCAAACCGAGCAGATCGACCTTGCCGACGTCCTTGACCCGTTGCAGCTGGATCTGGATGCGGTCGGCGTAATCCTTGAGCACCGCGTAGTCGAAACCGTCGCCGGTCAGCGCATAGATATTGCCGAAGGTGGTGCCGAACTCATCATTGAAAAACGGCCCCTGAATCCCCGGCGGCAAGGTCTGGCGAATGTCGCTGACTTTCTTGCGCACCTGATACCAGAGGTCCGGAATCTCCACCGAATGCATGGAGTCGCGGGCAATGAACGTGACCTGGGATTCACCGGGGCGCGAGAACGAAACGATGCGCTCGTACTCGCCGGTTTCCATCAGTTTCTTTTCGATGCGCTCGGTGACCTGGCGCGAGACTTCCTGCGCCGTTGCGCCCGGCCAGCGGGTCTGGATGACCATGGCCTTGAAGGTGAACGGCGGGTCTTCACTCTGGCCGAGCTTGGTGTAGGACAAGGCGCCGACGATCGCCAGCAAAAGCATCAGGAACAGTACGATCTGGCGATTGCGCAGCGCCCAGGCGGAAAGATTGAAACCCATCGGGGATTACTCCTTGTCCGCCAGATTGACCACGCGGTTGGAGCGATCCACCGGACGCACCTGCTGCCCTTCCAGCAGCACGTGAACGCCAGCGGCGACCACCCAGTCGCTGGCGTTCAGGCCTTCGAGCACCGGCACGGTTTTCTCACCGAACGGGCCGGTACGCACCGGGGTCTTTTTCAACGTGTTGTTGGCGCTGACGACCCAGACGTAGGTCGCGCCGTTTTCGGCCGTCAGCGCCGAGAGCGGCACCGACAGCGGGATGACATCGGCGGTCTGCACGAAGACCCGGGCGCTCTGGCCCAGTTCTGCCGGGACTTTGCCGGAGGTGAATGAAATACGCGCGGCGAAGGTGCGGGACTTTGGATCGGCGGCCGGCGACAGCTCGCGGATCTGCCCGGCAAAGCGCTGGTTCTGTTGTGTCCACAGTTCCACCGACACCGGCTGGCCAACCTTGAAGCGGCCGAAACTCTGCTCCGGCAGGCTGATCAGCACTTCCCGTTCGCCGTCAGTGGCGAGGGTGAAAACGGTTTGTCCGGCGGCGACCACTTGCCCGACTTCCACCGAACGCTTGGCCACCACGCCATCCTGAGGCGCGCGCAGCACGGCGTAACTGGCCTGATTGGTCGAGACGTTGAATTCGGCTTTGATCTGTTTGAGGCGGGCTTCGCCGGAGCGGTAAAGGTTCTCGGCATTGTCGTAGGCCGAGCGACTGACCATCTGCCGTTCCATCAGGGTCTTGTAGCGGTCACGTTCGGCACGCACCAGGTTCAGGTTGGCTTCGGCGGCCGCGACCTGGGCCCGGGTGGCTTCCAGTTGCAGGCGCACATCCTGCGGATCGAGTTCGGCGAGCGGTTGATCGGCTTTCACGCGCTGGCCTTCCTCGACCAGTCGTCGGTTGACTTTGCCGCCGATGCGGAACGCCAGATCGGGTTCGTAGCGGGCGCGCACCTCGCCCGGATAACTTTCCATTGCCTGCGCCGAAGGCTCTGGCTGCACCACCATGGCCGGTCGCACGCTGACTGGCGTCACCTCTTCCTTGCCACATGCCGACAATAAAAACGCCAGACTGACTGGCACCGCAAAGGACAACGCATGGCGGAACATGGTGAAGGACCTTTCGCTAAGGAGGCTTGGAATAATTATACTGGCCGGTATGTTATTAATAGCAAACTCACCAGTCCAGTATTAAAAGCGAAGAATGTCGAACAATCTTTCCACTCCAAACGGCCCCGGCCGACCGAAGGATCCGGCCAAGCGCCAGGCGATTCTCGAGGCGGCGAAAATCCTGTTTCTGAGTCATGGCTATGCCAACACCAGCATGGACGCGGTGGCCGCCGAGGCTGGTGTGTCGAAGCTGACGGTCTACAGCCATTTCAACGACAAGGAGACGCTGTTCTCTGCCGCCGTGGTGGCCAAATGCGAGGAACAATTGCCGCCGCTGTTCTTCGAATTGCCCGACGGCATCGCGGTGGAAAATGTGTTGCTGAACATTGCGCGCGGCTTTCACCACCTGATCAACAGCGATGATTCGGTGAACCTGCATCGCCTGATCATGGCGCTGGGCAGTCAGGATCCGAAGCTGTCGCTGATCTTCTTCGAGGCAGGTCCCCAGCGCATGGTGCAGGGGATGGAACGGTTGCTGCGGCGGATTCACGAAACCGGCGTGCTGAGCATCGACAACCCGCATAACGCCGCCGAGCACTTCTTTTGCCTGATCAAGGGTGCGGGAAATTTCCGCCTGTTGTACGGCTGCGGTGAGCCGCTGAGCGGCGAGGCGGCGGAAAGTCATGTGCGGGAAGTGGTCGGGCTGTTCATGCGGGCCTATCGACCCTGATTTCTGCGGCGTCTGCACTGACGCTATCGCTGGCAAGCCAGCTCCCACAGGGATCGCTGTTTAGTCACCTATTGTGTGCACAGCACTGAACCTGTGGGAGCTGGCTTGCCAGCGATTGGGGACGACTCGGTCTCAGGCCTTGAGCGCTTTCTTCGGGTAGATGTCATAGCGACTGGATTTGCCATCCAGCGCATGACTCGGTTTCGGCCCTTCGATGCACGGCGCCTTGCGCGGGCGCTTGACCACCACCCGGTGCGTGGCCAGCGCCAACGCTGCTTCCAGCAACGCCGGTGCATCCGGATCATCGCCTACCAACGGACGGAACAGGCGCATTTCCTTCTTCACCAGCGCGGTTTTCTCACGATGCGGGAACATCGGGTCGAGGTAGATCACCTGCGGCGGCTCGCCCTCCCAATTGCGCATCACCTCGATGGAGTTGCCCTTGAGCAGCTTCATCCGCGCCACGATCGGCGCCACATCGAAGTCTTCCGCAGCACGGGCCAGACCATCCTCCAGCAAGGCGCCGATCAATGGCTGGCGCTCGATCAGGCTCATCTCGCAACCGAGACTGGCCAGCACGAACGCATCCTTGCCCAGCCCTGCCGTGGCATCCAGCACCCGTGGACGCACACCTTGGGCGATGCCGACCGCCTTGGCGATCATCTGCCCGCTGCCGCCGCCGTACAACCGGCGATGGGCCGCACCGCCCTCAACGAAGTCGACCCGCACCGGGCCCGGCGCATCCGGCCCAAGCTGTTGCAGTTGCAAACCCTGCTCGCCGACCTGCAGGGCAAACTCGCCGTCGGCCACCTGCAACGGCAGGTTCAGGCGCTGCGCCCACTGCTCGGCCTGCGCTTCGAACGTCGGGCCGAGGGCCTCGACATGGATGCGGCAGGCCGCGGGTTGCTCAATCATGGAAAACACGCTCAAAAAAGTTAAGGATCGGCAAAATCCGCCGATAACCCAATCAACGCGCATTTTGCCAGAGCTGAGCGTCAACCGAAAAAAATGTCAGGCATTCTTCCCACATCGATTGGCTACATTTCGCCCACAGGCGACTTCAGCCGTCATAACACTCAAGCATTGGGCGGCGTCAGCCACCTGTGGCAGGATTTCTTTGCCCAGGCACTGGCCGAACAATCCAGTGATGTGGTGCCGGCCTGCGGCACTTTCCCGCCGGTCGATCTGCAAAGCCCTGAAGAACCGACCGTTGGCAGCGAACTGCACGCGCACATCGTCAGCCAGCGTGAATGCGATGTGGTTGAAACCGAGGTGCGTCCGCCGGAGCCGCTGTTCCTGCCGATCGCCGAAATCGACATGACACTGGCCGAGCCATACCCTCCGTTCCCGGCAGAAGAAATCAAGACTCAGCAAAAGCAGCAGGATTTCGACAGCAGCTGGGTTCGTCCGGTCGTGATCAACAACGGCCAGCCAATTCCGGAACCCGGACCTGCCCCGCAGAAAAAGCCGCTGTACCTGCCGATTGCCGAGTTCGACTTGGATCTGCTGCAGCCTTACCCGCCGTTCCCGCCGGAAGAAATCGTCGAGCAGCAGAAAGCCCTGGACTTCGATAACGGCTGGGTGCGCCCGATCGTTCAGCAGAACCTGCGCATCGCCGCCTGATCCCTCAGCGGCACACGCTCCAGCGCCCGACATCGACATGAAAGTGATTGCGATGGGCGGCGTTGTAATCCGGACTCAACACCACACTGAACGCCTCGCAGGCGCCATCGCGCACCTGCCGTAGAAACTGCGCGTCCTGGTTTTGCTTCGGCCAGTCCCTGAGCACGCTGATCGCGCGACCATCCGCCAGACGGAAGCCGGCGATGTCCAGCGCATCGGCGCTGGCATGGCGGCTGAGCGCGCCGTTCTCGCGGTTGTAGACGTTGCGGCAGGCGAAGCTGCCGAGGTGATCGACCCGCGCCACAGGCTGACTGTAGACCTGCTGCGCCGCCGGTTGCAGCGTATGGCGCTCGAACAGCGCAAACGCCACGGCCAACGGGCAACTGGCGAGAAAGCTGCTGCTGAGCCCCACCCCGCCGCCCTGCACGCGCAAAGCGCCGATCAGCGGGCATTTGGCATCCGGACTGTCGGCCTGTGGCGAAACCCGCAGGCCGGAGCTGCCCAATGCCTGCTCACACAAGGCCGGATCGCTGCGCAGGCGCATCAACTTGTAGCCCGTGAGCCAGTTGGGCGTCGCCTGCACGTCCAGTGGCGCCCACGGGTTCCATTGCGGCGGCACATCGAGCCAACCGCGCCAGACGCCGATCAGGCTGCCACCGATGATCAGCAGCCCTGCCAACAGCAGCCAGCGCCCCATGCTCATCCCTTGAAGAAATGATTGGCCTTGGCGTACGGCATCGAACGAGAGGTAAAGGTGAACGTGCCGGACTGCTGGATTTCTTCAGCCGCGCGGAAAAACTCGCCGAACGCCGCCAGTGCCAGCGCCGAACCGGTGCTGATCCGCTTCACGCCCATTTCTTCCAGCTGCTGCACCGTCAGTTTCAAGCCGCCGGACATCAACACATTGACCGGTTTCGGCGCCACCGCGCGCACCACCGCCAGAACTTCTTCGGCGGTGCGTAGACCCGGCGCGTACAACACGTCGGCGCCGGCTTCGGCAAAGGCCTGCAAGCGGCGGATGGTGTCGTTGATATCGGGATTGCCGTGCAGGTAGTTTTCCGCACGGGCCGTCAGCATGAAGGGAAACGGCAAGGTGCGCACGGCAGCGACGGCGGCTTCGATCCGCGCCACGGCGTGTTCGAAGCAGTAGATCGGCAAGTCTTCCCGGCCGGTGGCATCTTCGATCGAACCACCCACGGCGCCTGCTTCCGCCGCGCGGATCAGACTTTGCGCCGATTCGGCCGGGGCGTCGGCGAAGCCGTTTTCCAGATCCACCGCCACCGGCAGATCGGTGGCCGCGACAATCGCCCGGACATTGGCCAGGGTATCGTCGAGACTCAGGCCACCATCGGGCTTGCCTTGGGAAAACGCATAACCGGCGCTGGTGGTCGCCAGTGCCTGATAGCCGAGACTGGCGAGCATCTTCGCGGAACCGGCATCCCATGGATTGGGAATCACGAAAATCCCGGGGCGTTCGTGCAGGGCTTTGAAGGCTTCGGCTTTACGGACTTGTTGTTGACGGGCTTGGGCGTCCATCGGCAGGCTCCTGGGCAGGAAAGAAATCCGCCTCAGAGCAGGCCAAGTTGCTCGGCGGCGGGTTCTCTGTATAGCTCAGGCAAAGGTCGCAGGCCAGGCAAACGTTGCATCAGTTGTGCGTGGAAACGTTGCGCCAGCTTCGCTGCGAGAAGGTTGTCGGCGGTGTGCAGGAAGATGTAAGGCGTGCGGCCCTCTTCGATCCACTCGGCGATCTTCGTCACCCACGGCACCAGGAACGGATCGTTGGCCTCAAGCTCCGGATGGCCGATGAAGCGCACCTGCGGGAATTGAGTGAACGCTGCCGGACGCGTCGGTACGCGGGGCTTTTTCGATTGGGCGTGGATCACCGACGATTCGGTGGACAGGCAACTGAACAAGGCGCGTGGATCGAGGCAGATGCGCTCCACGCCGCGATCCAGCAACAGCCGGTTGAGCAGTCGCTCACTCTCACCCTTGGCGAAGAACTGTTCGTGGCGCACTTCCACCGCCAGCGGACAATCCAGCGCATCGATAAACGCGGCGAGCTCCGGCAAGCGATGCGGCGTGAAGCTTTTCGACAGTTGCAGCCACATTGGCGAGACGCGCTCACCGAGCGGCTTGAGTAGCTGAAGGAAGGTTTCGGCGGCGGTCAGTTGATCGCGCAAGTCGCCGCTGTGGCTGATGTCACCGGGAAACTTGGCGGTAAAACGAAAGTGTTCCGGCATCACCTCGGCCCAACGCTGCACGGTGGCGGGCGAAGGGCTGGCGTAGAAGGTCGTGTTGCCTTCCACGGCGTTGAACACTTGTGAATAGAGCCCGAGGAAATCGGAGGTCCTGGCGTCTACCGGATACAGGTACTCGCGCCAGGCGTTTTCGCTCCAGGACGGGCAACCGAGGTAGTAAGGCAGATCCATCAGATGTACAGATCGAGGCCCAGCACGTCTGCATCCCAATCGACAAAACCGGCGGTGCTCAGGTAGCTGGCCAGGGCCATGGCCACGCTTTTCTTCATCGCGCGGTGATAAATCATGTCTTGTTGGCGGGCGGGCAGATTGCTCAGGCGTTGCGCGGTGGCTTTGGCGGCACGGGCAGCCAGTTGCTCTTCGGTCGGGAATTCCAGCTCGCCGTCGATATCGTCGACGGACTCATCCAGCGCCGGATTGCCTTTGCGAGGCTTGCGCTTGATGGGGTAGGAATGAGTGGAAACGCCGTCTATACGCATAAAGTCATGCTCGGTATCGATGATGGCAATTTAGCGGCACCTGACCGACTTAGCAAATCGCCGAGTGATAACTAGAACACATAAAAGACAAAAGGTTTAAAGCGCGGGGTTGGAAACGGACGATTGGCAGGAACGGGAGAACCCTGCGGCGAATGCCACAGGGTGAATGGACTCAGCGGGCTTTCGGAGTGGCCACTTTGTCACGCAGATAAACCGGCTGGGCGTCGTCTGCCGGAATCGCTTCGCCACGCTCCCAGGCGAATCGCGCGAGAGTCAGCAGGTCTTCGGCGTGGGGCAGCATGCCGGCATCGGAACCGCTCAGGTTTACAGCGATGCGTTCGCCATAACCCCAGCCAGTGCCGGCACCAAACCAGTCACCCGAGGCATCGTCCGGCAGCGCGGCGACTTCCGGCGGCAGAACCGCCTCGGCGCCGACCAGACGCATCTTCCCGGCCGTCTCGCGGTAGCAGCCCCAATACACCTCATCCATCCGCGCATCGATGGCGGCCGCGACCTGGCTCACGCCGTGCTCGCGATAAGCCCGTTGCGCCAGCACGGCCAGGTTCGACACCGGCAACACCGGGCGATCCAGCGCAAACGCCAGGCCCTGCACCACGCCGATGGCAATCCGCACGCCGGTGAAAGCGCCCGGGCCACGGCCGAAGGCGATGGCGTCCACCGCTTGCAGGGTGGTGCCGGCGTCGGCCAGCAGTTGCTGGATCATCGGCAGCAGTTTCTGCGCATGCAGGCGCGGGATCACCTCGTAATGGCTCGTGACCTTGCCGTCATGCAGCAAGGCAACGGAGCAAGCTTCAGTCGCGGTGTCCAGGGCCAGCAAGGTGCTCATCGATGTGTCCGTAAATCAGGTGGGGAAAAAGTGCGCCAGTATAAACAACTACGGCCCGCAAGCGGGCCGTGGATGATGCAGCGGATCAGGTTTTTCAGCTCAGCGCTTCAAGCACCTTGGCGGTGATCGCTTCAACCGAACCGACGCCAGGGATGTGGCTGTACTTCGGCTTGCCACCGTTCCTGGCGGACAGGTTCTGGTAGAACTCCACCAGCGGCTTGGTCTGCGAGTGGTAGACCGACAGGCGATGACGCACGGTTTCTTCGGTGTCGTCCTTGCGCTGTACCAGCTCTTCGCCGGTGATGTCGTCTTTACCGGCAATTTTCGGCGGGTTGTAGACGATGTGGTAAACGCGGCCGCTGGCCTCGTGAACGCGACGACCGGCGATACGCTGAACGATTTCTTCGTCTTCAACGGCGATTTCGACCACGGCGTCCAGCTCGACACCGGCAGTCACCAGTGCTTCAGCCTGAGGAATGGTGCGCGGGAAGCCATCGAACAGGAAACCCTTGGCGCAATCGGCTTGAGCGATACGGTCCTTGACCAGCGCGATGATCAGGTCATCCGACACCAGGCCGCCGGCATCCATGATGCTCTTGGCCTTGATGCCCAGCTCGGTGCCGGCCTTGACCGCAGCACGCAGCATGTCTCCGGTGGAGATTTGCGGAATGCCGAATTTCTCGGTGATGAACTTAGCCTGAGTACCTTTACCGGCCCCGGGAGCTCCCAGCAGAATGACGCGCATCGATGTGCTCCTCAATTTTTTATATAAAAAACAACGGATTCGCCTCGTGGGGCCAATCTCAAAAAACGGGTCGTGGCCGCCCAAACGGCCAAAGGCTGATCAAGATACACAGCAGGCTGCGCCCACACAAGACGCCAAAAGTCGGAGAAACCGGCGCCCGCCGCGACCTTGCGACGCGGTTCCCCAAGTCGCAACCCCATCATTAACTGTCGCCTGACCGCATTTTTCCCACGGCCAATAAACGGCACCCGAGGTTCGCCCCGGGTGCCCCGCCCCACGCAGAAAACCTTAGCCGGTATTTCGCAAACCGGCGGCAATCCCCGCCACAGACACCAGCAACGCCTGTTCCACCGGGCTGCCCTGCTCGACATTCTGCTGCCGCGAGCGCGCCAGCAACTCGGCCTGCAATAGATGCAGCGGGTCGAGGTAGGTGTTGCGCAGACGGATGAATTCCAGGGTGTCCGGGCTATGTGCCAGTAGCTGCGACTGACCGGTCAGGCCGAGGACTACGGAACACGCCTGCGACAATAGGTCGCGCAAGTGCGCACCCAAAGGCAGCAAGTCAGACTCCACCAGACGCTCGTCGTAGGACAGCGCAATGTCGGCGTCGGCCTTGGCCAGCACCATCTCCAGCATGTCGATGCGCGTGCGGAAGAACGGCCACTGCTCGCGCATCTGCCCCAGCAATTCGCCTTCGCCGCGCTCCAGCGCTTTGCTCAACGCGGTTTCCCAGCCGAGCCAGGCCGGCAGCATCAGGCGGGTCTGGGTCCAGCCGAAGATCCACGGAATCGCCCGCAGACTTTCGATGCCACCGGCGCGGCGCTTGGCCGGACGGCTGCCCAATGGCAAGCGCCCCAACTCCTGCTCCGGTGTGGACTGGCGGAAATACTCGACGAACTGCGGATTTTCCCGCACCACCGCACGGTAAGCGGCGACACCGTCAGCGGCCAGTTCATCCATCAAATGCCGCCATTCAGGCGTCGGTGGCGGCGGCGGCAACAAGGTCGCTTCGAGCACAGCGGCCAGATACAGATTGAGGTTTTGTTCGGCGATGTCCGGCAGGCCGAATTTGAACCGAATCATTTCCCCCTGCTCGGTGGTGCGGAAACGTCCCGCCACCGAACCCGGCGGCTGCGACAGAATCGCCGCGTGCGCCGGGCCGCCGCCACGGCCCACGGTGCCACCGCGACCGTGGAACAGCAGCAGTTCAACTTGCTGCTCGCGACAGATTTCCACCAGCCGTTCCTGAGCCCGGTATTGCGCCCAGGCCGCCGCCGTGGTGCCGGCGTCCTTGGCAGAGTCGGAATAGCCGATCATCACTTCCTGCGGGCCTTGCAGCCGCGCGCGGTAACCCGGCAGCAGCAACAGACGTTCGATCACCGGGCCGGCGTTGTCGAGGTCGGCGAGGGTTTCGAACAACGGCACCACGCGCATCGGCCGCAGTACGCCGGATTCCTTGAGCAGCAATTGCACCGCAAGCACATCGGAAGCGGCACCGGCCATGGAGATCACGTAGGAGCCCAGCGAAGCGCCCGGCGCGGCGGCGATTTCCTTGCAGGTGGCGAGCACTTCGGCGGTGTCGGCCGAGGGTTTGAAATGCGCCGGCAGCAACGGCCGACGGTTTTGCAGTTCGCGAGTCAGGAAGCTGATGCGCTGTTCTTCGTCCCACTCCTCGTACTTGCCGAGGCCGAGGTAATCGGTGATTTCAGTCATGGCTGCGCTGTGGCGGGACGAGTCCTGACGCACATCGAGGCGCACCAGGAACAGGCCGAAGGTTACAGCCCGACGCAGACAATCGAGCAACGGCCCGTCGGCGATCACGCCCATGCCGCATTCGTGCAGCGAGTTGAAGCACAGCTCCAGCGGATCGAGCAGGTCGCGGTTGTTGTGCAACACATCGGCCGGGGCCGGCGTGGTGGCGGTCAGCGATGCATGGGCCCAGTTACGCGTGGCGCGCAGCCGTTCACGCAATTGCTTGAGCACCGCACGATACGGCTCGGCACTGTCGCCGGCCCGGGCCTTGAGCGCTTCGCTGGCCTGCTGCATCGACAGTTCGGCGGCCAGGTGATCGACGTCACGCAGGTAAAGATCCGCCGCCATCCAGCGCGCCAGCAACAACACTTCGCGGGTCACGGCAGCGGTCACGTTCGGGTTGCCGTCACGGTCGCCGCCCATCCACGAAGCGAAGCGGATCGGCGCGGCTTCCAGCGGCAAGCGCAAACCGGTGGCGGCGAACAGCGCCTGATCGGCCTTGCGCATATGGTTGGGAATCGCCTGCCACAGCGAATGCTCGATCACCGCAAAACCCCACTTGGCTTCGTCCACCGGGGTTGGCCGGGTGCGGCGGATTTCTTCGGTGTGCCAGGCTTCGGCGATCAGGCGTTGCAGGGTGTTGTGGATCTGCTCGCGTTCGGCCGTGGTCAGGTCGCGGTGATCCTGGGCTGCCAGTTGCGCGGCAATCGCGTCGTACTTCTGGATCAGCGTGCGGCGGGCCACTTCAGTCGGGTGCGCGGTGAGCACCAGTTCGATCTCCAGCCGCGCCAGTTGCCGGGCCAGGGATTCAGCGCTGTGCCCTTCGTTGCGCAGGCGGGCGAGCAGTTCCGGCAGCACGCGGGACTCGAACGGCGCGGCCTGGGTCTCTTCGCGGCGATGGATGAGCTGGTACTGCTCGGCGATGTTCGCCAGGTTGAGAAACTGGTTGAAGGCCCGCGCCACCGGCAGTAGTTCGTCTTCGCTCAACTGATTGAGGCTGGCGCTGAGTTCGGCGTCCATCGAGCCGCGCCGGTCGGCCTTGGCGCCCTTGCGGATCTGCTCGATCTTGTCGAGAAACGCCTCGCCGTACTGGTCACGAATGGTGTTGCCCAACAGCTCACCGAGCAGGTGAACGTCTTCGCGCAAGCGTGCATCAATATCGGTCATCAGCATCTCTCCAGCAGTAATCGGTGACGGATCGCAAGTGAGTGGATGAACAGAGAGTGCCGCTCTGGGACGCTTCTTACAAGCAGACGACGAAGGGACTTTAAACCTTGAGGCTTGAAGCTAGTCTCAACAGTAAGCCGCACAACGGCTTGCCGCCGGCTCACGGCGAACACTCACCAAGACCTGCTATGAGCAGGTGCGACATGAGGTTTTTATGAAAATCCGTGAACTCGCCCAGCATTGGGAAGAAACCGCCAAGGGCTGCCTGACCGATACCGGCTACACGATTCATCTGGATGTGGAAGCTGCCGCACGGCTGGCGGCGATCGCCGAGATGTACCCCAAACGCCACGCCGAAGAACTGCTCGGCGAGCTGATCGGCGCCGCTCTCGAAGAGTTCGAAGCGAGCCTGCCGTATGTGAAAGGTTCGACCGTGGTCGCCACCGACGAGGAAGGCGATCCGCTGTATGAAGATGTCGGCCCGACTCCGCGTTTTCTCGCGCTGTCACGGCGGCATTTGCATGACTTGTCGGCTGCAGCCGGCAAGCAGAAACACTGATCCCCGATACTTCAAAACTGTGGGAGATGGTTTGCCTTCGATGGCCTCATCGCTGGCAAGCCAGCTCCCACAGGGACTGAATTTCTCCTGCGCTTTTACGCCATTTTTCGCCCGCGCGTACCACTCTCCCCCGTCAAAGTTCCCGGTTTAGAGCCTTGTCCGTTTGGTCAGAATATTTTTTGGCGATGAGCCATCTTTTCTGAACTTTTGAAAAATGCCTTCGGTCGGAACAGGTAACCACGCCTGGAACGAGCGTTTCAAAACGCACTTGCACATGACGGTTGCGGCTCCGCTACCAGGATGGATTTCGAAGCTTTCAAGGAGTTAACCAATGGAGTTGAAGACCATGAAGACCCAAACCTCGTTTTCCCACCTGCGCGGTCTGAAACTGGCCGCTCTCGCCATCGGCACCAGCTTCGTGCTGGCCGGTTGCGCCGGCAATCCACCGACCGAGCAGTACGCCGTGACGCAATCGGCGGTCAACAGCGCGGTCAGCGCCGGCGGTACCGAATTCGCCGCCGTGGAAATGAAGCAGGCGCAGGACAAGCTCAAACAAGCCGAAATCGCCATGCACGACAAGAAATATGACGAGGCTCGCACATTGTCCGAACAGGCCGAGTGGGACGCCCGCGTCGCTGAACGCAAGGCTCAGGCAATGAAAGCCGAACAAGCGGTGAAGGATTCCCAGAAAGGTGTTCAGGAACTGCGTCAGGAAAGTCAGCGCACCGTGCAGTAAGCGCGCATCCCGACCGCAAGGCTGAAACTCTTATCGATAGAAAGGACGAACGATTATGCGTAAACAACTGATGATCCCCGCTCTCCTGGCCGCAAGCGTTGCCCTGGCTGCCTGCTCGACGCCGCCGAACCCGAACCTGGAACAGGCGCGCACCAACTACGCCGGCCTGCAAGCCAACCCGCAGGCCAGCAAAGTCGCGGCGCTGGAAACCAAGGATGCCAGTGATTACCTGGACAAGGCCGACAAGGCTTATCTGGACAAGGAAGACCAGCACAAGGTCGACCAACTGGCCTATCTGACCAACCAGCGCGTGGAAGTGGCCAAGCAGACCATCGCCCTGCGTACCGCTGAAAACAACCTGAAGAACGCCGCCGCCCAACGTGCCCAGGCCCGTCTGGACGCTCGCGATCAGCAGATCAAGCAGCTGCAGGACAGCCTCAACGCCAAGCAGACTGATCGCGGTACGCTGGTGACCTTCGGTGACGTGCTGTTCGCCACCAACAAGGCCGATCTGAAATCCAGCGGTCTGGTGAACATCAACAAACTGGCGCAGTTCCTCCAGGAAAACCCTGACCGCAAAGTGATCGTCGAGGGCTACACCGACAGCACCGGTACGGCGAACTACAACCAGTCGCTGTCCGAGCGTCGTGCGACATCGGTGCAGGTTGCACTGATCAAGATGGGCGTCGACCCGTCGCGCATCGTGGCCCAGGGTTATGGCAAGGAATACCCGGTGGCGGATAACGGCAGCGTTTCGGGCCGTGCAATGAACCGTCGGGTGGAAGTGACCATTTCCAACGACAACCAGCCAGTAGTGCCGCGCTCGGCCGTGAGCTCGACCGCGCACTGATTTGCTGAGCGGTAAATGAAAAGCCCCGCCTGAGTGATCAGGCGGGGCTTTTTTGTTTGTCGCAGGTTTACTCTTCGAGCTTCTGCGGCGTCTCCTGGCCCATGCAGCGCACGGCCTTTTTCTGGCTATTGACCAGCACCCCGGTCAGGCCTTTCTGTTCGGTGTCGAACAGCACCAGCACGCCATCGATGCACTGCGCCACTTGCGGCGCCGGGGTCAGGGAAACTTTGTAGTCTTCGCCGGGAATGGTCTTGAGCATGGTGAATTCGTTGAGCAGCAACGCATCCTCGGGTTTGGCGAAGTGCAGGTAGCCGTAGTACCACAGGGCGCCGACGGTGCCGAGGATGCTGCAGATACCGGTGATGATCAGCGGGATGGCGTTACGTTCTTCACTCATTGCGGACTCTCTGGTGGTTCGTCTTCAGAATTCGGGGGTGTTGGATAGTTCGGGATCTCGCCGAGGCGGCGCAGGCCGTTGAAGTGTTCGGGGTCGTCGAGGTAGCGCAGCATCACCTGCCGCCAGACGGGGTCGCCGAAAGTCTGCACATGCCCGCCCCGGGTCAGCTGCAGCACGCGCGGTGGCGGCGCAGCTTGATACAGACGGATGCCGTTGGAAAGGGGCACCAGCGGATCGTCGAGGCTGTGGAAGATCAGTTTCGGCACGCCGTTGAGTTGCGGCATCGCGTTGATCGCACTGTCGCCATCCGGCACCAGCCACGACAGCGGCACCTGAAATGGCCAGGTCAGCCACGAGGTGCTGAGGGCGTATTGGCCGACGCTGCGGTAACTGGCGGGCACGCCGTCGAGCACCAGGGCCTTGAGCTGTTTTTGTCTTTGCGGATGTTGCACCAGCCAATGCACCGCCATCGCCCCGCCGAGGCTCTGACCCAGCAACACCAGCGGTTTGCCTTTGACTTCCGGCGCCTTGTCCAGCCAGGCGAAGGCGGCATCAATGTCCTGATAGATCGCTGGCAGGCTCGGTTCGCCTTCGGACAAGCCGTAACCGCGATAGTCCACCAGCAGCACTTGGTAGCCGTTTTTCGGCAGCCACCAGCTCCCGCCCAGGTGCATCGGCAGGTTGCCGCCGTTGCCGTGCAGGTGCAACACCGTGCCCTTGACCTCGACCCCGGGCTTGGCCGGCAGCCACCAGGCGTTCAGTTTGAGGCCGTCGGCGGTGGTCAGGGTGACGGTGCGGTATTCGAGCTTGGCTTTTTCCGGGGTGAAGATCTGACCCGGCTCGGGGTAGAACAGCAAGGAGCTGCAACCGCCGAGGGTCAGGAGCAGGCAAAGGATGCCGAGGATTCTCATCCGGTGAAACCTCGCGAAGAGAGTTGAAATGCAACCCTTAGGAAAACAAATGACCTTGTGGGAGCGGGCTTGCCCGCGATGGCGGAGGATCAATCGACATCAACGTTGAATGTCAGACCGCTATCGCGGGCAAGCCCGCTCCCACAGCGGACGGTGTTGGAGTTACAGGATGTTGGAGTAATCCGCCTCGATCCGGTCCAGGCTCAAGTGATTGAGGAAGTTGGAGAAGCACATCCACGCCGACAACGCGTTCATGTCGCGGAACTGGTCCGGCAGGTACTTGGGCGGCACCACCAGGCCTTCGTCCACCAGCTGCCGCAGGGTTCGCATGTCCTCCAGCGTGGTCTTGCCGCAGAACAGCAACGGGATCTGCTCGAGCTTGCCCTTGCGCACGGCCAACTGAATGTAGTTGTAAACCATGATGAAGCCCTTGAGGTAGGACAAGTCTTTGGTGAATGGCAGACCGGTCGGCGTCGATCCACGGAAAACCCGACTGGCGTTGCCGTAGCTTTCCGCCATCTCGAAGCCCTGCTCGCGGAAGAACTCGAACACCTGCAGGAAGTCCGCGCCCTCCTCGACCATGTGAATGGCGCGGGTGCGATTGGTCAGTTTGCGCAGGCGGCTCGGGTAGGAGGCGAAGGTGATGATTTCCATCAGGATCGCCAGGCCTTCCTGAGTCACCGTCGACGAGGGCGGTCCCTTGGACAGGAAGGTGCAGATCGGCTGGTTCAAGCCGTTGAGCGTGGTGCCGACGTGCACCAGGCCTTCGTGGACTTCCAGCGCGCGCACGTCGCGGTCGTTGAACATCGCATCAGTGCGGATCTTGATGTAGTCGGCGCCCGCCGCCGCGTCGGCGACGATGCCGTCGGACTCGAATACGCGGATGGTTTCCTCGGCCTCGCCGAACACCTTGTTCAGCCGGGTTTGCAGCAGGTGCACGGCGTCCTTGGCGGTGAGGATCTTCGGTTCGTCCTTCAGGTCGCCACGGCCGTCGATGTTGTTCAGGTAATCGGACATCATCAGGCCGAGGTCGGCGAGGGTCGGGTCACCGGCGTGGAACGCATCGGACGCGGCGCCGTACAGTTCCTGGGATATCAGGCCGAAATCCTCGGTGCCGCGTGCTTCGAGCATGCGCACCACCATCCGGTATTCCTTGCACATGCGGCGCATGATCTGGCCGACCGGGTTGAACTGGCCGAGCTGACGGGTGATGTCCCGTTCGATGTTCTGGAATTCCAGCTTGACCTTGCTTGAGTCGAAGGACAGCGGCCGGTTGAGGTAGTAGTCGCGATCCACAGCCGGCAATTCCTTGCCCTTGGCCTTGAGGAACCCCTTGCGGATGTTCTCGTCCCACTTGACCGCGTCGAGCACGCGGATCGGCGTCTGCGCCAGCACTATGCGATCGGACAGAATGCGTATCGTCTGCTGGTAATCGTCCACCCGAAACTCCTGTAGAAAACGTGACGAACTGAATTATTTGGCTTTGGCCTGATGCTGATAGCGCGCCGCTTCGACGAAAACGTCGGAATTGGCCGGGTCGTCGAGGTAAGCAAAGACCTTTTCAAGCGGGCTGTCGACCTGCACGCCCTCGCCGTCATCGGTCTGGAAGCCCTGGCCGTCGAGGGTTTTCTGGGCGATGGCCTGGTTGATCTGTTCGAGGTCGAGGTTGTAGATCACCAGCTCGCGCTTGTCGGTGATCTCGAAACCGGCAATGGTGAAGTGCCCGCCGTATTGCGCCGGCACCTTCGCCGACAGGTACCAGCGGTTGCCGTGGCGCGACACCGTGAACGGATAGGCTTCACGCTCGCGGGGTTTGGCTTTGAAGTACGCAACCGCCTGATAGCGATCGTTTCCCAGGCGCGTCAGCTCCAGATTCATCGGCTCGCCCCAGGCATTGGTGCTCGACCATTGGCCGAGCAGGCCCTTGGGCGCCGGTTCACTGGCGGGCAGCGGCTCGCGGAAGGTCACCAGACAACCGCTGAGCAGCAGGAACGACAAGGCGATCAGCACGCCACGCCAGGCTTTCATTCGACACTCCCTAGACCCGAACTCACCAGCGAACCTGTGGGAGCGAGCTTGCTCGCGATGGCGGAGTGTCAGCCAATGAAGACTTTGAATGACAGATCGCAATCGCGAGCAAGCTCGCTCCCACAGGGGATTGCGTTACACCGACGCGAGTACCAGGTGCATATAGCGCGTCAGAATGCCGAGCATGTCCTCTTCGGCCAAAGGCTCGGCGTCGTTGAGCAGGCCCTGATATTCCATCCGTCCGATAATCGCCGTCAACACCTTGGCATCCTGCTGCGGCTCGCGTGAGCCCAATACCTGGAACAACTGGCAGGTGCCCTGCAACAGAATCTGCTGATGGGAACGCACCAGTTCCGCCAGACGCGGGTTGAGCAGCGCTTCCTGACGGAATGCCTGCTCCGCCATCAAATGCTCGCGACGGTTGACCAGTTGCCGGTGCACGTAGTCGGCCATCAACCGGGCGATATCGTCGGCCAGTTGCGAACGCGACTCCGGGCTGCCGTCGCCGCTGACCACCATTTCGCGCAGCAGGCCTTCGTTGTTGATCCACAGCTTGGCCATATAGGCCGCGCTGCGTTCAACGTACTGGGCGAAGGTATCGGTGAGCAGGTCATCGATGTCCTTGAAGTAATACGTGGTGGCCGACAGCGGCACACCGGCCTCGGCCGCCACCGCCCGGTGACGCACGGCCCGCACGCCGTCGCGTACGACAATGCGCATCGCCGCATCGAGAATGTCCTGTCGACGCTGTTCACTGCCCTGCCGGCTGGCCTTGCGGCCCTGGTACTGAACACTTTCAGCGACCGCAGTGGCGATTCCCGCTGCACCCTCTTGAGCCATTGCACCGATCACGACAGGCATACCTCTGTTGTTTTCTTCAAAATTAACCATTTGATACGTTTGTACCAGACAGGCAATAAAAAGCCGCCCATTTCAGGCGGCTTTTTTATTGAAACACTTACGCTTGTGGCCGCATGTGCGGGAACAGGATCACGTCGCGGATCGACGGGGAGTTGGTCAGCAGCATCACCAGACGGTCGATGCCGATACCTTCACCGGCCGTTGGCGGCATGCCGTACTCCAGCGCACGAACGAAGTCAGCGTCGTAGTGC
The DNA here is from genome assembly GCF_021018765.1 of Pseudomonas fitomaticsae. Lineage (GTDB taxonomy): Bacteria > Pseudomonadota > Gammaproteobacteria > Pseudomonadales > Pseudomonadaceae > Aquipseudomonas > Aquipseudomonas fitomaticsae. Next base: position 1,474,294 of record NZ_CP075567.1, on the reverse strand, counting down.
ATGGCTTCGTCGTCGCCGGCGTCCTTGTCGGCCACCTGCGCCATGAAGCGCTCGGCCTGGTCTTCCGCATCGTTCAACTCGGAATAGGCGTTGGCGATTTCACGGCCGCCGATGAACAGCTCGAAGCGGTCGGTGACGTTCGGGTTGTCGTCGTTGCGACGGGCCAGCGGCGACACTTCGAACGGGTACTGGGTAATGAAGTGCGGCTGTTCCAGCTTGTGCTCGACCAGCTCTTCGAAAATCATCACCTGCAGTTTGCCCAGACCTTCGAAGCCCAGGACCTTGGCGCCGGCCTTCTTGGCGATGGCGCGAGCCTTGTCGATGTCGTTCAGGTCATCGGCGGTCAGCTCAGGGTTGTACTTGAGGATCGAGTCGAACACCGACAGGCGTACGAACGGCTCGCCGAAGTGGAACACCTTGTCGCCGTACGGCACGTCGGTGCTGCCCAGAACCAGCTGCGCCAGCTCGCGGAACAGTTCTTCGGTCAGGTCCATGTTGTCTTCGTAGTCGGCGTAAGCCTGGTAGAACTCCAACATGGTGAATTCAGGGTTGTGACGAGTCGAAACGCCTTCGTTACGGAAGTTGCGGTTGATCTCGAACACTTTTTCGAAGCCGCCAACCACCAGACGCTTGAGGTACAGCTCCGGGGCGATACGCAGGAACATTTCCATGTCCAGCGCGTTGTGGTGGGTTTCGAACGGCTTGGCCGCGGCGCCGCCAGGAATGGTCTGCAGCATCGGCGTTTCGACTTCGAGGAAGTCGCGCTTCATCAGGAAGCTGCGGATGTGCGCGATCACTTGCGAACGGACACGGAAGGTCTGACGCACGTCTTCGTTGACGATCAGGTCAACGTAGCGCTGACGGTAGCGCTGTTCGGTGTCGGTCAGGCCGTGGTGCTTGTCCGGCAGCGGGCGCAGGGATTTGGTCAGCAGGCGTACGCTGGTCATCTCGACGTACAGGTCGCCCTTGCCGGAACGGGCCAGGGTGCCTTCGGCGGCGATGATGTCGCCCATGTCCCAGGTTTTCACCGCGGCCAGGGTTTCTTCGGACAGGGTCTTGCGGTTGACGTAGACCTGGATGCGACCGGTCATGTCCTGGATCACCATGAACGAGCCACGGTTGAGCATGATGCGACCTGCAACCTTGACCGGGATCGCAGCCTCTGCCAGCTCTTCCTTGGTCTTGTCCGCGTACTGTTTCTGCAGTGCTTCGCAGTAGTTTTCGCGGCGGAAGTCGTTCGGGAAGGCATTGCCCTTGGCGCGCTCGGCAGCAAGCTTTTCCTTGCGCAGGGCGATCAGGGAGTTTTCTTCCTGTTGCAGGGCTTGCGGGTCGAGTTGTTGGTCGCTCATGTCTTTAAATATTCCATCACAGGTTCGTTGCCCCCGCCGATGGCGGGGGACTTGAGGTCGGGTGAAAGCTTACAGGCCCGATTTCAGGCTGGCTTCCAGGTATTCGTCGATGTCGCCGTCGAGCACCTTGTCGCAGTCACTGCGTTCGATGTTGGTGCGCAGATCCTTGATCCGCGACGCATCGAGCACGTACGAACGGATCTGGTGACCCCAGCCGATATCCGACTTGGTGTCTTCCAGCGCCTGGGACGCCGCGTTGCGCTTCTGCATTTCCTGCTCGTACAACTTGGCCCGCAGCATTTTCATGGCGGTGTCCTTGTTGGCGTGCTGGGAACGTTCGTTCTGGCAGCTCACCACGGTGTTGGTCGGTACGTGGGTGATACGTACGGCCGAGTCGGTGGTGTTTACGTGCTGACCACCAGCACCGGAGGAACGATAGGTGTCGATCCGCAGGTCTGCCGGGTTGATTTCGATTTCCACCTTGTCGTCGATCTCTGGCGAGACGAAAACCGCGGAGAACGAGGTGTGGCGACGGTTGCCGGAGTCGAACGGGCTCTTGCGCACCAGACGATGCACGCCGATCTCGGTACGCAGCCAGCCAAAGGCGTATTCGCCCTTGATGTGCACGGTCGCACCCTTGATCCCGGCGACTTCACCGGCCGACAGCTCCATGATGGTCGCGTCGAAACCGCGCTTGTCGGCCCAGCGCAGGTACATGCGCAGCAGGATGTTGGCCCAGTCCTGGGCTTCGGTGCCGCCGGAACCGGCCTGGATGTCCAGGTAGGCGTTGTTCGGGTCCATCTCGTGGCTGAACATACGGCGGAATTCGAGCTTGGACAGGGACTCTTCGAGACCTTGAAGGACTTCGACGACGTCGTTGACCGCGCCCTCGTCGTTCTCTTCAACGGCCATGTCCAGCAGCTCGCGGCAATCGGCCAGGCCACCGTTCAGTTCGTCGAGGGTATCGACGATCTGCGCCAGCGCAGCGCGCTCGCGGCCCAGTTCCTGGGCGTATTCGGGTTTGTTCCAGACTGCAGGATCTTCAAGCTCGCGATTGACTTCGATCAGACGCTCATGCTTTTGATCGTAGTCAAAGATACCCCCGAATAGTTTCGGAGCGCTCGGACAGGTCCTTGATGGTGTTCAGGATCGGGTTGATTTCCATGACGGGCAGCACTCGTTGGCGAACTTTTGAAAGCCGGCGAGTATAACGTAATCAAGCTGTCACGGCAGCCCGTCTGGCGGCTCTTGAGGCGAATGAACCCGATGGTTCATTCGATCCCCACCTGATTGCGCCCGTTGTTCTTGGCCAGGTACAGGCCACGGTCCGCCGCCGAGATCAGCAACCGGCAGTCGCTGCCCGACTCCGGCACCATGGTTGCCAGGCCGATGCTGATGGTCAGGCTCGAGCCTTCAGCGGGGGCATTGTGCGGAATCTTCAGCGCCGCGACCGTCTGGCGCAGCTTTTCCGCCACCAGCCGCGCCCCGCCCGGCGAGGTGTTGGGCAACACCAGCGCAAATTCTTCGCCGCCATAACGCGCCGGCAGATCGGACGGCCGGGCACTGGCCTCGCGGATTGCGGTGGCGACCTTGCGCAAGGCCTCGTCGCCTTCGACGTGGCCGAAGGTGTCGTTGTAGGACTTGAAGTAATCGACGTCGATCATCAGCAGCGATAACTGGCTCTGGTCGCGCAGCGAGCGGCGCCATTCCAGTTCCAGGTATTCGTCGAAGTGCCGGCGGTTGGACAGCCCGGTCAGGCCGTCGGAGTTCATCAGGCGCTGCAACACCAGGTTGGTGTCGAGCAATTGCTGCTGGCTGACCCGCAACGCGCGGTAGGCCGCGTCCCGTTGCAGCAACGTCATGTAGGAGCGCGAGTGATAGCGGATGCGCGCCACCAGTTCGATGTTGTCCGGCAGTTTCACCAGGTAATCGTTGGCCCCGGCGGAGAACGCCGCACTTTTGATCAGCGGGTCTTCCTTGGTCGACAGGACGATGATCGGGATGTCCTTGGTCGCCGGGTGATTGCGGTACTCGCGCACCAGGCTCAGGCCGTCGAGGCCGGGCATCACCAGATCCTGCAGGATCACGGTCGGCTTGATCCGCACCGCGTGGGCCACGGCCTGATGCGGGTCGGAGCAGAAGTGGAAGTCGATGTTCTCTTCATTCGACAGCCCACGGCGCACGGCTTCGCCGATCATCGCCTGATCGTCCACCAACAACACCATGGCGGCGTTCTCGTCGGTTTTGATGTCATCGATCTGTAAGTCATTCATGGGCGGTCACCTGAGTGCTGCGGGGGCCAGGATTGCGGAGGAACGTGTTCATTTAGGGAAAATCTCCAGCAATCGTGGCGCTATCTTTTCCAGTGGACGGATTTCTACGGCCGCGTCGATGGCTGCGGCAGCCTTGGGCATGCCGTACACCGCACTGCTCTGCTGATCCTGCGCGATGGTCAGGTAACCCTGTTGGCGCATGAGCTTAAGCCCTTGAGCCCCGTCGCGTCCCATCCCTGTCAATAAAACCCCTACGGCGTCACCATTCCAGTAGTTGGCGACGCTTTCGAAAAACACGTCGATCGAGGGGCGGTAGATCTCGTTGACCGGCTCGGCGGTGTAGGCCAGCGTGCCGTTCTTGAGCAAACGAATATGGTGGTTGGTGCCGGCCAGCAGCACCGCGCCGGCCTGCGGCGGTTCGCCTTCGCGGGCCAGACGCACGTCCAGGCCGCTGGCGCTGGCCAGCCATTCGGCCATGCCGGCGGCGAACACCTGATCGACATGCTGCACCAGCACGATGGCCGCCGAAAAGTGGCGCGGCAGGCCTTTGAGCAAGACTTCCAGCGCCGCGGGGCCACCGGCCGAAGAACCGATCGCCACCAGTCGCTGGCGCGAGGCGGTACTGCGCGGTGTCGCAGGTGCCGGACGCGAGCGGGCGGTTTTCTCGCCGATCAGCCAGCCGATGTTGAGGATCTTGCGCAGCAGCGGTGCCGCCGCTTCCTGAGGATTGCCACCGCCGATGGCCGGGGTGTCGACCACGTCCAGCGCGCCGTGGCCCATGGCTTCGAACACCCGGTGCACGTTCTGCTGGCGGTCCACGGTGACGATGACAATCGCACACGGGCTCTCGGCCATGATCCGGCGGGTGGCCTCGACGCCATCCATCACCGGCATGATCAGGTCCATCAGGATCAGGTCCGGGGTGTTTTCCGCGCACAGGCGCACCGCTTCGGCGCCGTTGCTGGCAACCCACACCACCTGATGCGCCGGCTCGAAGGCCAGCGCGCGGCGCAGGGCCTCCACCGCCAGAGGCATGTCGTTGACGATTGCGATCTTCATGCCCGCGCTCCTCCGATGAGCTCAACCACCGCGTCGAGCAGGGCGTCGTCATGAAAACTGGCCTTGGCCAGATAATAGTCGGCGCCGGCGTCCAGTCCACGGCGACGATCTTCCTCGCGATCCTTGTACGACACCACCATCACCGGCAGCGATTGCAGACGGTTGTCGCGGCGCAGCAGCGAGACCAGTTCGATGCCGTCCATGCGCGGCATGTCGATGTCGGTGATCAGCAGATCGAAGTCCTCGGAGCGCAGGGCGTTCCAGCCGTCCATGCCATCCACCGCAACGGCCACGTCGTAGCCGCGATTGAGCAGCAGCTTGCGTTGCAGTTCGCGCACGGTCAGCGAGTCGTCGACCACCAGAATCCGCTTGCGCGCCGCTTCTGCGGCCTGATGGCCGTGGCGCGCGATGCGTTCCAGACGCCCGGTGTTGAGCAGTTTGTCCACCGACCGCAGCATGTCTTCGACATCGACGATCAGCACCACCGAACCATCGTCGAGCAAGGCCCCGGCGGAAATGTCCTGCACCTTGCCCAGCCGCTCGTCCAGCGGCAGCACCACCAGCGTGCGCTCGCCGATGAAGCGCTCGACCGCCACGCCATAGATCGCGTCGCGTTCGCGGATCACCACGACTTTCAGGGTGTCGCCGCTGTTCTGGCTGGCCGGGCGTTGCAGCAATTGACTGGCCGCAACCAGCCCGACGTGCCGACCTTCGTGCCAGAAATGCTGGCGCCCTTCGACCTGCACGATGTCGTCCGGCGCCAGGTCGCACATGCGCTCGATGTGCGCCAGCGGGAAGGCATAAGCCTCGTCGCCGACTTCCACCACCAGGCTGCGCACCACGGAAAGGGTCAGCGGCACTTCCAGATGGAAGCGACTGCCCTCGCCTGCCGTCTGCTCCAGCACCACCGCACCGCGCAACTGGCGAACCATGTGCTGAACGGCATCAAGGCCGACGCCGCGACCGGAGACCTCGGTGACCTTGTCCCGCAGGCTGAAACCCGGCAGGAACAGGAAGGTCAGCAGTTCTTCTTCACTCAATTGCGCGGCGGTTTCGGCGGGCGACAACTGGCGTTCGACGATGCTGCGGCGGACCTTTTCCAGATCGACACCATTGCCGTCGTCGCTCAACTCCAGCACCAGCAGACCGGCCTGATGCGAGGCACGCAGACGGATCAGACCTTCCTCGGACTTGCCTTTGAGCAGGCGCTCTTCCGGGGTTTCGATGCCATGATCGACTGCGTTGCGCAGCAGGTGAGTGAGCGGTGCTTCGAGCTTTTCCAACACATCGCGATCAACCTGAGTCTTCTCGCCCTCGATCTCCAGCCGCACCTGTTTGCCGAGGCTGCGACCGAGGTCGCGCACCATCCGCACCTGCCCGGACAACACATCGGCGAATGGCCGCATGCGGCAGGCCAGCGCGGTGTCGTAGAGCACTTGTGCGCGCTGGCTGGCTTGCCAGGCAAACTCGTCGAGTTCGGCGTTTTTCTCTGCCAGCAGTTGCTGGGATTCGGCGAGCAAACGTCGCGCGTCTTCCAGTGCCTCCTGAGCTTCAAGGCTCAGGGCGTGTTCCTTGAGATGAACGTTGAGACTTTCCAGCGCCCGCAGGCCATTGTTCTGCATGCGTTTGAGGCGCTGCATGGTGGCCAGGTGCGGCTTGAGGCGCTGGGTTTCCACCAGGGATTTGCTCGACAGGTCGAGCAGACTGTTCAGGCGTTCAGCGGTGACCCGCAGCACCCGCTCGCCACCTTCGGTGGTGCGTTTGCTCTTGCGCGGGGCGGGCTCCGGCTCGGCAACCTCGACCGGGATTTCAACCGGCGCCGGCTCAGCCACCGGCGGTGGCTGTAGCTGCAACTCGGCCATCGGTGGCGCACTCGGAGCGGCGGGCACCACGGCCGGTGCCGTCGGGTCGAGCAAACCGCCCATCAACGCCACGTAAGCCTCGATGTCCGCCGGTTGCGGGCCATTGGCCGGGGTGGCGATGCGCATCAGCAAATCGGTGCCCTGCAACAGCGCGTCGATATGTTCCGGGCGCAGGAACAACCGCCCTTCCTGGGCGCTGACCAGACAATCTTCCATCACGTGGGCAACGCTGACGCCGCTGTCGATGCCGACAATCCGCGCCGCGCCTTTCAATGAGTGCGCCGCACGCATGCACGATTCGAGCTGATCGGCCTGGGTCGGGTTGCGCTCCAGCGCCAGCAGCCCGGCGCTGAGCACCTGGGTCTGGGCTTCGGCTTCGAGGCTGAACAGCTCGAGCAGGGAGGCGTCGCGCATTTGCTCGGGGGTCATGTGAGGCTCCGGGACACGGCGGACAACAGCTGTTCTTCATCCAGCCAACGCAGGCTGCGACCTTTGAAAGGCAGCACGCCGCGGGTGTATTTGGCGCTGACATGCGCGCCGGAACGCGACGCGGCATCGAGGATTCGCTCGTCGATGGCGTGAATCCCGTCGACTTCGTCCACCGGCACCACCACCGGCCCGCCCTGGGCCGAGATGATCAGCATGCGCGGCATGATCCGCGCGCCGGTCGCCGGGGCTGCGTTGCTGTCGAGGTCGAGCAGTTCGACCAGCGACAGGCACGCCACCAGCGCACCACGCACGTTCGCCACGCCGAGCAAGGCCCGGGAGCGCTGGTGCGGCAGCGAGTGAATCGCCTGCAACGGCGCGACCTCCACCAGACTGCGCGTGGCCAGGCCGAGCCATTCTTCGCCGAGGCGGAACATCAGCAGCGAACGGGTCTTCAGCTCGGTTTCGACCTGAGTCGCCACCGGGTCGCGCTCGTCCTGCTGCAACGCATAGCGGTCGAGCAGTCGAGTCGCGGCGGCGGAATACACCGAGCAATTGCGGCAATGGATGTGCTCGTCCAGCAGCGGACAGGACTTGTCGCCGTGGATGCCGATGCGGTTCCAGCAATCGTCGATGGCCCGGGCGTCTTCGTGGGTGACGTTCAAGGTGTCGGACGGGATCATCGTTTACGCTCACTGTCGGCGGTGCGGCCGCTGCGGGCGGCGCGCTCCTGCAATCGTCTGGCGCCGGCCGTGTCGCCCTGGGCTTGCAGCAACGCAGCCAGGTGCATCAAGGCTTCTGGGTGTTGCGGTTCGAGGTACAGCGCCTTGCGGTAAAAGCCCTGGGCTTCGAGGGCGCTGCCGGCGACATCGCTGAGCAGGCCGAGCCAGTAAAACACCTGGGCCACCGGCTCATGGCTGCGCAAATACTGTTCGCACGCGGCCCGGGCTTCGGCGCTTTTGCCTTCGTTGGCCAAGGCGGCGATGTTGGCCAGCAAGGTCGCGGCGTCGGGGTTGGTGCTTTTAGCCGTCGCGGGCAACGGCGTCACGCCAGCAAACGGACGGTGGCGCACCGGCGGCGGTGGCGTGCTGCGCACCGGTTGGCGCAAAGGCAACGGCACCGGAATCGCGGTCGGCATCGGCAACGGCTCGGGCTGCGGTTCGCTGTGACGGCTGAAGGCGAAGGACTGCGCAATCCCGATCGAGCGCATGCCGAGCCGCCCGAGCAGACTGCCCTCGGCCGGGCCGATAAACAGCACGCCATCGACATGGGTCAGGCGCTTGAGCACGGCGAATACCTGCTGCTGGGTCGGCTGATCGAAATAGATCAGCAGGTTGCGACAGAACACGAAATCGAACGGCGGCTCGTTGACCAACAATGACGGATCGAGCACGTTGCCGACATGCAGGCGCACCTGCTCACGGACGATTTCATTGACCCGATACCCTTCGTTTTCGGCGAAAAAATGCCGCTCACGAAAGTCCAGCTCCTGGCCGCGAAACGAGTTCTTGCCGTACAGCGCCCGCCGCGCCTTGTCCACCGACAAGGGGCTGACGTCCATGCCATCGACCTTGAACTGATGGGGCTTGAGGCCCGCATCGAGCAACGCCATGGCAATCGAATAGGGTTCTTCACCGGTGGAGCACGGCAGGCTGAGAATGCGCAACGCGCGCATGTTGTTCAGCTCGCCCAGGCGTTTGCGCGCCAGTTTGCCGAGGGTGGCGAAGGATTCCGGGTAACGGAAAAACCAGGTCTCGGGGACGATTACCGCTTCGATCAGCGCCTGCTGTTCATCCCGCGAGCCTTGCAGCGTCTGCCAGTACTCATCGGCATTCACCGTTTGCGACAGGGTGATGCGCTGGCGCACGGCCCGCTCGATGATCGCCGGGCCGACCGAAGCGACGTCGAGGCCGATGCGTTCCTTGAGGAAGTCGAAGAAGCGCTGGTCGCTGCTCATGGCTGCTCCTCAAGCCGCGCCGGATCCAGCGGCGGTGTCGGGAACAGCAGCGTACGCACCGACTCGTCCAGCAAGTCGTTGACCCGCACCCACTGCACCAGCCCTTGCGCATCTTCACGCACCGGGCCCAGGTACGGCGTCTGACGATTGTCGAGGCCGTACGGCTGGAAATCATCCGGGTTGCAGCGCAAGGTGTCGGTGGCCTGTTCGAGGATCAGGCCCAGCCATTGCGAGGTTTGCGAGTCATCCGCGCGGTAATGCACCAGCACCAGTCGCGTGCTGGTGCGCGCTTGCGCAGGATGGCCGAACGTCAGGGCACTGAGGTCGATCACCGGCACCACCGTACCGCGATAGGCAAACACCCCCGCTACCCATTGCGGCGCCCGGGCAATCGGTTTCAACGGCAGGCGCGGCAGCACTTCGGCCACTTCAGTGGCGCGCAGTGCGTAGCGTTCGCTGCCGATGCGAAACAGCAGGAACAACGCCTGCTTCGCCACCGGCGCAGCGCTGCGTTTGGCGGTGATTTCGCTCATCAGACTTTGAATCGCGAAACGCCGCTGCGCAGGCCCACGGCCACCTGGCTCAGTTCGTCGATGGCGAAACTGGCCTGACGCAACGACTCGACCGTCTGGCTGCTGGCATCACCCAGCTGCACCAGCGCATGGTTGATCTGCTCGGCGCCGGTGGCCTGGGCCTGCATGCCCTCGTTGACCATCAACACCCGCGGCGCCAGCGCCTGCACCTGATGGATGATCTGCGACAGCTGCTCGCCGACCTGCTGCACCTCGGCCATGCCGCGACGCACTTCCTCGGAGAACTTGTCCATGCCCATCACCCCGGCGGACACCGCCGACTGGATCTCGCGGACCATCTGTTCGATGTCATAGGTGGCGACAGCAGTCTGATCCGCCAGACGTCGCACTTCGGTGGCGACCACGGCAAAACCGCGACCGTACTCGCCGGCCTTCTCCGCTTCGATCGCGGCGTTCAGGGACAACAGGTTGGTCTGGTCGGCAACCTTGACGATGGTCACCACCACCTGATTGATGTTGCCGGCCTTCTCGTTGAGGATCGCCAGTTTGGCGTTCACCAGATCCGCCGCGCCCATCACCGAATGCATGGTGTCTTCCATGCGCGCCAGACCCTGCTGCCCGGAACCGGCCAGCACCGAGGCCTGATCGGCGGCGGTGGAGACTTCGGTCATGGTGCGTACGAGGTCGCGGGAGGTCGCCGCGATCTCGCGAGACGTCGCGCCGATTTCAGTCGTGGTCGCAGCGGTTTCGGTGGCGGTGGCCTGCTGTTGCTTGGACGTAGCGGCGATTTCGGTCACCGAGGTGGTGACCTGCACCGACGAGCGCTGGGCCTGGGACACCAGCGAGGTGAGCTCGGTCATCATGTCGTTGAAGCCGGTTTCCACGGCGCCGAACTCATCCTTGCGGTCGAGGTTCAAGCGGCTGCTCAGATCGCCCGTGCGCATGATGTCGAGGATCTGCACGATGCGGTTCATCGGCGCCATGATCGCGCGCATCAGCAGCAGACCACAGAACCCGGCGGCCAGCACGGCCACCAGCAGCGAGACGAACATGCTGACCTTGGCCGCCGCGACGGCCTCGTCGATGTTGGCCATGGCCTTGTCGGCGACTTTCTTGTTCTCGCCAATGATGTCGTTGAGCTTCATCCGCCCCGAGTACCAGGTCGGAGTCAATTGCTCGTGGAACAGCTTGACGGCGTCGGCTTCCAGATTGCGTTTGTGCAGGTCGAGCACCGCATCCTGAATTTTCAGGTAGGCGTCGTGATATTTCTCGAACGCCGCGAATTCGAGCTTGTCCTCGTCCGTCACCACCGTGCCACGGTAATTGGCCATCTGTTCCTGAAGCCGGGATTCGAAAGCCTTGTAATCGGCCGCATCTTCACTGCTGACGCCCTGCCCCTCCTTGAGGCCCAGCAGTTCCTGGGTCTGCAGGTAACTGTCGACCCACGCGCCACGAATCATGGAGCTGTAGTAGACGCCGGGAATCGCGTCGTCACGGACGCTGTTTTCACTGGCCTCGATCTTCAGCAGCCGCGAATACGAGACGACCACCATCAGCAGCATGATGGCGATAATCACCGCAAAGCTCGCCAAAATGCGTTGGCGCAACGTCCAGTTCTTCACAGTCAGTCCTCGGGGCGGGTCGAAATGCGGGGGAGTATAGCTGAGGGCGGTGTTTCATTTATAAGACGGTTTGCCGCGCTCCGGCCTTCCGCTCATAAAACGCGATGGGCTCTGGACAGGGACTTTCAAGGAATCGGAGGGTGGCGTGCCAGTGACGCAATGGCAAAAAGGGGCGATGGATTGGCCAATTCGGTTTTCGATGGTCTGGCGACACAGTAGCCATGTGCCATGGTGCGCAACTTCTTGCGCACTTGTTTCGCGAAATCGCCGCCTGACTTCGCTACAGCCCCCGGTTACCGTCGCCTGTAGCCGAGTGCGCAACTTCTTGCGCAGTACTGCGCAAGAAGTTGCGCACTTTTGCTTTCATCGCTGTACAAAAAACGCTCAAACCCGCGAGCCAGAGCGGTGAAGTCCCCGGCTCCCGGGGGCGCACCAAAAGGTGGCACGCTCTTTGATTACAGTTCTGGCACCCACCGGGCGATTTCGCCTCCCGGGCACCCTAACTTTATCCGCAAGGAGCACCTCCCATGGCAACACCAGCGTACATGTCGGTTACCGGCGAAAAACAAGGCCTGATCACTGCCGGCGCCTTCACTGCCGACTCCGTTGGCAACACCTACCAGGAAGGCCACGAAGACCAGGTCATGGTTCAGGCTTTCACCCACGACGTGATCATCCCGCGTGACCCACAGTCCGGTCAGCCAACCGGTCAGCGCGTGCACAAGCCAGTTGTGATCACCAAGGTCTACGACAAGGCTTCGCCACTGCTGCAAGCAGCTCTGACTTCCGGCGAGCGCATGAGCGAAATCGTTATCCAGTGGTACCGCACTTCGGCTCAAGGTACCCAAGAGCACTACTACACCACCAAACTGGAAGACGCGATCATCGTCGCCATCAACAACAAAATGCACAACTGCCAGGATCCAGGCAACGCGCACTTCACCCACCTGGAAGAAGTGCAGTTCACCTACCGCAAAATCACCTGGACCCACGAAGTATCCGGTACTTCGGGTTCCGATGACTGGCGTGCTCCAGTCGTTTAATTACGGCTGATCGTTTCAAGCATCGGCCAGCTCTGCTGGTCGATGTTGTTTACGCCCCTCCAGAATTTCGCGTGCGTTGATCGTCTAGCGGTCGACGAACGCCGCTGTACAGCACGAGGAACAAGGGATGTTCGCGCCGGCCAATGAAACCCACTTTGCCCTGACCATCGAAGGTCTTTCCGCCGATTTCCAGGTGTTTACCCTCACCGGTCGGGAAGCCGTCAGCCAGCCTTTCGTATTCGAGGTGGAGCTGGTCAGTGAGCAGCCGTCGCTGGACCTCGAAACCCTGCTGCACAAACCGGCCTTCCTGCAACTGTCGCCCGGCGGCTGCGGCATCCACGGCCTGATCTACCGCGCCGCGCAAGGCGATTCCGGCAAGCGCCTGACGCGCTACTCCGTGACCCTGCGCCCGCAGCTTTCGTACCTCGCGCACCGGGTCAACCAGCGGATCTTCCAGAACCTCAGCGTGCCGAAAATCATCGGCAAGGTCCTCGAAGAACACGGTATCCAGGGCAACGCCTATGCGTTCCAGACCGGTTCGATCTACCCCGAGCGCCTCTACTGCGTGCAGTACGACGAATCGGACCTGCATTTCATCCAGCGCCTGTGCGAAGAAGAAGGCATTCACTACCACTTCCAGCACAGCGCCACGGGCCACAAACTGGTGTTCGGCGATGACCAGACGGTGTTCAAGAAACTGGCGCCGGTGGCCTATCAGCAGGACTCCGGCATGGTCGCCAGCGACCCGGTGATCAAACGCTTCGACCTGCGCCTGGAAACCCGCACCAGCCGCACCACCCGCCGCGACTACGACTTCGAAAAACCGCGCCTGACGCTGGAAAGCGAAAACCGCGGCGACGCCCTGCCCGACCTCGAGGATTACGATTACCCGGGCCGTTTCGTCGACCGCGAGCGCGGCAAACACCTGGCCAAACGCGCCCTTGAGCGCCACCGCAGCGACTTCCAGCTCGCCGAGGGTCGCAGCGATCAGCCGTTGCTGGTCAGCGGCCATTTCCTCGCGCTGAAAGAACACCCGAAAGCCAAGTGGAACGACCTCTGGCTGCTGACCGAAGTCCATCACGAAGGCAAGCAGCCGCAGGTGTTGGAAGAGTCGGTCACCAGTGACACCACCGCGCTGAAAGACGATTTCCACCAGGGCTACCGCAACCGCTTTCAGGCCACCCCATGGGACGTGCCGAACCGCCCGCCCCTGCGCCACCCGAAACCGCGCATCCTCGGCAGCCAGAGCGCCGTGGTCACCGGGCCCAAGGGTGAAGAAATCCACTGCGACGAATACGGCCGCGTCAAAGTCCAGTTCCACTGGGACCGCGACGGCCTCGCCGACGACAAGACCAGCTGCTGGCTGCGCGTTTCCAGCGCCTGGGCCGGCGCCCAGTACGGCGGCATCGCCATCCCGCGCATCGGCATGGAAGTGCTGGTGACCTTCCTCGAAGGCGACCCCGATCAGCCGCTGATCAGCGGCTGCCTGTACCACAAGGAAAACACCGTCCCCTACGCCCTGCCGGCGAACAAGACCCGCACCACCTTCAAGACCCTCAGCTCGATGGGTGGCGGCGGCTTCAACGAACTGCGCATCGAAGACAAGAAAGGCCAGGAGCAGATCTTCCTCCACGCCCAGCGCGACTGGGACGAAAACATCGAACACGACCAGAAAATCCGCGTCGGCAACGAACGCCACGACGTTGTGGAAAAAAACAGCTACACGGAATTCAAGGCCGAAGAACACCACACCGTCTACGAAGACCGCAAAGTCGAAGCACGGGACAACGACCACCTGACCGTGGGCGTGAACCAGCACATCAAGATCGGCACCGGGCAATTCATCGACGCGGGCCAGGAAATTCACCTGAGCAGCGGGATGAAGGTGGTGCTGGAGGCAGGGGCCGAACTGACGTTGGTCGGTGGCGGCAGCTTCATCAAGATCGATGGCGGCGGCGTGACCATGAGCGGGCCGGCAATCAACATCAACTCGGGTGGTGGACCGGGTAGCGGCACGGGTGCCGCCCCACTGCTGCCGGGGCCGTTGAAGCAGGCGGATACGGATAAGGCCGGGAAGTTGTTGGTGCCGGCCATGCTCAATCCGTTTGTACGAAAAAGCATGCAAGGCCTTCCCCTTGTTCCTGTCTGCGGAAAGCAATCCAACGGCGCTTGCTCACGAGAGGTTTGCCCATGTCTGCATGGCTGAGTCAATTCCTTGAACTACCAGTAGCCGCAGCGCCTTCGAGCAGCGGTGGAAGCCGTTCTCTGTATTGCATTATCGACAGTGTCCGCCAGCCCCACGCCCTCGAGCAGCTCTATCAGCAATCCGACCTGAACGGAGTGGAAAAACTGTTTCAGGACACGCCTTTTGCTGAAATGAATGATGTCAGCCCGCTTTGGCTTCAATTGAAACCGGGAAGCACCGCAGCAACCAAGGCCATTGAACTGTGCCGGGAGAATCGTTCAGGCATGCTTCTGACCTCCAGCGATACACCGGAAAACGCCTTACTGCATGCCCGTCGTCTGTTGCGAATGAACTCCCAATCCTACGGAGACTCTCTGGCGCGGTTCTACGACCCGGCTTTCTGGAGCGCATTGGCAATGACCGCCCCCGCACAGGCTCTCTACGGCCCATGGGAAAGTGTCCATATGCCGCCGGCTCATGTCGAAGATCAGAACTGGCGAACCTGGGAACGACCACACGACGTCAACGGCGCGAAAGATGAGTTCAGGTATCCCCTGCAATTGCACGACGACACGCTTGCCGCGTTCGATGAAATCCGCTGGTGGTATTGGATCAGGTCCCGGGAGGCTGAATCGGCCAATGGGTTGCCCGACAGTGAACTACCTGTGGTGTCGGAAAATTTGCAGTTACTGGTAGATCACGGCATTGACGAGGGGCGACATCTGGAGCGCTTGCTGCCGCAATTGAGGCAGAACCTCTTACAAGAACGCACCGACGCCATGAACGTGCTGAGCAGCGAGATGCCGGCATTCGAGAAAGTACAACGACTGGAAGTCTGAGATGACAGGTACGTCCGAACAAACAACCCCGCAAGAGCCCACACCAGTCGTTATACCGGCGGATCCGCCAAAGACGCCCGCTGATGCCGAGACGTTCTGCAAGGACAAGAAGCCCGGTTGCAGCAGTAGCTACGACGACATCATCTACGTCACCGGCCAACGTCGATTCTGGCTACTGCCCAAACGCACGTCGGAAAAGCTGAAGGAAAGCGTCAGCCTGCTCAAGCAGAAGACCGTCGATGCAGACAAGGCCACTCGCATGAGCAACATCGCCGATGCCGGATTGATGGAGTACTTCCTCACTCCGGGGCCCGAAGCCTTTCTCGAAGGCGAGCAACGTAGCAGTTACCTGGAGTCGAAGTCGGCAATCCCCGAAGACACTACCAAAAAAGCCCAGTGCCGTAAGGATTGGGAGGCGGCAAAAGCCAAGGGTGACAGCGACGCTACGATGCATGCCGAGCGCGAGATGTTCCACGCCGGACAACGCATCGAGAAAAACCAGAAAAACATGGAAACCCTCGAAAAAGTATCCGACGCAAAAGCAAAAACGTTGGGGTACAAACGAGAAAATGGGATCTTCTATACCCCCCGTGCGCTAAAGGCTCGTGACGCCATCGACAAGTACATTGAAGAGCGTGACAAGGCCAAAGCCCATGGCTACAAAATGTTCGACCCAGGCACCAAGAAAATCGCTTCCGCCTGGGAGCACTTGAAAGACTACAAGGCGCTACACAAAAAACTGATTGAAACCGGTGAAGTCGATAAGAAGGCGTTGAGGGGGGTACAGCTCAACATCCTTGCGTTGAAAGATTTGATGTCCAAGTACATCAACTCCATCGTGGAACTCGCTGAATGCGGGATCGCGGTTCCCGAGTTCGCCCTCAGCCCCGACGATCAGTATGCGGGCACAGAAGACTTCCAGGCCTTCGTAGAGCTGACCACCAAGCGAGATGAACTCGAGAAGAAAATTGAAGACCGCTATTCCCAGTGGGTCTCGGCCACTGGAGGCAAATCCGCGCCACCCGGGGTGCTCTTCGTCAAATTGAGAGATCAGTGGTACGAACTGAATACCGAAGCAGAGCGGATTCAGACGACCGCCGAAGCCCGCGTGCGAGAAATCCGGCCCCCTCGTATGTTTCTCTGGGACCCCGAAACCTATAAGCCAAAACCGATTGAGCGCCTTGCCAAGACCAACATTCCTTTGCGCGAACTCAGCAGCGCGTCGTCGACAACGATCTTGAACCACATCAGCCTCAAGCACTTGGCTCAGGTCAGCGGCAATGCATTCAAGGGGCAACTGAAAGAGCTTGCCACCAGCCTGCCCAAGTCAATCGCCAAAGAGGCCGACGACGATCGCGTTTTCAGTGACTGGCTCAATCAGGAGGGCGCACTTCAATTCGATGAAAAAGGTCCGTGGTTCGACGAGCATGGCTTGTTCGTGCCCGACAAATTCTTCGCTGCGCTGGAGGCCAAAGGCTACAGAGTTGAAAGCATCAAGGCTGAAGACAAGCGCAAACGTTGGGGTGAAAACCTAAAAGCGATGGTGTTCGAAGACAAACAGCTTCGTAATCTCATGCTTTTTGACAACAGCCCGCAGGCCCAACTGGTCAGATGCTTACTCCCAGAAGGCGCCAACCTGCTGACAGAAGTCAAAATGGAAGGCCCCACCTGGAAAAATGGCGCCCCTCAAATTGCCAACGTTGAAGTCGCTCTGGATGTAACGGCATGGCGCGGAGAAGTGACCCTGCTGAAAGTCGAGTTGCCAAAACGGGTCAAGGCTGAACCCTGGACCGCCAAATACAAGGCTCACGATGGCAGTATCCGCAGCGTCAATTTCGGCAAATTGTCCCTGGATCTGGAAGCCAAGGCCTGGGGCTTCGCCGGCGCCAGCCTGATGCTTTCCCGCGATCTGTCTCTGGATCAAAAAACCGGTTACACCAGCCTTGTTGGCGTAGACGTTGCCGAAAAAACCGGCGAAGTTGGCAAATACGAAGTGTTTGCTGGCGCCCAGGCTGGATGCAAAGTGACTGGCAAACTGTTCTGGTGCCCGCCTCCCGGCGTCCTCCCGCCTGCGCCAGTGCCGAACCGTCTGGCAGCCAACCAATGGCGCCCGTTGGCAAAACTGGAAGTCGAAATGGCGGTGGCGGTCGGTGCCGGCATTTCGGGAGACCTGAACCTGCGAGTGCACGACGGACGTCTTTTGCTGTCGATCAAAGGCGCGCTCGTTTGGGGCGCTGGGGTCAAAGGCTATTTGACCTTTGAGGTCGGATACGAAAGCATCGTAGCCCTGACGGAACTGGTGCGACAGGAAATGGCCGCGAACCAATACAAGGATCTGGAGTGGGTGGAAACCGAAGCTTTGGCCTACGTGAAAAAACTGAGCTTCCTCGGCGCCACGGGAATTGATGTGGCGTTTGCGTATGTGCGTGGGTATGCAATTGTTAAAGAGATTTTTGAAGCTCTTACTGCGGGGGATCGTGGGGGGCAGATTGCTTATACGCTCGGTAGAAATGAAAATAGGCAAGAAATGCAGGATTGGGTTTACAACCTGCAGCCACAGGCTTTTGGGCCACTTTTGCTGGCATTGAGTGCCCCACCAAAACCATTTACCGTTGAAGAAGATTCAAAGGAAGAACAGAGCTTCAATGAAGACCAAGCACACCTGTTGCAGCAACAGGCAATTGAACGATGCCTAGGGTGGATATCTAGTAAGCCTGATGCAAATCAACAGTTTGAAGAAGCAATTATCTGCATGAATCGAGACGGTGCACGACCTGGCCAAGCTGGGCTCGCATACTGTAAAAACAAAGCAAAACTTGATTTATTCATGGCCGAGCGAGTACTTGGACTCACCGAAACCAACAATGTAATGCGAGCCAGATACAAAGATCGCGTATCGAAGCTCGGACTTCGTTTAAATAAACATTGTGACTATAGCACCGTATATAAAGGGCCTGCTTTCGCGCCAGTCCAAGGTATAAACACCACTTATAAAGGACCAAACATTGATTAAGCGAGCTACTTTAGGTTGTCTAATTTTAATGTTCCTATCCTGTGCTTCCGCCGGACAGTTGACAGAGATTCAGACGGCAGCCAGAAATAAGGGTATTGCTCTTTACCAACAAAGCGCATGGACTTCCTCACAACCATTTTTAAAAACCGCCGCTGAAGCTGGCGACCGTCACGCTCAGTATTTTTTAGGCGAGGCGATACGACTGAGTAATCGTTACATGACGGACGAAGCCAAAAAATGGTATGAGGCCGCCGCCGAGCAGGGCGACCTTTACGCGATGCTACGTCTCAGCAATAAAAATGATCTGTGCACAGTATTGGAAGAGTGCACAGGTAAAAATAGTGAAGAATGGAGGGAGCATGCGGTAAAAGTCGCTCGTGAGCGTGCAGACAAAGGCGACACAGAGGCAATGATTGTGCTGTTTACGGCCAAACAAGGGTTGGAATGGCTAGAAAGGGCTGCGGAATCTGGTGATAGCTATGCTCAGCAATTACTCGCCAGTGCCTATAAAAGAGGACAGGGCTGGTTCCTGATTCCAGGCAGTCGCGAGAAAGCAATAGAAAAGTGGTATAAAGCATCGGCTGAAGGCGGCTACCCTCCGGGCATGTACCTCTATGCAAACTATCTGTATGAACACAATGGAAGCAAAGAGGACGTAGGACGTTGGCTTAAAAAAACGGCCGAATCGGGTCATATTGAGGCATTAGGAGGGTACGCCTTAAACATCGCACACTTACCAGATACTTATGGATTCCCTCTAGACTTAGTTAAAGCCTACGGATTTACATATTTAATATCAAACCTTAAAGGTGGGGCGACTTCTCCTGAAGAGGCAAGACTCAACCTTCCAGAAATAGCAAAAAAAATGCAACCCAAGGAAATTGAACTTGGAATTTCCTTTGCAAAGGAATGGGAAAAAACACACCCGCCACTCTCCTATTTCGATCCTATATACGGCTATTAAGACCTAGCAAACACAAGAAAGGCCAGCGCCCCCCTAAAGCTGGCCACTTTCAAAAAACAATATAATCCCAACAGAAAAAGAAAAGAGGTGACAGATTTAACTTTGATTAAGAAAACTCTTGCCATAATTTCATGCTCAATTTTATTTTCCGGCTCAGTTTTTGCCAAACTAACTACTGAGCAAGAGGCCGCAAAAGAAAAAGGCATTTCACTTTACCAACAAAGTGACTGGTACGATTCCCAACCGCTACTCAAAATTGCGGCAGAGAGTGGCGATAGTGTTGCGCAGTACTATTTAGGAGAAGCCATTCGTCTTAGTAAACGCTACATCACAGTAGACGCAAAAAAATGGTACGAGGCAGCAGCCAGCCAAGGTGACCTTTACGCAATGCTACGTCTAAGCAACTCAGGTGATCTATGTAAAGAAATGGGTAGCTGTGCCGGTAAAAGCGGTGAAGAGTGGCGAGAGCATGCTTTGAAGATTGCAAAAGAACGTGCCGAAAAAGGCGATTCTGAAGCAATGACTGTTTTATTCACAGCGAAGCAAGGTTTGGCGTGGTTGGAAAGAGCGGCAAACGCTGGTAACGGGGTTGCCCAGAAAGTCCTTGCAGGGGTTTACCAAGACGGTGGCGGATGGTTCCTGACTCCCGGAAGTCGCGAGAAAGCTGTTGAGAAATGGTTTAAAGCCTCAGCCGAGAGCGGTTATGCGCCAGGCATGTATCTTTATGCAAATTTCTTGTACGAGCACAACGCAAGTAAAGAAGAAGTTGGATACTGGATTGAGAAGGCTGCTGAGATGGGCCATATCGATGCTGCGGGTGGCTATGCTTTGACGATAGCCCATCTTCCTGACAGCTACGGTTTTCCATTGGATTTAGTGAAAGCTTACGGAATAACCTACCTTATCTCGAAACTAGAAGGGGGTGGGGTCGCACCGGAAGATGCTCGCAGAAGCCTTCCAGAAATAGCAGAAAAAATGACTCCAGAAGAAATCAAAAAAGGGATAGCTTTCGCCAAAGAGTGGAAAACAAAGCATCCTCCACTATCTTATTTTGTTCCACCTTATGGCTACTGATCTAAGAAAAGGGTGGCAGAATTAATTTCTAAAAAAAGTTCTTCCACCATTTTCTTTTCATCCGTTTCTTTCGTATATAAGAAGCGGCTCTCACACCAGTCAAAGGTCTAAACGTTACTTACAAAGGACCAAACATTGATTAGGAATTTTATTGGAGCTTTCTGGCTCTCGTTGATTTTCTGCAGTAGCGCAACAGCTGAGTTCAACCCAGCGCAAAAAACAGCCAGAGATTCGGGCATCGCGCTTTTTCGTCAAAGTGATTGGTACGACTCCCAGCCACTCCTCACGATCGCAGCGGAAGCTGGAGATCGTGACGCCCAATACTATTTGGGCGAAGCAATTCGACTAAGTAAGCGTTATATCACTGCCGAAGCTAAAAAATGGTATGAGGCAGCTGCTGAGCAGGGCGATCTTTATGCAATGCTTCGTTTAAGTAAAGAAGATGACTTGTGTACCATTATGGACAGCTGCTCTGAAAAAGGCGCAAAAGATTGGCGAGAGCAAGTATTAAAAGCGGCAAACGAGCGAGCCGTTAAAGGAGACACTGAAGCAATGACAGTGCTCTTTACAGCTGGCCAAGGGATTTCCTGGCTTGAGAAAGCGGCGGAAGGCGGTGACAGTTATGCCCAACAACTGTTAGCCAGTGTTTACAAAAGCGGTGCTGGTTGGTTTTTTATTCCAGGGAGTCGCGAAAAAGAGATTAATCGACTATTTAAATCTTCCTCTGAGGGTGGCAATCCGAGAGGAATGTTTCTCTACGCAAATTATTTATATGACCACAACGGCAGCAAAGAGGAAATCGCACACTGGGTAAAAAAAGCTGCAGAAAACAGCCATATAGACTCATTAATTACTTATGCATATAAAATCTCCGACCCCTCCAACGAACTCGGCTACCCAGTAAATCTGAAAGAAGCATACAGCTTGATTCTAATACTTTCAAAACTTGAGGCCGGAACGGCTCCAAAGGACGCAAAACGAAAACTTCCAGAGCTTGAGAGCCAGATGAAACCAGATGAAATAAAACAAGGCATCGAATTTTCCAAAGAGTGGAAAAAAACTCACCCGCCACTTTCGTATTTTGATCCAATTTACGGATATTGACGCCCAGCAAAGACAAGCAAGGCCAGTTCAGCAACACCAACATAGACCTGGCCGTTTTCAAAAAAACAAGAAACCCTGACAGAGCTGCACTTTGAATATAAAAAACATTGCACTCGCTCTATATTTAACACTTTCATCATACCTGGCCTATGCCCAGCTCTCTGCGGACCAACAAATAGCTAAAGATCAAGGCCTAAATCTGTATCAGCAAAGTGACTGGTACGACTCTCAACCGCTACTTAAAGTCGCAGCCGAAGGAGGAGATCGAGTTGCCCAATACTACTTGGGGGAAGCCCTTCGATTGAGCAATCGCTACACCACTGCCGAAGCAAGAAAGTGGTACGAAGCCGCAGCGGATCAAGGCGATCTATACGCGATGCTGCGCTTGAGCAGCAAAAGCGATCCCTGCAATGTTTTTGGGGACTGCACAGGAATGAGCGCTGACGAATGGCGCGATCAAGCGATAGAAATAGCCAAGGAACGTGCTAAACATGGCGATACTGAGGCTATGACTGTACTTTTTATCACCAAACAAGGATTTAACTGGTTAGAGCAGGCTGCAGAAGCGGGCGACCCTTTGGCACAAAACACACTCGCGGGAATCTACAAAGACGGTGGTGGATGGTTTTTTATTCCGGGTAGCCGGAATAAAGCCATTGAAAAATGGTATAGAGCATCGGCTGAAGGCGGATACCCACGGGCAATGTATCTATACGCAAACTATCTTTTTGAAAACAACGGCAAAAAAGAAGACGTTGCTTTCTGGCTCAAAAAATCTGCGGAACATGGATACATTGAGGCGGTTGGAAACTACGCCCTGAGTGTAGCTCATATGCCTGACGATCTTGGCTATACAAAAGACCTGACGGAGGCATATGCCCTTGCTTACTTGATGTCTGGGTTCAACGGTGGCGGAACAGCTGCTGAAGATGGAAAAATGATACTTTCTGACATCGCCAAAGAGATGACGGAAAAAGAAATAAAGCAAGGCATACTGCTTGCCAAAAACTGGAAAAAATCACACTCTCCTCTTTCATACTTTCCGCCAATCTATGGATACTAAAAAAGCAAACAATTACAACAATCCAAGCGCAAGCCTTGCACACACCAAGTTAGTCCATAACAAAAAAAGGAAGATCAATATAAAATATTATCTTCCTCCTTTTTCTTGCATCAAATTACTCGTTGCACAGACAAGAGCAGATCACCCCGCTTACACCAAAGCCACCCTAACCTGCCTCTCCAACTCCACCTTCAACCCCGGCTCCAGCTTCAACTGCCGCGCCAGTTCATCCAGATAGCTCTTCTCCATGAAGTTCTCCTCATCCACCATCATCACGCTTGCCACGTACATTTCGGCGGCCATTTCCGGTGTGCTTGCCGCACGGGCAACGTCGGTGGGGTCGAGGGGTTTGTTGAGTTCGGCGTGGAGCCAGTGCTTGAGTTCCTGATCGTTGTCGAGTTTGGTGAACTCGCCTTCGATCAGCTGGCGTTCGCGGTCGTCGATGTGGCCGTCGGCCTTGGCGGCGGCGACCAAGGCCTTGAGGATGGCCTGGCTGTGTTGTTCGACTTGCGCAGGTGGCAGGCGATCGAGGGTTTGCGGTTCGCTTTGGGGGGCGGTGCCTTTTTGGGCGTTCCAGTTGCCGTAGGCTTTGTAGGCGATCACGCCCAGTGCGGCGAGGCCGCCATAGATGGCGACTTTACCGCCAACCTTGCGGGCCTTTTTGCTGCCCAGCAACAGGCCCATGGCGCCGGCCGCCAGAGCACCGCCGCCTGCGCCTGACAGCAAACCGCCGAGTGCGCCATTACTGGAAGATCCGCCCAGCAATCCGCCCAAACCACCGGCAGCCGGTTTGTTCTGCGCCCCGCCGGCCTTGTTCTGCAGCAGATCCTGGCCGGACTTGAGGAGTTGATCGAGCAATCCACGGGTGTTCATGTTCCGTCTCCAAACTGGGGTTATCCGGATCAATAAGGCCCTCAGCCTAGTTCGAAAGTGCCCGTCACTTGGGTGCGAGTGTGCTTCCAGATGTTGCCTGGCCCACCGCAGCCATTCGCGAAAATAGATATACACTCGAGGCAATCTATAAAAACCGCCCACCGGGTAATCCTTCCATGATGACCTTGCGTCAGATCCGCCATTTCATCGCCGTGGCCGAGACCGGCTCGATCTCCGCCGCCGCGCAAACCGCGTTCATTTCCCAATCGACCCTGACCCTGGCCATCCAGCAACTGGAGGAAGAAATCGGCGTCAGCCTGTTCAACCGCCACGCCAAGGGCATGACGCTCACCCATCAGGGGCACCAATTCCTACGCCAGGCGCACCTGATTCTGGCGACCGTGGACAACGCCAAACGCAGCCTGCAACAGAGCACCGACCAGGTCGCCGGGCAGTTGATCGTCGGCGTGACCAGTCTGGTAGCCGGTTACTACCTGGCGGATTTGCTGACCCGTTTCCAGCGCGCCTATCCCAATGTCGAGATCCGGGTGATGGAGGACGAGCGGCCGTATATCGAGCATCTGCTGGTCAGCGGCGAGATCGATGTCGGTGTGCTGATCCTCTCCAACCTCGAAGACCGCCACGCCTTGCAGACCGAAGTGCTGACCCACTCGCCGCACCGTTTGTGGCTGCCGGCCCAGCATCCGCTGCTGGAACACGACAGCATCAACCTTGCCGATGTGGCCCGGGAACCGTTGATTCAGCTGAACGTCGACGAAATGGATCGCAACGCCCAACGCCTATGGCGCGGCGCCGGACTGCAACCGAAGATCACCCTCAGAACCGCGTCCACCGAGGCGGTGCGAAGCCTGGTAGCGGCGGGCCTCGGCGTGTCGATCCAGCCGGACATGACCTACCGCCCCTGGTCGCTGGAAGGCGACATCATCGAAGCGCGACCGATTGCCGACCTCAACCAGACCCTCGACGTCGGCCTGGCCTGGCGTCGCGGCACCGCCCGCCCCGCACTGGTCGATCCCTTCCTGACCGTGGCCCGCGAGCAACCTCACGGCGGACGCAAGCCATCTATTTAATCGAATGCCACCTTCAGTATTTAGAATTTGTCGACCCCGGAGCCGCGCACTAGTCTTGCTGCATCTATAAGACGGTCGGCTCCCGGATCCACGGGAGCAAAGATGACCACACAAGAAAAGAGATCCCGGAAAATGGCTGGCGCGCAGACCCACATGCACACCGCGTTGCTGATCGACGGCGAACTGGTCGCCGGCCAGGGTTTTGTCGAACCGATCCTCAACCCGGCCACTGGCGAAGTCCTGACCCAGATAGCCGAGGCCAGCACCGAGCAAGTCGAAGCCGCCATCCTCGCCGCCCACCGCGCCTTTGCCGAGTGGTCGCGCACCACCCCGCAACAACGCTCGAATTTCCTGCTGGAAATCGCCAACGCCGTCGAAAAGCACGCCGATCACCTCGCCCGCCTCGAAGCACTGAACTGCGGCAAGCCGCTGCATCTAGCGCGGCAGGACGATTTGACCGCCACCGTCGATGTGTTCCGCTTCTTCGCCGGCGCCGTGCGCTGCCAGACCGGTCAGCTCAGCGGCGAATACGTGCCCGGCTACACCAGCATGGTGCGCCGCGATCCGATTGGCGTCGTCGCGTCGATTGCGCCGTGGAACTACCCGATCATGATGGCCGCGTGGAAGATCGCCCCGGCCCTCGCCGCCGGCAATACGCTGGTGTTCAAACCCTCCGAGCACACTCCGCTGTCGATTCTGGCGCTGGCGCCAGCGCTAGCCGAAATTCTGCCGCGTGGCGTAATCAATATCGTGTGCGGTGGCGGCGAAGGCGTCGGCAGTCACTTGGTTGGCCACCCGAAAGTGCGCATGGTGTCGCTGACCGGCGATATCGTCACCGGTCAGAAAATCCTCCAGGCCGCCGCCAAAACCCTCAAACGCACCCACCTCGAACTCGGCGGCAAGGCCCCGGTGATCGTCTGCAACGACGCGGATCTCAAAGCCGTGGTCGAAGGCGTGCGCACTTATGGCTATTACAACGCCGGGCAGGACTGCACGGCGGCTTGCCGTATTTACGCCCAGGCCGGGATTCACGACAAGTTGGTCGCCGAACTCGGTGCGGCGGTCAGCAGTCTGCGCTTCGCTGGCAAACGCGACGCCGACAACGAGATCGGCCCGCTGATCAGCACCCGTCAGCGCGACCGCGTGGCCAGTTTTGTCGAGCGCGCCCTCGGTCAGCCGCACATCGAACGGGTTACAGGCGCAGCGGTGCATTCCGGCGCCGGGTTCTTCTATCAGCCAACCCTGCTGGCCGGTTGCAAACAGAGCGATGAAATCGTCCAGCGCGAAGTGTTCGGCCCGGTGGTGACCGTGACCCGCTTCGACGAACTCGCGCAAGCGGTGGACTGGGCCAACGACTCGGAATACGGCCTCGCCTCGTCGGTGTGGACCCAGAACCTGGACAAGGCGATGCAGGTCGCCGCACGCCTGCAATACGGCTGCACCTGGATCAACAGCCATTTCATGCTGGTCAGCGAAATGCCCCACGGCGGGCTGAAACGCTCCGGTTACGGCAAAGACTTATCCAGCGATTCGCTACAGGACTACAGCGTGGTGCGGCACATCATGGCCCGCCACGGCCAGCATCTCTGACTACGCTAATAACAAGCCGACCACGGCATGCTTCACCGCGTTCAAAACTGCCCCGACCATAATTTAAAGAAGAGGGTTCACCATGTTCGTGCACAAGACCGCACTGCTCAGTGCAATCACCATGGCCCTGCTGGCCAGCGCCAGCCTGCAGGCCGCCGAGCCGCTGAAAGCCGTCGGCGCCGGCGAAGGCCAGCTGGATATCGTCGCCTGGCCCGGCTACATCGAACGCGGTGAAAGCGACAAGGCCTACGACTGGGTGACCGGTTTCGAGAAGGAAACCGGCTGCAAGGTCAATGTGAAAACCGCCGCCACCTCTGACGAAATGGTCAGCCTGATGGCCAAGGGCGGTTACGACCTGGTGACGGCGTCGGGCGATGCCTCGCTGCGGTTGATCGTCGGCAAGCGTGTGCAACCGATCAACACTGCGTTGATTCCGAACTGGAAATCCCTCGACCCGCGCCTGAAAGACGCGCCGTGGTACGTGGTCAACAACCAGACCTACGGCACCCCGTACCAGTGGGGCCCGAACGTGCTGATGTACAACACCAACGTGTTCAAGACTGCACCGACCAGCTGGAACGTGGTGTTCGACGCGCAGAACCTGCCCGATGGCAAGCCGAACAAGGGCCGCGTGCAAGCCTACGACGGCCCGATCTACATCGCCGACGCGGCGCTTTACCTGAAATCCACCAAGCCTGAGCTGGGGATCAAGGATCCGTATCAGCTCACCGAAGATCAGTACAAGGCTGTGCTGGAACTGTTGCGCGCTCAGCAGAAGCTGATCCACCGTTACTGGCACGACACCACGGTGCAGATGAGCGACTTCAAGAACGAAGGCGTGGTCGCGTCCAGCGCCTGGCCGTATCAGGTCAACGGCCTGATCAACGAGAAACAGCCGATCGCTTCGACCGTGCCGAAAGAAGGCGCCACCGGTTGGGCTGACACCACCATGCTGCACGCCGAGGCCAAGCACCCGAACTGCGCCTACAAGTGGATGGACTGGTCGCTGCAACCGAAAGTCCAGGGTGATGTGGCGGCGTGGTTCGGTTCGTTGCCGGCGGTTCCGGCGGCGTGTCAGGGCAGTGAGTTGCTCGGCGCTGAAGGCTGCAAGACCAACGGGTTCGATCAGTTCGACAAGATCGCCTTCTGGAAAACACCGCAGGCTGAGGGTGGGAAGTTTGTGCCGTATAGCCGGTGGACGCAGGACTACATTGCGATTATGGGCGGTAGGTAAAACCTGGAACAACGCGGTCTGCTCCCTTTCCCCCTCGCCCCTCTGGGGGAGAGGGAGCTAAAAGCAGATCGCGGCGTATCGACCAGATGAGTTAGCCAAAAACCATCGCATACACCGCCAAACGATCCAGTTTTTTCAGAAGTCCAGGCAGGGCCGCTGCGACGGCCCTCGCCTTTTCGGAGCACCGCACCATGACGCTTGCAGTCCAGTTCACCAACGTTTCCCGGCAGTTCGGCGAGGTGAAGGCCGTTGACCGGGTTTCCATCGATATCCAGGACGGCGAGTTCTTTTCCATGCTCGGCCCTTCCGGTTCGGGCAAGACCACGTGCCTGCGCCTGATCGCCGGCTTCGAGCAACCGAGCGCGGGCTCGATCCGCATTCACGGCGCCGAAGCCGCCGGTCTGCCGCCCTATCAACGCGACGTAAACACGGTGTTTCAGGATTACGCGCTGTTCCCGCACATGAATGTGCTGGACAACGTCGCCTACGGCCTGAAGGTCAAAGGCGTAAGCAAAACCGAGCGCCACAAACGCGCCGAAGAAGCGTTGGACATGGTCGCCCTCGGCGGCTACGGCGCGCGTAAACCGGTGCAGTTGTCCGGCGGACAGCGCCAACGTGTCGCCCTCGCCCGCGCGCTGGTCAATCGTCCGCGAGTGCTGTTGCTCGACGAACCGTTGGGCGCTCTCGATCTGAAGCTGCGCGAACAGATGCAGAGCGAACTGAAGAAGCTGCAACGCCAGCTCGGCATCACTTTCATCTTCGTCACTCACGACCAGACCGAAGCGTTGTCGATGTCCGACCGCGTGGCCGTGTTCAACAAGGGTCGCATCGAGCAGGTCGACACCCCGCGCAATCTGTACATGAAACCCACCACCACCTTCGTCGCCGAATTCGTCGGCACTTCGAACGTGATTCGCGGCGATCTGGCGCGCCAGCTCAGCGGTCATCCGCAGCCGTTTTCGATCCGTCCGGAACACGTGCGGTTCGCCGAAGGCCCGTTGGCCAGCCACGAGATTGAAGTCAGCGGTCTGCTCCATGACATCCAGTATCAGGGCAGCGCCACGCGCTATGAACTGACTCTGGAAAACGGCCAGACCTTGAGCATCAGCCAGGCCAACAATCAGTGGATCGACAGCAGCGCGCAGCACCAGACCGGTCAGCGCATCAGTGCGCGCTGGGCGCGGGAAGCGATGATTGCGCTGCACGACACCGTTGCGAGCGGGGTGTGACATGACCGCCCTCGCCCTCCCTCAATCGGCGCCGTTGCGCAGGTTTTCCAACCTGCTCTATCGCAAGCCGAACCTGTACCTGTCGATGCTGCTGGTGCCGCCGCTGCTGTGGTTCGGCGCGATCTATCTGGGCTCGCTGCTGGTGCTGTTGTGGCAAGGTTTCTACACCTTCGACGACTTCACCATGGCGGTCACACCCGACCTGACGCTGGCCAACTTCGCCGCGCTGTTCCAGCCGTCGAATTTCGACATCATCCTGCGCACCCTGAGCATGGCCGTCGTGGTGTCGATCGCCAGCGCCATCGTCGCGTTCCCGATTGCCTACTACATGGCGCGCTACACCACCGGCAAGACCAAGGCGTTTTTCTACATCGCGGTGATGATGCCGATGTGGGCCAGCTACATCGTCAAGGCCTACGCCTGGACGCTGCTGCTGGCCAAGGGCGGCGTCGCGCAGTGGTTCGTGCAGCACCTGGGGCTGGAGCCGGTTCTGCAGTTCATTCTGGGAATTCCCGGAGTCGGTGGCAGCACCTTGTCGACCTCGCACCTGGGGCGGTTCATGGTGTTCGTCTACATCTGGCTGCCGTTCATGATCCTGCCGATCCAGGCCTCGCTGGAGCGCCTGCCGCCGTCGCTGCTGCAAGCCTCCGCCGATCTCGGGGCCAAGCCGCGCCAGACCTTCATGCAGGTGATTCTGCCGCTATCGGTGCCGGGGATTGCCGCCGGTTCGATCTTCACGTTTTCGCTGACGTTGGGCGACTTCATCGTGCCGCAACTGGTGGGCCCGCCGGGCTACTTCGTCGGCAGCATGGTCTACGCGCAGCAAGGCGCGATTGGCAACATGCCGATGGCTGCGGCGTTCACGCTGGTGCCGATTGTGCTGATCGCCATTTACCTGTCCATCGTCAAACGTTTGGGGGCCTTCGATGCACTCTGAAAAAGCATCCATAGGGCTGAAAATCGCAGCCTGGGGCGGGTTGGTGTTTCTGCACTTCCCGATCCTGATCATCTTCCTCTACGCCTTCAACACCGAAGACGCGGCGTTCAGCTTTCCACCGAAAGGCTTCACGCTGCACTGGTTCAGCGTGGCGTTTTCGCGGCCGGACGTGCTGGAAGCGATCAAGCTGTCGTTGCAGATCGCGGCCATCGCCACGCTGATCGCGATGGTGCTCGGCACGCTGGCTTCAGCGGCGCTGTACCGCCGGGATTTCTTCGGCAAACAGGGCATTTCGCTGATGCTGATCCTGCCGATTGCGCTGCCGGGGATCATCACCGGGATCGCCCTGCTGGCGACCTTCAAGACGCTGGGGATCGAGCCGGGGATGTTCACCATCATCGTCGGCCACGCGACCTTCTGCGTGGTGATCGTCTACAACAACGTCATCGCCCGTCTGCGCCGAACCTCCCACAGCCTGATCGAGGCATCGATGGATCTCGGCGCCGATGGCTGGCAGACCTTCCGCTACATCATCCTGCCGAACCTCGGCTCGGCGCTGCTCGCCGGCGGCATGCTCGCGTTTGCGCTGTCGTTCGACGAAATCATCGTCACCACCTTCACCGCCGGGCACGAGCGCACCTTGCCGCTGTGGTTGCTCAATCAACTGAGCCGCCCACGGGACGTGCCGGTGACCAACGTCGTGGCGATGCTCGTAATGCTGGTGACCATGCTGCCGATCCTCGGCGCCTACTACCTGACCCGGGGTGGCGAGAGCGTGGCTGGCAGCGGCGGCAAATGAATTCCCTGACCTTTCCCACCCTGAATTTGCAGTAGAAAGAGGACAACAACATGCAAACCAAACTCTTGATCAACGGCCAACTGGTCAACGGCGAAGGCCCGGCGCAACCGGTGCTCAACCCGGCGCGCGGTGACGTGCTGGTGGAAATCAACGAGGCCACCGAAGCCCAGGTCGATGCTGCCGTGCGCGCCGCCGACAGTGCCTTCGCCGAATGGTCGCAGACCACGCCGAAAGACCGTTCGCTGCTGCTGCTCAAACTCGCCGACGCCATCGAAGCCCATGGCGAAGAACTGGCCAAACTGGAATCGGACAACTGCGGCAAACCCTACAGCGCCGCGCTGAACGACGAGATCCCGGCGATTGCCGACGTGTTCCGTTTCTTCGCCGGCGCCAGCCGTTGCATGAGCGGTTCGGCCGGCGGCGAATACCTGCCCGGCCACACCTCGATGATCCGCCGCGACCCGGTGGGCGTAATCGCCTCCATCGCGCCGTGGAACTACCCGCTGATGATGGTCGCCTGGAAAATCGCCCCGGCCCTCGCCGCCGGTAATACCGTGGTGCTCAAGCCGTCGGAACAAACGCCGCTGACCGCGTTGCGTCTGGCCGAACTGGCGTCGGACATTTTCCCGGCCGGTGTGCTCAATCTGGTGTTCGGTCGTGGGCCGAGCGTGGGCAGTCCGCTGGTAACCCATCCGAAAGTGCGCATGGTCTCGCTGACCGGCTCCATCGCCACCGGTTCGAACATCATTTCCAGCACCGCCGACAGCGTCAAACGCATGCACATGGAGTTGGGCGGCAAGGCTCCGGTGATCATCTTCGACGACGCCGACATCGACGCTGCAGTCGAAGGTATTCGCACCTTCGGCTTCTACAACGCCGGCCAGGACTGCACCGCGGCGTGCCGGATCTACGCCCAGCAAGGCATCTACGACAAGTTCGTGGAGAAACTTGGCGCATCGGTCAGCAGCATCAAGTACGGTTTGCAGGATGATCCGTCGACCGAATTGGGGCCGCTGATCACCGCCCAGCATCGCGACCGGGTGGCCGGGTTTGTCGAACGCGCCGTGGCGCAACCGCACATTCGCTTGATCACTGGCGGCAAGGCTGTGGACGGCAACGGTTTCTTCTTCGAGCCGACCGTTCTGGCCGACGCCCAGCAGGACGACGAAATCGTCCGCCGCGAAGTGTTCGGGCCGGTGGTGTCGGTGACCAAGTTCACCGATGAGGCCCAGGCGCTGGAGTGGGCCAACGATTCGGACTACGGCCTGGCGTCCTCGGTGTGGACGGCGGATGTAGGACGCGCCCATCGCCTGTCTGCGCGGTTGCAGTACGGCTGCACCTGGGTGAATACGCACTTCATGCTTGTCAGCGAAATGCCTCATGGCGGTCAGAAACTGTCCGGCTACGGCAAGGACATGTCCATGTACGGGCTGGAGGATTACACCACGGTTCGGCATGTGATGTTCAAGCACTAAAGGCATCCCCCGGCTTCAAGGCAGAAACCGGTCATCCGCATCACCAGGCATTCAAAACAATAACTACCGATCCGGGCGGCGCTCACAAAGCCCCGCCACGGTTTCGGCCATCCGAAATCTGCCGATTTCACGGAGCAAACACACATGAGTGCATCACCCGATCTCTCAGCCGCCGTTGCCGACAGCGATGCCGAACAACTGCGCCAGCTGGGCTACACCTCCAACTTCAACCGCAGCATGAGCCTGTGGGAAAACTTCGCGCTGGGCTTCACTTATCTGTCACCGGTCGTAGGGGTTTATACCCTGTTCGGTCTGTGCCTGGCCGCCGGCGGGCCACCGATGTTCTGGGCTTATTTGCTGGTCGGTTGCGGGCAATTGCTGGTGTGCCTGATCTTCGGCGAAGTGGTTTCGCAGTTCCCGATTTCCGGTGGTGTTTATCCTTGGGCACGTCGCTTGGTGGGCAAGAAATGGGCGTGGATGGTCGGCTGGATCTACTCCATCGCCCTGTGCGTGACCATCGCCGCCGTGGCGGTCGGCGCCGGCCCGTACCTCGCGGCCATGCTCGGTTTTGAGCCGAGCAACAACACCAACATCGTCATCGCCCTGGTGCTGACGCTGTTCGCCACCCTGGTGAACCTCAGCGGCACCAAAGTGCTGGCGCGGATCGCCATGTTCGGCTTCCTCTGCGAACTGGTGGGCGCGGTGATCGTCGGCGTGTACCTGCTGATTTTCGAGCGTCACCAGCCGATCAGCGTGCTGTTCAACACTTTCGATATCAGCGTCGACGGCTCCTACCTGCCGGCGTTCCTCACTGCGTCGCTGGCGGGGATGTTCCTCTACTACGGCTTCGAGGCCTGCGGCGATGTCGCCGAAGAAACCCCGAACCCGAGCAAGAAAATCCCGGTGGCCATGCGCATGACCATCTACATCGGCGGCATTGCGGCGATGTTCGCCTGCCTGGCGCTGATCCTCGCCGTGCCTGACATGCAAGCGGTGATCAACGGCACCGACAAGGACCCGGTCACCACCATCCTCAACAACGCCTTCGGCCCGGTCGGCTCGAAAGTGGTGATGGGCGTGGTGATGATTTCCTTCATCTCCTGCGTCATCAGCCTGCAGGCGGCGGCGAGTCGTCTGCTGTACTCCTACGCTCGCGATGAAATGGTCATCGGTAGCCGACTGCTGAAAAAGATTTCTCCTACGACCCAGGTGCCAGTCGCCGCGCTGTTCGTGTCCGGCGTCCTGCCCGGCCTGATCATCGCCCTCGGCTTCTTCCTGCAAGACGCCGTAGCGACCATCGTCAGCTTCGCCGCCATCGGCATCTACCTCGCATTCCAGATGATCGTCCTCGCCGCCCTGTACGCCCGCAGCAAAGGCTGGAAACCCAGCGGCAAATTTACCCTCGGCGCCTGGGGCTGGCCGGTGAACATCGGCGCGCTGGTGTACGGCGTCGGCGCAATCATCAACATGGCCTGGCCACGCACGCCGGATGCAGCGTGGTACATCAACTACGCGATGGTGCTGAGCACGGTGATCGTGGTTGGATTGGGGCTGGTTTACATGTGGATTGGCAAGCCATATGACCATGGGAAGGCGCCGGCTGGGGATGCGTGGAAGGTGAGTCGCTAAAAGATTTTGGCCCCGGCACCGATAGAGTGCCGGGGTTTAAGAAAGCCGACGCAAAACATCAAAAGAAAAGCTCGGACTGATCGTATTTCAGCGAAGAAATACGATCGAACAGTTTGATTTTTTCGTTGGCTTTTTGCTTGGCGTGGTCAGACATGAATGCAATCAACTCTTCGAGCTGATTGACGTCTCCCACCACTTTGAATTCCTTCTCCTTGTTGACGAAGACAAGGGACTTCTTCTTTCTCGACAACAGTTCTATGACGTTGCTGAGCGTACCGGTGCTCTTCGCATCCCATATCATCAAGCCGTAGTCAGCGGCTTCGGCCATCACCACGTCTTTCTCAGTGAAGAAGGCCCTCGATCCTTTGGAGTGTTTGGAGTCCACTGTTCTGGCGGGCCACTGTCCGAGGTTGTTCCGCGGTGCTGGACCACTACAGAACACTGTAGTTTTGGATCGCTCAAGACTCAGCAGATATTCCTGAATGGAGGTATCGGCACCACCTGCATCACCAACGACCACATCGAATTCAGACGCAACGATATTACTGATACGCTCCTTAACCTTCGGATCAAGGTTCTTGATATTGATAGAGCCAGCAATAAATACAGTCGTCATTGAATTCACTTCCAGGTTAGCGCCGCTACGTAGATCTTCCCCACCTTCGGATATTCACGCAAGACAGCACAAGCCGCGTCCATCGACGCTCCGCTGTCAAACAAATCATCTACGACCAAAACATTCCAGCATCCCTCTGTCGTAATTTCGTCATTGACGCTGAAACTGTTTCCAATCGCAGCAACCTTTTCTGCTTTGGAGTGCAGATCCTTGAGCGACTTTCCCGTAGTCGCTTTTCGAAGCAAATCCGAGAAAACCGGCCGCCCGACAATTCGTCCCAACTCCAGAGCGACCTCAGTAACCGGTTGTCGCTGCCGGACATTTGAAGCTGGCATGGGCAGCACAAACCCTACTTGATCCAACATAGGGAAAACATTTGTCGCTACCGCTTGGGCGAGTGGGCCGACCTGAGTCCAATCCTTCTGATATTTGAGCTGGTAGGTCGCCTGACCAATCTCTGTGCGCTGATTATCGAAACAAGGGTTTCCGCGATCATCGTTGCCGAGAAAGGTACTACTTACCATGTGCTTGTCCAGCACCCATCCCTGATCCCATGGGCCGTTGATCTGTTTGAGGGACACCTTCATTGAATTCTCCATTATTCACAAAAATCCTTTAAGCCCTGAGACCAAGGGCCGAGCACCCGGGGGATGCCTGAGATTCAAATAAATAAAGGAAAAATCACGCTTCAGGTGCAGTCTTGCTGGCGGCCATACAAAAACAGGCATTTCCTACAGATACAGGCTTCAAGAAGAAGCCACATTTCCTACGCTACGCGTCCACAGCGTAGACTTGGCGCCGCTAGCGCCTGACCGATAGGCTTTATCCCGTCGCTGCCCAATCAGCGGTCCGGGGTCGAAGCCGGTACATCATCAACATGGCGCAACTGCGTCCTCCATAGAAACCGAGGCTTTTTTGCCTTTCGGATTCGCGTTATGGCGGACCGTGTGGCGCGGGCCTCTCGGCTTCCATGTTGATCGAGAATGTTCCGACTTCGAACGCCGCGCGGTTCGCCACCCAAATCTGTCGAAGGATAAGTGGCGGCTCTCATTTCAACATGGAGTAGAAATTGACTATGCACGCGCCAAATTCACCAGAGACCCAGACGCACTTTGTCCCTACGGTCTTCACCCGCCACAACCGTTTCCTCCATGCTCTCCTGCTCGATCACCAAGCCTGGTTCTGCGCTCAGGATCTCGGCCGCATGATGGGCCATCCCTTGAACCCACGCGTCACCCTGAAACTCAACCCCGACCAACGCCGCACCGTCCGCCTGCGCAAGTACAGCAAAGTTGTCGAGACACCAATGGTCAGCGAATCCGGCATGTACGCGCTGCTGGTTCACCATTTCATCCCGGAAAACCGCTACCTGCGGCAATGGCTGAGCAATGAGGTGATTCCCATCCTGCGGGAAACCAGCTCAACAACAGCGGAAAACTGTCCGAGCCTGAGCTCGGTGCATTGGGCCGGAGTAACCGTGCCGCTGCTGCACTGGCAACAACAGGCCTGGGTGAAATGGCGGGACATGCCTGAGTTGATGCAGGCACAGCGTCCCCGGTAAACCTCAAGAATGAAAAAGGGGCGGAC
Organism: Pseudomonas fitomaticsae; assembly: GCF_021018765.1. Classification (GTDB taxonomy): domain Bacteria; phylum Pseudomonadota; class Gammaproteobacteria; order Pseudomonadales; family Pseudomonadaceae; genus Aquipseudomonas; species Aquipseudomonas fitomaticsae. The sequence goes on along the minus strand of NZ_CP075567.1, from coordinate 1,438,868 downwards.
TTCACAGTCCGCCCCTTTGGTTTTTCACGTCAAAACCGCGAAACACTCCTCATCGCATCCACCAGATACCGCATCGCAATCCGGTCGCTTTCCGACAACTCCCGGTAACGCTCCACCAGTTTCAGTTCGTCAGGACTGAGCCGGCGTCTTCGCCGGACGTTGGTGAGGCAGGGAAAGATGCCCAACATTTCGGTGATGCCTTGTCCTTTTGTCATGGACGATGTCCTTTTCCAGTACGTCAGAAATTGTCGAAAACCGCATCGCCCTGCTCCTTTAAGCAGCGATTTGAGCCCTGCCGGTCGGATGGGTCGTGACCGGCGATGCCCATAGAATAGAAATTAAATCGGCGCTGAAAAGCTGTTTTTAGAGTAATTAGTCGAAAAAAGCAGATATGCCCTATAAATCAGAAAAGGCTGTGGGATAAGTAACCGTAACGTCTTGTTTCATTGAGACGCTGTCGTCGTGCTATCAATGAATTTTGCAAAATCAGCGAACGGATTAAGCTAGCGGGCATCTGTTACTAGTCCGTAGCGTTTGGCCGAAGGCTTGTCCGAACCGTAATTTCTGATCCAGTACGTGCCAGGAACGGCGCGGGATTGTCCACGACAGGTTGTATCTATGCACCGCAGGAATTTGCTCAAAGCGTCCATGGCCATTGCGGCTTACACCGGCCTTTCCGCCTCCGGCCTGCTTGCCGCACGTGCCTGGGCCGCCTCTGGCGGTGCCGCCGACGGTGAAGCCCAGGCCTTCGACTTCGAGACGCTGAAGCGCCAGGCCAAACAACTGGCCGGCAGCGCGTATCAGGACACCAAACAGGTGCTGCCGCCGACCCTGGCGACCATGACCCCGCAGAACTTCAATGCGATCCGCTACGACGGCGAGCATTCGCTGTGGAAGGAGAACAAGGGTCAGCTCGATGTGCAGTTCTTCCACGTCGGCATGGGTTTCCGTCAGCCGGTGCGCATGTACAGCGTCGATCCCAAGACCCGCACGGCCCGCGAGGTGCATTTCCGCCCTCAACTGTTCAACTACGAAAACACTTCGGTCGACACCCAGCAGCTCAAGGGCGACCTGGGTTTTGCCGGCTTCAAGCTGTTCAAGGCGCCGGAACTGGATCGCCATGACGTGGTGTCGTTCCTCGGCGCCAGTTACTTCCGCGCGGTGGATGCCACTGGCCAATATGGCCTCTCCGCCCGTGGCCTGGCCGTCGACACCTACGCCAAGAAACGCGAAGAATTCCCTGACTTCACCAAGTTCTGGTTCGAGACCCCGGATCAGAACGCGACCCGCTTTGTGGTCTACGCCCTGCTCGACTCGCCGAGCGCGACCGGCGCCTATCGCTTCGACATCGATTGCCAGGCCGAGCGCGTGGTGATGGAAGTCGATGCTCACATCAACGCCCGCACCGCCATCGAACAACTGGGCATCGCGCCGATGACCAGCATGTTCAGTTGCGGCACCCACGAGCGCCGGATGTGCGACACCATCCACCCGCAAATCCATGACTCGGATCGCCTGGCCATGTGGCGCGGCAACGGCGAGTGGATCTGCCGCCCACTGAACAACCCGGCGACCCTGCAATTCAATGCCTTCGCCGACACCGATCCAAAGGGTTTCGGTCTGGTACAGACCGACCACGAATTCGCCAACTATCAGGACACCGTCGACTGGTACAGCAAGCGCCCGAGCCTTTGGGTAGAACCTACAACCGCGTGGGGCGAAGGCTCTATCGATCTGCTGGAAATTCCTACAACCGGCGAAACCCTCGACAACATTGTTGCGTTCTGGACACCGAAAAAACCGGTGGCTGCCGGCGATTCGCTGAACTACGGCTACAAGCTCTACTGGAGCGCCCTGCCACCGGTCGGCACACCGCTGGCGCGGGTGCATGCGACCCGTTCGGGCATGGGTGGATTTGTCGAAGGCTGGGCACCGGGCGAGCACTACCCGCCAGTCTGGGCCCGCCGTTTCGCTGTGGACTTCACCGGTGGCGGTCTGGATCGCCTGCCGCAGGGCACCGGGATCGAACCGGTGGTCACTTGCTCCAACGGCAAGGTGCAGGACTTCAGCGTGCTGGTGCTGGATGACATCAAGGGCTACCGGATCCTGTTCGACTGGTACCCGACCAACGACAGCGTCGATCCCGTGGAACTGCGGCTGTTCATCCGCACCAACGACCGCACACTGAGCGAAACCTGGTTGTACCAGTACTTCCCGCCGGCGCCGGACAAGCGCAAGTATCCTTGATGCTTTGAGCCGTCAGGCCAACGGACAGTACAAGTGGATATCGTGGGGTTCCAGATCAAACAGCTCGGGATCCGGTTGCTCCAGCAACCGGCAGCCCTGGCGCTGATAGAACTCCACGGTATTGCGCGACTCGGTCGCCGAGACATACAACGCTTCGGCACCAACCTTCCGGCCATACGCGCAAGCCAGGGCAAACAACCGCCCGCCCAATCCCTGCCCGCGCCAGGCACGGCTGATGTGCAAAAACTTCAACTGCCGCATGTTCAGGCCCTGATTGTGAATAACCCGGTTATCCACAACCACCGCCGCCACCAATACATCTCCATCGAAAATCCCGTGTAGCCACCCACCGCTGCGCCAGCATTTTTCCAATACCCGCGCATTCTCCTCCGCCTCCCCTTCGGGCCAGCCGCGCATGTCGAAACGCGCCGGATACAGAATCAGCTCACCGTTTTCCATGCGATAACACTCTTCGACCAACTCACTGCGGTCGATCAGCGACAACAGTGGCAAGTCCGATTCAATCAGCTCTCGTTCGATCAACATAGCGGTTCATTCCTTTGCAATTCCAAACGGCAGAAAAGAAAAAACCCGCCATTTCAATGGCGGGTTTTATAGGCGTTGCGACCGGTCGGAATCAATCCCGCAGATCAGACTCGTGAATCGGCTGATCCCGATGGGTTGCACGTTGATACTGCGCCGGCCATACCGCTTTGCGCCCGCCCAGGTCATCGTCGGCGTGCAGCGGCCAGTACGGATCACGCAGCAGTTCGCGGGCGAGGAAGATGATGTCGGCCTGGCAGGTTCGCAGGATGTGCTCGGCCTGGGCAGGCTCGGTAATCATTCCCACGGTGCCGGTGGCGATGCCTGACTCCTTGCGTACCCGTTCGGCGAAGCGCGTCTGATAACCCGGCCCCACGGGAATTTCGGCGTTGACCGCCGTGCCACCCGATGACACGTCAATCAGGTCAGCCCCCAAGGCTTTCAGGCGTCGCGCCAACTCTACGGTTTCATCCGGGTTCCAGCCGTCCTCAACCCAATCGGTAGCCGACAGGCGTACGAAAACCGGCAGCTCTTCCGGCCACACCGCGCGCACCGCCTCGGTCACTTGCAACACCAGACGAATGCGGTTTTCGAACGAGCCGCCGTACTGGTCGCGGCGCTGGTTACTCAATGGCGAAAGGAACTGGTGCAGCAGATAGCCGTGCGCCGCATGCACCTCGACCACACTGAAACCGGCGGTCAGCGCACGTTTGGCGGCGGCGACAAAGTCCTGGATGACCTGGGCGATCTGGCTCTCATCGAGTTGTTTGGGTTGGGTGTGTTGCGGGTCAAAGGCAATCGGCGACGGCCCGACCGGCGTCCAGCCACCGTCCTCCGGTTTGACGCTGCCATGCTTGCCAATCCACGGCCGATGGGTGCTGGCCTTGCGCCCGGCGTGGGCCAGTTGAATGCCGGCCACGGCGCCCTGTGCATTGATGAAACGGGTGATGCGTTGCAGTGGTGCGATCTGTTCGTCGTTCCACAGGCCCAGGTCTTCGGCGGTGATCCGCCCGTCGGCCGTGATTGCCGTGGCTTCGGTGAATACCAGGCCAGCGCCCCCCACCGCACGGCTGCCGAGGTGCACCAGATGCCAGTCGTTGGCCAGGCCATCGACGCTGGAGTACTGGCACATGGGCGACACGGCGATGCGGTTGGGCAGGGTCAGTTGGCGAAGGGCAAAGGGTTCAAGCAGCAGACTCATGGGGCACCTCTCAAATCAGTGGGCAGGCTCCAGGGTTCTGTTTGAAAAGTCGACGAGTGACAGGAAAAAGGTACAGCACCCGCCCCCGCGGGCAAAAAATTCGACAAGACGTCACAAGGCCAATCAAGCAGTGCTTAGAGCCTAGTCGACATCCGGGGATGAGGGAGGGTTCAGAAATGAAACAGCACAATTGAAGATGCCTGCGCCCCTTCAATAGAGGGGCGCGAAGGCCTTATCGCGGTTCAATGTGGGCAATCATCAGTTGCACGGTTTCATTGCCGCGAAACTCGTTGAGATCGAGTTTGTAGGCCAGTTCGACCCATTTGATCGTCGGGTTCGGCCAGATATCGCGATCAATGCCGAAGGCGATTCCATCGAGCTTCACCGAACCGCACTCGGTTTTCAGCACCACTTTCAGGTGCCGCTCGCCGACCACCCGCTGCTCGACCAACTGGAACACGCCGTGAAACAGCGGCTCCGGAAAATGCTGACCCCACGGCCCGGCGTGACGCAGGGCGCGGGCCAGTTCCAGATGAAATTCCTCGACTGCCAGCGTGCCATCCGACAGCAGGCGCCCGGTCAGATCTTCTTCGCGAAGCTGCCTGCGCACTTCGGCGTCGAAGGCCTCGGCGAACAACGGAAAATTCTCCTGCGGCAAGGTCAGACCGGCCGCCATCGCGTGGCCGCCGTACTTGCTGATCAGATCCGGATGCTGCGCCGCGACCACGCTCAGCGCATCACGGATATGGAAACCCTGCACCGAACGCCCCGAGCCCTTGAGCAAACCGTCGCCAGCGTCGGCGAAGGCGATGGTCGGGCGGAAATACCGCTCCTTCATCCGCGACGCAAGAATACCAATGACACCCTGATGCCATTCCGGATCGAACAGGCAAAGACCGAACGGCATCGACTCGACCGGCAAGTCCTTGAGCTGGGCCAGCGCTTCACGCTGCATGCCCTGCTCGATGGATTTGCGATCCTGGTTCATGCCGTCCAGTTGCGCGGCCATTTCCCGGGCCAGCGCAGCGTCGTGGGTCAGCAGGCATTCGATCCCGAGGCTCATGTCATCCAGACGCCCCGCCGCGTTCAGGCGCGGGCCGACGATGAAACCGAGGTCGGTAGACGTGATGCGCGAAGCTTCACGCTTGGCCACTTCAAGGATCGCCTTGATCCCCGGCCGCGCACGTCCGGCGCGAATTCGTTCCAGGCCCTGGTGCACCAGAATCCGGTTGTTGGCATCCAGCGGCACCACGTCGGCAACGCTGCCCAGCGCCACCAGATCCAGCAGTTCGCCGATGTTCGGTTGTGGTTTGCTCTCGTACCAGCCGAGGCTGCGCAGGCGCGCGCGCAAGGCCATCAACACATAGAAAATAACCCCGACCCCGGCCAGCGCCTTGCTCGGGAACTCGCAGCCGGGCTGGTTCGGATTGACCAGTGCATCGGCCTGCGGCAGTTCATCGCCGGGCAAGTGGTGATCGGTGATCAAGACCTTCAGGCCATGACGCTTCGCGGCCGCCACACCTTCAACGCTGGAAATACCGTTGTCGACGGTGATCAACAGTTGCGGCTCGCGGGTCAGCGCAACTTCGACGATTTCCGGGGTCAGGCCGTAGCCGTATTCGAAGCGGTTCGGCACCAGATAATCGACGTGCGCCGCGCCCAGCAGGCGCAGGCCAAGCACGCCCACGGTGCTGGCCGTCGCGCCGTCGGCGTCGAAGTCGCCGACGATGAGGATCCGCTGACGCTGCTCCAGCGCCGTCACCAACAGGTCCACCGCCGCATCGATCCCTTTGAGCTGCTGGAACGGAATCAGCCGCGCCAGGCTCTTGTCCAGCTCCGCCTCGGACTGCACGCCCCGCGCCGCGTACAGCCGGGTCAGCAAGGGTGGCAATTCACCGAGAAACGGCAGAGTGGCGGGCAACGGGCGAGGATCGATACGCATGGGGTGACAGAAGCTTCTCTTGAATACGTGGGATTTTTCGGGAGTAGCGCGGACTCAACCGCGCTCGCCTTGCAGCCAGGTGAGCTGGACTTCGTGCTGGCCACGGTCGTCAGTCACGAAGATCGTGCCTTCGCTGATCATCACGTCCCACTTGATGACGCGGGGCATGTCCTGGGCCAGGGTTTCCAGCACTTCCTGCGGGACAGCGGCAATGTTGACGTTTTTCAGGTTCTTGATCGCCGGGATCACCTTGCCCTCCCAGACGCGCAGGCTGCCGTAGGCCAGCAGGCTGGTGCGTTCGGTGCGACGGGAGCACCAGGTCAGACGATCAGCGTCTGGCTGGCCGACTTCGATCCAGTGCAAGACACGGTCATCCAGGCTCTTTTCCCACAGAGCAGGTTCATCCACGTCCGACAGGCCACGACCGAACGACAGTTGCTCGTTGTACCAGAGCGCGTAGGCCAACAGGCGCACGGTCATGCGTTCTTCGGTTTCCGAAGGGTGACGGGCGATGGTCTGCTTCACGTTCTCATAGACGCTGCGGTCGAGATCGGTGAGGTTCAGTTCGAATTTGTAGGTAGTGGACGGCTGGGCCATGAACGGGCTTCTTGATACGAGGAAAGTCGGCAAGTCTAACCGATGCTGTAGGCAATCCACGAATTGATGGCGATCAACCTTGCGCGACTGACAGCCGGCTATGTTAAAACGCTGTATCTGCTCAGCCTTGTCCTACAGGATCTCGCATGCCGTTCGCCAACAAACCGCTGAGCGGTCTGAAAGTCATTGAATTGGGTACTTTGATTGCCGGGCCGTTTGCCTCGCGCATCTGCGGCGAGTTCGGCGCCGAAGTGATCAAGATCGAGTCGCCGGACGGCGGGGATCCGCTGCGCAAATGGCGCAAGTTGTACGAAGGCACCTCGCTGTGGTGGTTCGTCCAGGCACGCAACAAAAAGTCCCTGACGCTGAATCTGAAACACCCCGACGGCCTGGCGATCCTGAAAAAACTGCTGGGTGAAGCCGACATTCTGATCGAAAACTTCCGCCCAGGCGTGCTGGAAAAACTCGGACTGAGCTGGGAAACCCTGCACGCACTGAATCCGAAACTGGTGATGGTACGTCTGTCCGGGTTCGGCCAGACCGGTCCGATGAAGGATCAGCCTGGGTTCGGCGCAGTCGGCGAGTCCATGGGCGGCCTTCGCTACATCACCGGTTTCGAAGACCGCCCGCCAGTGCGCACCGGGATTTCCATCGGTGATTCGATTGCTGCCCTTTGGGGCGTGATCGGCGCGTTGATGGCTTTACGTCATCGCGAGGTCAACGGCGGTCTCGGCCAGGTGGTCGATGTGGCGCTGTACGAAGCAATCTTCGCCATGATGGAAAGCATGGTGCCGGAGTTCGATGTGTTCGGATTCATTCGCGAGCGCACCGGCAACATCATGCCAGGCATCACGCCCTCGTCGATCCACACCAGCGCCGACGGCAAGCACGTGCAGATCGGCGCCAACGGCGATGCAATCTTCAAGCGCTTCATGCTGATCATCGGCCGTGAAGATCTGGCCAATGACCCGGCGCTGGCCAGCAATGACGGTCGCGATACCCGCCGCGATGAGTTGTACGGCGTGATCGACCGATGGGTCAATTCGCTGCCGCTGCAAACCGTGCTGGACCTGCTGAACCAGGCCGAAGTCCCGGCCAGCCGGATCTTCAGTGCCGAAGACATGTTCAACGATCCGCAGTACCTGGCCCGGGAAATGTTCCTGCACGCCAAACTGCCGGACGGTAAACCCTTCAAGATGCCAGGCATCGTGCCGAAACTCTCTGAAACACCCGGCACGTCCGAATGGGTCGGACCGCAGCTCGGTGAACACAATGCGCAGGTACTCCACGATCTTGGCTATGACGAGAAGCAGATCGCCCGGCTGCGCGAAGACGGAGCCATCTGAGCTGAAGCGCCTGATGCCCTCGGCCTCGAACCGCGCCCATCATTGGTGGACGTGGCGGTTGTTCGGCCTGCTATTTCTGCTGGTACTGCCGGCGTGGGCGCAGGCCAAACCGACGTTGATCTGGCTGCTGCGCGATCTGCCGCCGCTGACGATCTTCGAAGGCCCGAAAAAGGGCCAGGGCGTTATCGATCAATTGATGCCGATGCTGATTGCCGGCATGCCGCAATACGAACACACCTTGATGCGGGTCAATCGCGCCCGTGGCATTCAAATGCTTCATGAGCATCCCTTCGCCTGCGATCCGTCGCTGATCTGGAACAAGGAACGGGCGCAATGGATTGCCTTCTCCATCCCCGCGTTTCGCGCGGTCAGCAACGGTCTGGTGGTGCGTCAGAGAGATCGCGACGTGCTGGAGTCGTTTCTGGTCGAGGGTGAAGTCGACCTGTCGGCGTTTCTGGCCAACGGCGAGCGAAAAGTCGGAGTGGTCGCGGAACGCAGTTATGGCGAGTACATCGATACATTGCTGCATCAGGCACCGAGCGGCGCGCTGACGCCCCATTACGGCAACGATGCGCTCAGCAGCCTGCTGTCGATGCAGCGTCTGGGGCGTTTGCAGGTGGTGCTGGGTTACTGGCCGGAAATCCGCTATCAGGCACGGCAGGCCGAGATCGCCGAGGACGAATTGCTGTTCTTCCCGATTCGCGGCACCGGCAAGTACCTGTCGGGCCATGTCGGCTGCACCGACACCACGTCAGGTCGACAGGCGATCACGGAGATCAATCAGCTGTTGCGCACCCTGCCCCACGAACACCTCAACCAACTCTACGCCGACTGGCTCGACCCCGAGCGGCGCCAGGATTATCTGGAACAGGCGCGGATTTTCTTCCAGCAGCAAGCCGCGCAGTGAAATCCGGGCAAAAAGAAACCCCGAGAAGTGGGGAGACGACTCGGGGTTAAACGGGGTCTGTATCAAAGACCCGTAGCAGCAAGCGACAAGCACCGGAGCACAATGCTTGATCCTGCTGTTACGGGGTCTGACTGACCTGGGTGCAGGAAGGTTCCCACAAATGAAAAATCAGTTTCAGAGGGTCGGGTGCTTGTCGAGGGCTGCATTTCGCAACGCCGCGATCACACAGGGTTCCAGCCGGCCTTCGGCAATCAGGATGTCACGGTGCAGGCCGTCGACCACATCCGTCAGTTGGCGCTTGTCGCTCAATTGCGCCTGATTGAATTCGCGCTCCACCACGATCGCGCCGCTGCCGTTCTTCAAGGTCACCAGGCATTCGCCGTGGCGACCGCGAGGGGTCAACGTTACCTGATACGGGCTCAGAGCCTCACCGAGCAATAGACTGATACTTTCCATCTCGATCTCCACTCAATAGTCCGAAAACACAGTGTCTGGGGCGTGTTCACAGTAAATGACCACCGGCCCGAGAGGAAAGTTCTGCCTGCCGCCGGCCTCTCCCGGAGCGTCACCGGCCTATCGGAGCATGCAGGGTGAAGATGACAGAAAAATAACCATGGGACTCAAGCATCGACGGAATGTCGGGGGATGGTCATGTAGGTATCCAGCAACGCCCTCATCAATACCGCCGATACCGGGGTGTGCAGGCGACCGAGCAAGGTGATCCGGTGCTCGCCCAGCAAGGTTTCCAGATCGTCCAGCAGGGCGGGCGCTACAGCCCCCACCATGATCAGTGCCCGCGCTTCTTGCCGGTCGGCCAGATGCCGGATCAGCGCCAACCCGTCGCCGCTCTGCAACTGTGGATTGCAGACGGCGATGTCGACGGTTCCGCGGCGCTCCAGTGAGCGCTTTGCCGAACCCAGCGACGGCGCGGTCAGCACATCGTAGATGCCAATGGCGTTGAGCATCTGGTGTAACGCCATCAGCTGGAACGGGTTGGGTTCGAGAATCAGGATCTTGAGCGAGCGCATGGGACGACCTCTGGAACGACAATCGCGGATTCACGCCGCAGTGGCTTGTCACTTTAGGGCGTTCGTCCTAAGCCTCCCATCAGAAAAGTAGCCGCGCTTTATAGGACTTTTCCCGTCTTTAATGCGGACATTGGCACCCGCTCTCCTTCCGTCGCTCGGTGATGTCCGTCCAGCCGCCAAGCAGGCCGCGCAGTTTTCCATCGGCACTGTAAAACGGCACGGTCCACTGATAGATCTGACGGGGACCGCCCTTGAACAACAGCTGCCGCTTGCTGAAGCGCGTTTTACGCGTGCCCATCTGCGCCATGAATTCGTCATGCAGCATCAATGCCGTGGCCTGTGGAAGTGCGTCGATCTCGAACAGCATCCGACCCTGTACCAGCTCCTGTCGGACCGAGAGCGCATCTTCATAACTGCGGTTGCACATGATCAACCGCCCCTGCAGATCGCGCACGAACACGGGGTCCGGCATTGCATCGATCAGTGCATGTTGAAAAGCCAATTGATCGCCCAGGTCCTTTTCGGCTGTACGCCTCTGTTTTATTTCGGCCGCCAGTCGACGGTTCCACAGTAACGACAAAAGTCCGAACACCCCAAGTCCGCCCATTGCCCAGCATCCTCCCTTGATCAGCTGCGACATGATCGAGGGTGTCGGCGCGGGAGAAATGCCATCCAGCCATTTCAGGCGCATGGCACGCAGCTCAGCCGCCGAGAATGCGCCCAAGGCCTTGTTGAGGATGCTCACAAGCTCGGGCAACCCTTTGCGTACTGCCAGATGGTCCGCCTCCCACTTGCCCTCCACCAGACTACCGACCTTGAGCAGGCCGGAGGGAAACAGCTGAGCGCCGATCTCGTTTTCGATGGTGGCGTAGGCCTCGCCACTCTCGACCAGTGCCCGTGCCTCGGCATACGTCTTGACCGAACGGATCTGGATCGACGGGTAGTCGCGTCGAATGCTGTCCTCCAGCGCATGCCGGGCCGGTAGCACCAGTACTCGCTTGACCAGCATCTCGAGCGACTGTATCGCCGGCTCGCCTGAATGACCGACGAACACCCACCCGGCACCGCCGAACGCGTGGCTGAAATCCAGAAATGCCTTGCGCTCGTCATTCATTGCCAATGTCGTGCTGATATCGGCCACACCACTCTGCAGCCGCTCCAGCATGTGGTCGGTGGAAAACGATTCCTGATGGACGAACTGCAATCCGGTCATGGCGCTGATGTGTTTGAGCACATCGTTGTTCAGGCCGCTCCACTGACCATGTTCGTCCTGAAACAGATACAACGGGTATTGCACAGAGGCGACGGTCACCCGGGGGTTATCCCGAATCCACTGACGCTCATGCTCATCCAGCTCGATGGGCTGAACAGCCTCCACCGCATCGGAATGTTTGGCCAGATGGGCCGCTTCGGTCCACTGCGAAAACCCGAACCAACCCAATAAAAACAACCAGCACAGGGCTGGCTTCAATCCAGAAAAAAACCGCATTGCCACATCCTTCGTCATCGACTCGCCCGTCCTTCGTGGGCGAAACGCGCGCAGTGTGGCATGCAAAAACAAGAAAGCCCGTCAGGAGACGGGCTTCAAAATGTGACAGCTTTGCGGGCTTAAAGAGGCTTGCCGCGGTTGCCATGCTGGCTGACAAAGGCCTGCACGGCTTTGAGCTCGTTCGCCAGCACAGTGCAGCGCTCTTCTCTCTCAAACAAATCAGAAAGATGTGCAGGTAGTTCGAGAGCTTTTCCTACACCGGCTTTCTCCACCGCGTCCGGGAACTTGACCGGATGCGCCGTGCCCAGAATCACCATCGGGATGTCCAGGCTGCGGCGGCATTCGCGAGCGGCTTTCACGCCGATGGCGGTGTGCGGATCCAGCACCTCACCGGTCTGCTCGTAGACTTCGGCGATGGTTTCGCAGGTTTGCGCATCGTCCACGGCCAGCGAGTCGAACAGTTTGCGTGCTTCGGTCCAGCGTTCCTGTTCGACGCTGAAACCGCCGCCCTGCTTGAACGAATCCATCAGCCCGGCAATCGCCGCGCCATTGCGACCGTGCAGATCGAACAGCAGACGTTCGAAGTTCGACGAGACCATGATGTCCATCGACGGCGACAGCGTGGCGTGCAGGGTTTCCTTGACGTACTGGTTGCCGCTCATGAAGCGGTGCAGGATGTCGTTGCGGTTGGTGGCGACGATCAACTGGTTGATCGGCAGGCCCATGTTGCGCGCCAGGTAACCGGCGAAGATGTCGCCGAAGTTGCCGGTCGGCACCGAGAACGACACCGAACGCGCCGGGCCGCCCAGTTGCAGGGCTGCGTGGAAGTAGTAAACGATCTGGGCCATGATCCGCGCCCAGTTGATCGAGTTCACTGCCACCAGACGGGTGCCCTTGAGGAAGCTCTGGTCGGCGAAGCTGGCCTTGACCATTTCCTGGCAGTCATCGAAGTTGCCTTCGATGGCGATGTTGTGGATGTTCTCACCGAGAATGGTGGTCATCTGCCGACGCTGCACTTCCGACACACGGTTGTGCGGGTGCAGGATGAAGATGTCGACGTTTTCGCAGTGCTTGCAGCCTTCGATGGCGGCCGAACCGGTGTCACCGGAGGTGGCGCCGACGATGACCACGCGCTCGCCGCGCTTTTCCAGCACGTAGTCGAGCAAGCGACCGAGCAGTTGCAGGGCGAAGTCCTTGAACGCCAGGGTCGGGCCGTGGAACAGCTCCAGCACCCATTCGTTGCCGTTCAGCTGACGCAGCGGCGCAACGGCGTTGTGGGCGAACACACCGTAGGTTTCTTCAAGAATCTTTTTGAAATCGGCGTCCGGAATGCTGCCGGTGACGAACGGGCGCATGACGCGGAAAGCCAGCTCGTGGTACGGCAGGCCGGCCCAGGAAGCGATTTCTTCCTGGGTGAAACGTGGCAGGTTTTCCGGGACGTACAGACCGCCGTCGGTTGCAAGACCGGCCAGCAGGACGTCTTCGAAATTCAGGGCCGGTGCCTGGCCGCGGGTACTGATGTAACGCATGACTGACTCCAATGGACAGTGTTCACGACACCGGCCCCGCAGGCGGGACCGGTGAAGGAGATCGGCTTAGTTCAAGTGCTCGACGCGGATCCGCACAACCGGACCGACCACGCCCGCCAGCGCTTCGAGGGCGGCGATCGCATCATTGATGTGCTGTTCCAGCACGCGGTGGGTCAGCAGAATCATCGGCACCAGGCCGTCGTGTTCCTCGACTTCCTTCTGCATGATCGACTCGATGTTGATGCCGCGCTCCGAGAGGATGCTCGCCACCTGAGCCAGCACGCCCGGATGGTCCTTGGCCTGGATGCGCAGGTAGTAGGCGCTTTCGCAGGCTTCGATCGGCAGGATCGGGTGGGCCGACAGCGAGTCCGGCTGGAAGGCCAGGTGTGGCACGCGGTTTTCCGGGTCGGAGGTCATGGCGCGAACCACGTCCACCAGATCCGCGATCACCGACGAAGCGGTCGGCTCCATGCCGGCGCCGGCGCCGTAGAACAGGGTCGAACCGGCAGCGTCACCGTTGACCATCACCGCGTTCATCACGCCGTTGACGTTGGCGATCAGACGATCGGCCGGGATCAGCGTCGGGTGTACGCGCAGCTCGATACCGGCGGCGGTGCTGCGTGCCACGCCCAGGTGCTTGATGCGGTAGCCCAGCGCTTCGGCGTAGTTCACGTCGGCGGTGGTCAGCTTGGTGATGCCTTCGGTGTAAGCCTTGTCGAACTGCAGCGGAATACCGAACGCGATCGAAGCCAGGATCGTCAGCTTGTGCGCGGCGTCGATGCCCTCGACGTCGAACGTCGGATCGGCTTCGGCGTAGCCCAGCGCTTGCGCCTCGGCCAGCACGTCTTCGAAGGTGCGACCCTTCTCGCGCATTTCGGTGAGGATGAAGTTGCCGGTGCCGTTGATGATCCCGGCGACCCAGTTGATACGGTTGGCGGACAGGCCTTCACGGATCGCCTTGATCACCGGAATGCCGCCGGCTACCGCCGCTTCGAATGCCACGATCACGCCTTTCTCGCGTGCCTTGGCGAAAATTTCATTACCGTGAACGGCAATCAGAGCCTTGTTCGCGGTGACCACATGCTTGCCATTCTCGATGGCCTTGAGTACCAGCTCGCGGGCAACGGTGTAGCCGCCCATCAGCTCTATGACGATGTCGATCTCAGGGTTCGTGGCCACTTCGAAGACATCGTTGGTAATCGCAATACCGGTCGTCTGGAACTGAGGCTTTGGCGTGCGCATGGCAATTTGTGCCACTTCGATTCCACGCCCGGCACGACGAGCAATTTCCTCGGCGTTGCGCTGAAGTACGTTGAAGGTTCCGCCACCGACGGTCCCTAACCCACAGATGCCTACTTTGACCGGTTTCACTGTGAACTCCCCATAAAACGGCCGACACGAGGCCGGCCGTGAAAACAACCGCAGGTTCGCGGCTCTCTGTTGATGGCCCGGCAATCCTGCCGCCGGACCACGCTCGTCAACGCCAGAGCGTAACGATGCGAATTACTTCGCGCCCAGCGCCAGTTTGGCGACTTGTGGCGCAGGCTGGTAGCCCGGAATGACTTGTCCGTCGGCCAAAACGATGGCCGGTGTGCCGTTCACGCCGATCGACTGACCGAGGGCGAACTGTTTGGAAACCGGGTTCTCGCACTTGGCGGCCTTGATTTCCTTGCCATCGACCATTTTGTCCATGGCGGCTTTCTTGTCTTTCGAGCACCACACGGCTTGCAGTTGCTCGTCACCCGGCGAACCGAGGCCCTGACGCGGGAACGCCACGTAACGCACTTCGATGCCGCGCTTGTTCAGCTCGGGCACTTCGGCGTGCAGCTTGTGGCAGTACGGGCAGGTGGTGTCGGTGAACACGGTGATGTGCGACTTGGTCTCGCCCACGGCCGGGTAAACCACGGTCTCGGCCACCGGGATCGCATTGATCAGTTTGGAAATGCCCAGGCGCTCGGTCTTCTCGGTCAGGTTGACCGGTTTGCCGTCCTTGAGCTGGAACATGTAGCCCTGAACGATGTACTGGCCGTCGGCGCTGGCGTAGAGCACGCGGCTGCCCTTGAGCTTGACTTCATACAGGCCCGGCAGCGGGCTGGCGGTGATGGTGTCCACCGGCACATCGAGCTGGAGGTTTTCCAGGCTTTGGCGAATCGCTTTGTCGGCCGCGTCATCGGCGACGGCAAAGGTGCTGACCAACGCAATGGCTGCGGCGGCGAAAATCTGGGTCAGACGCATGAGAACTCCTGAAGGCGGACAAATGGAACGATCAGAACGCCCGTGCCGGAACACCGGGTCATAACCGCCCATCGTGCAAACCGGCAAAGCCTACCACATAAGGCTCCCGTGGCCGAATGCGCCTGTCGCAAGACAAATGGCGCTCAGCCGCGCGGGTGATGTTTGGCATGCAGATCCTGCAAACGTGCCCGGGCGACGTGAGTGTAGATCTGCGTGGTCGACAGGTCGCTGTGGCCCAACAGCATCTGCACCACCCGCAGGTCGGCGCCATGGTTGAGCAGGTGGGTGGCAAACGCGTGACGCAAGGTGTGCGGCGACAGCGACTTGCCGATCCCGGCGACCTTGGCCTGATGCTTGATACGGTGCCAGAAGGTCTGCCGAGTCATCTGCTCGCCGCGCTGGCTGGGGAACAATACATCGCTGGGGCGCCCGCCCAGCAGCTCAGCTCGACCGTCGCGCAGGTAGCGCTCGACCCAGACAATCGCTTCCTCGCCCATCGGCACCAGCCGCTCCTTGCTGCCCTTGCCCATGACTCGCAACACACCCTGACGCAGGTTGACCTGCTCCAGAGTCAGGCTGATCAGTTCGGTCACCCGTAGCCCGCAGGCGTAAAGCACTTCGAGCATGGCGCGGTCGCGCTGGCCGATGGCTTCACTGAGGTCTGGTGCCTTCAGCAGGGCTTCGACGTCGGCTTCCGACAGGGATTTGGGCAATGGCCGACCGAGTTGCGGCATATCCACGCGCAAGGTCGGATCGACCGAAATCAGTTTTTCCCGCAACAGGTAGCGATAAAAGCCACGTACACCGGAGAGAAATCGCGCTGTGGAGCGAGGTTTGTAGTTCTGTTCCAGACGCCAGGCTAGGTGATCGAGGATCAGCTCGCGACCGGCATTGATCAGTTCGAGATTTTTCTCCTGCAACCAGCCGTTGAACAGCGCGAGATCGCTGCGGTAGGCGTCGCGAGTGTTGTCGGAGAGACCTTTTTCCAGCCAGAGGGCGTCGAGAAACTGGTCGATCAGTGGGTGGTCGATGGCAGGCATGGGCGCTCAAGACACGCAGGCTTGGCACTGCGCGCAAATAAAGAGTGAACGGTTGAAATGGCCGCTAGTCTTTCATAGCCCGCTATTTCAAGGAACAGGGAGCTTCAATGAACGAGCAGCAAATTCTATTGGCTTTCGGCGGTATCGGCGCTGCTGCGCTGGGCTGCCAATGGCTCGCCTGGCGCCTGAAGCTGCCGGCGATTCTGTTTCTGCTGCTGACCGGCATTCTGGCAGGCCCCGTGCTGGGCTGGCTCGACCCACAGGAAATGTTCGGCCCGTTGCTGATGCCGCTGGTGTCGCTGGCGGTGGCGCTGATTCTGTTTGAAGGCAGCCTGACCCTGCACCTGTCGGAGTGGCGCGAGATCGGCAGCGTCGTGCATCGGCTGGTCACAATCGGAGCGCTTTCGACCTGGGTAGTGATTGCGGTCGCGACCCACTGGCTGCTGGGCTTCGACTGGCTGCTCGCCATCCTGTTCGGCAGCCTGACCCTGGTCACCGGGCCGACCGTGATCGTGCCGATGCTGCGGGTGGTGCGGCCGAAGGCTTCGATTGCCAACATCCTGCGTTGGGAAGGCATTGTGATCGACCCGATCGGCGCGCTGCTCGCGGTGGTGGTCTACAGCTTCATCATCGCCCGGGCCGAAGGCCATGGACTGGAACAGAGTCTGCTGACGTTTGGCGGGGTGATCGTCTGCGGCAGCGCGTTCGGTATTGCCGGTGGCTGGTTGCTCGGTACGATCATTCGGCGCCAGTGGTTGCCGGAGTATTTGCACAACCTGGCATCGCTCGCCGCGGTGCTGGGGATATTCATTGCCGCCAACCAAGTCATGCACGAATCCGGGCTGTTGGCGGTGACATTGATGGGCATGTGGCTGGCGAACATGAAGGGCGTGGACGTGCGGCACATCCTGCACTTCAAGGAAAATCTCAGCGTGCTGCTGATTTCCGGGCTGTTCATTCTGCTGGCGGCACGCCTGGACCTGAACGCGCTGATCGGTCTCGGGCCGCTGGTGTTGATTCTGTTGCTGGTGATCCAGTTGATCGCCCGACCGTTGAACGTAGTGCTGAGTACTGCCGGTTCGAGTCTGAGTTGGCGTGAGCGTGCACTGTTGTGCTGGATTGCCCCTCGCGGCATCGTCGCGGCGGCGGTCTCGGCGATCTTTGCGATTCGCCTGGATGAAGCGGGTCATGAAGGCGCGCTGTTGCTGGTGCCGCTGACCTTCGCCGTGATCATCGGCACCGTCGTACTGCAAAGCGCGACTGCCCGGCCACTGGCGCGCCTGTTGAAAGTTGCGGAACCGGCGCCGAGCGGCTTCCTGATCGTCGGGGCGAACGGACCTGCACGGCTGCTCGGCAAGTCGCTGCAACAGCTGGGCAGCCGGGTGCTGCTGACAGATTCAAGCTGGGAAAACATCCGCGCGGCGCGCATGGATGGCTTGCCGACCTACTTCGGCAATCCGGCCTCGCAGCACGCCGATGCGCATCTGGACCTGGTCGGACTGGGGCATTTGCTGGCGTTGTCTCCGTCGGGCGAACTCAATACGTTGGCAGCCATGCGCTTTCGCCATGATTTTGGTCATCAACGTCTGTTCGGACTGGCCAGCGGGCAGGAGAGCCGGCGCAGCGACAAGCACCGCGCCAGCCTCGAACATCGTGGTAATCAACTGGGAAGCGAGGCGCTGACGTACGCCAGACTGGCCAGCCAATTGGGTCAGGGCGCCGACCTGTACAGCACGACGCTGACGGACGGGTTTGGCTGGGATGATTACCAGGCGTTGCATGGCAATCGCGCGACGCTGCTGTTCATGCGCGATGACAGCGGCTGGGTGCATGTGGTGTCGCCGGAAACCGTGCTGAAGCCGGGGCCGGGGTGGACGTTGCTGGCGCTGATTCAGCCGGAGAGTGTCAGCGCCTGACAGATCGAATCGCGGCTCGGTGCTGGATCAGGCCGCAAATCCTGGCAGCACAGGCACCGGACGCTTGTCATCATCAATCGCAACAAAGCTGAACTGCCCGTGAATGGCTTTCTCACGGCCGTCGCAGCTCATGCTTTCCACGAACACTTCCACCTCGACCTTGAGACTGGTGTTGCCGACCTTGATCACCCGCCCGACCAGCTCGACGATGGAACCCGCCGGGATCGCGTGATTGAAGTCGATACGATCGGTCGACACGGTCACCAGCGGCAGACGGCAAAACCGTGTGGCGGTGATGAACGACACTTCGTCCATCCAGGCCAGCGCAGTGCCGCCGAACAGGGTGTTGTGGTGGTTGGTGGTCGGCGGGAAAACCGCCTTGGTCACGCGGGTCACCGAGAGTTCGGTGCGGCGTTCGATTTCTTGCTCGCGAGGGGTCATGGGTCAGGCCTGAAACGGAATGCTGTGGATAAATTGCGGGCAACAAAAAAGCAGCCCGTAGGCTGCTTTTTTCTGCATCGGAAGCTGGACTTAAGCCAGTTTTTCCTTGATGCGAGCTGCTTTACCCGACAGGTCGCGCAGGTAGTACAGCTTGGCTTTACGTACGTCACCGCGACGTTTGACAGCCATGCTGTCGATCTGCGGGGAGTAGGTCTGGAAAGTACGTTCTACGCCAACACCGTTGGAGATTTTACGAACGGTGAACGCACTGTTCACGCCGCGGTTACGCTTGGCGATTACAACGCCTTCGAACGCTTGCAGACGGGAACGATCGCCTTCCTTCACTTTCACCTGAACGACGATGGTGTCGCCCGGGGCAAAGGTAGGGATTTCTTTGGTCATCTGCTCTGCTTCGAGTGCAAGGATGATTTTGTTGGTCATGCTGTGCTCCTAAGGTAAATCGTCTGATCTACCATCGATACGTTGTTAACTATCGTCCCGCTCGCGGATGTATTCCTCGAGCAGCTTCTTCTCTTCTCCAGAAAGCGAGCGGCTTTCCAGAAGATCGGCGCGTCGTTCATAGGTCCGACCAAGGGACTGCTGTAAACGCCAACGCCGGATGTGTGCGTGATTGCCACTTAGCAACACGTCGGGAACACGCTGATCCGCATACACCTCCGGTCGGGTGTAGTGCGGGCAATCCAGCAAACCATCCGTGAAGGAATCCTCCTCCGCGGAGTCCGCATGCCCTAAAGCTCCGGGCAGCAGTCGTGTAACCGCATCTATCAGGACCATCGCCGGCAGCTCGCCGCCAGACAGGACATAGTCCCCAATCGACCACTCTTCATCGACATGAGCATCAATAAAACGCTCGTCAATGCCTTCATAACGACCGGCAATCAGGATCAATGCATCCGATTTCGCCAGTTCGCGTACCGCCGACTGAGTCAGTTGACGGCCTTGGGGGGACAGGTAAATCACCTTCGCCGCCTCCCCGGCTGCTGCCTTGGCCTGAACCAGAGCATCTTCCAG